>NZ_PKFQ01000001.1:0-1361250 GCF_002939475.1 Streptomyces cinnamoneus | reverse complement strand
CGGCGTCTGACGTGCCACAGCTTACGGATTGACGGACGGTCGCGCTCAGAGGCCGCGCATGCGTCGGCAACTGGATTGGCGGAGCCGCGCGGGGCACCCCCGGCGCCGGGCGCCGCCGCCGGCCGTGCCCGCCCCGCTCGCCGCCCGGTCGCCAAGGCGCCTGCCCCGAAGGGGGGTTGGCGGCGCTCGGGCCGGTCGGGGCGGCGGGGCCCCGGCCGCGCGGGCCGCGAGCCGGGCGCCCGGCACGACGTGCGCCGGGGGCGGTGGGAAAGCCGGGACGGGAACCCCCGTATGTGTGGCGGAAGTGATCGAATTCACCTCGGGTGCGGACGCCGGACGGCCCCGCGCCCGGCCGCGACGACCGCCCCCGCAGCCGGGTCACCGCGCCGGCCGCTCCCCCTCCTGCCGGCCTCGTCAGGGAAGTCCCCCAGGCGGCGGGCGCCGGTCTCCACCCACGGGAGTAGCCGTCTCCACCCGGCCTCATCCTCCGGGGGAACCGGCAAGCGGTACGAGGGCATGACGCCGGGCCGGTGCCGCGCGCCTAGTGTTGAGGTCAAGCGGCGGGCACAACACTCGTCCCCCGAGGTCAGGTGCCCGCCGCTGCCAAGACGCACGGAGGGAGAGGGACGATGGCGGATCTCGCACGCGACACGGGCCGCCCGGCACACCACCGGGCGGCGGACGTCCTCGGCGACCGCCCGTCCTCCACCCGCCACCCCCTGGTCGCGGCTGCGATGGTGCTGCCCCTGGCAGCACTGCTCGCCGTGGCCTTCGGCGGCTGGGACGCCGTCGTCATCCAAGCGTCGTCCGTGGCCGGCATTCTGGGGCGCTGAGCGCTTCGGGTCCGGGAGAGCGGCCCGGGCCGGGGACACACCGGCCATAACCCCGTGGGGACGGGGGTGCGGCGGACGGCACGACTGGCCGGGTACCTGGGGAGGTACCCGGCCGTCGCGTTTTCGCAGGTCAATGCGGTAGTGAGAAGAAACCCGGGAACGCAAAACGGCCGGGGGCCGGAACACTGTGGTTCCGGCCCCCGGCCGATCAAGTGCGCGATACTGGGATTGAACCAGTGACCTCTTCCGTGTCAGGGAAGCGCTCTCCCGCTGAGCTAATCGCGCAGGAGGGTCCGTGTGGACCCTGGTGGACGATACTGGGATTGAACCAGTGACCTCTTCCGTGTCAGGGAAGCGCTCTCCCGCTGAGCTAATCGTCCGGGGATCATGCGTGGATCATGCGTGCGCGATACTGGGATTGAACCAGTGACCTCTTCCGTGTCAGGGAAGCGCTCTCCCGCTGAGCTAATCGCGCAGGAGGGTCCGTGGGGACCCTGGTGGACGATACTGGGATTGAACCAGTGACCTCTTCCGTGTCAGGGAAGCGCTCTCCCGCTGAGCTAATCGTCCTTGGAGGTGGAGACGGGATTTGAACCCGTGTAGACGGCTTTGCAGGCCGTTGCCTCGCCTCTCGGCCACTCCACCAGGAGTGCGGGGGGTTCGGGAAGATCCCCCCAACTCGAGCGGACAACGAGACTCGAACTCGCGACATCCACCTTGGCAAGGTGGTGCTCTACCAACTGAGCTATGTCCGCACTCTGTCGTTTCTCCGGAGCGCTTCCGCGTCCCGGCGACGTGTTGAACTTTAGCGGATTCCGGCGCCAGCTCAAATTCCGTTTGCCCAGCATGCTGCGCTGATCCTCCACCGGGGCCGTCCCGACGGGCCGCGCCATAGACTCGATGACGTGCTGCACCTGTCTGCCATGGCCCGATTCGGCGGCCTCCTCGCCACTGACCTGCGCGACGTCACCAGTGACCCCGCCGCCCTGGAATCGACCGGCTGGTGGGCCGTGGTCGCCGACTTCGAAGGAGGTCTGACCTGCGCACGCTTCGGCGACGTGCGCCCCGCCCCGGCCCCCGCACCCGGCCGCTGGCGGGGCCCGGACCCCCGGCAGTGGACCAGCTCCCTCGACCACGCCGCCTACACCGCGGGCGTGCGCCGCATCCGCGAGCACATAGCCGCCGGCGAGGTCTACCAGGCCAATCTCTGCCGCGTGCTCAGCGCGCCCCTGCCCGACCCGGCCGCCACCGACGTGGACGCCCTCACCGCGCTCCTGGCCCGCGGCAACCCCGCCCCCCACGCGGGCACGATCCGCCTGCCGGCCCACGGCGTCGAGGTCGCCACCGCCTCGCCCGAGCTGTACCTGCGCCGCACCGGCCGCACCGTCGAGTCCGGGCCCATCAAGGGCACCGGCCGCACCGCGGCCGACCTCCTGGAGAAGGACCACGCCGAGAACGTCATGATCGTGGACCTGGTCCGCAACGACCTCGGCCGCGTGTGCGCCACCGGCTCCGTGACCGTCCCCGCGCTCTGCGCCGTCGAACAGCACCCCGGCCTGGTCCACCTCGTCTCCACCGTGCGCGGCGAGATCGCCCCCGGCGCCGGCTGGCCGGAGCTGTTCGCCGCCACCTTCCCGCCCGGCTCCGTCACCGGCGCCCCCAAGGCCAGCGCCCTGCGGATCATCGACTCCCTGGAGACCGCCCCCCGCGGCCCCTACTGCGGCGGCATCGGCTGGGTGGACGCCGACCAGGGCACCGGCGAGCTGGCCGTCGGCATCCGCACCTTCTGGATCGACCGCGAAGCCGCCGGCGGCCCGGCGCTGCGCTTCGGCACCGGCGCCGGCATCACCTGGGGCTCCGACCCGGAGCGCGAGTGGGCCGAGACGGAGCTCAAGGCCGCCCGGCTCCTCGCGATAGCGTCGGCCGCACACACGCCCGCAGAAGGGACGAGACGGTGATCATCTGGCTCGACGGCACGCTCCGTGACGCGGAAAGCTCCCAGGTCTCCGTGTTCGACCACGGCCTCACGGTCGGCGACGGCGTCTTCGAGACGCTCAAGGCGGCCGACGGCCGCGCCTTCGCCATGACCCGGCACCTGGCCAGGCTCGCCACCTCGGCCCGCCTGCTCGGACTGCCCGAACCCGACCTCGACGAGGTCCGCCGGGCCTGCGCGGCGGTCCTCGACGCCAACCCCATGCCGCTGGGCCGGCTGCGCGTCACCTACACCGGCGGCATCGCCCCGCTGGGCTCCGACCGCGGCGCCACCACCCCCACCCTCGTCGTCGCCCTCGCTGAGACCTCCCGGCGGCCCGACGTCACCGCCGCCGTCACCGTCCCCTGGACCCGCAACGAACGCGGCGCCCTCGCCGGCGCCAAGTCCACCTCCTACGGCGAGAACGTCGTCGCCCTCGCCCACGCCCACAAGCGCGGCGCCACCGAGGCACTGTTCGCCAACACCGTCGGCGCCCTGTGCGAGGGCACCGGCTCCAACGTCTTCGTCGTCCTCGACGGCGAACTCCACACCCCGCCGCTCTCCTCCGGCTGCCTGGCCGGCATCACCCGCGCCCTGGTCCTGGAGTGGACCGGCGCCAAGGAGACCGACCTGCCCTTCGACGTGCTCGACCGCGCCGAGGAGGTCTTCCTGACCTCCTCCCTCCGCGACGTCCAGGCCGTCCGCGCCCTCGACGGCCGCCAACTGCCCGCCGCACCCGGCCCGGTGACCGCCAAGGCCATGCGGGTCTTCGACGAGCGCTCGGCCGCGGACCCCGACCCGCAAACCGGATGACGCGCGGCCGCGGGGCAGGTACAACACCAACGTGACCACCACCCTGCGGCCCACCGCACCCGAACGGCGCACCGAGGACGGCGGCCGGTCCCGTACGTACGAGATCTGCGTCAACAGCCGGCCCGTCGGCAGCGTCGACCTGGCCACCGACCACCGCTTCGGACCGCGCTTCGGCACGATCGCCCGGCTCGTCGTCGACGAGCCCGACCGCGGCCGGGGACGCGGCACGGTCGCCGCGCTCGCCGCGGAGGAGGTCTTGCGCGGCTGGGGCTGCGGACAGGTCGCCGTGAGCATCCCGGCGAGTGCCACGCGGGCCCTCGGCCTCGCGGGCGCCCTCGGCTACACCGAGCGCAACCGGTCCATGGCCAAACCGCTGGCCGAGGCCCCCGCACTGCCCGCGGGCAGCACCGCCCGGCCCATGACCGAGGAGGAGTTCCCGGCCTGGCAGACGGCGGGGAAGGCCGCCTACGCCGCGCACTGGGCGGACCGCGGCATACCCCGCGCCCAGGCCCTGGCGAAGGCCGAGCGCGACCACGCCACGGCGCTGTCACGGGGCCCGGCCACCCCGGGCGCCGTCCTGCGCGTCCTCACCCACGGCGGCGAGGACGTCGGCACCCTGTGGTTGGCCGTCCGCGACGGGGCGGCCTTCGTCTTCGACGTCCTCGTCGGCGCCGCCCACCGGGGCCGCGGCCACGGCCGCACGCTGATGCGCCTCGCCGAACGCGAGAGCCTGGCCGCCGGGGCCCGCACCCTGGGCCTCAACGTCTTCACCGACAACATCCCGGCCCTGAGGCTGTACGAGTCGCTCGGCTACGAGCCCACCGACTACCACCTCTACAAGCCGCTGTTCTAGGCGCCCCCGAAGGAGCGCCGTGCGCCTCAGCCGGCCAGCAGGCGGTCGGCGATCTCCTCGACGCGCTCCCGCAGGCCCTCCTGGCTCTTGCCGCCGTCCAGCCGCACGCCGTCGATGACGTAGGTGGGCGTCCCCGTCACGCCCATCGCCTTGCCCTCGGCCTGGTCCGCGTCGACGATCAGCATGTGCCGGCCGTCGATCAGCGCGGTGTCCACCTCCTCGGCGTCCAGCCCGAGCTCGCCCGCCACCTCGACCAGCAGCTTCTCGCCCCGCTCCGCCAGCTCCCCGGTCCGCGCCAGCACGGCCTCGACGTACGGCCAGGCCTGCCCCTGCTCGGCCGCCTCCTCGGCCGCCTGGGCCGCGGCGTAGGCGTGCTTGTGCTTCTCCAGCGGGAAGTGCCTCAGCCGGATCTCCAGCCGGTCGCCGTAGCGGGCCCGCAACGCCCGGAGGTCGTCGAGGGCCTGGTGGCAGTCGGGGCACTGCAGCTCGCACCAGACGTCGAGGACGGGGCGGACGGTGGGGAGGGGATCGGTATCGCTCATGGGGCCAGTCTTCCAGCCCGCACGGGATGAGGGCAGCTCGGTCCTGGGGAGGAGTCCGCCCCCGAGACCGACCCGGAGATCTCCCCGATCCGGCCGCGGGCCGTGGCACTCGCCGCCGCGGCCGGTGCAGGATGGAGGAAGGAGACCGCCGTCGGCAGGAGGACCGGATGCTGATCTCGACCGTATGCGCCGCGGTGTCCGCGGCCGGCCTGGGAATCGCCCTGCTGACGGCCTACCGCAAGCGCTTCCTCGCCGCGACCCGCATCGCCGCCTACGCCCTCGTGCCCATCGGGCTGGTCCTGACGGGCGTGATCGACTGGGTCACCGACCTGGTCTTCAAGCCCAGCGTCTGGGCGGGCTTCGGGATCCTTGCGCTCTCTGCCGCGCTGTTCATGATCAGCAGGGCCGTCGAGCGACGCCGCGGCGGCACCCGCAAGGAGCGCCGCCGGGCCGCGGCGGCCGGGCGGCCCGAGGCGCTGGCGCCCACGGCCTCCGCCCCCTCCCTCGGCTCGCCCCGCCAGGCCGAGCGCCCGAAGGCCGGCAAGGCGAAGCCCCCGCAGGGCGACGGCGAGGACTTCTCCGACATCGAGGCGATCCTCAAGAAGCACGGAATCTGACGAACTCCGCCCGAAAGGTGGAGCGTTGGTGAGGTGACCGGCAGGGGCTGCGCCATGATCTGTCGGAGATGAACGACGAACCGGCCGAGATCACCGACGAGCCGCGAGGCTGTCTCTTCGCACTGTCCCAACCGCCGCTGATGTTCTTTCTCGCCTTCATAGCCACGCTGATCCTGCTCACCGCCGTGCACGACCTGTACCGCTGGTGAGCGGACCCCGGCGCCGCCCGGCGCGGGGCGGGCCGTCCTCACTCCGCGGCGGCCTCCCGCCGCCGGGCCCGGTAGGCGGCCACGTGCAGCCGGTTCCCGCAGGTACGGCCGTCGCAGTAGCGGCGCGACCGGTTGCGGGACAGGTCGATGAAGGCGCGCCCGCAGTCCGGCGCCCCGCACCGCCGCAGCCGCTCCAGCTCGCCCTCCACCAGCAGGAACGCCAGCGCCATCCCGCCGTCCGCCGCCAGGTGCTCGGCGAGGGAGGCGCCGGGTGCGAAGTAGTGCACGTGCCAGTCGTAGCCGTCGTGGTCGGTCAGGCGCGGCGTGGTCCCCGCCTCCGCGACCAGGGCGTTGAGCAGGTCCGCCGTCGCGCGCGCGTCCTGGGAGTCGAACACCTGGATGAACCGGTCGCGCGCCGAGCGCACGGCCGCCAGGTCGGGCTCCCGGAGCGCGCCGATGCCGCTGAAGTCGTGCCGCCGGACGTACTCCCGCAGGGCGGGGAGGTCGGGCAGCTCGGTGTTCAGCAGGTCGACGACGGCGTCGAGCGTGCGCCGGATGTCGTGGTTGATCAGCACGGAATCGTTCGCTCCCTGGCCGGGCGGAGGAGGGTCTGCGAGAGGGCGGCACATGTTCGACTGCGGGCAGCGACTCTAGCGGCTTCCCTCGCGCGGCGACTCCCCGGCCGGGGTCCCGTGCGGTGCCCGGCGCGACGGCGCCGCCGCCGCGGTGGCTCCGCGGCGGCGGCGTGTGGTGCCGTTATGCGAGACGTGCGCGCGCGACCTCCCCGAGTGGGCCGGCGCGCTCCGGGTCAGCCCCGGCCCGGCTTCAGCTCTCGGCCAGGATGTGCGAGAGCTCGGTGTCCAGGTCGAAGTGACGGTGTTCGGTGCCCGGTGGGACGGCGGCGTCGGTCCTCTTCAGGAACGACTCCAGCGCCCGCGCCGGCGCCTCGAGCAGGGCCTCGCCCTCCGGCGAGCTCAACGCGATGCAGACGACGCCCTGGCCGTGACTGCGCGAGGGCCAGACGCGGACGTCGCCCGTGCCGGTGGGCCGATGCAGGCCCTCCGCGAGCAGGTCCCGGGCGAAGACCCATTCGACGGTTTCTTCGGCTCCGGTGTGGAAGGTGGCGTGCACGGCATAGGGATCGGCCGTGTCGTACCGCAGGCCTGCGGGTACAGGCAGTGAGGATTCGCTCGACACAACGAGGCGCAGGTGCAGCTCGCAGCTGACCGTGGTGTTCATAAGCGCCAAGGCCTTTCGCTCAGTGTGCGCTCGGGGATTCGCACGTCGGCGAAATCGACATGCCACCTACGGTGCCGTTGTAAACCCCTCTGACCGTTTTGGGACTGTTCGGATACCCCGGACGGCCCAGCCGTCACGCCGCGCGCTCCGCCGAACCGGTGAGTTCCCGCCCGTCGGGTAACTTGGGCCGCATGAACGCGGAGCGTGACGAGCGGCGGACCGCCGCGACAGAGGGTGACGAACAGGGCGAAAAGGGGCTCGGCTCCCGGGCCCCGCACTTCATCAGGCGGTCCCGCCCCCTGCACCTGAGCTGGCAAGTCGGCGTCTTCGTCGTGGGCCTCGCCGTCGTCGCCGCCGGCATCGTCATGCTGCCCCTGCCCGGCCCCGGCTGGCTCGTGATCTTCGCCGGCATGGCCATCTGGGCCACCGAATTCGTCTGGGCCCAGCTCGTCCTGCGCTGGACCAAGCGCAAGGTCACCGAAGCCGCCCAGCGCGCCCTCGACCCCAAGGTCCGCCGGCGCAACATCATCCTCACCGTCACCGGCCTCGTGATCGTCGGTGTGCTCGTCGGCCTCTACGTCGCCAGCTACGGCCTCCGGCCGCCCTGGAACCTCGGCCACTGACGCCGGCCGGCCCCTGACCAGGCACGGGTGGTTCTGGGCACCCTCTGACATGCGGTAATGTTTGCGGTGCGCCCGGGCGATTAGCTCAGCGGGAGAGCGCTTCGTTCACACCGAAGAGGTCACTGGTTCGATCCCAGTATCGCCCACATCGGACCGAGGGTCCGCGAGGTTCACACCTCGCGGACCCTCGGTCTTTTCGCGCACCCGCCCGCCTCCGGAATCCGGACCCGATGCCGGGCGGAGGGGGATTTGATGAAGGAGCCCCGCGGCCTGTATTGTTCAGTGCGTTCCCGGGGGAAACCCCGAGGGAAACCCGGGCGATTAGCTCAGCGGGAGAGCGCTTCGTTCACACCGAAGAGGTCACTGGTTCGATCCCAGTATCGCCCACGCCCGGGGAAGGCCGGTCCATCAACTGATGGGCCGGCCTTTCGCATGACCGGCCCCGCGCCGCCGCCCCCTCAGGCCGCGGCCGGCAGATCCGGCCGCAACGGCCACGCCGGATCGCACTCCTCCGTCGAACCGTTGCGTGTGAACCACGCCTGCAGGCCCCGCGCCTGGGCCGCGTGCCACAGCGCCTGCCGCGTGTGCAGCTCCGCCGGACTCAGCCGCTCCAGCCGGGACGCGAACCGCCGCCCCACCGCCCGCACGACCTCCAGCGCCGCCGCCGCGTCCGCCGCCGCGTCATGGGCCCCCGACAGCACCACCCCGTACTGGTCGCACAGGTCCGACAGTGTCCGGCGGCCCTTGCGGTAGCGGTCCAGGTGCTTGTCCAGCACCCACGGGTCCATCACGCACAGCGCCGCACCCCCCAGATACCCGGCGAGCGACGACGCCCGGTGCCGGCGCAACTCCCGGTCCAGCAGCGTCAGATCGAAGGGCGCGTTCATCACCACCAGCGGTATGCCGCGCGCCGCGTGCCCCGCCAGCGCCCGCGCCACCTCCTCCATCACCGGCGCGGGCCACCGGCCGTACCGCTGCAGATGGTCGTCGTTCAGACCGTGGATCGCGGTCGCCGCCTCCGGAACCGGCACCCCCGGATTCACCAGCCAGCGGGTGACCACGGGAACGGCGCCCGTCTGCGACTGCGTCACGAAAGCCGCCGACACGATCCGGTCGCGCTCCACATCCACCCCGGTCGTCTCCGTGTCGAAGGCCGCCAACGGCCCCTCGAACCAGCACGGCATGAAGCAACTCCTTGAGTCCGTCCGGCAATTGGCGTGTTTCCCCTCCCTGCCAGGTGATACCCGGCCAGCCCGCCGCCCGAACCGCCGCTGTTTGCCGGGGAGTTCGTCTGGAGACAACACAGATGTACGACCCAAGACCGGCGAGCCCGGAAGGTTTTTCGGACATGGCGCTCGCTCAGCCCGACCCGGCCGCACCCCCGGACCACCGCGCGCCCGGGCCTCTCGCCGCGCTCCGCGGCGCCCTCGCCACCACCGCCTGCATGGAGACCTTGCAGATCGGCTACCTCCACGCCGTCGCGGCCGCCGCCGGCTGCTCCCTCGCCCAGCCCTTCCCCGACAACGGCATCGACTGGCACCTCAGCCACAGCGCCCCCGGCCACACCACCGACGACGAGGTCACCATCAAGGTGCAGCTCAAGTGCACCTACCAGCTCGGCCCCCGCCACCCCGCCGACGCCACCTTCGGCTTCACCCTCGACAACGACCACCTGGCCAAGCTCGCCCGCACCCCCGTGTCGGTCCACAAGATCCTCGTCGTCATGATCGTCCCGCGTGCCCGGGAGGACTGGCTGCGCGCCGGGCACGACCGCCTCGAACTGCGCCACTGCTGCTACTGGACCAACCTCGCCGGCCACCCCGTCACCGGCAGGCGCAGGACCACCGTGCGCATCCCGACCTCACGCGTCTTCGACGACCGCGCACTCTGCGAGATCATGACGCGGGTCGGGGCGGGAGGGAGACCCTGATGCACAGGCCGACCGCACCACCCCCCGGCGGCCCCGACCCCGCCGTCCTCGGCGTCCTCCTCGCCCGCCACGGCTGGCGACGGCGCGGAGGAGAGCCCGGACGCTACGGCCGCTGGACCCCACCCGAGGGCACCGGCCCCGGCACCAGCCTCCTCGTCCCCGAAAGCCACGCCTTCCCCGACAGCGCCGACCTCCTCGCCGAGGCCCTCACCGCCCTCGAACACACCGTGGCCCCCTCGGCCCGCGACATCCTCGTCGCCCTGCGCGTCCCCAGCGACGAGATCCGCTGGCGACGCGAGATCCCCGCCCCCCGGGCCCCCGCCGCCGCCTGGACCGCCCAGGAACGCCTGCGCGCCGGAGCCCGCGCGATGCTGCTCGCCGGAGCCCTCGCCGCCCGCGCCCACGCCGGCTACCACGGCGCCCGGCACCGCCGCCGGGCCGAGGCCGCCCTCGACGCCCTCCTCACCGGCCCCGCCCCCGGCGGCCGGGAGCTCACCGTCTTCCTGCCGGTCGGCCCGCCCCCCGCCCCAGCGGCCGAAGCGGCGGCGGCGACCCCGGCCGAAGGCGGCCGCCCCCTGGCCACGGCACTGCTGCGCGCCCTCCAGGCCACCCGCGACGCCACCGACTACCAGCGCGCCACCGGCCGCATGGACGCCTTCGACACGGCCGTCGGCGCGGGCGTCTGCCGGGAGCTGACCGAAGCCCTCGTCGCCCTCGTCGCCGGCTCCCAGGGCATTCGCGTCGGCGTGGAATGGGCCCCGGCGGCCGGAGTGCCCGAAGGCTTCGCGGCCCGGCCCGAACCCGTGGAGTTCTCGCCCGGCGACCTCCCCGCCCTGCGCGAGGCCGGCGCCCGGTACGTACGGGACGAGCCCGACGTCACCGTCCGGCTGACCGCGGCCGTCGTGCGGATGCGCCGCGAGGCACCCGGCGGCCCGGGCGTGGTGCGACTGAGGGTGCTCGCCGGCGCGGAGACCGGCCAGGTACGGGCCGTCCTCGGCGAGGACGACTACCGCCTCGCCGGGCACGCCCACCTCGTCGGGCTGCCGGTCAGGATCAGCGGACGGCTGGAGAGCCGGGGCGGCTTCCGCCGGCTGGCCGGCGCCGGAGACGTCACTCCCGTACCCGTCGACGAGGCCGAGCGCGACCGGCTGCTGAAGTCCCTCCACGAAAGCCACGACGTCCTCGGCGAGAAGCCCGACGCCGATTAACCGTTTAGCGACCAGGGGGCCGGGCTCGGTACGATTCAGGCGCACAGCGACCGCTGTCGCGCCCCATAAGTCAGGAGAGACCGGTGTCAGACGTCCGTGTGATCATCCAACGCGATTCCGAGCGGGAAGAGCGCGTGGTGACGACGGGCACTACGGCCGCCGACCTCTTCGCCGGCGAGCGCACCGTCGTCGCCGCGCGCGTCGCGGGCGAGCTGAAGGACCTGGCCTACGTCGTCGCCGACGGCCAGGAGGTCGAGCCCGTCGAGATCTCCTCCGAGGACGGCCTGAACATCCTGCGCCACTCGACGGCCCACGTCATGGCCCAGGCCGTGCAGGAGCTCTTCCCCGAGGCCAAGCTGGGCATCGGCCCGCCGGTCAAGGACGGCTTCTACTACGACTTCGACGTCGAGAAGCCGTTCACCCCCGAGGATCTCAAGCTCGTCGAGAAGAAGATGCAGGAGATCCAGAAGCGCGGTCAGCGCTTCTCGCGGCGCGTCGTCACCGACGAGGCCGCCCGCGAGGAGCTCGCCGACGAGCCGTACAAGCTGGAGCTGATCGGCCTCAAGGGCTCCGCCTCGCACGACGACGGCGCGGACGTGGAGGTGGGCGCGGGCGAGCTCACCATCTACGACAACCTGGACGCGAAGACCGGCGAGCTGTGCTGGAAGGACCTCTGCCGCGGTCCCCACCTGCCGACGACGCGGTTCATCCCGGCGTTCAAGCTGATGCGCAACGCCGCGGCCTACTGGCGGGGCAGCGAGAAGAACCCCATGCTCCAGCGGATCTACGGCACCGCCTGGCCGTCCAAGGACGAGCTCAAGGCGCACCTGGAGTTCCTCGCCGAGGCCGAGAAGCGCGACCACCGCAAGCTGGGCAACGAGCTCGACCTCTTCTCCATCCCGGAGCAGATCGGCTCGGGTCTGGCCGTCTTCCACCCCAAGGGCGGCATCATCCGCCGGGTCATGGAGGACTACTCCCGCAAGCGGCACGAGGAAGAGGGGTACGAGTTCGTCTACACCCCCCACGCCACCAAGGGCAAGCTTTTCGAGACCTCGGGCCACCTGGACTGGTACGCCGACGGCATGTACCCGCCCATGCAGCTCGACGAGGGCGTGGACTACTACCTCAAGCCCATGAACTGCCCGATGCACAACCTGATCTTCGACGCGCGGGGGCGGTCGTACCGCGAGCTGCCGCTGCGCATGTTCGAGTTCGGGACCGTGTACCGGTACGAGAAGTCGGGCGTCGTGCACGGCCTGACCCGTGCCCGCGGCTTCACGCAGGACGACGCGCACATCTACTGCACCCGTGAGCAGATGGGCGAGGAGCTCGACCGGACGCTCACCTTCGTCCTGGACCTCCTGCGCGACTACGGCCTGAACGACTTCTACCTGGAGCTGTCCACCAAGGACCCGGAGAAGTTCGTCGGCTCGGACGAGGCGTGGGAGGAGGCGACCGAGACCCTGCGCAAGGTCGCCGAGAAGCAGGGCCTGGAGCTCGTCGCCGACCCGGGTGGCGCGGCCTTCTACGGCCCGAAGATCTCGGTGCAGGCGAAGGACGCCATCGGCCGTACCTGGCAGATGTCGACCATCCAGCTCGACTTCAACCTGCCGGAGCGCTTCGACCTGGAGTACACCGCGGCGGACGGCACCAAGCAGCGCCCGGTCATGATCCACCGTGCCCTGTTCGGCTCCATCGAGCGCTTCTTCGCCGTGCTGCTGGAGCACTACGCGGGTGCGTTCCCGGCGTGGCTGGCCCCGGTGCAGGCGGTCGGCATCCCGATCGGTGACGCGCACGTCGAGTACCTGCAGGACTTCGCCGCCGAGGCGAAGAAGAAGGGCCTGCGGGTCGAGGTCGACGCCTCCTCGGACCGCATGCAGAAGAAGATCCGCAACGCGCAGAAGGCCAAGGTTCCGTTCATGATCATCGTCGGTGACGACGACATGAGCGCGGGCACGGTGTCGTTCCGCTACCGGGACGGCTCGCAGGAGAACGGTGTCCCGCGTGACGAGGCCCTGGCGAAGCTCGTGGACGTGGTCGAGCGTCGCGTCCAGGCGTGACGTGGTCCCCGCTTGAGCGGGGGTGAGAGGGGCGGCCCGTCCGGGCCGCCCCTCTCTGCGTTCGCCCCCACGCGGGCGCCTATGCTTCTGAGCATGACGAGTGAGCCGGAGCAGCAGTTCGGAGTAGGGGCGCCGGACGCCTTCCAGCGTCTGTGGACGCCTCATCGGATGGCCTACATCCAGGGTGAGGGCAAGCCCACCGGCCCCGGGGCCGACGACGGGTGCCCGTTCTGCTCGATTCCGGCCAAGAGCGACGAGGACGGGCTGATCGTGGCCCGCGGCGAACTCGTCTACGCCGTGCTCAACCTGTATCCGTACAACGGCGGGCACCTCATGGTCGTCCCGTTCCGGCACGTCGCCGACTACACCGAGCTGGACGAGGCCGAGACGGTCGAGCTGGCGGCCTACACCAAGCGGGCGATGCGGGCCCTGCGGGAGGCGTCCGGGGCGCACGGTTTCAACATCGGCATGAACCAGGGTTCGGTGGCGGGCGCCGGCATCGCCGCCCACCTGCACCAGCACGTCGTCCCGCGGTGGGGCGGCGACACCAACTTCCTGCCGGTGATCGGCCACACCAAGGTCCTGCCGCAGTTGCTCGCGGACACGCGCAAGATGCTGGCCGACGTCTGGCCGACCGTCTGAGAGGGCGGGAACCGGTCGTATGACGACCGGACGGGACACGCACTGCACAAAAACGGGCAAATCGCACCAATTCTTTTTAAAGAAGCTCTAATGGTGCGGTGACCTTCCTACACCGTCGCACCGTGCTGCGCGCGGCCGCCGGTGGCGCCCTGGCGGGGGCCGTCGGCGGCGGCGTCGCTGGCTGTGGCGAGGGCGGCCGGACCGTGGCCGCCGGGGCCTCGCCGCGTACGCCCGCGCCGACGACGCCCGCGCCGAGGGGCACGGGTGGCCGGCCCCGGGCCTCCGCCCCCACGCCGGGACCGCCGTTGCTGCTGCCCGGGCTGCCGCCGGGGTTGCCCGCACAGATCGAGAACGGTCCGCGCCGGGGCCGCGCGGTGGCGCTCACCTTCCACGGCCGGGGCGACCCCAAGTCGGCCACGGCGGTGCTCGCCGAGGCGGAGCGGGCCGGGGCGCGGGTGACCGTGCTCGCGGTCGGCGACTGGCTCGACGCCGAGCCGCAGATGGCCCGCCGGGTGCTGGACGGCGGGCACGAGCTGGGCAATCACACGATGCGGCACCTCGCGGTCTGCTCGATGCCCGAGAAGGCCGCCTACGCGGAGATCGCCGAGTGCGCCGAGCGCCTGCGCAGACTGACCGGCGGCGTCGGCCGCTGGTTCAGGCCGTCCCGCGCGCGGCGGGCGACCGACCAGGTGGTGAGGCTGGCGCGAAAGGCCGGTTACCCCCACGTCCTGTCGTACGACGTGGACTCTCTCGACTTCACCGACCCGGGTGCGGAGGTGGTCCGGCGTACCGTGTTGAACGCGGTCCGGCCGGGGTCGGTGGTGAGTCTGCACTTCGGGCACGCCGGCACGGTCGCCGCGATGCCCGCGATCCTCGACGGCTTGCACCGCCGCGGCCTGCGTGCGGTGACGACTACGGAGCTGCTGACCCGATGATCCAGTTCTCGCATCACCGCCTTGGCCCCCGACTCCGCTCCCGCCTCTTCCGCCTCGTCCGTCTGTCCTGCCCCGGCTCCGGTGCCCGTGGGCGGGGGGCCCGCAGAGTCGCGCTGTTCACGGCCGTCGGCGCGCTGCTGGTGGCCGGCTGCGGCGGGCCGAGCAAGGACGAGGCGGCCGACCAGCAGCCGCACGGTGCGCAGGGCGCGGCGCGGGGGGTTCCGCAGGGGCTCCCCGGGATGCCGCCCCTGCTGGACCCGAACGACCTCTACGCGGCGGACCGCCCCAACGCGCTGTCGCCGGTGGTCAAGGACTTCCCGTCGCGGGTGTACGTACCGAACACGGAGTCGGACTCGGTCAGCGTCATCGATCCGAAGACGTACAAGGTGATCGAGACGATTCCGGTCGGCGAGCAGCCGCAGCACGTGGTGCCGTCGTGGGACCTGAAGACCCTGTGGGTCAACAACGACCGCGGCCACACGCTGACCCCGATCGACCCGGCCACGGGCAAGGCCGGGAAGCCGGTGGACGTGCACGATCCGTACAACCTCTACTTCACCCCGGACGGCAAGTACGCGGTGGTGATGGCGTCGATGGATCGTGAGCTGGTCTTCCGTGACGCGCACACGATGAAGCGGATGAAGACCGAGCACGTGGACTGCCTCGGGGTGAACCACGCGGACTTCTCGCCGGACGGGCGGTACTTCATCGTCTCGTGTGAGTTCTCGGGGGAGTTGCTGAAGGTCGACACGGCGCGGATGAAGGTGATCGCCAAGCAGAAGCTGCCGTTCGACGGGGCGATGCCTCAGGACGTGAAGATCTCTTCGGACGGCAAGACCTGGTACGTGGCGGACATGATGGCCGACGGTCTGTGGGTGCTGGACGGGGACAAGTTCACCGAACCGTCGCTGATGCCGACGGGCAAGGGCGCCCACGGCCTGTACGTGAGCCGGGACTCGAAGTCGATGTACATCTCCAACCGCGGTGAGGGTTCGATCTCGGTGCTGGACCTGCCGAGCCGCAAGCTGGTGAAGAAGTGGGAGCTGCCGGAAGGGGGCAGCCCGGACATGGGCGGGGTGTCGGCGGACGGCAAGGTGCTGTGGCTGTCGGGCCGGTACAACAGCGAGGTCTACGCGATCGACACGGAGGACGGTCACCAGATCGCCAAGATCCCGGTGGGGGCCGGTCCGCACGGGCTGGCGGTGTACCCGCAGCCCGGGCGGTACTCGCTGGGCCACACCGGCATCTTCCGGTGAGGCCCGGGCCTCGGTCGTCGTCGCCCTCTCAGGCGTTGTAGACGTCGGCCTGGCGCGGTGTGGGGTCCTGCACCGCGCCGCTGAGGAAGGTGGCGCGGTTGCCGAACCGCTCGGTGCTGACGCCGTGGTCGGCGAGGACGCCCAGGGCCGCCTCGTGGACGACGCGGAGCACGGGCGTGGCGGCGCGCATGGCGTCGTCGGCCATGAAGCGGTGGCGCCAGGGTTTGTCGGCCCAGGCGTGGCGGAGGCCGAACGGCTCGGGGAGGACGAGCTTGCCGCCCCAGTGCTCCAGGAGCGGGGGGTACCAGGTGAGGGGGGCGCGCGCGGCGAGGCGGACGACTTCCTTGACCGGGACGACGGGGAGGGTGAACTCCCGGGTCTCCCAGAACTTGACGGCCTTCTTGACGGTCTTCGTCCGCTTCTTGGGCCGGTCGTTGAAGAGCGGGTGGGTGGGGCCGAGGGCGTGGCCGGTGACCTCGATGCGCAGGGTCTTGTGCAGGACGGTGACGTTGATGAGCAGGGTGATGACCAGCTGGCCGTCCCAGAGGGTGAACTGGACGCCCAGGTAGTGCCGGTCGCCGCTACCGAAGTGCTGCTTGTCGCAGATGTCCTGCAGCTGGCTGCCCCGTACCTGGTAGGAGTCGCCGCCGGTGCCGCCGGGGCGTGAGACCGAGCCGGCGCCTTCGCCGATGGGGGAGACGACCCAGTGCTCGACGTGGGGGGCGGTGAGGCCGCCGGCGTTGATGGGGGTGCGTTCGAGGAGCTTGAGCTGGTCGTGGGCGGCGCGGACGATGTCCCAGCTGCGGAAGGGGTTGATGCCCTTGCCGGGGTCGGCGGGGACGATCTCCTCGGCGAGCTGCCAGCTGCCCCAGCGGGTGCCCATGCCGAGTATGCCCTTGGGGCCGGCGTAGAAGACGACGTTGCTGCGCTGCTCGGCGCTGAGCCGCTCCAGGTTCTGGCGCAGCTGCTCGGCGGTGCTGTGGCCGGGGTCCCGGGGGACGGCTTCGGGGATCTTGGCGGCGATTCCGCTGCCGTCGAGGAGGCCGTTCCAGCGTTCGCGGAGGTCCTTGGCGGTGCGTTCGCAGGTGATCTTGGCTGCGTAGCCGCCGATGAGGGGGACGATGAGCATGGCGCGCAGGTAGATGCCCCAGAAGCCGTCGACCGGCATCTTGATCATGAAGATGACGGCGATGACGCCGAGGGCGGCCAGCAGGACGGTGCCCAGGATTCCGGCGCGCTTGTCCTGGGCTCCGGCGAGGCTGCGGCGGAGCTGGAAGACGCCGAGCCACAGGAGCACGCCGGGCAGGAAGAGCAGTCCGAAGACCACCATGATGACGGTGAGCCGGGAGTCGCGCTGCTTGCGGATGCGGGAGGCGGCCAGGCAGTGCTCGACGATGACCTGGGGTTCGAGGCCGAAGGACTGGATGAGCGGTTTGCGGCCGCTGGCCAGCATGCGCTGCTGCACGGCGCGCGAGAAGGCTTCGCCGAAGTCGGGCTCGAAGAGGGAGATGCGGGGTTTCTTGACCTCGGAGGTGGCCCAGTCGGAGTTGGCCTTGAGCAGCTGGTCGACGGGGCCGTCGCGGTAGGCCGCGGAGGCCAGGGCCTGGGTCGCCGCGGTGCCGCCGGCGCCGCCGGAGACCGGGATCTGCGCGCCCGGGCTGAAGTCGATAGCGTCCCCTGCTGCCACTGCTGCCCCCAATGCCGTGCACGTCCGGTGTGCCGGCTTGCTCCCGACTACCGCCCACGGCTTGCGTCATGGGCCGCATGCTCAGCGTAGTGGTGTGCGGTGCCGCCTGTCGTGGGAGATCGGAAAGCCGCTCGCCCCGGGTGAGTTGGGGCGAGCGGCTTGTTAACTATGCTCCGTTTTCCGCCTGTTCGCGAATGCGGTCCGCGAGCTGGGGCGGCATGGGTTCGTGCCGGGCGTAGGAGCGGCTGAACCGCCCGGTGCCGTGCGAGAGCGAGCGCAGGTCGACCGCGTAGCGCCCGATCTCGATCTCGGGCACCTCGGCGCGGACGAGCGTGCGGCCCGCACCGGACTGCTCGGTGCCGACCACCCGGCCGCGCCGGCCGGACAGGTCGCTCATGACCGGTCCCACGTAGTCGTCCGGCACCAGGACGCGTACGTCCGCCACCGGTTCGAGGAGGTGGATGCGGGCCTCCGCGGCGGCCTCGCGCAGGGCGAGCGCGCCGGCGGTCTGGAAGGCGGCGTCGGAGGAGTCCACCGAGTGGGCCTTGCCGTCCAGGAGGGTGACCCGCACGTCGACCAGCGGATAGCCGGCGGCGACGCCGCGGGCGGCCTGGGCACGCACGCCCTTCTCGACCGAGGGGATGAACTGGCGGGGCACGGCGCCGCCCACGACCTTGTCGACGAACTCGATGCCGGAGCCGCCGGGCAGCGGTTCGACCTCGATCTCACAGATGGCGTACTGGCCGTGGCCGCCGGACTGCTTGACATGGCGGCCGCGGCCGCCCGCCCGGGAGGCGAAGGTCTCCCGGAGGGAGACCTTGTGGGGCACGATGTCGACCTGGACGCCGTAGCGGGTGCGCAGCCGCTCCAGGGCGACGTCCCGGTGGGCCTCGCCCAGGCACCACAGCACGACCTGGTGGGTCTGCGGGTTCTGTTCCAGCCGCATGGTCGGGTCCTCGGCCACCAGCCGGGCCAGGCCCTGCGAGAGCTTGTCCTCGTCCGCCTTGCTGTGTGCCTGGATGGCGACGGGCAGCAGGGGGTCCGGCATCAGCCAGGGCTCCATCAGCAACGGGTCGCTGCGGTCGGAGAGGGTGTCGCCGGTCTCGGCCCGGGTGAGCTTGGCGACGCAGGCGATGTCACCGGCGATGGCCTGTGCCAGCTGGCGCTGGTGCTTGCCGAAGGGTGAGGAGAGGGCGCCGATGCGTTCGTCGACGTCGTGGCTCTCATGGCCGCGGTCCTCCAGGCCGTGGCCCGAGACGTGCACGGTCTCGTCGGGGCGCAGGGTGCCGGAGAAGACGCGGACCAGGGAGATCCGGCCGACATAGGGGTCCGAGGCGGTTTTGATCACCTCGGCGGCCAGGGGGCCCGCGGGGTCGCAGGCGAGGGCCGGGCGCGCGGCGCCGTCGGGGGTGGTGACGGCGGGGGCGGGATGGTCGTACGGGGTGGGGAAGCCGCCGGTGACGAGCTCCAGCAGTTCCACGGTGCCCAGGCCCTGGCGGGCGCCCTCGGCCGCCGGCGCGGCGGCGAGGACGGGGTGGAAGCTGCCGCGCGCGACGGCTCGCTCCAGGTCCTCGATGAGGGTCTTGACGTCGATGTCCTCGCCGCCGAGGTAGCGGTCCATGAGGGTCTCGTCCTCGCTCTCGGCGATGATCCCCTCTATGAGCGCGTTGCGGGCCTCCTCGATCCTCGGCAGCTGCTCGGGGTCGGGCTCGCGCTCGGTGCGGGTCCCCGAGGAGTAGTCGAAGACGCGCTGGGTGAGCAGCCCGATGAGCCCGGCGACGGGGCGGTGCCCGTCGGCTCCCTCGGCCCCGTGCAGGGGGAGGTAGAGGGGGAGCACACTGTCGGGGGAGTCACCGCCGAAGGCGGTGCGGCAGGTCTCGGTCATCTCGTCGAAGTCGGCGCGGGCCGCCTCCAGGTGCGTCACCACGATGGCGCGGGGCATGCCGACCGCCGCGCACTCCTCCCACACCATGCGGGTCGCGCCGGTGATGCCTTCGGTGCCCTCCGCCGCCGAGACGACGAAGAGGGCCGCATCCGCTCCCCGCAGACCGGCCCTCAGCTCGCCGACGAAGTCGGCGTAGCCGGGGGTGTCCAACAGATTGATCTTGATGCCCGCCCATTCGACGGGCACCAGCGACAGCTGCACCGAGCGCTGCTGGCGGTGTTCGATCTCGTCGTAGTCCGACACCGACGCGCCGTCCTCCACGCGGCCGGCGCGGTTGACCGCGCCCGTCGCCAGGGCCAGCGCCTCGATCAGCGTCGTCTTTCCCGAACCACTGTGGCCGACCAGCACCACGTTGCGAATGTCGCCCGGCCGGTCGGCCGTCACTGCTCTGCCCGCGGCCCCTGGGTGTGTGGTGGTCTTCTCGCCCATGTGTCTCGCCTCCCGGTCGTCGACACCTGCGGTCCTTCGAGCTTTCCACCGTGGTCACGCTGCGTCCATACGTCGCACACGCGGGTGCAACCGTCCGCCCCCTGGGGGGAGCGCCCGCGGGCTTGCGGCGGCCGGGGAGCGACGGTGTGCGCGGAGCGCCCGGGCGGCCTGGCTACGATGGGCCAGCCGGTGGCCTTCCGACCACCCGGCCCGCTCACGACCCTCCGGGAAGGCCATGCTGAACAAGTACGCGCGTGCTTTCTTCACGCGTGTTCTCACGCCGTTCGCCGCCCTGCTCATTCGCCTGGGCGTCAGCCCCGACGCGGTGACCCTCATCGGTACCGGTGGTGTGGTGGCGGGCGCACTGGTCTTCTACCCCCAGGGGGAGTTCTTCTGGGGCACGGTGGTCATCACCCTGTTCGTCTTCTCGGATCTGGTCGACGGCAACATGGCCCGCCAGCTGGGCCGCTCCAGCCGCTGGGGCGCCTTCCTCGACTCGACCCTCGACCGGGTCGCCGACTCGGCGATCTTCGGCGGTCTGGCCCTGTGGTACGCCGGGCGCGGTGACAGCCTGATCGTGTGCGCGGTGGCCATCTTCTGCCTGGCCAGCGGCCAGGTGGTCTCGTACACCAAGGCGCGCGGCGAGAGCATCGGCCTGCCCGTCAACGTCAACGGCCTCGTCGAGCGCGCCGAGCGGCTCGTGATCTCGCTGGTGGCCTGTGGCCTCTCGGGGCTGCACGCCTTCGGTGTCCCGCACATCGACAAGCTCCTGCCCATCGCGCTGTGGATCGTGGCCGTCGGCAGCCTCGTCACCCTGATCCAGCGCGTGGTCACCGTCCGCCGGGAGTCCGCTGAGGCGGACGCCGCCGTGACGGTGGGCGGGGGCGAGACCGGGTGAAGGAGCGGCTGACCGACGCGCTGTACGGACTCGGGTGGGGCACGGTCAAGACCCTGCCGGAACCCGTGGCTGCCGCACTGGGCCGGCGGATCGCCGACACGGCCTGGCGGCGGCGCGGCGCGGGCGTGCGCCGTCTGGAGAGCAACCTCGCCCGGGTCGTACCCGACGCCGGGCCCGCGCGGCTGTCCGAGCTGTCGCGGGAGGGCATGCGCTCCTACATGCGCTACTGGATGGAGTCCTTCCGTCTGCCGGCCTGGAGCAAGGAACGCATCCGCACCGGCTTCGCCCCGCAGGACCTCCACCACCTGGAGGAGGCCCTGGCCAGCGGCCGCGGCGTGGTCCTCGCGCTGCCCCACATGGGCAACTACGACCTTGCCGGCGCCTGGGTCACCACCCGCCTCGGCGTCCCCTTCACCACCGTGGCCGAGCGGCTCAAGCCGGAGACGCTCTACGACCGCTTCGTGGCCTACCGCGAGGGCCTGGGCATGGAGGTCCTGCCGCACGCCGGCGGCAGCGCCTTCGGCACCCTCGCCCGCCGCCTGCGGTCCGGGGGCCTGGTCTGTCTGGTGGCCGACCGTGATCTGTCCTCCTCCGGGATAGAGGTCGAGTTCTTCGGTGAGGCGGCCAAGATGCCCGCCGGCCCGGCCATGCTCGCGGTGCAGACCGGCGCCCTGCTGCTGCCGGTGACCCTCTGGTACGACCAGTCGCCGGTCATGCGGGGCCAGGTCCACCCGCCCCTGGAGGTGCCCGCGTCCGGCACCCGCGCGGAGAAGGCGGCCGTGATGACCCAGCACCTGGCCGACGCCTTCGCCTCGGGCATCAAGGAACACCCGCAGGACTGGCACATGCTCCAGCGGCTGTGGCTCGCCGATCTCCACCGGCCGCCCCGGCCCGCCTCCGACCAGAGCCCGGGAACGGAGAAGCCTTGAGGATCGGGATCGTCTGCCCGTATTCGTGGGACGTACCGGGTGGCGTGCAGTTCCACATCCGTGACCTCGCCGAGCACCTCATCCGGCTGGGCCACGAGGTGTCGGTCCTGGCGCCGGCCGACGACGACACGCCCCTGCCGCCCTTCGTCGTCTCGGCGGGCCGCGCCGTGCCCGTGCCCTACAACGGCTCGGTGGCCCGTCTGAACTTCGGCTTCCTCTCCGCCGCGCGCGTGCGCCGCTGGCTGCACGAGGGCGACTTCGACGTCATCCACATCCACGAGCCCACCTCCCCGTCCCTGGGCCTGCTGTCCTGCTGGGCCGCACAGGGGCCCATCGTGGCGACCTTCCACACCTCCAACCCCCGCTCCCGCGCCATGATCGCGGCCTACCCGATCCTCCAGCCCGCCCTGGAGAAGATCAGCGCGCGCATCGCGGTGAGCGAATACGCCCGCAGGACCCTGGTCGAGCACCTGGGCGGCGACGCCGTGGTCATTCCCAACGGCGTCGACGTGGGCTTCTTCGCCGGGGCCGAGCCCAAGCCGGAGTGGCAGGGCGGAACCATCGGCTTCATCGGCCGGATCGACGAGCCCCGCAAGGGCCTGCCCGTGCTGATGCGCGCCCTTCCCGCCATCCTCGCCGAGCGCCCCGGCACCCGGCTCCTCGTGGCCGGGCGCGGTGACGAGAAGGAGGCCGTCGCCGGGCTGCCCCCCGAGATGCGGGCCAGCGTCGAGTTCCTCGGCATGGTCAGCGACGAGGACAAGGCCCGACTGCTGCGCAGCGTCGACGTCTACGTGGCGCCCAATACGGGCGGCGAGTCCTTCGGCATCATCCTCGTCGAGGCCATGTCAGCCGGAGCTCCCGTGCTCGCCAGCGACCTCGACGCCTTCGCCCAGGTGCTCGACCGGGGTGCGGCGGGCGAGCTGTTCGCCAACGAGGACGCCGACGCCCTCGCCACCGCCGCCGTCCGGCTCCTCGGCGCCCCCGAGCGCCGGGCCGAGCTGAGCGAGCGGGGCAGCGCGCACGTGCGCCGCTTCGACTGGTCGACGGTGGGCTCCGACATCCTGGCCGTCTACGAGACGGTGACGGACGGCGCAGCCTCCGTCGCCACCGACGAACGCATCAGCCTGCGCGCCCGCTTCGGCCTCGCCCGGGACTAGGGGGGCCCTGGGCCGAGCCGGACCGGGCGCGGGAGGCGGTCGCCCCGGGCCGGGCCGGCGAGCCGGCGCCCCGGTCACGTTGGGTCGGCCGGGCCACCACCCCCGTGGGCGGCCCGGCCGTGCTCATGGGCGGACGGCTACCTCCGCCTGCGGCTCCTCGGCGACGGCACGCACCCCGAACAGGGATATCCCGTGCCGCGCGTGGAAGCCACGGCTGCGCCGGACGGTGATCACGGCCACCAGCCCCAGCAGCGCGACCGACTGGAACCGGCCTATCACCGGGACCACATCGACCGGCAGCGTCAGCGCGGCCACCGTGCTGAGGGCCGCGTCCAGCAGCTGCCCACAGCCCCACACCACCGTGAGCCCCCGCAGCGCCTCGCGGAACTCGGGCCGGTCCCGCCAGGCCAGCTCCGCCGCCTCGGCGCCCGCCCGGTCCCGCAGCGCCCCGCCGAAGGTGAAGGCGAAGGGCCGCGAGACCCCCAGCGTGCCGAGGATCCACAGCCCCAGCACCGCCGGCAGCCCGGCGTCCTTCAGCAGCAGCACCCGCGGATCGCCGCTGATCAGGGAGGTGGCCGCCGATATGGCCAGCAGCACGACCACGAGGAAGTCGAAGAACTCCACGCGGCGCCGCACGACCGCGCTGCCCAACGCGTGCGCCGCCGGTATCACGCCGCTCAACAGCAGCGCCTGCCACTGCGCCGTGCCCTGGGCCCGCAGCGCGTAATACAGCGCGAGCGGGAGGAGCACATTGACGGACAAGGGGACGAGGAGCGCGCGAGTGGAGCGCGCTCCATGCGATGCCACGGTTCCCATCGGTGCCTCCGCTACCCGGTCCGGCGAGCCGGCCCCAAGCCCTTCCGCCCGGCTTGCCGCCCGCCCGTCGTCTCCGGCTCTCCATCCGACCCGCTGTCGGCCTCTGCCTCGAAGTTAGGGCCGGGCCGGGTGCAGACGGATCGGAGCCAGGGTCGGTTCTCCGCCCGGCGCCCTCCACCCGCGTCTCCACCCCGAGGTGGAGACGTCCCGGCCCGGTACTGTGACCCGGCGTGACCACTTTGATCTGGATCGCGGCCGCCCTGGTCCTCATCGGCATCTACCTGAGCTGGACCGCGGGCCGCCTGGACCGGCTGCACAGCCGCATCGACGCGGCCCGCGCCGCCCTGGACGCCCAGCTGCTGCGGCGCGCCTCGGTCGCCCAGGAGCTCGCCACCGCCGGGGTCCTCGACCCGGCGGCCTCGATCGTGCTCTACCAGGCCGCCCACGCCGCACGGCAGGCCGAGGAGGAGCACCGCGAGGTGGCCGAGAGCGAGCTGAGCCAGGCGCTGCGGGCGGTCTTCGCGGAGACGCCGCAGGTCGAAGAGGTCCGGCAGGCACCCGGCGGCGAGGAGTCGCTGGAGGAGCTGACGCAGGCCGTGCGCCGGGTGCCGATGGCCCGGCGGTTCCACAACGACTCGGTCCGGGCGGCCCGGGCGTTGCGCAGGCACCGCAAGGTGCGCTGGTTCCGGCTGGCGGGGCACGCGCCCTTCCCCCTGGCCTTCGAGATGGACGACGAGCCTCCGCTCGCGCTCGGCGACCGCAACGGCCGCTGACCGCCGGCCGACGGCCGAAGCACGCGGAGACGGCGTCGGCGAGCCACAGGTCAGCGGCGCCGGTGACCCGGTCAACGGCACCGGTGGGCCACGCGGCCGGGGCACCGCGAGCCCTTTCGGCGGCGGCACCGTGAGTCGTGTCGGCGGGGGCAGGGCGCCGGGACCCCGCCCTGGCCAGGGCGCCGGCCTCGCCGACCGCGTCCGCGACGCCCGCGCCGATCAACCGGCGACAAGCCACCGTCCTTGAATTGGCCCTTTTTTCGAGCCACCCGAGGTCGGTTTGATGACCCTGCAGCATCACCGCCCTTGATTAGTGAGGTCACATCGTGTCCACTTCCACCACGCCCCAGACTCCCGAGACCGGCACCGCGCGCGTCAAGCGCGGCATGGCCGAGCAGCTCAAGGGCGGCGTGATCATGGACGTCGTCAACGCCGAGCAGGCGAAGATCGCCGAGGACGCGGGCGCGGTGGCGGTCATGGCCCTGGAGCGGGTTCCGGCCGACATCCGCAAGGACGGCGGCGTGGCCCGGATGTCCGACCCGAACATGATCGAAGAGATCATCGGCGCCGTCTCCATCCCGGTCATGGCCAAGTCCCGCATCGGCCACTTCGTCGAGGCCCAGGTCCTGCAGTCCCTCGGTGTCGACTACATCGACGAGTCCGAGGTCCTCACCCCCGCGGACGAGGTCAACCACTCCGACAAGTGGGCCTTCACCACCCCCTTCGTCTGCGGCGCCACCAACCTGGGCGAGGCCCTGCGCCGCATCGCCGAGGGCGCGGCCATGATCCGCTCCAAGGGCGAGGCCGGCACGGGCAACGTCGTCGAGGCCGTGCGTCACCTGCGTCAGATCAAGAACGAGATCGCCAAGCTGCGCGGCTTCGACAACAACGAGCTGTACGCCGCCGCCAAGGACCTGCGCGCCCCCTACGAGCTGGTCAAGGAGGTCGCCGAGCTGGGCAAGCTGCCCGTCGTGCTGTTCTCCGCCGGTGGTGTGGCCACCCCGGCCGACGCCGCGCTGATGCGTCAGCTGGGCGCTGAGGGCGTCTTCGTCGGCTCCGGCATCTTCAAGTCGGGTGACCCGGCCAAGCGCGCCGCCGCCATCGTGAAGGCCACCACCTTCTACGACGACCCGAAGATCATCGCGGACGCCTCCCGCAACCTGGGCGAGGCCATGGTCGGCATCAACTGCGACACCCTGCCCGAGGCCGAGCGGTACGCCAACCGCGGCTGGTAGTCCCGGCCGGCCCACGCAGTCTCCTCCCGGCAGGGCGGTCCGCGGCACCCGCCGCGGGCCGCCCGCCGCCGGTCGTACACCTGAGAGGTCCTCACCGTGTCCACCCCCACCATCGGCGTCCTCGCCCTCCAGGGCGACGTGCGCGAGCATCTCGTGGCCCTCGCCTCCGCCGACGCGCTGGCCCGGCCGGTGCGCCGCCCCGAGGAACTGGCCGAGGTCGACGGCCTGGTCATCCCCGGCGGCGAGTCCACCACGATGTCCAAGCTGGCGGTCGCCTTCGGCATGCTGGAGCCGCTGCGGGAGCGCGTCCGGGCCGGCATGCCTGTCTACGGCACCTGCGCCGGCATGATCATGCTGGCGGACAAGCTCCTGGACGGACGCGAGGACCAGGAGACCCTCGGTGGCATCGACATGATCGTCCGTCGCAACGCCTTCGGCCGGCAGAACGAGTCCTTTGAGGCGTCCGTCGAGATGGCGGGCGTCGAAGGCGGCCCCGTCGAGGGCGTGTTCATCCGTGCCCCGTGGGTCGAGTCCGTGGGTGCCCAGGTGGAGGTCGTCGCCACCTACGACGGCCACACGGTCGCCGTCCGGCAGGGAAACGTGCTGGCCACGTCCTTCCACCCGGAGCTCACCGGCGATCACCGGGTGCACGCGCTGTTCGTGGACATGGTGCGCGCGGCCCAGTAGCGGGATCCCGGTAGGATCTCTGTCGTTCGTTACGGATTTGGTTACGCGAAGGAGACAGGCGGATGTCCGGCCACTCTAAATGGGCTACGACGAAGCACAAGAAGGCCGTGATCGACGCCAAGCGCGGCAAGCTCTTCGCGAAGCTCATCAAGAACATCGAGGTCGCGGCCCGCATGGGTGGCGTCGACATCGAGGGCAACCCGACGCTCTACGACGCCATCCAGAAGGCGAAGAAGCAGTCGGTTCCCAACAAGAACATCGACTCCGCGGTCAAGCGCGGTGGCGGCCTCGAGGCCGGCGGCGCCGACTACGAGACCATCATGTACGAGGGCTACGGCCCCAACGGCGTCGCGGTCCTCATCGAGTGCCTCACCGACAACCGCAACCGCGCCGCCTCCGACGTCCGCGTCGCCATGACCCGCAACGGCGGCTCGATGGCCGACCCGGGCTCGGTGTCCTACCTGTTCAACCGCAAGGGCGTCATCATCGTCCCCAAGGGCGAGCTGACCGAGGACGACGTCCTCGGCGCCGTCCTGGACGCCGGTGCCGAAGAGGTCAACGACCTCGGCGAGAACTTCGAGGTCCTCAGCGAGGCCACCGACCTGGTCGCGGTCCGCACCGCGCTCCAGGAGGCCGGCATCGACTACGACTCGGCCGAGGCCAACTTCGTCCCCACCATGCAGGTGGAGCTGGACGAGGAGGCCGCGCGCAAGATCTTCAAGCTCATCGACGCGCTCGAGGACAGCGACGACGTCCAGAACGTCTTCGCCAACTTCGACGTCTCCGACGAGGTCATGGCGAAGGTCGACGCCTGACGCGACCGGCCGGCACGGCCGGTCGACGGATCCGGTGACGACGGGCCGACGGGAAGCCTCCCGTCGGCCCGTCGTCCTGTCGGTACGGGGCGTTGTCAGTGCCGGCCGATAGCCTGCCGGAACAGTTGACCGATGGGAGGGGCGCGATGCGCGTACTGGGCGTGGACCCGGGGCTGACGCGATGCGGGATCGGCGTGGTCGAGGGCGTCGCGGGCCGGCCGCTGCGCATGCGGGGCGTCGGAGTCGTCCGCACCCCGGCGGACGCGGAGGTCGCCGACCGCCTCGTCCTCATAGAGCGCGGCATCGAGCAGTGGCTGGACGAGCACCGCCCCGAATACGTCGCGGTGGAGCGGGTGTTCAGTCAGCACAACGTCCGTACGGTCATGGGCACCGCCCAGGCCAGCGCCGTGGCCATGCTGTGCGCCGCCCGCCGCGGGCTGCCCGTCGCCCTCCACACCCCCAGCGAGGTCAAGGCCGCCGTCACCGGCTCCGGCCGGGCCGACAAGGCACAGGTCGGCTCGATGGTCACCCGGCTGCTGCGGCTCGACGCGCCCCCCAAGCCGGCGGACGCCGCCGACGCCCTCGCCCTGGCCATCTGCCACATCTGGCGCGCCCCGGCGGCCGGCCGGCTGCAAGAGCTCGCCGCGGCCCACCGCCGCACCACCGCTCCCGTACGACTCCCGAAGGGCACCCGATGATCGCCTTCGTCTCCGGCCCCGTCGCGGCCCTCGCCCCGGACACCGCCGTGGTCGAGGTCGGCGGCGTCGGCATGGCCGTCCAGTGCACGCCGGGCACCCTGGCGGGGCTGCGCGTCGGCCAGCACGCCAAGCTCGCCACCTCCCTCGTGGTCCGCGAGGACTCCCTGACTCTCTACGGCTTCGCCGACGACGACGAGCGGCAGACCTTCGAGCTGCTCCAGACCGCCAGCGGGGTCGGGCCCCGCCTCGCCCAGGCCATGCTGGCCGTGCACAGCCCCGACGCCCTGCGGCGGGCCTTCGCCGCCGGCGACGAGAAGGCGCTCACGGCCGTGCCGGGCATCGGCAAGAAGGGCGCCCAGAAGCTGCTGCTGGAGCTCAAGGACCGGCTGGGGGAGCCGGTCGGCTCCGCCCGGCCCGCCGGCGCGCCGGCTGCCGCCGCGTCCGGCTGGCGCGACCAGCTGCACGCGGCGCTGGTCGGTCTGGGGTACGCGGCGCGCGAGGCCGAGGAGGCCGTCACGACCGTCGGACCGCAGGCGGAGGCCGTCCTCGCCGAGGGCGGTACGCCTCAGGTCGGCCAGCTGCTCCGGGCCGCCCTCCAGACGCTGAACCGGGCCCGCTGAGCCCTGCCCCTTCCCGCACCCGGGGCCCGGCCCCGGACCGGTCCTCGCCAGGCCGGACGGCCTCCGCAGCCGCCGGCCGAGGACAAGAAGCGACCGTGAGGTTTCACCCGTGAACTGGGACGACGAGTCCGCATACGCCACACCCCCGGCGGGCGACCGCCTCGTCGGCACCACCGCCGACGGCGAGGACCAAGCCGTCGAGGCCGCGCTGCGCCCCAAGGACCTCGGCGAGTTCATCGGCCAGGAGCGCGTCCGCGAACAGCTGGACCTCGTCCTCAAGGCCGCCCGCGCCCGCGGGGCCACCGCCGACCACGTCCTGCTCTCCGGCGCCCCCGGCCTCGGCAAGACCACCCTCTCCATGATCATCGCGGCGGAGATGGGCGCCCCCATCCGCATCACCTCCGGCCCCGCCATCCAGCACGCCGGCGACCTCGCCGCCATCCTGTCCTCCCTCACCGAGGGGGAGGTGCTCTTCCTCGACGAGATCCACCGCATGTCCCGGCCCGCCGAGGAGATGCTCTACATGGCCATGGAGGACTTCCGCGTCGACGTGATCGTCGGCAAGGGCCCCGGCGCCACCGCCATCCCCCTGGAGCTGCCGCCCTTCACCCTGGTCGGCGCCACCACCCGGGCCGGCCTGCTGCCGCCCCCGCTGCGCGACCGCTTCGGCTTCACCGGCCACATGGAGTTCTACGCGCCGGCCGAGCTCCAGCGCGTCGTCCACCGCTCGGCCCGGCTGCTCGACGTGGAGATAGACGAGAAGGGCGCGGCGGAGATCGCCGGCCGTTCCCGGGGCACCCCCCGCATCGCCAACCGCCTGCTGCGCCGGGTCCGCGACTACGCCCAGGTGAAGGCCGACGGAGTGATCACCCAGGAGATCGCCGCCCAGGCCCTCCAGGTGTACGAGGTCGACGGCCGGGGCCTGGACCGGCTCGACCGCGCCGTGCTCACCGCGTTGCTCAAGCTCTTCGGCGGCGGCCCCGTCGGCCTGTCCACGCTCGCGGTCGCGGTGGGGGAGGAGCGCGAGACGGTCGAGGAGGTCGCCGAGCCGTTCCTGGTCCGCGAGGGCCTGCTCGCCCGTACGCCCAGGGGCCGGGTGGCCACCCCGGCGGCCTGGTCGCACCTGGGCCTGGTGCCGCCCCAGCAGGGCGGGGGCCGGGCCGGGGCGGGCGGGTCCGACCAGCACGGTCTCTTCGGGGAGTGACGGCGCGTGGACTGGTCCGGCCAGGAACCACGGTGCCATGCTGGGCGTTGTTCCATAGGTGCGGGCTCGCTTAGACTCCGCCGATGCCGTCCGTATGTGCGGCATACCACCCCCGTAGACCAGGCCGCGCCCCCAGCGGTCGTGTGAAGGAAACCCCGTCCCGTGAATATCGTGACTCTCCTGCCGTTCATCGTGCTTATCGGGGCCATGTTCCTGATGACCCGGTCGGCCAAGAACAAGCAGCGCCAGGCCGCGCAGATGCGCAACGAGATGCAGCCGGGTACCGGTGTCCGGACGATCGGCGGCATGTACGCCACCGTCAAGGAGATCAACGAGGACACGGTCCTGCTGGAGGTCGCCCCGGGCGTCCACGCGATCTACGCGAAGAACGCCATCGGCGCCGTCCTCGAGGACGCCGAGTACAACCGCATCGTCCACGGCCTGGAGCCGGAGGACGCCCCGGTCGTCCCGGACGACGCCTCCTCGCTGACCGACGCCGACGCGCCGGCCGAGAAGAAGATCGACCTCGGCAAGGACGCCGCCCCGGCCGCCGCTGACGAGGCCGGCAAGGCCGACAAGGCCGACGAGAAGTCCGCCGAGGCCGAGGCGCAGCCGAAGGACGTCAAGCGCGACGGCGACACCGACGCGAAGTAACCCTCTTCCGGAACCGCGGAGCACCCACCGAGCGGTGCGCCGCGGTTCCGTTACGGTCTAGGCTCCGGCGGGGGGCACGTCCCCACAACACTTCGTGGCCGCCCGGCGAACACCCGACGCCCGGGCGGTTGGACAGGGAGAAACGACAAGGTGGCAGCACCGAAGAAGGGCCGCAGGTCCCCGGGCGGCCAGGGCAGGCCGGGCAGAGTCCTGGCCCTGATCCTGATCGCGATGGTGGCGCTCACCGGGGGGATGTTCGCCTCCGGGCACGCCACGCCGCGGCTGGGCATCGACCTGGCGGGCGGCACCAGCTTCACGCTGGAGGCCAAGAACGAGCCCGGCAAGCCCAACGCGATCAACGAGACCAACATGAACACCGCCGTCGGCATCATCGAGCGGCGTGTCAACGGTCTCGGCGTGACCGAGGCAGAGGTCCAGACGCAGGGCAGCAAGCACATCATCGTGAACATCCCCAAGGGGACGAACGCGACGCAGGCTCGCCAGCAGGTCGGTACCACCGCCAAGCTCGGCTTCCGGCCGGTCCTGACCTCGACCGCCGGCGTCAAGGCTCCCGAGCCCGCGCCCAGCGCCTCCTCCGACGCCGGCAAGGACAAGGACAAGAGCAAGGAGGACGGCAAGGCCAAGCCCTCCGGCTCCGCCTCCCCGTCCGCCAGCACCCAGGGCCGCCCGGTGACCGACGCCCTGAAGGCCGACGGCACCCCGTCCCCGAAGGCCACCGCCTCCGTGTCCGGCGAGGACGCGAAGAACGGCCAGCCCTCCGCCAAGCCGTCGGACAAGGGCGACAAGAAGTCGCCCGAGCCCACCCCGTCCACGGGTGACACGGCCGCGCTTCAGAAGCAGCTCGACGCCCTGGACTGCTCCACCAAGGAAGGCCGCGCCAAGGCGAACGAGGCTGCTGCCGCCGCCAAGACGTCCGACCCGATCGTCGCCTGCCGCAAGGACGGCCAGGTCAAGGAGATCCTCGGCCCCGTGGCCGTGGAGGGCGCCAACGTCAGCGGCGCCAGCGCGGTCTTCGACACCCAGCAGGGCAAGGGCTGGCTCGTCCAGCTGAAGTTCGACTCGACCGGCTCCAAGAAGTTCGCCCAGGTCACGGGCCAGCTGGCCAGCAAGCCGGCGCCGCAGAACCAGTTCGCGATCGTCCTCGACGGCGAGGTCGTCTCCGACCCGTCCGTGAGCAGCTCGATCACCGGCGGCCAGGCGGAGATCTCCGGCGGCTTCACCCAGCAGAGCGCCCAGGACCTGGCCAACGTGCTGTCCTACGGTGCCCTGCCGCTGTCCTTCGACATCGTCACCGAGACCACGGTGACCGCCGCCCTCGGCGGTGAGCAGCTGCGCGCCGGCCTGATCGCCGGTGCCATCGGCCTCGCGCTCGTCGTGCTGTACCTGGTGATCTACTACCGCGGCCTCGCGCTCGTGGCGCTCGCCAGCCTCCTGTGCTCGGCGATCCTCACCTACACGATCATGGTCCTGCTGGGCACGGCCATCGGCTTCGCGCTGAACCTGCCGGCCGTCTGCGGCGCCATCGTGGCCATCGGCATCACCGCCGACTCCTTCATCGTCTACTTCGAGCGCATCCGTGACGAGATCCGCGAGGGCCGCAGTCTGCGCCCCGCCGTCGAGCGCGGCTGGCCGCGCGCCCGCCGCACGATCCTCGTGTCGGACTTCGTCTCCTTCCTCGCCGCCGCGGTGCTGTTCGTCGTCACCGTCGGCAAGGTGCAGGGCTTCGCGTTCACCCTCGGTCTGACCACGCTCCTCGACGTCGTCGTGGTCTTCCTCTTCACCAAGCCGCTCATGACGCTTCTCGCCCGCCGCAAGTTCTTCGCCAGCGGCCACCCCTGGTCGGGCCTCGACCCCAAGCGGCTCGGCGCCAAGCCGCCGCTGCGGGCCTCCCGCCGCCGTCCGTCCGCCCCCGTCGACCCGAAGGAGGCGTGAGATGTCGCGACTCGGCACCATCGGCGCCCGGCTCTACCGCGGTGAGGTCGGCTACGACTTCGTCGGCAAGCGGAAGATCTGGTACGGCATCTCGATCCTCATCACCATCACGGCCATCGTCGGCCTGGCGGTGCGCGGCCTGAACATGGGCATCGAGTTCTCCGGCGGCGCCGTCTTCACCACCCCCAAGACCTCGGTCTCCGCCGAGGCGGCCAAGCGCACCGCCGAGGACGCCTCAAGCCACCAGGCCATCGTCCAGAAGCTCGGCGACGGCACCCTGCGCGTCCAGGTCAGCGAGCTGACCACCGACCAGTCCCGGACGACCCAGCAGGCCCTGGCCAAGAAGCTGGCCGTGCCGCTGGAGAAGGTCAACACCGACATCGTCGGGCCCAGCTGGGGCGACCAGATCGCCAACAAGGCCTGGACCGGCCTCGGGGTCTTCATGGTCCTCGTGGTGATCTATCTGGCGATCGCCTTCGAGTGGCGCATGGCGCTGGCGGCCCTGATCGCGTTGATCCACGACCTCACCATCACGGTCGGCGTGTACGCGCTCGTGGGCTTCGAGGTCACCCCGGGCACCGTGATCGGTCTGCTGACCATCCTCGGTTACTCCCTCTACGACACCGTCGTCGTCTTCGACGGTCTCAAGGAGAGCTCGAAGGACATCACCAAGCAGACCCGCTTCACCTACAGCGAGATCGCCAACCGCAGCCTCAACGGCACGCTGGTGCGTTCCATCAACACCACCGTGGTGGCGCTCCTGCCGGTCGCCGGCCTGCTGTTCATCGGCGGCGGTTTCCTCGGCGCGGGCATGCTCAACGACATCTCCCTCGCCCTCTTCGTCGGTCTCGCGGCCGGCGCGTACTCCTCGATCTTCATCGCCACCCCGCTGGTCGCCGACCTCAAGGAGCGCGACCCGCAGATGCAGGCCCTGACCAAGCGGGTGCGCGCCCGTCGCGCGGCCGACGCCGCCAAGGCCGACTCCGCCGGTGCCGCCGCCTCCCCCGAGGAGAGCGACGAGCAGGACGAGGACGAGCCGCAGGACGCCTCCCCGGCCGGGCTCGTCGGCCAGCGCCGCCAGCCCACCGGTCGTGGCCGCGGCGGTCGCGGCGGCCGCCCGCAGGGCAAGCGCCGATGAGCGCCACCCGCGCCTCGGGCGCCGACCAGGACCTGCGGGACCTGCTGCTCAGCCGGATCCACGACGTCCCCGACTATCCGAAGCCGGGCGTGATGTTCAAGGACATCACCCCGCTGCTCGCCGACGCCGAGGCCTTCGGCGCGCTGACCGACGCGTTCGTGGCGCTCTGCGCGCACCACGGGGCGACCAAGGTCGTGGGCCTGGAGGCCCGTGGCTTCATCCTGGCCGCCCCCGTCGCCGTCCGCGCGGGGCTCGGCTTCGTGCCCGTGCGCAAGGCCGGCAAGCTCCCCGGAGCCACGCTGGCGCAGTCCTACGAGCTGGAGTACGGCACCGCCGAGATCGAGATGCACGCCGACGCCCTGGACGCGGGTGACCGGGTCCTGGTCATCGACGACGTGCTGGCCACCGGCGGCACCGCCGAGGCCTCGCTCCAGCTGATCCGCCGGGCCGGCGCCGAGGTGGCGGGCGTCGCCGTGCTGATGGAGCTGGGCTTCCTGCCCGGCCGCGCGCGCCTGGAGTCCGCCCTGGCCGGCGCGCCCCTGGAGGCGTTGATCACGGTCTGACGGGCACGGCCGCACGGCCCACGCCCCGCGGCGGGCACCGGGGAAGTCCCCGGTGCCCGCCGCTGTTGTTCCTGATGCCGCCGGGTGCGAGGTGCTCCGGTGGCCGGGATCGATACCATGGCAGTCCGGACCTGAACGGGGGGCCGGTACGCATGAGGAGTGCTCTTGCCAGACGAGGTCCAGCCGCTCACCGCCGCTCAACAGGACAAGCCGTCTTCCGAGGCCGCGGCGGTCTCGGGCGCGCCCACCGGCCGTCCGCAGGGCACCGACGGGCCCCCGCCCAAGGGCGAGCCCAGGACCGGCGGCGCGGCGCAGGCCCAGCCGGCCCGCCCCCAGCCGCCCGCCTCCTCCGCGCCGGCCCGGCAGGCGCCCACGCCCGGCCCCGCGCCCCGGCCCGGCTCCTCCAGCCGCGTCCGCGCCCGCCTCGCCCGCCTGGGCGTCCAGCGCTCCAGCCCGTACAACCCGGTGCTCGAGCCGCTGCTGCGCATCGTGCGCGGCAACGACCCCAAGGCCGACACCACGACCCTGCGCCAGATCGAGCGCGCCTACCAGGTCGCCGAGCGCTGGCACCGCGGCCAGAAGCGCAAGAGCGGCGACCCGTACATCACCCACCCGCTCGCGGTCACCACGATCCTCGCCGAGCTGGGCATGGATCCGGCCACCCTGATGGCGGGCCTGCTGCACGACACCGTCGAGGACACCGAGTACGGCCTGGACGACCTGCGCCGTGACTTCGGCGACCAGGTGGCCCTGCTCGTCGACGGCGTCACCAAGCTCGACCGGGTGCAGTTCGGCGAGGCCGCCCAGGCCGAGACCGTGCGCAAGATGGTCGTGGCCATGGCCAAGGACCCCCGCGTCCTGGTGATCAAGCTCGCGGACCGCCTGCACAACATGCGCACCATGCGCTACCTCAAGCGGGAGAAGCAGGAGAAGAAGGCCCGCGAGACGCTGGAGATCTACGCCCCGCTGGCGCACCGGCTGGGCATGAACACCATCAAGTGGGAGCTGGAGGACCTCGCCTTCGCGATCCTCTACCCCAAGATGTACGACGAGATCGTCCGGCTCGTCGCCGAGCGGGCCCCCAAGCGCGACGAGTACCTGGCCGTCGTCACCGACGAGGTCCAGGCCGACCTGCGCGCCGCCCGCATCAAGGCCACCGTCACGGGCCGCCCGAAGCACTACTACAGCGTCTACCAGAAGATGATCGTGCGAGGCCGCGACTTCGCCGAGATCTACGACCTGGTGGGCATCCGCGTCCTCGTCGACACCGTCCGCGACTGCTACGCGGCGCTCGGCACCGTCCACGCCCGGTGGAACCCGGTGCCGGGGCGGTTCAAGGACTACATCGCGATGCCCAAGTTCAACATGTACCAGTCGTTGCACACGACGGTCATAGGGCCCAGCGGCAAGCCCGTCGAGCTGCAGATCCGCACCTTCGACATGCACCGCCGCGCCGAGTACGGCATCGCCGCGCACTGGAAGTACAAGCAGGAGGCCGTCGCCGGAGCCTCCAAGATCCGCACGGACGTGCCGAAGAACGCCGGCAAGAACCAGGACACCGTCAACGACATGGCCTGGCTCCGGCAGTTGCTCGACTGGCAGAAGGAGACGGAGGACCCGGGCGAGTTCCTGGAGTCCCTGCGCTTCGACCTCTCGCGCAACGAGGTCTTCGTCTTCACCCCCAAGGGCGACGTCATAGCGCTCCCGGCGGGCGCCACGCCGGTCGACTTCGCCTACGCCGTGCACACCGAGGTCGGCCACCGCACCATAGGCGCCCGGGTCAACGGACGGCTCGTCCCGCTGGAGTCGACCCTCGACAACGGCGATCTGGTGGAGGTCTTCACCTCCAAGGCCCCCGGCGCGGGCCCCTCCCGCGACTGGCTGGGCTTCGTCAAGTCCCCGCGCGCCCGCAACAAGATCCGCGCCTGGTTCTCCAAGGAGCGCCGCGACGAGGCCATCGAGCAGGGCAAGGACGCCATCGCGCGCGCCATGCGCAAGCAGAACCTGCCGATCCAGCGCATCCTCACCGGCGACTCCCTCGTCACCCTCGCGCACGAGATGCGCTACCCCGACATCTCCTCCCTCTACGCCGCCATCGGTGAGGGCCACGTCGCGGCCCAGGGCGTCGTGCAGAAGCTCGTCCAGGCCCTCGGCGGCGAGGACGCGGCCACGGAGGACATCGAGGAGACCGCCCCGATCCGCGGCCGCTCCAAGCGGCGTTCCAGCGCCGACCCCGGTGTGGTCGTCAAGGGCGTCGACGACGTCTGGGTCAAGCTCGCCCGCTGTTGCACGCCCGTGCCCGGCGACCCGATCATCGGCTTCGTCACGCGCGGCAACGGCATCTCCGTCCACCGCGCCGACTGCGTCAACGTCGACTCGCTCTCGCAGCAGCCCGAGCGGATCCTCGACGTGGAGTGGGCGCCCACCCAGTCCTCCGTCTTCCTGGTCGCCATCCAGGTGGAGGCGCTGGACCGGTCACGGCTGCTCTCGGACGTCACCCGCGTCCTGTCCGACCAGCACGTCAACATCCTCTCGGCCGCCGTGCAGACCTCCCGCGACCGGGTGGCCACCTCGCGCTTCACCTTCGAGATGGGCGACCCCAAGCACCTGGGGCACGTGCTCAAGGCCGTCCGGGGCGTGGAGGGCGTCTACGACGTCTACCGCGTGACGTCCGCGCGCAGGCCGTAGCGACGGCATGAGTAAGGGGCTCCGGCCATGGCCGGAGCCCCTTACTCATGGGCATGTGCGGGCTGAAGCTCAGCCGCCGAACTCCTCAAGGCCCTTCAGGGCCTGGTCCAGCAGCGCCTTGCGGCCCTCAAGCTCCTTCGCGAGCTTGTCGGCCTTCGCGTCGTTGCCCGCGGCGCGCGCCTTGTCGACCTGCTCCTGGAGCTTGTCGACGGCGGCCTGGAGCTGGCCCGTCAGACCGGCCGCACGGGCCCGCGCCTCCGGGTTCGTACGCCGCCACTCGGCCTCCTCGGCCTCCTGGATGGCGCGCTCCACCGCGTGCATCCGGCCCTCGATCTTCGGCCGGGCGTCGCGCGGCACGTGGCCGATGGCCTCCCAGCGCTCGTTGACCGAACGGAACGCCGCCCGCGCCGCCTTGAGGTCCGTGACCGGCAGGAGCTTCTCGGCCTCGACGACCAGCTCCTCCTTGAGCGTCAGGTTGCCCTGCTGCTCGGCGTCACGCTCGGCGAACACCTCGCTCCGCGCCTGGAAGAAGACGTCCTGGGCGCCGCGGAAACGGGTCCACAGCTCGTCCTCGGCCTCGCGCTGGGCGCGCCCGGCGGCCTTCCACTCGGCCATCAGGTCGCGGTAGCGCGCGGCGGTCGGGCCCCAGTCCGTGGAGCCGGAGAGCGCCTCGGCCTCGGCGACCAGCTTCTCCTTGACCTTGCGGGCGTCCTCACGCTGTGCGTCCAGCGCGGCGAAGTGCGCCTTGCGTCGCTTGGAGAACGCCGAGCGGGCGTGGGAGAAGCGGTGCCACAGCTCGTCGTCGGTCTTGCGGTCCAGCCGCGGCAGGCCCTTCCACGTGTCGACCAGGGCGCGCAGCCGCTCGCCGGCGGATCGCCACTGCTCGCTCGCCGCCAGCTCCTCGGCCTCGGCGACCAGCGACTCCTTGGCCGTACGGGCTTCCTCGGACTGCTTGGCCTTCGCCGCCTTGCGCTCCTCGCGGCGCGTCTCGACGGTGGCGACCAGCTTGTCCAGGCGCTCGCGCAGGGCTTCGAGGTCACCCACCACGTGGTGCTCGTCGACCTGGACGCGCAGGTGGTCGATCGCGGTCATCGCGTCCTTGGCCGACAGGTCGGTCGTCCTCACCCGTCGCTCGAGGAGGCCGATCTCGACGACCAGGCCCTCGTACTTGCGCTCGAAGTAAGCCAGGGCCTCCTCTGGAGACCCCGCCTGCCACGATCCGACGACCTGCTCGCCGTCGGCGGTACGCACGTACACGGTCCCCGTCTCATCGACGCGGCCCCACGGGTCGCTGCTCACAGCGCCTCCTCCACATGATGCCGGGGCCACTGCCGGGCCCGCGCGCATCGTCCACAGTTGTTGCCGGGCAGAGCCGCGCTCTGGCCGGTCCGACGGCTTGATCATCCGGGTGCGCAGAGCCGTCGGAGCAGGCACCCTACACAACGCCAACATAGGCGAACGGTGGCCCGGCTGTCCGTATCCCGCGCGACCGAAATTTCGCCGTCCGGGCGTCAGCTTCCGGCCACGGTCGCCTTGTCGATCACGACGGTCGCGTTGGGCGCGCCGTCGCCGGCGCCCGACCGCTCACCGGCGTCGGCGATCTTCTTGAGGGTCTTCATGCCCTCCTCGCCGATGGTGCCGAAGGGCGTGTACTGCGGCGGCAGCTGGCTGTCCTGGTAGACGAGGAAGAACTGGCTGCCCCCGGTGTGCGGCTGGCCGGTGTTGGCCATCGCGATCGTGCCCGCCGGGTAGACGTTGTCCTTGAGCCGGGAGTCCTTGAGGTTCTCGTCCTCGATGGTGTAGCCGGGGCCGCCCATGCCGGTGCCCTTCGGGTCGCCGCACTGCAGGACGTAGATGCCGGCGGTGGTCAGGCGGTGGCACTTGGAGTGGTCGAAGAACCCTTCCTTCGCCAGGAAGTCGAAGGAGTTGACCGTGTGCGGCGCGTTCGCGGCGTCGAGCTTGACGTCGATCGCGCCGCAGGTGGTCTTCAGTTCCATCGCGTACGACTTGGACTTGTCGACGCTCATCTCGGGCTCCGACTTCCACGTCTTGCCGGAGGGCGAGCCCGGAGCGGGCTTCGCGCACGGGTCCGGGCCCTTCTTGGGGCTCGGGGCGGCGTCCTGGGCCGCCGCGTCCGTCCTCTTCCCGCCGTCCGAGAAGGCGCCCGCCGCGTACGCGCCCGCGCCCGCGGCCACCACGACGGCGAGGCCGGCGGCGATCACCGCGTTGCGGCGACGGGCCTTGCGCCGTGCCGCGTCGCGCCGCTGCTGCTGCCGCTCGAACTTCTCCCGGGCGAGCTGCCGCCGCCGCTGCTCGTTACTGGCCACCGGGTCGTCTCCTCATACCGTGTGTGTTTTGGTGTGTTCTGAAGGCCTGTGTTGCGAGTGTGCCCGTACCGTATACGGGTTCGCGGCGGTGGGAGTGCCGCCGGTAGGCTCTGAGGCGGCCGGGTGCCCCCACCGGGGCCTCCCGCCGACGCACCATCTGCTGAAGACTCGCCGATCATTAAGGACGAACGTGCTCATTGCCGGGTTCCCCGCCGGGGCCTGGGGGACCAACTGCTACCTGGTCGCCCCGGCCGCGGGTGAGGAGTGCGTGATCATCGACCCGGGCCATCAGGCCGCCCAGGGCGTCGAGGAAGCACTGAAGAAGCATCGGCTCAAGCCCGTCGCCGTCGTCCTCACCCACGGCCACATCGACCACGTCGCCTCGGTCGTCCCGGTGTGCGGCGCCCATGACGTACCGGCCTGGATCCACCCCGCCGACCGCTACATGATGAGCGACCCGGGAAAGGCCCTCGGCCGCTCCATCGGGCAGCAGCTCATGGGCGAGCTGACCGTCGGGGAGCCCGACGACGTCAGGGAGCTGTCCGACGGCAGCCGGCTCGACCTCGCGGGGCTGGAGTTCACCGTCGCGCACGCGCCCGGCCATACCAAGGGGTCGGTGACCTTCCGGATGCCCGAGTCCTCCGACGTCCCGTCGGTGTTCTTCTCGGGCGACCTGTTGTTCGCCGGCTCCATCGGACGCACCGACCTGCCCGGTGGCGACCACTCCGAGATGCTCCAGTCGCTGGCCCGCGTGTGCCTGCCCCTGGACGACTCGACCGTGGTGCTGTCCGGCCACGGCCCCCAGACGACCATCGGCCATGAGCGCGCCACCAACCCCTTCCTGCGGGAGGTGGCCGCCGGCCCTGGAGCCGGACACCCGGCTCCGCGACGAGGAATGTGACGAAAGTTCCGTGAGCACCTTCAAGGCCCCCAAGGGCACCTACGACCTGATCCCGCCGGACTCCGCGGTCTACCTCGCCGTGCGCGAGGCCATCTCCTCGCCGCTCAAGCGCGCCGGCTACGGATACATCGAGACCCCCGGCTTCGAGCAGGTGGAGCTGTTCTCCCGCGGCGTCGGCGAGTCGACCGACATCGTGACCAAGGAGATGTACACCCTCACCCAGCGCGGCAAGGAGCAGCTCGCCCTCCGTCCCGAGGGCACCGCCTCCGTGCTGCGCGCCGCGCTGGAGGCCAACCTCCACAAGTCGGGCAACCTCCCGGTCAAGCTCTGGTACTCGGGTTCGTACTACCGCTACGAGCGCCCGCAGGCTGGCCGCTACCGCCACTTCTCCCAGGTCGGCGCCGAGGCGATCGGCGCCGAGGACCCCGCGCTCGACGCCGAGCTGATCATCCTGGCCGTCGACGCCTACAAGTCGCTGGGCCTCACGAACTTCCGGCTGCTGCTGAACTCGCTCGGTGACAAGGAGTGCCGCCCCGCCTACCGGGACGCCCTCCAGGCCTTCCTGCGCGACCTGGACCTGGACGAGGACACCCGCCGCCGCGTCGAGATCAACCCGCTGCGCGTGCTCGACGACAAGCGCGAGGACGTGCAGAAGCAGCTCGCCGGCGCCCCCATGCTGCGCGACCACCTGTGCGAGGCGTGCAAGGAGTACCACGAGCAGGTGCGCGAGCTGCTCACCGCCGCCGGGGTCGCCTTCCAGGACGACGAGAAGCTGGTGCGCGGCCTGGACTACTACACCCGCACCACGTTCGAGTTCGTCCACGACGGTCTCGGCTCGCAGTCCGCGGTCGGCGGCGGCGGCCGCTACGACGGCCTGTCCGAGATGATCGGCGGACCGGCGCTGCCCTCCGTGGGCTGGGCGCTCGGCGTGGACCGCACGGTGCTGGCCCTGAAGGCCGAGGGCGTCGAGCTGGAACTGCCCGCCCCGACCCAGGTCTTCGCCGTGCCGCTGGGCGAGGAGGCCCGCCGGGTGCTCTTCGGCGTGGTCACCGAGCTGCGCCGGGCCGGCGTCGCGACGAACTTCGCCTTCGGCGGCAAGGGCCTGAAGAACGCCATGAAGTCGGCCAACCGCTCCGGCGCGCGCTTCGCGCTCGTCGCCGGGGAGCGCGACCTGGCCGAGGGCATGGTGCAGCTCAAGGACCTCGAGAGCGGCGAGCAGAAGGCCGTCGCCCTCGACACCGTCGTGAGTGAAGTCCTTTCGGCCCAGGGCTGATTCACAGGCCCCTGGTGCAGAATGGGCGGCAACGGCCTACTGATGGGATCGACAGCGCTATGACCACTTCGGCACTCGACCGCTCCGATACCGACGACACGGAGCGGGACGGGCCCGCCACGGGAGCGGTGGGCGGCGGTCGTGCCTTCGCATGGCTGCTGGTCGTCACCGGGGCGATGGGGCTGCTGGCGTCCTGGGTCATCACGCTCGACAAGTTCAAGCTGCTGGAGGACCCGAACTTCGTACCGGGTTGCAGCCTGAACCCCATCGTCTCCTGCGGCAACATCATGTCGAGCGACCAGGCCAAGGCCTTCGGGTTCCCGAACCCGATGCTGGGCCTGGTCGCCTACGGCATGATCATCGCCATCGGGCTCGCCCTGCTGACCGGGTCCCGCTTCCCGCGGTGGTACTGGCTGGGCATGGAGGCCGGCTGCCTCTTCGGCGTCGGCTTCGTCACCTGGCTCCAGTACCAGTCGCTGTACGTGATCGGCTCGCTGTGCCTGTGGTGCTGCCTGGCCTGGGTCGCCACCATCGTGATGTTCTGGTACGTCACCGTGCAGAACCTCCGCCACGGCTTCATCCCCGCGCCGGAGGGGCTCAAGCGGGGGCTGCTGGAGTTCCACTGGGTGGTCCCGGTGCTGTGGATCGGCGTCATCGGCATGCTGATCCTCACCAAGTGGTGGTGGTTCTGGACCGGCGGCACCGCCTGAGTCCCCCGCCGTACGCACGTACGCACCTGGCTTGACCAACGCCGCCGGACCCATGGGTCCGGCGGCGTTGTCAGTGCTGTGGCCTAGGGTTGGCGGACGTGGAGCCCGACCTGTTCACCGCAGCCGCAGAGGACCGCCAGGAGAGAGATCCGGCAGGCAGTCCGCTGGCCGTCCGCATGCGCCCCCGTACCCTCGACGAGGTCGTCGGCCAGGGGCACCTGCTCAAGCAGGGCAGCCCGCTGCGCCGGCTGGTGGGGGAGGCGAGCGGCGGCCCCGCCGGGCCCTCCTCGGTGATCCTCTGGGGTCCGCCCGGCACCGGCAAGACGACGCTCGCCTACGTGGTCAGCCAGGCCACCAACAAGCGCTTCGTGGAGCTGTCCGCGATCACCGCCGGCGTCAAGGAGGTGCGGGCCGTCATCGACGGCGCCCGCCGTGCCTCCGGCGGGTACGGAAAGGAGACCGTCCTCTTCCTGGACGAGATCCACCGCTTCAGCAAGGCCCAGCAGGACTCCCTGCTGCCGGCCGTCGAGAACCGCTGGGTGACCCTGATCGCGGCCACCACGGAGAACCCCTACTTCTCCGTGATCTCCCCTCTGCTCTCGCGTTCGCTGCTGCTGACCCTCCAGGCGCTCACCGACGACGACCTGCGCGGCCTGACCCATCGCGCGCTGACAGACGAGCGGGGCCTGGGCGGCGCGGTGACCCTCTCCGGGGACGCCGAGGCGCACCTGCTGCGCATCGCCGGGGGTGACGCCCGCAGGGCGCTCACGGCCCTGGAGGCGGGGGCGGGCTCGGCCCTCGCCAAGGGCGAGGACGAGATCACCCTGGAGACCCTGGAAGGGGCCGTCGACCGCGCGGCGGTGAAGTACGACCGCGACGGCGACCAGCACTACGACGTCGCCAGCGCGCTGATCAAGTCGATCCGCGGCTCGGACGTCGACGCGACGCTGCACTATCTGGCCCGGATGATCGAGGCGGGGGAGGACCCCCGGTTCATCGCCCGGCGGCTGATGATCTCGGCGAGCGAGGACATCGGCCTGGCCGACCCGACGGCGCTGCAGACGGCGGTCGCCGGGGCGCAGGCCGTGGCGATGATCGGTTTCCCCGAGGCGCGGATCACCCTGAGCCAGGTGGCGGTGGCGCTGGCGCTGGCCCCGAAGTCCAACGCGGCGTATCTCGCGATCGACGCGGCCCTGGCGGACGTCCGGGCCGGCCTGGCCGGGCCCGTGCCGCCGCACCTGCGCGACAGCCACTACAAGGGCGCGGAGAAGCTCGGCCACGGGCGCGGCTACACGTATCCGCACGATGTGCCCGGCGGGATCGCCCCGCAGCAGTACGCCCCGGACTCCGTCCACGGCAAGCGGTACTACGAGCCCACGCGCTACGGCGCGGAGGCGCGGTACGCGGACGTGGTGGAGCGGGTGCGGTCCCGCCTGCGCGGGGAGCAGCCGCCGGGGGAGTAGGGGCCCGCCGGCCCCGGCTCCCCGGGACGCCGGGCGAGCGGCGCCGGCCCCGGGGGACCGGACACCTCCTAGTAGCCCGCCGCCTCGAAGAGGCGGTGCATCTCCTGACGCAGCTGTGCGATGTCCCGCACCGGCTCGGGGAACTCGAAGCGGGCGTCGAAGGAGCGGTCCGCGGCCGTGCCGCCGCCCTCGCGGCGCGTGAAGCGGACCCTCAGGCCGAAGCGGTCCAGGGCCACCGGCACCACCTGCGCGTAGGCTTCCGACGAGGGGCTCTCGCGCTCGCCCAGCAGCGCGCTCAGGCCGCGCACCTGGTCGCCGTGGCCGGCGTGGAGGTGCTGGAGCAGCTCCGCCTCGTGGTCCACCAGGGGGTCGGGGCAGGCGTGCGCGAACTCCTCGGGCTCGACGCTCTCCGTGCCCCAGAGGTCGTCCACGGACACCTCGCCCAGCTCCAGCCGCAGCAGCATCCGCCCCGGCTCGGCCATGCCGGGCACACAGGTGAGCCAGCCGGACAGCCTGGCGCGGCCCCGGATACGGTTGGGCACGGAGACCGGCGCCACATCGGTCAGCTCCAGCGCCGCGGCCAGCTCGTCGTCCTGGGCGTGGGTGGCGGCCCGTACGGCCGGGGAGTCGGCCGGCAGCACCAGGAAGATCTCGCCGTCCGGGCCGACCGTCCGCACGCCGGGCATCAGCTGGTCCGGATAGATGCACTCCAGGCCGGGAATCAGCAGTACCGCCGAGCATGTACTCTGTACGAGAGTTCGTGTGCGCTCGGCTGCTGACGGCATCCGTGCGATTTCAAGTCCGCTGGGACGCGGCTGACCACGATCTGATCGGACCTCCGTCACGTCGGCGCCATCAAGAGCGTCGGCCTCTTTCGTGCTGTCCGTGATGTGACTGGTGTTCCCCGGACGAGACATGCGATCTCCTTGAGTAAGGTAAGCCTAACCTAACTTATCAACGGAGGTCTGGAGAACGTGCCTAACCAGTCGCGTCCCAAGGTCAAGAAGTCTCGCGCGCTCGGTATCGCGCTGACGCCGAAGGCCGTCAAGTACTTCGAGGCCCGCCCCTACCCGCCGGGCGAGCACGGCCGTGGCCGCAAGCAGAACTCGGACTACAAGGTCCGTCTGCTCGAGAAGCAGCGTCTGCGCGCCCAGTACGACATCAGCGAGCGCCAGATGGCGCGCGCCTACGACCGCGCCAAGAAGGCCGAGGGCAAGACGGGCGAGGCGCTGGTCGTCGAGCTCGAGCGTCGTCTCGACGCCCTGGTCCTGCGTTCGGGCATCGCCCGCACCATCTACCAGGCCCGCCAGATGGTCGTCCACGGCCACATCGAGGTCAACGGTGGCAAGGTCGACAAGCCGTCCTTCCGCGTGCGTCCGAACGACGTCGTGATGGTCCGCGAGCGCAGCCGTGCCAAGCACCCCTTCCAGGTCGCCATGGCCGGTGGCTACGCCGGTGAGGGCGAGACCCCGCGCTACCTGCAGGTCAACCTGCCGGCGCTGGCGTTCCGCCTGGACCGCGACCCGAACCGCAAGGAGATCCCCGTGATCTGCGACGAGCAGCTCGTCGTCGAGTACTACGCCCGCTGACCCGGACGTAGCACTCTCCTTCTGCTCAGCCCGTCGACTCTCCGGCCCCCGTGGCCGGCGAGCCGGCGGGCTGGCGCGTTTCCGGCCCCCGTCCCGGCTGGGTGAATCTCCGTACATCCGTGCCTCTACGGAGCGGTAATGCGGTACGGGCCGCGAGGCCCGGCGCGATAAGGTCGGTATTCGCAGACAAAAGACAACGGCTAGGGAGCGGTGCAGCGTGTCCGGTGGAGAGGTGGCCGGGATCCTCGTGGCCGTCTTCTGGGCGATCCTGGTGTCCTTCATCGCCCTGGTGCTCGTACGCCTCGCCCAGACGCTGAAGGCGGCCACCAGGCTGGTGTCGGAGATCTCCGAGCAGGCCGTGCCGCTCCTCGCCGACGCCTCGGCGACCGTCCGCTCCGCCAACACCCAGCTCGCCCGCGTCGACTCGATCACCGCGGACGTCCAGGAGGTCACGGCGAACGCCTCCGCCCTCTCCTCGACCGTCTCCTCCGCCTTCGGCGGACCGCTGGTCAAGGTCGCCGCCTTCGGCTACGGGGTGCGCCGGGCGATCGGCCGCAAGACCGAGCCGGCGGAGCGGGAGAGCACCGTCTTCGCCGGCCGGACCGTCGACAGCAGGCTTCCGTCCGCCCGGCGCGGCGGCCGCCGTACCCGTGGGAAGGGCTGATCCCGGAAATGTTCCGCCGCACGTTCTGGTTCACCACCGGTGTAGCCGCCGGTGTCTGGGCCACCACCAAGGTCAACCGCAAGCTCGCCAAGCTCACCCCGGAGAGCCTGGCGCTGCAGGCGGCGGACCGAGCGGTCATCGCGGGCCGCAAGGTCAAGCTCTTCGCCCTGGACGTGCGCGACGGCATGGCCCACCGGGAAGCGGCGCTCAAGGACGCGCTCGGCCTCACGGCCGCGCCCCCCGCCCCCGAGCACCGCGCGCTTCCCGGACAGCGTCACCTCGTCGCGCTCGAACAGCAGCACCCCTACAACTCGTACACCCGGAAAGAGGACCACTGATGGAGTCGGCTGAAATCCGCAGGCGCTGGCTGCGCTTCTTCGAGGAGCGTGGGCACACCGTCGTGCCGTCGGCGTCGCTCATCGCGGACGACCCGACCCTGCTGCTGGTCCCGGCCGGCATGGTCCCCTTCAAGCCCTACTTCCTCGGCGAGGTCAAGCCGCCCTTCCCGCGCGCCACCAGCGTGCAGAAGTGCGTCCGCACCCCGGACATCGAGGAGGTCGGCAAGACCACCCGGCACGGCACGTTCTTCCAGATGTGCGGCAACTTCTCCTTCGGCGACTACTTCAAGGAAGGCGCCATCAAGTACGCCTGGGAGTTGCTGACGACTCCCGTGGCGGACGGCGGCTACGGCCTTGAGCCGGAGAAGCTCTGGATCACCGTCTACCTCGACGACGACGAGGCCGAGCGGATCTGGCGCGACGTGGTCGGCGTGCCCGCCCAGCGCATCCAGCGCCTGGGCAAGAAGGAGAACTACTGGTCCATGGGCGTCCCCGGCCCGTGCGGACCGTGCTCCGAGATCAACTACGACCGCGGCCCCGAGTTCGGCATCGAGGGCGGCCCGGCGGTCAACGACGAGCGTTACGTGGAGATCTGGAACCTGGTCTTCATGCAGTACGAGCGCGGCGCCGGCGAGGGCAAGGAGGACTTCCCCATCCTCGGCGACCTGCCGAGCCAGAACATCGACACCGGTCTCGGCCTCGAGCGCCTGGCGATGATCCTGCAGGGCGTGCAGAACATGTACGAGACCGACACCCTGCGCGTCGTGATCGACAAGGCCACCGAGCTCACCGGCGTCCGCTACGGCGCCGCCCAGAACAGCGACGTCGCCCTGCGCGTGGTCGCCGACCACATGCGCACGTCCACGATGCTCATCGGCGACGGCGTCACCCCCGGCAACGAGGGCCGCGGCTACGTCCTGCGCCGCATCATGCGCCGCGCCATCCGCAACATGCGCCTGCTGGGGGCCACCGGACCGGTCGTCGCCGAGCTGCTCGACGTCGTCATCCGCACGATGGGCCAGCAGTACCCCGAGCTGCTGACGGACCGCCAGCGCATCGAGACGGTCGCGCTCGCCGAGGAGGCCGCCTTCCTCAAGGCCCTCAAGGGCGGCACCAACATCCTGGACACCGCCGTCACCGAGACCAAGGCCGCCGGCGGCACGGTCCTCGCCGGCGACAAGGCCTTCCTGCTCCACGACACCTGGGGCTTCCCGATCGACCTCACCCTCGAGATGGCCGCCGAGCAGGGCCTGTCCGTGGACGAGGAGGGCTTCCGCCGCCTGATGAAGGAGCAGCGGGAGCGTGCCAAGGCCGACGCCAAGGCCAAGAAGACCGGCCACGCCGACCTGTCCGCCTACCGCGAGGTGGCCGACACCGTCGGCGAGACCGAGTTCACCGGCTACACCCTCACCGAGAACGAGTCCACGGTCGTCGGCCTGCTCGTCGACGGCGTGCCCTCGCCCGCCGCCTCCGAGGGCGACGAGGTCGAGGTCGTCCTCGACCGCACCCCCTTCTACGCCGAGGGCGGCGGCCAGCTCGCCGACCAGGGCCGCATCAAGCTCGACAACGGCGCGGTCATCGAGGTCCGCGACGTGCAGAAGCCCGTCCCGGGCGTCAACGTCCACAAGGGCGTCGTCCAGGTCGGCGAGGTCACCGTGGGCGCCTCCGCCTACGCCGTGATCGACGTCAGGCGCCGCCGGGCCATCGCCCGCGCCCACAGCGCCACCCACCTGACCCACCAGGCGCTGCGCGACGCCCTGGGCCCGACGGCCGCCCAGGCCGGCTCGGAGAACTCCCCGGGCCGCTTCCGCTTCGACTTCGGCTCGCCGGCCGCCGTGCCCGGCTCGGTCCTCACCGACGTCGAGCAGCGCATCAACGAGGTCCTCTCGCACGAACTCGACGTGCACGCCGAGGTCATGAGCCTCGACGAGGCCAAGAAGGCCGGTGCCATCGCCGAGTTCGGCGAGAAGTACGGCGAGCGCGTGCGCGTGGTCACCATCGGCGACTTCTCCAAGGAGCTGTGCGGCGGCACGCACGTGGCCAACACCGCCCAGCTGGGCCTGGTGAAGCTGCTCGGCGAGTCCTCGATCGGCTCCGGCGTGCGCCGCGTCGAGGCCCTCGTCGGTGCCGACGCCTACAACTTCCTGGCCAAGGAGCACACGGTCGTCGCCCAGCTCACCGAGCTGGTCAAGGGCCGCCCGGAGGAGCTCCCGGAGAAGATCTCCGGCATGCTCGCCAAGCTCAAGGACGCCGAGAAGGAGATCGAGCGCTTCCGCGCCGAGAAGGTGCTCGCCGCCGCCGCGGGCCTGGCCGAGGGCGCCAAGGACGTCCACGGCGTGGCCCTGGCCATCGGCCGGGTGCCGGACGGCACCGGCGCCGACGACCTGCGCAAGCTCGTCCTGGACGTCCGCGGGCGCATCCAGGGCGGCCGCCCGGCCGTCGTGGCCCTGTTCACCGTGGCGGGCGGCCGCCCGCTGACCGTCATCGCCACCAACGAGGCCGCCCGTGAGCGCGGCCTCAAGGCCGGCGACCTGGTCCGCACCGCGGCCAAGACGCTCGGCGGCGGTGGCGGCGGCAAGCCGGACGTCGCCCAGGGCGGCGGTCAGAACCCCGAGGCCGTCGACGAGGCCATGGCCGCCGTCGAGCGCCTCGTCGCGGAAGCGGCCTGACCGTGCGACGAGGCAGGCGCATCGCCGTGGACGTCGGGGACGCCCGCATCGGGGTCGCGTCGTGCGACCCCGACGGGATCCTCGCCACCCCCGTCGAGACCGTGCCCGGTCGCGACATCCCGCAGGCCCACAAGCGGCTGGCCGCGATCGTCGCGGAGTACGAGCCCATCGAGGTCGTCGTCGGTCTGCCCCGCTCCCTCAAGGGGGGAGAGGGGCCGGCCGCGGCCAAGGTGCGGACGTTCGCCAAGGAGATGGCCCGGCGCGTCGCGCCGGTGCCGGTCCGGCTGGTCGACGAGCGTATGACGACCGTCACGGCCGCGCAGGGTCTGCGCGCCTCCGGCGTCAGCGCCAAGAAGGGCCGTTCCTTCGTCGACCAGGCGGCCGCCGTGGTCATCCTGCAGAACGCCCTGGAGATCGAGAAGGTCTCCGGGCGGCCGCCGGGTGAGGCCGTCGAAGTGGTCATCTGATCGCAATACGGTAACGTTCCGCGCGACATGGCAGCTGTTCGAATGTCTTCCGGGCAGGACCAGACGTCGGACGATTGCGCTCACCGAGCGCCCAACGGCTGCCGCTGTGCGGCTCTAGGGGATAGATGACTGAGTACGGCCGGGGTTCCGGCTCTCAACCGTGGCATCCCGAGGACCCTCTGTACGGGGACCGGGGATACGACGGGCAGCAGTACGCGCAGCCGCAGCCCCCCTACGGACAGCAGCAGCACTATCCCGAACAGCAGCAGTACGGCTGGGACCCCTCGCACACGGCGGGGGGCCAGTACGCCGGGAACGCCGGCGACCCGTACGCCGCGCAGCACACCGGCGGCTACGGCGACGGCCAGCAGGACCCCTACGGCGCTCCCGGCGGTTACCCGCAGGCAGAACATCCGCAGGCCCAGCACCCGCAGTCTCCGCAGCACCCCCAGGCGCAGCAGCAGACCCCGTACGTGGGCGAGCAGCGGCAGGGGCAGCACGAACAGCTCCGGCAGCCGCAGGCCCCCGCGGGCCCCGCCGGCGACGAGTGGCGCACCGAGCCCGACGAGGAGAAGCTCTCCTTCTTCGACGACGACCCGGCGGACCACGGCCCCGACGCGGAAGACGACGCCGAGGCGGCCGACGAACCCCGGGGCCGGGGCCGTGAGCGCCGCGGCAAGGGCAAGGGCAAGAAGAACAAGCGGCGCAGCGGCACGGCCTGCCTGCTGGTCGCCGTCGTGCTCGTCGGCGTCGTGGGCGGTGGCGGCTACCTCGCCTACGACTACTGGCAGAGCCACTTCGGGCCCGCCCCCGACTACGAGGGCGAAGGCGACGGCCAGGTCCAGGTCGAGATCCCCAAGGGCTCCAGCCTGACGCAGATGGGCCAGGCCCTGGAGAAGGCCGGCGTCGTCAAGAGCGTCGGTGCCTTCACCGAGGCCGCGGCCAAGAAGTCCATCCAGCCGGGCACGTACACGCTGCGCAAGGAGATGTCCGGCGCGGCGGCCGTCGCGATGATGACCGACTCCGGCAACTTCCTCACCCTCCGCGAGGGCATCAGGGCCGCCGACGTCTACGCCGCGATCGACAAGAAGCTCGAACTCAAGGCGGGCACCACCAAGGAGGTCGCCAAGAGCCAGGTGAAGAACCTGGGCCTGCCCGACTGGGCGGGCGGCGACCCGAACCTGAAGGACCCGCTGGAGGGCTTCCTCTTCCCGTCGCAGTACAGCGCCGGCAAGGGCACCAAGCCGGAGGACATTCTGCGGCAGATGGTGGCCCGGGCGAAGAAGAACTACGACGAGCAGGACCTGGCGGGCAAGGCCAAGGACCTGGGCCTGAAGTCCCCGCTCCAGGTCATCACCGTCGCCAGCCTCGTCCAGGTCGAGGGCAAGTACAAGCACGACTTCGACAAGATCTCCCGGGTCATCTACAACCGGCTCAAGCCGGACAACAAGGAGACCTACGGCCTGCTCGACTTCGACTCGACGGTCAACTACGCCAGGAGCCAGAGCACCCTCGACACCGGCGCCGTCAGCGACCTGCGCAAGTTCAAGGACCCGTACAACACGTACAACGTCAAAGGCCTGCCGCCGGGGCCGATCAGCAACCCCGGCATGGACGCGCTGAAGTCGGCCCTGGAGCCCACGCCGGGCCCCTGGTACTACTTCGTGTCGGTCAACGAGAACGAGACGCTGTTCGCGGTGACCAACGAGGAGCACAACAAGAACCGCCAGCGGTACGAGCAGGAACACAAGAAGGCCGGCTCATGACCACGCAGCGCCGGGCGGCCGTCCTCGGCTCGCCCATCGCCCACTCGCTCTCCCCGGTCCTGCACCGCGCCGCCTACGCGGAGCTGGGCCTGACGGAGTGGACGTACGACCGTTTCGAGGTCGACGAGGACGGGCTGTGCGCGTTCGTCGAGGGCCTCGACGACACGTGGGCCGGGCTCTCCCTCACCATGCCGCTCAAGCGGGCCGTCATCCCGCTGCTCGACGAGATCAGCGCCACCGCGGAGTCGGTCGAGGCCGTCAACACCGTCGTCCTCACCGAGGACGGCCGCCGGCTCGGCGACAACACCGACATCCCCGGCATCACGGCCGCCCTGCGGGAGCGCGGCATCGACAAGACGGACTCGGCCGCCGTCCTCGGCGCCGGCGCCACCGCGTCCTCGGCCCTCGCCGCCCTCGCCCGCGTGTGCACCGGCGAGGTCACCGCCTACGTCCGCAGCGCCGAACGCGCCGCCGAGATGCGCCACTGGGGCGAACGGCTCGGCGTGTCCGTGCGCACCGCCGACTGGTCCCGCGCCGCGGAGGCGCTCACCGCGCCGCTGGTGATCGCCACGACCCCCGCCGGGGCCACGGACGCACTGGCCGAAGCGGTCCCCGAGCACCCGGGCACGCTCTTCGACGTGCTCTACGAACCGTGGCCGACGCCTTTGGCCGCCGCCTGGGCGCACCGCGGCGGCACGGTCCTGGGCGGCCTGGACCTCCTGGTGCACCAGGCGGTCCTCCAGGTCGAGCAGATGACGGGCCGCGCGCCCGGCCCCCTGGCGGCCATGCGGGCCGCCGGCGAGGCGGCGCTGGCGGCGCGCGGCGCGTGACGGCGCACGGCTGGAGGCGTCGAGCCCGGCCGATTCGCGCCTCTGCGCGCCCCGGGCGTTTCGCGCCGTAGTCCTGGATCCCGGCGCGTTCCGCTTGGTGGACCCCGCACCTGCGGGGTGGGCGGCAGCGGATTCCGCTGCTGCCCGCATTGTGTCCACATGCGTCCGTCCCTTGGACCTGCGCCCTGATCCCGCCCCGGCTCGTGGGAGGATCGAGGCAGCATTTCGCATGGCCCAGGCACTGAGGAGCACCGTTGAGCAGGTTGCGCTGGCTGACCGCGGGGGAATCGCACGGCCCCGCACTCGTGGCGACGCTGGAGGGTCTTCCCGCCGGCGTGCCGATCACCACGGACATGGTGGCCGACCACCTGGCCCGGCGGCGCCTCGGCTATGGACGCGGCGCGCGGATGAAGTTCGAGCGCGACGAGGTCACCTTCCTCGGCGGCGTCCGCCACGGCCTGACGATGGGCTCCCCGGTCGCGGTCATGGTGGGCAACACCGAGTGGCCCAAGTGGGAGAAGGTCATGTCGGCCGACCCCGTGGACCCCGCCGAGCTGGCGGACCTGGCCCGTAACGCCCCGCTGACCAGGCCGCGCCCGGGCCACGCCGACCTGGCGGGCATGCAGAAGTACGGTGTGGCCGACGCCCGCCCGATCCTCGAGCGCGCCTCCGCCCGCGAGACCGCCGCCCGCGTGGCCCTCGGCGCCGTCGCCCGTTCCTTCCTCAAGGAGGCGGCCGGCATCGAGATCGTCTCCCACGTCGTGGAGCTCGCCGCCGCCAAGGCCCCCTACGGCGTGCACCCCCGGCCCTCCGACGTCGAGAAGCTGGACGCCGACCCGGTGCGCTGCCTGGACGAGGCCGCGAGCAAGGCGATGGTCGCCGAGATCGACCAGGCCCACAAGGACGGCGACACCCTCGGCGGCGTCGTCGAGGTCCTCGCCTACGGCGTACCCGTGGGCCTGGGCTCCCACGTCCACTGGGACCGGCGCCTGGACGCCCGGCTGGCCGCCGCCCTGATGGGCATTCAGGCCATCAAGGGCGTCGAGGTCGGCGACGGCTTCGAGCTGGCCCGTGTCCCCGGCTCGAAGGCCCACGACGAGATCGTCCCCACCGAGGACGGCATCCGCCGCGCCTCAGGCCGCTCCGGCGGCACCGAGGGCGGCCTGACCACCGGCGAGCTGCTGCGCGTGAGGGCCGCCATGAAGCCCATCGCCACCGTCCCGCGCGCCCTGGCCACGGTCGACGTGACCACCGGCGAGCCCACCCAGGCCCACCACCAGCGCTCCGACGTGTGCGCCGTCCCGGCGGCCGGCATCGTCGCCGAGGCCATGGTGGCGCTCGTCCTGGCGGACGCGGTCGTGGAGAAGTTCGGCGGCGACAGCGTCACCGAGACCCGCCGCAACGTCCAGGGCTACCTCGACAACCTGGCCATCAAGTGACCCCGCCCGTCGTCGTCCTGGTCGGCCCCCCCGGGGCCGGCAAGTCCACGATCGGCGCCCTGCTCGCCGAGCGGCTGGGCACGGGCTACCGGGACACCGACGCCGACGTCGAGCAGCTCGCCGGCAAGCCCATCCCGGAGATCTTCATCGACGAGGGCGAGCCGCACTTCCGCGAGCTGGAGCGGCAGGCCGTGCGCACCGCCGTGGCCGAGCACCCCGGGGTGCTCGCCCTCGGCGGCGGCGCCGTCATGGACGCCGGCACGCGCGCCCTGCTCACGGGCCTGCCCGTGGTGTTCCTCGACGTCGAACTGGCCGACGCCGTCCACCGCGTGGGCCTGGACGCCCCGCGCCCGCTGCTCGCTGTCAACCCGCGCAAGCGGTGGCGCGAGCTGATGGAACAGCGCCGCCCGCTCTACACCGAGGTCGCCCGCGCCGTCATCGGTACCGGCGGCCGCACCCCGGCCCAGGTCGCCGACGCCGTACTCGAGGCGCTGCGGCTGCCCCGGGACCGTACCCACGACATCACGCAGTGAGGAACGCATGACCGACGCCCCCACCCGCATCCAGGTCGCCGGCAGCGCGGGCACCGCGCCGTACGAGGTCCTGGTCGGCCGCCGGCTGCTGGGCGAGCTGCCCGGCCTGATCGGCGACAAGGCCAAGCGGGTCGCCGTGCTGCACCCGGAGGCCCTCGCCGAGACGGGGGAGGTGCTGCGCCAGGACCTCGCCGAGCAGGGCTACGAGGCCATCGCGATCCAGCTCCCCAACGCCGAGGAGTCCAAGACGGTCGAGGTCGCCGCCTACTGCTGGAAGGCGCTGGGCCAGACCAACTTCACCCGCACCGACGTCATCGTCGGCGTCGGCGGCGGCGCCACCACCGACGTGGCGGGCTTCGTGGCCGCCACCTGGCTGCGCGGGGTGCGCTGGATCGCCGTGCCCACCACCGTGCTCGGCATGGTCGACGCGGCCGTGGGCGGCAAGACCGGCATCAACACGGCCGAGGGCAAGAACCTCGTCGGCGCCTTCCACCCGCCGGCCGGCGTCCTGTGCGACCTGGCGGCCCTGGAGTCGCTGCCGGTCAACGACTACGTCAGCGGTCTCGCCGAGATCATCAAGGCGGGCTTCATCGCCGACCCGGCCATCCTGGAGCTGATCGAGGCCGACCCGCAGGCGGCGCGCGACCCCAAGGGCCCGCACACCGCCGAGCTGATCGAGCGCGCCATCCGCGTCAAGGCCGAGGTCGTCTCCTCCGACCTCAAGGAGTCGGGCCTGCGCGAGATCCTCAACTACGGCCACACGCTCGCCCACGCCATCGAGAAGAACGAGCGCTACAACTGGCGCCACGGCGCCGCCGTGTCCGTCGGCATGGTCTTCGCCGCCGAGCTCGGCCGGATCGCCGGCCGCCTGGACGACGCCACCGCCGACCGGCACCGCGCCGTTCTCACCTCCGTGGGCCTGCCCGTCACCTACCGCGGTGACCAGTGGCCCAAGCTGCTGGAGACGATGAAGGTCGACAAGAAGACCCGCGGCGACCGGCTGCGCTTCATCGTCCTCGACGGCCTCGCCAAGCCGACGGTCCTGGAGGGCCCGGACCCGGCGATGCTGCTGGCGGCCCACGCGGAGATCGCCGCGTGAACGGCGCGAGCGGGCGTCGGGTCCTCGTCCTCAACGGGCCCAACCTGGGCCGGCTCGGCTCGCGCGAGCCCGACGTCTACGGCTCGACGTCCTACGAGGGGCTCGTCGAGGCATGCACCGCGCTGGGCACGGAGCTCGGCTTCGCCGTCGAGGTCCGCGAGACCAACGACGAGGGCGAGCTGGTGCGCTGGCTGCACGAGGCCGCCGACGGCGCGCTGCCGGTGGTCATCAACCCCGGGGCGTTCACGCACTACTCGTACGCCATGCGCGACGCGGCGGCGCAGCGCACGGCGCCGCTCATCGAGGTGCACATCTCGAACCCGTACGCGCGCGAGGAGTTCCGGCACACCTCCGTGATCGCGGCGGTCGCCAGCGGGACGGTCGCGGGGTTCGGCATCGGCTCCTACCGGCTGGCGCTGCGTGCGCTCGCGGAGGAACTCGGCGGCTGAGCGGGCCGTTTCCAGTGCGGCGGCCCAGGGGGAGGACCGGGGGGAGCTTACTCTCCGGTACTCTCCCGTCTGGCCGGCGCGGGTCGGTGCCCGCGTCCCACCACCTCGCGCCAGTCGCCCGTACGAGACGGAGTGCCACCGGATGCAGTACCCCGCGGGACCGCCGCTGCCGCCAGCGCAGCCCCCGATGCCGGCCGCGCCCCCGCCCCGGCCGGAGCCGGTCGCGGTGCACGACCCCTCCACCGCCCCCGTCGCGGTGCTCCTCATCGGTCCGGCCGGCGCCGGCAAGACCACCGTGGCCCGGTACTGGGCGGACACGCGCCGGGTGCCCACGGCCCACATCAGCCTCGACGACGTCCGCGAGTGGGTGCGCTCGGGCTTCGCCGACCCCCAGTCCGGCTGGAACGACCACTCCGAGGCGCAGTACCGGCTCGCCCGCCGCACCTGCGGCTTCGCCGCCCGCAACTTCCTCGCCAACGGCATCTCGTGCATCCTCGACGACGCCGTCTTCCCCGACCGGCCCGTGGTCGGCCTCGGCGGCTGGAAGCGGCACGTCGGCCCCGGGCTGCTGCCCGTCGTGCTGCTGCCGGGCCTGGAGGTCGTCCTGGAGCGCAACGCCGAGCGCTCGGGCAACCGCAGGCTCAGCGACGAGGAGGTGGCCCGCATCCACGGCCGGATGGCGGGCTGGTACGGCTCGGGCCTGCCCATCATCGACAACTCCCAGCAGGACGTGGCCACCACCGCCCGCCTCCTGGACGAGGCCGTGGCCCGGGCCCTGACCGGCTGGTAGCCCGGCCGTCCGGCCGCCACCGCCCGGTCGGAGGCGCTGGGAAGGCCGGAATCCGCCGCCGAACGTACGCTCGGAGGCATGTCCGAGGTGTACGCGGCACGGCGGGCGCGGCTGCGCGAGTGGTGCGAGGCGGGCGGCAGCGAGGCCGCCCTGGTCTCCGGCGGCGCCAACGTCCGGTACCTGGTGGGCGGCGCGCCGGCCGGTGCCGCGCTGCTCCTCGGCCCGGACCGGGACGTGCTGGTGTGCGCGAGCGACCCCTTCGCGGACGCGACGGGCGGCAGCAGGCCTGCCGACGACCTGCCGGTGCTGGTCCTGCCCACCCCGGACGGCGATCCCGCGGTCGCGGGGGCCGAGCGGGCCGTGGAGGCCGGGGCCCGGTCGCTCGCCGTCGAGGAGCACCACCTGACCGTCACCCGGCACCGTGCGGTGCGCTCCGTCGCGGCCCGGGCGCGGCTGAACGACCTGGGCACGGCCGTGGAGCAGCAGCGGGTGATCAAGGACGACGAGGAGATCTCGACGCTGCGGATCGCCGCCGAGATCGCCGACCAGGCCCTGGGAGAGCTGCTGGAGTCGATACTGGTCGGGCGGACCGAACGCCACCTCGCGCTGGAGCTGGAGCGCCGGCTGATCGACCACGGCGCCGACGGGCCGGCCTTCGCCACCTCGGTGGGCGCCGGGCCCAATTCCGGGCGCGCCGGTCACGTGCCGACCGACCGCAGGGTGGAGGAGGGCGACTTCCTCAGCGTCTGCCTGGGCGCCCTCTACCGCGGCTACCGCAGTGAGATCGCCCGGACGTTCGTCATAGGGTCCTCCCCGGCGGACTGGCAGATCGAGCTGTACGACCAGGTCTTCGCAGCCCAGCGGGCCGGTCGGGAGGCGCTCGCGCCGGGCACCGCCTACCGCGACGTGGACCGGGCGGCGAGGGTCGTCCTGGAGGCCGCGGGGCACGGCGAGCGCCTCGGACCGCGGATCGGCCACGGCGTGGGACTCGAAAACGACGAGGACCCTCGGCTGTCGCCGTCGGCAATGGGTAAACTGGACGCTTGCGTGCCGGTCACCGTAGATCCGGGAGTCCACCTCCCGGGGCGCGGCGGAGTCCGGATCGATGACACGCTCGTCGTCCGCCCCGAGGCGGACGGCGGACCCGAGCTACTCACCATCACGACCAAAGAGCTGCTCGCGCTCTAGCCGGCGCACCGCACTTTCTGGTTCCACCAGTCCAGGAGATTCCGCAACCGTGGCATCCACGAACGACCTCAAGAACGGCATGGTGCTCAAGCTCGAAGGCGGCCAGCTCTGGTCCGTCGTCGAGTTCCAGCACGTCAAGCCCGGCAAGGGCCCCGCCTTCGTCCGCACGAAGCTGAAGAACGTGCTCTCCGGCAAGGTCGTCGACAAGACCTTCAACGCCGGCGTGAAGGTCGAGACGGCCAACGTCGACAAGCGCGGTATGCAGTTCTCGTACATGGACGGCGACTACTTCGTGTTCATGGACATGGACACGTACGACCAGCTGCACATCGACCGCAAGACGGTCGGTGACGCCGCCAACTTCCTGCTCGAGGGCTTCGAGGCCGTCGTCGCGCAGAACGAGGGCAGCGTCCTCTACGTCGAGCTGCCGGCCGCCGTCGAGCTGACCGTCAAGCACACCGACCCCGGTGTCCAGGGCGACCGCTCCACCGGTGGCACCAAGCCCGCCACCCTGGAGACCGACTACGAGATCCAGGTCCCGCTCTTCATCACCACGGGTGAGAAGATCAAGGTCGACACCCGCTCCGGTGAGTACCTCGGTCGGGTGAACAGCTAACCGTGGCCGCTCGTAGCAAGGCCCGTAAGCGCGCCTTCCAGATCCTCTTCGAGGCCGACCAGCGTGACAGCACCGTGCAGAACGTGCTCGCGGACTGGATCCGGCACTCGCGGTCCGACGACCGCCAGCCGCCCGTCAACGAGTACACGATGCGGCTGGTCGAGGGCTATGCGGAGCATGTCGCCCGGATCGACGAGCTGATCGCGACGTACGCGGTCGACTGGGACCTGGACCGGATGCCCGCCGCCGACCGGAGCATCGTCCGGCTCGGTGCGTACGAGCTGATCTGGGAGGACGAGACCCCGGACGCGGTGGCGATCGACGAGGCCGTGCAGCTCGCCAAGGAGTTCTCCACCGACGACTCGCCGGCCTTCGTCAACGGCCTGCTGGGCCGTTTCAAGGAGCTCAAGCCGAGTCTCCGGCGCGAGGGCCGCTAAGAGGCGCCCAGGCCCTCACAGGGACCGTGAGGGCCGCACACGGCACAAACGGCCGGGGGCGGGGAGAACCCGAAAGGGTTTCCCCGCCCCCGGCCGTTTGTCATATCGCCGGGACGAGCCGTCAGGCGTCCTCGTGCTGGACCGCGCGACGCGCGTCGGCGTCGAGGACGCCCCAGCTGATGAGCTGCTCGGTCAGGACCGAGGGCGACTGGTCGTAGATCACGGCGAGGGTGCGCAGGTCGTCCTGGCGGATCGACAGCACCTTGCCGTTGTAGTCGCCGCGCTGGCTCTGGATGGTCGCGGCATAGCGCTGGAGCGGGCCCGCCTTCTCGGCCGGGACGTGGGCGAGGCGCTCCAGGTCCAGGACCAGCTTCGGCGGGGGCTCGGCGGCGCCGCCGGGCGTGGTGCCGGGCAGCAGTTCCTGCACGGGCACGCCGTAGAAGTCGGCCAGCTCGGCCAGGCGCTGCACGGTCACGGCACGGTCGCCGCGCTCGTACGAACCCACTACGACGGCCTTCCAGCGCCCCTGGGACTTCTCCTCGACGCCATGAAGGGAGAGGCCCTGCTGGGTGCGGATGGCGCGGAGCTTGGCCCCGAGCTGTTTGGCGTATTCGCTGGACATAAAGCTCCCCGGACGAAGACTGGTAACTCACTGTGAGGTTACGCAGCGTAATCTCGGTTCGTCAAGCCGAATGGTTCACCGCCTGGGCCGTCAGGGGACCGGGGCCGGTGGACGCCCGTTCTCCTGGTACGGTGAACAGGTAAATCCGACGTCCTTTAATGTCCGTCCCGTGAGGCGGAGAAGGAGGTCCGTTTCGTATGGACGCAATTCCCAGCGCGCGTCCCGTGCTCGAAGCACCGGACATCGCCCGGGTTCTCACCCGAATCGCTCACGAGATCGTCGAGCGCGCCAAGGGCGCCGACGACGTCGTCCTCCTCGGCATTCCCACCCGTGGCGTCTTCCTCGCCCACCGGCTGGCGGCCAAGCTCGAGGACATCACCGGAGGCAAGACCCCGGTCGGCTCCCTCGACATCACCATGTACCGCGACGACCTGCGGCTGCGCCCGGCCCGTGCCCTCGCCCGGACCGAGATCCCCGGTGAGGGCATCGACGGCAGACTGGTGATCCTGGTCGACGACGTGCTGTTCTCCGGCCGCACGATCCGCGCCGCGCTCGACGCGATGAACGACATCGGGCGCCCCCGCGCCGTCCAGCTCGCGGTCCTCGTCGACCGCGGCCACCGCGAACTCCCGATCCGCGCCGACTACGTCGGAAAGAACCTCCCCACGTCGCTGCGGGAGACGGTCAAGGTCCAGCTCACCGAGGAGGACGGGCGCGACAGCGTGCTCCTCGGCGTGCGCGAGACCGCCCCGGCCGACGCGCAGTAGCGGTGCCAGGACGGACCCGGTGACCCCGGGGCCGTCGGTCCGCACGCCCGTCCGCACCCCCGCACACCTCCTCAACCACGGAGCAACCGGATGCTGCACCTCTCCGGGGGGAGCCCCCGAACCCCAGGCCACCTGATCTCGGCGGCCGACCTCTCCCGCGACGACGCCGTCCTGATCCTCGACACCGCCGAGGAGATGGCCCGGGTCGCCGACCGGCCGATCAAGAAGCTGCCGACCCTGCGCGGCCGCACCGTCGTGAACCTCTTCTTCGAGGACTCGACGCGCACCCGCATCTCCTTCGAGGCCGCCGCCAAGCGGCTGTCGGCCGACGTCATCAACTTCTCCGCCAAGGGCTCCTCGGTCTCCAAGGGCGAGTCCCTCAAGGACACCGCCCTGACCCTGGAGGCGATGGGCGCCGACGCCGTGGTCATCCGCCACCACGCCTCCGGCGCGCCCTACCGCCTGGCGACCTCCGGCTGGATCGACGGGGTCGTCGTCAACGCCGGCGACGGCACCCACGAGCACCCGACCCAGGCCCTGCTGGACGCCTTCACCATGCGCCGCCGGCTGATCGGCCCGGACGCCGGACTGGGCCAGGACCTGTCGGGCCGCCGGATCACGATCGTCGGGGACGTCCTGCACAGCCGCGTCGCCCGCTCCAACGTCCACCTGCTGGGCACCCTCGGCGCCGAGGTCACCCTCGTCGCGCCGCCCACCCTGGTGCCGGTCGGCGTGGAGAGCTGGCCCTGCGAGGTCAGCTACGACCTCGACCAGGTGCTGCCGAAGTCCGACGCCGTGATGATGCTGCGGGTGCAGCGCGAGCGGATGAACGCCGCGTTCTTCCCGACCGAGCGCGAGTACGCCCGCCGCTACGGCCTGGACGGCGACCGCATGGCCCGGATGCCGGAACACGCCGTCGTGATGCACCCCGGCCCGATGAACCGGGGAATGGAGATCACCGCCGAGGTCGCCGACTCGGACCGCTGCACGGCCGTCGAGCAGGTGGCCAACGGCGTCTCGATCCGCATGGCCGTGCTCTACCTGCTGCTCGGCGGCTCCGAGCCGGCCGTCACGAACAACGCCACCGCCCGCACCGAGGAGAACAAGTAGCCATGACGAAGATCCTGATCCGTGGTGCGAAGGTCCTCGGCGGCGAGCCGCAGGACGTGCTGATCGACGGCGAGACCGTCGCCGCGGTCGGCACCGGCCTCGACGCCGGTGACGCGACCGTGATCGAGGCGGCCGGCAAGATCCTGCTGCCCGGCCTGGTCGACCTGCACACCCACCTGCGCGAGCCCGGCCGCGAGGACTCCGAGACCGTCCTCACCGGCACGCGCGCCGCCGCGAGCGGCGGCTACACCGCCGTCTTCGCCATGGCCAACACCTTCCCCGTCGCCGACACCGCCGGCGTCGTCGAGCAGGTCTGGCGCCTGGGCAAGGAGTCCGGCTACTGCGACGTGCAGCCCATCGGCGCCGTCACCGTGGGCCTTGAGGGCAAGCAGCTCTCCGAGCTCGGCGCCATGCACGACTCCGCCGCCGGCGTCACCGTCTTCTCCGACGACGGCAAGTGCGTCGACGACGCCGTGATCATGCGCCGAGCCCTGGAGTACGTGAAGGCCTTCGGCGGCGTCATCGCCCAGCACGCGCAGGAGCCCCGGCTCACCGAGGGCGCCCAGATGAACGAGGGCGTCGTCTCCGCCGAGCTGGGCCTGGGCGGCTGGCCGGCCGTCGCCGAGGAGTCGATCATCGCCCGTGACGTGCTCCTCGCCGAGCACGTCGGCTCGCGGGTGCACATCTGCCACCTGTCCACGGCAGGCTCGGTCGAGATCGTCCGCTGGGCCAAGTCGCGCGGCATCGACGTCACCGCCGAGGTCACCCCGCACCACCTGCTCCTCACCGACGAGCTCGTGCGGTCCTACAACCCCGTGTACAAGGTGAACCCGCCGCTGCGCACCGAGCGCGACGTCATGGCCCTGCGCGAGGCCCTGGCCGACGGCACGATCGACATCGTGGCCACCGACCACGCCCCGCACCCGCACGAGGACAAGGACTGCGAGTGGGCCGCGGCCGCCATGGGCATGGTGGGCCTGGAGACCGCGCTGTCCGTCGTCCAGCAGACGATGGTCGAGACCGGGCTGCTGGACTGGGCCGGTGTCGCCGAGCGCATGTCGTTCAAGCCCGCCAGCATCGGCGGCCTCGCCGGTCACGGCCGCCCCATCGCCGTCGGTGAGCCCGCCAACCTCACGCTCCTCGATTCCGCTTACCGTGGTGTCGTGGACCCCGCGGGCTTCGCCTCCCGCAGCCGCAACACCCCCTACGAGGGCCGCGAGCTGCCGGGACGCGTCACCCACACCTTCCTGCGGGGCCGGGCGACGGTCGTGGACGGGAAACTCGCGTGACACCTGCACTGATCAATCTGGCGGCCGAGCAGAAGTCTGCGGCCGTCACCGACTGGGCCGCACGGATCGGCTGGGTCGTCGGACTGCTGCTCTTCATCGCGCTGCTGTACTGGCTGATGCGCGAGGGCTGGAAGTGGCGCGGCACGCTCCAGGGCGACCTGCCCGAGCTGCCCGCCGCCCCCGCCGGGACCGGTGAGCCGCAGCTGACGATGACGGGCCGCTACCACGGCTCCACCACCGCCGGCGAGTGGCTCGACCGCATCGTGGCGCGGGGCCTGGGCACCCGCAGCCGGGCCGAGCTCACCCTGACGGAGCAGGGCGTCGCCGTCGTACGGCCCGGCGCCCAGGACTTCTTCATCCCCGCCGCCGCCCTGCGCGGAGCCCGCCTCGACAAGGGCATCGCGGGCAAGGTCCTCGCCGAGGGCGGCCTGCTGGTGATCACCTGGCAGCACGGCGACAAGACCATCGACTCCGGCTTCCGGTCCGACCGGGCCGCCGGGCACACGGCCTGGGTGGAGGCCCTCACGGCCCTCGCCCCCTCGCACGACCAGCACAGCAACGACATGGAAGGCGCACGATGACGACCTCCACCAGGGGAGCCGCGAAGGCTCCCGCCGTACTCGTCCTGGAGGACGGCCGTACATTCCGCGGCCGCGCCTACGGGGCCGTGGGGGCGACCTTCGGCGAGGCCGTGTTCTCCACCGGCATGACCGGCTACCAGGAGACCCTGACCGACCCCTCCTACCACCGCCAGGTCGTCGTCATGACGGCCCCGCACGTCGGCAACACCGGCGTCAACGACGAGGACCCCGAGTCCGGCCGCATCTGGGTCGCCGGCTACGTCGTCCGCGACCCCGCCCGCGTCCCGTCGAACTGGCGCTCGCGCCGCTCCCTGGACGAGGAGCTCGCCCGCCAGGGCGTCGTCGGCATCAGCGGCATCGACACCCGCGCCCTGACCCGCCACCTGCGCGAGCGCGGCGCCATGCGCGTCGGCATCTTCTCCGGCGAGACGCTGCCCGACGCGGCCGCCATGCTCGACGAGGTGCGCCGGGCCCCCGAGATGAAGGGCGCCGACCTCGCCGCCGAGGTCGCCACCAAGGAGGCGTACGTCGTCCCCGCGATCGGCGAGAAGCGCTTCACCGTCGCCGCGATCGACCTGGGCATCAAGGGCATGACCCCGCACCGGATGGCCGAGCGCGGCGTCGAGGTGCACGTCCTGCCCGCCACCGCCACGGTCGAGGACGTCTACGCCGTCGACCCCGACGGCGTGTTCTTCTCCAACGGCCCCGGCGACCCCGCCACCGCCGAGCACCCGGTCGCGGTGATGCGCGAGGTCCTCTCCCGCAAGACCCCGCTGTTCGGCATCTGCTTCGGCAACCAGATCCTCGGCCGGGCCCTCGGCTTCGGCACCTACAAGCTGAAGTACGGCCACCGCGGCATCAACCAGCCCGTGCAGGACCGCACGACCGGCAAGGTCGAGGTCACCGCGCACAACCACGGCTTCGCCGTCGACGCCCCGCTCGACAAGGCGACCGACACGCCCTACGGCCGGGTCGAGGTCTCCCACGTGTGTCTCAACGACGACGTGGTCGAAGGCCTCCAGCTGCTCGACCAGCCGGCGTTCAGCGTCCAGTACCACCCCGAGGCAGCCGCAGGCCCGCACGACGCCGCGTACCTGTTCGACCGCTTCGTCTCCCTGATGGAGGGCCAGCGTGCCTAAGCGCACCGACATCCAGTCCGTTCTGGTCATCGGCTCCGGCCCGATCGTCATCGGCCAGGCCGCGGAGTTCGACTACTCCGGCACCCAGGCCTGCCGCGTGCTGAAGTCCGAGGGCCTGCGGGTCATCCTCGTCAACTCCAACCCGGCCACGATCATGACCGACCCGGAGATCGCCGACGCCACGTACGTCGAGCCGATCACCCCCGAGTTCGTCGAGAAGATCATCGCCAAGGAGCGCCCCGACGCCCTCCTGCCCACCCTCGGCGGCCAGACCGCGCTCAACACCGCGATCTCGATGCACGAGAACGGCGTCCTGGAGAAGTACGACGTCGAGCTCATCGGCGCCAACGTCCAGGCCATCCACAAGGGCGAGGACCGCGACCTGTTCAAGGGCGTCGTCGAGGCCGTCAACGCCAAGATCGGCCACGGCGAGTCCGCCCGCTCGGTCATCTGCCACACCATGGACGAGGTCCTCGCGGGCGTCGACACCCTCGGCGGCTACCCGGTCGTCGTCCGCCCCTCCTTCACCATGGGCGGCGCCGGCTCCGGCTTCGCCCACGACGAGGAGGAGCTGCGCCGCATCGCCGGCCAGGGCCTCACGCTCTCCCCGACCACCGAGGTGCTCCTGGAGGAGTCCATCCTCGGCTGGAAGGAGTACGAGCTGGAGCTGATGCGCGACAAGCACGACAACGTCGTGGTCGTCTGCTCCATCGAGAACTTCGACCCCATGGGCGTGCACACCGGTGACTCCATCACCGTCGCCCCGGCGATGACGCTCACCGACCGCGAGTACCAGATCCTGCGGGACGTCGGCATCGCGATCATCCGCGAGGTCGGCGTCGACACCGGCGGCTGCAACATCCAGTTCGCGGTCAACCCCGAGGACGGCCGGGTCATCGTCATCGAGATGAACCCCCGCGTCTCGCGCTCCTCGGCGCTCGCCTCCAAGGCCACCGGCTTCCCGATCGCCAAGATCGCCGCCCGGCTGGCCGTCGGCTACACGCTGGACGAGATCCCCAACGACATCACCGAGAAGACCCCGGCGTCCTTCGAGCCCACGCTCGACTACGTCGTGGTCAAGGCGCCCCGCTTCGCGTTCGAGAAGTTCCCGGCCGCCGACGCCACCCTCACCACGACCATGAAGTCGGTCGGCGAGGCCATGGCCATCGGCCGCAACTTCACCGAGGCCCTGCAGAAGGCGCTGCGCTCGCTGGAGAAGAAGGGCTCGCAGTTCGACTTCGTCTCCGAGCCCGGCGACAAGGCCGAGCTGCTGGAGAAGGCGGTCCGTCCCACCGACGGCCGGATCAACACCGTCATGGCCGCCATCCGCGCCGGCGCCACCCCGGAGGAGGTCTTCGACGCGACGAAGATCGACCCGTGGTTCGTCGACCAGCTCTTCCTGATCAAGGAGATCGCCGACGAGCTGGCCGCCGCCGAGAAGCTCCTTCCCGAGCTGCTGGCCGAGGCCAAGCGCCACGGCTTCTCCGACGCCCAGATCGCCGCGATCCGCGGCCTGCGCGAAGACGTCGTCCGCGAGGTCCGCCACGCCCTCGGCGTCCGCCCGGTGTACAAGACGGTCGACACCTGCGCCGCCGAGTTCGCCGCGAAGACCCCGTACTTCTACTCGTCCTACGACGAGGAGTCCGAGGTCGCGCCGCGCGAGAAGCCCGCCGTGATCATCCTGGGCTCCGGCCCGAACCGCATCGGCCAGGGCATCGAGTTCGACTACTCCTGCGTCCACGCCTCCTTCGCGCTGAGCGAGGCCGGCTACGAGACCGTGATGGTCAACTGCAACCCCGAGACCGTCTCCACCGACTACGACACCTCCGACCGGCTCTACTTCGAGCCGCTCACCCTGGAGGACGTCCTGGAGATCGTCCACGCCGAGCAGCAGGCCGGCCCCGTCGCGGGCGTCATCGTCCAGCTCGGCGGCCAGACGCCGCTGGGCCTGGCCCAGGCGCTCAAGGACAACGGCGTGCCGATCGTCGGCACCTCGCCCGAGGCCATCGACCTCGCCGAGGAGCGCGGCGCCTTCGGCCGCGTGTTGACCGAGGCCGGGCTGCCCGCGCCGAAGTACGGCACCGCCTACTCCTTCGACGAGGCCAAGGGTATCGCCGCCGGCATCGGCTACCCGGTGATGGTCCGCCCGTCCTACGTCCTGGGCGGCCGCGGCATGGAGATCGTCTACGACGAGCCCTCCCTGGCCGGCTACCTGGAGCGGCACGCCGGTCTGATCTCCGAGCACCCGGTCCTCATCGACCGCTTCCTCGACGACGCCATCGAGATCGACGTCGACGCGCTCTACGACGGCCACGAGCTCTACCTCGGCGGCGTCATGGAGCACATCGAGGAAGCCGGCATCCACTCCGGCGACTCCGCCTGCGCGCTGCCCCCGATCACCCTCGGCGGCTACGACATCAAGCGCCTGCGCGCCTCCACCGAGGCCATCGCCAAGGGCGTCGGCGTGCGTGGCCTGATCAACATCCAGTTCGCCATGGCCGGCGACATCCTCTACGTCCTGGAGGCCAACCCGCGCGCCTCCCGCACCGTGCCCTTCACCTCGAAGGCCACCGCGGTGCCGCTGGCGAAGGCCGCCGCCCGGATCTCCCTGGGCGCCACCGTCGCCGAGCTGCGCGCGGAGGGCATGCTCCCGGCGCAGGGCGACGGCGGCACGCTGCCGCTGGACGCGCCGATCTCCGTCAAGGAGGCCGTCATGCCGTGGTCGCGCTTCCGCGACATCCACGGCCGCGGCGTCGACACCGTCCTCGGCCCGGAGATGCGCTCCACCGGCGAGGTCATGGGCATCGACACGGTCTTCGGCACGGCGTATGCCAAGTCGCAGGCCGGCGCGTACGGCGCCCTGCCCACCAAGGGCCGCGCCTTCGTCTCGGTGGCCAACCGGGACAAGCGGTCGATGATCTTCCCGGCCCGTGAGCTGGTCGCCCACGGCTTCGAGCTGCTGGCCACCTCCGGCACGGCCGAGGTGCTGCGCCGCAACGGCATCAACGCCACCGTCGTGCGCAAGCAGAGCGAGGGCGAGGGCCCGAACGGCGAGAAGACCATCGTCCAGCTCATCCACGAGGGCCAGGTCGACCTGATCGTCAACACCCCCTACGGCACCGGCGGCCGCCTCGACGGCTACGAGATCCGCACCGCCGCCGTCGCCCGGGCGGTGCCGTGCCTGACCACGGTCCAGGCGCTCGCCGCCGCCGTCCAGGGCATCGACGCCCTGACGCGGGGCGAAGTCGGCGTCCGCTCCCTCCAGGAGCACGCGGAACATCTGACCGCCGCGCGCGAGGCGTAGGGCCAAGGAGGGGGACACCGGAAGGTGTCCCCCTCTTCTTGAGCCCCCACGCCCCCCGCCCCCTCGCTCAGAAGGCTGGAAATGTACCGTCTGTTCTTCGACCTGATCTTCAAGCGCATGGACCCCGAGAAGGCCCACCACCTGGCCTTCGCCTGGATCCGCGGCGTCGCCCGCGTGCCCGTCCTGCGCACCTTCGTCGCGGCCGTCCTCGCCCCCCGCCACAAGGCGCTGCGCATCGAGGCCCTGGGCCTGCGCATGCACGGCCCCTTCGGCCTGGCCGCCGGCTTCGACAAGAACGCCGCCGCGGTCGACGGCATGACCATGCTCGGCTTCGACCACGTCGAGATCGGCACCGTCACCGCCCAGCCGCAGCCCGGCAACCCCAAGAAGCGCCTCTTCCGCCTCGTCGCGGACCGCGCGCTCGTCAACCGCATGGGCTTCAACAACGACGGCTCGGCCGCCGTGGCACAGCGCCTGGCGGCCCGCAAGGAAGTCTTCCGCACCACCGTGGGCGTCAACATCGGCAAGACCAAGGTCGTGCCGGAGGAGGAGGCCGTCGCCGACTACGTCGCCTCCACCGAGCGCCTCGCCGCCCACGCCGACTACCTCGTCGTCAACGTGTCCTCACCGAACACGCCCGGGCTGCGCAACCTCCAGGCCACCGAGGCGCTGCGCCCGCTGCTCGCGGCCGTCCGCGAGGCCGCCGACCGCACGGTCACCGACCGCCGCGTCCCCCTCCTGGTGAAGATCGCCCCCGATCTCGCCGACGAGGACGTCGACGCCGTCGCCGACCTCGCCGTGGAGCTGGGCCTGGACGGCGTCATCGCCACCAACACCACCATCGCCCGCGAGGGCCTGGGTCTTAAGACCCCCCAGCGCACCGTCGAGGCCATCGGCGCCGGCGGCCTGTCCGGCGCCCCCCTCAAGGCGCGCTCCCTGGAGGTCCTGAGCCGCCTGTACGCCCGCGTGGGCGACCGGATCACCCTGGTGGGCGTGGGCGGCGTCGAGAGCGCCGACGACGTCTGGGAGCGCATCCTGGCCGGCGCCACGCTGGTCCAGGGCTACAGCGCCTTCGTCTACGAGGGCCCGTTCTGGTGCCGCCGCATCCACGACGGCCTGGCCGAGCGCCTCGCCGCGAGCCCCTACGCCACCCTCGCCGAGGCCGTCGGCGCGGCCGCGCGCGAGACGAGCGGGCAGGCCGCGTGAGGCACCACCTGCCCCGCACCGTCCCGGCCGTGTGCCCGCGCCCCCAGACCTCCGGAGGAAACCCGTGACCCCCACCCCCGCCGAGCCCTTCGGCGCCCGCCTGCGCCGCGCCATGGACGAGCGCGGACCGCTGTGCGTCGGCATCGACCCGCACGCCTCGCTGCTCGCCGACTGGGGCCTGTCCGACGACATCGCCGGCCTTGAGCGCTTCGCGATGACCGTCGTGGAGGCCCTGGCCGACCGCGTCGCCGTCCTCAAGCCGCAGTCGGCCTTCTTCGAGCGCTTCGGCTCGCGCGGCGTCGCCGTCCTCGAGCGCGCGGTGGCCGATTCCCGCGCCGCCGGGGCGCTGGTGCTGATGGACGCCAAGCGCGGCGACATCGGCTCCACCATGGCCGCGTACGCCGCGACGTACCTCGACCCGGCCTCGCCGCTGTTCTCCGACGCCGTCACCGTCAGCCCCTACCTCGGCTACGGCTCGCTGCGCCCGGCGCTGGACCTGGCCCGCGAGAGCGGCACCGGCGTCTTCGTCCTCGCCCTCACCTCGAACCCCGAGGGCGCCGAGGTCCAGCACGCGGTGCGGGCCGACGGCTCGACGGTCGCCGCCACGATGCTCGACCACCTGCGGGCCGAGAACGCCGGCGCGGCCCCCCTGGGGTCGTACGGCGCCGTCGTCGGGGCGACGCTGGGCACCACGCTCGGCGCGGCGGGTGCGGATCTGGCCATCAACGGGCCGCTGCTCGCCCCCGGCATCGGCGCGCAGGGCGCCACCGCCGCCGACCTGCCGAAGGTCTTCGGCGCGGCCGTGCGGGACGTCGTGCCGAACGTCAGCCGGGGCGTGCTGCGGCACGGTCCCGACGTCGCCGCCCTGCGCGAGAGCGCCGCGCGGTTCGCCGGTGAGGTGCGTGAGGCGGCGGCCGCTTAGGCCGCCGAGGCGGCTACAGGAACGCGGCAACGTCAAAATTGTCGGTCATTATGCCCGGAAAAGTCCTGGTCGAGCGAGTCTGACCAGGACTTTTCGTCTGTTCTCGCTGACTGGAGCGGGATCGGCCGCTAGTCTCCGACGAGAGCGAACGTGCAAGCGCGTTGCTCGTTGCTCCCCAGGTGTGGGCCGACTAGGTTCCTCACCGGTCCGTATCCGACAGTTCGACATCCGAGGTGACGTAGGCGTGGCTCTTCCGCCCCTTACCCCTGAACAGCGCGCAGCCGCGCTCGAAAAGGCCGCCGCGGCTCGCCGGGAGCGCGCCGAGGTCAAGAATCGGCTCAAGCACTCCGGCGCCTCGCTGCACGAGGTCATCAAGCAGGGCCAGGAGAACGATGTCATCGGCAAGATGAAGGTCAGCGCCCTGCTGGAGAGCCTTCCCGGTGTGGGCAAGGTCCGTGCCAAGCAGATCATGGAGCGGCTCGGGATCTCCGAGAGCCGCCGGGTGCGCGGGCTGGGCTCGAACCAGATCGCTTCTCTTGAGCGTGAGTTCGGCAGCAAGGCCGCCTGACGGCGGCCTCGCGGCCGCCTGCAGACGGCCCGGCGTTCCCAGGCACTCCCGGGAACCGGGATAATCGCTGCATGAGTACTGCAGTCTCCCGGGGGACGTCCCCCGTCCCCCCGGCCAGACAACCGCGGCTGACCGTGCTCTCCGGCCCCTCCGGGGTCGGTAAGAGCACGGTCGTCGCCCATATGCGCAAGGCCCACCCCGAGGTGTGGCTCTCTGTCTCCTGCACCACCCGCAAGCCGCGCCCCGGTGAGCGGGAAGGTGTCCAGTACTTCTTCGTGGACGACGAGCAGTTCGACAAGCTCATCGCCAACGGCGAGCTGCTGGAGTGGGCGGAGTTCGCGGGCAACCGCTACGGCACGCCCCGCAAGGCCGTGCTCGACCGCCTTGAGGCGGGGGAGCCCGTGCTGCTGGAGATCGACCTCCAGGGGGCCCGGCAGGTCCGCGAGACCATGCCGGACGCCCAGCTGGTCTTCCTGGCTCCGCCCAGCTGGGAGGAGCTGGTCCGCCGGCTCACCGGCCGCGGCACCGAGTCGCCCGAGGTCATCGAGCGGCGGCTGGCGGCGGCGAAGGTGGAGCTGGCGGCGGAGGCCGAGTTCGACACGACGCTGGTCAACACCTCCGTCGAGGACGTTGCGCGTGAGCTGCTAGCCTTGCTTCGCTGAACATCTTTCTTCACCCCCCTTCGGAAGGCAGAGAGTGTCCTCTTCCATCACCGCGCCCGAGGGCATCATCAACCCGCCGATTGATGAGCTGCTCGAGGCCACGGACTCGAAGTACAGCCTCGTGATCTACGCCGCCAAGCGCGCGCGCCAGATCAACGCGTACTACTCGCAGCTCGGCGAGGGCCTGCTGGAGTACGTCGGTCCGCTGGTGGACACCCACGTCCACGAGAAGCCGCTCTCCATCGCGCTCCGCGAGATCAACGCGGGCCTGCTGACCTCCGAGGCCGTCGAGGCCCCGGCGCAGTAAGCATCGATTTTCCGTCACCGAGGGCCCGGCAGGGCACCGCCCGGCGTCAGCCGGAGGAGCGACTGCCGGGCCCTTGGTGTGTCATGGGGCCTGTACGGTCCGTACGTACGGGCGAGAGCCGCGTACGGAGAACTGCGTACGGACGAGAGCGCGGGGAGAGGCGAACGATGGACAAGCCCAAGGTCGTCCTGGGGGTCAGCGGCGGGATCGCCGCCTACAAGGCGTGCGAGCTGCTGCGGCGCCTCACCGAGTCGGGACACGACGTGCGCGTGGTGCCCACGGCGTCGGCGCTGCAGTTCGTCGGTGAGGCCACGTGGTCCGCGCTGTCGGGCCACCCCGCCGCCACCGAGGTGTGGGAGAGCGTCCACGAGGTGCCCCACGTGCGGATCGGCCAGCAGGCCGACCTGGTGATCGTGGCCCCCGCCACCGCCGACATGCTGGCCAAGGCCGCGCACGGCCTGGCCGACGACCTGCTGACCAACACCCTCCTGACCGCGCGCTGCCCCGTGGTCTTCGCGCCCGCGATGCACACCGAGATGTGGGAGAACCCGGCCACCCAGGAGAACGTGGCGACCCTGCGCCGCCGCGGTGCGGTCGTCATCGAGCCCGCCGTCGGCCGGCTGACCGGCGTCGACACCGGAAAGGGCCGCTTCCCCGACCCGGCCGAGCTCTTCGAGGTCTGCCGCCGGGTGCTGGCCCGGGGCGCCCGCCCGGCGGACGCCGACCTCGCGGGCCGTCCCGTGGCCGACCTCGCCGGCCGGCACGTCGTCATCAGCGCCGGCGGCACCCGAGAGCCCCTCGACCCCGTCCGCTTCCTGGGGAACCGTTCCTCCGGCAAGCAGGGGTACGCCCTGGCCCGCACCGCCGTCGCGCGGGGCGCGCGCGTCACGCTCGTCGCCGCCAACAGCGAGCTGGCCGACCCGGCCGGGGCCGACGTGGTGCGCGTGGGGACGGCCGTGCAACTGCGTGAGGCCGTGCTCAAGGCGGCCGCGGACGCCGACGCCGTGGTCATGGCCGCCGCCGTGGCCGACTTCCGGCCGGCCCACTACGCGACCGGCAAGATCAAGAAGCGCGACGGGCAGGAGCCCGACCCGATAGCCCTGGTCCGGAATCCGGACATCCTGGCGGAGCTCTCCGCGGACCGCCCGCACCCGGGCCAGATCGTCGTGGGCTTCGCCGCCGAGACCGACGACGTCCTCGCCAACGGTCGCGCCAAGCTGGCCCGCAAGGGTTGTGACCTGCTGGTCGTCAACGAGGTGGGGGAGCGCAAGACCTTCGGCTCGGAGGAGAACGAGGCCGTGATCCTCGCCACTGACGGCGCGGAAACGATCATTCCGCACGGCCCCAAGGAAGACCTCGCCGACACGGTCTGGGATCTGGTGGCGACCCGTCTGGCCTAAAGCCGCCGCCCATGGGCCTCCTGGGATCCAGGGGGCAGGTGTCGCAGGTCACGCTGGTTGTGATGGCAGGCGGGATGCCCGAAGCTCGAGAACGCCGGATAAACTGGCAAACGGATCCGCGGTGAGCGCAGCTCTTGCCCGGGTCCATCAATGATCAGCCAGCAGCCGCTGCAACCCCAGGGAGCGATGTGTCCCGCCGCCTGTTCACCTCGGAGTCCGTGACCGAGGGTCACCCCGACAAGATCGCTGACCAGATCAGCGACGCCATTCTCGACGCCCTCCTCAAGGAGGACCCGACGTCCCGCGTCGCCGTCGAGACCCTGATCACCACCGGCCTGGTCCACGTGGCCGGTGAGGTGACCACCAAGGCCTACGCGCCGATCGCCTCGCTCGTGCGCAACAAGATCCTCGAGATCGGCTACGACTCCTCGAAGAAGGGCTTCGACGGCGCGTCCTGCGGCGTCTCGGTCTCCATCGGCGCGCAGTCCCCGGACATCGCCCAGGGTGTCGACACGGCCTACGAGAACCGGGTCGAGGGCGACGAGGACGAGCTCGACAAGCAGGGCGCGGGCGACCAGGGCCTGATGTTCGGCTACGCCTGCGACGAGACCCCCGAGCTGATGCCGCTGCCGATCCACCTGGCACACCGGCTCTCCCGCCGCCTGTCCGAGGTCCGCAAGAACGGCACCATCCCCTACCTGCGCCCGGACGGCAAGACCCAGGTCACCATCGAGTACGACGGCAACAAGGCCGTGCGCCTGGACACCGTGGTCGTCTCGTCGCAGCACGCCTCCGACATCGACCTGGACTCTCTGCTGGCACCGGACATCCGCGAGTTCGTCGTGGAGCACGTCCTCAAGGAGCTGGTCGAGGACGGCATCAAGCTGGACACCGAGGGCTACCGCCTGCTGGTGAACCCGACCGGCCGCTTCGAGATCGGCGGCCCCATGGGCGACGCCGGCCTCACCGGCCGCAAGATCATCATCGACACCTACGGCGGCATGGCCCGCCACGGTGGCGGCGCCTTCTCCGGCAAGGACCCGTCCAAGGTCGACCGCTCGGCCGCCTACGCGATGCGCTGGGTCGCGAAGAACGTCGTCGCCGCCGGCCTGGCCGCCCGCTGCGAGGTCCAGGTCGCCTACGCGATCGGCAAGGCGGAGCCGGTGGGCCTGTTCGTCGAGACCTTCGGCACGAACACGGTCGACACGGACAAGATCGAGCACGCCATCGGCGAGGTCTTCGACCTCCGCCCGGCCGCGATCATCCGCGACCTCGACCTGCTGCGCCCGATCTACTCCCAGACCGCCGCGTACGGCCACTTCGGCCGTGAGCTCCCCGACTTCACGTGGGAGCGCACGGACCGCGTGGAGGCGCTGCGCAAGGCTGTGGGGCTGTAAGCGGGCCCGCACCGCTTCGACGGCCCCGGACCGAATCGGTCCGGGGCCGTCGCGTTGTGCCCGGGGGAACGCCGTGCCGCCTCCGGCACAGCGGGTGAACGCCGTGGCGCCGCACGACCCCGCGCGGGTGGCCTCGTGCCCGCCCTCCCGGGGCGAAGGCCGCGGCTGCTTTGGTGGAGCGCGCGCGAGCGCGCTGTGAAACTCTCTCGCCGCTGCCGCCGACCCGCTCCGGAGGGCCTTCGCGCGATGACGCCCCTGTCAGTGCTCTCTGCTAAGACTGGAGCCGTGAGCAGCGAGAACGGGTCGGCCGGGGAGAAGCACGGCGGGGAGCAGCCGGAGCAGCTCGCGTTCATCCGGGAGAGCGTGCGCAAGGCCAAGGTGCCGAGGGCCAAGCCGCGGACGTGGCGGGGGGCCGAGCTGGCCAAGGAGTTGCCCGTCGCGCGGGTGCTGGTCGACAAGGGGCCCGTGCACCTCGACAAGCTCTGGGACTACGCCGTGCCGGCCGAGCTGGACGCCGACGCCCGGCCGGGCGTGCGGGTGCGGGTGCGCTTCGGGGCCGGCACGCGGAACGTGCGGGGCGGGCGGCGGGAAGGGGGCGGGCTGCTCGACGGGTTCATCGTCGAGCGGGTCGCCGAGTCCGAGTTCCAGGGGCCGCTCGCCGCGCTCGCGCAGGTGCTGTCGACCGAGGAGGTGCTCGGTCCGGCCCTGCTGGGGCTGTGCCGGTCCGTCGCCGATCGTTACGCGGGGTCGCTCGCCGACGTCCTCCAGCTGGCCGTCCCGCCCCGCCACGCCCGTATCGAGGCCGAGCCGTCGGCCGCTCCGCTGCCCCCGCCCGCCGCGCCGGAGCCGGGCAGCTGGGCCCGCTATCCGACCGGGCCCGCGTATCTCGACGCCGTCGCCCGGGGGGACGCCCCGCGCGCGGTGTGGACCGCGCTGCCCGGACCGCACTGGCCCGGTGAGCTGGCGCGGGCCGCCGCGGCCGCCCTCGCCTCGGGGCGCGGGGCGCTGATCGTCGTGCCCGACGGCCGGGTCGCCGCCCGCGTGGACGCCGCGCTCACCGATCTGCTCGGTGACGGGCGGCACGTGCTGCTGACCGCCGACACCGGGCCCGACGAGCGGTACCGCCGCTGGCTCGCGGTCAGCCGCGGCGCGGTGCGGGCCGTGGTCGGCACGCGCGCCGCGATGTTCGCCCCCGTGCGGGACCTGGGCCTCGCCGCGATCTGGGACGACGGCGACTCCAGCCACAGCGAGCCGCACGCCCCCCAGCCGCACGCCCGCGAGGTGCTGCTGCTCCGGGCGGCGCACGAGAAGGCGGCCTTCCTGCTCGGCGGCTTCGGCTGCACCGTGGAGGCCGCACAGCTCGTCGACACCGGCTGGGCCCTGCCGCTGGCGGCCCCCCGCGAGAGGGTGCGGGCCGCCGCCCCGCGGATACGGACCGTGGGGGAGGGCGACGAGGGGCGCGACGCCGCCGCGCGGGCCGCCCGGCTGCCCACGATCGCCTGGGAGGCCGCCCGCGAGGGGCTGAAGCACGGGCCGGTCCTCGTGCAGGTGCCGCGGCGGGGCTACGTCCCCCGCCTGGCCTGCGAGCGGTGCCGGGAGCCCGCGCGCTGCGCCCACTGCGCCGGGCCCTTGGAGGCCCTCGGCGAGCAGGCGGGGGCGCTGCACTGCGGCTGGTGCGGGCAGGAGGCCCGCGACTGGCACTGCGGCGAGTGCGGCGGCTTCCGGCTGCGCGCCCAGATCGTGGGCGCGCGCCGCACGGCCGAGGAGCTGGGGCGGGCGTTCCCCGCCGTGCCCGTGCGGACCTCCGGGCGCGACCACGTCCTGGACACCGTCCCGGACCGGCCGGCCCTCGTCGTCTCCACTCCCGGCGCGGAGCCCGTCGCCGAGGGCGGCTACGCGGCGGCGTTGCTACTGGACGGCTGGGCCCTGCTGGGCCGACCGGACCTGCGGGCGGGGGAGGAGGCGCTGCGCCGCTGGCTGGGCGCGGCGGCGCTGGTCAGGGGCCAGGAGGCGGGCGGCACGGTGGTGATCGTGGCCGAGCCGACGCTGCGGCCGGTGCAGGCGCTGGTGCGCTGGGATCCCGCCGGACACGCGGTCCGTGAGCTGGCGGACCGGGCGGAGCTGGGCTTTCCGCCCGTCTCGCGGATGGCGGCGGTGTCCGGCCCGCCGGAGGCGGTGGCGGACCTGCTCACCCTGGCGCGGCTGCCGGACGGGGCCGAGGTCCTCGGCCCCGTGGAGCTGCCCGCGCCCGCCCCCGGCCGGCCGCGCCGGGCGGGCGACCCGCCGCCCGGTGAGCGGTGGGAGCGTGCCCTGCTGCGCGTCCGCCCGGGTCAGGGCGCGGCGCTGGCGGCCGCCCTGAAGGCGGCCCAGGCCGTACGGCTCACGCGCCGCGAGGGCGATCCGGTGCGGTTGCGGGTGGACCCGCCGGACATCGGGTGACCCTCCGGGCCCGGTGGCGTCGGCCGCCGGGGGCGGGGTGTGCGCGTGCGGGCCGGTCGTCATCGTGGACGGGGCGGGGTCCGGACGTGTTCCCGAGCGCCTCGTGTCCGTCGCGCAGCGGGTGTGCGGCCCCGTGCCGGGCGCCGTCGTCCGGGGCCGGCGGCAGCCGGCCGTGCCCACGCCGTGCCCGGGGCGCGGCGCGGCGGTCCCCAGGGGGCCGTCCGTGCGCCGTGCGCCCCGCGCGTCAGCCGTTGCGCGGGCCGGGGAAGACCGAGGCCCGGGGCTCCTCGCGGTGGACGCTCGGCTGGCCGGGGACCGAGCGGGCGGCGGGGACCACCGGGACGGCGGACGGCTCGGCCGTGCGCACCGTCTCCGTGGTCTCGGCGGAGCCCTGGGCTCCGGCGCGGCGCGCCCCGTAACGGCGGTGCACCGCCTGCTTGGTGACGCCGAGCGCCGAACCCACCGCGTCCCACGAGAAGCCCAGCGAGCGGTCGAAGTCCACCGCCGCGGTGACCAGCGTCTCGACGCTGTCCCGCAGCTCCTGCGCCAGCCGCACCGTCGGCGCGGGAGCGCGGCCGTAGACGACGAAGCCCGCGGACGGGCCGGTGCGGCGGGGGCGGTAGACGTTGCCCAGCTGGGCGGTGAGGGTGCGCAGGGCGTCCACCTGCCGGCGGACCCTCTCGATGTCCCGGACCAGAAGATGCAGGCTGGCCCGTGCCTGGGCGTCGTGGGTTGCGTGGTCGGGCATGAACAAGCCTCTCGGACCGGCGGTTAAGGGGACGTTGGAGGATGAGAGTTGACGGGTGGTTGACAAGCAACGGAACGGAAGCGGGCCGCGGTTGCGGCCCGTTTCGGTCAATCTCTCTTGACCCAACGCGTCACCGGCCGCTGGGTCACGGTATGGGGGCGTGGATCCGTCAGAATGGGGCGCGCATCATCCCGCACGCCCCCTGTGGTGGGGCCGCCTCTAAACTGGGGCGCCGCTGCGCCCGGCGCCACGAGAGCGCACATCAGAGCGTTACGAGAGAGGTAGTCCGCCACCCATGAGGCTCGTCTTCGCCGGTACCCCCGAGGTCGCCGTCCCCGCCCTCGACGCCCTGATCGCCTCGGACCGCCACGAGGTCGTCGCCGTCGTCACCCGCCCCGACGCCCCCGCCGGGCGCGGCCGCCGCCTGGTCGCCAGCCCCGTCGCCGAGCGCGCCGAGGAAGCCGGCATCGAGGTGCTCAAGCCCGCCAAGCCGCGCGACGAGGAATTCCTCGCCCGCCTGCGGGAGATCGCCCCCGACTGCTGCCCGGTCGTCGCCTACGGCGCGCTGCTGCCCAAGGCCGCGCTGGAGATCCCCGCGCACGGCTGGGTGAACCTGCACTTCTCCCTCCTGCCCGCCTGGCGCGGTGCCGCGCCCGTGCAGCACGCGATCCTGGCCGGCGACGAGGTCACCGGCGCCTCGACCTTCCTGATCGAGGAGGGCCTGGACTCCGGCCCCGTCTACGGCGTGCTCACCGAGCAGGTCCGGCCCACCGACACCAGCGGCGACCTGCTGACGCGGCTCGCCTTCGCCGGGTCCGGGCTGCTGGCCGCCACCATGGACGGCATCGAGGACGGCACGCTCGAGGCCGTGCCGCAGCCGGCCGAGGGCGTCTCCCTCGCCCCCAAGATCAACGTCGAGGACGCCCGGATCGACTGGGCCGTCCCCGCCCTGCGCGTCGACCGCGTCGTGCGGGGCTGCGCGCCCGCGCCCGGCGCCTGGACGACCTTCCGGGGCGAGCGGCTGAAGGTGATGTCCGTGGCGGCCGCCGCGGACCGTTCGGACCTGGCCCCCGGCGAGATCGCCGCCGCCAAGAACTCCGTCCACGTCGGCACCGGCTCGTACGCCGTGCAGCTGCAGTGGGTCCAGCCGCAGGGCAAGAAGCCGATGCAGGCCGCGGACTGGGCGCGCGGAGTCCGCATCGCCGCGGGCGAGCGGCTGGGGCAGGACCCGGCGGCGTAGGCTGGAGTCCTTCATCACCTCAGCCCCGGAGCACTTTTCGTGAACGACCAGGCGTCTCGCCGACGACCCGCAAAGCCCTACCGCCGCCCCAAGAAGGACCCGGTGCGGATACTCGCCTTCGAGGCGCTGCGGGCCGTCGACGAGCGGGACGCCTACGCGAACCTCGTGCTCCCGCCGCTGCTGCGCAAGGCCCGGGAGAAGGACGGCTTCGAGGCGCGCGACGCCGCGCTCGCCACGGAGCTCGTCTACGGGACGCTGCGCCGCCAGGGCACCTACGACGCCGTCATCGCCGCCTGCGTCGACCGCCCCCTGCGGGAGGTGGACCCGCCCGTCCTGGACGTGCTCAGCCTCGGCGCCCACCAGCTGCTCGGCACCCGCATCCCCAGCCACGCCGCCGTCTCGGCGAGCGTGGAACTGGCCCGCGTCGTGCTCGGCGACGGCCGGGCGAAGTTCGTCAACGCCGTGCTGCGGAAGATCGCCGCGCACGACCTCGACGGCTGGCTGGAGAAGGTCGCCCCGCCCTACGAGGACGACCCCGAGGAGCACCTGGCGGTCTTCCACTCCCACCCCCGCTGGATCGTCTCCGCGCTGTGGGACGCGCTCGGCGGCGGCCGGGCGGGCATCGAGGACCTGCTGGAGGCCGACAACGAACGGCCCGAGGTCACCCTGGTCGCGCGCCCCGGCCGCGCCACCACCGACGAACTCCTGGCCGCGCTCGGCGAGGACTCCGGCCTGCCGGGCCGCTGGTCCCCGTACGCCGTACGGCTCGCCGAGGGCGGCGAGCCCGGGGCCCTGGACGCGGTCCGCGAGGGCCGCGCCGGCGTCCAGGACGAGGGCAGCCAGCTGGTCGCCCTCGCCCTCGCGGACGTCCCGCTGGACGGCCCGGACGAGCGGTGGCTCGACGGCTGCGCGGGCCCCGGCGGCAAGGCCGCCCTGCTCGGCGCGCTCGCGGCGCAGCGCGGTGCCGCGCTGCTGGCCTCCGAGAAGCAGCCGCACCGGGCCCGGCTCGTCGAGCGCGCCCTCGCCGGCAACCCCGGCCCGTACCAGGTCATCGCTGCCGACGGCACCCGGCCGCCGTGGCGCGAGGGCTCCTTCGACCGGGTCCTCGTCGACGTGCCCTGCACCGGCCTCGGCGCCCTGCGCCGCCGCCCGGAGGCCCGCTGGCGCCGCCGCCCCGAGGACGTGGCCGGCTTCGCCACGCTCCAGCGCGACCTGCTGCGCGAGGCGCTGCGGGCCGTACGGGTCGGCGGAGTCGTCGGGTACGCGACGTGCTCGCCGCACCCGGCCGAGACGAAGGCCGTCGTGGACGACGTCCTCAAGCGGGACGGCGTGAGCGCGGAGTGGATCGACGCCCGCCCGCACATGCAGGGCGTGCCGGCGCTGGGCGAGGGCCCGGACGTCCAGCTGTGGCCGCACCTCCACGGGACGGACGCGATGTATCTGGCTCTGCTGCGCCGCACGGCCTGACGGGCCTGCGCCCCGGAGCGGCGGCGCCACGCCTCGACGGTGCGGCCGGCGGCGGTGCCGCGGTCGGCCGCGGCCCGTCGCACCGGCGACCGCCCGCGGTCGTCCGGCACCGCCGGACCGCGCCGTGGGGGCGGGCCGCCGCCGCGGCGGGAGGGAGAGCCCCTGCTTCGCCCTTTCACCGTTTCCCGGGGCTGCGCCCCGGACCCCCGTGGGGCGGCGGGGCGGAGGCGGGCGTGCCGTGCCCCGGGTCCCATGGCCCGGGCGCGGGCGGGGCGGGGCCCGGGGCCTGTCCCGGGCTGTCCGTCGCGGGCCCGCTAGGGCCTCCCGTGTCATCCGCCGGCGTCGCGGCATGGCAGGCTTGGGGCATGGCCGTGCAGATCAACCCCAGCATCCTGTCCGCGGACTTCTCCCGCCTCGCCGACGAGGCGCGGGCGGTGGAAGGCGCGGACTGGCTCCATGTCGACGTGATGGACAATCACTTCGTGCCCAACCTCACGCTCGGCGTCCCGGTCGTCGAGTCGCTGGCCAAGGCCACCGACACCCCGCTGGACTGCCACCTGATGATCGAGGACCCGGACCGCTGGGCCCCGCAGTACGCCGAGGCCGGCGCCGGGTCGGTGACCTTCCACGCGGAGGCCGCCCACGCGCCCGTACGGCTCGCCAGGGAACTCCGGCGGATGGGGGCGCGGGCGTCGATGGCGCTCAAGCCGGCCACGCCGATCGAGCCGTTCGAGGACCTGCTGCCCGAGCTGGACATGCTGCTGATCATGACGGTCGAGCCCGGCTTCGGCGGGCAGGCGTTCCTCGACATCATGCTGCCGAAGATCCGCCGCACCCGGGAGCTGATCTCGCGCCATAACCTGGAACTGTGGCTCCAGGTCGACGGCGGTGTCTCGGCGGCCACCATCGAGCGGTGTGCCGAGGCGGGCGCGGACGTGTTCGTCGCGGGATCCGCCGTCTACGGTACGGACGACCCCGCAGCGGCCGTACGCTCTCTGCGCACGCAGGCGGAGAAGGCCACCTCGGGCGCGCCCTGGGCCTGCGCCCACTGAACGAACGAGGGCCCCGCGCCGCTCGCCCGAATTGCTGAGGGCTGTGGCCGGGGACTGATCAAGGACCGCCGGATCTGACAGGATGAGGCCGAGTCCACAGCTCCACAGCTTGCACACAAGCGTGAACACAGTAGTGAGGAGACCGCGGTGTCGACGGGCCGTTCAGTGACGCCCATGGGGCCCGCCGAGCTGGTGCAGGCGGCGGCGATGGCCCGTCGTTTCTATCTCGAGGGCAAGTCGAAGATCCAGATCGCCGAGGAGTTCGGCGTGAGCCGCTTCAAGGTGGCGAGGGTCCTGGAGACGGCTCTGGAGCGGGATCTGGTGCGGATCGAGATCCGGGTGCCGGCCGAGTTGGACGCGGAGCGCTCCGACGCGCTGCGCGCCCGCTACGGCCTGCGGCACGCGGTCGTCGTGGAGTCCCCGGCCGACGCGGCCGACGACGCGCCCGATCCCGAGAACCTGGGCGAGGTGGCGGCCGACCTGCTCGGCGAGCTCGTCCACGAGGGAGACGTCCTGGGCCTCGCCTGGGGCCGTTCCACGATCCACATGGCCGCGGCCCTGCACCGGCTGCCGCCCTGCACGGTCGTCCAGCTCACGGGTGTGTACGACGCGGGCACCGCCGAGCGCGGCTCGGTCGAGGCCGTCCGCCGGGCGGCCCAGGTCTCGGGCGGCGAGGCGCACCCGATCTACGCGCCGATGCTGCTGCCCGACTCGGCCACGGCCGCCGCGCTGCGCGGCCAGACCGGCATCGCCCGGGCCTTCGACTACTTCGACAAGGTCACCGTCGCGGCCGTGTCCATCGGCTCGTGGGCGCCGGGCATCTCGACCGTCTACGACATGCTCACCGAGGAGGAGCGGGCCCACTACGCCTCCCTGGGCGCCGCCGCGGAGATGTCCGCGCACCTCTTCGACGCCGAGGGCCGGCGCATCGGCCGGGACCTGGGCGAGCGCTGCATCACGGTCGAGGCCGACCGGCTGCGCCGCATACCGGAGGTCGTCGCGATCGCGGGCGGACTGCGCAAGGCCGCCGCGATCGGGGCGGTACTGCGCTCCGGCCTCGTCACCAGCCTGGTCACGGACACGGCCGCCGCCGACCACCTGCTCCTGGAGACCGGTCCCGGTCCCCGCCCGGCCCTGGACCGGGCGGACCCCGACGGCGGCTGAGAGCGCCGAGGGGGTGCCTTACGGGCCGGCCAGGCCCCGCGGCCCGGGCCGGCCCGTTGGACAGCCCCTGGCGGTCGGACGCCGCCGGGTGCCGGTGCGGTCAGCCGACCGGCGCCGCCGCCCCGGGGGCGATGAGCTTCATCGTGGTCGGGGGCCGCTGCGGTCCGGGCACGAGGTGGAGCCGCTGGATCCCCTCCTCCCCGGCGGGGGCGAGGGCGGCCCGGCAGGCGCACGGGTCGTCGGTGTACCCGGCGAAGCGGTAGGCGATCTCCATCATCCGGTTGCGGTCCGTCGCCCGGAAGTCGGCGACGAGATGGACGCCCGCCCGGTGGGCCCGGTCGGCGAGCCAGTTGAGGATGACGCTGCCGGCGCCGAAGGAGACGACGCGGCAGGACGTGGCCAGGAGCTTGAGGTGCCACACCTCCGGCCGCCGCTCGAACAGCAGGACGCCGATCGCGCCGTGCGGGCCGAAGCGGTCGGCCATCGTCGCGGTCAGCACCTCCTGGTCCGGGTCGTCGAGCAGCGCGCGCAGCGCGGCGTCGGAGTAGTGCACCCCCGTCGCGTTCATCTGGCTCGTGCGCAACGTGAGTTCCTCGACGCGGGAGAGCTCCTCCTCGCCGGCGCGGTCGATGCGCATGACCATCTCCAGCGAGCGCAGGAACTCCTCCCCGGGGCCTTCGAAGCCGGCCTGCTCGGCCTCCCGCCGGAACCTGGCCTGGTACATGCTGCGCCGGCGCCGTGAGTCGACGGTGACCGTCGCGGGGCTGAACTCCGGCAGCTCCAGGAGCCGCGCGGCCTCTTCCGCCGCGTAGCAGCGCACCTCGGGCAGGTGGAAGGTGACTTCCGCCCGCTCGGCCGGCTGGTCGTCGATGAAGGCGATGGCGGCGGGGGCGAAGTTCAGCTCGTCGGCGATGGCGCGCACGGACTCCGACTTCGGGCCCCAGCCGATCCTCGGCAGTACGAAGTACTCGGCGAGGCCCAGTTCCTCCAGGCGGGCCCAGGCGAGGTCGTGGTCGTTCTTGCTGGCGACGGACTGGAGGATGCCGCGCGCGTCGAGGCCGGCGATCACCTCGCGCACGGTCTCGTCGACCTCGGCCCGGCCGCCCTCCAGCAGCGTGCCCTGCCACAGGGTGTTGTCCAGGTCCCAGACCAGGCACTTCACCAGGGTTGGCCGGTCGGCCACGACTCCTCCTTCAGGGACGTCGGTTCGCTGCGGTGACCGCGTGCTGAGCCAGCAGCAGCCGGCAGATCTCGTTGCTGCCCTCGATGATTTCCATGAGCTTGGCGTCCCGGTACGCCCGGGCCACCACCTCGCCGTCGACGGCCCCGGCCGAGCCGAGGACCTGCACGGCGCGGGCGGCCCCGTGGGCGGCGAGCTCGGCGGCGGTGTGCTTGGCGAGCACCGCCGCCATGGCGACGTCGGACGAGCCGGAGTCCCAGCGGTCGCTGGCGTGCTCGCTGGCGCGGGTCGCGGACTGCTCGGCGACGAAGAGGTCGGCGAGGTGTCCGGCGACCAGCTGGTGCCGGGCGAGCGGCTTGCCGAACTGCTCGCGGGCCGAGGCGTGGCGGGTGGCCGCGTCCAGGCAGGCGCGCAGGATGCCCACGCAGCCCCAGGCCACCGAGAACCGCCCGTAGGTGAGCGCGGCCGTCACCAGGAGCTGGAGCGACTGCCCGCAGCCCCCCAGGACCGCGGACGCGGGCAGCCGGACCGCGTCGAAGGTGAGGTCCGCGTGCCCGGCGGCGCGGCAGCCGAGCGGGTCGGCCACGCGGCGCACCCGCACCCCGGGCGCCGAGGCGGGCACCACCACGGCGGCGGCCGCGTCCTCGCCCGAGCCGTCGTCGTACCGGGCGAAGACCACCAGGAGGTCGGCGTAGTGCGCCGCGGTGATCCACTTCTTCTGGCCGTCGAGGACGACCGTGTCGCCGTCGACGCGCAGACGCGTGGTCATCGCCGAGAGGTCGCTGCCGGCGGCGGGTTCGCTGAAGGCCACGGCCGCCAGTTCCCCTCCGGTCAGCCGGGGCAGGTGGGTGTCGCGCTGCTCGCGGGTGCCCAGGCGCTGGACGGCCCAGGCCGCCATGCCCTGGGAGGTCATCACGCTCCGCAGGGAGCTGCACAGGCTTCCCACGTAGGCGGTGAACTCGCCGTTGGCGCGACTGGTGGCGGCCAGTCCGCCGAACCGGGCCGGCACCTGGGCGCACAGCGCGCCCCGGGCGCCAAGCGCGGTCAGCAGCTCGCGCGGCAGCTCGCCCTTGAGGTCCCACTCCGCCGGCCGGCCCGCGACCAGTTCGCCGACCAGCAGGCGTGCCGCGGCGAGGGGGTCCGGCAGCGGCTCAGGCATCGGAGTCCGCGGCGGCCTCGGCGCGGAGCCGCAGGACCAGGGCGCTCATGCCGCGCACCGTACGGAAGTTGTCGAGCTTCAGGTCCGGGCCGACGATGGCGATGCCGTAGGCGCCCTCCAGGTGGACGACGAGTTCCATGGCGAACATCGACGAGACGAGGCCCGACGAGAACAGGTCCTGGTCCTTCTCCACGGTGGCCTTCGTCCTGGACTCCAGGAAGTCCAGGAGGGCGCTCTCGATGACCTCCGCGGTCACCGGGGCGGTCGTGGTCAGTTCGTCGCTCGTCACGAAAGTGCCTCTCCATAGTCGAAGAACCCACGGCCCGTCTTCCGCCCCAGGTCGCCCGAGCGGACTTTGTCGAGGAGGAGTTCACAGGGCCGGAAGCTGTCGTTGCCGGTGCGCTCGTGCAGGGCCCAGAGCGAGTCGGCGAGGTTGTCCAGGCCGATCAGGTCGCCGGTGCGCAGCGGGCCGGTCGGGTGCCCGAGGCACCCTTCCATGAGGGCGTCGACCGATTCGGCGGTCGTGACGCCCTCACCGACGATCCGCGCGGCGTCGTTGATCATCGGGTGGAGCAGCCGGCTGGTCACGAAGCCCGGTGAGTCGCTCACGACGATGGCACGCCGCTCGATCGCGGCGAGCAGGTCGGTGACCGCCTCCATCGTCGCCTCCGCGGTGCGGGGGCCGCGGACGACCTCGACCAGCCGGATCAGATAGGTCGGATTCATGAAGTGGATGCCGACGACGTCGCCGGGGCGCTCCACGGCGCCGGCCAGTTCGTCGACGGGAATTCCCGAGGTGTTGGTGATCAGGGGAGTTCCCGGTCGTACGGCGGCTGATATCTGGGCGAGCACCTTGTATTTCAGGTCGGCCGCCTCCGTCACCGCCTCGACGACCGCGGTCGCTTCCGCGCCGTCGGCCGGCGACAGGCTGGTGATCAGTTTCCCGGGTGTCCGGCCGGCTGGCAGTGCTCCCATCATCTGGGCGTGCCGGAGATTTCTCGCGATGTTCACCCTGGCCTTTTCGAGGCTGCCGGGATCGATATCGACGAGCACCACCGGAACGCCGTGTCCGATGGTTGTCGTCGCGATGTTGGTGCCCATGACACCGGCACCCAGTACAGTGAGCCGATGAGCGGTCGAGTTGGCTGTCACCGAACCTCCGGAACAGTTACTGCGGTTATGCCGGCCGATTCCGCATTTCTGCGCCGCAAGGTATTGAGGGCGCGTGAATTCACCGTATTTACGCGCCCGTCGGGCGGTCAACCCCCCTATAAGGGGCGCCGGCCCGACCCCTTAAGGGTGTTATCGCTTGCGGGCCAGGGTGATGCCGTCGGCCATCGTCAGGAGTGACATGTCGACCCGTTCGTCCCCGTGCAGCAGGCGGTTGAGCTCGCGCACCGCCAAGGTGTCGCGGTCCTGGGCGCCGGGGTCGATCACGCGCCCGAAGAAGAGGGTGTTGTCGACGACGACGAGTCCGCCGGGCCGGGTCAGGGAGAGCGCCGCCTCGTAGTACCGGGGGTAGTTCGCCTTGTCCGCGTCGACGAAGACCAGGTCCACGGAGTCCGGGCCCCATTCCGTCAGCAGCTGCTCCAGGGTGGCGCAGGCGTCCCCCACACGCAGCTCGATCCGGTCGAAGACGCCGGCCTCACGCCAGTACGGGGCCGCGGTCGCCGCCCAGCGGTCGGTGATGTCGCAGGTGACCAGCCGGCCGTGCGGGGGCAGGGCGCGGGCCATGCACAGGGCGCTGTAGCCGGTGAAGGTCCCTATCTCCACCACTCTCGTCGCCCCGCACAGGGTGACCAGGAGGGCCAGTAACTGGCCCTCCTCGGCCATGACCTGCATGGCGGTGCCCATCGGCAGTTCCGCCGTCTCCTTGCGCAGTCCCCGCAGCACGGGATCGTCGCGCAGCGACACGTCCCGCACGTATTCCAGCAGCGCGTGGGAGGACTGAATCTGATCGGCCATCGGCGGTGGGCCCCCTGAGCACGAAGAAAACGTCAAATGGAAAGGAAGAGATCGGAGATCAGGTTGACGACCTGCGGCTGGTGTTCTTCGAGGAAGAAGTGCCCGCCGGGGAACACCTGGAGTTCGAAGGCCCCGCAGGTGTGCCCGCGCCAGGCGTTGGCCTCGCTCGCGCTCACCTTCGGGTCCCGGTCGCCGACCAGGGCGATGACCGGGCAGGTCACCCGGGCGCCCGGCAGGGGGCGGTAGGTCTCGAACGCCTTGTAGTCGCTTCTGATCGACGGCAGGGTGCGGCGCAGGAGCCGCTCGTCGGGCGGCGGCGCCGCGTCCGCGTCCCCGCCGTTCACCCGCTGCACCTCGGCCACCAGGCCCCGGTCGTCCAGGAGGTGGACGTGTTCGTCGCGCCCGGCCGCCGGCGCCCGGCAGCCCGCGGCGAAGAGGGCCAGGGGCGGGACGCCCTGCTTCTCCTCCAGCAGACGGGCCACTTCGAAGCCCACCAGCGCGCCCATGTCCTGACCGAACAGCAGCAGGGGCAGATCCCCCCAGCAGGCCAGTGCGTGGCAGACCCGCTCGGCCAGTTCGCGTACGTCCTCGATACAGCGTTCGGCGTGCCGGTCCTGGCGCCCCGGGTACTGCACGGAGAGTACTTCCACCGACGGGGCGAGGTGTTCGGACATGTGGAAGAAGTAGCTCGCCGCACCCCCCGCGTGCGGGAGGCAGACCAGACGGGCTCTCGGGTCCGGTGACGGGGTGAAGCGTCTGATCCAGAGACCGTTCTCTTCAGCGGGAGATGGCATCGGCTGATCCGCTCCTTCTCGCGAGATGCCCGGTCCGCCGCGTGCCGGCCGGCCCGCCGGGAGCGCGGTGGCGACGTCCTGACGGCGGTTCTGCGGTACTCAACCACGCCGGCCCCCCGGCCGGAATACTGTCGACCGGCCGGTGACCTGCCAACCCGTGGCCTTCCCCTAGGGACCCCTAGCGCGCCGGGCCCCTAGCGCCGGACTTGCGCGCGGGACGGCCCGGTATCCAGGGTCCGGCCATCGACCGGGTCGTGCGAGGTGCTCCTGTGGGGGGCGTTCACCAGGCTCGTTTTGAGGCGAACTTGAGCAGGAATTTTCTCGCTCTTTGCCTCTCCGGATCATTTCGACAGTTGCCCGATTGTGTAAGGCGTGCGTTACGGCAGGGGGGTGCGTCCGGCCGCGGACTATGCTTGTCGCGGCCCTCTCTCAGTTGTTACAGTCTCTCAGAACTTGCCACAGGATCTTTTGTGGCGCCAGCGCCGCCCCAGTGCGTCCGGGGGTCTTCGGACACATTGCGCAACGTGACGACGAAACTCTCAGCGACTTCATTTCGCAGGTAGTCAGGACGGGGGATGACTGTGAACCTGTTCGAACGGGACGCCGAAATGGGTGTTCTGCGTGAAGCCTTTGCCGCTGCTGTTCAGGGTCGAGGGGAAACGATAATTCTCAGCGGTGTCATCGGCGCCGGAAAAACCGCACTCCTCCATGAGTTCAACGAATTCGCCGCGGAATCCGGTGGGCTGGTGCTCGCCTCCGCCTGCGGACCCGCGGAACAGGAACTACCACTCGGCCTCATGGAGCAGTTATTCCGGGACGCGCCATTGTCCGAAGAGAACTCCCGGCGGGTGCACGACGTCCTCCGCGAGGCCTCGGCGCTGACGCCGCCCCTCTCCGACGCGCTCACCCCTTCCGGCGCCAGAATGATCAGGGGGCTGTGCACCGCGCTGCTCGACCTCGCCGACAGCCGCCCGGTCGTCGTCAGCGTCGACGACGTGCAGTCCGCCGACCCCCTTTCGCAGCAGTGCCTGTTGTACCTGGCGCGGCGAATACCGCGGGCCCGGCTGCTGCTGTTGCTCAACGAGCGCACCGGCATCCAGGCGGCGGACCGTGCGTTCCGCGCGGACCTGACCCATCAGCCCCACTGCCGCCGGCTCAAGCTGGGGCCCCTGTCCGCCGGCGCCGTCGCGGCCATGCTGGGCGAACGGCTGGATACCACCGTCACCGACCAACTCGCCGGCGAGTGCCACGCGTTCAGCGGCGGCAACCCCCTCCTCGTACGGGCCGTCGTCGACGACCAGCCCCACCGGGGCGAGCACGGACGGCCCGGGGCGCTGGTGCCCGGCGAGGCGTTCGCCGACGCGGTGCTCGCCTGCCTGCACCGCTCCGGCGCCCACACGGTCGAGGTCGCCCGGGGCCTCGCGCTGCTCGGCGACTTCGCGACCCCCGAGTTCGTCGGCGCCCTCATCGGCGCCGGCACCGCCTCGGTCACCGAGGTCCTCGAACGCCTTGAGGCGATCGGCCTGCTGGAGGGCGGGCGCTTCCGGCATCCGGTCGGCCGCACGGCCGTCCTGCACCACATGGGCGTCACGCGCCGCGTCGAACTGCACCTGCGGGCCGCCGAACTGCTCCACCGCGAGGGGGTCGAGGCCCGTGCGGTCGCTGAGCACCTCGTCGCCGCCGACGGCCATCCCGGCCCCTGGGCGGTGAGCGTGCTCCAGGACGCCGCCACCCGGGAAGTCGCCGGCGGCAGGGTGGCGTTCGCGCTCGACTGCCTCGAACTGGCCAGGCGCAGCTGTGCCGACGAGCGCCGGCGTGCCGTGCTCACCGTGCTGCTCGCGGACACCGAGCTGCGCTCGAGCCCCTCCTCGGCCTCCACCCGGCACCTGTCCCGGCTGAACGCCGCACTGCGCGAAGGCGAACTCGGCGGCCGGCTCACCGTCACCGCCATCGACCACCTGCTCTGGTTCGGCCACACCGACCAGGCGGGGGAGGCGCTGGAACGGCTGCGGGGCTCCGTCGAGCCCCTGGACGCGGAGACCACCGCGTCGCTGCGCGTGCTCCAGCGGTCGCTGGCCTCGTCCTATCCGGGGCTGCTGGCCCGCATGCCCCCCGGCGCCGTCGAGCCGGTGGCCAAGGAGCCGACCCCCGTCACCGTCGCCAACGACCCCGTGCTGCACGCCGCGGAGGCTCTCGCCAGTGTCCTGACCTCGGGCCCGAACGCCGACGCCGTGACGGCGGCCGAGCAGATCCTGCAGAGCGGCAGGCTCACCGGTGCGACGCTCACCACCCTCACCAACGCGCTGTACGCCCTGATCTACGCCGACCGGCTGGACCTCGCCCTGCCCCGCTGCGACGCGCTGCTCGCCGAGGCCCGCGCCCGTAAGTTCCCCACCGGCGAGTCGTTGATCGTGGCCGGCCGCGCGGAGATCGCCGTGCGCCTGGGGGACCTGGCGGGGGCGGAGGAGTGCGCGAGTGCCGCGACGTCCCTGGTGCCCGCGCCCCACTGGGGAGTCGGGCTCGGCGTGCCGCTCGCGAGCCGGTTGCTCGCGGCGACGGCGACCGGTCGCTTCGACGTGGCCGAGTCCGTGCTGGACCAGGCCGTGCCCCAGGGGATGTTCGGCACCCGCTTCGAGCTCCACTACCGCTACGCGTGTGGCGACTACTACCTGGCCACCGGCCGGCCGCACGCGGCCCTGGGGGAGTTCCAGATCTGCGGCGAGCTGATGGCCGACTGGGGCATCGACACCCCCGGGCTCGTCCCCTGGCGCGTCGGCGCGGCCCAGGCGATGGTGGCGCTGGAGGAACGGGCGCAGGCCAGGCGGCTGGTCGAGGAGCAGCTGGCCCGCGGCGGCACCGGGGCGGTCCGGTCCCGCGGGGTGGCGCTGCGGGTCCTGGCGTCGACGCTGGACCCGCGCCAGCGCTTCCGGCCGCTGCGCGAGGCCGTCGACATCCTGCACGGCTGCGGCGCCCGGCTGGAGCTGGCGCGGGCGTTCGCCGACCTGAGCCAGGTGCACCAGATGCTGGGCAGCTCGGAACGGGCGCGGATGATCGCCCGCCGGGCCTGGCAGCTGGCCAAGGCGTGCCAGGCCGAGCCGCTGTGCCAGCAGCTGATGCCGGGTTCGGGGGCGGTGGTGCCGAGGGCCCACCTGAGCCGGCCGGTGAAGGCCGGCGGCGTCGAGGCCCTGAGCGACGCGGAGCGCAGGGTCGCGGCGCTGGCGGGTCAGGGGCTGACCAACCGGGAGATCGCCAGAAAGCTGAGGATCACGGTCAGCACCGTCGAGCAGCACCTGACCAGGGCCTATCGCAAACTCAACGTGAGGCGCCGGACGGACCTTCCAGCGGAGACGCAGCTGGACTTCGTCGGAACGGCCTCCTGACACCACGGCCGGTCCCCCGCAAGGGGGGGCCGGCCTTCGTCGTGTCGGGGGTCATGGACGCGAACCTTCCGGGCCGTCGCGGTCCGGGGGCTTGACTGACAGCCGCTAGCTAGTGATAGATTCTCTCAGTAGAGAGAATTTCTCAGTTGATACGGGGACTCATGGGACTGCGCGAGCTGAAGAAGTTGCGGACCAAGAAGGAGGTCCAGCGCCAGGCGCTGAAGCTCTACCTGGAGAAGGGGTTCGAAGCCGTCACGGTCGAGCAGATCGCGGCCGCGGCGGAGATCTCGACCGCCACCTTCTACCGGTACTTCCGCGACAAGAAGGACGTGCTCTTCAACGACGAGTACGACCCGTTCTTCGAGGAGGCCTTCGCCCGCCGCCCGGCCGACGAGCCGCTCGCCGACGTCGTGTGCAAGGTCTTCAACGAGCTCGCCAGCCAGCTGCTGGACGCGGACCGCGACGCGCTGTTGCTCCGGCACCGGCTGCTGACCAGCGTCCCCGAGCTCCGGCAGCGCCTCTACCAGGAGGCTTCGGCCAACATCGAGCAGCTCACCGAGCTGATCGCGCACAGGACGGGCCGTGACGCCCGGGAGGACCTCGCCGTCCAGCTGGCCGCGACCGCGGCGAACGCCGCGTTCGCGTCGGCGGCCCTCTACTGGCTCGACCACGACACGGAGCCCGACCTCACTCAGCTGATCGAGTTCGCCATGCACCGCATCAAGCCCGCACTCGAGCTCTGAACCTCTCTCCACGAACCACCCGGTGAAGGACCCATGCCAGCACCTTCGAACCACCCGCACGTCTTAAGCCTCTTGAGCCTTTCGAACCTCTTAGAAGGAGACAGCGATGCACGCTGCCGTGGTGCGCACGATCGGACAGCCCCCGGTTTACGGGGAGTTCCCCGACCCCACCCCGCAGGAGGGTGAGGTCCTCATCAACGTCCGCGCCGCCGCGCTGACCAACCTCGGCAAGCTCGTCACGTACGACCCCGACTACTCCGCCGGCGCCGAGGTGCCCTTCGTCGCCGGTGTCGAGGGCGTCGGCACGCTCCAGGACGGCACCCGGGTCGGCTTCGCCGCCCAGCGGCCGCCCTACGGCTCCATGGGCGAACTGACCGTCTCCTTCGCCCCCCTGGCCTTTCCCGTGCCCGACGGCGTGAGCGACGCCACCGCCGCGGCGCTGATCAACCCCGGCTTCTCCTCCTGGCTCCCCTTCGCCTCGCAGCTCAAGCTGGAGGCCGGCGCCAAGGTGCTGATCCTCGGCGCCACCGGCGTCGCCGGCAAGCTGGCCGTGCAGATCGCCAAACACCTCGGTGCCGGACGCGTCGTGGCCGCTGGCCGCAACCGCGCCGCACTGGAGCAGCTGCCCTCGCTCGGCGCGGACCGGGTCGTCTCCCTGGACCAGCCCGAAGAGAAGATCGCAGCCGAGTTCGCCCAGGAGGCCGGCGAGCACGGCTTCGACGTCGTCCTCGACTACATCTGGGGCCGCCCGGCGGAGATATTCCTCGGCTCGCTGCCCCGCTCCCTGGAGGCCGAGGGCGAGGTCCGCTACGTACAGCTCGGCAACAGCGCCGGCCCGACCGCCACCATCGAGGGCAACGCCCTGCGGCGCGCCGGCATCACCATCATCGGCACCGGCAGCATGCCGAGCCTGGACATCGTCAAGGACGTGTGGGAGCGGATGACCGACGCGGTCGTCAAGGGCTCCCTCACCATCGACGTCGACGAGGTCCCGCTGTCCGAGGTCCACGACGCCTGGAACCGCGAGACGCCCGGACGGCGCCTCGTCTTCGTCGTCTGACCGAGCCGAACCGAAAGCTGGTGGCACCGGGGATCCGACGCGCAGACCCCCGCTGTGAGGCCCGGCCCCGGTGCCACCGCACCCAGGGAAGACGACACTGACACCATGAACGAGCTGATGATCGAGACGCTCGACGTCGGCAAGACCTACGGCACGGTACGCGCCCTGGACGGGGTGAACCTGACCGTGCCCCGGGGCACCGTCCTCGGCCTGCTGGGCCACAACGGCGCCGGCAAGACCACCCTCGTGAACATCCTCGCGACCCTCCAGCCGCCGAGCACCGGCACCGCCCGCGTCGCGGGCTTCGACGTCGTCGGCGCGCCCGTCGAGGTCCGCCGCAGGATCGGCCTCACCGGACAGTACGCCTCGGTCGACGAGCAGATGACCGGCCTCGACAACCTGGTCCTGATCGCCAGACTGCTGGGCGCCCACCCCCGCGCCGCCCGGACGCGGGCGGGGGAGCTCCTGGAGCGCTTCGAGCTGACCGCCGCCGCCAAGCGGCCCGTACGCGGCTACTCCGGAGGCATGCGGCGCCGGCTCGACCTCGCGGCCAGCGTGGTCAACAGCCCCGCCGTGCTCTTCCTCGACGAGCCCACCACCGGCCTCGACCCCGGCAGCCGCATCACCCTCTGGAACATCGTCGGGGAGATGGTCGCGCAGGGCAGCACGGTCGTCCTCACCACCCAGTACCTCGACGAGGCCGACCGCATGGCCGACGCCATCACCGTCCTGTCCGAGGGCGCCGTCGTCGCCTCCGGCACCCCGGCGGAGCTCAAGGACCGGGTGGGACGGCGCGCCGTCACCGTCACGCTCGCCTCGCCCGAGGACCTGCCGCGCGCCGCCCGGGCCCTGGAGGCGGCCGGCCTGCGGCCCTCGTACGACGAGACGCGCGGGAAGCTCACCACACCGGTGGACAGCTCCCGGCAGGTCGCGGACGTGGTGCGGGCCCTGGACGCCGTCCACGTCGAGGCGGCGGAACTGGCCATGACGGAACCCACGCTCGACGACGTCTACCTCACCCTCGCCCGCAAGGCCCCCGCCCTCGCCGGATGACGCCCGCACCGGGCGGACCGGGACACGCACACCGTAGGAGACGCCATGGCGCGGGCACTCGCGCAGGAACACCCCGGGGCCGCGCAGCCCCCCGCCCAGTGGACGGGGGCCGGAATCGGCACCCAGATCGCCGTCCTCACCGGAAAGTCGCTGCGCAAGCTGGTCACCGACCCCAAACTGCTGATCTTCAGCGTGCTGCAACCACTGGTGCTGTTGCTGCTGTTCGGCCAGGTCTTCACCAGCGTGGCCACCACGCCCCACTTCCCCGACGGCGTCGGCTACATCGAGTTCCTGGTGCCGGCCATCCTGGTCACCACCTCGATGCAGTCCGCCTTGATGTCGGGGGTCGGCCTGAACGAGGACATCAAGAACGGCGTGGTCGCCCGCTTCCGCTCCATGCCCATCTGGCTGGGCTCCGTCCTGGTCGCCCGGAGCGTCTTCGACGTGGCGCGCGCGGCCGTCCGGCTGCTCGTGCTGCTCGTGCTCGCCACCGTCCTCTTCGGCTTCTCACCCGCGGGCGGCGTGCCGGGCGTGCTCGCCGCGGTCGTCCTCGCCCTGCTCATCGGCTTCGCCCTGGCGTGGATCTTCATGGCCATCGCCTGCTGGCTGAGGAACGCCGAGGCCATGCAGGGCGTCGGCTTCCTGGTGATGTTCCCGCTGATGTTCGCCTCCAACGCCCTGGTGCCCACCGCGGGACTGCCGGGCTGGCTGCAGGTCATCGCCCATGCCAACCCCATGAGTTACGGCATCGACGCCTCGCGCCACCTGATGTGGGGCCAGCCGGCCGGGACGTCCGTCCTCGCCTCGGTCGGCACCAGCGCCGTGCTGGCCGTGGTGGCCGCCGTGGTGGCGGAGCGGGGGTTCCGCCGGCCGCAGTAGGGAGCGCCCGGCCGGCGGAGGAACGAGACGGCAGGGCGTGGTGCCGCGGGCCCGCACGACCGTGCGGGCCCGCGACGCCCTGCCGCCGGCGGTCCGAATCGCCTCAGACGCCGGCCCTGCGGAAGCGCGTGATGGCGTCGATGTGCCGCTCGCGCAGCCGCGCGTCCCGGACGCCCAGCCCCTCCTCGGGCGCCAGGCACAGCACCCCGACCTTGCCGCTGTGCCGGTTGCGGTGCACGTCACGGGCCGCCATGCCCGTCTCCTCCAGCGGGAACACCTTCGACAGCGTCGGGTGGACCATCCCCTTGGCGATCAGCCGGTTGGACTCCGCGGCCTCCCGGTAGTTGGCGAAGTGAGTGCCGATGATCCGCTTGAGGCTCATCCACAGGTAGCGGTTGTCGTAGACGTGCTGGTAGCCCGACGTCGCCGCGCACGTGACGACCGTGCCGCCCTGCCGTGCGGCGAAGACGCTCGCACCGAACGTCTCCCGGCCCGGGTGCTCGAAGACGATGTCCGGGTCGTCACCGCCGGTCAGCTCACGGATCCGCGCGCGGAAACGCTTCCACTCCCGCGGGTCGGGCGTGTTCTCGTCCGCCCAGAACCGGTAGCCCTCCGCCGCCCGGTTGATCACCAGCTCGGCGCCCATCCCCCGGACCAGCTCCGCCTTGCTCTCGCTGGAGACGACGCACACCGGGATGCCGCCGCCGTTGAGCACCAGCTGGGTCGCGTACGAACCGAGTCCGCCCGTCGCGCCCCAGATCAGCACCACGTCGCCCTGCTTCATGCCCGCCGCGTTCGGCGACGCCAGCTGCCGGTACGCCGTCGCGTTGCACAGCGTGGAACAGGCCGCCTCCTCCCAGGTGAGGTGCTCCGGCATCGGCATCAACTGGGTGCCGTTGACGAGGGCCAGCTCGGCGAGCCCGCCGTAGTTGGTCTCGAAGCCCCAGGCCCGGCCGGACGGGTCCAGCATCGAGTCGTCGTAGCCGTCAGGCGTGTCCATGGCAGCCTGGTGCGCGGTGGCCACCACCCGGTCGCCCGGCTTCCAGCGCTCCACCCCCGGCCCGGTGCGCAGCACGACGCCGGCCATGTCCGAGCCCACCACGTGGTACGGCTGGAAGTGCCGGGCGTGCAGCGCGCTGGACTGCGCGTACCGCTTGAGGAAACCGAACGTCGGCAGCGGCTCGAAGATCGCGCTCCAGACGGTGTTGTAGTTGATCGCGCTCGCCATCGAGGCCACCAGCACCTCGCCCGGCCCCGGCTCCGGTGTCGGCACGTCCTGCACGTGCAGCGACTTCTCCGGATCCTTGTCGCTGCTCGCCATTCCGTCGAACATGGCGGTCTCCTCGGCGAGCACCACCACACCCCGGTACGACTCCGGGAGCGGCAGGGCCGCGAAGTCCTCGCTCACGGCGTCGTCGGAGAGGATCGCGCTGAGGATCTGGTCCACTTCTGTCTCCTGTCACCTGTCAGCCGATGTGGACCGACGCCCCCGTACCGGGCGCGTCGTCGTTCAGGTAGTTGCTGAGCCTCTTGACCTGGAGCTGCTGGTAGGCGGTCATCGGCACGAAACGGCCGATCCGCTGCGCCAGCTTCGGCGGCGCGGGCAGCGTCCGGCGGCCCATCACCTCCGCGATCGTGCGCATGCGCCGCAGCCGCGGCCAGCGCGCGCCCTCGTAGGCGCGCAGCCGCTCGTTCGCCGTGCCCGGCCCGCTCATGGCGCGCTCCAGCACCCACGCGTCCTCAAGCGCCTGGCACAGCCCCATGCCCAGCCGGGGCGGTACGACGTGCGCGGCGTCCCCCGCGAGGGTCACCGGCCCGTCCCCCCAGTACGGGCGGACGTGATGCATGATGTGCGGGAAGACGCTGATGTCGTCGTCAGTGATCGTCTCCAGCAGCTGCGGCAGCGCCCCTCCGGTCCAGTGCCCGAAACGGGCCCGCAGGTTCTCCACCGGCGACCCCTCCACCGGCACCCCCGGGTGGCCGAACCCGTGACCGCCGGGCTTGCCAGGGGGAGCGGTGTCGCCCTCGCGCCACGGCAGCTCGAACGCCCAGTAGACCTGGCCGTCGCCGACCGGGTGCATGACGCAGATCCCCTCGTGGCTGTAGAGGGAGTGGATGCGGTCGCCCTCGCTGAAGCCGTGGGGCAGGGCGGTGATCCCGTGCCAGGTCGCGTCCCCGCAGTACGCCGCCGGGTCGTGGCCGAGCAGGTGCTCCCGCACGGCGGAACGGTGGCCGTCGGCGCCGATCAGCGCGTCGCACTCCACCTCGCTGCCGTCCGAGAACGACGCCACCACCGTCGTCCTGGGCCGGTCCGTCCGGTACTTGATGCCGGTCAGCTGCTTGCCGAACTGCACGGTGCCGGCCGGCAGCCGTTCGGCCAGGGCAGCCAGGACACCGCCGCGCTTGCCGACGATGACCGGGTGGCGGTAGCGCCGCGCGATGGCGGCCATGTCCATCTGGAGCAGCGTCTCACCGTATTCCGACAGCAGGTCCAGCGCTTCCACGCGCACACCCAGGTCGTCCAGCCGGATGCCCCAGGTACGCAGCAGGCCGGTCGCGTTGGGGTAGAGGAGCACGCCGTTGCCGTCGGCGCGCAGCTCGTCGGCCTGCTCGTACACCGTCACTTCGTGCTCGCGCGAGAGGGCGAGCGCGCTGGCGACGCCGCTGACTCCCGCACCGATGATGACCGTCTTCACTCAGGTGTGCCTTTCTCGAGGGCGGCTGGGGTCGGTTGGTTGGTGGTGCTGACCGTTCGCTGCTTGTCTTCGCTTGCTTACGCTTGTCTTCGGTTGCCTCGGTCTGTTTTCGGTCTGTTTCCGGTCTGTCCTCGCTGTCGTTCAGCGGCCGAGAATCCAGGTGCGGACGGCTTCGGCGGTGGAGTCGGAGAAGTCCTCCAGCATCGTGAAGTGATCGCCCTGCACGTCGACTTCGCAGTCCGCGAGCTCCCAGACCGCCCGCCAGTCCTCCGGCGGCGCAGCCGGGCCGGAGTCCTCGCCCTCGCCCGCCGAGAAGCAGGCGGAGGCCCGTACCAGCAGAGTTGGCGCGGCGACCGGCTCGACGTCCCACTGCGAGAAGATCCGGATGTAGCCGCCCATGGCGGCCAGCCGCCTGTCGTCGAACATGTCGAAGTCGTTCTCCCGCGACACCATCGCCCCACCGATCTGTGCGCCGACCGGCGACTGCGCCATGTGTGCGGGCGAGGAGGTGTCCAGGAGCACGACGGCGGACGGCGCGTGACCCAGCTCCTCCAGCCTCCGCGCCACCGCGTGGGCCACCCACCCCCCGGCCGAGCGGCCCGCCAGGACGAAACGCCGCCGGGTGCCGCCGTCGCCGAGGCAGCGCAGCACGGCGTCCGCGTGGACGCGCGCCAGTGCCTCGACCGTGCCCGGCAGTGACTCCCCGGAGAGGAAGCCCGGCTCGGGGAGGGCCCAGACGTCGGCCGTGCCGCGGAAGTGGGCGGCGAAGCGGGCGTATTCGTGCGGTCCCGCGACGGGGCTGAAGGAGGGGAAGCAGATCAGCGTGGGCTCGGACTCGCCGTCGGTCCCGGACTCGCCGTCGGTCCCGGACGAGGTGACCGACGAGAGCCGGATGGGCCTGGAGACCGGAAGCTCCGCGTCGTGGGCGCTGAAGGTTCCTTCGAGCAGGGAGGCCGCCTTGAGCAGTTCGAGGGCTTCGTCGAGCTTCTCCTCGGCGCAGGCCCGCCGGTAGAGGGCACCCAGGGGGCCGGGGGCGGCGGAGACTTCACCTGTCTCGGGTGATTCCGCTTCTGTCGCGGCTTGCGCGGAGAGCCGGTCGTGCAGCTCGGTGGCGAGGGCCGTCGGGGTGGGGTGGTCGAAGAGCAGCGTCGCGCCCAGACGGAGGCCCGTGAGCTCTTCCAGCCGGCTGCGCAGCTGAACGGCGGTCAGCGAGTCGAAGCCCGACTCAAGGAACGGCTGCTCGGCGGCCACCTGCTCGGCGTCCCGATGGCCCAGCACGGCGGCGGCATGGGTGCGCACCGCCTCCAGCAGCATGCCGGGGCGTTCCCCCTCGGGCGCGGCGTCGAGCCGGCGCCGGAACTCCGTCCCGGAGGAGGTGACGTTCTCGGTGCGGGGCAGAACGACCTGGGTGTCGCTGTCGAGCCAGTAGTGGTGGTGTTGGAAGGGGTAGGTGGGGAGGTCGTGGGTGGGGTGGGTGGTGGGGAGGAGGGTGTTCCAGTTGGGGGTGGTGCCGGTGGTGTGGAGGTGGGTGAGGGCGGTGATGGTGGTGTGGGGTTCGGGGTGGTTTTTGCGGAGGAGGGGGGTGGCGGTGGTGTGGGGGTGGGTTTGTTGGGTGAGGGCGGTGAGGGTGCTGTCGGGGCCGAGTTCGAGGAGGGTGTGGGTGGTGAGGTGGGTGAGGCCGTCGTTGAAGCGGACGGGTTGGCGGATGTGGTGGGTCCAGTAGGTGGGGGTGAGGGTGTCGGTGGTGGTGGGTTGGCCGGTGAGGTTGGAGATGATGGTCAGCTGGGGTGGGTGGTAGGTGAGGGACTCGGCGATGGTTTGGAATTCGTCGAGTATGGGGTCCATGTGGGGGGAGTGGAAGGCGTGGCTGACGTGGAGTTTCTTGGTTTTGCGGCCCCAGTTGGTGACGGTTGTTGCGATGGTGTCGACGGCGTCTTTGTCGCCGGAGATGACGACGGATGAGGGGCCGTTGATGGCTGCCAGGCTCACTCGCTCGTTGAGAAGAGGAGCGATTTCGTTTTCTGTGGCTTGGAGGGCGGTCATGGTGCCGCTGGTGGGGAGGGTTTGCATGAGGCGTCCGCGTGCGGCGACCAGGGTGCAGGCGTCTTCGAGAGACCAGATGCCGGCGACGTGGGCTGCGGTGAGTTCCCCGATCGAGTGCCCGAGCAGTGCCTCTGGCCGTAGTCCCCAGCTTTCTATGAGCCTGTATTGGGCTGTTTCGAGGGCGAAGAGCGCGGCCTGGGTGTAGGCGGTTTGGTGGAGCAGGCCGGTGGTGTCGTGCCACATGATGTGGGTGAGTGGCTGGTCTAGGTGTTGGTCGAGTTCGGTGCGGATGGCGTCGAAGGCGTCGGCGAAGGCTGGGTAGGTGGCGTGGAGTTCGCGCCCCATGCCGGGCCGTTGTGAGCCCTGTCCCGCGAAGAGGATCGCCAGCCTGCCGTCGTGCCGCCTGCCGCGGATCACCGAGACCGAGCCCAGGGCCTCGATCAGTTCTTCGCGGGTGCTGCCCACCACGGCCGCCCGGTGATCGAAGTGGGTGCGGGTGGTCGCGAGGGCGTACGCCGTGTCGGCGGGGTGCACGTCGGGACGGTCCTCGGCCCAGCGCCGCAGCCGGCTCAGCTGCTCGTCCAGCGCCTCCGGTGACTTCGCCGAGACGACCCACGGCACGACGACGTCCTTGGCCTCGACGGGCGCGGTCGGATCCGCCGTGTCGGCCGTCTCCTGGGGTGATTCCTCAAGGATGAGGTGCGCGTTCGTGCCGCTGATGCCGAAGGAGGAGACGCCTGCGCGGCGCGGCCGGTCGGTCCGCGGCCACGGCCGGGACTCCGTGAGGAGTTCCACCGCGCCGGCCGACCAGTCGACCTCGGGGGTCGGCGCGTCGACGTGGAGGGTGCGGGGCAGCGCGCCGTGGCGCAGCGCCTCGACCATCTTGATGACGCCGCCCACGCCCGCGGCCGCGAGGGAATGGCCGATGTTGGACTTGAGCGAGCCCAGCCACAGGGGCCGGTCATCCGGCCGTCCTTGCCCGTAGGTGGCCAACAGGGCCTGCGCTTCGATGGGGTCGCCCAGCTTGGTCCCGGTGCCGTGCGCCTCGACGGCGTCGACGTCCGCGGGCGAGAGGCGCGCGTTGGCCAGCGCCGCACGGATCACACGCTGCTGCGAGGGGCCGTTGGGGGCGGTGAGACCGTTGGACGCGCCGTCCTGGTTCACGGCGGAGCCCCGTACGACCGCCAGGACGCGGTGGCCGTGGCGGCGGGCGTCCGACAGGCGCTCAAGGAGCACCATGCCGGCACCTTCGGCCCAGTTCGTACCGTCCGCCGCGGCCGCGAAGGACTTGCAGCGGGCGTCCGAGGCGAGGCCGCGCTGCGCGCTGAAGTCGACGAAGGCGCCGGGCGTGGCCATCACGGTCACACCGCCGGCCAGGGCGAGCCGGCACTCACCGCTGCGCAGCGCCTGTGCGGCGAGGTGCATGGCCACCAAGGAGGACGAGCAGGCGGTGTCGACCGTGACCGCCGGGCCCTCCAGCCCGAGGGTGTACGAGATCCGCCCCGAAGCCACGCTCCCCGCACTGCCGTTGGCCAGGTACGGAGCGATGTCCTCGGGCACGGAGGGCAGGTGGACGGCGTAGTCGTGGCCGACGAGCCCGGCGTAGACCCCGACGGGTTCGCCGCGCAGGGAGGCCGGGTCGATGCCGGCGCGTTCGAGCGCCTCCCAGGAGGTCTCCAGCAGCAGCCGGTGCTGCGGGTCCATGGCGAGGGCCTCGCGGGGGCTGATGCCGAAGAAGGCCGCGTCGAAGCCCGCGGGGTCGTGCAGGAAACCGCCTTCGCGGACGTAGGTCCTGCCGGGGGCGTCGGGGTCGCTGTCGAAGAGGGCGTCGAGGTCCCAGCCGCGGTCGGTGGGGAAGCCGGACACGGCGTCGGTGCCGTCGGCCACCAGCTGCCACAGCTCCTCCGGCGAGGCGACCCCGCCCGGGAAGCGGCAGCTCATGCCGACGATCGCGATCGGTTCGTCCGCGCTCGCCGGGGTCCCCTCCCCGGCGGGACGGGCGGTGCCGGTCTGGCCGAGCAGTTGCGTCCGCAGGTGGGCGGCCAGGGCTGCGGGCGTCGGGTGGTCGAAGACGAGGGAGGCGGGCAGGCGCAGTTCGGTCGCCCGCTCGAGAACGGTGCGCAGCTCGACCGCCGTGAGCGAGTCGAATCCGAGGTCGCGAAAAGTCTGGTCCGCTTCGAGGCCGTACTCCGGTACGTGGCCGAGCACGGTGACGGCATGGCCCTTGACCAGGTCGAGAAGGAAGCGCTCCCTTTCGCGCTCGGGCAGCTCGGTCAGCTGGCGCACGATGCTGGCGACGGGACGAGGAGACTCCGGTGCGGGGTGGTGCCCGGTGCTGGAGCCGTGATTGCTGGGGTCGAGCCAGTAGTGGTGGTGTTGGAAGGGGTAGGTGGGGAGGTCGTGGGTGGGGTGGGTGGTGGGGAGGAGGGTGTTCCAGTTGGGGGTGGTGCCGGTGGTGTGGAGGTGGGTGAGGGCGGTGATGGTGGTGTGGGGGTCGGGGTGGTTTTTGCGGAGGAGGGGGGTGGCGGTGGTGTGGGGGTGGGTTTGTTGGGTGAGGGCGGTGAGGGTGCTGTCGGGGCCGAGTTCGAGGGGGGTGTGGGTGGTGAGGTGGGTGGGGCCGTTGTTGTAGGGGACGGGTTGGGGGATGTGGTGGGTCCGGTGGGTGGGGGGGGGGGTGTCGGTGGTGGTGGGTGGGCCGGTGAGGTTGGAGATGATGGTCAGCTGGGGTGGGTGGTAGGTGAGGGACTCGGCGATGGTTTGGAATTCGTCGAGTATGGGGTCCATGTGGGGGGAGTGGAAGGCGTGGCTGACGTGGAGTTTCTTGGTTTTGCGGCCCCAGTTGGTGACGGTTGTTGCGATGGTGTCGACGGCGTCTTTGTCGCCGGAGATGACGACGGATGAGGGGCCGTTGATGGCTGCCAGGCTCACTCGCTCGTTGAGAAGAGGAGCGATTTCGTTTTCTGTGGCTTGGAGGGCGGTCATGGTGCCGCTGGTGGGGAGGGTTTGCATGAGGCGTCCGCGTGCGGCGACCAGGGTGCAGGCGTCTTCGAGAGACCAGATGCCGGCGACGTGGGCTGCGGTGAGTTCCCCGATCGAGTGCCCGAGCAGTGCCTCTGGCCGTAGTACCCAGCTTTCTATGAGCCTGTATTGGGCTGTTTCGAGGGCGAAGAGCGCGGCCTGGGTATAGGCGGTTTGGTGGAGTAGGCCGGTGGTGTCGTGCCACATGATGTGGGTGAGTGGCAGGTCTAGGTGTTGGTCGAGTTCGGTGCGGATGGCGTCGAAGGCGTCGGCGAAGGCTGGGTAGGTGGCGTGGAGTTCGCGTCCCATGCCGGGGCGTTGTGAGCCCTGTCCCGCGAAGAGGACCGCCAGTTCGCGGCCTTGTCGCCGGCCTCGTAAGACCGATGCGGGCGAGGCCAGCGCGGTGACAAGTTCTTCGTGGGTTCGGCCTACGACCGCGGCCCGGTATTCGAAGTGCGTGCGACTCGTGGCCAAGGCGTGGGCGACGTCGACTGGCCGGGCGTCCGGCCGTTGCTGGGCCCATTGGCGTAGCCGTGCGAGCTGTTCGTCGACGGCTGCTTCGGTCTTGCCCGAGACGACCCAGGGCACGACCACGTCGCTCTGCCCAGTGGCGGGCGCCTGCTCCTCCACTGTCTCTGGTGGTGCCTGTTCCAGGATGACGTGGGCGTTGGTTCCGCTGATCCCGAACGACGACACACCCACCCGCCGCGGACGCTCGACCTCCGGCCAGCCGCACGTCTCCGTCAGCAGCCGAACCCCGCCGGCCGACCAGTCCACCTCGCTGTTCGGTTCGTCGACGTGGAGGGTGGGTGGCAGGGTGCCGTGGCGCATGGCCTGGATCATTTTGATGACGCCGCCGACGCCTGCTGCGGCTTGGGCGTGGCCGATGTTGGACTTGAGCGAGCCCAGCCACAGGGGCCGGTCCTCCGGCCGTCCTTGTCCGTAGGTGGCCAGGAGGGCTTGTGCCTCGATGGGGTCGCCCAGTCGTGTGCCTGTTCCGTGGGCTTCGACCGCGTCCACATCGTTCGGGGTCAGGCGTGCGTTTGCCAGTGCCGCTCGGATCACTCGTTCCTGCGAGGGGCCGTTCGGTGCCGTCAGGCCGTTGCTCGCGCCGTCCTGGTTGACCGCCGACCCCCGCACGACCGCCAGGATCCGCCGGCCGTTGCGCCGCGCGTCCGACAACCGCTCCAGCAACAACACCCCCACACCCTCGGCCACCCCGAAGCCGTCGGCCGCCTCGGAGAAGGCCTTGGACCGGCCGTCCGCCGCCAGGCCGCCCTGCCGGCCGAACGACACCAGTCCCGCGCCCGTGCACAGCACGGTGGCGCCACCGGCCAGAGCGAGCCCGCACTCCTCGTTGCGCAGGGCCTGTACCGCTAAGTGCAGGGCCACCAGTGAGGACGAGCACGCCGTGTCCACCGTGACCGCGGGGCCTTCCAGACCCAGCGTGTAGGAGATGCGCCCCGAGAGCACGCTGGCCGAGTTGCCCGTGACCAGGTAGCCGGCGTCGCCGTGCGCCGCCAGCAAGGTGTGGTCCTGGCCGCTGGTGCCGGCGTAGACGCCGACCGGCTCGCCCCGCATGGCCGTCGGGTCGATGCCGGCCCGCTCGAAGGCCTCCCACGAGGTCTCCAGCAGCAGCCGCTGCTGCGGGTCCATCGACAACGCCTCGCGCGGGTTGATGCCGAAGAACTCCGCGTCGAAACCGGCGACGTTCTCCAGGAAGCCGCCCTCGCTCACCCGCCCTCCGGCAACCGCTTCGGCGTCCGCTTCCGCTTCTGCTTCCGCGCCCTGCTCTTCGGCCTCCTGCTCAGGGTCCGGCTCGTACAGCGCCCCCAGGTCCCAGCCGCGGTCGGTGGGGAAGCCGGACACGGCGTCGGTGCCGTCGGCCACCAGCTGCCACAGCTCCTCCGGCGAGGTGACGCCGCCCGGGAAGCGGCAGCTCATGCCCACGACGGCGATCGGCTCGTGACGCCGGCTCTCGACCTCCTGCAGCCGCTGGTTGGCCTTTTGGGAGTCGGCGATGGCGCGCTTGAGGTAGCTCCGGAGCTTCTCCTCGTTTGTCACGTGGACCTCATCTTCCTCACATCTCGCTACCGTGCGTGCCTGCCGTGCCTACCGCGCCTGCTGTTCTTGCCGTCATTCCGTCATTCCGTCATTCCGTCTTGCCGTCATGCCCGCCCTAGGGCGCCGAGCCGCCCGGCCCGTCACCCGAGGTGCTTGTCGACCATGTCGAAGAGCTCGTCGTCCGTCGCCGACTCAAGGGCGTCCTCCGTGGCCGTAGCCGTGTCCGTCGCGTTCCACCTGGCCGTGAGGGCCTGGAGCCGGACGGCGATGGCGTCGCGGGCCTCGTCGTCCTCGGCGAAGGCGTCGAGCTCCGTCGCCAGCCGGTCGAGTTCGCCGAGCACCGTCTCGACGCCCGACGGCTCCTCCGGCACGAGCAGGTCGCGCAGATACGTGGCCAGCGCCGCCGGCGACGGGTGGTCGAAGACCAGCGTGGCCGGCATGCGCAGGTCGACGGCGGTCGCCAGGCGGTTGCGCAGTTCGACTGCCGTGAGCGAGTCGAAGCCCTGCTCCTTGAACGACCTGTCCGCCGGCACCGTGTCCGGCGAGTCGTGGCCGAGCACGGCGGCCACGTGCCGGAGCACGAGCTGCAGCAGGACGCCGTGCTGCTTGTGCGCCGGCAGGCCGGCGAGGCTGTCCGCCAGGGTGCCGCCGCCCTCGGACGCCTGTGCCCCCGCCGCGGCCCGGAGCCGTCCCCGGACCAGTCCGCGCAGCGCCGGGGGCACCGATTCGAGGGGCTGTTCCCGGAGCGGGGCGAGGTGGAGGCGGGCCGTCAGCAGGACGGCGTCGGCGTGGTCGGTGCCCGTGTCGAAGAGGGCCAGGGCCTCGTCGGTCGGCAGGGGGGCCATGCCGCCCCGGCCGATCCGGGTGAGGTCCGTGTCGTCCAGCGCTGCCGTGCCCTCGCTGCGTTCCTCCCACAGGCCCCAGGCGAGGGAGGTCGCCGGCAGGCCGGCCGCCCGCCGGGCCTGCGCGAACGCGTCGAGGAAGGCGTTGGCCGCCGCGTAGTTGCCCTGTCCCGGGCCGCCGAAGGTGCCGGCGGAGGAGGAGAAGAGGACGAAGGCCGACAGGTCGCTGTCACGCGTCAGCTCGTGCAGGTGCACCGCCGCTTCCGCCTTCGGGTACCACACCCGGTCGAGACGGTCGGGCGTGAGCGTGTCGATCACCCCGTCGTCGAGGGCGCCCGCGGCGTGCACGACCGCCGTCAGCGGCCTGCCGTCCGGAATGCCGGCCAGTAGCTTGGCGACGTCGCCGCGGTCGCTCACGTCGCATGCCGCGAGGGTGAGTTCCGCGCCGTGCCCGGCGAGCTCCGCGGCCAGCGCGGCGACGCCCGGGGCGTCCGCGCCGCGCCTGCCGGCGAGGACCAGGTGCCGGGCGCCGTGCCGCGTCACCAGGTGCCGGGCGACCAGGCCGCCGAGGGTGCCGGTGCCACCGGTGATCAGCACGGTGCCGCTCGGGTCGAGGCGCCTCGGCACGGTGAGGACCATCTTGCCGACGTGCCGCGCCTGGCTGAGGAACCGGAAGGCGTCCTTCGCATGGCGGAGGTCCCACGCCCGCACCGGCAGGGGCGTCAGGACGCCGCGTTCGAGCAGGTCCACGACGTGGATGAGCATCTCGTGGATGCGGTCCATGCCGGCCTCGCTCAGGTCGTAGGCCTGGTAGCGCACGCCGTCGTGGCCGGCGGCCACCGCCGCGGGATCCCGCAGGTCGGCCCGGCCCATCTCCAGGAACCGGCCACCCGGGCCCAGCAGGTGCAGGGAGGCGTCCACCAGCTCGCCGGTCAGGGAGTTGAGGACCACGTCCACTCCGCGACCGCCGGTGGCGGCCCGCAGCCGGGGCTCGAAGCCCGGGTCGCGCGAGCTGCCGAGGTGGTCGTCGTCGAAGCCCAGGTCCCGCAGCGCGTCCCACTTGCCCCGGCTCGCCGTGCCGTACACCTCGGCCCCCAGGTGGCGGGCCAGTTGGGTCGCCGCCATGCCCACGCCGCCCGCCGCGGCGTGGACGAGTACGGACTCGCCGGCGCGCAGCCCGGCGAGGTCGACCAGGCCGTAGTAGGCGGTCAGGAAGACCAGGGGGACGGACGCGGCCTTGACGTAGGACCAGCCCTCGGGGATGCGGACGAGCGTGCGCTGGTCGGCGATCGCGGTGGAGGCGAACGATCCGGGCAGCAGGCCCATGACCCGGTCGCCGGGCCGCAGGGCGGTGACGCCGGGGCCGGTCTCCAGCACGATGCCGGCGCCTTCGCTGCCGAGCCGCGCGTCACCTCCGGGGTACATGTCCAGGGCGATGAGCGCGTCGCGGAAGTTCAGGCCCGCCGCCCGGACCGCGACGCGCACCTCGCCGTCGGCGAGGGGCGTGCCCGTGTCGGGGCCGTTCCCGAGGGACAGCTCCTCCAGGGTGCCGTCGGCGGACGGCGTCAGCCGCCACGACGCGGTGTCCGACGGCAGTGTGAGGGCGGTGGAGGTCGCGGCGCGGGCGAGCCGGAACGCCAGCGGCCTGCCGGCGCGGATCGCCAGCTGGGGTTCGCCGGTGGCCAGGGCCCCGGGCAGCGCGCGGTGTGAGGAGCCGTCGGCGTCCAGGTCGACGAGGACGATCCGGCCGGGGTTCTCCGACTGGGCGGAGCGCAGCAGGCCCCAGACGGGGGCGAGCACCGGATCGGGCGCCGGTTCGCCCGGCGCCGTGGCGACCGCGCCCCGTGTGACGACCACCAGGCGGGAGTCGGCGAACCGTTCGCCGGACAGCCACTCCTGGGCCAGTGCCAGGGCCCGGCCGGTCATCTCCAGGGCCGTGCCCGCGACGTCGTCGCCGTCGTCCGGGCCGGCCGGGAAGGGGACCAGCACCACGTCGGGGACGGCCTCGCCGGCGGCCACCGCTTCGGCGAGCGCCCGCCCGTCGGCGTGGCCGGCGACCGGGGTGCCCGCGGCCCGCAGCGCTTCGGCGAGCCCCCAGGAGTCCGGGCCGGCCACGGCCCAGCCCGCCTCCTCGTCCGCCTCCGCCGGGGCGACCGGCGTCCAGGTGAGCCGGAACAGCGAGTCGTGCAGGGCGTCCCCGCCGGGGCGCAGCAGCTCGGCGGAGGCCGGGCGCAGCACCAGGGAGTCCACGGACAGCACGGGGCCGCCCGCCTCGTCGGCCGCGTGCACCGACACCCCGCCCTCGCCATCGGGGGCGACGCGCACCCGCAGGCCGGCCGCGCCGGTGGCGTGCAGGGCGATGCCGCGCCAGGCGAACGGCAGCAGGTTGCGGCCTTCGCCCGCCCCCGGCACCGGGGCACCGAGCCCCAGGGTGTGCAGCGCCGCGTCGAACAGGGCCGGGTGCAGCCCGTACCGGTCCGAGGAGTCGCGCTCCTCCTGCGGCAGCCGGACCTCGGCGAACATCTCGTCGCCGCGCCGCCACACGGCCCGCAGCCCGCGGAACGACGGGCCGTACACGATGCCGCCGTCGGCGAACCGCTCGTACAGCCCCTCGACGTCCACCGGGCGTGCGCCCTGCGGAGGCCATGCGGTCAGGTCGAGCGGCCGGCCGTGCCCGTCGCGGCCGAGGACGCCGTCCGCGTGCTTCGTCCACGGCACGTCGGCGGGGGTGCCCTCGACGCGCGCGTACACGCTCACCGGGCGGCGGCCGGCGTCGTCGGCGCCGCCGACGACGACACGCAGCCGCACGGCGTCCTGCTCGGGCAGCAACAGTGGCTGGTGCAGCGTCAGTTCCTCGACGCCCGAGCAGCCCGTCCGCTCCGCCGCGCGCAGCGCCAGCTCCACGAAGGCGGTGCCGGCCAGGAGCGCCACGTCCGGACTGCCGTGGTCGGCCAGCCACGGGTGGCCGCGCAGCGACAGCCGGCCGGTGAACAGGTACCCGCCGGTGTCCGGCAGCTCGACGCCCGCTCCCAGCAAGGGGTGGCCGGCCGGGTCGAGACCCACGGAGGCCACGTCGCCGGCCGGCTCCCCGTCGTGCAGCCACAGGTGCGTCCGCTCGAACGCGTACGTCGGCAGGTCCGTCCACCGGGCGTCCTGGCCCGCGAACACCGCGGACCAGTCCAGGCGGACGCCCCGGGCGTGGGCCTCCGCCACCGACGCCAGGAACCGCTCCGGGCCGCCCTCGTCGCGCCGCAGCGAGCCCACCACGGCGACGTCGACGTCGTCGGCGGACTCCTGCAGCGGCGTGCTGAGCAACGGGTGCGGGCTGACCTCGACGAACGTACGGAACCCGGCGGCCGTCAGCGCGCGCGTGGTCCGCTCGAACTCCACGGGCCGGCGCGCGTTGAGGAACCAGTACTCGGCGTCCAGGCCGGCGGTGTCGACCGGCTCGCCGTACACGGTGGAGTAGAAGGGGACGGCCGACGGGTGCGGAGTCACCGGCGCCAGCACGTCCAGCAGGTGCGCGCGCAGAGTGTCCACCTGGGCGGAGTGGCCGGCCCCGTCGGCGCCGCGGATGCGCCGGGCGCGGACGCCCGCGGCCTCCAGCTCCTCCAGCAGCTCGTCCAGGGCGTCCGACGAGCCGGTCACCGTCGCCGACCGGGGGGAGTTCACGGCGGCGACGGACAACCTGCCCCGCCACCGCTCCAGCCGGGCCTCCAGCTCCTCCCGGGGCTCCGCCACGGCCGCCATCCCGCCGTGCCCGACCAGGCTCAGCAGGGCCCGGCTGCGCAGGGCCACCACACGGGCGGCGTCCTCCAGGGACAGGGCGCCCGCGACGTGTGCCGCCGCCACCTCGCCCTGCGAGTGGCCCACCACGGCCGACGGCTCCACGCCGTACGAGCGCCACAGGGCGGCGAGGGAGACGGTGACCGCGAACAGCAGCGGCTGGATCATGTCCGACCGGTGTGCGGGCGGCGCCTCCACGGCCCCGGACAGGACGTCGAGCACCGACCAGTCCAGGTGGGCCTCCAGCGCGGCGGCGCACTCACCCGCCTTCTCCGCGAACACCGGTGACGTGCGCAGCAGTTCGGCGGCCATCGCGGGCCAGTACGCGCCCTGGCCCGGGAAGACGAACACCACCTTCTGGCCGTCCGCCGCCCTCGCGCGCAGCAGGCCGGGGAACTCGCCGTCGGTCGCCAGCGCTTCGAGCCCTCCGACGGCCTCGTCCCGGTCCCCGGCCGGGATCACGGCCCGGTGTTCGAAGTGGGTCCGGGACGTGGCCAGTGCGTGGGCGACGTCCGTGAGCCGCGCCGCGGGCCGTTCGGTGAGGTGGGTGTGCAGGCGTGCGGCCTGGTCGCGCAGTCCGGTCGCGGTCCGGGCCGACAGCACGAGGGGGACGGGGCTGCCGTCCCGGTCGGCCTCCGCCGGCGCGGCGGTCTCCTCCTCGGGTGTGTGTTCGAGGATGAGGTGGGCGTTGGTGCCGCTGACGCCGAAGGAGGAGACGGCGGCGCGGCGGGGGCGGCCGGTCTCGGGCCAGGGCCGGGCCTCGGTGAGCACCTCCACCGCGCCCGCGGACCAGTCCACCTGCGTGGTGGGCTGGTCGACGTGGAGGGTGCGGGGGAGGGTGCCGTGGCGCATGGCCTCGACCATCTTGATGACGCCGCCGATGCCGGCGGCGGCCTGTGCGTGGCCGATGTTGGACTTGAGGGAGCCGAGCCACAGGGGGTGGTCGGTGGGGCGGTTCTGGCCGTAGGTGGCGAGGAGTGCCTGTGCTTCGATGGGGTCGCCGAGGCGGGTGCCGGTGCCGTGGGCTTCGACGGCGTCGACGTCGGCGGGGGTGAGGCGGGCGTTGGTGAGGGCGGCGTGGATGACGCGTTCCTGAGACGGCCCGTTGGGGGCGGTGAGGCCGTTGGAGGCGCCGTCCTGGTTGACGGCGGAGCCGCGTATGACCGCGAGGACATGGTGGCCGTTGCGGTGTGCGTCGGACAGCCGCTCCAGCAGCACCATGCCCACCCCCTCACCGAAGGCGGCGCCGTCCGCGCCGTCCGCAAAGGCCTTGCAGCGGCTCGACGGCGACAGCGCCTGCTGGCGCCGGTACTCGGTGAACAGGTCGACGGTCGCCATGACGGCCACCCCGCCGGCCAGCGCCAGCTCGCACTCCCCGCTCCGCAGCGCCTGCGCGGCCAGGTGCAGGGCCACCAGCGACGACGAGCACGCCGTGTCGACCGTGACCGCCGGCCCCTCCAGGCCGAGCGCGTAGGAGATCCGCCCGGAGATGACGCTCCCCGAGCCGCCCGTGCCCAGGTAGCCCTCGGCCTCCTCCGGCGCGTTGCGCAGCCGCAGCAGGTAGTCCTGGTACATCGCGCCGACGAACACCCCCGTGCGGCTGCCCCGCAGCGAGGCCGGCACGATGCCGGCCCGCTCGACGGCCTCCCACGAGGTCTCCAGCAGCAGCCGCTGCTGCGGGTCCATGGCGAGGGCCTCACGCGGGCTGATCCCGAAGAAGAGGGGGTCGAACTCGGCGGCGTCGAGCAGGAAACCGCCCTCGACGCCCCGGCCGTCACCGTCCGCCCCGCCCAGCCCGGCGAGGTCCCAGCCGCGGTCGTCGGGGAAGGCGGACATGGCGTCGCCGTCCGAGGCGACCAGCTGCCACAGGTCCTCCGGGGAACGCACGCCGCCGGGGAACCGGCAGCTCATCGCCACGACCGCGACCGGCTCCCCGTCCGCCGCGCCCGACCCCGCCGCCACGGGCGCCAGGGCGCGCGGAGCCGAGCCCAGCACCCGCTCGGTCAGGAAGCCCGCCAGGGCCACCGGGGTGGGGTGGTCGAAGACGAGGGTCGCGGGGAGCCGGACACCGGTCGCCGCGTGCAGCCTGTTGCGCAGCTCGACCGCGGTGAGCGAGTCGAAGCCCACGTCCTTGAACGCCCGGTCCGGGCCGACGGCGTCGGCCTCCGCGTGGCCGAGCACCGCGGCCGCGTGGGCCCGCACCAGCTCGGTCAGCCGCTCCCGCCGCTCGGCGTCGGGCAGCCCGCGCAGCCGCTCCACCAGCTCCGACCCGCCGCCGTCAGTGCCGTCCGCGGTGACGGCCCGCCGGACCGGCGCCGGCAGCAGCGCCCGCAGCAGCGGGTGCACGGGCCCGCCGGAGCGGCGCAGGCCGCGCAGGTCGACGCGGGCGGGCACCAGCAGCGCCTCGTCGACGGACAGGGCGGCGTCGAACAGCGCCAGGCCGTCCTCCCTGCCGAGCGTCAGCGCCCCGGCGCGCCCCATCCTCGCCAGGTCGGCGGTGCCGACGTGGGCGGACATCTCGCTGCGCTGCTCCCACAGGCCCCACGCCAGCGACCGCGCCGGCAGGCCGGCGGCCCGCCGGGCCTGCGCCAGCGCGTCGAGGAAGGCGTTGGCGGCCGCGTAGTCGGCCTGGCCCTGCCCGCCGAACGTGGAGGTGGCGGAGGAGAACAGCACGAACGCCGAGAGGGGCGCCTCACGCGTCAGCTCGTGCAGCAGGAGCACCGCGTCGACCTTGGGGCGCAGCACGGCGTCCAGGCGTTCGGGCGTCAGCGAGGTGAGGACGCCGTCGTCGAGCACGCCCGCCGCGTGCACCACGGCGGTGAGGGGGTGCGCGGCGGGAACCGCCGCCAGTACGGCGGTGAGCGCCGCCCGGTCGGTGACGTCGCAGGCGGCCACCGTCACGGAGGCGCCTGACTCCCGCAGTTCCGCGACGAGTTCGCTCATGCCGGGGGCCGCCTCGCCGCGCCGGCCGACGAGCAGCAGGTGCCGGGCGCCGTGCGCGGAGACGAGGTGCCGGGCGACGAAGCCGCCCAGCAGGCCGGTGCCGCCGGTGACGAGCACCGTGCCGTCCGGCTCGGGCAGGACGGGCGGCGCGTCGGCCGCGGCCGCGGCCCGGGCGAGGCGCGCCACGTGCACGGCCCCGGCGCGGACCGCGGTCTGGGGCTCGTCGGAGAGGGCGGCGGCGAGCAGGGCGTGCGGGGAGGCGTCGTGACCGTCGAGGTCGACGAGCGCGAAGCGGCCGGGGTGTTCGGCCTGCGCCGAGCGTACGAGCCCCCGTACGGGCGCCGCCGCGAGGCCGGGGACGTCCTCGCCGTCCCGCACGGCCACCGCGCCCCGGGTGACGACCGCCAGCCGGGTGCCGGCGAGCCGTTCGTCGGCCAGCCACGCCTGGAGCAGCTCCAGGGCCCGGGCGGTGGCCGCGCGGGCCGACTCGGCGAGCCGTTCCCCGGCGCCGGGGAACGACACGACGGCCAGGTCCGGTGGCGCCGTCCCGGCGGCCTCGGCGAGCGCCGCCACATCCGGGTGGGACGGCAGGCCGAGGACGCCGGCGAGCCCCAGGTGGTCGTCGCCCAGGACGACGGCGGTGGGCTCGCCCGGGGCGGGCGGCTCGAACTCCGGCCAGTCGAGGCGGAACAGCGCGTCGCGCGGCCCGCCGCGGGACCGCAGCTTCTCGTGCGGAACGGGCCGCAGCACGAGCGAGTCCACCGTGGCGACCGGCAGTCCGGAGCCGTCGGTCACCGTCAGCCGCACCGCGTCCGTGCCGGCGGGGGCCAGGTGGACGCGCAGCGCCGTGGAGCCCACGGCGTGCAGACGGACGCCGCTGAACAGGAACGGCAGCAGCCCGTCCCCGGCGTCGCGCACCGCGCCCAGCCCGACGGCGTGCAGGGCCGCGTCCAGCAGCGCCGGGTGCAGCCCGAACCGGGCCGCCGCGGCGTGCTCCTCCTCCGGCAGCCGCACCTCGGCGAACACCTCGTCGCCGCGCCGCCAGGCCGCCCGCAGCCCCCGGAACACCGGGCCGTACTCGATGCCGGTGCCGGCGATCCGGTCGTAGAGCCCGTCGAGGGCCACCGGTCCGGCGTCCGCGGGGGGCCAGGCGGACGTCTCCGCCGCGGCGGCCCGGTCGTGCCCGGTGACGGGCGACAGGACACCGGTCGCGTGACAGGTCCACTCCTCCTCGTCCCCCGCGTCGGCACTCCGCGCGTACACCGCGAGGGGCCGGCGGCCGTCCTCGTCGGCGCCGTCCACCGCCACCTGCACGCACGTGGCGGCCTCTTCGTCGAGGACCAGCGGGGCGGCGAGGGTCAGTTCGTCGAGCCGGCCGCAGCCGGCCTCCTCACCGGCCCGCAGCGCGAGCTCGACGAACGCCGTGCCGGGCAGCAGCACGGAACCGGCCACCACGTGATCGGCCAGCCAGGGGTGCGTCCGAGCCGACAGCCTGCCGGTGAACAGCACCCCGCCGCTGCCGGGCAGCGGGACCGCCGCACCCAGCAGCGGATGCCCGGCGGGCTCCAGACCCGCCGCGGACACGTCACCGGTCGCCGGGCCCGCCTCGGCCCAGTGGCGCCGCCGCTCGAAGGCGTACGTCGGCAGGTCCACCCGGCGCGCGCCGGGGCCGCCGAACACCGCCGCCCGGTCCACCTCGACGCCCCGCACGTGGGCCTCCGCCACCGAGGTCAGGAAGCGGTCCAGGCCGCCCGCGTCCCGCCGCAGCGAGCCCACCACGGCCAGCGAGGCGCCGGGCACCTCGTCGGAAGCCTCCTGGATGGCCGCCTGGAGCACCGGGTGCGGGCTCGCCTCGACGAACACCTCGTGGCCCTGGCCGGCCAGCGTCAGCACGGCGTCACCGAACCGCACGGTCTCGCGCAGGTTGCGGTACCAGTAACCGGCGTCCAGCGTGGCGGTGTCGACGGTCTCACCGGTCACCGTGGAGAAGAACGCCACCGAGCCCGTGCGGGGCGCGACCGGTGCCAGCAGCGCCAGCAGCTCCTCGCGGATCAGCTCCACCTGCGCCGAGTGCGACGCGTAGTCGACGGGTATCCGACGGGCGCGCACCCCCGCCGACTCGCAGTCGGCCCGCAGCTCCTCCAGCGCGTCGGGGGCGCCGGAGACCACGGTGGCGTGCGGCCCGTTGACCGCCGCCACCGACAGCCGCTCGCCCCACCGCCGGACACGCCGCCGCACCTCCTCCTCGCCGAGCGCCACGGAGACCATGCCGCCCTGGCCGGACAGCGCCGTCAGGGCCTTGCTGCGCAACGCCACCACCAGCGCGCCGTCCTCCAGGGAGAGGCCGCCCGCCACGCACGCGGCGGCGATCTCGCCCTGGGAGTGGCCCACCACGGCGGCGGGTTCCACGCCGTACGAGCGCCAGAGCGCGGCCAGCGACACCATGACCGCCCACAGCGCCGGCTGGACGACGTCGACGCGCTCCAACGCCCCGGCGTCGTGCAGGACGTCGGTCAGCGACCAGTCCACATGGGGTGCGAGAGCCCGGGCGCACTCCTGCATGCGGGCGGCGAACACCGGTGACTCCGCGAGGAGTCCGACCGCCATGCCAGCCCACTGGGAGCCCTGGCCGGGGAAGACGAACACCGCGCGGTGGTCGCCCTCCGCCGCCCCCTGGACCACGGTCGGCAGCGGCCGGTCGCCGGCCAGCGCCGCCAGTCCCTCCAGCAGTCCGTCCCGGCTGTCGGCCAGGACGACCGCCCGCTGTTCGAAGACGGTACGGCCCGTGGCCAGCGAGTGCGCGACGTCGTGGACGGCCAGGCCGGGATCGGCGTCCACGGCCTGGCGCAGGCGGGCCGCCTGCGCGCGCAGGGCCGCCTCGGTCCGGGCCGACAGCGGGCTCAGGGCCAGGCCGGCGGGCCGGCCACCGGTGTCCCCGGCCGGGCCGTCCTCGCTCTCCGGTGCCTCTTCGAGGATGACGTGGGCGTTGGTGCCGCTGATGCCGAAGGACGACACGCCCGCCCGTCGGGGCCGTCCGTCGGACCGCCACGGCACCGGCTCGGACAGCAGCTTCACCGCACCGGCCGACCAGTCCACGTGCGGGGTGGGCCGGTCGACGTGCAGCGTCGCGGGCAGCAGCCCGTGGCGCATGGCCTCGACCATTTTGATGACGCCGGCGACGCCGGCGGCGGCTTGGGTGTGGCCGATGTTGGATTTGACGGAGCCGAGCCAGAGGGGGTGGTCGGTGGGGCGGTCTTGGCCGTAGGTGGCGAGGAGTGCCTGTGCTTCGATGGGGTCGCCGAGGCGGGTGCCGGTGCCGTGGGCCTCGACGGCGTCCACGTCGGCCGCGGTGAGCCCGGCGCCGGCCAGCGCCTGCCGGATCACCCGTTGCTGCGCGGGCCCGTTGGGCGCGGTCAGACCGCTGCTGGCCCCGTCCTGGTTCACGGCCGAACCCCGGACGACCGCCAGCACCGGATGCCCCAGCCTGCGCGCGTCCGCGAGCCGCTCGACCAGGAGCATGCCGGCTCCCTCGGCCCATCCGGCACCGTCGGCGCCCGCCGCGAAGGCCTTGCACCGGCCGTCGGGGGACAGGGCGCCCTGCCGGCTCAGCTCGACGAACGGCGCCGGGGTGGCGAGGACGCGCACCCCGCCCGCCAGAGCCAGGTCGCACTCGCCGTCGCGCAGCGCCCGCACCGCCAGGTGCAGAGCGACCAGCGACGACGAGCACGCCGTGTCCACGGTGATCGCGGGCCCCTCCAGGCCGAAGCTGTAGGCGATCCGGCCGGAGGCGACGCTGGCCGCGCTGCCGGTGCCCACGTGCCCTTCGAGCTCGTCGTTCGGGGCCTTCTCAGCGATCTGGCCGTACTCCTGGCCGTTGCTGCCGACGAACACGCCCGTGCGGCTGCCCCGCAGCCCGGCCGGGTCGATGCCGGCCCGCTCGAACGCCTCCCACGAGGTCTCCAGCAGCAGCCGCTGCTGGGGGTCCATGGCGGTGGCCTCGCGGGGGCTGATGCCGAAGAAGCCGGCGTCGAAGTCGGCGACGTCGTGCAGGAAGCAGCCGTGGCGCACGTACGACGTGCCCGACCGGCCGGCGTCGGTGTCGTACAGGGCGTCCAGGTCCCAGCCCCGGTCGGCCGGGAAGCCGGACACCGCGTCCTCACCGGCGGCGAGCATCCGCCACAGCTCCTCCGGGGTGCGCACACCACCGGGGAACCGGCAGCTCGTCGCGACGATCGCGACGGGCTCGCGCGCGGTGGCCAGCCGCTCGTTCTGCTTCCGCAGCCGGGCGATCTCCTTGAGGGAGTCCCGCAGCGCCTCGACGACCGCTTCACCGGACGTGTTCGTCATGCCCTTACCACCCTTGTCCGCCCCCATCACGACTCCACCTGCTCCCGCGCCATGCGGACGAGCGCCTCGGCGTCCAGCTCGTCGATCCGCTCCATGTCCCCGGCCGCCGCCTCCCCGGCCGCCCCCTCGTCCGTGCCGTCGCCCCCGCCCGTACGCAACGCCGTCTCCAGATGACCGGCCAGCTTGGCGGGCGTCGGATAGTCGAAGATCACCGTGGTCGGCAGCCGGAGCCCGGTGGCGGCGTTGAGGCCGTTGCGCAGCCGCACCGCCATCAGCGAGTCCAGGCCCAGTTCGAGGAAGCCCCGTCCCGGCCGGACGGCCGCCGGGGAGTCGTGCCCCAGCACGTCGGCCGTCCCGGCGCGGACCAGGTGCAGCAGCAGCTGCTCGCGCTCGGCCGGGGCCGACCGGGCGAGCCGCTCACGCAGCGACGCCGGTTCGTCCCTCTCCTCCGCGCTCTCCTCGGGGACGCCCGCCACGGCGGCCGGACCGCTCTCCGCCGCCAGCTCCTCCAGGAGCCGGCTGCGGCGCCCCAGCGTGAACTCCCGCGCGAAGCGCTCCCAGGCGATGTCGGCGACGACCAGGCAGGTCTCCTCCCCGCCGGCCGCACCCAGCAGCGCGGCCAGCGCCGGCTCGGGAGCCATCGGCGCCACACCGCCCCGGGCCAGCCGCCGCCGCACCGCCTCACTGGTGGCCATGCCGCCGCTGCCCCAGGCGCCCCACGCGAGCGAGGTCGCGGGCAGCCCCAGCGAGCGGCGGTACTCGGCGAGCGCGTCCAAGTAGGCGTTCGCCGCCGCGTAGTTGCCCTGACCCGCCGAACCCAGCGCGCCCGACACCGACGAGAACAGCACGAACGACTCCAGCTCCAGACGAGCCGTCAGCTCGTGCAGATGCCACGCCGACTCGGCCTTCGACCGCAGCACCGAGGCGCAGCGCTCCGGAGTCAGGGCGCCGAGCACGCCGTCGTCCAGCGTGCCCGCCGTGTGCACCACGGAGGTCAGCGGGAACTCCGGGGGAAGCCCCTCCAGCAGCCGCCGCAGCGCCTCCCTGTCGGCGGTGTCGCAGGCCTCTACCGACACCCGGGCGCCCAGCTCCGTCAGCTCGGCCCGCAGGGCCTCCGCGCCCGGCGCCCCGGCACCCCGCCGGCTCACCAGCACCAGGTGCTCGGCGCCCTCACGCGCCAGCGCCCGCGCCACGTGCGCCCCGAGGGCACCCGTACCGCCGGTGATCAGCACGGAGCCCCGCGGCTTCCACCGCCGGCCCGCGGCGGACGGCGCCCGGACGAGCCGCCGCGCGACCGTGCCCGTCTCCCGCACCGCCACCTGGTCCTCGCCATGACGGCCCGTCAGTACTGTGGCCAGCCGCTCGACCGCCGGCTCGTCGACGACCCCGGGCAGGTCCACCAGCCCGCCCCAGCGCTCCGGGTGCTCGGCGGCCACCGTCTGCGCCAGGCCCCAGACCTGGCCCTGCACGGGCGTACGCACCGCGTCCCCGTCCACCGCCGCCACCGCGCCCCGCGTCACGCACCACAGCGGCGCCGTCACGTCCGCGTCACCGAGCGCCTGGACCAGGGCCAGCGTGGCGGCGACCCCGCGCGGCAGGGCCGGGTGCACACCGTGCGGCCGCTCGTCCAGCGCCAGCAGGGACAGCACCCCGGCGAGCGACGGCTCGGCCCCGGCCGCGGCCCGCAGGCGCTCCGCGAGGGTCTTCCGGTCCTCGCCGGCCTCGACGCACACGGTCCGCAGCCCGTTCTCGGCCAGGCCGCGCAGGCAGGAGCGCACGGTGGCCTCCGCCGCCGGATCGTCCGGCACCGCGACGAGCCACACACCCCCGGGCGCGCCAGCCGGCTGTACCTCCACCGGCTTCCACACGAACCGGTACCGCCAAGCGTCGACGCCCCGCGGCTGCGGGCCGCGGCCGCCCACGGCCGCCTCGGGCCAGAAGCGCCGGTGCTGGAACGCGTACGTCGGCACCGGCACCCGGCGCGCCCCGGTGCCCGCGTAGAACGCCGCCCAGTCCACGGCCGCCCCACGGGCGCACACCTGGCCGAGCGCCCGCAGCAGGGCCCGCGGCTCGTCCCGCTCACCGTCCAGGGCGGCGACACAGCCGACCGCCCCGGCGTCGGCGCACTCCGCGGCCATGGCGGTCAGCACCCCCGCCGGCCCCAGCTCCAGGAACGTGGTCGCGCCGCGCTCCAGCAGGGCGGCCACCCCATCGGAGAACCGCACGGTCTCCCGCACCTGACGCACCCAGTACTCGACCGTCGTCAGCTCCGCCCCGGCCGGCGCGCCGGTGCCGTTCGCCACCACCGGAACACGCGGGGCGGCGAACGACACCCGCTCCAGCACCTGCCGGAACCCGTCCAGCATGGGTTCCATCAGCGGCGAGTGGAAGGCGTGCGACACCGTCAGCCGCTTGGTCCGGACGCCGCGCCCGGCGAACCGCTCCCGTATCTCCTCCACGGCCGCGCCCTCACCGGAGATCACCACCGCCGACGGCCCGTTCACCGCCGCCAGGCTCACCCGGTCCTCGAAGCCCGCCAGTTCACCGGCGACCGTCTCCGCCGGTGCCGCGACCGCCACCATCGCCCCGCCGCCCGGCAGCGCCTGCATCAGCCGGCCCCGCGCGGCCACCACGGCACACGCGTCGGCCAGTGACCACACGCCCGCGACGTGGGCCGCGGCGAGTTCCCCGATGGAGTGCCCCACCAGGTAGTCCGCCCGCACGCCCCACGACTCCAGCAGCCGGAACAGCGCCACCTCGATCGCGAACAGGCCGGGCTGCGTGAACTCGGTACGGTCCAGCAGGGCGGCCTCGTCGCCGAACACCACGTCCGTCAACGGCCGCTCCAGCAGCCCGTCGAACGCCGCGCAGACCTCGTCGAACGCCGCGGCGAAGGCGGGGAAGGCCGCGTGCAGCTCCCGGCCCATGCCGAGCCGCTGCGAGCCCTGACCGGAGAACAGCAGCGCCAGACCGCCCTCGCCGCGCACGTCGGTGACGAAGCCGGGCGCCGAGCCGCTCTCGCCCACGGCCGCCAGCACCCGGGTCAGCTCCTCCCGGTCCGCCGCCACCACGACCGCGCCGTGCTCGCGCGCGGCACGGCCCGTGGCCAGCGAGTGCGCGACGTCCAGCAGGGCCGCCTCGGGATACTCCGCGAGGTGCGCGCCCAGCCGGGCGGCCTGGGCCCGCAGCGCCCGCGGCGTGGCCGCGGACAGCACGACGGGAACGGCGGGCGGCACCCACCGCCCCTCGTCCGCGCCGGGCACCTGGTCACGGCCGGCCGGTACCTGCTCCAGGATGACGTGGGCGTTGGTGCCGCTGATGCCGAAGGACGACACCCCGGCCCGCCGCGGACGCCCGGCCTCCGGCCAGCTCCGCGCGGCCGTCAGCAGCTTCACGGCACCGGCCGACCAGTCCACGTGCGGGGTGGGCTGGTCGACGTGCAGGGTCGGCGGCAGGGTGCCGTGGCGCATGGCTTCGACCATTTTGATGACGCCGGCGACGCCGGCGGCGGCTTGGGTGTGGCCGATGTTGGATTTGACGGAGCCGAGCCAGAGGGGGTGGTCGGTGGGGCGGTCTTGGCCGTAGGTGGCGAGGAGTGCCTGTGCTTCGATGGGGTCGCCGAGGCGGGTGCCGGTGCCGTGGGCCTCGACGGCGTCCACGTCGGCCGCCGTCAGTCCCGCGCCGGCCAGCGCCTGCCGGATCACCCGTTCCTGGGACGGCCCGTTGGGTGCCGTCAGACCGTTCGACGCGCCGTCCTGGTTCACGGCGGACCCCCGCACGACGGCCAGCACCTCGTGTCCGTTGCGCACCGCGTCCGACAGCCGCTCCACCAGCAGGACGCCCACGCCCTCGCCCCACGCCGTGCCGTCCGCGCCCGCCGCGAACGCCTTGCACCGGCCGTCCTCGGCCAGCCCCCGCTGCCGGCTGAACTCCACGAAGGCGTCCGGGGCGGACATCACCGTGACACCGCCCGCCAGCGCCAGCTCGCAGTCCCCGCCGCGCAGCGCCTGCGCGGCCAGGTGCAGGGCGACCAGGGACGACGAGCACGCCGTGTCCACGGTGACCGCGGGCCCCTCCAGACCGAGCACGTAGGAGATGCGGCCGGAGGCCACGCTCGCCGCGTTGCCCGTGCCGACGTGCCCCTCCAACTCCTGGGGAACGCCCCGCAGGAGAGCGCCGTAGTCGTTGCCGTTGGTGCCCACGAACACGCCCACCGGCCTGCCGCGCACCGCCGACGGCGCGATGCCGGCCCGCTCGAACACCTCCCACGACGTCTCCAGCAGCAGCCGCTGCTGCGGGTCCATGGCGAGGGCCTCGCGCGGGCTGATCCCGAAGAAGTCCGCGTCGAAACCGGCGACGTCGTCGACGAAGGAGCCGTCACGGACGTACGTCGTGCCGGGCCGGTCGGGGTCCGGGTCGTAGAGCGCCCCGACGTCCCAGCCACGGTCCGCGGGGAAGCCGGACACCGCGTCCACACTTTCGGCCACCAGCCGCCACAGCTCACCGGGCGATCGCACTCCGCCCGGGAAGCGGCAGCTCATGCCGATGATCGCGATCGGGTCGTCGTCGGCCGGCGCGAGGGCGGGCCGCGCCGCCGGCGCGTCCGGCGTGGGCACGCCGTCCGTCAGCTCGGCCAGCAGATGGTCGGCGAGCGCGGCCGCAGTGGGGTGGTTGAACGTCAGCGTCGCCGGCAGCGCCAGGCCCGTGGCGGCACCGAGCCGGTTCCGCAGCTCCACGGCGGTCAGCGAGTCGAAGCCGAGCGCGCTGAACGCACGGTCCGGCCCGACGGCGTCCGGCGCCGCGTGCCCCAGCACCGCCGCGACCTCGCCCCGTACGGCTTCCAGCAGCACGCGCCGCCGCTCGTTGCCCTCGGCGGCCTCCGCCAGTCGCCGCAGCAGCGGCGTGCGGTGGTCGTCCCGCGAGGCGTCGGCCCCCGCACCGGACGGCGCGGCCAGCTCGGCGAGCACGGCGTACGGCCGGGACGCCGGCCAGGACAGGGGGAAGACCTCCCAGTCGAGTGCGGCCACGACCAGACACGCCTCGTCGTGACCGACGGCCCGGGCCAGGGCGGTGACGGCGACTTCCGGGTCCATCGGCAGCAGCCCCGTGCGCCGCAGCCGGTCGGCGACGCCGTCACCGGCCGCCATGCCGGCTCCGGCCCACGCCCCCCAGGCGAGGGACGTCGCGGGCAGACCGAGCGAGCGCCGGTGCCGGGCGAGGGCGTCCAAGGAGGCGTTGGCGGCCGCGTAGTTGCCCTGCCCGGCGGCGCCGAGCACGCCGGCCAGGGACGAGAAGAGCACGAACGCGTCCAGTTCGAGACCGGCGGTCAGCTCGTGCAGGTTCCACGCACCGGTCACCTTCGACCGGAAGACAGCGGCGAACCGTTCCGCGTCCAGCGCGTCCACGACCCCGTCGTCCAGGGCCCCGGCCACGTGCACCACCGCCGACAACGGGCGGTCCGCCGGCACGTCGGCCAGCAGCCGCTCAAGGGCGGCACGGTCGGCGACGTCGCACGCCGCGAACGTCACACCTGCGCCCGCGGCCCGCAGCTCTTCCGCAAACTCCGCCGCACCCACGGCCGCACGGTCGCTCCGGCCGACGAGCAGCAGATGCTCCGCGCCCTGACCGGCCAGCCAACGGGCCACCTGCCCGCCGACGGCACCCGTGCCCCCCGTCACCAGTACGGTGCCACGGGGCTTCCAGCCACCGGTCGCCGTCGCGCCGAGCGGCGCACGCACCAGACGCCGCGCGTACGTGCCGGAGGAACGCAGGGCGACCTCCGCCTCGGCGGGGGAGCGGAGCGCAGCGGCGAACCGGGCACGCAGAGCGGGATCGAGGTCGGCGGGCAGATCGAGGAGACCGCCCCAGCGGTCGGGGTGTTCGAGCTGGACGACCCTGCCGAAGCCCCAGAACTGGGCGGCGGTCGCGAGGACGGGGGAGTCCGCGCGGTCGACGTGGACGGCTCCGGTGGTCGCGACGTGCAGGGGGGCGCCGATCCCGCAGTCGCCCAGGGCCTGCACCAGCGCGGCGGTGGCGGCGAGCCCGGCGGGCACGGACGGGTGCGCGGGATGCGGCCGGTCGTCCAGAGCCAGCAGGGACAGCACACCGGCGACGGGGCCGCGACCGGCGAGAGCGGTACGGACGAGATCGGCGAACTCGGTGCGGTCCGCGACCGTGGTGGCGGGCGCGACGCACACGACCTCGGCCCGGTGGTCGGCGAGCGCGGCGGCGCAGGCGGCGACCAGGGAGTGGCCGTCGGCGAGGCCGTCGTGCCCGGGCGGGGCCACCAGGAGCCAGGTGCCGGAGAGGTCGGGGGCGGACGCGGTGGCTGGACCGGCGGGCAAGCGGCGCCACGTCTCGCGGTACTGCCAGGAGTCGAGGGTGGAACGGTCGCGGTTGCCGCGCCGCCAGGCGGCCAGAGCGGGGACGACCGCGGTCAGCGGTGCGTCGGACGCGAGCGCGAGGGTCTCGGCGAGCGCGTCGAGGTCACCGCTCTCGATCGCGGCCCAGAGCGCGGCGTCGGCCGGGTCCGCTGCGGAACCGGTGGGCGAGCCGGCGGGGCGCGAGGGTTCCAGCCAGTAGTGGTGGTGTTGGAAGGGGTAGGTGGGGAGGTCGTGGGTGGGGTGGGTGGTGGGGAGGAGGGTGTTCCAGCTGGGGGTGGTGCCGGTGGTGTGGAGGTGGGTGAGGGCGGTGATGGTGGTGTGGGGTTCGGGGTGGTTTTTGCGGAGGAGGGGGGTGGCGGTGGTGTGGGGGTGGGTTGGTTGGGTGAGGGCGGTGAGGGTGCTGTCGGGGCCGAGTTCGAGGAGGGTGTGGGTGGTGAGGTGGGTGAGGCCGTCGTTGAAGCGGACGGGTTGGCGGATGTGGTGGGTCCAGTAGGTGGGGGTGAGGGTGTCGGTGGTGGTGGGTTGGCCGGTGAGGTTGGAGATGATGGTCAGCTGGGGTGGGTGGTAGGTGAGGGACTCGGCGATGGTTTGGAATTCGTCGAGTATGGGGTCCATGTGGGGGGAGTGGAAGGCGTGGCTGACGTGGAGTTTCTTGGTTTTGCGGCCCCAGTTGGTGACGGTTGTTGCGATGGTGTCGACGGCGTCTTTGTCGCCGGAGATGACGACGGATGAGGGGCCGTTGATGGCTGCCAGGCTCACTCGCTCGTTGAGAAGAGGAGCGATTTCGTTTTCTGTGGCTTGGAGGGCGGTCATGGTGCCGCTGGTGGGGAGGGTTTGCATGAGGCGTCCGCGTGCGGCGACCAGGGTGCAGGCGTCTTCGAGAGACCAGATGCCGGCGACGTGGGCTGCGGTGAGTTCCCCGATCGAGTGCCCGAGCAGTGCCTCTGGCCGTAGTCCCCAGCTTTCTATGAGCCTGTATTGGGCTGTTTCGAGGGCGAAGAGCGCGGCCTGGGTATAGGCGGTTTGGTGGAGTAGGCCGGTGGTGTCGTGCCACATGATGTGGGTGAGTGGCAGGTCTAGGTGTTGGTCGAGTTCGGTGCGGATGGCGTCGAAGGCGTCGGCGAAGGCTGGGTAGGTGGCGTGGAGTTCGCGTCCCATGCCGGGGCGTTGTGAGCCCTGTCCCGCGAAGAGGACCGCCAGTTCGCGGCCTTGTCGCCGGCCTCGTAAGACCGATGCGGGCGAGGCCAGCGCGGTGACAAGTTCTTCGTGGGTTCGGCCTACGACCGCGGCCCGGTATTCGAAGTGCGTGCGACTCGTGGCCAAGGCGTGGGCGACGTCGACTGGCCGGGCGTCCGGCCGTTGCTGGGCCCATTGGCGTAGCCGTGCGAGCTGTTCGTCGACGGCTGCTTCGGTCTTGCCCGAGACGACCCAGGGCACGACCACGTCGCTCTGCCCAGTGGCGGGCGCCTGCTCCTCCACTGTCTCTGGTGGTGCCTGTTCCAGGATGACGTGGGCGTTGGTTCCGCTGATCCCGAACGACGACACACCCACCCGCCGCGGACGCTCGACCTCCGGCCAGCCGCACGTCTCCGTCAGCAGCCGAACCCCGCCGGCCGACCAGTCCACCTCGCTGTTCGGTTCGTCGACGTGGAGGGTGGGTGGCAGGGTGCCGTGGCGCATGGCCTGGATCATTTTGATGACGCCGCCGACGCCTGCTGCGGCTTGGGCGTGGCCGATGTTGGACTTGAGCGAGCCCAGCCACAGGGGCCGGTCCTCCGGCCGTCCTTGTCCGTAGGTGGCCAGGAGGGCTTGTGCCTCGATGGGGTCGCCCAGTCGTGTGCCTGTTCCGTGGGCTTCGACCGCGTCCACATCGTTCGGGGTCAGGCGTGCGTTTGCCAGTGCCGCTCGGATCACTCGTTCCTGCGAGGGGCCGTTCGGTGCCGTCAGGCCGTTGCTCGCGCCGTCCTGGTTGACCGCCGACCCCCGCACGACCGCCAGGATCCGCCGGCCGTTGCGCCGCGCGTCCGACAACCGCTCCAGCAACAACACCCCCACACCCTCGGCGAAGCCGAAGCCGTCGGCTGTCTCCGAGAAGGCCTTGCAGCGTCCGTCCGCCGCCAGGCCGCGACGACGGCTGAAGGCGATCAAGCCGTCCAGGGTGGAGACCACCGCGACGCCGCCGGCCAGCGCCAGCTCGCATTCGCCGTTGCGCAGGGCCTGTACCGCCAGGTGCAGGGCCACCAGTGAGGACGAGCACGCCGTGTCCACCGTGACCGCGGGGCCTTCCAGACCCAGGGTGTAGGAGATGCGGCCTGAGACGACGCTCGCCGCGTTGCCCGTGTCGCGGTAGCCCTCAAGGCTGTCGTCGGCACGCGCCAGCAGCTCGGCGTAGTCCTGCCCGTGGGTGCCGGCGTAGACGCCGACCGGCGTGCCGCGCACGGCCGTCGGCTCGATGCCGGCCCGCTCGAAGGCCTCCCACGAGGTCTCCAGCAGCAGCCGCTGCTGCGGGTCCATGGCGAGGGCCTCGCGGGGGCTGATCCCGAAGAAGTCCGCGTCGAAACCGGCGACGTCGTCCAGGAACCCGCCCTCGCGGACGTAGGTCTTGCCCGGGGCGTCCGGATCGGGGTCGTAGGCCGCCGTCACGTCCCAGCCGCGGTCGGTGGGGAAGCCGCTCACCGCGTCGGTGCCGTCGGCCACCAGGCGCCACAGGTCCTCCGGTGAGGTGACCCCGCCCGGGTAGCGGCAGCTCATGCCCACGACCGCGATGGGCTCGTCGTCCACGAGGACCGCCGGTGCCGGGGCCGACGCCGCGTCGGCGGGGGCTCCGGCGTCGCCGAGGGTCTCGCCGAGCAGGTAGGACGCGAGTACGGCCGGCGTGGGGTGGTTGAAGATCAGGGTCGCGGGCAGGCGCAGCCCGGTCACGGTGCTGAGCCGGTTGCGGAACTCGACGGCCGTCAGCGAGTCGAAGCCCAGCTCGCGGAACGTGCGGTCCTCGGCGATCTCCTCGGCGGACGCGTGACCCAGGACGGTCGCGGCGTTCGCGCGGACGACGTCGAGGAGGGCCCGAAGCCGCTGTTCCTCCGCCATGGCCGCCAGGCGCGCCGCGAACGACGAGGGACTCTCCGCCGCGGGCGCGGCCGCCCGGCGGCGCGTGGCGAGCAGGTTCCGGAAGAGGCCGGGCACCGCGTCGTGGTCCCGGGCGCGCAGCGCCTGGAGGTCGACCCGCATCGGTACGACACTCGCCCGGCCGGCACCGCAGGCCCGGTCGAACAGGGCCAGCCCCTGCTCGGCGGTCATGGCGGCCGCTCCGGCGCGGGCCAGCCTGCGCAGGTCGGCGGCGTCCAGGCGGCCCGCCATGCCGCTCTCCTCGGCCCACACCCCCCAGGCGAGCGACGTGACGACGGGCGCCGGCCCGCTCCTCGCCCGCTCGTGGTGGGCCAGCGCGTCGAGGAAGGCGTTGGCGGCCGCGTAGTTGCCCTGCCCGGGGCTGCCGCAGACGGCGGCGGCCGACGAGAACATCAAGAACGCGGTGAGGCCGTCCGGTCCGGTCAGCCGCAGCAGGTTCAGGGCGCCGTCGACCTTGGGCCGGAAGACCGCGTCGATCTGCCCGGCGGTCAGCGAACCGACGACCCCGTCGTCGACGAGCCCGGCGGTGTGCACGACCGCGGTCAGCGGATGCCCCGCCGGAACGAGGGAGAGCGCGGAGGCCACGTCGTCCTCGTCGGCCACGTCACACGCGGCCACGTCCACCACGGCGCCCAGAGCCGTCAGTTCGTCGGTGACGTCACGGGCGTTCGGCGCGTCGGCGCCCCGGCGGCTGACCAGCAGGAGCCGGCGGACGCCGTGTGCGGTGACCAGGTGCCGGGCGACCAGCGCGCCGAGGCCGCCGGTCCCGCCCGTGACGAGCACGGTGCCGTCGGGGTCCCAGCCGGCGAACGGGTCCGCCGCCCCGGGAGCACCGGTGGTGCGGGCCAGACGCGGGGCGAGCACCTCGCCACCACGGACGGCCAGTTGCGTCTCGCCGGACGCGACGGCGGCGACGAGGGCCTCCCCCCACGCCGGACGCGCCGCGTCCACGTCCACGAGCACGAACCGGTCCGGGTGCTCCGACTGCGCCGCACGCACCAGCCCCCACACCGGCGCGTACGCGAGGTCGACGACGGAGTCGTCGTCGCCGGCCGCCACCGCCTGCCGGGTCAGCAGCACCAGGCGCGACGAGCCGAGGCGGTCGTCGCCGAGCCGGCTCCGCACCAGCTCCAGGGCCCGGCCGGTCGCGGCGCGGGCCGCGCCGGGAAGGTCACCGGACGTCGTCTCGGGCGTGGGTGCCGGTGTGGCGAGAGCGGCGCACACGACCTCGGGCAGGGGCGAGCCCGGGGCCAGCGCCTCGCGCAGCCCGTCCAGATCGGTCAGATCCGTGAACTCCCGCACCTCGCGGCCCGCGGCCCGTACCGCCTCCGCCACCCCGAGGGGGTCGGGGCCGACGACCGCCCACCAGCCGCCGTCACCCGCCGTGCGGCGCGCCACCGGCGTCCAGTCGACGTGGAACAGGTCCGTGCCCCCGCCGCTCGTCGCGGTGGCGGACAGCCGCCGGCCTTCCACGGCGCGCAGCACCACGGACGCGATGGAGGCGACCGGGGCGCCCGTGCTGTCGGCCACGGTGACCGAGACGGCGTCCGGCCCGGCCGGGACCAGCCGGACCCGGATCGCGGCCGCCCCGACCGCGTGCAGGGCCATGCCGCTCCACGAGAACGCCAGCCGGCCCCCGGCAGGTTCGCCCTGCCCGTCGCCGGCCGCCAGTTCCATGGCGTGCAGGGCGGAGTCGAGGAGCGCCGGATGCAGGCCGTACGCGTCGGCCTCCGCCGCGGACTCCTCGTCCAGCGCGGCCTCCGCGAACAACTCCTCGCCCCTGCGCCACACCGCCCGCAGCCCCTGGAAGGCGGGGCCGTAGGAGAAACCGCGCTCGGCGAGCCGGATGTAGGCGCCGTCCACGTCCACCGGCGTCGCCCCGTGCGGCGGCCACTCGGCCAGGGGCGGCGGAGCACCGTCGCCGTCGGCGGCGAGGAACCCGGTCGCGTGGCGGGTCCACGGCGCGTCCGGCTCGTCCCCGCGGGAGTGGACGCTGACGGGGCGCCGACCCGTCCCGTCCGCCGCACCGACCTCCACCCGCACCGCGAGGCCGCCCTGTTCCGGCAGCGGCATCGGCGCTTCCAGGGCCAGCTCCTCCACGCTGCGGCAGCCCGCCTGGTCGGCGGCGCGCAGCGCCAGCTCCATGAACGCCGAGCCCGGCAGCAGCGCCGTGCCGGACACCGCGTGGTCGGCCAGCCACGGGTGGGTGCGCCGGGACAGCCGGCCGGTCAGCACCAGACCGTCGGACCCGGGCAGGGCGACGCTCGCCCCGAGCAGGGGGTGGCCGGTGTCCTCCAAACCCGCGGACCGTACGTCGCCGCGGGATCCCACGGCCGGCACGGACCAGTAGTGCCGGTGCTCGAACGGATACGTCGGCAGGTCGGCCCGGCCGCCCGCTCCGGTCAGCTCGCGCCACGCCACGGGCACCCCGGCGGTCCACGCCTGCCCGAGGGCGGTGAGCCAGCGGCCCGGTCCGCCCTGCTCACGCTGGAGGGTGCCGAAGGCGACCGCCGGCGTCCCCGTGGCGTCGACCGTCTCGTGGATGCCCTGGATGAGGACGGGGTGGGCGCTCACCTCGATGAACACCGAGTGTCCGGCCGTCAGCAGCGCGGCCGTCGCCGCCTCGAACCGCACGGTCTCGCGCAGGTTGCGGAACCAGTAGGCGCCGTCCAGTTCGGGGCCCTCGGCCCAGCGGCAGTCGACCGTGGAGAAGAACGGCAGCCGCACCGGCCCGGGCTTCACGGGGGCCAGGACGTCGCGCAGCTCCGCGGCGATGTCGTCGATCTGCGGCGAGTGCGCGGCGAAGTCCACGCCCGGCACGCGCCAGCGCCACACCCCGGCACGGGCGAGCTTGCGCTCGAACTCGTCGAGAGCCGCGGCCTCGCCCGACACCACCACCGACGAGGGCCCGTTGACCGCCGCGACCGACAGCCGGCCCTCCCAGGGCGCCAGCAACTCGGCGGCCCGTTCGGCGGAGGCGGACAGCCACACCATGCCGCCGCGCCCGGCCAGCGCCAGCAGTTCCCGGCTGCGCAGGGCCACCACGCGGCAGGCGTCCGCGAGACCCAGGGCACCCGCCACGCAGGCGGCCGCGATCTCGCCCTGGGAGTGCCCGATCACCGCGTCCGGCTCGACCCCGCAGGACCGCCACAGCTTCGCCAGCGACACCATGACGGCGAAGGACACGGGCTGCACGACGTCGACCCGTTCCAGGGGCGGCGCGCCGGGGGCGTCCCGCAGGACGTCCAGCAGGTTCCAGTCGACGTACTCCGCCAGCGCCTCGGCACACGCACCCACCGACTCGGCGAACACCGGCGAGGAGTCCAGCAGTTCCACCGCCATGCCGCGCCACTGCGTGCCCTGGCCCGGGAAGACGAACACCACGCGGGGCTCGGGGGCGGCGGAGCCCGTCGGCACCTCGGGAACGGGTTCACCGTTCGCGAGGGCCGTCAGGCCGGCCAGCAGCCGCTCCCGGTCGCCGCCCGTGATCACGGCACGCCGGGCGAAGCCGGTGCGCAGGGCCAGCGCCCGGGCCACCCCGGCCGGCTCCAGCCCGGGCCGTTCGGTGAGATGGGCGTGCAGACGCGCGGCCTGCTCGCGCAGGGCGGCGTCCGTACGGGCGGACAGCACCCACGGAACGGCCCCTGCCGGGGGCGCGGCGGCGTCGTCCGGCGCGGCGGCCTCTTCCTCGGGTGTGTGTTCGAGGATGAGGTGGGCGTTGGTGCCGCTGACGCCGAAGGAGGAGACGGCGGCGCGGCGGGGGCGGCCCGTCTCGGGCCAGGACCGGGCCTCGGTGAGGAGCGCGACGGCGCCGGACGACCAGTCGACTTCCGTCGTGGGCTGGTCGACGTGGAGGGTGCGGGGGAGGGTGCCGTGGCGCATGGCCTCGACCATCTTGATGACGCCGCCGATGCCGGCGGCGGCCTGTGCGTGGCCGATGTTGGACTTGAGGGAGCCGAGCCACAGGGGGTGGTCGGTGGGGCGGTTCTGGCCGTAGGTGGCGAGGAGTGCCTGGGCTTCGATGGGGTCGCCGAGGCGGGTGCCGGTGCCGTGGGCTTCGACGGCGTCGACGTCGGCGGGGGTGAGGCGGGCGTTGGTGAGGGCGGCGTGGATGACGCGTTCCTGAGACGGCCCGTTGGGGGCGGTGAGGCCGTTGGAGGCGCCGTCCTGGTTGACGGCGGAGCCGCGTATGACCGCGAGGACATGGTGGCCGTTGCGGTGTGCGTCGGACAGCCGCTCCAGCAGCACCATGCCCACCCCCTCGGACCAGCCGGTGCCGTCGGCGGCCGCAGCGAAGGACTTGCAGCGGGCGTCGGCGGCCAAGCCGCGCTGCTTGCTGAAGTCGACGAACACGCCTGGCGTCGCCATGACGGCCACCCCGCCGGCCAGCGCCAGCTCGCACTCGCCGCCCCGCAGCGCCTGCGCGGCGAAGTGCAGGGCCACCAGCGACGACGAGCACGCCGTGTCGACCGTGACCGCCGGCCCCTCCAGGCCGAGCGCGTAGGCCACCCGGCCGGAGATGACGCTGCCCGCGCTGCCGGTGCCGAGGTAGCCCTCCAGGCCCTCCGCCCCCTGGTCGCCGTGCGCCGCCGCGTAGTCGTGGAACATCGCACCCGCGTACACGCCGACGGCCTTGCCGCGCACGGCCACCGGGTCGATGCCGGCCCGCTCGACGGCCTCCCACGAGGTCTCCAGCAGCAGCCGCTGCTGCGGGTCCATGGCGAGGGCCTCACGCGGGCTGATCCCGAAGAAGGCCGCGTCGAATCCGGCGGCGTCCCCGAGGAAACCGCCCTCGCGGACGTAGGTCTTGCCGGGCGCGTCGGGGTCGGGGTCGTACAGCGCGTCCACGTCCCAGCCGCGGTCCGCCGGGAACCCCCCGATCGCGTCGACGCCGTCGGCGACCAACCGCCACAGCTCCTCCGGCGACGCCACCCCGCCGGGGAAACGGCAGCTCATGCCGACGATCGCGATGGGCTCGGCATGCGCCGCCGCCCGGCCGCGCGACCGGGCCGCCGGGGTGGGCGTGCCGTACAGACCCGCGTGGAGGTGGTCGGCGACGGCGGCGGGGGTCGGCCGGTCGAAGACGAGCGTCGACGGCAGCCGCAGCCCCGTGGCGTCCGCCAGCCGGCCGCGCAGGCGCACCGCGCTCGCCGAGTCGAAGCCGAACTCCTTGAACGCGCGCGTCGCGTGGATCTCACCGGGGGTGACACCGCCGAGCACGGCGGCCGTCTCCTCGCGCACCAGGTCCAGCAGGGCCCGTCGCCGGTCGGCCGGTCCCAGCCCGGACAGGCGCGCCCGGAACGCCGCCGCGGCCCCCGGGTCGGCGTCCTTCCGCACGGGCGCCGCCGCCTCGGCCGGCTCGCGCGCGGCCAGCAGGGTGCCCGGCCGGTCCCGCAGTGCGTGGCGGGTGACCTTTCCGGAGCCGGTGCGCGGGATCGCGTCTGTGGTGTAGAGCTCCTCGGGCACCTTGAAGTAGGCCAGCCGCTCGGCACACGCGGCGAAGACCGCCTCCGGGTCCAGGACGGCACCGGCGGCGGGGACCAGGCAGGCGACCGGCACCTCGCCCAGCACCTCGTGCGCCCGGCCGACCACCGCCGCGTCGGCGACGCCGTCGAGCCGCAACAGCACGTCCTCGACCTCGCCGGGGTGGATGTTCTCGCCGCCCCGGATGATGAGTTCCTTGATGCGGCCGGTGATGCTCAGGTAGCCGAACTCGTCGCGGCGGCCCAGGTCGCCCGTGTGGTACCAGCCGTCGGTGACGGCGGTGGCGGTCTCCTCCGGGCGCCCGTGGTAGCCCGTCATGAGGCTGGGGCCGCTGACCCAGATCTCGCCCTCCTCGCCCGGTGCGACGTCGCGGCCGTCGTCCGGGTCGACCAGGCGCAGGGACAGGCCGGGCACCGGCAGGCCGCACGAGCCCGCGGGCCGGGTGCCGGTCGGCCAGTTGACGGTGATCGCGCCGCAGGTCTCCGTGCTGCCGTAGCTGTCGACCAGCGGAACCCCGAACCGCTCCTCGAAGTCGCGCCGCAGCGTCTCGCCCGCACCCGAACCCGTGGTCAGGCAGATGCGCAGGGCCGGCAGGGGCAGCCCGTCGGCCCCCGCCTCGTCCAGCAGGTAGCGGTACATCGTCGGGACCCCGACCAGGAAGGTGTGGTCCCCGCCCCGCACCTCGTCGAGGACGTCCTCCGCCGAGACGCCCGGCAGGATGTGCGCCGTCGCGCCGGTCGCGGTGACGCCCAGCACGCAGAGGATGTGCGCCAGGCTGTGGAACAGCGGCAGCGGCCACAGCACGCGGTCGTCGGGGGAGAGCCCGAGGACCGGGGCGTAGCAGGCGGCCACCGACCACAGGCAGCTGCGCTGGGTGGAGACGACGCCCTTGGGCTCGCCCGTGGTGCCCGAGGTGTACAGGATCCACGCCGGGTCGTCGAGGCCGAGGTCGTCGCGGGCCGCCGTGGCGGGCGCGGTGGTGGCCCACTCCTCGAACGACGCCTCGACGGGGGCGGCGTCCGCCGGTTCCGCGGCGTCGTGCGGTTCGCCGTCGTCGTCGACCACCACGACCGCCAGCGCGTCGTCGCCGGCCCAGCACCTGCGGACCTGTTCGAGCCGGAACCGGTCGGTGAAGACCACGCGGGCGCCGCTGTCGCCCAGCAGGTGGCGCAACTCGGCGTCGGCCGACTGGGGATGGAGCGGGACCCCGACGCCGCCGGCGCGGGCGACGGCCAGGTAGCACTCGATCGTCTCGACGCGGTTGCCGAGGTAGATCGCCGCCCGGTCGCCCGTGGCCAGACCCACGTCCGCCAGGTGCCCGGCGATCCGGCCGGTGCGCAGCTCGAGTTCGGCGTAGCCCACCACGCGCTGCGGATCACGGAAAGCGGCCTTGTCGCCGAAGCGAGCGGCCTGTGCCACCAACAATCGGGGCAGCGGCTGCATCAGCTCGGTACGCAACATGCAAGCTCCTGTACATCCGAGAGCACGGGCTCGGGCAATTATGTTTACGACGGTCGCAGCTGACTTATCAATATCGTGCCGGAGCCGGTCGACCAAGCCCCTACCCTTCCCCTGGCAACCCCTAGTGGGTTAGCCGTCCCCTTTCCCGCCCCTTAGCCGCGGGTTGCGTTCCGGGGCATTGCGGTACGGTCGGCGACGGCTACCAGACGACGGGGCGCGCTATCAGAGCTGGCAGCGCCATTTCTATGGGACGAAGGTGACCTATGGCACCGCCCGTTGGGCCGGTTGACGTGTTGATGCCGGCCGGCCGTTGTGCGGACGAGGAATCCGGTAATTCGATACCCCGGCCGCGGATCGTCGGCGTGGGAACCGCGGTACCGCCGTTCTCCTATTCCCAGTCCGAACTCCTGGAATTCTTCAAGGTGACGGATCCCAAGATTCGTTCGGTCTTTATGAACAGTGCCATCGAGCGCCGCCACCTGACCCTGCCGCCGGTCGACGCCGCCGGCGACCGGCGCGACGAGGCCCAGGGCGAACTGCTGCGCAAGCACCGCACCACGGGTCTCGACATGGGCATGCGCGCGCTGCAGGCGTGCCTCAAGCGCGCGGACGCCGAACTCGACGACGTGCGCTACCTGTGCTGCGTCTCCACCACCGGCTTCATGACGCCGGGCTTCAGCGCCCTGATCATCAAGGAACTGGGGCTGCGGCAGGACTGCGCCCGGCTCGACGTCGTCGGCATGGGCTGCAACGCGGGCCTCAACGGCCTCGGCGCGGTGGCCGGCTGGTCCAGCACCCACCCCGGCGAGCTGGCCGTCCTGCTGTGCGTGGAGGCGTGCTCGGCGGCGTACGTCTTCGACGGGACCATGCGCAGCTCGGTCGTCAACAGCCTCTTCGGCGACGGCTCGGGAGCGCTGGCGCTGATCTCCGGCGGCCCGGACCGCGCGCCCGGGGGATACGGGCCGGGCGACAGCTGCCCGACGGTGCTCAAGTTCGCCAGCTGCATCATTCCCGACGCCGTCGACGCGATGCGCTACGACTGGGACGACGACGCCGGGAAATTCAGCTTCTTCCTCGACCGCGACGTGCCGTACGTGGTCGGTGCGCACGCCGAATCCGTGGTCGGAAGGTTGCTTGAGGGAACCGGAATACGGCGGAGCGACATCGCGCACTGGATCGTTCACTCCGGTGGCAAGAAGGTCATCGATTCCGTCACGGTCAACCTCGGCCTCACCCGACACGACGTGCGCCACACGACGGGCGTGCTGCGGGACTACGGGAATCTGTCGAGCGGTTCCTTCCTCTTCTCCTACGCCCGCCTGCTGGACGAGGGCGTGGTCGAGGAGGGGGACTACGGAATCTTTATGACCATGGGCCCGGGATCGACCATAGAAACGGCTCTCCTGCGGTATTGACCGGCCGGCTCGTACGGTTACGCCCCGGCCCGGCCGATGTGCGGGGCAATCGCTGACGGAGGTGTGGTTCACATCATGCAGAACATGTCCCCGGAACCGACGGTGGAGAACGGCGGATCGCACCGCCTCGCCCTCGGCGTCGACACCGCGCAACCCCTGTCCGAATTCCTGATCGGCGAGCTCGACGGGCTGTGCGACCGGATCGAGGACGCCGGCGGCAGCGCGGTGGCCGTGATCCGGCTGGGCGACGCCACGGCCGTGACGCCGGGCACCGGGTGGCCGGGCGAGGTGGGCATCCACCTGGTCAACAAGTGGGAACGGGCGCTGCGCAGGCTGGAGCGGGTCGGCGCGGTCACCGTCGCGGTCGCCGCCGGGGCCGCCGGCGGTCCCGCGCTCGAGGTCCTGCTGGCCTGCGACTACCGTATCGGCGGCAGCGCCATGCGGCTCTCCCTGCCGGGCCGGGACGGCGAACCGTGGCCGGGCATGCTGGTCCACCGGCTGGCCAACCAGCTCGGCCCCACCCGCGCCCGGCACCTGGTGCTGTTCGGCGGCGAGATCTCCGCCACCCAGGCGCTCCAGCTCGGCGTGCTGGACGACGTGGTCGACGACACGGACTCCGCGGTGGCCGCCAAGGCCGCCTCCCTCACCCACCTCACTGGTACCGAACTCGCCGTCAGGCGCAGACTGTTGCTGGACGCGACCACCACCAGCTTCGAGGAGGCGCTGGGCGCCCACCTCGCGGCCTGCGACCGCGCCCTGCGGCGCGCCCGGCCCACCGGTCCCACGGCGCCCGCCGACCCCACCGCCCCCTGAAGAGAGCGAGAACAGCGCGATGACCCGCAGTGGCGGCACCCCGCCGGCCGCGCACGACGCGTGGCGGGCCGCCGTACCCGAGCCGACCGGCGAGCTCGCCGCGGACGCGGCCGCACTCGACGCCTACACCCGGCACGGCCGGGACCTGCTGGCCGCCCTCCCGGCGAAGGCCGACCGCGACCCGGAACAGCTGCACACCGGCGAGCTGGTCCACGAGGCCGCGCGCCTGGCCCGCTCCCGCTTCCTCCAGCCCCACACCGAAGCCGTCTACCGGCAGTTGACCGACGACGGCACGGCCCATCCCCGCCTGGGCGAACTGGCGTACGCCGCAGCCGAGGCGTTTCCCGGACTCGTGCCCTCCAGGAAGGAGACCGAGGCCGAGGAGGGGCTCGTCCAGGCCCACAAGGAAGGGCTCGAAATCGATCAGGGCATCTTCTTCCGCGCCCTGCTGGGGACGCCCTCGACGGGCCGGCACCTCATCGACAGCATGCTCCGCCCCACGCCCCGGGCCGAGGAACTGCTGCCCGGCTTCCAGGCGACCGGCGAAGTGGACCTGGGCACGGTCCACCTGGAACGCCGCGGCCCGGCGGCCCACCTGACCATCCACAACCAGCTCTTCCTCAACGCCGAGGACAACGAGCTCATCGCGGACATGGAAACCGCCGTCGACCTGGCCCTGCTCGACGACGAGGTCACGGTGGGAGTGCTGCGGGGCGCCCCGATGACCCACCCGCGCTACCTGGGCAGGAGAGTGTTCAGCGCCGGCATCAACCTCACCTACCTGCACGAGGGCCGCATCTCCTACACCGACTTCCTGCTCGGCCGCGAACTGGGCTACATCAGCAAGTTCGTCCGGGGCCTCAAGGTGCCGGACGGCTCCCGGGAGACACGGACCGTCGAGAAGCCCTGGCTCGCCGCGGTCGACACCTTCGCCATCGGCGGGGGCATGCAGTTGCTGCTCGCCGTCGACCGCGTCGTCGCCGGAGCCGACGCCTACTTCAGCCTCCCCGCGGCCCAGGAGGGCATCGTCCCGGGCGTGGCGAACCTGCGGCTCGCCCGGCTGATGGGCGGCCGCGCGGCCCGGCGCGTCATCCTGGGCGGCCGGAAGGTCTGGGCACACGAGCCCGAGGCACGGCTGCTGTGCGACGAGGTCGTCGACCCGCGCGAGATGGACGCAGCCGTCGACCACGGCGTGGACATGCTCGACAGCCCGGCCGTGGTCGCCAACCGGCGCATGCTCAACCTCGCCGAAGAGCCCGTCGACTCCTTCCGCGCGTACATGGCCGAGTTCGCCATGGCCCAGGCGCTCCGGCTCCACAGCAAGGACGTCCTCCACAAGGTCCACCGGTTCTCCGACCGGCGGTCGTCGCACCGGGCCGGCGCCCGGTGAACGCCGCGAGACCCCCCGGCGCCGCGCGGCGGATGACCCCGCTCGACGCCATGCTCACCATCCTCCGCGAGGAGGGCGTCGACCGCGTCTTCGGCAACCCCGGCACCACCGAACTGCCGTTCCTGGACGCGCTGACCGACGCCGAGGACATCGAGTACGTGCTCGGGGTGCAGGAGGCCTCCGTCGTGGCCATGGCCGACGGGTACGCCCGCGCCACCGGCCGGCCGGCGTTCGTCAGCCTGCACGTGGCCGCCGGCCTGGCCAACGGCCTCGTCGGGCTGCTCAACGCCCGGCGCTCGCGCACGCCGCTGGTGGTCACCGCCGGCCAGCAGGACCGGCGCCACCTCGTGCAGGACCCCATGCTCTCCGGCGACCTCGTCGGGCTCGCCCGGCCCGCCGTCAAGCACGTCTTCGACGTCCAGCACGGCTACGACCTCCCGGTCATGCTGCGCCGGGCGTTCGCGTTGGCCGTCCAGCCCCCCGCGGGCCCGGTGTTCCTGTCGGTCCCCATGGACCTGCTCGACGAGGACACGCCCGTCGAGGTGCCGGACCGGTCGGTCCTCGCCCCGCAGGGGCCGGCCACCGAGGTGGCGGCCGCCGCCCGGCTGCTGGCCGGCGCCGAACGGCCCGTGATCGTCGCCGGGGACGGGGTCGGGCGGGACGGGGCGGTGGCCGAACTGGTCGCGCTCGCCGAGGCGCTCGGCGCCGCCGTGTACCACCAGCCCATGCACGACGCGCTCGACTTCCCGTTCACCCACCCGCTCCACCAGGGCGCGCTCGCCCCGGTCAACGCCGAGATCCGGGCGACGCTCAGCCCCTACGACGTCGTCCTCGTCGTCGGCGCCCACGCGTTCACACCGCACCACTACTCGCCCGGATCACCGGTGCCGGAGACGGCCACCGTGATCCAGCTCGATCCGGACCCGGGCGAACCCGGCCGCGCCTTCCCCGTCTCCCTCGGCCTCGTCGGCGCGATCCGGCCGACCCTGGCCGCGCTGGCCGGGGAACTGACCGGGCGGGTGACCGCGGCCGGGGAGCGCACCGACGCCCTGCGCCGGGCCGCCGAGCTCCGCCGTGCCCTCGTGGAGAGCGAGGTGCTGGCCGGGTACGGGCCCGCGCCGCTCGACCCGCTGAGCGCCGCCCACGCGGTGGCCGCGGCCCTGCCGGACGACGCGGTCGTCCTCGAAGAGGCGATCACCACCGGACTGAAGCTCCGGGAGGTGCTGCGCCTGGAGGCGCCGGGGTCCCTGCTCCACACCGTGGGCGGCGGGCTCGGCTGGGGCGTCGGCGGCGCCGTCGGCCACCGGCTCGGCGACCCGCGGCGCCCGGTGGTGGCCGTCCTGGGCGACGGCTGCACGATGTTCGGCCTGCAGGGGCTGTGGAGCGCGGCCCGCTACGGCGTGCCGGTGACGTTCGTGGTCATGAACAACGGCGAGTACCGCACGCTCAAGCACACGCTCGACGACCGGGACAGCCGCGCGACCCGCGCCGGGCACTACCCCGGCCTGGACCTCGGCCCGCCCCGGCTCGACTTCACGCGGGCGGCGGCCTTCTTCGGCGTCGAGTCGGTCCGGGTGACCGACCCGCGCCACCTGTCCGAGGTCGTGGCCAAGGCCGTCCAGGGGGACTCCCCCCTCCTGATCGAGGTCCCGATCACCGCGCACGCCGACGAAGGCTGAGAGAGGACCCGCATGACACGTCTGGTCGACCCCGCCGGCCTGCGCGGCAAGGTGTACGGCGACGGCTGGCGCACGACCGCCGCCGGCACCGCCGACACCGTCGAACCCGCCACCGGCGCCACCCTGGCCACCGTCGGCCTCGCCGGAGCCGCCGAGGTCCGCGCCGCCGCCGCGTCGGCGGCCCGGGCACAGCCGGGCTGGGCGGCGACACCGCCGGCCGAGCGGGCCGAACTGATGCGCGCGGCGGCGCGGCTGCTGGAGGAGCACCGCGCCGAGGTCGTCGAGTGGATCGTGCGCGAGGGCGGTGCCGTCGTCCCCAAGGCCGAGGCCGAAGTGGACGCGGTCCTCGACGAGCTGTGGGTCGCCGCCTCGCTGCACACCCAGCCGCACGGTCATCTGCTGCCGTCCGTACCGGGCCGCCACAGCGTCGCCCGGCGGCTCCCGCTGGGCGTCGTCGGCGTGATCAGCCCCTGGAACTTCCCGCTGCTACTGGGCATGCGCGCGGTGGCGCCCGCCCTCGCCCTCGGCAACGCGGTGGTGCTCAAGCCGGACCTGCACACCCCGGTCTCCGGCGGCCTGGTCGTCGCCCGGCTCTTCGAGGAGGCGGGGCTGCCCGCCGGGGTACTGCACGTGCTGCCGGGCGGCGCCGAGGCGGGAGCCGCGCTCACCGAGAGCCCGGACACGGCGATGATCGCCTTCACCGGCTCCACCGCCGTCGGCCGGCTCATCGGCGAGACGGCCGGCCGGGCGCTCAAGCGCGTCTCCCTGGAACTCGGCGGCAACAACGCGCTGATCGTGCTGGACGACGCCGACCCCGGAACCGCCGCCTCCGCGGGCGCGTTCGGTGCCTTCTTCCACCAGGGCCAGGTGTGCATGACGGCCGGGCGGCACATCGTGCTGGAGCGCGTCGCCGACGCCTACGTCGAACACCTCACCCGGCGGGCCGAGCGGCTCAGCACCGGTGACCCGTGGACGGCGAAGCCCGACCTCGGGCCCCTCGTCGACGCCGCGCAGCGCGAACGGGTGGAACGCATCGTGCGGGAGTCGGTCGCCGCGGGCGCACGGGTACGCACCGGCGGCACGGGGGAGGGGCCGTTCTACCGGCCCACGGTGCTCACCGGCGTGACGCCGCGGATGCCCGCGTTCACGGAGGAGATCTTCGGCCCGGTCGCACCGGTCGTCGTGGTCCCCGACGTCGAGACGGCCGTCGCGGTGGCCAACGACTGCGCGTACGGGCTCACCGCCGGCGTCCTCACCGGATCGCCGGAGCGCGGCCTGGCGGTGGCGGAACGGCTCGGCACGGGCATCGTGCACGTCAACGACCAGACCATCGGCGACGACGCCGTCGTGCCGTTCGGCGGCCGGGGCGCGTCCGGCAACGGCAGCCGGCACGGAGTGCTGCACAGCTGGGACGAGTTCACGCAGTGGCAGTGGATGACGGTCCAGGGGGCGGTACCCGCGTACCCCTTCTGAAGCGTCCGTGCGCCCGGGGAACCGGGCGCTGCGTCCGGCTCCCCGGGCGCACGCGAACGCCGCCCGGCGCGCCCCTCGTCCTCACGGCCGGGGCGCGCCGGGCGGCGTCGTCCACGGCCCTACGGGCGCTTCTCCGCCACCACGCCCTGGATGAGCGGCAGCCATCCCCAGAGCTTGTACAGCCGCTTCCAGCCCTGCACCGAGAAACCGGCGTCCCGCAGCATCCGGTTGAGCTCGCGCGGCGTGTGGCACCGGTCGCGGCAGCGAAAGGCGATGAACAGCGCGCGCAGCCAGCCGATCGCGAAGTGGTCGGCGATGTAGAATCGCCCGCCGGGCGCGAGCACCCGGTGCACCTCGGCAATTCCCTCGACCCGGCTCCGCCAGTGGTGGAAGCAGATCGTGGTGACCACGAGATCGAAACCGCCGTCCTCGAAGGGCAGTTTCTCGGCCGGGCCCTGGAGGAAGTGGACCCGCAGGCCCTTGGGCACCTTGCGGCTGGCTTCCTTCACCATGTTGGGTGAGATGTCGACGCCATTCAGTTCGGCGTCGGGAAATGCAGGGCCGACCCGCCGCAGCAGTGCGCCCGTGCCGCAGCCCACGTCCAGGATGCGCTTCGGCTGAATACCCGAGGAAGCGGCCCAGTCGACCAGACTCTGGTGGATGTCGTTGCGGATCCGCTGGACTTTGCTGTCCTCGTAAGTGGGCGCCCAGTCGTTGTAATGGACCACATCCCGCTCTGGTTTGAACGAGCTGTCGATCACGGAGCCTCCAGCGCATAGTGGCGTGCGGGCGGGGAAAGTTGCCGTTGCGCCGCAGAGCCTAGTGAGACCCCAGGCCCCGTGCCAGCCCCTACCGGTCACCTACGACTCCCTATCGAACGCCTTTATTCCACTAGGGGGTTGCCCCCGTCCGCGACGGCGGAGAACGTGGTTCCCCCTCGTGCGTGCGCATAGACCAGGCACATTGTCGAACGGAGCGATGACGGTCGCCGGTGCCCTGCGGCAACGCACTCCCCCGGAGGACGAGAGAACAGGTGACGTCATGAAAACCGCGAACCGGCACGGCGGCCACGGTTGGCCGGACATCCACCGGATTCCACATCCACCCCATCGGATCCCTTTTCTCGGTGATCTGGTCGGGGCGCATCCGGCCACCCCTGTCCAGGACACCATGAACATCGCCAGGAATCTGGGCCCGATCTTCCGGCGCAAGGTCTTCGATCACGAATTCGTCTTCGTCTCGGACTCGTCGATGGCCGCCGAGCTCGTCGACGAGTCCCGTTTCCGCAAGCACGTCGCCGAATCCATGACGGATCTGCGGGACATCGCCGGCGACGGTCTGGCCACGGCGTACCACCACGAGCCCAACTGGCAGCGCGCGCACGACATCCTGGTACCCGCCTTCACCCGCGAGGCGCTCAAGAGCTACCACCCGACGATGCTGGCGGCCACCCGCCGGCTGCTGGACAGCTGGGACCGCTGCGTGGGCGGCGCGCCCGTCGACGTCAGCCGCGACATGACCAAGGTGACGCTGGAGACCATCGCCCGGGCCGGGTTCGGGTACGACTTCGGCTCGTTCGAACGCGCCGACCCGCACCCCTTCGTCCGCGCCATGGTCCGCGCGCTGAAGTTCTCGCAGCAGAACGCCGTCGAGGTCCCCTACATCGGCTCCCTGCTGACCCGGCGCGCCAAGCGGCGCAACGCCCAGGACACCGCTCTGATGGCGGAGATCGTCGACGAGGTCGTGCACCGGCGCATGGCGGACGGCGACACCGGCACCCACGACATGCTCGGTCTCATGCTCAACACCGCCCACCCCGAGACGGGCGAGCGGCTGGCGCCGGCCAACATCCGCAACCAGGTCATCACCTTCCTGGTCGCCGGGCACGAGACCACCGCGGGCGCCCTGTCCTTCGCCCTGTACTACCTGGTCAAGAACCCCGCGCTGCTGGCCGCGGCCAGGGAGGAGGTGGCCCGGGTCTGGGGCGGGGGCGCCGACCCCGACCCCTCGTACGAGCAGGTCACCAAGCTCCGCCACGTGCGCCGGTGCCTGGAGGAGGCGCTGCGGCTGTGGCCGACCGCCCCCGGCTTCGCCCGGGAGGCGCTGGAGGACACCGTGATCGGCGGCCGCCACCCCATGCGGCGGGGCGCCTGGGCGGTCGTGTTCACGCCCATGCTGCACCGCGACCCCGTCTGGGGCGGCGACGTGGAGCGGTTCGACCCCGACCGGTTCACCCCCGAGCGGGTGCGGGCCCGCCCGGCGCACGTTTACAAGCCCTTCGGCACGGGAGCCCGGGTCTGCCTGGGCCGGCAGTTCGCCCTGCACGAGGCGACCCTGGTGCTGGCCATGCTGGTGCACCGCTACGAGCTGGAGGACCACGCGGACTACCAGCTGAAGGTGCACGAGCGGCTCACCCTCATGCCCACCGGCTTCACCCTCGCCCTGGCCCACCGCGCGCACCACGCCGACGGCCCCGGGGCGGCGTCCGCCGGCGCCGGTAGGGAGACGTCGCAGAACGGCGCCCCCGAGCCCGCGGACGCCTGAGCCGCCGGCTCCCGCGTGCCTTCGGCCGGGCGGCCGGACGCTTGGCCGAAGGCACAGACGGTCCCCCGAACCACTGGTCAAAAGGCACAGAATCCCGCCCGGGGTCACCACGGAGCCGGTGAATCATGGATGATGGGTCTAGGAGCCGCAGCCCGATCCGGTGCGGTCCGGTGCTGACTCCCCACCCGCCTTGTACGCAAATCCGCAGGTGAGAGAGCCAGACATATGCGTTTCCTCAATGATCAGAAGCCGTCGTACGACCTGACGTACGACGACGTCTTCATGGTGCCGAGCCGCTCGGCCGTCGGATCCCGCCAGGGCGTGGACCTGAGCGCGCCCGACGGGACCGGCACCACCATCCCCCTCGTCGTCGCCAACATGACCGCGATCGCCGGCCGCCGCATGGCGGAGACGGTGGCCCGCCGCGGCGGCCTCGTCGTCATCCCGCAGGACATCCCGATCGAGGTCGTCGCCGAGGTGATCTCCTGGGTCAAGGGCCGCCACCTGGTGCTCGACACCCCGATCGTCCTCGCCCCCACGCAGACCGTCGCCGACGCGCTGTCCCTGCTCCCCAAGCGCGCGCACGGCGCCGGTGTCGTCGTGGACGCCGACCACCGCCCCGTGGGCGTGGTCACCGAGCACGACCTGACCGGTGTGGACCGCTTCACCCAGCTGTCCGAGGTCATGTCCACCGAGCTGCTGCTCCTCGACGCCGACATCGACCCGCGCGAGGCCTTCAACAAGCTCGACGCCGCCCACCGCAAGCTGGCGCCCGCCGTCGACAAGGACGGCAAGCTGGCCGGCATCCTCACCCGCAAGGGCGCGCTGCGCGCGACCCTGTACACGCCGGCCGTGGACGAGGACGGCAAGCTGCGCGTCGCCGCCGCCGTCGGCATCAACGGCGACGTGGCCGGCAAGGCCAAGGCCCTGCTGGACGCCGGTGCGGACACCATCGTGGTGGACACCGCCCACGGCCACCAGGAGTCGATGATCGCCGCGATCAAGGCCGTGCGGGCGCTCGACCCGCGGGTCCCGATCGTCGCGGGCAACATCGTCGCCGCCGAGGGCGTGCGCGACCTCATCGAGGCCGGCGCCGACATCATCAAGGTCGGTGTGGGCCCGGGCGCCATGTGCACCACCCGCATGATGACCGGTGTGGGCCGCCCGCAGTTCTCCGCGGTGCTGGAGTGCGCCGCCGAGGCGAAGAAGTACGGCAAGCACGTCTGGGCCGACGGTGGCGTCCGTCACCCCCGTGACGTGGCCATGGCGCTGGCCGCCGGCGCCTCCAACGTCATGATCGGCTCCTGGTTCGCCGGGACCTACGAGTCCCCGGGCGACCTCCAGCAGACCGCCGACGGCCGGCTCTACAAGGAGAGCTTCGGCATGGCCTCGGCCCGTGCCGTCCGCAACCGCACCTCCGAGGAGTCGGCGTACGACCGGGCGCGCAAGGGCCTCTTCGAGGAGGGCATCTCCACCTCCCGCATGTTCCTCGACCCGGGCCGCCCGGGCGTCGAGGACCTGATCGACTCGATCATCGCGGGCGTCCGCTCCTCCTGCACCTACGCGGGCGCGGGCTCCCTGGAGGAGTTCGCCGAGCGTGCCGTCGTCGGCGTCCAGAGCGCCGCCGGCTACGCCGAGGGCAAGCCGCTGCACGCCAGCTGGCAGTAGTCCCCCACCGCCTTTGAAGGGGCGCGATCCGGTTCGCCGGGTCGCGCCCCTTTTTTGCTGCCCATGTACCGATTCATAACGCGACGTGCAACGATCGCCCGTTCCAAGCCCCCGGACGCAATGATCCACCGGTCATACGCAAGAATGGTGCATTACGAGCGCGGCCCCTGACCTCGTAGGGTCTGCGCAGAACGTGGAGTGGCGGGTACCGCTTGCTCGGCGGTACCCCCTCGCAATGGGTTTGCTCTGCCATGCCGGCGCGCCCTGGGTGACCGCCGTCGGCCGTCGCTCCCGACCGGCACCCCCGACCGGCAGTCATGAACGGAGCGACCCCTGTGGGAGCGACCCCTGTGTTGGACAAGGCCGCAGCGCCAGCCGCCGCCACCCCCGGCGACGACAAGAGCGGCCGGTTGCCCACCAGCGGCTTCGGCGCGCGCCTGATGCGTCGCAAGCCCGTCGAGCGCCTGGTCGCCGAGGGCGGCCAGGGCGAGGGCGGCAGCCTGCGTCGTTCGCTCGGTATGTGGCAGCTGACGATGATCAGCATCGGCGCCACGCTGGGCACCGGCATCTTCGTGGTGCTGGGCTCGGCCGTCCCCGACGCCGGCCCCGCCGTGGTGATCTCGTTCGTCATCGCCGGCCTGACCGCGCTGTTCTCGGCGCTCTCCTACGCGGAGCTGGCCGGCACCATCCCGGTCTCCGGCTCCTCGTACTCCTACGCCTACGCCACCCTGGGCGAGATCGTCGCCTGGATCTGCGGCTGGTGCCTGATCCTCGAGTACGGCGTCTCCGTCGCGGCCGTCGCGGTCGGCTGGGGCCAGTACCTCAACGAGCTCCTCGAAGGCACGATCGGCGTCACCATCCCCGACTGGCTGGCCAACCCGCCCGGCTCGGACGGCGGCGTCTTCAACCTGCCCGCCCTGCTCGTCGTGCTGCTGTGCATGGCGTTCCTGCTCGGCGGCGCCAAGGAGAGCGCCCGCGCCAACACGATCATGGTCGGCGTGAAGATCGTGGCCCTGCTGCTCTTCTGCGCCGTCGCCTTCACCGGCATCCGCGCGGGCAACTACTCCCCGTTCATGCCGCTGGGCCTGGGCGGCGTCAGCGCCGCGGGCGCCACGCTGTTCTTCTCCTACATCGGCTTCGACGCCGCCTCCACCGCGGGCGAGGAGGCCAAGGACCCCAAGCGGGACCTGCCCAAGGCCATCATGCTCTCGCTGCTGATCGTCACCGCCCTGTACGTGCTGGTCGCGGCGATCGCCGTCGGCGCCATGCCGTGGGACAAGTTCGAGGGCTCCGAGGCCGCGCTCGCCGGGATCATGAAGGACGTCACCGGTCACGGCTACTGGGCCGTCTTCCTGGCCGCCGGTGCCGTCATCGCCATCGCCAGCGTCGTGCTGACCGTGCTCTACGGCCAGACCCGCATCCTCTTCGCGATGTCCCGCGACGGTCTGGTCCCCAAGACCTTCTCCAAGGTCAGCAAGAAGGGCGTACCGGTCTCCAACACGGTGATCGTCTCGGTCTTCTGCGGCGTCCTCGCCGCGGCCGTACCGCTGGCCCAGCTCGCCGACGCCACCAGCATCGGCACGCTCTTCGCCTTCGCGCTGGTCAACGTCGCCGTCATCGTGCTGCGCTTCACCCGCCCCGCGATGAAGCGCAGCTTCCAGGTACCGCTTTCGGGTGTGCGTGTCCCCTTCGGTGACACCACGGTGCCGCTGGCCCCGGTCTTCCCCGCCGTCGGCTTCGCGCTGTGCGTCTACATGATGTTCAGCTTGGACGTCGTGACCTGGGAGGTCTTCCTCGGCTGGATGCTCGTCGGCCTGGTGATCTACTTCGCCTACGGCATGCGCAGCTCGCGTCTCGCCAGGGAGGCCGCGGGATCGCAGACCGCCCCCGCGGCCACCTCCGAGGCCGGGGCCAAGGCCGCTGCTCAGCCCGCCAAGGCGCCCGCGAAGCCCGCTGCGAAGGCGTCCGCCGCCAAGGCGTCCACCAAGGGCCGCAAGCGGCCCGCGAAGAAGTGATCTTCTTCCGCGCCGCCCTATGATCCCTGGCTGCCGGGTCCGCTCCTCGCGGTCCCGGCAGCCGTTCGGGCATTCGACGGCCCCGGCCCGGCCGTCCGGGGCGCGGAAGGGATCACATCCGATGAGCAGCCCCCACCTCCTGCTGACCGGTGACCGCCTCGCGCTGGGCATGCCCCGTGAAGCGATGCTCGCCGAATACCACAAATGGGAGACCGACCCCGGCACGATCCTCGGCCGCGGCAGCCGCTTCCCCCAGGCATGGGAGGCGCACGCCGAGGAATGGGACCGGCAGCTCGACGACCGGGACCACGCGCGCTTCGAGATCGTCCGCCTGAAGGACAAGCAAGCCATCGGTCTGACCGCACTGCGCGTCCATCCCAGGGAGCGCAGGGCCGAGTTCACGATCTTCCTGGCCCCGCCCCAGCGCGGCAAGCGCTTCGCTGAGGAGGCCACCCGCCTCACCCTGGACTGGGCCTTCCACCTGGGCGCGCTGCGCGCCGTGTGGCTCAAGGTCCTCGAACCCAACCGGGCCGGCATCACCGCCTTCGAGAAGGCCGGCTTCCGCCCCGCCGGCCGCTTCCGCAGGTCCGGACACTGGCTCGGCCAGCCCGTCGACGAGGTCCTGATGGACGCCCTGCTGGAGGACTTCCCCGGCCCGTCGGCCATGTGCACGGCACTGGGCAGCTGACCCCCGCGGCCGTCCTTCCGGTCGGGAACGGTGCCATGACGTGATCTACTGCTGGTAGCAGTAATAGATACACGGAGAAAAGTGATCCACCCGCCGTGCGATTGAACGAGCTCGACGAACGCATCGTGCATGCCCTGGCCGAGGATGCCAGGCGCTCCTACGCCGACATCGGGGCGGAGGTCGGCCTGTCCGCCCCCGCCGTCAAGCGGCGTGTGGACAGGCTGCGCGCCGAAGGGGCCATCACCGGCTTCACCGTCCGGGTGGACCCCGCGGCGCTCGGCTGGGAGACCGAAGGCTTCATCGAGCTGTACTGCCGCCGCAACACCTCCCCGGAGGCCATCCACCGGGGGCTGTCGCGGTACCCGGAGGTGGCGTCCGCCTCGACCGTCACCGGCGAGGCGGATGCCATCGTCCAGATCTTCGCCTCCGACATGCGCCACTTCGAACGCGTCCTGGAGCGCATCGCCGGCGAGCCCTTCGTCGAGCGCACGAAGTCGGTGCTGGTCCTCTCGCCCCTCCTGCGCCGCTTCAGCTCCGGCGCCCCCTCCTGAGCGACACCACCCCGGTGGCGACGGGGTCGGCGATCAGCAGATTGTCATGATCGCGACACCTTTCCGGCCGGAAGGCCGGGACCAAAGGGCACCCCCGTGCAACGAATCGCCGGACAAGGGCGCAAAGGCGCAACGAATAGCACGGTCGCGCGCAACGTCGACGCCTTGTCCGGCCAAGAGCATGCCCCGTACCGTCATGGCGTTTACCGAATGCGTGTTTGCCCCCACCCGCTCGACCAGCTGAATGAGGAACGCATGACGCCGCTGCGCACAGCCCTGTACCAAGGCCCCAGCGGCATTCCCTCCTCCACGGCCGACACCCTCGACGCGCTGGCCCGCGCCGCCCGCCGGGCCGCCGACGCGGGAGCCCGCCTGCTGCTGGCCAACGAGCTCTACCTCACCGGCTACGCTCTCGGCCGCGCCGTCCGCGACCTCGCCGAGCCCGCCGACGGCCCCGGAGCGCAGGCCGTGGCGCGCATAGCCGCCGAGCACGGCCTGGCCATCGGCTACGGCTACCCGGAGCGCGACGGGGACGCGGTCTACAACTCCCTCCAGGTCATCGGCCCGGACGGCGCCCAGCTGGCGCACTACCGCAAGACCCACCTCTTCGGCGCGTACGAGAACACCCACTTCACGCCCGGCCAGGAGCTCGTCGTCCAGGCCGACCTCGACGGAGTCCGGCTCGGCCTGCTGATCTGCTACGACGTCGAGTTCCCCGAGGCCGTCCGGGCCCACGCGCTGGCCGGGACCGAGCTGCTGCTCGTGCCGACCGCGCTGATGCGCCCGTACGAGATCGTCCCGCAGACGATCATTCCTGCCCGGGCCTGGGAGAGCCAGCTCTACATCGCCTACGTCAACCGCTGCGGCGCCGAGCGGAGCTTCACCTTCGCGGGCCTGTCCTGCCTCGCCTCCCCCGACGGGACCGTACGGGCACGCGCCGGAGCCGGCGAGGACCTGGTCATCGCGGACGTCGACCCGCAGCTGCTCAAGGCCTCGCGCGCGGAGAACACCTACCTGGTCGACCGCCGCCCGGAGCTGTACCCCCCGCTCACCTGACCGCGGGCTCGCTCGCCCCCCTTCACCCCCACCCTGCCAGTAGGAAGAGCTCAGCCGATGACGTCCACGGTGCCCACCGCCGTCCACGACGACGAGCAGGTCCAGCAGACCCAGCCGCCGATCACCATGTTCGGGCCGGATTTCCCCTTCGCCTACGACGACTTCCTCGCCCACCCGGCGGGCATCGGCCAGATCCCGGCGACGGAGCACGGAACCGAGGTCGCCGTCATCGGCGGCGGTCTGTCGGGCGTCATCGCCGCCTACGAGCTGATGAAGATGGGCCTCAAGCCCGTCGTCTACGAGGCCGACCAGATCGGCGGCCGGCTGCGCACCGTCGGCTTCGAGGGCTGCGAGGGCGACCTCATGGCCGAGATGGGCGCGATGCGCTTCCCGCCGTCCTCCACCGCCTTCCAGCACTACATCGACCTGGTCGGCCTGGAGACCAAGCCCTTCCCGAACCCGCTCGCCCCCGACACCCCCTCCACGGTCGTCGACCTCAAGGGCGAGTCGCACTACGCCGAGACGATCGAGGACCTGCCCCAGGTCTACCGCGACGTGGCCCAGGCGTGGAACGCCTGTCTGGAGGAGGGCGCGGACTTCTCCGACATGAACCGCGCCATGCGCGAGCGTGACGTGCCGCGGATCCGCGAGATCTGGGCGAAGCTCGTCGAGAAGCTCGACAACCAGACCTTCTACGGCTTCCTCTGCGAGTCCGAGGCCTTCAAGTCCTTCCGCCACCGCGAGATCTTCGGTCAGGTCGGCTTCGGCACGGGCGGCTGGGACACCGACTTCCCCAACTCCATCCTGGAGATCCTGCGCGTCGTCTACACCGAGGCCGACGACCACCACCGCGGCATCGTCGGCGGCAGCCAGCAGCTGCCGCTGCGCCTGTGGGAGCGCGAGCCGGTGAAGACCGTCCACTGGGCGCCGGGCACCTCGCTGTCGTCCCTGCACGGCGGGGCGCCGCGCCCGGCCGTGACCCGGCTGCACCGCACCGCGGGCAACCGCATCACGGTGACCGACGCTGCCGGTGACATCCGCTCGTACAAGGCGGCCATCTTCACCGCGCAGTCCTGGATGCTGCTGTCCAAGATCCAGTGCGATGACACGCTCTTCCCCATCGACCACTGGACGGCGATGGAGCGCACGCACTACATGGAGTCGTCCAAGCTGTTCGTGCCGGTCGACCGGCCGTTCTGGCTGGACAAGGACGAGGAGACGGGCCGGGACGTCATGTCGATGACGCTCACCGACCGCATGACGCGGGGCACCTACCTGCTGGACGACGGCCCGGACAAGCCCGCCGTCATCTGCCTGTCCTACACCTGGTGCGACGACAGCCTCAAGTGGCTGCCGCTGTCGGCGAACGAGCGCATGGAGGTCATGCTCAAGTCGCTCGGCGAGATCTACCCGAAGGTCGACATCCGCAAGCACATCATCGGCAACCCGGTGACGATCTCCTGGGAGAACGAGCCCTACTTCATGGGCGCGTTCAAGGCGAACCTGCCGGGCCACTACCGCTACCAGCGTCGGCTGTTCACCCACTTCATGCAGGACCGGCTGCCCGAGGACAAGCGCGGCATCTTCCTCGCGGGTGACGACATCTCCTGGACGGCGGGCTGGGCCGAGGGTGCCGTGCAGACCGCGCTCAACGCGGTGTGGGGCGTGATGCACCAGTTCGGCGGCTCCACCGACGCCACCAACCCGGGCCCCGGCGACGTCTACGACGAGATCGCCCCGGTCGAGCTGCCGGAGGACTGAGGACGCGAGGGCCGCGGCCCACGGGCCCGGCGGCCGGAAGGCCGGGGGCCGTGCCACCCGTGACCGCTGGGCTGACGCCGCGACACGCGTCAGCCCAGCGGCGTCAGCAGACACCGCCCCACCATTCCGACGCCCGCGTCGACGCGGTCCGCGAACTCCTCGGCCAGGTCGGGGAGTCCCCGGACGGCCCACAGCGCGCGGAACGAGGCCCATGCCGCGCTCCGGGCGGCGTCCAGAGTCCACGAGCCGACGAGATGCGTCAGAGGATCGGCCACGTCGAGCAGGTCCGGGCCCGGCATCAGCTCCTCGCGGATGCGCTCCTCCATGGACGCGAGGAGATCGCCGATCCGGTCGAAGTCCCCCTCCAGCGCCTCCGGCTCGGCGCCCAGAGCCCGGCAGGTGTCCGCGAGGGCCAGCGCCAGGTCGTGCCCGATATGGGCGTTGATCCCCGCCAGCGCGAACTGCAGGGGTTGGACTGCCGGATGACCCCGTAACTGGAACAGGGGCCGCCAGCAGGCCGGCGGTCGCCGCCCCACGGCGGCCTGGTCGACGGCATGCAGATACCGGCAGGCGAAGCGCACGTCCAGCTCGGCGGCGGCCCGCCGGTCGTGGAACCAGCCGCCCGCCACTCCGCGGCTCACCTCTTCCGTGACCGCCAGGTACACCCGGTTGAAGACGGCTACGCCGTCCCTGGGCGGAAGCGCGGCTTCCAGGCCCCGCATCCGCATCACCACCCAGTCGATGCCGGCGGGTGCCGCCGGCCGTGTCCCCGTGATCGCCATATGCATAGAGTGACAGATGAACACGGAGAGTAGGCGAATGGGCGGGTATTTACTCCGAACGGGTGAACGGGTCCTCAGGCGTCGCCACGAGCCGTGCCCGTGCCCCCGCCTCTCGTGCCACCGTCCCTCGCGCCGTCACTCGTCGTGCCACTGTTCGCCGCGCCGCCGCCCGTCGTGCCGCCGTCGGTCATGCGCGGCCCGTCGCGCCACCCGCCGCCGGCCCCCCGGCCGCGTCGTCGTCGTAGCCGCTGGTGCCGGCGTCCAGCAGCGGCTCCTGCTCCTTGAGGTGGGCGGGGGCCAGCGCCCGCAGCGCGTGGTAGCCGGTGATGACCACGATCGTGCCCAGGGCGATGCCGCTCAGCTCGAAGTTGGCGCTGATCTTCAGGCTGACGCCGCCGACGCCGATGATGACGCCCGCCGCGACCGGCACCAGATTCAGCGGATTACGCAGGTCCACGTTGTTGTGCACCCAGATCTGCGCACCCAGCAGGCCGATCATTCCGTACAGGATGACCGTGATGCCGCCCAGCACCCCGCCCGGAATCGCCGCCACCACGGCGCCGAACTTCGGGCAGAGGCCGAAGAGCAGCGCGAAGCCGGCGGCGGCCCAGTAGGCGGCGGTGGAGTAGACCCGGGTGGCCGCCATGACGCCGATGTTCTCGGAGTAGGTGGTGTTGGCCGGGCCGCCGACCGCCGTGGACAGGACCGTCGCCGCGCCGTCCGCCGCGATCGCGGTGCCCAGCTGGTCGTCCAGCGGGTCGCCCGTCATCTCGCCGACCGCCTTCACGTGCCCCGCGTTCTCCGCGATCAGGGCGATGACGACCGGCAGCGCGACCAGCGCGGCCGACCAGCCGAAGCTCGGCGCGTGCAGCGACGGCAGGCCGACCCAGTCCGCCTTGCCCACGCCCGAGAGGTCCAGGCGCCAGTGGTCCACGGCCTGCCCGCCGCCCCGCACCGAGTGGATCTTCCCGAAGAGCCGGTCGAAGACCCAGGAGACCGCGTAGCCGAAGACCAGTCCGAGGAAGATCGCGACCCGCGACCAGAAGCCCCGCAGGCACACCACCGCGAGCCCGGTGAAGAGCATCGTCAGCAGCGCCGTCCACTGGTCCTGCGGCCAGTAGGTGCTCGCCGTCACCGGCGCCAGGTTGAAGCCGATCAGCATGACCACCGCGCCGGTCACCACCGGCGGCATCGCGGCGTGGATGATCTGCGCGCCGAACCTCCGCACCGCGAGGCCGCTCAGGAACAGCACCGCCCCGACCACGAGGATCGCGCCGGTGACGGCCGCGCTGTCGCCGCCCTGCGCCCGGATGATCGCGGCGACCCCGACGAACGACAGGCTGCACCCCAGATAGCTGGGCACCCTGCCGCGCGTCGCGAGGAGGAAGAGGATCGTCGCGACACCCGACATCATGATCGCGAGATTCGGGTCAAGGCCCATCAAAACGGGTGCTACGAACGACGCGCCGAACATTGCGACCACGTGCTGGGCGCCCAGGCCCGCGGTCCGGGGCCACGAGAGCCGCTCATCCGGTCGGACAACGGCCCCCGGGGCGGGGGTGCGCCCGTCGCCGTGCAGAGTCCAGCGCACGCCGACGCCCATGGCTGCTCCCAAGCTGTTCCAGTGATGATCCGGACCATGCTAAGCCGCTCGGACGGGTGCTCCCGCTGCGCGCGGCCCGGGGAGACGGGCCCGGAGGGTACGCCCGGCGGGTTGCTGCGATCGGCGCAATAAGCACCTCGTAGGGCTGTATGGCCACGACTGCCAGCTGTTTATCGGTTCATGCGAGGTATGCGTGATCGTGTCCGATTTCCTGCAATTCAGGAGACACACATGCGTAAGCTCGTCGGCCGCACCGCGGCCGCCGCGATCCTCGCCGGCGCCACCATCGTTCCGGTCGCCGGAGTGGCCCAGGCCGCGCCGCAGGTCGCGTCCGTGAACCAGTCGTGGAGCTGGGACGACGACCATGACCGCGATCGCGACCACCGTCGCGACCACGGACGAGACCACGGACGCGACCACGGCCGCGACCGGGACCGTGACCACGGCCGCGACCACGGCCGCGACCGCGACCGCGACCGCGACCGGGACCGCGACCGGGACCGGGACCGTGACCACGGACGAGACCACGGACGTGACCACGGCCGGGACCGTGACCGGGACCGTGACCGGGACCGTGACCGGGACCGCCGCGACTGCGACCGGAACCGTGACCACGGCCGCGACCACGACCGGGGTCGCGACCGCGACCGTGACCGGGGACGCGACCGCGACCGCGACTGTGACCGCGACCGCGGGCGTCACCACGACCGCGACCGCGACTGCGACCGCGGACGACACCACGACCGCGACCGTGACTGCGACCACGGACGCCGTCACTACGACCGCGACTGCGACCACGGACGCCACCACAGCAGCTGGGGTGGCGGCTGGGGCGGCTGGGGTAACTGGGGCGGTATTTGGATCGGCAAGTGGCGTATCGGCGGCTGGAGCGGCGGCTGGGGTCACAGCGGCTGGGGTCACAGCGGCTGGGGCAACGACTGGGGCAACGGCTGGGGCAAGTGGGGCCACGGGAACGACTGTGGCGGCCACAGCAGCTGGAACCGGAACGACGACTGCGACCGCTGGGGCGGTGGGCACCACAACCGGAAGGACGACGACTGCGACCGTGGCGGCCACCACGGCGGCGGCCACCACGGCTACAGCGCCGTGATCTGACCTTCCGCGCCTGACGGTCCCCCTCCACCGCGGGCCGTGGCCCGACCCTTAAGGGGTCCGGGTACACGGCCCGCGGCGGCGTGTCGAGCAGGACGCCCCGTCGGCTCAGCGCCGGGCGGGGGAGGAGACGGCGGCCGTCTCGACGGCGTGGCCGGAAGGGGTGCGCAGCGCCCCCGCCACCACCGTCAGTCCAGCGGCCGTGACGGTCACCAGGGTGAACGACACGGTCAGCGAAGTGGCGTGCGCGAGCTGCCCGATGAGTCCCGGCGCCACCAGCCACGAGGTGTACGTGATGGTCGCGACGCCCGCGATGGCCCCGCTGGGCTCGGGACCGCTGCGGCCCGCCGCCGCGAAGGCCAGCGGCACGACGACGGCGATCCCCAGTCCCAGGAGCCCGAAGCCGGCCATGGCCTGTACGGCCTCGTGCGCGCAGACGACCAGGATGCCGCCCAGGCCCGCCAGCACCCCTCCGGCCCGCACCGTGCGCACCGGGCCGAACCGTCCGACCACCGCGTCGCCTGCCAGCCGGGCCACCGCCATCGTGCAGGAGAAGGCGGTCGTGCACGCCGCGGCCACACCGGCGTCGGAACCGATGACGTCACGCAGGTAGACGGCCGACCAGTCCAGGCTCGCCCCCTCGGCGAAGACCGCGCAGAACCCGACCGCCCCGATGGCCAGCACCGCGCGCCGCGGCAGGGCGAAGCGCGGCGGAGCGTCCTCGTCCGGCCCGGGGCGCAGGTCGAGGACCCCGTGGCAGACGAGCACGCCCAGCCCGAGGAGCACCACCGCGGCGAGCCCGAGGTGGAGCCGGGCGCCCGTGCCCGTGTGCGCCGCCACCGTGCCCGCCGCTGAACCGGCGAGCGCGCCCACGCTCCACATGCCGTGCAGCCCCGACATCACCGGGCGCCCCAGCAGTTCCTCCGTCCGCACGCCGAGGGCGTTCATGGCGACGTCCGCCATCCCGGACGCCGCTCCGTAGACGGCCATCGCCCCGCAGAGGGCCACCAGCCCGGGGCACAGGGCGGGCAGGGCCAGCGAGGCGCAGAGCAAGCAGAGCAGCGCCCGTAGGCCGGCGCGCGAGCCGTAGCGGTGCCCGACCCGCCCCGCGAGCGGCATGGCGAGGGCCGCGCCGACCGCGGGGCAGGTCAGCGCGAGGCCGAGCAGGCCGGGGCCGATGCCCGTGTGCTCCTGGATCCAGGGGATCCGGGTGGCGAGGTTGCCACTGACCGCGCCGTGCACGGCGAAGACCGCGGCGATGGCGAGCCGGGCCCGGCGCACCCGCGGGTCCCCGGGATCCGTCCGGCCGTCCGTGCTCCCGTCCATGGTGCGTCCCCTTCCGGCCCGGCCCACTGGTGGACCTCAGTGCATCAGCACGCGCCCAGGTCCTGCCAGACCCCCCACTCGCCGGTGGTGCTGGGTTCCTCGCCCCGGGTCCACCACTTCGCCTTCCAGGAGCGGGACTTCCAGGAGACGGTGGCGCCGCCGCCGTAGGCGACCGCCTTGTCCCAGGACGGCGCGACGCAGGTGCCGCCGGTGGGGGTGCCCGTCGGGGTGCCGGTGGGCGTGCCGGTCGGCGTGGAGGTCGGTGTGGGGGTGGCACCGCCCGGGTCGACCACGGTGGTGCCGCGGGCGAGGTCGCCGGCCAGGGCGTAGGTCCTGCCGCCGAACGAGACGGTCCAGTTGGAGGGCGTGGACGTCGGCAGGTAGTAGACGAAGTCGATGTCCGTCGAGGCGCCCGGCGCGAGCGGTTGCTGAGCCGGCAGCTTGACCGAGACGCGGTGGTAGTCGCCCTTGAGGCCGCCGATGTTGTTCGGCGCGGTGTGATCGCTGCGGACGACCTTCAGCCCCCAGCCGGACTGGTCCTTGGCGTTGCCCGGTGCGGAGGTGGCGTAGTCGAACTGGAACTCGGCGCCTCCGGGGATGGTGGTGCGGGTGTCGTTGACGATGTGGATCTTCGGGTTGATCGGGTAGTTGGAGTCGCCGAGGGGGAAGTTCGTGAAGCTCACGCCGAGGTCCAGCGCCTCGCTCGGCATGTCGGTCGTCGCGCGCCGGGCGCCGTAGGCGGGGGCGGCCTTGAAGGCGTCGTACAGCGTGCGGGTCAGGGTCGAGCCGGCGGTGTACTGGCCCTTCGCGGCGTTCCAGTCGTAGTCGCCGGCGAGTTCCCACATCATCGTCCCGCCGAGTCCCTTGTCGACGACGTACCGGGCCTTGGCCTTCACCGACTCCTCGTCCTCCGTGGAGAGGAAGACCTTCTTGTCGGCGTTCCACAGCCAGGGCGCGGTCAGGGTGGCGTCGTACTTGCGGGTGTACGAGCCGGTCGGTCCGGTGCCGGCCGGGAAGCCGTAGGCGCCGAGGTAGTCGCCGGCGATGCCCTTCTCGAGGTTCTTCGCGTGCCACATGGGGTTGGAGCCGGCGGGGGACTCCTTGCCGTCGTCGTCCTTGTCGTGCCACAGGTTGTCGATGCCGACGGCACCGTCACCACAGGTCGCGAGGCCCGAACCGGCGGGACAGGAGGCGGCCTTGGCCGTGCCCCACAGGCCGTCGGTCCCTCCGGCGACGTTCTTCCAGCCGCGCGTGTAGGAGGGGAGGCCCAGGTTGACGCGGCCGGCGGGGAGGGCGCCGCGGAAGTAGTGCTGCGCCCAGTCGCCGTTGAGGTAGCCGATGCCGCCGTACTGGGCCGCCGAGTAGACGCCCCACTTGGCGAGCTCGGCGTCCTTGCCGTCGTCGAACAGCGCGGCGTTCGGGCCGACGAACTCGTTCCAGGCGCCGTGCAGGTCGTACGACATCACGTTGACGTAGTCCAGGTACCTGGCCGACTGGTACGTCTCCATGCCGCGCAGCAGATAGCCCGAGGAGGGCGCGGCGACCGAGAGCAGGTAGTGCCTGCCGTCGGCGGCGCCGGCCCGGTCGAGCCTCTCCCGCAGGGTCTTCGTCAGAGCCGCGTAGCCCTTGTTGAGCCCGCCGCGCCGGGCGTTGGCGAGCACCCAGTCCTTGGGGTGCCCGGCGTCCTTCATCGAGGTCGGGTACTCGTAGTCGATGTCGACGCCGTTGAACCCGTACTTCCTGACGAATGCGACGGCGGAGTCGGCGAAGGTGTCGATGCCGGACTGGTTGACCGATCCGTCGGCGTTCGTCGCCGTCTTGTAGAAGCCCCCGGAGTCGACGCGCTTGCCGTTCTCGTCGATGTATCCGCCGGTCTCCGCCCAGCCGCCCACGGAGATGAGCGTCTTCACCTGGGGGTGCCGCTTCTTGTAGGCGGTGAGGAGGTTGAAGTGACCCTGGTAGGGCAGGCCCGGGTCCATCTCGGCGCCGGGGACGCCCGGCCAGGTCATGCCCGTCGCGGGGTTGCCGGGGCCGTCGGCGCCGACGGAGATCCTGTCGTCGGGGCCGACGTGGGCGAAGGCGTAGTTGAGGTGGGTGACCTTGTCCCACGGGATGTCGGAGGCGAGGTAGGCGGGGGTGCCGTCCTTGCCGGTGCGCCAGCCGGTGAAGTAGCCGATGACGCGGCGCTGGTGGTCGGCGCCCATCTTCTCCCGGCCGGCGGTGTCGTAGACCGAACAGTAGGGGACGGCGGCGCCCGGTGTGCTGTACAGGCCGTCGGGCCGGCAGGCGGACTGGTCCTCGGCGTGCGAGGCGCTCACGGGGAGCGTGCCGACGAGCAGGCCGGCGAGTGCGGTGCCGGCCGAGGCGAGGACCGTGCTCCGCCGGGCGCGCGGGCCGACGGGTCTCGATCCGGGGGGACGCATGCGGAATAACACGAGCGACTACCTCCAGTGGGGGGCTGGGAAGAGCGGTGAGGGGGGTGCGACGTGCTGTGGCCCGTGGTGTGCGCCCACCGACGGGCCCGTACTCCGCGGAGGTGTGGCAGAGGTTAAGAGGACTAGACCAGTGCGTCAATAGGTATGGACCAAATCGCCGGGGCTCGCGCCCCCGCGGCCTCCCGCGGTGGGCCGGCGATCGCCGATGTGAGGCCGCGCACTTTGTCAAGTCCCCGTGGACACCGTGGCGCCGCCCGGCGTACGCTTCGGAGCGTCGGATCCGCGTCCAAAAAATTCGCAGGTCAGACACCCAGTACCGTTAATGATCCACATTACGCAGCGCACTCCGGGGTCGGTGAAAGTCCGAACCGGCGGTTATAGTCCGCGACCCGGCCGCAGCCAGCGGCCGGTTGACCAGGTGAAATTCCTGGACCGACGGTTAAAGTCCGGATGGGAGGCAGTGCGCGGCGGGCACGCATCGGCACACCGTCGCAGGCGCGACGCGTGAGGCACCCTCGGTGACCTCCGCACCCGTCTCCGGCCGTGTGATCGCTTCTGTGTATCCGCTCGATCGTCGTCCCGTACGACAGCCCCGGAGTCCGTTGCCCGAAGAGGCAGGAGGACCCCGGTGGCCACCGCGACCGAAGCCGACGCGATGCGACGCGCCATCGAGCTCGCATCCCGCGCCCTCGGTTCCACCAGCCCCAACCCCGTCGTCGGCTGCGTCGTGCTCGACGCTGTCGGTCGCGTCGCCGGAGAGGGCTGGCACCGGCGCGCCGGCGAGTCGCACGCCGAAGTCGACGCCCTGCGCGCCGCCGCCGACGCCGGCCACGACGTCCGGGGCGGCACCGCCGTCGTCACCCTGGAGCCCTGCAACCACACCGGTCGCACGGGTCCCTGCTCCCAGGCCCTCGTCGAGGCCGGCATCGCCCGCGTCGTCTACGCCGTCGCCGACCCCAACCCCACCGCCACCGGCGGCGCCGCCACCCTGGCCGCCGCCGGCGTGGAGACCGAGGGCGGCCTGCTCGCGGACGAGGCCGCCGCCGGCAACGCCGCCTGGCTCACCTCCGTCCTGCGCGGCCGGCCCTTCGTCGTGTGGAAGTACGCCGCCACGCTCGACGGCCGCACCGCCGCCGCCGACGGCACCAGCCGCTGGATCACCTCCGCCGAGTCCCGGGCCGACGTGCACCGGCTGCGCGCCGAGGCCGACGCCGTCGTCGTCGGCTCCGGCACACTGCGCGCCGACGACCCCCACCTGGCCGTCCGCGGCCAGCCCACCCCGGGCCGGCCCGTCACCCAGCCGCTGCGCGTCGTCGTCGACACCCACGCCACGATCACCCCCGGCGCCCGGGTCCTGGACGACGCGGCCCCGACGCTCGTCGTCGTCGGCGAGGAGGCCGACACCCGGCACCTGCCCGGCGTCGACACGGTCCGCCTGCCCGGCGAGAAGGCCACCGGGCCCACCGGCGACGGCAAGGCGGGCATAGCGGTCCACGCCCTGCTGGGCGCGCTCCACGACCGCGGCGTCCGCTCCGTTCTCCTGGAGGGCGGCGCCACCCTCGCCGGAGCGTTCCTCGCCGCCGGTGCCGTCGACCGCGTTATCGGCTACCTGGCACCCGCCCTGCTCGGTGCCGGCCCCAGCGCCCTCGGCGACGCCGGAATCGCGACGATCGCCCAGGTGTTGCGCCTGGACGTCACCGACGTCGCCCGGCTGGGTCCCGACCTGCGGATCACCGCCACCCCCACCGTCCCCGCCACCGCTCCCGCCACCGAGGAGAACTGAAGTGTTCACCGGAATCGTCGAAGAACTGGGTGAGGTCGTCGCCGTCGAGGAGCTCGGCGACAGCTCCCGGTTCCGGCTGCGCGGCCCCGTCGTCACGGCAGACGCCAAGCACGGCGACTCGATCGCCGTCAACGGCGTCTGCCTCACCGTCGTCGAGACCGCCGACGGCACCTTCACCGCCGACGTGATGGCCGAGACCCTGAACCGCTCCAGCCTCGGCGCGCTCGCCCCCGGCTCCCGCGTCAACCTCGAACGCCCCATGGCGCTCGGCGGCCGCCTCGGCGGCCACCTCGTCCAGGGCCACGTCGACGGCACCGGCACCATCACCGAGCGCGTCCCCGGCGAGCACTGGGAGATCGTCAAGGTCGCCCTGCCCGCCGGCCTCGCCCGCTACGTCGTGGAGAAGGGCTCCATCACCGTCGACGGCGTCAGCCTGACGGTCGTCGAGGCCGGCGACGACTACTTCACCGTCAGCCTCATCCCCACCACCCTCGAGCTCACCACCCTCGGCACCAAGCAGCCCGGGGACCCGGTCAACCTCGAGGTGGACGTCCTCGCCAAATACGTCGAGCGCCTCCTGGGGCAGCGCGGCGAGAAGGAGACCGCCGCATGAGCGCCCTCGACTGGCTGAGCGAGGAGGCCTTCGCCGCCTTCGGCCAGCACGTGATCTGGTCCGACATGATCGGCAACTGCATAGGCCTCGCCGCCCTCGCCCTCGGCTGGCGCCGCTCCGTGTGGACCTGGCCCGCCCAGCTGCTCTCCGGCGTCGTCCTCATCACCGCCTACGCCTCCGCCCACCTCAGCGGCGGCGTCGGCAAGCAGCTCCTGGTCGTCACCGTCGCCCTGTGGGGCTGGCGCCAGTGGGCCGGCGGCCGGCGGCAGGCCCAGGACGGCTCCATAGCCGTCCGCTTCGCCACCTGGCGCGAGCGCGCCCTCCTGCTCGGCGGCACCACCGTCGGTACGCTCGCCGTCGGCTCCCTGTTCACCGCCGTACCGGAACTGTCCTGGAACCCCTGGCCGGACGCGTACATCTTCATCGGCACGCTCGCCGCCATGGTCGCCCAGGCCCGCGGACTCGTGGAGTTCTGGTTCGCCTGGCTGCTCGTCGACGTGGTCGGCGTCCCGCTCGCCTTCGACAGCGGGCTCGCCTTCTCCGGCCTCGTCTACGTCGTCTACCTCGTCCTCGTCCTGTGGGGCATGCGCGACTGGTGGCTGCGCTCGCGCACGAGCGCGACCCCCGCCACCGTTACGGAAGGAGTGGCGGCATGACCGCCGTACAGAGCTGGTACCCCTTCGGCGACGGCGAGGCCGACGTGCTGGCCCTCGACTCCGTCGAGCGCGCCGTCGCCGACATCGCCGCCGGCCGGCCCGTCGTCGTCGTGGACGACGCCGACCGCGAGAACGAGGGCGACCTGGTCGTCGCCGCCGAGAAGATCACGCCCGAGATCGTGGCCTTCATGATGAGCGAGTGCCGCGGCCTGATCTGCGTGCCCATGGAGGAGGCCGACACCGACCGGCTCGACCTGCCCCAGATGGTCGACCACAACACCGAGTCGATGCGCACCGCCTTCACCGTCTCCGTCGACGCGAGCCGGGCCCACGGCACCGACACCGGCATCTCCGCCGCCGACCGGGCCGCCACCATCCGGCTGCTCGCCGACCCGGCCGCCGTCCCCGCGGACTTCGTCCGCCCCGGCCACGTCTTCCCGCTGCGCGCCCGCCCCGGCGGCGTCCTGGTCCGCAACGGCCACACCGAGGCCGGCGTCGACCTCGCCCGCCTCGCCGGGCTGCGCCCGGCCGCGGCGATCGTGGAGATCGCCGGCGAGGACGGCGCCATGCTGCGCCTGCCCGAGCTGGTCCCCTTCGCCCGCAAGCACGGCCTGTCGATCATCTCCATCGAGGACCTGATCGCCTACCGCAAGTCCTCCGAGCCCACCGTGCGCCGGGAGGCCGAGACCCGGCTGCCCACCGCCCACGGCGACTTCCGGGCCTACGGCTTCCGCTCCACCGTGGACGGCGTCGAGCACATCGCGCTCGTCGCGGGCGACCTCGGCGACGGCGAGGACGTGCTGGTGCGCGTCCACTCGGAGTGCCTGACCGGTGACGTCTTCGGTTCGCTGCGCTGCGACTGCGGGCCCCAGCTGCAGGCTTCCCTCGAACGGGTGAGCGTCGAGGGCCGGGGCGTCGTGCTCTACCTCCGCGGCCACGAGGGGCGCGGCATCGGCCTGTTGCCCAAGCTGCGCGCGTACGAGCTCCAGGAGGACGGCCGCGACACGCTCGACGCCAACCTCGAACTGGGCCTGCCGGCCGACGCCCGCGACTACGCCTGCGGCGCCCAGATCCTCGCCGACCTGGGGGTGCGCTCGCTGCGGCTGATGACCAACAACCCCGACAAGACGGCCGCCCTGATCCGGCACGGCCTGAAGGTCACCGGCCGCGAGCCCATGCCCGTGCAGGCGGGGGAGCACAACCTGCGCTACCTGCGGACCAAGCGCGACCGCATGGGGCACGACCTGCCGTGGCTGGAGACCGAGCGCGGCTCCGCCTGCGGCAACCAGTGATCGACACGACCGAGGAGAGAAGAACGTGAGCGGCAAGGGTGCACCCGAGCTGAGTGTGAAGAACTGCCAGGACCTGCGGGTGGCCGTCATCGCCGCGCAGTGGCACGAGAAGGTGATGGACGGTCTCGTCGACGGCTCCCTGCGCGCCCTGCACGAGCTGGGCATCGACGAACCGACGCTGCTGCGCGTCCCCGGCAGCTGGGAGCTGCCGGTGGTCGCCAAGGTCCTCGCCGGCCGCGGCTACGACGCGATCGTCGCCCTCGGCGTCGTCATCCGCGGCGGCACGCCCCACTTCGACTACGTGTGCCAGGGCGTGACCCAGGGACTCGCCCGGGTGTCGGCCGATACCGGCGTCCCCGTCGGCTTCGGCGTCCTCACGTGCGACACGGAGGAGCAGGCCCTGGACCGGGCCGGACTCGAGGGCTCGGCCGAGGACAAGGGCCACGAGGCGGTCACCGCGGCCGTCTCCACGGCCATGACGCTGCGTTCGGTGTCCGAGCCCTGGCACTGACCGGTGGGGTGGACCCCGTAGGGTAGGACCACCATGTCCAAGAAGACGTTCGAGGAGCTCTTCGCCGAGCTCCAGCAGAAGGCCTCCGGCGATCCCGCCACGTCCCGCACCGCCGAGCTTGTGGGCAAGGGCGTCCATGCCATCGGCAAGAAGGTCGTCGAAGAGGCCGCCGAGGTATGGATGGCCGCCGAGTACGAGGGCGCCGAGGCCACCGCCGAGGAGATCTCCCAGCTGCTGTACCACCTTCAGGTGATGATGGTGGCCCGGGGGATCTCCCTGGACGACGTATACGCTCATCTCTGATCCTTCCGGATCAGCCCGACCCCCCGCTCCACCCACTTCTCCGTACGAAGGAAAACCACCTCATGCTGCGCATCGCCGTTCCCAACAAGGGTTCTCTCTCCGAGCCTGCGTCGGCGATGCTCCATGAGGCCGGCTACCGCCAGCGCAAGGACCGCAGGGAACTCGTCCTCGTCGACGCCGAGAACGAGGTCGAGTTCTTCTTCCTGCGTCCGCGCGACATCGCGGTCTACGTGGGCTCCGGCAAGCTCGACATCGGCATCACAGGCCGTGACCTGCTCCTCGACTCCGGATCCCGGGCCGAGGAGATCATGCAGCTCGGCTTCGCCAGCTCGACCTTCCGCTACGCGACCCGTCCGGGCACGGCGAAGGACGTCAGCGAGTTCGGCGGCATGACGATCGCCACCTCCTTCTCCGGCCTGGTCACCAAGCACCTCGCCGACAACGGCGTCGACGCCTCCGTCGTCCACCTCGACGGCGCCGTCGAGACCGCCATCCAGCTGGGCGTCGCCGAGGTCATCGCCGACGTCGTGGAGACCGGCACGACCCTGCGCAACGCCGGGCTGGAGATCATCGGCGAGCCGATCCTGAAGTCCGAGGCCGTCGTCATCCGGCGCGTCGGCGCCCCCGCCGACGACCCGAAGGTCCAGCAGTTCCTCCGCCGCATGCAGGGCGTCCTGGTCGCCCGGCGCTACGTGATGATGGACTACGACATCCGCGTCGAGCAGGTCGAGCGCGCCGTCGCCCTGACCCCCGGCCTGGAGTCGCCCACCGTCTCGCCCCTGCACCACGAGGGCTGGGTCGCGGTCCGCTCGATGGTCCCGGCCAAGGACGCCCAGCGGGTCATGGACGAGCTCTACGAGCTGGGCGCCCGCGCCATCCTGACCACGGGCATCCACGCCTGCCGCCTCTGACCGGCGGTCCGAGGAAGAGCCCCAGCCGTCCGAAGACCGAGCCGTCCGAGGAAGAACAGAAGTGTCCACCCCCGCGCCCCCGACCGGCCTGCCCGAGCTGCCCGTCACCTTCCGCCCGACCCGCACCCGGATCGTGCTGCTGAGCGTCGGCATCGCCCTGCTCGTCGTGCTGACGGCGATCTCGCTGCTGCTGGAGGCCTTCACCGCGGGGGACCGGGCCACGTTCATCGGCACGGGGCTGCTGATCCTCGGCGTCCTCGCGCTGCTCAGCCGTCCCCGGGTCGTCGCGGACCGGGACGGCGTCACCGTCGTGAACCTGACGACGAGGCGCCGCCTGGAGTGGGCCGAGATCGTGCGCGTCAACCTGCGCCGCGGCGACGCCTGGGTCCACCTCGACCTGGCCGACGGCACGAGCCTGCCGGCCATGGGCATCCAGCCCGGCATGGCGCGGGACCAGGCGGTCGCCGACGCCCGCGCCCTGCGGGCCCTGGTCGAGACGCACGGCACGGGCCGGTCCGCCACCTGACGTCACTCCCGTCTCCCGGGGGCGCCTGCCCGTACCGCGCGCCGGTTCCTTGATTACTCTGGTGCCACGGGCACACACGTGCCCCGCCCCGTACCGGGGCACCTGCGAACCGAGGAGTGACGTACTCCGGCAATGGACGGACCGTCCTGTAGTACCTGCGCCGCCCCCCACAGCGAGGCGGCGCCATGAGTATCACCGTGTCCTTGCTGCTGCTCGCGGCAGCCCTGCTCCTCATCCTGGCGAACGGCTTCTTCGTCGCCGCCGAGTTCGGTCTGGTGACCGTCGAGCGGCCCGAGGCCGAACGGGTGGCCGCCGAGGGCGACCACCGGGCCCGGACCGTGGTCGAGTCCCTGCGGGAACTCTCCTTCCAGCTCTCGGGCACCCAACTGGGCATCACCATCACCTCCTTGGTGGTCGGCATGCTCGCCGAGCCCGCCCTCGGGCGGCTGCTCACCGGGCCCCTCACCGCCGCGGGCCTGCCGGACGGCGCCGCCCCCGGCGTCGCCGTCGTGACCGGCATGCTGCTGGCCTCCGCCGTGCAGATGGTCGTCGGCGAGCTGGTGCCCAAGAACTGGGCCGTCTCCCGGCCGCTCCAGGTCGCCCGCTTCGTCGCCGGCCCGCAGAGCGTCTTCGCCCACTCCTTCCGGCCCGTGATCTCCCTGCTCAACGCGGTCGCCAACCGCATGGTCCGGGCCATGGGTGTCGAGCCCGCCGAGGAGCTGGCCTCCGCCCGCACCCCCGGCGAACTCGTCTCGCTCGCCAGGCACTCGGCCCGGGCCGGCGCCCTGGAGCAGGACACCGCCGACCTGTTCGTGCGGACCCTCTCGCTCGGTGGGCTGACCGCCCAGCACGTGATGACCCCCCGGGTGAAGGTCAGCGCCCTCCAGTCCACCGCGACCGCGGAGGACGTCCTCAACCTCACCCGTGCCACCGGCCTCTCCCGCTTCCCGGTCTACCGGGAGCGCCTCGACGAGGTCGTCGGCATGGTCCACCTCAAGGACGCGCTGGCCGTGCCCGGCCACGACCGGCTGCGCACTCCCGTCGGCCGGATCGCCGTCGCGCCCATGCTGGTGCCCGGCACCCTGCCCGTGCAGCCGCTGCTGGAGCGGCTGCGCAGCGAGCAGCCGATAGCCGTGGTCGTCGACGAGTACGGCGGCACCGCCGGGGTGGTCACGCTGGAGGACATCGTCGAGGAGCTCGTCGGCGAGGTCCGCGACGAGCACGACGCGGCGGACGCGGGCCGTCCCGAGCTCGCGCCGGTGGTCTGCGAGGACGGACGGCCGGCCTGGGACGCCGACGGCGGCTGCCGGGTCGACGTGCTGCGGCGCATAGGCCTGGAGGCACCCGACGGTCCGTACGAGACCGTCGCCGGACTCGTCGCCGGCCTGCTGGGGCGCATCCCCGTGTCCGGGGACAGCGCCGAGCTGCCCGGCTGGCGGCTGTCGGTGCGCCACGTCGGTCACCACCGCGCCGAGCGCGTGCGGTTCGTGCGCACCGGCGTGGCGCCGGGGGAGCAGCGATGAGCGTCCTGCAACTCCTCTTCGCCGTGGCTCTGGTCCTGGCCAACGGCTTCTTCGTGGGCGCCGAGTTCGCGCTGGTGTCCGTACGCCGCAGCCAGATCGAACCGAAGGCGGCGGCCGGGTCGGGCCGGGCCCGGACCGTGCTGACCGGCCTGGAGAACCTGCCGCAGATGATGGCGGCCGCCCAGTTCGGCATCACCGTGTGCTCCCTGACGCTCGGCGCGGTCGCCGAGCCGACGGTGGCGGCTCTGCTGGAGCCGGTCTTCCACGCGGTGGGGCTGCCCGAGGGCCTCATCCACCCGCTGGGCTATGTGATAGCCCTGGCCCTCGTGGTCTTCCTGCACCTGGTCATCGGCGAGATGGTGCCGAAGAACCTGGCCATGTCCGCGCCCGACAGGGCGGCGCTGTGGCTGGGACCGGGCCTCGTGGGCTTCGCCCGGCTGTGCCGGCCGGTCACCCGGCTGCTCGGCGCGTGCGCGCACGGCGTGCTGCGGCTCTTCCGCGTCGAGCCCAAGGACGAGGTCGAGGCCGTCTTCACGAGCGAACAGCTCACGCACCTCGTCGAGGACTCCGGTCAGGCCGGACTGCTCGGCCCGGCCGAGCAGGAGCGCCTGTCCGACGCGCTGGAGCTGGGCAGCCGCCCGGTCACGGACGTGCTGCTGGACCCGGCCACGCTGGTGACGGTCGACCCGTCGGTCACGCCCCGGGAAGTGGAGGAGCTGACGGTCAAGACCGGCTACTCCCGCTTCCCGATATGCGCGTCCCCCGGTGGTTCCTTCATGGGGTACCTGCACGTCAAGGACGTGCTGGACCTGGAGGACGCCGACCGGGCCGTCCCGCAGCACGTGTGGCGCCGCGTCGAGACGCTACGGGCCGAGCTGCCGCTCGACGACGCGCTGACGGTCATGCGGCGGGCCGCCGCGCACCTGGCGGCCGTGACGGACGCCTCGGGGCGGATGCTGGGGCTGGTCGCGCTGGAGGACGTCCTCGAAATGCTCGTCGGCGAAGTCCGCGACCCGGCCCACCGCGTGGTGCCGGTCGCGCGCCACGCGGAGGAACAGGGCGCCCTGGCGGGCTGAGGCCCCACGGTGCCGGCGGGGGCGCGGGCCCCCGCCGGCACCTCCGTGCTCCCCGGGGGAGGGGTCACGTCAACGGATCCGAGGTGCCCGCCCCGCTCGTCCACCCCGGCCCCGACAGGACCTCCCCGTAGGCCTGCATCAGGTCCGGCAGGCGCAGCGTCGCCAGGTCGTCGCGGGTGGGCGTGCCGGCGTACCCGGACAGCCGCAGGTCCCGGTACGCGCAGCTCTTCTCGTAGAGCGTGCGCAGGAACCGGCCGTTGCCCAGCTCGTCGATCCAGCCCTGCTCGACCACGTGGGCGCTGATGCTGCGTAGTTCCTCCAGGGACTCCTCGTCCCAGGCGTCGCCGTTCTCCGCGGCCAGGACCTCGCCGATGCTGGTGAGTTCGGCGGGACGGTAGCTGGGGAAGTCCACGCGGGTGGTGAAGCGGGAGTGGAGGCCGGGGTTGGCGGTCAGCAGCCGGTCCATGCCCTCCGGGTAGCCGGCCAGGATGACCACCAGCCGGTCGCGGTTGTCCTCGGCGCGTTTGAGGAGGACCTGCAGCGCCTCGTCGCCGTAGGCGTCGCCCTTGCTGTATCCGGAGTTGGAGAGGCTGTAGGCCTCGTCCACGAAGAGCACACCGCCGAGCGCCGAGTCGATCAGCTCGTTGGCCTTGACGGCCGTCTGCCCCAGGAACTCGCCGACCAGGTCGGCCCGCTGGGCCTCGACCAGATGGTCGCCGCCGAGGAGCCCGAGGGCGTAGAAGACGCGGCCGAGGATGCGGGCCACCGTGGTCTTCCCGGTGCCGGAGGGGCCGGAGAAGACGAAGTGACGCTTGGGGGGCTGGACGGGCAGCCCCTGGCCGGCCCGGAGCCGGGCCATGTGCAGTTGCGCCGACAACGCCCGCACCTGCCGTTTGACGGGTTCGAGGCCCACCATCCGCTCCAGCTCGGCCAGGGCCTTGGCGAGCAGGACCGGATCGGAGCGGCCGGGCAGCGGCGCGCTCGCCTGCTGGGCGGGCACGCGGAACTTCTCGCGGACGCCGTCGGCCTCGACCGGCGCGCTGCCGGCGGTGACCGGGCCGGTGCCGGTGAGGACGTCGAGGGAGTCGGAGGACGCCTGGGCCTCCGGCTCGCCCGGCGGGTCCGAGGGGTCCGCCGCGGTGCCGCCGAAGGCCAGGGAGGACAGGTCGACGGGCTCGTCCAGGCCGTCGCCGTCGGCGATGGCGGTGAGCCGGGCCGCGGTGTCCATGAACGTGGGGTCGACGCGGTGCACGGCGCGGTAGAGCGGCAGCGCCGCGGCGCTGCGGCCGGTGCCCTCGTGGGCGCGGGCCAGCCAGTAGCGCAGCTCCTTGCGCTGCGGCTGTTCGCTGCGGCAGCGCATCAGGGCGGTGGCGAGCAGCGGCTCGGCCTGTCCGTACATCTCCAGGCGCACCCGGGCCATGCCGCCGAACAGCCCGGCCTCGATGCCCAGCAGCGGGTCGTCCAGGAGCGCTTCGGTGTGCCGCACGAGCTGGTCCCAGTCCTTGACCAGATACGCGCGGCAGGCGTGCAGGAAGCGTACGTGCGGGTCGGTCTCGGCCGGGGGGCAGCCGGCGAGCGCCCGGTCCAGCTCGGGGACGTGCCGTCCGTCGAGCCAGTGCGACGCGTGGGCCAGCAGCAGGTCACGGCCGTTCTCCAGGACGGGCTGGACCCACCAGCCCAGCCAGTACCAGGAGTTGAGCGGTCGGCGGTGGCGGGCGCGCTGTTCGCCGAAGCGGTCCCGGTGCCGGTACATGCGCAGCAGTGCCGTCGTGGTCTCGGCGCGCAGCGCGTGCAGCCCGAGCCAGGCGTCGGCCATGCCGGGGTCGACGCGGACCGCCGTCCTGAACTCCTCCTCGGCCTGGGTGTAGGCGCCCATGGTGTAGGCGTCGACGGCGCGCAGCCAGGCGAGATCGGCAGGGGCGGGCGGGCCCTGCATGCCGAGATCCATCACGTCCCCCACAAACCTGCCCCCGTAGCGTGCCGTGCCGCCGGGCGAGTGCCTTGGCCGCGCCTTTCCGAACCGCTGTGCTGTGGACGGGAGTTGAGTTGACCAGTGTGCCGACGCAACTCGTCGTGCGGGTCCCCGCAGGCGGGTGCGTCGTCTCGCATCGTACCTGCGCGGTCGGCGTCGCTCGAAGGGTGCGGGGGCGCGGACCACGGCACCGGTGCGATCCGGGGGCGCACGGGAAAGCGATCCGGAGAGTGGTCACCCAGGGTCACCCGGCGGGGCCGCACGCCGGAACAAAGCGCTCGAATCGCTGCGCCGGGGGCGGTACGAAGCCCCCGGTCACGGGGGAACAACCGGGGGCTTCGCGTATGCAAGCGGCTCTCGGAAGCCGCACATTGAGAACGTAAGTCCTGTACGCCCGCCAGGTCAAGCCGAGTTGGGGCCGCAGGCGGGGAACGTCCGGGGATGCGGGGTGTACCGGCGGCAACCCCTCACGCAAGGTAAGGGTGACGTCGGGTCAGTCGGTTTTCGAAGGCCCCGGCAGCAACACGTATCCCTCCATGCTCTGGAGTACCAGGAGTTGCGCATAGGGACGCGTGGGGTCCGTGGAGAAATGCGCTCGCTCCGCCTGCTTCCAGCCGTCCCAGAAATCGGTCAGTTCGGGTCCGTCACGGAGTTGACCCCTTTCCCAGGAGCCCTCATCCGTCAACTCCATCCACAACAGGCAAGCGAGATACGGCCGGAGCGCCCTCCGTCCCGCCCCCACGCCCTCCACCAGGACGACCGGCGCCGCGGGCAACGCGCGCTCGTCGTCGCCGAACCGCCGCGCCACCCAGTCGTACGCCCGGTACCGCGCGGTCTCGCCGCGCGCCAGGGGGGCGAGGATCCACTCGCGCATCCGCCCGGTCCACTCGAACAGCTCGTCGTGCGTCGCCAGGTCGTCCAGGTGCAGCACGGGGGCGCCGCCCAGCGCCGCCGCCAGCCGCGCGCAGAAGGTGGTCTTCCCCGACCCCGCGTGCCCGTCCACGGCGACCAGCCGGACCGGGCCGAGTGACGGGGGCAGGGCGCGCAGCCGGCCGGCGAGGGCGGCCAGCGTGCCGGAAGGCGGGGTGCCGGGGCTGGTGCGATCGTTCACCGCACCACCCTAGGCCGTGCCCCGCGGACCGGCCCCGGGCCCGTGCCCTCCGCCCCGGTGTTCCGCAACGCGCCGCGCGGGCATCACTGGCCGTGGGCGTCCGCACCCGCGATAGTGGTCCGGCCCGAACGGGCCGGCCCGCGTCCACAGCCCCATCAACCCACGACTGGGGGACCACCGTCATGTCCAGCAGACCCGCGCCCCGTCGCACCGTCATCACCGCCGCCCTCGCCGTGGCGGCCGCCGCCACCCCGCTCGCCTCCGCCGCCGCGTCCGCCGCGGTGCCCGGCAGGGGCTCCGGCCGCCCGGCGGGCACCGTCGACAACCACGCCTGGGTGACCTTCCCGCAGTGGGCCGGCGGCCGGGGCGCCGGCACCCGGGTCCTGGGCGGCACCCGCCCCGGCCTGGTCATCGACCGGCCCATCGGCAACCAGGAGTACGCCGACCCGCACACCCACACCACCGCCACCTGGGAGTACGCCACCTGGCGCTCCCCGGTCACCGTGCCGGCCGCGCCCGCCACCGAGATCGTCGTCTCCTGGAACGCGCACACACCGGCCGGCACCTGGCTCCAGGCCGAGCTGCGCGGCACCTACACCGACCGCACCAGCACCCCCTGGTACGTGATGGGCCGCTGGACGTCCGGCGACGCGCGCGGCGACATCCGCCGCACCTCGGTCGACGGGCAGAGCGACAAGAAGAGCAGCGTCTCCACCGACACCCTCGCCGTCGACGCCCCCGCCAGCGGGCTCCGCCTGGCCTCGTACGAACTGCGGCTCACCCTCTACCGCAGGCCGGGCACCGCCCTCACGCCCACCGTCTGGCGCCTCGGAGTGATGGCTTCCGACATCCCCGACCGCTTCACCGTGCCGGCGTCGCGGCCGGGGGAGGGGGCGGGGCACAGGCTGGCGGTGCCCAGCTACTCACAGGAGATCCACAAGGGCCAGTACCCCGAGTACGACAACGGGGGCGAGGCCTGGTGCAGCCCCACCTCCTCGCAGATGGTCATCGAGTACTGGGGGCGCAGGCCCACCCCCCGGGACCTGGAGTGGGTCGACCCCTCCTACACGGACCCCCAGGTCTGCCACGCGGCGCGCCACACCTTCGACCACCAGTACAAGGGCTGCGGCAACTGGCCGTTCAACGCCGCGTACGCCGCCACGTACCACGACCTCCAGGCCGTGGTCACCCGGCTGCGTTCCCTGAACGACGCCGAACGGCTGGTCCGGGCCGGGATCCCGGTCATCACCTCCCAGTCCTTCCTCGCCTCCGAGTTGGACGGTGCCGGCTACGGCACGGCCGGCCACCTGATGTGCGTCGTCGGTTTCACCGACCGCGGCGATGTCGTCGCCCACGACCCGGCGAGCCCGACGAACGCGGCGGTCGAGCGCGTGTACCAGCGGCGGCAGTTCGAGAACATCTGGCTCAGGACCAAGCGCCACAACGCCCAGGGCCAGATCAGAAGCGGCTCGGGAGGCATCTGCTACCTCTACTTCCCCGTGCGCCCGACGACCCGTCAGGCCAGGGCCCTGTCCTCGGTCGGGGTGCGCTGACCGGAGCCCGGCCGGGGCCCGGTCGACGACCGTCGCCCAGGCCGTTCCGGTCGTCGCGGGACGCCACCCTCGACGCATGAGAAGGGGAAGAGGTTGCATACCGGACCCGCCCCGCGAAAGAGACCCATGTCACGCCGGTGCTCCGTTTCGGACCGCGGTGGCGCGCGCATGCGTGCGGGCCAAAGTGAACGGTGGCTGAATGCGGACCGGTTATGTCCGCCTGTCGCTTCCATTCGAACGGGCGATCAGTAGCCTCTGGTCAACACCCCCGCGACGAACTGGAGACACAGTCTGATGGAGCGTCCCGTCCGGTTCCCCCCAGGCGTCGGCCCGTCCGAGCCGAGCGTGCCCTCCACCAGCGCTCGCGCCCGGGGCGGCTCGTACTCCACCACGGCCGGACGGGTGCCCGCGCGCGGGGCCACGGGGCCCTCCGGGGCGGGTTCCGCGCCGGGCTCCGGTGCGGCCCTCCCTCTTGCGGGTACCGTTGGTGAAAGGGCGTCGGGCGCGGGGCCGGCGCTGGCGCGGGGGGCGAATCAGGCCAGTGCTGAGGTTCCCGGGACGGGGCGGAGGCCGTGACCCCGAGGCCGAGTGGCAGAATGCTGTCCGTGAATCAAACCGCCGCCCCGGTTTCGTACGCGACCGTGGAAGTCCTCGGCTCCGGTTCCCGGGACGACCGATTGTTTCGGTTCGCCGCCATCTGGGGCCGAGCCATCTACCCGGGGACGGCGGCCGCCATGACGCGTGCCGAGTTCGAGCGCCACCTCGTGCCCCTCGCCCGCGTCCTGCGCGACGCCCTCCACGCCCGGCCCTTCGACTCCAAACCGGCGGTCGAGGTCGGTGCCGCGCTCGTGCGCGCCAACTGCACCGACCCCGAGGTCCTGCCGCTGATCCTCAGCGTCATCGACGCCTACCTCGTGCTGTACTGCCCGCCCGGCACACCCATGCCCGTCGAGGAGAGCCGCGCCCGCTGCTCACGCCTCCAGCACGCGGTGGCCGCGGGCTTCGCCCGCGCCCTGCGGGAGCGCACCCTCGCCGAGCAGGAGGCCGTCACCCGCGTCGCGCGGGCCGCCCAGGCCGAGACCGAGCAGGCGCTGCGCGACAGCGAGGCGCGCTTCCGCGCCGTCTTCGAAGGCGCCGCCGTCGGCGTCGGCGTCGCGGACGTCCAGGGCCGCATCACGGACGTCAACGACGCGCTCGTCCGGATGCTCGGCCAGTCGGTGACCGGCCGCAACGTCGGCGAGCTGGTCCACCCCGACGACCCGCCGGAGTGCTGGAGCCTCTACCGCGAGCTGGTCCGCGGGGACCGCGACCACTACCGCCTCGAAAAGCCGTACTACCGCAGCGACGGCAGCGTCCTGTGGACCGACCTCTCGGTCTCGCTCCTGCGCGACGCCTCGGGCGCTCCCCGGTACCAGCTCGCCGTCATGCAGGACATCACCGAGCGACGGCTGCTGCGGGAGCGGCTGCGCTACGAAGTCACCCACGACTCACTCACGGGCCTGCCCAACCGCACCCTGTTCTTCGAACGCCTCGACCGCGCGCTCCAGACCGCGACGTCCGGCGAGGGGGTCCGGCAGGGCGGCCCGGACGCGGCCGGCGCCCGTTTCGGCCTGTGCTACCTCGACATAGACGGCTTCAAGGCCGTCAACGACAGCCTCGGCCACGCCGTCGGCGACCAGCTGCTCGTCGCCGTCGCCGAGCGGCTGCGCTCCTGCGTCCGCGCGCCGCACGAACTCGTGGCCCGGCTGGGCGGGGACGAGTTCGTCGCCCTGAGCACCGGGCCCGCCGCCTCCGGCGACGCGACCGCCCTGGCCCGGCGCATGCTGGCCGCCCTGGCCGAGCCCATCCACGTGGGCGGCCGCGACCTGTCCGTACGGGCCAGCATCGGCATCGTCGACGGCGTGGCCGGCGAACCGGGCGCCGCCGAGGTGCTGCGCAGCGCCGACATCACGATGTACCGCGCCAAGGCCGCCGGCGGAAACCGCTACGAGCACGCCGACGCCGACTGCGACGCCCGCGCCATCGCCCGGCACAGCCTCACCACCTGCCTGCCCGCCGCCCTGGACCACGGCGAGTTCTTCATCGAGTACCAGCCGCTGGTACGGCTCGCCGACGGCACCGTCCGGGGCGCGGAGGCGCTCGTGCGCTGGCTGCACCCGGTGCACGGGGTGCTCGGGCCGGACCAGTTCATCCCGCTCGCCGAGAGCACCGGACTGATCGTGCCGCTCGGCCGCTGGGTGCTGGAGGAGTCCGCCCGCCAGGCCCGCTCCTGGCGCGCCGCCGAGGGCGGTGAACCCGCACCCCTGCGGGTCAACGTCAACCTCTCGCCCTCCCAGCTCCGCCACCCGGGCCTGGTCGCCGACACCGTCGCCATCCTGGGCAACGCCGGGCTCGACCCCTCGGCCCTGTGCCTGGAGGTCACCGAGAACGCGCTCATCGGCGCCGACGAGGACGAGCTGCGCCACCTGCGCCAGCTGGCCGACCTGGGCGTCGACATCGCCCTCGACGACTTCGGCACCGGTTACTCGAACCTGTCGTACCTGCGCCGCCTCCCGGTCAGCACCCTCAAGCTCGACCGCTCCTTCACCCGGGGCATGCAGCGCGCCCCCGCCGATCCCGTCGACGTCAAGATCGTCGAAGGCATCGTGTCGCTCGCCCACACCCTCGACCTGTCGGTGACGGTCGAGGGCGTGGAGACGGGCGCGCAGGCCGACCACCTGCGGCTGCTCGGCTGCGACACGGCGCAGGGCTGGTACTACGCGCGGCCCGGCCCGCCCGAGCGCCTGCACACGCTGTCGCTGGCGGACGCGTCGTAGCCGAGGGCGGCCGGGCCCCCGGACGCCGGTGCGGGCGCGTCGAGGAGCCGTGCCTCCCGGTCGGTCAGCAGCCGGGACCGGATGAGGAAGCGCACCCCCTCGGGTGCCTCCAGGGAGAAGCCGCTGCCACGGCCCGGCACCACGTCCACCGTCAGGTGGGTGTGGCGCCATCGCTCGAACTGGTCGGCGGCCATCCAGAAGCCGACCGGCTCCGCCACGCCCTCGACGGTGAGCTCGGCCAGCAGGACGTCGGAGCCGCCCGTGCGGAACTCGCCGCGCGGGTAGCACATGGGCGAGCTGCCGTCACAGCAGCCACCGGACTGGTGGAACATCAGGGGCCCGTGCTTCTCATGGAGCTTGCGGAGCAGTTCGGCGGCGCTCGGGGTGAGGGCGATGCGGGAGACTTCGGAGGCGTCGGTGACGCCGGTGTGCCCGTTCATCGGCGGTGCCCGGGCGTCCGGCGTAAGTGCGGGTTCATGGGGTTTCCTCCTCACTGTCCTGAGAGGGGACAGCCTGCCCGCAGGGGCGAGCTGATCGCCAGGGAGGGAAGGGGGCGGCTCGGAAATCGGCTGGTCACCCGGGGCGACGGCGCTGACAATGGGCCGCGTGAACAACCCGATCCACCCGGCCGCCGGGACCCGGCCGGCCCCCGCGACCCACCCGACCCCCGCGATCCCCCCGGCCGACGCGGCCGGCCCCGCGCTGCCCGCCCGTCAGATCCGGGCCCGGCACACGGACTCGACGATCACCGTCTACCAGGCGTACACCCCCGGGATCGGGGTGCCGGCCGCCCGCGACGGCCGCTTCCCCGCCAGCTGGAAGCGCGACCGGATGACATGGATCAAGCCGTCGTTCCTGTGGATGATGTACCGCTGCGGCTGGGGCACCAAGGAGGGCCAGGAGACCGTCCTGGCCGTGGAGATCAGCCGCGAGGGCTTCGAGTGGGCCCTGGACCACTCCTGCCTGTCGCACTACGACCGCCGGATCCATCCCGACGAGACCGCGTGGAAGCGTCAGCTGAAGCGTTCCCCCGCCCGGGTCCAGTGGGACCCCGAACGGGACCTGCGCCTGAACCCGTTGCCGCACCGGTCGCTCCAACTGGGCCTCGCGGGTGACGCGTCGCGCCGGTACGCGGACGAGTGGACCGTCGGCATCACGGACGTCACCGCGCTGGCGGCCGAGGTGCACCGGCGGGTGCGGGAAGGGGACCTCGACGGGGCCGCGTCGCTGCTGCCGGACGAGCGCCCGTACCCGCTCGACGACGCGCGCCTGGCCCACCTGCGGCACTAGGGGGTGTCCGATGGGTCAGCACGGGCCATCGGACACCCCCTGGGGGGCGTCCGCCGGGCCGGCGCGGACCCGTCGGACACCCCCTGGCGCGCGTTCGCCGCGTCAGTTCTCCTCTTCCTCCTGGCCGCCTTGGCCGCCCTCGTCCCCCTCCGGGGTACCGGACGGTGCCGGTGTGAGCGCGGGAGAGGGCGAGGGTGCGGGGGGCTTCGAGGAGCCGGCCGTGCCGCCGCTGTCCGGGGCGGTCTGCCGGGTTCCGGTCAGATAGGCCGTGACCACCACGTTGGCCTTGTACTCGCGGTGGGCCCGGTCGTACTCGCCGCCACAGGTGATCAGTCGAAGTTCGGCACGCTTGGTGTCGGCCGCTCCGTAGACCTTGTCGGCGTCGAAGTGGTTGTTCTCGACGGTGGCCACGTTCTCGACGGTGAACTCGGCGACGGACCCGTCGTTGCGCGTCACGTCGATCTTCGCACCGCGTTTGACGTTGCTGAGCTCGTAGAAGACGGCCGGCGAACTCTTGGTGTCCACGTGACCGACGAGCACCGCGGCGCCGGTGCTGCCGGGCGGCGGGCCGTTCTGGTACCAGGCCACGGTGTTGGGCCGTTCGTACGGGGGTGGTTCCACCCCGCCCAGGGCGTCCAGCCCGTGGGGCTCGATGGGGGCCTTGAGCCCCAGGGCCTTGATGGCCAGGGTTTGGGGGCCCGCCCCCGGCAACGGTTCGTGTACCGGGGGCAGGCCGGGCGCAGGAGGGTGTCCTGTGGCGGCGACGTCACCGGTCTTCGGAACCGCGGTTATCGGATCCTCGACGGTGTCGTGGCCCCACAGCCACAGGGCCAGCATCAGTGCCAACCAGGCCACCCCTGTCAGCAGGCGGCGGGAGCCACCGCCTGTGCGCTCTTCTGACATGACGCCGGTTCGCTTCCCGTCAACGCTTGGCCGCGTTGGCGCGACGGCGGTACCAGATCAGACCACCGGCGATGCCCACCGTGGCACCGGCGAGGGCGAGCGCGGGAGTCTCGGGCACCGAGGACTCCGGCGCGGCCACGGAAGCAGTGGCGCCGCCACCCGCGTGAGCGTGGTGGTGGGGCCGGCCGTGGTCGTTGTGGCGTCCCTCGTGGTCGCGACCGTGGTCGTCCCGGCCGTGGTCCCGGCCGTGGTCGTCCCGGCCGTGGTCACGCCCGTGGTCGTCACGGCCGTGGTCGTTGTCCCGACCGTGGTCGTGGTCACGCCCGTGGTCGTCACGACCCTCGTGGTCACGCCCGTGGTCGTGGTCACGCCCGTGGTCGTCACGACCCTCGTGGTCACGCCCGTGGTCGTTGTCCCGACCGTGGTCGTCACGACCCTCGTGGTCACGGCCATGGTCGTCACGACCCTCGTGGTCACGGCCGTGGTCGTTGTCCCGACCGTGGTCGTGGTCACGCCCGTGATCGTCGTCGCAGTCGTCACGGTCGTGGTCGCGGTCGTGACGGCCGTGGCCGCCGCGGCCATGGTCGTCGTCGCAGTTGCCGTGGTCACCGTGCTTGACCACGACGCTGCTCTGACCCGCCTTGACCGGGACGGTGGACGAACCCAGTGCGTAGGCGGCGGGGGCCGCGCAGACGGCGACTGCCGTCAGAGTGCCGCAGAGAGCGGTACGAATTGACTTCATTGGGTGTACCTCCTTCGTTCCGAGGTTCACCCGGCGACCCGGCTGGAGCATCCGCAGGGTAGTCGTATTGCTCCATCCGGTAGTCGATTGGGGCCAGACGGACGAGACGCGGTCCGATTTCAGCTGAAATCGGGGCAAGTTTCCTTGCCTCAGGAGGCGGCGCGGCCCTCCGCCCTCACCCGCTTCCCTCCGGGCTGGACGTCGTGCGGGCCGGCCAGCCGCTCGTCGCCCTGCCGGGCGGCTTGCGGAAGGCCGAGGCCGGGCCCGAAGACGATGTCCTGCCAGGTCATGCGGCGACCGCGTGCGATCAGGGGGGGGCAACGAGTGACGTGTGCCGCGCCCCTGGCCGGGTGAACCACGGAACGGTGCGATGGGTCACCGCTATTCCTTGACGAGTGATCACCCGAATCCGGTGGCGCTACGCCACCACTTCCGCAGCTCTGGCCCTGTCGGCACTCGCCGCGCTCGCGACCGTCCCGGCGTCCGCCTCCGCGCCGGCGTCACCGACCCGGCGGGACCTGCCCGAGCCGCCGCCGGCGGACGTCGCCCGGGACGAACTCGCCGGACTCACCGTCGAGGCGCCGCACTCCATGGACGGCTACTCGCGGGCGAAGTTCCCCCACTGGATCCAGCAGGGGAACAACTGCGACACCCGCGAGACCGTCCTCGCCCGCGACGGCAGAAACGTCACAGCCGATGTCCAGTGCCGCGCCGTCGCCGGCTCGTGGACCAGCGTCTACGACGGGAAGCAGGTCGACGACGCCAGGCAGCTCGACATCGACCACGTCGTGCCCCTGGCCAACGCCTGGCGCAGCGGAGCCGACAAGTGGGACACCCCCACCCGCCGGAAGTTCGCGAACGACCTGGTCGACCCGCAGCTGGTGGCCGTGTCCGCCACGTCCAACAGACAGAAGGGCGACCAGGGCCCGGACCAGTGGAAGCCGCCGCTGTCCTCCTACCACTGCACGTACGCGCGGGCCTGGACGCACGTGAAGTCCCTCTACAAGCTGAGCGTCACCCAGGCCGAGCAGAACACCCTCGCCGAGATGCTGGACACGTGCGGCCAGTGAGCGACGCGAGGTAGAGGGGCGAGGTGGCCGTCGGGGCGATGACGGGCGGCCGGTTCCCGGCTGCCGGGTTGCCCTCAATCGCCCTGACGGTGCAGGGAGTCGAGAGCGGCCAGCTCGTCCTCGGACAGGCGCAGCGCGCCGGCGGCCACGTTGGACGCCAGGTGGTCCGGGTCGCCGGTCCCGGGTATGGCCAGCACGTGCGGGCCGCGGTGCAGCGTCCAGGCGATCCGGACCTGGGCCGGGCTCACCCCGTGTGCCCGGGCGACGGCCAGGATCTCCGGGGCGTCGCCGTCGCTCACCCCGGCCTGGCGCCCGGACCCGGCGATCGCATAGAACGGCACGAAGGCGATGCCCTGCTCCCCGCAGTCGCGGACGAACGCGTCCTGGTCGGGCCGCACCCCGATGCCGTACATGTTCTGCACGCACACCACCGGCGCGATGGCCTGGGCCTCGGCGAGGTGCGCGGGTGTGATGTTGGAGATGCCCAGGTGGCGGATGAGTCCGGCGTCACGCAGTTCGGCCAGCGCGCCGAAGCGCTCGGCGATCGAGTCGTCGCCGACGACGCGCAGGTTCACCACGTCCAGGTGGTCACGGCCGAGCTGGCGCAGGTTCTCCTCGACCTGCCAGCGCAACTGCTCGGGCGTGGCGTGGGGCAGCCACTGGCCCGAGGGGTCCCGCCCCGGCCCGACCTTGGTGGTGACGACCAGGTCGTCCGGGTAGGGAGCCAGGGCTCGGTTGATCAGTTCGTTGGCGGAGCGCAGCGGCGAGAAGTAGAACGCCGCCGTGTCGATGTGGTTGACGCCGAGCTCGACGGCGCGCCGCAGCACCCTGATCGCCTGGTCGCGGTCGCGCGGGACGGCGTCCGGGACGAGCGCCTCGCCGGTCTGCGGCAGGCGCATCGCGCCGAAGCCGATCCGGTGGACCGCCAGGTCGCCGAGCTTCCAGGTGCCTGACGCCGCTGCGTTGATCGTTGCTGAGGTCATGTCGGGAATGATCTACGGGCAGGGGGATCGCCGCCACTGGTCCAGGCGTGAGAAAGACCTCGGGGGAGCTGTGGCGGACCTGCCGCCCTCCACAGGGACCCGGCCCACCGCGCGGGGCTCTGCCCGGTGCCGGGGCCTCCCGGCACCTGACCGCGTGCTTCGGACAACGAAGCCCCTCTCCTGGCGGCAGGAGAGGGGCACGAGATCACTTCTTCCGGCGCTTGCGGGGCGCGGGCACGGTCGGTGCCTCGGTTTCGCGGGCGGCGGCGAAGAAGGGCGCCATCACTTCCTCGTACTGCTTCAGGGATTCGGGACCCAGGTCGACTTCGAGCCACTTGGGCACCTGGATTTCCTTGATTTCCGTCATGGGGGAACCGTCCTCGTCCACCTCCCCCGTCAGGTCCTCCATTTCCTCGGTCACCGTCACGGCGAACTTGACCGTGGTCAGATTGTCGGTCACCTCGGGGGCGAGGTCGTCGAAGTCGATCCGCTGGACGTAAATCGGAGTCGTGATCGTCTGACCACCGACCTCGATCGTCTTCACCCCTTCTTCCACGCCGGGCTGACCCTTGTGGGACTCGTCTACCTCAATGAATTTGGTGCCCATGGACGGCGCCTCTCCTTTTGTTGGTACGCGCCTAAATCCTAGTGCAGCTCGGGCTGCTGACGCCAATTCAGGTACGGGCTGGACTCCCGTAAACAGTCGGCCGTTTGGCCGGTGGTTCCTTCCGCGCCGGAGAATCGAGTTGTTGGCGATTGGCCGCTCTTTTCAAGGACCGTACGGATATCCACCTTTTGATGAAATCTGTGCGTCCGGGGAAGGCCGTGTTCTGCGTGGGAGCGTTCTCAGAAGAACCCCAGCTTCTTCGCCGAGTAGCTCACCAGCAGATTCTTCGTCTGCTGGTAGTGCCCCAGCATCATCTTGTGGCCCTCCCGCCCGATCCCCGACTGCTTGTAGCCGCCGAAGGCGGCGTGCGCCGGGTAGGCGTGGTAGCAGTTCGTCCAGACGCGGCCCGCCTGGATGGCCCGGCCGGCGCGGTAGGCCGTGGTGCCGTTGCGGGTCCAGACGCCGGCGCCCAGGCCGTAGAGGGTGTCGTTGGCCAGGGCGATCGCCTCGTCGAAGTCCGTGAACGGGGCCACCGCCACCACCGGGCCGAAGATCTCCTCCTGGAAGATGCGCATGCGGTTGTGACCTTCGAAGATCGTGGGCTGCACGTAGTAGCCGCCCGCCAGTTCGCCGTCGAGTTCCGCGCGGGCGCCGCCGGTCAGGGGGCGGGCGCCTTCCTGGTGGGCGATGTCGAGGTAGGAGAGGATCTTCTCCAGCTGATCGTTCGACGCCTGGGCGCCGATCATCGTCTCCGTGTCCAGCGGGTGGCCCGGGCGGATCCGTTCCGTGCGGGCCGTCGCCGCCTCCAGGAACGCCGCGTAGTGGCCGCGCTGGATCAGGGCGCGGGACGGGCAGGTGCAGACCTCGCCCTGGTTGAGGGCGAACATGGTGAAGCCCTCGAGTGCCTTGTCCAGGAAGTCGTCGTCCGCCGCCGAGACGTCGTCGAAGAAGATGTTGGGGCTCTTGCCGCCGAGTTCCAGCGTCACCGGCTTCAGGTTCTCCGACGCGTACTGCATGATCAGGCGGCCCGTCGTCGTCTCGCCCGTGAACGCGATCTTGGCGACCCTGGGGCTGGAGGCCAGCGGCTTGCCCGCCTCCACTCCGAAACCGTTGACGACGTTCACGACGCCCGGCGGGAGCAGGTCCGCCACCAGGTCGAGCCAGACGTGGAGGGACGCCGGGGTCTGTTCGGCCGGTTTGAGGACGACCGTGTTGCCCGCCGCCAGGGCCGGGGCCAGCTTCCACGCCGCCATCAGGATGGGGAAGTTCCAGGGGATGATCTGGGCCACCACGCCGAGCGGCTCGTGGAAGTGGTACGCCACGGTGTCCTCGTCCAGTTCGGAGAGGGTGCCCTCCTGGGCCCGTACGGCACCGGCGAAGTAGCGGAAGTGGTCGATGGCGAGCGGGATGTCGGCGGCGAGCGTCTCGCGGACCGGTTTGCCGTTCTCCCAGGACTCCGCCACCGCGAGGGCCTCCAGGTTGTGCTCCATGCGGTCGGCGATGCGGTTCAGCACCACCGCACGCTCGGCCGGGGCCGTGCGGCCCCACGCGGGGGCTGCCGCGTGCGCGGCGTCCAGGGCCCGTTCGACGTCCTCCGCCGTGCCGCGCGCGACCTCGGTGAAGGGCAGCCCGTTGACCGGGCTCGGGTTCTCGAAGTACAGGCCCTGCTTGGGCGGTACGTACTCGCCGCCGATCCAGTGGTCGTAACGCGGCCGGTAGGTGACGATCGCCTCGGGGGAGCCCGGGCTGGCGTAGCGGGTCATGGGGGTGGCCCTCCGGTCATCGACGGGTGCTGACGCCGCAGGACGCTAGCCCCGCCCCGGTTGCGCGAACGTTGCCCGCAGCCGGCGCGCCCGCGCCGCCACCGCACCGCGGTGCCCCGCGCTCTCGGGCAGCGCGGCCAGGAGCCGTTCCCAGACCTCCAGGTCGTCCTCGCCCCAGGGGCTGTCCGCCCACATCTGGAGCGCCCCCGCGTCGCCGCCGCCCAGCACCGCCCGGCGCAGCCGGTCCTCCAGCAGCCGTCGCGTCCGGCACACCCCCGGTGCCTCCGACAGCGGCAGCGGCGGCCCCTCGTACGCGCGCAACGCGGCCCGCAGGTCGCCCGCCGCCAACTCCCGCTCCACGCACGCCGCGTCCGTCTGCACCGGAACGCTCAGCCGGTACGGGCGCGAGCCGAGCAGTCCGCCCACCAGACGCCGCAGCCGCGACAGTTCCGCGCGCAGCGTCACCGGCGGCACCGGGCGCTCCCCGTACAGCTCCCACGTCAGTTGATCCCCCGTCAGGCCTTCGGGGCGCCCCGCCAGCAGGAGCAGGATCTCGCTGTGCCGCCGCCCCAGCCGTAGCCGCCGCCCGTCCGTGACCAGCAACGCCTCGTCCCGTCCCAGCACCGACAGCACATGACCCGGCCTGGCGGACCCGGACGCCAGCTGCGCCTCCGCCGCCCGCGCCGTCGCCCGCACCAGCGCCAGGCTGTGCGGGCCGGCGAGGTGGTCGCCGCCGGTGATGTCCACGGTGCCCAGCAGCCGCCCGCTGCCCGGGTCGCGCAGCGGTGCGGCCACGCACGTCCAGGGCTGGACCAGCCGGTTGTAGTGCTCGGTGGCGAAGATCTGCACCGCGTGACCGAGGGCGAGCGCGGTGCCCGGGGCGTTGGTGCCGGCGTGCCGCTCGTCCCAGCGGGCCCCGGCGACGAAGTTCATCCGCTCGGCGCGGCCCCGTACGCCCCGGTGCCCCTCCACCCACAGCAGCCGCCCGGACGCGTCGCTCACGGCGAGCAGGTGCGCGCCGTCGTCGGCGATCGAACCCAGCAGCTCGCGCAGGAGCGGCATGGCCCGTGCCAGCGGATGCGTGCGGCGGTACTCCTCCAGTTCGGCACCGGCCAGTTCGACCGGCGCCAGGAACTCCCCGGCGGGCAGGACCGCCGCGGACCGCCGCCAGGAGTCGGCGACCACCTCCCGCACGTCCGGCGCCACCAGGCCGCCGGTCAGGAACGCGGCGTGCGCGCTGCGGACGGAGCGGCAGCGCTCGGCGGGATCGCCGCCGCACGTCATCGCCAGCCATGGGTTGACCACGTGGACCCTCCCGGAGGTCGGCCGCTTCGACGATACCGCCGCGGGCCGAGCCGCCGGCACCTTCCCAACCGTCCCTGAAAGGTGCGGGATTCACTGCCGCCGGGTACAACCCCCGGTACGCGGCGGCTTGCAGTGCACACGTCATACCGACGGATCCGCCCCGCGCCGTCCCTTACGGAACCAGCGAAACGGAACCACACCCATGCGCAACGTGCTCCTCGACATAGCCGAACGCACCCTCGCGGCCTATGTGACCACCTTCCTCGGCATCATCATCGCCGACGGGTTCGACCTCACCAGCATCTCCGCGCTCAAGGCCGCCGCCATCGCCGCGCTGCCCGCCGCACTGTCGGTGATCAAGGGCGCGATCGGCACGCGCTTCGGCGACAAGGACAGCGCGGCGTGGCTTCCCCACCGCCGCGCGGGCAAGCGGTCGAGCAACGGCAGCACGCGCCGCAGCCGGTAGCGGCCCCGGGTGGCCGCCTGCCGCTCGCCGCTCGACGGCCACCGGCCTCGGCCATCGGCCGTGACGGCGCCCCCGGCCCCGGCCGTCGACGACGCCCCCGCTGTCGGCCCCCCGTCGGCCCGGGGCACAGGCTCCCGGCTCACCAGCCCCTGTCCCCGGCCGCCTCCGGCCCTCCACCCCGTCGGGCGTCCCCACCCCCCAACGGAACCCCCGCTTCCACACGGGGTGTGCACCACGCACCCACAGCGACCCCCTTGCACACGCTCCCGCCCGGCCCCGGCGCGCGGTTGACTCGTTCTCGCGAGTCCCACTGGCGCGACGGGACCGGGTTGCCGGTCATTCCCCCCGAGCCGGCGGCCCACCGCCCCGTACCGCCGGGCGGACGGTACGGGGCGGAGCCATGCGCCCGAGCGGGGGGTCGTGCGGACGTCAGCGCGCCCCCCGCCGTCACGGCGCTTGGGGCGGGTGCAACGATGTCCCCGTCATGAGAGCAGGGCAGCAGACCGGCCAGGTCCCGCGGGCGCTGCGAGCCGGAGTGTTCGCAGCGGTCTGTGTGCTGCTCGCGGCCCTGGGCCACGCCGTCATGTCCGGGACCCCGGTCCCGTGGTGGGCCATAGCCGCCGCGCTGTCCGGCACGGGCGGCTGCGCGTGGTTCCTCGCGGGGCGCGAGCGGGGCCCGCTGCTGATCACCCTCGCCACGGTGGGCGCCCAGACGGCGCTGCACTCCTTCTTCACGGTCGCCCAGAGCGTCGGGCGTGACGCCGCACAGGGCGCGGCCGTGGTCACGGGCGGCGCCGCCGCCGACCCGGGCCCCCTCGCCACCTGCGGCGGCGGGCACGGGGCGGCCATGGCCGCGCCGGGGGCGGGCGGCGGGCCCATGGACCACGCCATGACCGCCGGCATGGAGGGCATGGCCGGGCACGGCATGATGTCGATGCACGCCGGCCACGGCGCCCTCGGCATGTGGTCCGCGCACGTCCTCGTGGCCGTCGTCTGCGGCGTCTGGCTCTCCGGCGGCGAACAGGCCGCCTTCCGGCTCGGCCGGGCCGTCGGCGCCCGGCTCTTCGCGCCCCTGCTCCTCCTCTTCCACGACGTCCCGGCGCGCTCCGGCCCGCCGCGCGTCCGCGCCGGCCTCGGCCGTGCCGCGCAGCGGCTGCGGCAGCTGCTGTACGCCGACGTCATCGCCCGGAGGGGTCCTCCCACGGCCCGCGTCGCCGTCGCCTGACGGCGAGCGACCAGGCCGAACGACATCACCGGGGCCGCCATGCCCGCATGGCGCCCGGACGCGAGGAAGGACCCGGGGCGATGACCCCTGCCCTCACACAGCCGGCTTTCTCAGCCGGCATCCAGACACGCCGCGAGCGCCTTGAGCCGCCGCGCCCGCTCGGCCCATCCGCGGCACTCCGCACAGCCCCGGGCGTGGGCGTCGAGCGCGGCGCCGGACACGCCCGGCGGCAGCTCCTCCCCGTCGACGCGGGCGGACAGGGCGGTACGAACATCACTGCAAAGCACCCCGCCATCGTCCCCGGCGCCGGCTCGCACCCCCGCACCGGGGGCCGCCGTGCGTGACGACGAGAAGGTGACCGCCTGGGCGCTGGCCGCGCGCGCCGGCGACGGCGACGCGGTGGAACGGTTCATCCGCGCCACCCAGAGCGACGTGCGGCGGTACGTGGCACGGCTCAGCAACGACCCGCAGGGCGCGGACGACCTCGTACAGGAGACGTTCCTGCGCGCCCTGCGCTCGCTCCCGCGCTTCGAGGGCCGTTCCTCGGCCCGCACCTGGCTGCTGTCCATCGCCCGCCGCACGGTCGTGGACCGGCTCCGCTTCCAGGCGGCCCGTCCCCGGCTGTCGGACACGGACGACTGGCTGTCGGCCGCCGAGCGGGCCCAGTCGGCGGCGCTGCCCGGCTTCGACGAGGGCGTGGCCCTCTCGCAGCTCCTCGACCGCCTGCCCTACGAGCGCCGCGAGGCGTTCGTGCTCACCCAGATGCTGGGCCTGCCCTACGCCGAGGCCGCAGTGGTCGCCGGCTGCCCGGTCGGCACGGTGCGCTCGCGCGTGGCGCGTGCGCGTGAGGCGCTGATCGGCCAGCTTGAGACGGCCGAGCGCGCCGCGGCGGCGCGGGTGCCCGCGCTGGCCGGCTAGCCCGAAGCGGCGGATGTGACGAGGGGCCGGGGCGCCGCACGGCGCCCCAGCCCCTCGTGCCGTTCTCAGCGGGTGCCCGCCTTTGGACGGCTGCCCGCCCGTACGACCAGCGCCTCGCCGCGCACGGTCCCGCTCTTGCGGAACCGCAGGACGAAGGGGAGCCGGTCGCCGACGCGCACCTTCGGCGGCCGGTAGACCATGATGTCCAGCCCGTGCGGAGACATCTCCAGCGTGCCGTGCGCGGGGACGGTCGCGGAGGCGACCATCCGCATGGAGCCCGCGCCGTTCCTGACCACCGTGCGGCTGAGCATCGCACCGCCCGCGGACGGCACGTCGACGCCGACGAGCTCGTCGTCCGCGTCGCCGGTGTTGCGCAGCCGCACCATCGCGGCCGTGTCGTCGATGCCGAACGGCACCAGCACGCTCGCGTCCTCCACGGTGACCGCCGCGGGCCGGCCGGCCGCGCCGGAGGCCGTCCAGGCGGTGAGGCCGCCGAGCGCCACCGCGCCGGCCGCGAGCGGCACGAGGGCGGCCCGGGCGGTGCGGAGCAGCGAGTCCTTCGCCGGACCGTTCGGATTCTTCGGGTGCGACGGGTTCATCAGATTCCACCTCGGGAGTTCCGGCTGCCGGCGGGCCGCGGCTGCCAGCCGCGCAGCCGCAGGCTGTTGCCCACGACCAGCAGCGAGCTGGCGGACATGGCCGCCGCGGCCACCATCGGGTTCAGCAGCCCGACGGCGGCGAGCGGCACGGTGACCAGGTTGTAGCCGAACGCCCAGGCCAGGTTGGACCGCACCGTCACGGAGGTGCGCCGGGCCAGCCGGACGGCGTCCGCCAGCGCGCTCATGTCCTCGCGGACGAGCGTCACGTCCGCCGCCCCGATGGCCGCGTCCGTGCCGCTGCCCATGGCGATGCCCAGGTCCGCGCCCGCGAGGGCGGCCGTGTCGTTCACCCCGTCGCCGATGACGGCGACCCGGTGTCCGCGCTCGCGCAGGGTGCGGACGAGGGCGGCCTTGTCCTCGGGCGTGGCCCGGGCGTGCACCTCGGCGATGCCGAGTTCGCCGGCGACGGCGCGGGCCGCGGCCTCGCTGTCGCCGGTCGCCAGCACGGGGCGCAGGCCGAGCCGCTTGAGGTGGTCGACGGCGCGGTAGCTGCCGGCCCGTACGGTGTCGCCGAGGGCGACGACGGCCTCGGGGGTGCCGTCCACGTGCACGACGACGGCCGTGTGGCCGGCCCGCTCGGCGCGGTGGAGGGCGTCGGCGAGGTCGCCGGCGGGTGCGCCGTGCTCGCCGCCGGGCCGGGGCCGGCCCACCTCCACCAGCCGGCCCGCCACCTCGGCCCGCACGCCGACGCCCGCCGTGGCGGTGAAGCCGGCCGCGGCCGGCAGGGCCTTCGCCTCCGGTCCCGCGGCCTCCACCGCGTGGGCGTGGATCGCCCGGCCGACCGGGTGCTCCGAGCCCGCCTCCGCCGCCGCGGCCAGCCGCAGCGCGGCGTCACGGCCGAGGCCGCCGGCGCGGGCCGTCACCTCCGTCACCGTCATCGAACCGGTCGTCAGCGTGCCCGTCTTGTCGAGCACCACGGTGTCCACCCGGCGCAGCCCCTCCAGGGCCTGCGGGCCGCCGACCAGGATGCCGAGGCCGGCTCCCCGTCCGGTGGCGGCCAGCAGGGCGGTCGGGGTGGCCAGGCCCAGGGCGCAGGGGCAGGCGACGACGAGCACCGCGACCGCCGCGGTGACGGCGGCCTGCGGTGACGCCCCGGCGCCCAGCCAGAAGCCGAGGACGGTGACGGCGACGGCGAGGACGGCCGGGACGAACACGCCCGCGACCGCGTCCGCGAGGCGCTGCACCCGGGCCTTGCCCGCCTGGGCCTCCTCCACCAGCCGGGCGATGCGGGCGAGTTGCGTGTCGGCACCGACCGCCTCGGCCCGTACCTCCAGCAGCCCGCCGGAGTTGACGGCTCCGCCGATCACGGCCGTGCCCGGGCCGGCCTCCACCGGCGCGCTCTCACCGGTGACCAGGGACAGGTCCAGGGCGGAGGCGCCCGCGACGACGACGCCGTCGGTGGCGACCTTCTCGCCGGGCCGCACGACGAAGTGGTCACCCACGCGCAGGTCCTCGACCGGGATCCGGCGTTCCGTGCCGTCGGCGGCCCGTACGGCCACCTCCTTCGCCGCGAGCGAGGCGAGCGCCCGCAGCGCCGACCCCGTGCCGTGCCGGGCCCGCGCCTCCAGGAGCCGGCCGGTCAGCACGAACAGCGGTACGCCGACCACGGCCTCCAGATAGACGTCCGCCGTGCCGCCCGTGGCCGACGGCACGAGCGTGAACGGCATTTGCATGCCCGGCTCCCCGGCGCCGCCGAGGAACAGCGCGTACGCCGACCAGGCGTACGAGGCGAGCACGCCGAGGGAGACGAGGGTGTCCATGGTCGCCGTCGAGTGGCGCAGCCCGCGCAGCGCACGCTCGTGGAAGGGCCACGAGCCCCACACGGCCACCGGGCTGGCCAGGGCGAAGCACAGCCACTGCCAGTTGCGGAACTGCAGGGCCGGCACCATGGACAGCACCAGGACCGGCACGGCCAGCAGCGCGGTGATCAGCAGCCGGTCGGTGGCCGGCGCGGTGCCCGCCGGCGCCGCCGGCTCCTCGGCCCCCTTCGCCGGCTCGGGTGCGGGCAGCGCGGCGGTGAAACCCGCGGCCACCACGACGGCCATCAGTTCCTCGGCCGTCACGGCGGCGGGGTGGGTGACGCGGGCCCGGCCGGTGGCCAGGTTGACGCCGGCGCTCACCCCCTCCAGCCGGCCCAGCTTCTTCTCGATGCGCGCCACACAGGCCGCGCAGGTCATGCCGCCGACGATCAGCTCGGTGACGACGGCGGAATCCGTGGTGCCGGTGGTTCCCGTGGTGGTCGTGCTCATCAGTGGCCCATCCCCGGCATGCCGCCCATGCGCCCGCTGCCGCCCCCCGTGCCGGCGCCGCCGCCCGCGTCACCGCCGCCGGTGCGGTGCATGCCGGGTGCGACGGGACCGGCGGCCGACCCGGCGGCGTACGAGACGCCGAAGAGGACGGCCAGGAGGAGGACGAATCCGGCCAGGGGGGCGTACGGACTGAGCGGGGGACGTGCGGGGCGTGCGGTCATCGCCGCATCGTGACACGGCGCGCCGAGCAGGCCGGGCTCTTCACCCGTTTTCCGGCGCGTGAGGATTGTCCCTTTCGCCGCCGGGAACCAGCGGGCCTCCGGTCCCGACTACCCATGGATCGCGGGGCCGTTCCGCGACCCCGTACGAAAAGCCGGGAACTCACCCCCGCGGCCGTACGACTTCCTTGGGGTCCACGACGTTGCGAGGAGATCCCCACCGTGCCGCTGCCCGACCCCGTGCCCCTGTACGGCCCCGAGTACAAGCGCGACCCCTACCCGCTGTACGCGCGGATGCGCGACGCCGGGCCCGTTCACCGGGTGCTGTTCCCCAGCGGGGTCACCGCATGGCTGGTCACCGGTCACGCCGCCGCGCAGCGCACCCTCGCCGACCCCCGGCTGGGCAAGAACCACGCGCTCGGCAACGATCGCTGGCGCGAACGCGCCTCGATCATGCCCGAGCCGCAGCACTCCCAGCTCCAGGTCCACCTGCTCCACCAGGACGCCCCGAAGCACACCGCGATGCGCCGCCTGGTCACCGACGCCTTCGCGCCGCGCCGGGTCGAGGAGCTGCGGCCCCGTTTCCAGCGGATGGCCGACGCGCTCGTCGACGCGATGCCCGCCGGGGCGGACTCCGCGGATCTCGTGCGCTGCTTCGCCGCCCGCTTCCCCTTCCAGGTGCTCGCCGAGGTCATCGGGCTGCCCCCGCACCTGGCCGCGCGCTTCCGGCGGGAGTGGGGGAAGGTCGTGGCGCCCGTGGGTCCCACCGACCCCGGCCGGCCCGCGTACGAGGCGCTGCTGCGCGAACTCCAGGAGTACATCGCCGAAGTGGTCGCCGACCGGCGCGAGCACCCCGGTGACGGCCTCCTCGGCCGCCTGGTCGCCGCCCGCGACGAGGGCGAGCTGACCCCGGAGGAACTGGACTCCATGATCTTCCAGCTGCTGGTGGCCGGCCAGGAGCCGGTCACCAACCAGATCACCACCGCCCTGGTGGCCCTGACGCGCCATCCGCGGGCGCTGGAGCGGCTGCGCGCCGAGCCGGAGCTGATGCCGGCCGCCGTGGAGGAGCTGATGCGCCTCGACAGCGCCTTCGAGCTCACCACCTGGCGCTTCCTGGCCGAGGACGCCGACCTGCACGGCGTGCGGGTGCCCGCGGGCGACTCCGTCATCGTCTCCCTGTGCGCCGCCAACCGGGACCCCGAGCGCTTCCCCGCCCCCGACACCCTCGACCTCGACCGGTCCCAGGGCCCGCACCTGGCCTTCGGGCACGGCGTCCACTTCTGCCCGGGCGCGGCCCTGGCCCGCATCGAACTCCAGGTCGCCCTCGGCACGCTGATCGGCCGCCTGCCGGGGCTCCGCCTCGCCGTCCCCGACGAGGACCTGCCCTGGATCCCCGCGGTCCTCGGCCGCGGCGTCGCCGAACTGCCCGTCGCCTTCGACCCGCCCGTCTGCCCCCGCCCCCGTGGATGACCCCAGCATGAGTCTCGACACCCTCACCCCCACCGCATCCCGCACCTCCGTCGAAGCGCAGGTCCTCGGCCTCCTCCTGCCCCACCACCGCACCACCGGGGCGGGCTCGGCGGACCCCGCCGACCACCCGGAGCAGCTGCGGCAGATACGGCAGTTCACCGAGGCGGGGGAGACCATCGTCCTCACCCTCCCCGGCTTCCCCTGCAAGTCCCCCAACCCCGCCAAGGTCCTCGGCCACCTCCCCGACGAGGGCGAGCGCCTCTCGCTGGCCTTCCTCGACCGGCTGTGCGCGCGCGTCGGCGAGGTGTACGAGCCCGGGGCCCGCATGGTGATCTGCTCCGACGGCCACATCTTCGGAGACGTCATCCACGTCCCCGACGCGCACGTCGACGCCTACGGGGACGAGCTGCGCGCCCTGATCGCCCGGGCGGGCCTGCGCCACCTCGACATCTTCGACCTGCGGCACGTCCACGGGGACCTGGACTACGACACCAAGCGCGCCCTGGTCACGAAGGCGTACGCCCCCGCCCGCGCGACGCTGCGGGAGCAGGTGCGCGCCGACGAGGAGACCGCCCGCCTCTACCGCGGCGTCACCCGCTTCCTGGTGGAGGACACCGCGGACTTCCCCGGCACCCGGTCGGCGCTCCAGCGCGAGTGCCGGTCGCGGGCGTACGACGTCATCGCCCGCAGCCGCGCCTGGGGCGACCTCGTCGCCGCCCACCACCCGCGCTCCGTACGGCTGTCGATCCACCCGCAGCGGCCGGGCGCGGAGAAGTTCGGCATCCGCCTCCTCGACGCGGCCGACGCCTGGGCGACGCCCTGGCACACGGCCGTGCTCCGCACCCCCGGCGGCGGGGCCCGGCTGATGCACCGCGCCCGCGCGGAGCAGCTGGGGCGCCTCGTCCTGAAGGACGGGCGCCCCAGCCACTACGAAAGCCGCTACGAAGCGGTCAGCTGACCGGTGTCAGCGCGGCCGGCGCCCGGTGGTCGAAGGCGATCAGCGGGTCGCCGGTCAGCGGGTGCTCGACCACGGCGGCCCGCACTCCGAACACCTCCGCCAGCAGATCGGCGGTGAGCACCTCGCGCGGCGTCCCCGAGGCCACCACCGCCCCGCCGTGCAGCACGTGCAGACGGTCGCACACGGAGGCGGCGGCGTTGAGGTCGTGCAGGGCGAGCAGCGTCGTGCGGCGCTGCTCGCGCAACAGGGCCAGCAGCTCGACCTGGTGACGGACGTCCAGGTGGTTGGTCGGCTCGTCCAGGACCAGCACCCGGGGGTCCTGGGCCAGCGCCCTGGCCAGCAGCACCCGCTGGCGCTCGCCACCGGACAGCGCGGAGAACCGCCGCCGCCCGGCCCCCACCATGCCGACGCGCTCCAGAGCCGACTCGACCAGGCCGGCATCGCCCCGGTCCTCGCCCGCGAAGGCCCGCTTGTAGGGCGTACGCCCCATGGCGACGACCTCACGGACCGACAGCTCGAAGTCGCTGCCCCGCTCCTGCGGCAGCGCCGCCACCTGCCGGGCGGACTCCGCGGGAGACAGCGCGCGGATGTCCGTACCGCCCACGAGCACCCGCCCGGCGTGCGGGCGCAGATGCCGGTAGACGGTCCGCAGCACGGTCGACTTGCCGCTGCCGTTGGGCCCCACCAGGCCCGCGATCTCCCCGTCCTCGGCCACGATCCGTACCCCGGACACCACGGTCCGGCCGGACAGGGCCACGTCCAGGTCCTCGACGGCGATCCTCATACCCCTACGACCTCTCCAGGCGGCGGTCCAGCAGATACAGCAGCGTCGGCGCACCGATCAGTGCGGTCACCACGCCCACCGGCAGCTCCTGGTCCGGCAGCGCGGTACGGGCCAGCAGGTCGACGACCACCAGCAGCAGCGCCCCGAACAGCGCGGCCACCGGCAGCAGCCGGCGGTGGTCGCCGCCCACCACCATCCGGCAGGCGTGCGGCACCATCAGCCCCACGAAGCCGATGGCCCCCGAGACGGCCACCAGCACCCCGGTGAGCAGGCTGGTGACGACGAACAGCTCGCGCCGCAGCCGGCCCACGTCCACGCCCAGGCTGGCGGCGGTCTCGTCGCCCATCAGCATCGCGTTCAGCGCCCGGGAACGGGCCAGCAGGGCCGCCAGCCCCAGCAGCACCGCCACCGCGGGCAGGGTGAGCGTGTCCCACTGGGCGCCGCCGAGGGAGCCCATCATCCAGAACAGCGCCCCGTGCGTCTGCTGTTCGTCACCGGCCTGGAGCACCAGGTAGTGGGTGAAGCCCGACAGGAACTGCCCGATGCCCACCCCCGCCAGCACCAGCCGCAGCGGCGAGAAGTCTCCCGCGCGCCGGGCGAACGTCCACACCAGCGCGAAGGACAGCAGCGCCCCGGCGAACGCGGCCGCCGACAGCCCCAGGCCCAGCGCCCCGCCCGCGCTCGCGCCCAGCACGATCGCCGCGACCGCGCCCAGCGACGCCCCGCTGGAGACGCCCAGCAGATAGGGGTCCCCCAGCGGATTGCGCACCAGCGCCTGGGTGGCCGTGCCGACCAGGCCCAGCCCCGCGCCCACCAGGGCCGCCAGCAGGGCGCGCGGCACCCGCAGCCGCCACACGATCAGATCCTGCGTGCCGGGCGCGGGCTCCCGGCCGGTGACGCCGCGCAGCACCGCCGACCACACCTCGCCGGGCTCGACCGATGTCGAGCCCAGGCACACGGAGGCGACCAGCGCCACCAGCAGGGCGGCGCCCAGCGCGGCGCAGGCCCAGCCGGCCCGCACCGTGCGGACGCCCGCCTCGCGGTCGTCGCCCCTCTTCGCGGTGGCGAGGGCCGCCACCTACTTGACCCGGTCCGGGTGCAGCGCGTGCGCGATCTCCCGCACCGTGTCCGCGGAGCGCACCCCGCCGATGGTGGTGCGCTCGGAGGCGACGCGCAGGAAGCGGCCCTCCTTGACGGCGTCCAGGCCGGCGGTCGCGGGGAACTCGCGCAGGAACTTCTCGGCCTCCTCGAAGGCCTTGCGGTCGGCGTCCTCGCTGCCGCGGTTGCGCACGGCCAGCTGGATCCAGTCGGGGTTCTTGGCCACGACGTCCTCCCAGCCGACCGGCTTGAAGTCGCCGTCGCAGTCGGCGAAGACGTTCCGGCCGCCGGCCTGGGTGATCACCGCGTTGGCGACCTGGCGGTTGCAGACGGCCATCGGCTGCTTGGTGCCGGCGTCGTAGTCGAAGAGGAAGTAGGTGGGCCGCTTGTCGGCGGGCACGTCCTTGAGCGCGTCCCGCACCTCGCCGGTCTTCTTGCGCATGGCGGCGACCAGCTCGGCGGCCCGCTGCGAGGTGCCGGTGATCCTGCCCATCTCCTCGACGTCGGCCTCCACGCCCGACAGGTCGGTGCGCGGGGCCTTGCTCATCGACGCGCAGGCGGTCGACTTGAGGAAGACGTGCTTGATGCCGGCCGCCTTGAACTCCTCGGCCGTCGGGGCGTCGCCCATCTTGCCCATGTTCTTCATGGAGGAGAACGAGTCGACGTACAGGTCCGCGCCCGAGCCGAGCAGCTTCTCCTTGGGGATCACGGTCTTGCCGAGCACCGGCACCTTCGCCCCGCTCTCCGCGTACTGGCCGGGCAGCACGCCGCTGCCCGGCGGGAAGCCCGTGCCCACGACCTTGTCGCCCGCGCCCAGCCACATCAGCAGCTCCAGGCCCGCGGCGTTGCTGGTGACGATGCGGCGCGGCGCGGAGTCGAACGTGGTCTTCGCCCCCGTGCAGTCGCCGACGGTCACGGGGAAGCCGGCCCGGGAGCCCGCGCTCGCGCCCGCGTCGTCGGCCTTCTCCGTCCCACCGCCGCCACAAGCCGTCGCCGCCAGGGCCACAGCGGCCAGCACACCGCACCACGCACGAGGGCGCATCACACAATCTCCCGAAAGCTCGACATCACACGGACCCACCGGAGAGGGCCCGGACCAGATAGTCGGACCGCGCGTCCACCCGGTTCCCGCGTGTCGCGAAGAAGAGTGAAACGGAACGACCGCCCACGCATACGCTGCCCCGGGGCCCACCGCCCGCGAGCCGCTCGCTCACCGTCCGAAAGCCACCCGCGCGCCGCGCGGACCCGCAGCGAAGGAGACAGCAGCCATGACCGACCAGCTCGCCGAGATGCCCACCGACTGGCAGCGCGCCCTCGCCATCGTGGCCCACCCCGACGACCTCGAATACGGGGCCTCCGCCGCCGTCGCCACCTGGACGGACGCCGGCCGGGAGTGCGCGTACCTGCTCGCCACGTTCGGGGAGGCCGGCATCGACACCGTCACGCCCGCCGAGGCCGCGCCCCTGCGCGAGGCCGAGCAGCGGGCCAGCGCCGCGGCCGTGGGTGTCGAGAGCGTCGAGTTCCTGGGGCACACCGACGGGGTCGTCGAGTACGGCACCGCGCTGCGCCGCGAGTTCGCCGCCGCGATCCGGCGGCACCGCCCCGAGCTGGTGCTGACCCTCAACCACCACGACACCTGGCCCGGCGGCACGTACTGGAACACCCCCGACCACCGGGCCGTCGGCCGGGCCGCCATCGACGCCGTCGCCGACGCGGGCAACCGCTGGATCTTCCCCGACCTGGTCGACGACGGCCTGATGCCCTGGACGGGCGTGCGGTACGTGGCCGTCGCCGGCTCCCCGCGGCCCACCCACGCCGTGGACGCCGCCGCCGGACTGGAACGGGCCGTGCGGTCCCTGCTGTGCCACCGCAGCTACATCGAGGCGCTGACCGACCAGGACCCGGAGACGTACTGCCGGACCTTCCTGGAGGGGCAGACGACGGCGGTCGCCGGGCGCTTCGGCGGCCGGCCGGGCGTGGCCTTCGAGCTGCTGCTCAACCGCTGACCTCCGGCCGGGCCGGGGGACCGGACGCCCGCTCCACCACCAGCACCGCCACGTCGTCCTGGAGCCGGCCGCCGGTGTGCGCGGCGAGGTCGGCGCGCAGCCTCCCCAGCAGCTCGGGGGTGGGCAGGGCGGCCCAGGCGTCCAGCCGTTCGGCGAGCGGATAGAAGCCGCCGTCCGGTGCCCGCGCCTCGGTCACGCCGTCCGTGCAGGCCAGCACCCGGCTGTCCGGGGGCAGGACGACGCGCTGGACCGGCCGCGGCTGGTCCACCAGATCGCCGAGCCCCAGCGGCAGCCCCGGCTCCTCCGTCTGCAGCTCCCGCACCCCGCCGTCGGCGCCGATCAGGAAGGGCGCCGGGTGCCCGCAGTCGACGAACACCACGGGGATCCGGCCGGGCGCCCCGGCCGACGCCGCCGGGTCCTCCTCCGTGCCGAGGACCAGCGCCGTCACGAACTCCTCCGCCGCGTGCCCGTTGCGGGCCCGCTCCTGGTACTCCGCCGACCGGTGGTAGCGGTGGAGCCCCTGCTCCATCGCCACCACCCCGCTGCCCAGGTCCCGCCGGTGGTAGGCCGCCTCCCGGAACGCCGTGAGCACCGCCGCCCCCGCCCCCAGCGTGCCGAGCCCCTTGCCCCGCACGTCACCGATCAGCACCCGGGTGCCGTAGGGGGTGTCGACGACCTCGTAGATGTCGCCGCCGATGAGCGCCTCCCGCTGCGAGGACACGTAGAAGCCGTCCACGACCACGGAGTGCGTGCGCAGGGGCAGCGGCCGCAGCAGCGCCCGCTGGGCGGCCTCGCCGGTGGCCCGCACCCGCTCCAGGAGCGCCTCGCCGTCGCGCCGCAGCCGGGCCATCACGATGCTGGCGCCGACGATGAGGAGGTTGCCCAGCACCGCCCCGACGCGGTTGACGAGCGACGCCTCGCCCGGCATCACCCCGTGGTGGGCCGCCATCAGCAGGAAGTCGGCGATGCCCACGAACACCGTCTGCCGATAGGTGCAGATAGCGGCGGCCGTCACCGGGGCGAGGGCGGCGTACACGTCCAGCCGCAGGTAGGCCGGGGTCATCAGGTCGATGCACACCACGGCCGCGAGATAGGCGAGGACGAGCGCAAGGGGCAGTCTGCGCGACACCGCGGCGGTACCTCCGCGCCGGAAAGGGGAAATGGACACGTAGACATTTCCAGACTTTCGCCGCGAATGCGTGCCGTTCGCTCCCGTGTCGGCCACGTATGTGTTCGGTTTCGCCGGTCAGAGCTTGCGGTACGCCCGCGCGTCGTCCGCCGCCGCGAGGACGGCCGCGAGGTCGCCCCCCGCCGAGGCGGTCACCAGGGCCGCCACCGCGCCCTCCACGAACGGGGCGTCCGCGATCCGCACCTCGGCGAACTCCTTCTCCGCCCGCAGCGCCTTGACGGTCAGTACCGCGCTGCCCATGTCGCACAACACGACCACGCCCGCCCCCCGGTCCACGTCGCGCACGGCCGCGCGGACCAACTCCGCGCTCGTACCGATCCCCCCGCCGGGCACCCCGCCCGCCGCCGCCACCGGCGCCGGCTCGCCCCCGCCGACCAGGGCGCGCGCGAGGGCGGCGGTGGACTCGGCGACGTCGCGGCTGTGCGAGACGAGGACGAGCCCGACGAGGGCCGGGGGCTCCTCGGCGACCTCGGCACTCACCGCCGGCTCCGCCGGCTCCGGTTCGACGGCACACAACCGGGGGTCCGTCGCCTCGTACAGCGCGGTGACCAGCAGGGCACTGGAGGCGGCGCCCGGGTCCTGGTGGCCGATGCTGCGCTCGCCCAGGTAGCTGGCGCGCCCGCGCCGGGCCAGCAGCGGGACCGTCGCCTCGGCCCCCTCGCGCGCCGCGCGCGCGGCGGCGTCGAGGGCGGCGGTCACGTCACCCTCCGCCAGGGCGGCGGCGTACGCGTCGGCGGCCGGCTGGAGTGCGTCGACCATCGTCTTGTCCCCGGGCGCCGAGTCCCCGAGCCGCCGCACGCTCGCCACGGCGGCGGCCAACGCCCGCCCCAGGGTCTCCGGCTCGACGACTTCGTCCTCGCCGAGCACCTTGCCCATGCGGCGCAGCACGGTCCCGTAGAGCGGCCCCGACGCGCCGCCGACGGTGTTGGTCAGGTGCACGCCGACGGCGGTGAGCAACGCCCCGGGGGTTGCGGGCGGTTCGTCGGCCACGGTGGCGGCGGCCGAGGTGAACCCCCGCTTGAGGTTGGCGCCGTGGTCGGCGTCCCCGATGGCGGCGTCGAGATCGGTCAGCCGGGGAGCCGCGGCGACGATGACACGGGTGGCGCGGTCCAGGAAGCGGCGGAAGAAGTCCAGGTCGAGCATGACGGTCATGTGCGGTGCTCCTCGTCACGGGACGCGCGCTGCGATGCGCTTGGTACGCGTGTGCGGGGCACAGCGTAGTGGGGCGTGCGGTGCTGGTGCCGGGTGAGCGGCTGGGTGGGCGGGCCGGGGCACTCGGGGGCTCCAACTGCCCTGCGGGGACGTGCGGGGCGGAGTCGGCGTCGGACCCGCCGCCCATTCCGTAGGCTCAGCCACATGATCGAGGCAGTGGTGTTCGACGTCGGTGAAACGCTGATCCGCGACGACCGTGGCTGGCAGCGATGGGCGGACTGGCTGGGAGTGCCCCGGCATACGCTCTCCGCGCTCGTCGGCGCCGTGGTCGCCCAGGGGCGCGACAACGCCGACGCCCTCCGGCTGGCCCGCCCGGGCGTCGACATCGGCGCCGAATACCGTGCGCGCGAGGCCGCGGGGCACGGAGAGATGCTCGACGAGAGCGACCTCTACCCGGACGTGCGCCCGGCGTTGACCGCGATGCGTGACTCCGGCCTGCGCGTCATCATCGCGGGCAACCAGACCCGCCGTGCCGGGGAGCTGCTGGCCGCCCTCGATCTGCCCGCGCACGCCGTCGCGACATCCGGCGAGTGGGGCGTGGCCAAGCCCGACCCGGCGTTCTTCGCAAGGGTGATCGCCCTTGCCGGCGCGGCGCCGACCCGGATCGCGTATGTCGGCGACCACCCGCAGAACGACGTCGTACCGGCGGCCGCGGCGGGGCTACGGACCGTTCACATCCGTCGTGGGCCCTACGGTCACTTGTGGGCCGACAGCCCGGAAGCGAGGACGGCGGACTGGCGTGTCCAGTCCCTGACCGAACTCGCGGGCTTGCTCGTACGGTAAACACCCCGAACGGAGTGAGCATGACGGTGCCATCGGTCACAGACGTGGGCAGGCGCATCGCATATCAGCGACGTGTCGCCCGCTTGACGCAGCGGCAGCTTGCCAACGCCGCTCACATCGCGCTCGGCACGCTGCGCAAGATCGAGCAGGGCGAACGGGGCATCGGGGACGACGTTCTTGACTCGGTCGCGGCGGCTCTCGGCGTCGACCCCGCGCAGCTCCTCCCGCGACAAGACCAGGCGGACGACCGGGTTCACGCCGCCATGCCCGGTCTGTCCGCCGCCATCGCGACCTACGACCTGCCGGACGACGGCCCTGTCCGTCCCGTTCAGGAACTTCGCACAGCAGTCGAGGAGTCCGTGGCTTGGCGGCTGAGCGCGCAGTACGTGCGCATCACCCGCAGACTGCCCGCGCTGCTCGAAGAACTCTCCCGTTCGCGCCAGCTCGTCCCCCCCCGCACAACGCCCGCTCGTGGCAATGCTGCTTGTGTCCGCCTGCCGAACGGCCGACGCGGTCGCTTACAAGTACGGGGCCCGGGATCTGTCGGCCCGCCTCGTCGACCTCATGCGCTGGGCCGTCACGCAGACAGGTGATCCGCTCCTGGAGGCCGCCGTAGCTTACGTGCGGACCGAGACGTACTTCGCCGCGCGGGCCCACGGCCCTGGGTTGCGCGCGCTGGAGCAGGCCCTTGACGCCGCCCCTGCGCCGGAATCGGTGCAGAGCGCCGCCGCGCGCGCACACGCGTACCCGAAGGCATCTACCACGGCACGGCGTTCGGACCCGCTTCCGTACGCATCCACGAGGTGAGCGTCGCAGTCAGCCTCGGCGGTGACCACGTACACCAGGCTCTCGCTGCGGCCCGGAACTGGACCCCGCCGGACTGCCTGCCGCAAGAGCGTCGCTCGGGGTACTACATCGAACTGGCGCGCGCCCTACTGTGGGCCGGTCGGCCCGATGCGTCCTTCGCGTCGCTGCAAGCTGCCCGCCGTATCGCGCCCCAGCACACGCGTGAGCACCGGTGGGTGCGAGAGGACGCCGCCACCTTGCGCAGGTTGAAGCGGTCCGACGCGGAGAGCCTGACGAGCTTCGCAGAGTGGTGCCGCGCCACGAGATGAGGCGGCGAGGTACCCCTCGCCGGGGTACTTGCGGCACTTGGCCGGGGCCAGTCTCTGTGCTGACACGGCAGTCGCACAGAAGGGAGCCGCCGTGATCGAGCATCGGCGACAGCAGCACGTACGCCCACCATTGGTGGCAGGGCAGCTCTGGGACCTGGCCCGCGTCGACCTCGAACCGGCCCGCGCCGCCCTCGCGCGGCTGCACGAGCGAGGGCGGCCCGTCGGGCCGTGTCTGCTCGCGCGGGCCGCCAGAGCCACCTGGTGGCTGCTGCCCCTCGGGACCGGCTACCGCCTCCTCGGCACCGGGGGAGTCACCCTCCTTCCCGTCGGGCACGAGCTGCACGTGCCGCCGCCCACCCGGTACGTACGGGACCGTGTGTGGCTCGTGCCGGCGCGGAACGGGTCGTTCACGCACCCGGAGGACCTGCGCGAAGCGCTGGAGGCGGTGGCGTCGTGCCGGTGACGAGGCCCTCCGACGCGTACACCACCGCCGAGTGCCGGCTCGGCCAGCACGCCGTCTGTCACGGCGACGTCGACATCCGCCGCGTGGGCGCGCCCGCGTACGAGGCGCCCGTGGAGCGGCTGCGGTGTGACTGCTCGTGCGGGCATCCGCGTCGCGGGACGGCGGAGGGTGACGCGGCTCGGCCTACTCCTCGGCGTCCGTGACGACCTCGTCCACGACGACGGCGATGATCCCGTCCCGTTCGTCCCCGGACGTCCGGCCGTCCGCCGGCAGTTCGAGCCGCACCCGGCGCGTGACCACAGCCCGTGCGGGCCGTTCGGTCCTGGCCCGCAGGTCCTGGTAGACCGTCCAGGCCAGCGCGGCCGCGCTGACGATCAGGGAACCGAGCGAGGCCGGATCGGCGTACTGGGCCGGCCCTCTCGCGTGCAGTGCCGCCTCGACGTCGGCTTCCAGCCGGGGGCCGTGCGCGGCGGCCAGGCGCCGGGCCGCCGCGCGTGCTCCCCGTGCGGCGGGGCTGTCCGTCACCGGTGGCTGCTCGCTCATCCATCCTCCTCGGAACCGAATGTCTCGATCTGCTCCCGGACCGCCGCCGGCAACCGGGCCCCGGAGACCCGCTGCCAACAGCGTTCCAGCGCCTCGATGCCGAGTTTCGTGGTCAGGCGCGCCAGCACGCGGATGCGCGGGTTGCCCGGCTGTGGTAGCCGGCCGGAGAGGGTCAATGAACGGACCGTCCATTCCAGGGCCTCACCGGCCTTGCCGCGGTTCTCGGCGAGCAGACCCAGCTGTCCGTAGGTCCTCGACATGCCGGGCCTGTCCTCGAGCGCTTCCACGATGGCCAAGGCCTGGACGTACCACTGCTCGGCCTCGTCCAGCCGCCCCATGGCATGCGCCCCCAGACCGAGCTGGCCGCATGTGAGGGCTACGCCGGGCCGTTCGTTCATGTCCCGCTGAAGGGCGAGGGTGCGCTGGAGCCATGGCCCGGCTTCCTCCCAACGCCCCCGGCCCTGCTCGAACGTGCCGATCTGGCGGCAGGCGTCGGCCGTGGCGTGGTTGTCCCTGAGGTCCGTCGCGATGGCCAGATAGCGGCGAAACCAGTGCTCGGCCTCATCCCATCGCCCTCGCGCGTCGGCCACCCGGCCGAGAGCACCGCACAACGTTGCCGCGTGGTGCGCCTCTCCCCCCTCCTCTTCGAGGAGGAGGGACTGGCGGAAGCACCGCTCAGCCTCGTCCCAGTGGCTCCGCGCCATCGCCACGTCGCCGAGCCGGTGGTACGAGCGGGCCGCGCCTTCCCGGTCGTCCAATTCCCGCCAGACGGCCAGGGACGCGCTGAACCATCGCTCGGCCTCGTCCCACCGGCCCTGTCTCTGAGCCGCCCTGCCCAACTCGCTGTAGACCGTCGCGAGACGTGGCCGAGGAGGGTCCGGATGGGATTGAAGCATCCTGAGGATGTCGGCGTAGGCGGCTTCGGCGGCGTCGAACCGGTCGGCGAGCTGCATCCTGCCCGCCTGCGCGGACATGAGGGCGAGCCACAGGTCCCCGGCGTGGTCGCCGAGCGGGGGAGGAGTGCCGTCCGGGTCCTCCAGAGCGAGCCGGGAACGGTCTGTCCATGCGTCCGCCTCCTCGGGCAGTCCGTTGTGGTGCCAGTAGAGGAGAAGCGGTTGGATGATGAGCCTGGCGTGGGCCCAGAGTCTGTTGTCCAGGGCGTACCCCAGGAAGTGGCCCATGGCGCTGCGGTGCAGGTTGATGATGTGGTAGCTGTGCTTGGCGGTTGCGCTCCGTGTCGCTTTCCGTAGTGCCTCGGCGTAGTTGATCCATGCCGCCAGCAGGGCCCGTTCGGCCTGGGCGCGTTGCGACTCGTAGCCGTCGGGGTCGTCGGCCTGCCACTGACTGGCGAGATAGGAGGGCAGCGCGGGGTGGATGCCGTACAGGCCCCAGTCCAGCTCGGTCAGCAGCCCCAGCTGGGCCGCCCGGTCCAGTACCGCTGTCCACCCGTTCGTGTCGACGCCCCGGAACCGGTGGGGGACCTGTTCGCGTCCGGAGAAGATGTTCAGCAGTATGGCGTCCGCCACACCGTGGAACAGGCTCACCGCCGCCAGCAGCCGGCGCTGCACCGGATCCAGATGGGCCAGCGAGTAGCTGATGCTGGCCGGCAGGGACGTGGTGCGGTCGCCGCCGGGTGGTGCGGGCAGGGCCGCGCCGCCGCGCAGGCCCGCCAGGAGCGCACCCGCGTCGGTGGTGTCCAGGTGGGGCAGGATCAGTCGCATGCTCAGGGGATGGCCGTGCAGCCATTCCAGCAGCTCGGCGAAGGCGCGGTCCGCGCGCCGGGGCGCTGCGGCGGGGAACGGTCGCAGGACGTGGTCGGCGTACTCGACGGCCTCGTCGGGGGACAGGCCGCCGACGGCGACGCGCCGCAGGTCCCCCAGCCAGTGCTCGGGCGTGCGGCTGGTCACCAGGATCACGCTGCGACCGCCGGCGGCGACCTCGGCGAGGAAGTCCTTGAGCTCGCCGCGCCCGGTGTCGTCCAGCGGGGGAGTGGCCGCGGCGGGGTCCGGCATGGACGCGACCGACTCGAAGTTGTCCCAGACCATCAGCAGCCGGTGCTCGCGCAGCAGGTCGCGCACCAGCTCGCGGCGGACGTCCGGCGGTTGACGGGCGAAGTCCGCGCCGAAGACCCGCAGACCGATCTGCGCGACCACACCGTCCAGGCCGAACGAGGCGACACCGGGCTCGAAGGAGTGCCAGATCACCCACTCCGGCCGCTCGACACCGCCCGTGTCGCGCCACCAGCGGCCGAACGCCTTGGCCAGCTCGGTCTTCCCGGTTCCCCCGGGGCCGTGCAGGACGACCACGCGCCGGGCGCGGGCCGCGGTCTCCAGGGTGTGGAACAGGCCGTCGCGGCCGACGAACTCCCCCTCGGGGGACAGAGGGTCGTCCGCCGCACCGGGGCCGCGTTCACGCAGCCGGTCCAGTGCGTCCTCCAGGGACAGTCCCGAGCGGGCGGCCGTGGGCTCGGCCCTCAGCTCGGGGAACCGGACCTCACGGCGCAGGTAGTGCACCGGAATGGCCCAGTCCGCCAGCGGGAGCTCACCCTTGGGACTGGGCCGCTCCGGCCGCCGGGCCATCTGCGCCCGGCCCGCGCGCACCGCTTCCCCGATCGTGTCGCCGACGAAGAGGCGCTCGTAGAAGGCCGTCACGAACTCGGCCGCGGCCACCGCGTACACGCTGTACGCCATGGCCACCACCGCCGAGGCACCGCCGGCCAGCAGGCGGGTGGCCACGGCCGCCTCCAGCTGTTTGCCGACGGCCCCGGACTGGCAGGCGTTGAGCACCACGACCGGTACCCGCGCGTCCGCCAGCACCCGGGCGATCCGGCCTGCCGGGACGTGGTCCGCGCCGCCGCCCGGCTTCTCGAAGACGAGCACGCCCTCCTCCGCCAGGGTCCCGTGGCCGTCGAAGTGCACGATCTGGAAAGGCGTCCCGGCCTCGCGCGCCTCCCGCAACCGCTCCACCAGCGCCTCCAGCGTGGGCGGACGCAGCACCTCCACGTCCACCCGGCCGCGCACGGCCTCCAGACGGCGCAACAGCGGGCGGGCGATCATCCGGTAGCCCACGTCGTGTGCGCCGTCGGGCCGGGAGATCACCATCAGCACGCGCAGCCGGTGGCCGCCGACCTCGAACGCCTCCCCGAGGTGGGCCGGCAGGGCGCGGCTCAGCCCCATCCCGTCCAGCGCCAGCGGCGTGGGCAGGCGCGGATCGCACAGGAGCTCCCACGGCAGCCCCAGCCAGGCCGGCGCCGAGGACCGCAGCACGATCTCGGCGGAACCAGGGTGGGTGGCCCGGGTGCGGACGCGTACGTAGGCGTCGCGGGCGGGTCCCGACCCGAACAGGGCGGTGAACATGACCCGTCCCCAGGACGGCAGGCGGTCGGCGATCCGGCAGCCACGGTCCTCGTACACCCCGAACGGTGCCCGCAGGTAGTCCTCCAGGTACCAGCGCAGGTCCTCCAGGTCGTCGGAGTCCAGCGGCCAGTTGAGCACGACCGGCTCGCCCGCGGGAGCGGGCAGTTCCCCGTCCAGCCACGTCGAGACGGACGCACGCCCCGTCGCGTCGAGATCAACCAGTAACCGGTCCACCATCGTGCGCCCGAGCCCCCTTCGAAGCGTCATCGCAACCCGTTCAGGCGAACATACCTACGCCGGGTACGGGCTGCCCCGGCATTCGCCGGATCGCGGGCGGTGACCTTCGCCGACACGAGGTGCCCCCTCGGCCGTAGGGCCGAGGGGGCCGGGCGACGGAGAGGTCAGTTGATCGCCTTGATCAGCTCCCCGTCCGCCGTGTCGCCGCTCAGCTCCCAGAAGAACGTGCCGCCCAGGCCCTGACGGTTCTTGTAGGCCGTCTTTCCCGCGATCGTCGAGGGCGTGTCGTAACTCCACCAGTCGCTGCCGCACTTGGCGTAGGCCGTGCCGCCCACCGTGCCGTTGGCCGGACACTTGGTCTTGAGGATCCTGTAGTCCTCGAAGCCGTCCTCGTAGGTGCCCTTCGCGGGGCCGGTGGCCGTGCCGCCCGGGGTGGACCGGGTGACGCCCGTCCAGCCGCGGCCGTAGAAGCCGATGCCGAGCAGGAGCTTCGCCGGGGGGACACCCAGGGACGTGAGCTTCTGGATCGTGGCCTCCGTGTTGAAGCCGGCCTTGGGGATGCCGGTGTAGGAGGTGAGGGGGGAGTGGGGGGCGGTGGGGCCCTTCGCCTCCCAGGCGCCGAAGTAGTCGTACGTCATGGGGTTGTACCAGTCGACGGAGCGCGCGGCGCCCGCGTAGTCCGCGGCCTCTATCTTGCCGCCGGCCGAGGCGTCGGCGGTGATCGCGGCCGTGACCAGGTTCGACCCGCCGAAACGGGCGCGGAGTGCCGCCATGACGTCGCGGAAGGCGGCCCGCCCGCTGGTGTCGCAGGTCAGGCCGCAGGCGTTGGGGTACTCCCAGTCGATGTCGATGCCGTCGAAGACGTCGGCCCAGCGGGGGTCCTTCACCAGGCCGTAACAGGACTCGGCGAAGGCGGCCGGGTTCTTCGCGGCCTCGCCGAAGCCGCCGGACCAGGTCCAGCCGCCGAAGGACCAGACCACCTTCAGGCCGGGGTGCATCTTCTTGAGCTTGCGCAGCTGGTTGAAGTTGCCGCGCAGGGCGCCGTTGTCCCAGGAGTCGGCCTTGCCGTCGACGCTGCCGGCGGCGTCGTAGAACTTGTCGTAGTCCGCGTAGGCGTCGCCGATCGCGCACTTGCCGCCGGTGACGTTGCCGAAGGCGTAGTTGATGTGGGTGAGCTTGGCGGCGGAGCCGGACGTCTCGATGTTCTTGACGTGGTAATTGCGCTCGTAGACACCCCAGTTGGTGAAGTAGCCGACGACGCGCCGGCCGGCGCTGGTGTCGTCGCCCGAGGGGGAGTCGTCGGCGGTGGCGGGCACGGCGGCCAGTCCGGCCGCGAGCAGGGCCGAGCAGGCGGCCGTCGCGGTGAGCAGGGTGCGGGTGCGGTGCCGTCGTGGCGTTCCGGGCATGGCGGTCTCCTCGGTGGGGGTGGGAGAGGGGGGTGGCCGGGCGCTCAGCGCTTGGCATGAACGCGCTCAACGGAAACGGTGGGGAAACCGTAGAAGGACTAGACCAATACGGTCAATGGTTCGGACCAAAACGCCGCACCGAATCCCGGGGGGCGTTTTTCAAGATCCGTCAACCCGTGACGGGCGCCCCCCGATCGGGCATACTCCAACCCGCCACAGCCGCAGGTCACCGCGTTCCGCGACCCGGCGCGGGACCATCGGCTGGGCACAGACTGGTGGCGGCGCCGACACCCATGTGCGCCCGTCGCCGCAGCGCCCGACAGGGAGGAGAGCCGCCGCCATGAACCGACACGGCCCGCAGCCGGTGGAGCGCCAGCTGCCCACCGACGAAGCCCGCGACCTCATCGCGCTCGTCCGCGAGCTGGTCCAGCGGGAGATCCAGCCGAAAGCGGCCGAGGAGGAGGAAGCGGGACACTTCCCCCGTGAACTCTTCGGGCTGCTCTCCTCGTCGGGGCTGCTCGCCCTGCCCTACGCCGAGGAGTTCGGCGGCGGTGACCAGCCGTACGAGGTCTACCTCCAGGTGCTCGAGGAGCTGGCCGCCGCCCGCCTCACCGTGGGACTCGGCGTCAGCGTGCACACCCTCGCCTGCCACGCGCTCGCCGGATACGGGACCAAGGAGCAGAAGAAGGAGCACCTGCCCGCCATGCTCGGCGGCGGGCTCCTGGGCGCCTACTGCCTGTCCGAGCCCTCCTCCGGCTCGGACGCCGCCTCCCTGCGCACCCGCGCCACCCGCAGCGGCGACACCTGGACCATCGAGGGCACCAAGGCCTGGACCACCCACGGCGGCATCGCCGACTTCTACACCGTCCTCGCCCGGACGGGCGGCGAGGGTGCCCGCGGCATCACGGCCTTCCTCGTGCCCGGCGACGCCCCCGGCCTCGCCGCCGCGCCGCCCGAGCGCAAGATGGGCATGAAGGGCTCGCCCACGGCGCAGCTGCACTTCGACGGGGTGAGCGTCCCCGACGCCCGCCGCATCGGCGAGGAGGGGCAGGGCTTCGCCATCGCCCTCTCCGCCCTGGACTCCGGGCGCCTGGGCATCGCCGCCTGCGCCGTGGGGGTCGCCCAGGCCGCGCTGGACGAGGCCCTCGCCTTCGTCGGCGAGCGGCGGCAGTTCGGACGCCCGCTCGCCGACTTCCAGGGCCTGCGCTTCATGCTCGCCGACATGGCCACCCAGATCGAGGCCGGCCGCTCGCTCTACCTCACCGCGGCGCGGCTGCGGGACCAGGGACGGCCCTTCGCCAAGCAGGCCGCCATGGCCAAGCTCTTCTGTACGGACGCGGCGATGCGGGTGACCACCGACGCCGTCCAGCTCCTGGGCGGCTACGGCTACACGGCGGACTTCCCCGCCGAGCGCTACATGCGCGAGGCCAAGGTGCTCCAGATCGTCGAGGGCACCAACCAGATCCAGCGGATGGTCGTCGCCCGGCACCTCGCGGGCCCCGAGTCCGCCTGACCCCGTCCGCCGCGGCCCGGCCTGGCCGCGGCGGACCACTCCTACGAGCGGCTGGGTGCGCCGGGCACGCGCAACGGGCGCGAGCCCGGGCCGCCGATGTGCGAGAACGGCTGCCGCCGCCAGTCCAGGCTCTCCGGCAGCGTCAGCAGCAGCGCCGGGTCCATCCCGCACGCCGGGTCCCCACCGGCCGGAGCGGCGTCCTCCACACCGCGGCCCGACCCCCGGCAGACCGTGAGGCCGAACGGATTCCACGGGGACGGGCACAGTGCGTGCTCCGGCAGTACGTCCTCGTCGGCGAGCAACGCGATCGGGCGAGCGCAGTCCGGGCAGATCACCCGGAACATCTCATAGGTCTCGGCGTCGTACGGACCCTCGCCGTAGCCGTCGTCGTCCAGGCGCTCGTCGTCCAGGCGTTCCAGACTGGGCATGGTGTTTTCCCCCTCGGATGGGCCGGCCGGACATCTCGGCCCCGGCCACAGCAAGCACTTCCCTCGGGAGCAGGCGGGTAATCGCCGGGCCCGGGAGGACACGGGCGCATACCTGTGGCGTTTGTCACATAGGTAGTGCGCCTGTGGTGACGCCGACTGTGCCGCGCGCGCCGTAACCCAGTAGGTTGATCCGCGTGGAGGAGCTGGACAGAGAGATCGTGGAACTGCTCGTCAAGGACGGGCGGATGAGCTACACCGACCTGGGGAAGGCCACCGGCCTGTCCACCTCGGCGGTGCACCAGCGCGTGCGCCGGCTCGAACAGCGCGGCGTCATCCGCGGTTACGCGGCGGTGGTCGACCCCGAGGCGGTGGGCCTGCCGCTCACCGCGTTCATCTCCGTGAAGCCGTTCGACCCCAGCGCCCCGGACGACATCGCGGACCGCCTCGCCGAGATCCCCGAGATCGAGGCGTGCCACAGCGTGGCGGGGGACGAGAACTACATCCTCAAGGTCAGGGTGGCCACGCCGCTGGAGCTGGAGCACCTGCTGGCGCGGATCCGGTCGCTGGCGGGCGTCTCGACCCGCACCACGATCGTGCTGTCCACGCCGTACGAGGCGCGGCCGCCGCGCGTGGGCTGACGGCCCGTCCCCCGGCCGCCGGCGGCCCCGGTTTCAGGAAGGGGCGGTGCGGGGGTCAGACTTGGCGTCATGAGTGAGCGCCCCGGCAAGCCGCGTACCGTCCTGCTGCGCAACGGCACCGTCTACAGTCCCGCCGACCCCTTCGCGACCGCGATGATCGTGGAAGGCGACAGCGTCGCCTGGGTCGGCTCGGAGGGGGCCGCCGACTCCTTCGCCGACGGCGTCGACGAGGTCGCCGACCTCGACGGAGCGCTCGTCACCCCCGCGTTCACCGACGCGCACGTGCACACCACCGCCACCGGACTCGCCCTCACCGGCCTCGACCTGACCGGCGTCCCCACCCTCGCCGAGGCCCTCGGCCGGATCCGGGCGCACGCCGCCGCCCGCCCCGCCGACCGCGTGCTGCTCGGCCACGGCTGGGACGCCAGCGCCTGGCCCGAGGGACGCCCGCCCTCCCTCCGCGAGCTGGACGAGGCCACCGGCGGCCGGCCGCTCTACCTCACGCGCGCCGACGTCCACTCCGCCGTCGTCACCACCGCCCTCCTCGACCTCGTCCCGCGCGTGCGCGAACTGCCCGGCCACACGCCCGGCGCGCCCCTGACCGGCGCCGCCCACCACGCCGTGCGCGCCGCCGCGTACGCCAGCGTCACCCCCGCCCAGCGCACCGAGGCCCAGCGCGCCGCCCTGGCCCGGGCCGCCTCCCTCGGGATCGGATCCGTCCACGAGTGCGCCGGGCCCGAGATCTCCAGCGAGGACGACCTCACGGGCCTGCTCGCCCTCGCCGGCGAGACGCCCGGGCCCCGGGTGACCGGCTACTGGGCGCAGGCGCTCACCTCGGCGGACGAGGCCGGGCGCATCCGGGAGCTCGGCGCCGTCGGCGCCGCCGGCGACCTCTTCGTCGACGGCTCCCTCGGCTCGCACACCGCCTCCCTTCACGAGCCCTACGCCGACGCCGGCGGCGTCACCGGCACCGGGCACCTGGACGCCGCCGCCATCGCCGCCCACGTCGCCGCCTGCACCGAGGCCGGCATCCAGGCCGGCTTCCACGCCATCGGCGACGCCGCGCTCACCGCCGTCGTCGAGGGCGTACGGGCGGCCGCGGACAAGGTCGGCCTGGCCCGGGTCCGCGCCGCCCGGCACCGGATCGAGCACGCCGAGATGCTCACCCCCGAACTGATCGCGGGCTTTGCCGAACTCGCCCTCACCGCCTCCGTCCAGCCCGCCTTCGACGCGGCCTGGGGCGGCGACGACGCCATGTACGCCCAGCGCCTGGGCCGCGAGCGGGCCCGCACCCTCAACCCGTACGCGGCCATGCTGCGCGCCGGGGTGCCGCTCGCCCTCGGCTCAGACAGCCCCGTGACCCCCCTCGACCCGTGGGGCACCGTCCGCGCGGCCGCCTTCCACCGCACGCCCGGGCACCGGGTCTCGGTGCGCGCCGCCTTCACCGCGCACACGCGCGGCGGCTGGCGGGCCGTGGGGCGGGACGACGCGGGCGTCCTGGTGCCGGGCGCGCCCGCCGACTACGCGGTCTGGGCGACCGGCGACCTCGTCGTACAGGTCCCCGACGCCCGGGTGGCCGACTGGTCCACCGATCCCCGCTCGGGCACCCCCGGCCTGCCGGACCTCACGCCCGGCACCGCCCTGCCGGTCTGCCTGCGGACGGTCGTGGCCGGACGGACGGTGCACACCCGCCCGAACGAGTGAGGGACGTGATCGGCGTACCGCCGAACGATGTGCGGCGGGGCCGTCGCCAAACGGCCCCATCTGCCGTACTGACCTGCTGATTTGAGCGAGGCACGCAGGTCGTGCCCGTATTGACAGGGAGCGGGCGGCGGCCGGTAGGTTCTCGCTGTCCACCACAGGACGTCCGGCCGGTGCATCTCCACACAGTCGTCGAACGCCACTGGGCCATGGGGGCGGGGTGCCGCAGAAGGCGGCCCGCCACTGGGAGCCAGGTCCAGCGCACGGGGGCGAGGGAAGGTTCCGCCAGGCCGGCAGGTGCGACCCGGGTGGGGCCCGGACGTTCAGTAGACAACGGCTCTCGGTCGACCCGCAGCCAGCGGATCCCAGGCCGGCCCGAAGGACGCCGGGCCCCCATTCCGCTCATGACGTCCGCCCGCCTCCCGCGCGGATCATGCCGTGCGCCCCGGCGGGCCGCACCCGGTCCGGCGCGAGGTACCGTCGAGCGATACACCCGAAACGCTCCAGGAAGGCGCGACCTTGCCCTCGGGTTCCGAAACCACTCCGCGAGCCACCAGCCCGGCGGCCGAAGCGCCCGTGCGCGAGGCCGGGGCACCCGCCACCGCGCCCCCGGCCGGTGCGAAGGCGCCCGCGCGCCCCGGGCGGGCCGTGCGCCTGGCCCGGCTCGCCCGCCGTGAGGCGCCCCGCACCGGCCTCGCGGCCGCCGCCGGACTGGCGCTCGCCGCGGCCTTCCCGCCCTACGGCCTGTGGCCGCTGTCGGTCCTCGCCGTCGCCGCGCTGGCCCTGCTCACCCGGGGCCGCACCGCGCGACAGGGGGCGTGGACGGGATTCGCCTTCGGGCTGCCCTTCTTCTTCGTCCTGCTGCGCTGGCTCCACGTCGTGGGCTACGACGCCGTGACCGGGCTCTCCGTGATCGAGGCGCTCTTCGTCGCCCTGCTCGGGGCCGGGCTCGCCATGACCTCGCGGCTGCCCGGCTGGCCGCTGTGGGGCGCCTGCCTGTGGATCGCCCAGGAGTGGGCCCGCGACCGGGTGCCCTTCGGCGGCTTCCCCTGGGGGCGGCTCGCCTTCGCCAACACCGGCTCCCCCTTCACCCCGCTGGCGGCCCTCGGCGGGGCCCCGCTGGTGACCTTCGGGGTGGCCCTGGCGGGCGGACTGCTGGCGTACGCCGTGGTGGGGGCCGCCCGGCTGCGGGCGGGCGCGGCCCGGACGGTGCGGGCGGCGCTGCCCGCCGTGGGGGCGGTGGCCCTCGCCGGAGCCGTCACCGTCGCCGGCTACGCCGTGCCCCTTCCCACCGGCGCGGACGACACCGCCGACATCGCGATCGTGCAGGGCAACGTCGAGAAGCCCGGCATGGACTTCCTCGGCCGGCCGCTGATGGTCCTCGACAACCACGTCCAGGCCACGCTCCAGCTGGCCCGGGACGTCGAGGCGGGCCGGACCAAGCGGCCGGACCTGGTGATCTGGCCGGAGAACTCCTCCGACCTCGACCCCTTCCAGTACCCCGAGGCCCGCGAGCGGATCGAGGAGGCCGTCCGCGCGGTCGGCGTCCCGGTGCTGGTCGGAGCCCTCGTGGACCACCCGGACAAGCCGGGCTACATCGACAACAAGGGCATCGTCTGGGACCCCGCCACCGGCCCGGGCGCCTCCTACGCCAAGCAGCACCCGGTGCCGTTCGGCGAGTACGTGCCCTTCCGGGCGCAGCTGAGCAAGGTCATCACCCGTCTCCAGCGCGTCCCCCGCGACTTCTACCCCGGCGACCACACCGGTGTGCTCCAGGTCGGCCCCGCCCGGCTGGGCGACGTCATCTGCTTCGAGGTCGCCTACGACGAGATCGTCCACGACACCGTCAAGGCCGGCGCCCGCGCCCTCGTCGTCCAGACCAACAACGCCACCTACGGCCGCACCGGCCAGCCGGAACAGCAGCTGGCCATGTCGTCCCTGCGGGCCGTCGAGCACGGCCGGGCCGTGGTGACCGCCGCCACGAGCGGCATCAGCGCGGTGGTGGCCCCCGACGGCAGGGTGCTCCAGCGGAGCGAGGAGTTCACCCGCGACGTGATCACCGCGCGCATCCCGCTGCGCGACGGTACGACCGTGGCGGACCGCGTGGGTGCGGCTCCCGAATGGGCGCTCGCTATCGTGGGACTTCTGGCCTGTGCGGCCACCCACCTGATCGGCCGTCGGGTCCGGCCGGAGGGAACCGAAAGAGACATGGACAAAAAGGGGCAGCTGTGACAGACGCCGGTCAGCGGAGATACGGCCCGCTCGGCACGACCTTGGTGATCATTCCGACCTACAACGAGGCGGAGAACATCAAGCCCATCGTCGCCCGGGTGCGGGAAGCCGTACCGGAGGCGCACGTCCTCGTCGCCGACGACAACAGTCCCGACGGCACCGGCAAGCTCGCCGACGAGCTCGCGGCCGAGGACGACCACGTCAAGGTGCTGCACCGCAAGGGCAAGGAGGGGCTCGGCGCCGCCTACCTGGCCGGCTTCCGCTGGGGCCTGGAGCACGGCTACGGCGTCCTGGTGGAGATGGACGCCGACGGCTCCCACCAGCCCGAGGAGCTGCCCCGCCTGCTCACCGCGCTGGCCGGCGCCGACCTGGTGCTCGGCTCGCGCTGGGTGCCCGGCGGCCGGGTGGTGAACTGGCCCAGGTCCCGCGAGTTCCTCTCCCGGGGCGGCTCCACCTACTCCCGGCTGATGCTCGACGTGCCGATCCGCGACGTCACCGGCGGCTTCCGGGCCTTCCGCAGGGAGACCCTGGAAGGGCTGGGCATGGAGGACGTGGCCTCCCAGGGCTACTGCTTCCAGGTCGACCTGGCCTGGCGTGCGGTGAAGGCCGGGTTCCACGTCGTGGAGGTGCCCATCACCTTCGTCGAGCGCGAACTGGGCGACAGCAAGATGAGCCGCGACATCGTCGCGGAGGCGCTGTGGCGGGTCACCTCGTGGGGCATCGGCTCGCGGGTCGGCAAGGCCCTGGGCCGCAAGGAGTCGTAAGGGGCCCATAAGCGCCCGCTCCGTCTCCGGCCGCCTCCCAGGCACACTTGAGGCATGACGTTCGGAACGCAGCAGCAGCCCGTGAACAGCCGACCGCCCCGGCGGAGCCGCGCCCGCAGGATCGTTCCCCTGGGCGTGGCGGTCTGGGCGGTCCTGGAGATCTGGCTGCTGACCTTGGTGGCCCACGCCGCGGGCGGGCTGGCCGTGCTGGCCCTGCTGGCCGCCGGAGTGGTCCTCGGCTCGTACGTGATCAAACGGGCCGGGCGGCGGGCCTGGCAGCGGCTGACCCAGTCCCTGCAGACCGCCCCGGGGGCGACGCCGGCGCCCGAGGAGGGCGGCGGCAACGCCCTGACGATGCTGGGCGGGCTGCTGCTGATGGTGCCGGGCCTGATCTCCGACGCGGCCGGGCTGCTCTGCCTCTTCCCGCCGACCCGCGCGCTGCTGCGGGGGGCCGTGGGGCGGCGCCTGGACCGCGCGGGCGGCCCCGTCGGAGGTCTCGGGGACGCCTACCGCCAGGCGCGCGCGGGCGGGCCGCAGGACGGCAAGGTCGTCCAGGGCGAGGTCGTCCACCACGACGAGCCGCCGGCGCCCCGCCACGACGACCCCCAGCTGCCGCGCTGACCCCTCGCCCGGCGGGGCGGGGCACGACGCGCACAAGGGCCCGGGCCACTGCTGAAGCGCAGTGGCCCGGGCCCTTGTCGGTGCTGTCGTAAACGGTCGCGCGGAGCGCCCGCCCTCAGGCGGACTTGCGGGTGTCCCGCGGGTGCACCGCGATGTTCATGGCACCGGAGCGCAGGACGGCCAGCCTCTCGGCCAGCACCTCCTCCAGCTCCTCGCGGGTACGCCGCTCCATGAGCATGTCCCAGTGCGTACGCGCAGGCTTGCCCTTCTTCTCCTCAGGACCGTCGCCGTCCACCAGGAGTGCCACGGCGCCGCACGCCTTGCACTCCCACTCCGGCGGAATCTCCGCCTCTACCGAGAACGGCATCTCAAATCGATGGCCGTTCGGGCATGCGTACTCCACCGCCTGGCGCGGGGCCAGATCGATGCCGCGGTCGGTCTCGTAGCTGGTAACCACAAGTCGCGTGCCGCGGAGAGCTCGCTCACTCATGAATCGTGCCTCCCGGGCTTGTCGCCCACAGGACAGGTGTCGCTGTCGTCGTCATCCGGTCAACGTCCGGTCGGCGGTGAAGATTCCCCGTTGAGGGACATGCGTCGCCCGTCGTGCCGCCCCTTGTTGTACCCACCAGCGCCCGTTTTGTCACATCTGACAACAGATGTCACCCTGTGTTTCCGCTGCTTGAGCGCGCAGTAACGGTCCGCTTGGTAGGTCGAAGGCGTACACTACCGGCCCGCAAGTTTCCGGCCTAAACCGGGTCCGGAACATCGTGCGCGGGCAAGATCGGAGAAATGGGTTCCGCTTCGCTGGGGCCGCCTGTTTCCGGCAGGGCGAAGACCTTCAGGAAGAACTGCGCCAGGGGTCCGATCGCCACCGCGAAGAGCACGGTGCCCACGCCCAGCGAGCCGCCCAGGGCGAAGCCCGTCGCCAGCACGGCCACCTCGATGCACGTCCGCACGAACCGCACCGAGCGGCCCGTCCTCTTGTGCAGGCCGGTCATCAGCCCGTCCCGCGGACCCGGCCCGAAGCGCGGCGCGATGTAGAGCCCGGTCGCCAGCCCGCACAGCACGACCGCGACCAGCAGCAGAGGGATCCGCGCCCACAGCGACTCCGGGCGCGGCGTGAGGCTCAGCGTCGCGTCCAGGGCCAGGCCGATCACCAGCACGTTGGAGACCGTGCCCAGTCCGGGGCGCTGCCGCAGGGGTATCCACAGCAGCAGCACCAGCACGCCCACGGCGATGCTGGCCGTGCCGATCGACAGCCCCGTGTGCCGGGAGATGCCCTGGTTCAGCACGTCCCACGGCGCCAGCCCCAGCCCCGCGCGCACCTGCAACGCGGCGCTCATTCCGTACAGCACGAGCCCGCCGTAGAGCTGGACGAGACGGCGGGCAAGGAGCGACCCCCCTGATGCGGACAACGAAAACCTCCGGAGCGGTGGTGCGAGTGGCCTGAGGCATGACAGTCTGTGGACTGGGTCAACTCAAGATCCATGGCCAATTCCGGGAAGGTGGACTGCAAGCGATGACTCAGTGGACCTCTTCCGTGGGGGCGCCACAGCTGGCGCGCCTCCTCGGATCACAGCACGCCCGCGACACGGTCACCTCGCTCGGCGCCCGGCGGGCGCCCGCCTACCGCAGCCTCGCGGACGGCATCCGGCTGCTCGTCCTCGAGGGCCGGGTGCCGGTCGCGGCCCGGCTGCCCGCCGAACGGGAGCTGGCCGCCGCCCTGGCCGTCAGCCGCACCACCGTGGCCGCCGCCTACGAGGCGCTGCGCGGCGAGGGCTTCCTGGAGTCCCGGCGCGGCTCCGGGAGCTGGACCGCGGTGCCCGCCGGGAGCCCCCTGCCCAGCCGGGGCCTCGACCCGCTGCCGCCGGAGGCCGCGGCCTCGGTGATCGACCTGGGCTGCGCCGCCCTGACCGCCCCCGAGCCCTGGCTCAGCCGCGCCTTCCAGGGCGCGCTCGAGGAGCTGCCGCCCTACGCCCACACCCACGGCGACTACCCCGCGGGCCTGCCCGTCCTGCGCCAGGCCATCGCCGACCGCTACACCGCCCGCGGCATCCCCACCATGCCCGAGCAGATCATGGTCACCACCGGGGCCATGGGGGCCGTCGCCGCCATCTGCCGGATGATGGCCGGGCGCGGCGAGCGGGTCGCCGTCGAGTCGCCCTCGTACGCCAACGTGCTGCAGCTGATGCGCGAGGCGGGCGCCCGGCTGGTGCCCGTGGCCATGGCCGACGGGCTCGCCGGCTGGGACCTGCCCGCCTGGCGCCAGGTCCTGCGCGACGCCGCCCCGCGGATGGCCTACGTCATCGCCGACTTCCACAACCCCACCGGCGCCCTCGCCCCCGAGGAGCAGCGCCGGGAGCTGGTCGAGGCGGCCCGGGCCGCCGGCACCCTGCTGGTCGCCGACGAGACCATGTCCGACCTGCTGCTCGACCCGGACGTCGACATGCCGCGTCCCGTCTGCGCCTTCGACCCCGCCGGCAGCGCGGTCATCACCGTCGGCTCGGCCAGCAAGTCCTTCTGGGCGGGCCTGCGCATCGGCTGGGTCCGCGCGGCCCCCGACGTGATCCGCGGCCTGATCGCCGCCCGCGCCTACGCCGACCTCGCCACGCCCGTCTTCGACCAGCTCGCCGTGACGTGGCTGCTGACCACCGACGGCTGGGACGAGTCCATCGCCATCCGGCGCGCCACCACGCGCGCCAACCGCGACGCCCTCCTCGCCTCGCTCGGACGGCACCTGCCCGACTGGGAGTTCACCGTTCCGCACGGGGGCCTGACCCTGTGGGTGCGCACCGGCGGGCTGTCCGGTTCGCGCATCGCGGAGGCGGGGGAGCGGCTGGGCGTACGGGTGCCCTCGGGGCCGCGCTTCGGGGTCGACGGGGCCTTCGAGGGGTACGTGCGCCTGCCGTTCACGGTCGGGGAGGCGGTGGCCGAGGAGGCCGCCGCCCGCCTCGCCGAGGCCGCCCGCCTCGTGGCCAGCGGCGCCACCGCCGCCCTGGAGACGCCCCGGACCTACGTGGCCTGAGGGCACTACTCCGTGGGCTGGAACGGAATCGGCCCGTCCCCCTCGCCCCGCGTCGCGGGCCAGGCGGGCGCGGGCGCCGCGCCGGCCCAGTCCGGCAGCAGGCGCAGCACCGCCCGGCGCTGCGCCTCGCTCGTCGCCTCGTCGTGGGGGTCCGGGGTGGCCGGCACCTGGAGCCTGAGCACCGGGCCCGCGCCCAGGCGCGCGTAGCCCCGGCCGGGCGGCACACGGTCGGTGGGCGTGGTGCACGGCGGCGCGCCCAGCACGGCCGCCACCTGCTCGGGGGAGACGGCCCCCAGCACCACCCGCGCCTCGGTCTGCCCCGGCAGGTGCGGTGCGAGCAGCCCGGCACTGTCGAGCTGCTCGCCCACGACGACGGTCACGTTGGCCATCCGGCCGTGCCGAAGCGGCACCTGGAGCAGCTCCTGCGGATCGGGCCGGCCCTGGCCGGCGGCGAGGTGGCTCAGCGCGGCGGGCCGGTCGACGACGATCCACAGGGGGCGCCGGATGTCGTCGGGCGCAGGACGTCCCTGCCGCCGGGCGTAGTTGGCGGTCATGAGCCGCCGTTCGGTCTCGTGGCAGGCCCACTCCAAGGTGGCCAGCGCACCCGAGAACGAGGACTCGACCGTCAGCACCCCCTCCCGGCCCACGAGGCAGGCGAACTCCCCGGTGCTGCCGCCGTCCACGACCACCACGTCGCCGTGGAGCAGCGCCTGGAGCGTGAGCGAGCGCAGCAGGGTCGTGGTGCCGGCGGCGGGCCGGCCCAGGACCAGCAGATGCGGTTCGGTGGAGCGCTGGCCCGTGCGCCAGACCACCGGGGGCGCGTCCCTGGGCACGTCGCCGTCCAGCACCGGAAGGGTGCGCTGGACGGCCGTCGCGTCGGTGAAGCCGAGCACGGTCTCGCCGGGCGCGGTCACGAACGGCTGGGCCCAGATGCCGGTCGACAGCTCCGGCAGCGCGGTCAGGGTCAGGTGGTTGGTGGCCTCGTCCCAGTCGAACCGGTACTCGCGGCCCCGCCCGGCCTTCAGGTGCAGCAACTGCTCGATCCTGGCCCGCGATTCCGCCTCGCCGTCGGTGAAGTAGCCCGGGTAGCGCAGCCGGAGTCCGGTCAGCTGCCCGAGGTCGTCGAACTCGTGGTCCTCGAAGGCGTGCCGCCAGCTGCCGCCGTGCCCGTACAGGGGCCGGGGGTCCTGGGGGGCGGAGAAGTACGGCACGAGGGCCTCGTACAGCCCCTGGAGCCGGGCGCCCTGCTCGTCGCCGTCGATCCGCTCCACCACGTGCCCGGCGCGGGCCGGCCGGCCGCCGCGCTCGCGCCCCGCCCAGACGCCCGCGATCACCAGCGACACCGTGGCCAGCGTCGGTCCGTAGGGGATGAGGGCCACGATGACCAGGCACGAGACGACCAGCAGCACCGTGGGGCCGCGCCGGTCCTTGGGCATCCGCTCCCAGGAGCGCCGCGCGGAGGCGGCCAGGGCGCGCATCCCGCGGGCGATGATGATCAGCGGGTGGAACATGTCCCTGGCGTTGTCGGCGACCGCGTGCGCGAGATCCCGGCTGTGGGGGAGCTGGGTGCTGTCGGTCAGGGGACGGGGGAGACCTCGCCTGCCCACGTCGGCCTCCTCACGTCGGTGCGGCGGTGGGCCAGGCGGCTAGAACCTGATGCCGCCCAGCAGGCTGGCGAGGCTGGCGCCGCCCGCCCGGATGCTGGGGGCCACGGCAGTGCTGGAGAGGTAGAAGCCGAAGAGGGCGCACACCAGTCCGTGTGAGGGCTTCAGGCCGTCCTTGCGGAAGAACAGGAACACGACGACACCGAGCAGTACGACGCCCGAAATGGAGAGGATCATGGGAATCTCCTGGAACTGGGGGCGGTCACCACGAGCACCTCCAGCTTCACAGAAAGTATTGATCCGGCAACTGGGAACAACCCGTACGGAGGACCGCAGACCATGCCCGAGCAGACTCCCGAGACCGACGAGCCCGCACACGACCCCGAGGTGCTCCAGCTCGCGGCCAAGGTCTTCGACCTGGCGCGACACGGGGACACCGACACCCTCGCCGCTTATGTGGACGCGGGCGTTCCGGCCAATCTCACCAACGACAAGGGCGACTCGCTCGTCATGCTCGCCGCCTACCACGGCCACGACCGGGCGGTCCTCGCGCTGCTCGAGCGCGGTGCCGATCCCAATCGGCCCAACGACCGGGGCCAGACCCCGCTCGCGGGTGCCGTCTTCAAGGGCGAGAGCGAGGTCGTGCGCGTCCTGGTCGAGCACGGCGCCGACCCGGCCGCGGGAGTGCCCTCGGCGCTCGACACCGCGGCCATGTTCGCCCGCCAGGACCTGCTGGACCTGCTCCAGGGCGGCTGACCCGAGCGGGCCGGGGGCGCTGACACCCGTCACGAGCCGGTTGACATATCCTCTCAGCGCCCTTGGCACGGCGGCCGCCGCGGCACGTTCCTTAGAAGCCTCTTAAAGCGGTTCGTTATCAACTCCTCATGCACTTCACCAACTCCAGCCGCACCGCTCGTGCCGCCGCGGTCGCCCTCGCGGTGACCCTCCCCTGCGTCACGCTCGTCACCGGCGCGGCCGACGCCACCTCCCCGCCGGCCCAGGCGGTCCGCGTCCACGACCACCTCGTGGACGTCCCCGTGGCCGGCGGCACCGCCACGATCGACACCACCACCCTGCGCGTCACGGCCCGTACGGCCTCCGGCAGCGTCGAGCTGTCCGCGCCCGCCGCCGGTGCCCCCGGCACCCCCGGCCGCGTGACCACCACGGCCGACGGCGCCCGCTGGACGTACGGGAACACCGGACTGACCGTCACCGCCCGCGCCGAGAAGGGCCGCCTGCTGGTCTCCGTCCGGTCCACCGGCAGCGCCGACCACACCCTGAAGTGGCCCGTCACGGGCGGCGATCCGGCCGCCTCCGCCCTCCAGCTGCCGCGCGGGGAGGGCCTGTCCATCCCCGTCGGCGACACCTTCTGGAACTCGCCCGAGGCCGGCCTGGCCGGCAGCTCGACCGGCATGGACTCCGGGCTCACCCTGCCCCTGTGGGGCTACACCACCGGCCGCACCGGCGTCAGCTACCTCGTGCCCACCGACATCGGCACCACGCTGGACATCGCCTCCGAGAAGGGCAGGCTGCGCACCACCGCCGCCCACACGTTCTCCCGCGGTGACGGCACCACCGACTACACCGTCGCCTTCAGCCTCACCGACGGCTCCCCGGTCGCCCCCGCCGTCGACTACCGCGCCTGGATGAAGGAGCACGGCCAACTCGGCAGCCTCAAGCGCAAGATCGAGGCCGTCCCCGCCAACAAGAAGCTGCTCGGCGCCTTCCACGCCTACGTGTGGGGCAAGGCCCGTACGCCCGAAGGCATACGGAAGCTGCGGGCGCTCGGCGTCGACAGGATGTGGATCGGCTACGACTCCGGCCCCAACCCCATGAACGCCGCCGCCGTCAGCGCCGCCAAGGAGGCCGGCTACCTCGTCGGTCCCTACGACTCCTTCGCCAACGGCCAGGACCCCGCCACCTCCGACACCCCCACCTCCACCTGGCCGGACAAGGTCTACCCCGACTTCTGCGTCCAGCGGGCCGACAAGACCCCCGAGCCCGGCTTCCACGACCGCGGCTGCTACCTGAGCACCGAGGCGTTCGAGAAGGCCGAGCCCACCCGCCACTACCTCGCCGACCGCACCCGGCAGATGACCGCCAACGGCGCCGACAGCTACTTCCTCGACGTCGACGCGGCCGGTGAGCTGTGGCGCGACCACAGCCCGTCCCACCCCCAGACCAAGGCCCAGGACCGTGCGAACCGCCTCGCCCGCATGAAGCGCCTGGCCGACGGCGACAAGCTGGCCCTCGGCTCCGAGGCCGCCGGCGCCTGGTCCAACCAGGTCCTCTCCTACGACCACGGCTCGGGCACCCCCGTGCACGACGGCCTGTGGAAGGCCGAGCGGGACAAGCAGAAGTGGGGCGGCTACGCCCCCGAGAAGGCTCCCGACACCTTCTTCAAGCCCGCCGAACTGCCGGCGGACGTCGCCAAGGCCATGTACGACCCCACGTACCGCGTCCCGCTGTTCGAGACGGCCCTCCACGACTCCCTCGTCAACGTCGAGCGCTGGGAGCTGTCGTACGACAAGCTGCCGCGCCAGAAGACCGACCGGGCGCTGCTGGCGATGCTCTACAACACCCCCCTCAACTTCGTCATCAGCGGCGACTCCCTCGACAAGCAGGGCGGCGAACTGGCCGCTCTCCAGAAGTACTTCGCCCCCCTGCACCAGGCGGCGGGCACCGAGCCGATGACCGGCTTCCGCACCCTCACGCCGGACCGCACGGTCCAGCGCACGTCCTTCGGCGACGGCACGCTCACCGTGACCGCGAACTTCGGCCCGAAGACGTACGACGGACTGCCGGGCGGTTGTGTCGACGCGAGGCTGAAGGGCGACAAGGAGGCGCGCCGCCTCTGCCCGGCGGACGTCAACCGGTAGGGGCCGCCCGCCGCGTCGTCCCCGGGGCGGGTCAGGGGAGGAAACCCAGCACCGTCTCCACCGTGTCGGCCTCCTCGGCCCGCTTGTCCTCCCGGTACCCGAGCACCCGCGCGAACCGCAGCGTCACCCCCGCCGGGTACCGGGTGGACCGCTGGAGACCGTCGAACGCGACCTCCACCACCAGCTCGGGCCGCACCGTCACCACGAAGCCGTCGTCGTTCAGCGCCAGGCCCAGCAGCCGCTCCGTCTGCCAGGTCAGCATCGCGTCGGTCATGCCCTTGAACGTCTTGCCGAGCATCGCGAACGAGCCGTCCGGCCGGCGCGCCCCCAGGTGCAGGTTCGACAGCTTCCCCCGCCGCCGCCCGTGCCCCCACTCGGCCGCCAGCACCACCAGGTCCAGCGTGTGCACGGGCTTGACCTTCAGCCACGAGGCGCCCCGCCGGCCCGCGCTGTAGGGGGCGTCCAGCGCCTTGACCACCACGCCCTCGTGCCCGCGCCGCAGCACCTCCGCCGAGAACTCCCGCGCCGCCGCCCGGTCCCGCTGCTCCGCCGGGTCCGCGACGACCAGCCGCCGTACGCGCAGCGGCCCCGGCACCACCCGGGCCAGCACCGCGTGCCGCTCGGCGGCCGGCAGCTCCAGCAGCTCGCGGCCGTCCACGGCCAGCACGTCGAAGAAGACCGGCGAGAGCGGCAGCGCGGTGCCCGCCGCCGCCACGTCCAGCCGGGACCCGACCCGGCCGGCGGTCTCCTGGAACGGCCGGGGGCGGCCCTGCGGGTCCAGGGCGATGACCTCGCCGTCCAGCACCACCGAGGAGACCGGCAGGTCCAGGGCCGCGGCCGTCAGCTCCGGCAGCCGCTCGGTGATCTCGTCGAGGGTGCGGGTGTAGACCCGCACCGTGCCGCCGTCCCGGTGCACCTGCACCCGGATGCCGTCCAGCTTCTCCTCCACCGCGCACGGGCCCAGCCGGTCCAGCGCCTCGTCGACGTCCTTGGCGCTGTGCGCCAGCATCGGCAGCACCGGCCGCCCCACCTCCAGCCGGAACCCCGCCAGCGCCGCCGGGCCCGCGGCCAGCAGCGCCCGGGCCACCGCGCCGAGCGAGCCGCCGAGCATCACCGCCCGCCGCACCTCCTGCGGCGGCGCACCCACCGCGGCCGCCAGCCCCTCCACGGCCAGCGCGTCCAGGGCGCCCTGCCGCAGCTCGCCCCCGATCAGCCGGAGGAGGAAGTGCTGCTCCTCGGCCGTGGCCGCCGCCAGCAACGCGCCGACGAGCCGCTTGCGTTCGCCCTGCGCCCCCGGACCCGTCACGGCGGCGATCGCGCTGAGCGCCCGGTCGACCTCCCCCACGGTCAGGGTGGCCCGGCCGGCCGGAGCGGGGGCGTGCCGCAGGGTGCTCCAGCCCACGCCGATCCTGCGCTGCGGCAGCCGGCCCGCCAGGTACGGGATGACGACCGGCGCCTCGTCCGGCTCGGCGTCCCGGAACAGCCCGGCCAGCAGGGCCACCTTCTCCGACCGGGCGCTCGTGGCCGCGATGCGCCCCGACACCTGTGCGATCTCGGCCAGCAGCATGCCCTCATGGTGCTACGGGCCCGGCCCGACCGGCGGGATTTCACCTGTGCCGGATGCGAACGGCTGAACACCTGCTGGTGTCGCTGATGCGCGCGTGGTTGTCTGCGCGTGCTCGTACCGTTTCCTCAGGGGGAAGGAAAACCCATGAAGTCCCTTGCCCGTACCGCGGCCGCCGCCGCGGCCGCCGGGGCGCTGACGCTGCTCGCCGCGCCCGCCTCCCAGGCCGCGCCCTCCGCCGCCTCCGCCTGCGTCACCGCCGCCGACCAGCGGTCCTTCGGGCGTGGCGAGATATCGCTGTGCCCGCAGAGCGACGGCACCACCCGCGTCACCGGCTACGTCGAGGACCTGCTGCCCGGCAGCGGCTGGGGCGCGCCGGACGGCCGCTGCGCCGGCTGGTACCTCCACATGGGTCCGGACGACGGGATGATCGGGCCCATCGTCTGCCCGCACTTCAGCAGCGATCACCAGGCGAAGAAGACGTTCGACTACGCGTTCAAGCCCGCCTCGCCGGTGACGTCCGCCTCCCTCGGGGCGTTCTCCCTCTGACGACCCCACGGGAAGGGCCCCGGTCCAGGCCGCGACGGCCGGACCGGGGCCCCTTCCCGTGGTGGGACCAGCTGTTCCGTACGCATCTCGTATGAATGCTCCTATGAACATCCGCGCGTCACGGTGCGTGATGTCGGGCACACCTAGTGGAATTGTCGTAACCGGGTGGTGCGGTGCCGAGTTTGACGCACCGGCACCGCAGGACGACGACGCAGGACGGAGCAGTGGTTCAGCCATGAGCAAGCGCCAGAAGGGCCGCCGACACCGCAGGGTCAACCGCACCCCACGCCCGGTGGGGTCCTCCCGCCCGCGCACCCCGCGCCCCGAGAGCAGGCCGGAGGCGCGGTCCGAGCCGCGCCAGGTGCCCGACCTCGGCCGGCACGAGGCGCGGACCTGGGACGGGCTGCGCGAGGCCGGTGACGGCGGGGCGTCCGTGGACGACCTGTGCGCCACCGTCGGCTATCAGGCGCGCACGATCGTCAAGCACGTCACCGGCCTCGCCGGCCACGGCCTGGCGGAGCTGCGCGGCGACCGGTGGTACGCGACGGCCGAGGGGCGGCTCGTCTGCCGGTGACGGCGGCGGGCCGGGGGAGCGGGGTGCTCCCCCGGCCCGCCCTCAGCCGATGTTCCGGGCCGCGCCGCCCTCCCGCCGCCTGCGCGCGAGGGCGGCCAGCACCGCCTCGTGGGCGAGCAGGTCGTCCGCCGCGTGCTCCAGCGCCGCCGCCGCCGTCTCCGCGCGGTCCGCCTGGCCCGTGATCCGCCGGCGCACCGCCGCGCCCTCCGCGCCGGGCAGCGTCACCGCCGCGGCGGCCTCACGCAACCGCCCCGCCTGTTCCCGCAGCCGCAGGGCCTGGGCCCGCACCGCCTTTGACCAGGACGCGCGGGCCGGGGCCGTCACCGCGGCCCCGCCCACGGCGCGAAGGGGTTGCGCACGCCCTCCAGGGCGGGCGCCAGCTCCGGGTGGTGACGCAGCAGGACGTCGCGCATGCTCGTGCGGTCGATCCACTCCAGGCCCTCCGGCGTGTAGACCTCCGGCCGGTAGTCGCTGGTGAAGAAGCGGTCGCTCTTCAGCCGCCGGGACGCCATCAGGACGAACACCCGGAACGCCGTGTCGCTGAAGGCGAAGCCGCGCGGCTTGGGCTCCGCGTACATGCCGACCATCGTGTCCACCCGCTCCAGCCGCCCGTCGTAGACCTCGCGCAGCTCCGCGGCCAGCCGGACGTCCCCGCCGGTCAGTTCCTCGAAGGTCCGCACCGGCGGCCGGTGCAGCGCGGCGCGGAAGGCGGTGTAGCGGGGGACGCCGCGCTCGCGGTCGCGCAGGACGTCCACGGTGCCCAGGTCGACGCGCTCCCCGGACACCCGGGCCAGATCCCGTAGGCAGTCGGGATGGTTGTGCAGGGTGATGGCACCGGGGTGCATGGAGCCGAAGGAGTAGAACAGGTCGGCGAAGCCCCAGTGGTCCACCGCCTTGCGGGTGGCCAGCGCCTGTAGCGGCTCGAAGCCCGTACGCTCGATGAGGGCGCCCGTGCGGTGCGAGCGGATCTCGTACTCGTCGCGGATCAGCGGGTGCAGCCGGTAGGAGGTGACGAACTCCTCCGTCATCGAGTACGGGGCGGCGTGGTGCCGGGTGGGGGAGCCGGGGATGCCGAAGAGCGCCTCGCCGCGGCCGAAGCGCCGCATCCGGCGGCGCAGCCGGGCCGGCAGCACCCCGTACCAGTTGACGTGCATCGCCGCCCGGGTGACCGGCTGGTCGATGACGGCCGGCGTCCACTCCACGGTGTGGATCTTCGCCATGACGGCCGCGTTCACCAGCCGCGCGGTGTGGAAGAGCCGCTCGTCGTCCCAGGTCGGGTGGCAGGAGGCGATGCGGTCGCAGATCGCGTTGTGCTCCTTGGCGAAGAGTGTGTGCAGCAGCGACAGGCCCACCCAGTAGTTGTCGTTGAAGCCCGTGGCGTCGATGCCGGAGAGCCCCGCGCGCCTCTCGTCCGGCAGCCGGCCGTCCACGACGGCCAGCTTGCCGCCCTCACCCGTGCGCAGCGCCCGGCACCGCTCCTCGGTCGACCCGTAGACCTGCGAGCCGTCCCACCAGTGGGTGACCGTGTTCTCGTACGTCGGCGGCCGGCCGGTGCCGGTGTGCGCGAGGGGGTCGGGGCGGGTGCGGCGTACGAGCATGGGGCACTGCGGCCAGTCGTCGTCCGGGGCGAGGGGGACCTCCAGCGGCCGGTCGACCTCGTTGTCGCCGTGGCTGAACCAGCCGTGGTTCTGGAACTGGATCCAGGCCGCGGCCAGCAGGTTGAGGGTGCGAGCCGGCCGGAACCCGGCGTCCCGGCTCAGCAGGCGCCTGCTGACCTCGCGCGGGGCGGGCGCCAGCAGGCCGTCGCGCTCCGCCTCGGGAAAGGTCTGCGGCAGCGCGCAGTTGCGGTCGAAGCGGGTGCCCGCGCGGCCCATGTCGAGGTCGTCGGGGTCGTAGCCCGAGCCGTCGTAGCTGCGGTGGGGCAGCAGCTCGGGGCTCGGCCGGCGGGGGCGCTCGCCTCCGGCGCCGTGGGTGTCGTGCAGGTTGTGGGCGCGCAGCAGCTCCCGCTGCCGTCTGATCTCCCACAGCGCCAGGGGGAAGGGCAGGTCGTGCCACTCGCGGCGGGGCCGGGGTGCCGGGGTCATCTCGCTCCAGAGAGGGGGAACGGTCGGTTCGGTGGTGGTGGGAGGGGGGCGACGGCTTCCGCGCTCACCGGTCGTGGAGGCGGAGGACGACGGTCTCCTCCACCCGGCCGCGGTAGGGGGCCAGCAGGGCGTCCACCTGGTCGCGGGCGTGGGGCACCACCTCGTCGAGGCCCTGCGCGTACGCCTCGGCGCCGTGACACCGGGGGAAGTCGTGCGAGGGGTCGGCCCAGGTGATCTCCAGCCAGTCGGCGGGCACGGGGAAGACGGAGACCGGGCTGCGGCCCTCCAGGTTGGGCACCACGTCGTGCTCGTTGACGAGGCTGACCACCCGCGTCTTCGGGTCGTACGGGCGTTTGAAGTCGACCGGCGAGCCGACGGCGACCACGTGGGTGAGCCGCCACCGCTGGTTGACCTGCGGGATCTCGGTGAGGTTCATGGCCGCGATGCCGCCCAGGCTGTGGCCGACCAGCGCCACCGACGCCCCCTCCGGCACCGTCCGCACCAGGGCCTTGCGGACCGAGCGGGTGTACGGCGAGTCGTTGCGGCCCACGGCGGTCACCGCGCCGACCAGGTCCTGCGGAGTGGGGTTGCGGGGCCGCCCGAAGGCCATGCCGGGCAGCAGCACCACGTACCGCGTGACGTCGTCCGGGCCGGTCACCCGCTGGACCAGCATCCGGCCGTCGTTGCCCAGGACCGCCAGGTTCCGCAGATGGGCGCCGATGCCGCCGCCGGGATCGAGCCGGTCCAGGAAGCCGGCGTCCGGGGGCTGGACGACGGCCCTACCGGGGCCGCGGTCCCAGCGGGCCCACGCCCCGATCGACAGGCCCAGCAGCGGATCGCCGTCCGGGCGGGTGCCGGTGACGATGTGCCAGGCCGCCGCGTCGTTGAACGGGTTCTCGTCCACCAGCGCGTTCCACGCCATGACCTCGGTCAGCGACGGCGCCAGCCGGGACAGCACCCGGTCGGCGCCCTGCGCGCGGACGCCGTCGCGGAAGATCCGCAGCGCGAGCGTCTGCCGGTCCGCCTCGACGGCCTCCAGCAGCCGCCGCACCAAGCCGTCCTCGGCGAACTCCGGATGCCGCGCCGAACACAGCCGGATCCGCAGCTTGAGCGAGGTCACCGCCACGTCCACCGCCAGGTTCGCCCGGCCCGTCAGCAACCCGCCCAGCCGGGCCGCCCGGCCCAGCCGTCCGCCGTCCGGCGCGTAGCCCAGCCCGGAGGGGGCGGTCAGCGCCCCGCCCAGGGCCCGCAGCGCCCGCAGGCCGCTGCGGGGGGAGCGGCCCAGCGAGGCCGCCAGCGCCGGGTCGCAGGACACGGCCGTCACCACCCGGCCCGCCTCGCGGATCGCGCCCGCCACCTCGCCCAGCGTCCGGGCCACGGCGGCCAGGGCGGCCGCGTCCGTGCCGGCTCCGGCGCGGGTGCCGCTGTCGGTCGTCACCGCTCCTCCGGCGCCGGGCAGGGGCGGTAGCCGATCCGCAGCCGCGTGGCGTCGAAGCCGTGCGGCAGCGGCCGGCCGGGGTCGAGCCGCACGCCGGCCACCGCCAGTTCGCCGCCCCGCAGGAACTCGGCGACGAAGCCGGTGGCCAGCAGGATCCCCAGCTCCGTGCCGCTGCACCGCGCCTCGCCCCGGCTGAACGGGCTGACGGCCCAGTCCTCCCCGGCCGTGCCGTCCAGCCACTTCTGGGGAGCGAACCGGTGCGCGTAGTCGATGCGCTCCTCGTCGCGGGCGTGGAACGCGGCCGGCACCAGGACGTTCACCCCGCCCGGCGCCACGGCCGTCCGCCACCGGGTCTCCGCCGTCGTGCGCCGCATCAGGCTGGGTACCGGCGGCCACAGCCGCACCGCGTCCTGGACGCAGGCGCGTACGTAGTCCATGGCCTCGAACCCGGCCACCGTGTGGGCGCCGTGGCGCCGGTCCGCCTCCCTGACCTCGCGGACGGCCCGCGCGTGGTGGCGCGGGTGGGTGGCGAGCAGGGAGAGGGTCTGCACCACGGCGGCGTGCACCACGCCCAGCGCCATGAACCAGTGGGCCACCTGCCCCTCGGGCGCGGTCTCCGGGCCGCGGGGCGCCGTCCGGAACAGGCCGGTCAGGCTGCGCGGGTCGGCGTCGCACAGGTACCGGGCCTGGCGCTGCATCATCCGCCGGCGCAGCCGGCGGGTCCGGGCCGCCCTCCAGCGCCGGGCGCCCATCCAGTTGGCCTCCGCCAGCAGTTCCCCCAGCAGACGGGAGAACTCCTCGTCGTCGGCCGCCGCCTCGCCCAGGAAGCAGCGCCGCCCCACGCGTTCGACGCGCTCACGGATCTGCCCGGCGGTCAGCCCCGCCTCCGCCTCCGGGCCCAGCAGCGCCCTGGACTCCTCGCCCACGACCCGCAGGAAGTGCCCCGCGAGCCGGTGCACGGGCAGGCCGGCGTCCAGCACGGCGTCGTTGAACGCACGGCGCGCCGTGCGCTGCCGGCCGTGCGAGGCGACCAGCGCCTCGGGCTGCACCGCGGCGAAGCCGCTCACCTTCTCCCACGTGTCGACCGCGTACACCTCGACGGGCCCGGACAGCACCTGCCGGGCGTCCTCGGCGTCGAGCACCAGCAGCGTGGGCCCGGACGTGCCGCGCACCACGACCGGTCCGCGCCCGTGCCGGCGGCGCAGCCGCCGCATCGTCTCCGCGCCGTGCCGGCCGGGGTCCAGCCGGGCCACCAGCCGGCCCACGCGGGGCCGGGCCCGGAAGACGCCCTTGAGGTAGTTGGGCAGGAAGTAGAGGAGCGTCAGCCGGAGGTTCTCGCTCCGGGAGGCGGTGGGCAGGGCGGTCCGGATGGCCGCGTCCGTCCGCGCCTCGCCGCCGAAGGTCTGGCTGGTCCAGGTCATGCCAGCACCTTCCCGGGGTTGAGCAGCCCCTCGGGGTCGAGCAGGCGTTTGACGTCCCGGTGCAGGCGCAGGCTGCGGGGGGAGAGCTCCCGGGCGAGCCAGTCCCGCTTGAGGGTGCCCACGCCGTGCTCGCCGGTGATCGTGCCGCCCAGTTCGAGCGCCGCGGCCATGATGGCGTCGTACGCGTCCTTCGCCCGCCGCACCGCCGACGGGTCGGCGGGGTCGAAGACCACGGTCGGATGGAGGTTGCCGTCACCGGCGTGGCCGACGGTGGCGATGAACAGGTCGTGCTCCTGGGCGATCTGCTCGATCTGTTCGATGAGCACGGCGAGCCGGGCACGCGGCACGGCCACGTCCTCGATGAACGCCGTCACCTCGCGGTCGCCGGCCCCCGCGTGCGCGGCCAGCGCGGGCATCACCATCCGCCGGGCCCGCAGCACCTGCCCGGTTTGCTCCTCGTCCTCGGCCGCGGTGACGGACAGCGCCTTGGCGTCCCGGCACAGCTCCGTCATGGCGCGCACCCGCTCCCGTGCGTCGGGGGCGTCGCTGGCCACGATGAGCGTCGCCGCGGCCTCCGTGCGGTCGCCGCCCAGCAGGGGGTGGCCCAGCGCCGCGACCGCGCGCGTCGTCGCGCGGTCCAGCAGCTCCAGCGCGGACGGCACGTGGCCCTCCCGGATGATCGCCCCCACGGCCTCGCCCGCGTCGGCGGTGGACGCGAACCGGGCCAGCAGCGCGAGGGCCGGCGGCCGCGGCGGAACCAGCGCCAAGGTCGCCTCGACGATGACGCCCAGGGTGCCCTCCGACCCCACGAACAGCCGGGTGAGGTCGTAGCCGGCCACGCCCTTGACCGTGTTCCGGCCGACGCGCAGCACTTCGCCGTCCGCCAGGACCACCGTCAGCCCCAGGACGTAGTCGGCGGTCACCCCGTACTTCACACAGCACAGCCCGCCCGCGCCGGTGGCGATGTTCCCGCCGATCGTGCACGTCTCGAAGGACGCCGGATCCGGCGGGTAGCACAGCCCCTCCCCGGCGACGGCCGCCGCGAGGTCGGCGGTCACCACGCCCGGCTCGCAGCGCACCAGGCGGTTGCCGGTGTCGATCTCCAGGATGCGGTTCATCCGCGTCATGGACAGCACCACACACCCGGTCACGGCGTTCGCGGCCCCCGCGAGACCGGTGCGGGCGCCCTGCGGCACCACGGCGACGCCCCGGGCGCGGGCGGTGCGCACCACGTGCTGGACCTCCTCGACGGTCTCGGGACACACGACCACGGCGGGTCTCCCCGCCGCGCCGAAGGGGGCCGCGTCGCGGCTGTGGCGGGCGAGTTCGGCCTCGTCGGTCAGCAGGGCGTGCGGGGGCAGGACCTCGCCGAGGGCTGTGAGCAGGGGGTTCTCGACGGAGACGGTCATGGGCAGCTCCATGCGGTGGGGCCCGGAAAGGGCGTCAAGGAGTGGTCGCGGGCAGGCGGATGCCGCCGGGTGACGGAAGCGGGGCCGTGCGGAGGAGCGGTCAGAGCGTGGGCGGCACGGTCGTGACCGGTGCCTCGATGAGGACGGGCCCGTCGGAGCCGGCGGTGGCGGCACGGACCAGCTCGGCGAGGTGCGCCGGGCCCGTGGCGCGGTGTGCCGGCACGCCGTAGCCCTGGGCCAGCGCGCACAGGTCGAGGCCGGGCAGGTCCAGGCCCGGCACGCCGGGGGTGTTCTCGAAGCGGCCGAACCACTTGAGGATCGCGTACTCCCGGTTGGCGGGGACGACGAACGTCACCGGTACGTGGTAGGCGGCCGCCGTCCACAGGGCGCTGATCGCGTACTGCGCGGAGCCGTCGCCCACGACCGCCACGACCGGCCGTTCCGGCCGCCCGAGCCGGGCCCCCACGGCCGCCGCGAGCCCGAAGCCCAGGCCGCCGCCGGTGGTCATCAGGAAGGAGCCGGGCCGGTCGACGCGCACGTGGTCGCGGAAGACCTGGAGGTTGGAGGGCGACTCGTTCACCCACACCGTGTCCGCCGGTGCCGCGCTCGCGACGGCGGCCAGGGCCGTGGCCGCCGACATCGGCTCGCTCCCGTCCTCAGCGGGCGCCGGCGCGGGCTCTGGCCGCCGCCCGTCGGGTGTCCACGCCGTCTTCTCCACCAGCTCGGTGAGCAGTTCGAGGGTGGGCCGCAGCCCCGCGACCAGCGCGTCGCCGACGGGGGCACGCGCCGCCTCGCCGGGATCGCTGGTGAGCAGCACCAGCTCGGCGCCCTCGGGCAGCAACGGGCCCGGCACGTAGGGGTAGTAGCGGAAGACGGGCGCACCGACGACCAGCACGAGGTCGTGGCCCGCCAGAGCCTGGGACAGCGGCCCGATCGCCGGGGGCAGCACACCCCGGTAGAGGGGGTGGTTCTCGGGGAAGCCGACCCGGCCCTCCACCGGGGACGCCCAGACGGGCAGCCCCCGTCGCTCGGCCAGCGCCACGGCCGCGTCCCACGCGCCCTCCGCGTCCACCGAACCACCCGTCACCAGCACGGGGGAGGCGGCCCGCGCGAGCCGCCGGGCCAGTTCCTCGACGGCCCTCCCGTCCGCCGCCGTGACGTCGCCGACCCGGCGCCGCGCCGCCTGCCGCGCGGCCAGGGCGGCGGCCCCGTCCATCTCCGCGTCGAAGTCGTCCATGGGAAGCGAGAGGAACACCGGGCCGCGGGGGCGCTCTCGGCGATGTGGAAGGCCCGGGCGAGCGCGGCGGGCACGTCCTGCGGGCGGGGCGGTTCGTAGGCCCACTTCACGGCGGGACGGGGCAGGACGGTGGCGTCGACGTTCGTCAGCAGCGCCTCCATGGTCATCATGGCGCGCACCTGCTGGCCCGCCGTCACCACCATCGGGGTGTGGTTGGCGGCGGCGGTCACGATGGCGCCCATGGCGTTGCCCACGCCGGGGGCGGTGTGCAGGTTGACCAGTGCCGTGGTGCCGGTGGCCTGGGCGTACCCGTCGGCCATCCCGACGACGACGGCCTCCTGGAGGCCCAGCACGTAGCGGAAGTCCTCGGGGAAGTCCTGGAGGAAGGGGAGTTCGGTGGATCCGGGGTTGCCGAACACCGTCGTCGCTCCACGGGACCGCAACAGCTCACGCGTGGCTGCGCGTACGGTCGTCATGCCTGGCACCTCTCGGGTCGTGTGGGCCGATCGGGGGAGGGGAGCATTGCCACTTCCCGTCCGGCGAAGCACGAGCCCTGGAAGATCACCTGAGTATTCATCCGGGCGGGTGAATACCCGCTGGCCCGCGCCGCGTTGCGGAGCGACGGGTTCTACCGTCGCCCGCATGCCTGACATGGATAAGATCATCCGACGTATTCGCCGGGAGATGGACTCGGAGCTGCGCAAACGGGCGCGACGGGCGCTCGTCGGTCAGGACGGCTGGGCCGTCTCGGGAGAGGCCGCCGCGACCGACGGGGAGGGGCACCCCGCCGTGGACGGCCGGCTCACCACGGCGGGCAGCGGTGCCGCTTCCCCGGCCGGCGCCGCCCACCGGCCGCCGGGCGCGGACCGCGCCCCGGCCTCCGCGGCCGGCCAAGGCGGGGTGGCCCAGGGCGAGTAGCCGTACGCGGCACGCCCCGCCGCGCGGGCGGCGGGGCGTGCCGGACGGGGTTCCGGGGGGCGGGGACGCCCTCAGCGGACGGGTGGGCGGGTCACCGTCGTGCTCGGCGTCCGAAGCCCAGCCCTGCCAGGGCGAGGGCGACCACGCACGAGACGATGCCGACGACCACGTTGCTGACGTTGGCGGCGGTGATGAAGGCGTGGCCCGAGACGATCCACGGAGCCATGATCGTCCACGCGGCGAGGCACAGCGCCGCCCAGCTCATGGCGTGGGTGCGCTCATATGCCGAGCCGAAGCCGCCGACCAGGCAAGCGAAGGCGATACCGGTGATCAGGTTGTTGGCGGTCAGGGTGGAGAACCCGTTGAAGCCCACAATCCATGGTGAGGCGGCCAAGTACACGCCGCAAAGGACTGCGAGTGCCTCAAGGCCCTGGGCGGCGGGAGTCGCCGTCGTCTCCTCGGAGTGCGCACGAAGCGCCAAGATGTCCGGGTGCTGGTCGATCCGGGGCGACGTAGGGGCGGTCACGTCAGCCACCTTCTTTCCGTGTCAGTTCGGACCTGCTTGCATTTTAACTCAATTGGGTGTGGATTCACCCGAATGCCGATGGAAAGTGACGCCTGGTTCGGAGATGCGGCATATTGCGCGAGCGAGCCGGGAAGGCTTTCCCCTCAGGAACATCAGCGCGAGGGGGAGGAGGAACGCCATGGACGAATCAGAGGATCCGCGAGGGGCGCAGGAGTCCCTCCAGGGGTCGGCCGACACGTCGGACGGCTCGCCGAACACCGCCCGCCACCCGGCCGGCGGAGACCACCTGGGCGGGTGCGCCGCCGTCGACGAGGACGACCCCGAGTCGCACATCATCCGGGGCGTCGACTGACAACGGCGCCGACGGAGGGCGTGGGCTGACGCTCACGGGACGTTCCCCGGCCGGAAAGATCCACGTGGCCCGGGCCACGCGCGGACGGCCGACAACAGCCCTATGCGTGTCGTCATCGTCACCGAATCGTTTCCACCCGACGTCAACGGCGTCGCCCACTGCGCCTGGCAGACCGCCCGGCACCTCGTGCTGCGCGGCCACGAGCCGCTGGTCGTCGCACCGGCCGGCCCCCGCGGAGACGAGCCGGACACCGGTGCCCGGCAGCCCGGGGCGGACGGGCCGTGCCCCGTCGTGCGCGTGCCGTCGGTGCCGCTGCCCGGCCGCCCGCAGGTCCGTGTCGCCCTGCCCGGCCGGCGTCTGACCGACGCGCTCACCGCCCACCGGGCGCAGGTCGTCCACCTGGCGAGCCCCTTCGTGCTCGGGGCCCGCGCCATGACGGCCGCCACGCGGCTCGGTCTGCCCGCCGTCGCCGTCTACCCGACCGACCTCGGCGGCCATGCCCGTGCGTACCTGGGCGTGGGCGAAGGGCTCGCCCGGCGCCGGTTGCGGGCCGTCCACCGCGCCGCCGACCGTACGCTCGCCCCCTCCGCCGCGGCCGCCCGCGACCTGGCCGGGCACGGGGTGCCCCGGGTGTGGCTCTGGCCGCGCGGCGTCGACTCCGAGCGCTTCCACCCCGCCCGCCGGGACCCCGAGCTGCGCCGCGCCCTCGCGCCCGGCGGCGAGCTGATCGTCGGATATGTGGGCCGCCTCGCCCCCGAGAAGCACGTCGAGCTGCTGGCGCGGGTCTGCGCGCTGCCGGGTGTCCGCCTCCTCGTCGTGGGCGGGGGCCCGCGGGCGGCCCGGCTGCGCGCCGCGCTGCCCGGCGCCCGCTTCCTGGGCACCCGCACCGGCGACGAACTCGCCCGGATCTTCGCCTCGCTCGACGTCTTCGTCCACCCCGGCACCCAGGAGGCCTTCTGCCACACCGTGCAGGAGGCGCACGCCAGCGGGGTCCCGGTGATCGCACCCGCCGCGGGCGGCGCCCTCGACCTCGTCCGGCACGCCCGCACGGGCCTGCTCGTGCGCCCGCACGACGCCGAGGCCCTGCGGGAGGCGGTGCAGACGCTGGAGTCGGCCCCCAGGCTGCGCGCCGCCTACGGCAGCGCCGGACGGGCCTCGGTCCTCGGCCGCACCTGGGCGGTCGTCGGCGACCAGCTGCTCGGCCACTACGACGAGGTGCTGGACGAACGCGCCGCCCGGGGCTGCCCGGCCCGCCGGGCGACCGAGGGCGAGCGGCTGTGAGGAGGCGGCGCGGAAGGCCGGGCGCCGGCCGTGCCCCTCATCCCCGTACCGGCACGAACCGCACCGCCACTCCGGGCACCGCCTGGGCCGCCCCGGCCAGCGCCGGCGCGGGCACCACGCCCACGACGGGATAGCCGCCGGTCGTGGGGTGGTCGGCCAGGAAGACCACCGGCCGGCCGTCCGGGGGCACCTGCACGGCTCCCAGGACCACGCCCTCGCTCGGCAGTTCGCCCTCCCGGGCCCGTCGCAGGGCCGGGCCCTCGGTGCGCAGGCCGACGCGGTTGCTCGCCGGCGACACCCGGAAGCCGCCGCCCGCCAGCGTCCGCAGCGCGTCGCCCGTGAACCAGTCGTCGCGCGGACCCGGGACGAGCGGGAGGACGAGTTCGGCCGTGGGCGGCGCGGCACAGGGCACGGCGTCGGCCGCGCCCGGCGGGCCGCACACGGGCCCCAGCGGCAGTGAGGCACCGTCCACGAGCGGCTCGGGCCCGAGCCCCGACAGCAGGTCGCGGGAGCGGCTGCCCAGGACGGGCGGCACGGCGACGCCGCCCGCGAAGGCGAGGTAGCTGCGCAGCCCCGCGCTCGCCGGCCCCACCTCGACGACCGCCCCCGCCGGTGCCCGCACCGGCGCGCCCCACGCCCCCGGGCGCCCGTCGACGCGCACCGGACAGGGGGCGCCCGTCACGGCGAACGTGACGGCCGCACCGGTGCGCAGGGCGCAGCCGTTGACGGTGGTCTCCAGCGTGGCGCAGCGCGCGGCGTTGCCGACGAGGCGGTTGGCGAGCCGGTGCGCCGGTTCGTCGAGGGCCCCCGAGCGCGGGACGCCCAGATGCGCGTACCCGGGCCGGCCGAGGTCCTGCACGGTGGTCAGCGCCCCGGCCCGGACGACGGTGAGGGCGTTCACGGGCACGCCTCGAAGCGCACCCGGGTACCGGGCGAGAGCAGCGCGGCCGGCTCCCGGTCCGGGTCCCACAGCACCGTGTCCGTACGGCCGATGAGCTGCCAGCCGCCCGGCGAGGCGCTCGGGTAGACGCCTGTGTACGGGCCCGCGAGGGCCAGCGAACCGGCGGGCACGGCGGTGCGCGGGGTGGCCCGGCGCGGCACGTGCAGCCGCTCGGGCAGGCCGGTGAGATAGCCGAATCCCGGCGAGAAGCCGCAGAAGGCCACCCGGAACTCGCAGCCGGAGTGGATCCGCGCGACCGCGTCCTCGGCCACGCCCCACAGGGCCGCGACCTCCGCGAGGTCGGGGCCGTCGTAGTGGACGGGCAGGACGACCGGCGCGGAGCCCTCGGTGGTCAGGGGCGGCACCGCGCGGCGTGTGAGGTCGGCGGCGAGGGCGCGCGGGTCGGCCACCCCGTCCAGCAGGACGGTGCGGGCGGCGGGCACGATCTCGCGCACCGGCGGCAGGTCGCCCGCCGTCCGCCGGCGCAGCAGCTCGGCGTGCAGGGCCTGGGCCTCCTCCGGGCCGCCGACCTCCAGCAGCAGCGCGTCCCGCCCCACTGGCAGGGCGCGCGGTCTCCCGGGGCCGGGCGTCGTCATGTGAACGCCTCGACGCGCACCCCGGCGGCCACCAGGCCCTCCCGCACCCGCCGGGCGAGCTGGGCTGCCCCGGGCGTGTCGCCGTGCACGCACAGCGAACGCGCACGGACGGCGACCTCCTCGCCGGTGAGCGCGGTGACCCTCGCGGCCCGGGCGATGCGGACCGAGCGGGCGACGACGGCGTCGGGCCCGGGGATGACGGCCCCCGGCTGCCGGCGCGGTACCAGAGTGCCGAGCGCGGTGTAGGCGCGGTCCGCGAACGCCTCGGCGACCACGGGCAGTCCGGCGCTCGCGGCCGCCTCGTGCAGGCGCGAACCGGGCAGCCCCAGCACGGGCAGGCCGCCGCCCGCACGCAGCACGCCCGCCACCACGGCGGCCGCCTGCTCGGCGTCGCCGACCGCGCGGTTGTAGAGGGCGCCGTGCGGCTTCACGTACGTCACGTCCGAGCCGGCCGCCCGGGCGAACACGCGCAACGCGCCGATCTGGTAGGTGATCTCGTCGGCCAGCTCCTCCGGGGGCACGTCCATGGCACGCCGCCCGAAGCCCGCGAGGTCCCGGTAGGAGACCTGGGCGCCGATGCGCACGCCCCGCTCGGCGGCGCGCTCGCACACCCGGCGCATCGTCGAGGGGTCGCCGGCGTGGAAGCCGCAGGCGACGTTCGCGCTGGTGACGACCGACAGCAGGGCGTCGTCGTCCGTCAGCTGCCAGCGGCCGAAGCCCTCGCCGAGGTCGGCGTTGAGGTCGAGGACGGGCCCGGGCGGGGCGTTTGTGGCGGCCGGGGTCATCGCTCCTCCTCCCGCATGGTGTCCAGGATGAGCCGGCGGGCGTCGTCCAGATAGGCGGTCAGCTCCGCCTCGGCCCGTGCGTGCTCACCCTTCGCGAGCAGTCCGGCCAGGGCGCGGTTGCGGCCGACGAACGGCTCGTGGAAGTGCCGGGGCGAGGGCATCTCGTGGAAGGCCAGGCGCAGTTCGGCCATGAGCCGTTCCATCGCGGCGTCGATGCGGGCGCTGCCGGCCAGGGCGGCGAGCGCGCGGTGGAAGCGCAGGTCGGCCGTGCCCACCCGCTGCCAGTCGTCGGCGCCCGCGGCCTGTTCGGCCTCCTCCACCGCCGCCGTGACGGCGTCCCGCAGGGGGGCCGGGGCGGTGGCGGCGGCCCGGACGCCGGCGGTCTCCAGGGCCGCGCGGACGCGGTAGATGTCCGTGACGTCGGCGGGCTCCAGGACCCTGACGAACACCCCGCGGTTCAGCAGGTGCACCACGAGACCCTCGTGGACCAGCAGCCGGAAGGCCTCGCGCAGCGTGTTGCGGGACACCCCGAGCTCCCGGCCCAGGGCCTCCTCCGACAGCTGGGTGCCGGGCGGCAGGTCCCCGCCCTCGATGCGGTCGCGCAGCGCCGCGGCGACGCGTTGCGCGGTGGAACGGGCCATGGCCTCTCCCACGGGCTCGACGGGGTGGCTGCACCGGCCGGCACCGAATAGGACCGGACGTCTCAGCCTTCGACGGGTTCAGCATTGCCTATTGAGGATTGTTGAACAATATCTTAGCGTCCTGCGCAGTCGCCTCACCTCGTCGAGTGAGGTCCGAGAATGCGGAAGGCGTGACGCATGCTCGTACTCCTGGGCGTCCTCGTGGTGGTGGCCGGCTTCGCCACGAGACGCAACCCCCTTCTGGTCGTCGGCGCGGCCGGCATCGTCACCGGCCTGCTGGGCGGCCTGTCGCCGCGGGAGGTCCTGGCGGCCTTCGGCACGGGTTTCGCCGGCAGCCGCGCGGTGACCGTCTTCGCCATCACCCTCCCCGTCATCGGCCTCCTGGAGCGCCACGGGCTCCAGGAACAGGCCCGGAACCTGATCACCCGCTTCAGCGGCCTCACCACCGGCCGCTTCCTCGCCCTCTACCTCCTGCTGCGCCAGATCACGGCCGCCCTCGGCCTGGGCGGCGTGTTCGGCCACGCCCAGACCGTACGGCCGCTCGCGGCGCCCATGGCCGAGGGCGCGGCCCGGGGCCGCCACGCGCTGACCGACAAGGCCCGCGAGAAGGTGCGCTCCTACGCCGCCAGCGCCGACAACGTCGGCTTCTTCTTCGGGGAGGACGTCTTCCTCGCCGTCGGCTCGATCCTGCTGATCACCGGCTTCGTCAACACGACGTACCACACGCACCTGGAACCGCTCGACCTCGCGCTGTGGGCGATCCCGACGGCCCTGTGCGCCCTGGCCGTTCACGGCTGGCGGCTGCTGCGCCTGGACCGCACGCTGGAGCGCGCGCTCCCCGGCGCACCGCGATCCGCACCCGCTGACGAGGTGGCCAAATGATCAGAGCGGAGTGGTTCTTCTGGCTCGTCGGCGGCGTCTTCCTGGTGATGGCCGCCCAGATGCTCGCCGACCGCACGAACCCCAAGCGCCTGGGCACGGCGGCCTTCTGGGCGCTGCTGGGCCTCGGCTTCTGCTACAGCACCGGGGTGGCCGACAAGAGCGCGCCGGCCGAACCCCTGGGCGCCGCCGTCCTGGTCATGATCTGCCTCGCCGGCTTCGGCTTCACCGGGCGCGGCGCGGCCCGGACCACCACGGCGGAGGAACGCGCCGCCAGCGCCGCGCGGTACGGCAACAAGCTCTTCGTGCCCGCCCTGACCATCCCCGCCGTCGCGCTCGTCTGCGCGGTCGTCGTCAAGAAGGTCTCCGCCGGCGGCCAGCCGCTCCTGCAGAAGGGCAGCGAGACCGTCCTGGGGCTCGGCATCGGTGCGCTGATCGCGCTCGTCGTCGGCATGGTGATGCTGCGGGAACGGCGCCTGTCGATCCCCGTGCACGCCGGGAGGTCGACACTGGAGTCCGTGGGCCCGGTCATGCTGCTGCCCCAGCTGCTCGCCACCCTCGGGGCGATCTTCGCCCTGGCCGGAGTCGGCGACCAGGTCCGCCGCGGCACCACCGTGCTGCTGCCGGAGGGCTCGGTCCTCCTCGCGGTCGTCGTCTACTGCGTCGGCATGTTCCTCTTCACCGCCGTCATGGGCAACGCCTTCGCCGCCTTCCCCGTGATGACGGCCGCCGTCGGCTGGCCGGTCCTCGTGGAGCAGGCCCACGGCGACGCCCCCGCCGTCCTCGCCGTCGGCATGCTCGCCGGCTTCTGCGGCACCCTCGTGACCCCCATGGCCGCCAACTACAACATCGTCCCCGCCGCCCTGCTGGAGCTGACGGACCAGTACGGGCCCATCAAGGCCCAACTCCCGACGGCGTTCGTCCTACTCGGTTGCAATATAGCCATCATGTCCGTTTTCGCCTTCTGAGGCTCGGGTGCCCGCACGCCCACCCGGGGTGACGTCCTAGACTGGTGCGCCCCGGACGGGGCGAGCCCGTGCCGTTTCGTCCGTTGTCACTGCGACCGCCTAGTCTGTGCGACGTGACTTCTCCAGCCCCGGCGGCCGTTCCGCCCCAGCTCAACGGGCCCGCGCTCCCCGGAGCTCCCGGCTCCGCCCGAGCTGGGGGAACCCCCGTCGCCCCGGGCCCGGCCGCCGACGAGGGCCTGGCCCGCCGCCTGCGCGCGCTCGCCTGCACCGCGCCGCTGCACGACCTGGACGTGCGCAAGGCCAACCTCGCGGGGGAGTTCGGCGTCTACGCCATGGCCGAGGTCGCGCTGGCCGCCATCGACCTCGTCACGCTCAACATGGACTTCGACACCGGCGCCGACCACGAGCAGATAGTGGCCAGGCTCCTGCCGCGCGTCGCCGCCCAGGCCCCCGGACGCCCCCAGGCCGAGCACGAGCGCGTCGCCCGGTGGGTCCTGGAGAACCTCATCAACGTCGGCAGCGTCGACCGGGGCTTCCGCGCCGTCTACGGCACCTTCGGCGCCGACGGCGCCTACGTCCGCCGCGACTACGACTTCAAGCTCGTCGAGGAGGTCCCCGGCCCTGGCGGCACGGTCTTCCTGCGCACCACCGACGAGGCCGTCAACGTCCTGGTCGGCGCCCTCGACACGGACGTCACCAGCGCCCAGATCGCCGCCGAGGTCAAGCTCGAGGTCCTCATCAGGCGCGGCCGTCTCGCCGACGCCCAGCTCGCCGCCGAGCAGGCCCGCTACCGCACCGTGCAGTACGCGGAGACCCTGCGCAAGACCCTCGACGCCACCCGGCGCAACGTCCGCGCCGTCGACTGGCTGCGCACCGTCCCCGACATGATCGCCGAGGCGCTCGACCACGTCGCCGACCGCTACCGCCACGAGAACGCGATCCTCACCAACATCCGCAAGGCGCGCGACGAGGCGGAGGACCCGGAGAACAAGCGCCGCGCCGCCGAGCTGGTCGACATCGTCAAGGACTGCATCCGCCGCCACACCCAGCTGCAGTCCCGGCTCCTGGAGGCCGGGCCGCTGTTCCGCGCCGAGCAGGACCGCCAGGCCTTCTCGGCCCCGGCCGCCCGCTCCGGCCTCGACCTCTACGGCCAGCTGCTGGCCCCCGTGCTGCCGCTCCCCGTCGAGCAGGCCGGCCGGGTCACGGACGCCTTCTTCGCCCGCGGCACGGGGCTGCGCACCCCGGCCTCGGTGCGCGTCGGCGACCTCGTCGAGATGCTCCTGACGCCGCCGGCCGAGCGGGAGCACCTCGGCGCGGAGATGCCCGAGCCGGACCTGGTCGAGACGCCCGACGACAGCCGCTTCAGCGAGGAGCAGCTCGCGAGCGCCATGGAGCTGCTGACCCTGCCCCCGGACGCCCCCCGCCGGCTGTCCGGCCTGCTGGCCGAGGCCCGCCTCCGCGACCCCGAACTTCCCTACCTGGTCGCCCTGCTGGCCGTCCACGCCGCGAGCCCCTCGGTCGGCACCGCCTACCGTCAGGGCGAGCGGTCCCTGCTCTTCGCCGTCGACGACGGCACCCGGCTCGACGACGTCGAGTTCGGTGGCGCGGACCTGATCGTGGGCACCGCCCTCCTGGACGCGGCCGGTATGGCGGCGGACCGCGCGGAGGCGTCGTGAGCGCCGTCGCCCGCGGCCGGTCCCGCGCCGCCGGGCTCCCCGGTGGGGGCGGCCCGCCGTCGCGGTGGGCCGGGGGCCCCGGCCCCGCCCTCCCGCCGTCTCCCGGGGCTGACGCCCCGGACCCACGGCGCTCCCGGGCGGGGGCGAAGCCCCTCGCCCCACCCCACCGGGGACGCCGGGGCCCGGTCCCCGGTTCCGGGAAGGGGCCCGATGGGGGGCCCACCCCCGCCGCCACGGCGCTCTGCCCCCGGCCGCGTGCCCGGCGGTGCCGAACCGACCACACCCCATGGACTTCCAGCAGGAGCACCAACCGTGACTGAGTACGACGCCGAGGCCCCGGCCGACGAGCCCGGCACCGGCGAGACCGGCGAGATCCGCGCGGCGAGCGGCACCGTGACCCCCGCCGACGCCGCGGACGCCGCCCGGCTCATCGCCTTCGGGCTCCAGCCCAAGCTCCAGCCCGCCCGCGACGCCGAGTACGCCGAGCTGCTGCAGCGCCACCGCGACGACCCCGCCTTCGCGCGCCTGGCCGACGCCGTGGCCGCCGGCCTCGGCCTCGTCGTGCTGGAGGTGTCCACCCGCGCCGGCATGGCCGTCACCGCCGCCGAGGACTCCGTCTTCGCCGTCCGCATGGGCGACTACGCCCGCCGCGCCACCGTCGACTCCGGCGACCGCTTCCTCCACGGCCTCGCCCACCTCGCGGTGGCCGCCATGGCCTTCCCCCGCCCCGAGGACCTCGCCGACGACGGCTACATCGGCCGCGTCTCCGTCAACGGCGTCGACACGTTCGTCCGCCAGGCGTGCCGCCGCCTGGAGGAGAGGGCCGCGGAGCAGGGCGAGAACACCGACCCCGCCACCGGCGCCCCGGGCCTGGAGGCCGCCTGGCGCGTCTACGCCCGCCGCAGCGCGACCGGCGCCACCAAGGACGCCCGCCGCCTCGCCGGCTCCACCACCGGCATCATCGCCAAGGCCGTCGCCTTCCTGGTCGACTCCGGCTTCCTCCAGCGCACCGGCGACGACTCCGGCGGCACGTTCCGCACCACGGCCCGCTACCAGCTCCAGGTCCGTGACATGGGGGGCGGCGCCGCCATGACCGAGCTGCTGGAGCTGGGCGTGGTGCCGGTCGGCGACGGCAGCGCCACCCTCCTGCCGCCGGACGACGCCGACGTCCTCGACCTCGTCGCCGACGCCGGCCTGCCGTTCTTCGACAACCAGCACAGCCCCTCCGCCTGACCACCGTCCCCGCGCTACACGAGAGTCCGCCATGTACGAGCTGTCCCGGGTCCGTCTCTACTCCATCGGACCCGCCGGTGCGCGCTACGCCGACACCGTGCTGGACCTCCGGGGGGTGGGCGCGCCGGTGCCCAGCCCCGCGCCCGCGCAGGCGGAGTTCTTCGAGGAGGAGCCGGTCGGCCCGCCCCGCCGGCCGGCGCCCGCCGGCGTGCTCTTCCTGGAGAACGGCGGCGGCAAGTCCGTCCTGCTCAAGCTGATCTTCTCGGTCATGCTGCCGGGCCACCGCAACACCCTGGGCGGCGCCAGCTCCGGCGTGCTGCGCAAGTTCCTCCTCGCCGACGACTGCGGGCACGTCGCCCTGGAGTGGCAGCACGTCCTGACCGGCGAGTCCGTCGTCGTCGGCAAGGTCAGCGAGTGGCGCGGCCGCCAGGTCTCGGGCGACCCCCGCAAGTTCGCCGAGGCCTGGTACTCCTTCCGCCCCGGCCCGGGCCTCAGCCTCGACTCGCTGCCCGTCGCCGAGTCCACGGCCATGCGCCCCAGGGCCGACGGCGCCTCCGGCGCGCGCGGCCGCCGCCGCACCATGAAGGGCTTCCGCGACGCCCTCACCGAGGCCGGCAAGGCCTACCCCCACCTCGACGTGGTGTGGGAGGAGATCCACGAGCGGTGGAACGAGCACCTGGGCGAGCTGGGCCTGGACCCCGAACTCTTCCGCTACCAGCGCGAGATGAACGCCGACGAGGGCGAGGCCGCCGGCCTCTTCGCCGTCAAGAACGACTCCGACTTCACCGACCTGCTGCTGCGCGCGGTCACCGACACCCGTGACACCGACGGCCTCGCCGACCTCGTCCACGGCTTCGCCCACAAGCTGGGCCGCCGGGCCGAGCTGACCGCCGAGCGGGACTTCACCGCCGGCTCCCTCGACCTGCTCTCCCGCATCGCCGAGGCGGCCGTCCACCGCGAGCAGGCGCGCGGGGTGCACGCCGGTGCCGAGCGCCGCACCCGCCTCCTGGCCCACCGCCTCTCCGCGCGCGGCGCGGAGGAGCGCGGCCGTGCCCAGGAGCTGGCCGGCCAGGTCGCCGCCGCGGCCCACGCCGTCACCGACGCCGAGACGGCCCGCGGCCGCAGCTCCCTGGTGGCCGCCGAACTCGCCTACCGGCACGCCTCCCTCGCCCTCGCCGCGGCCGAGAAGGCCGCCGCCGCCCAGCGCCGCGAGCTCAACGACGCCCGCACCCTGCACTCCGCCTGGCAGGCCGCCGAGACCGTGCTGCGCCACCGCGCCGCCGCCGACCGCTCCGCCCGCGTGGCCGCCGCCATCCACGAGGCCGAGCGCGACGCCGCCCCGGCGCTGGCCGCCCGCGCCCAGGCCGCCGTCGAGCTCGTCCGCGCCCTCAACGCCGCCGCCGAGAAGGGCGAGCAGCTCGCCAACGAGCAGGAGGAGCGCTCCGCCGCCCTCCAGGAGACGAGCGAGGCCGCCCACCGCGACGCCACCGCCGCCGCCACCGAGGCGCAGCGCGCCCGCAGCGAGACGGGCCACCTGCGCCAGCGCCTGGCGGAGGTCGAGCAGGAGACCGCCGAGGCCGTCCGCGCCGGCTGGATCGACGACACCGGCCCCGACGCCGACCCCGCCCGCGCCGCCCTCGCCGCCAGCGACGCCGAGAAGCCCGCCGTCGCCGCGTACGAGACCGCCCGCGACGCCGCCCGCCAGGCCGCCGAGCGAGCCAAGGAGGCCGCCGCCGCCGAGTCCCGTGCCGAGCTGGCCGCCCACCGCGCCGCCGACGCCGCCTCTGCCGCCGGCTCGGCCTACGACGCGGAGCGCCGCGCGGCCGAGTCCATCGGCGCCGACCAACGCCTGGTGGAACTGCTGGGTCTGCCCCAGCCGGTGACCGCCGGCCAGGTGCCGGGCCAGCGCGCGCCCGGTGACGACGGCGCCGACGCCTCCGGCGCCGCCCTTCCGGCCACCGGCGGCCCGCTCACCGCCGAGGAGCTCGACCGCAACGCCGACGCGCTGCGCGCACTGCTCGACGAGAACGTCGCCGCGGCCGAGCGGCAGCTGTTCGACCTGCGCACCGCCGCCGCCGACGACTCCCGCATCCTGGGCGCGCTCGGCGACGGCGGCCTGCTGCCGCCCAGCCCCGACGTGCTGGCCGCCGTCGAGTACCTGGGCGAGCACGGCATCCCCGCCCTGCCCGGCTGGCGCTACCTCGCCCAGGCCGTCGACCCCGCCGACCACGCCGCCGTGCTCGCCGCCCGCCCCGAGCTCGTCGACGGCGTCGTCATCACCGACGCCGACTCCCACGCCCGCGCCCGCGAGGTACTGGGCGCGGCCTCGCTGCTGCCGCGCTCCGCCGTGGCCGTCGGCACGGCCGCCGCCCTGCTCGCCCCGGCGTCGGGCACCCACGCCCCCGACACCCCCGACGTCTTCCTCGTGCCGCCGAACCCCGCGATGCACGACGAGCGCGCCGCCGACGAGGAGCGCCACGCCCTGCGCGAGCGCGCCATGGCCCGCGACGAGGAGATCCGCGCCGTGGCGGCCCGGCTGGCCGGCGACCGCACCCTGGCCGCCCGGCTCTCCTCCTGGCGCTCGGGCTGCCCCCGGGGCCGGCTCGCCGAGCTGGCCGCCGAGGCCGAGCGGACCCGGTCCGCCGCCGACACCGCCCAGGAGGCGCTCGCCGAGGCCCGCACGGCCCGCGCCGAGGCCGAGGAGACGGCGGCCGAGACCGCCCGCGTCCGCGACGAGCGGCAGGAGACCGCCCAGCGCGCCCGCCGGGTCGCCGACGCCCTCGCCGGCCTGGCCTACCGGCTGCGGGAGCGCGCCACCTGGCAGACCCGCCTGCGCGAACTCGCCGAGGAGGCCGCCGAGGCCGAGGAGCAGGCCGCGACGTACGTCGACCGCGCCCGCGCCGCCGACGAGGACCGCCGCGCCGCCCAGCGCGCCGCCGACGACGCCCGCCGCACGGCCCGCGCCCTGCGCGCCGAGCGCGCCGAGATCGCCGGCGCCCCCGACGACGTCTTTGAGGGCACCGAGCCGCCCACCGCCTCCCTGCCCGCCCTGCGCGAGGCCTACCGCGCCGCCTCGCAGGTGTACGAGAAGGTCGGCGTCGGCGCCGACCTGCGCGCCGAGCAGGCCCGCGCCGAGAGCGACGAGAGCGCCGCCCGCGCCGAACTCGACCGCCTCACCAACAAGGTGCGCACCCGGGCGGCGCAGCTCCTGGAGGGCACCGACGGCGCCGACGGCCCGTCCCGGCAGGCCGCGGCGGCCCGCGCCGAGGCGCTCGTCCAGATGCTGGAGACCCGCGCCTCGACGGCCAGCGAGCAGCTCGGCCGGCTGCGCGGCGAGGCCGAGCGCCTCGCCCCGGACGACGCGGAGGCCCACACCGAGCTCCCGGACGAGCTGGTGCCCGCGGACGCCGACCGGGCCAAGGAGCTGCTGCGCACCGCCACGGCCGAGCTGGCCGCCCGCACCGACGCCCTGGAGAGCGCCCGCACCGGGCACGGCGACCTGCTGCGCGCCCACCGCTCGGCCGAGGACGCCGCGGCGGGCTTCGACGACACCGCCGCACTCCTGCGCGACCTGCTGCGCGACAACTCCCCCGAGGAGGACGCCGAGCAGCCCGAGCCGTACGCCGGGACCCTGGAGGAGGCCCGCCAGGCCGCGGCCGAGGCCCGGCGCTCCCTGCGCGGCTGCGCGGCCGAGCTGTCGGCCGCCGAGACGGCGGTCCGTGAGGCGAGCGACGTCCTCGTGCGGCACGCCAACTCCACCCGCTACGAACACGTCCGCACCCCGGCCCGCCAGCAGATCCGGGAACTGCCCGCCGCGGCCCTGCCCGAGCACGCGACGGCCTGGGCCGAGGCGTTCGCGCCCCGGCTGCGGGTGCTGACGGACGAGCTGGAGCAGCTGGAGCGCAACCGCGACAGCATCGTCGACCGGCTGCGCGGCCTGGTGGAGTCCTCGCTGGCCACCCTGCGTTCGGCGCAGCGCCTGTCCCGGCTGCCCGAGGGGCTGGGGGAGTGGTCCGGCCAGGAGTTCCTGCGCATCCGCTTCGACGAGCCGGACCAGAGCACGCTCACCGAGCGGCTCGGCGAGGTCATCGACGAGGCCACCCGGTCCGCCGTCAAGAAGAACTCCGACCTGCGCCGCGACGGCATGTCGCTGCTGCTGCGCGGCGTGGGGGCGGCGCTGCTGCCGCGCGGCGTGGCCGTGGAGATCCTCAAGCCGGACGCGGTGCTGCGCGCCGAGCGGGTGCCGGTCGGTCAGATGGGCGACGTCTTCTCCGGCGGCCAGCTGCTGACCGCGGCCATCGCGCTGTACTGCACCATGGCGGCGCTGCGCAGCAACGACCGTGGCCGCGACAAGCAGCGGCACGCGGGCACGCTGTTCCTCGACAACCCCATCGGCCGCGCCAACGCCACGTACCTGCTGGAGCTCCAGCGGGCCGTGGCCGACGCCCTGGGCGTGCAACTGCTCTACACCACCGGCCTGTTCGACACCACCGCACTGGCCGAGTTCCCGCTGGTCATCCGGTTGCGCAACGACGCCGACCTGCGGGCGGGCCTGAAGTACATCAGCGTCGAGGAGCACTTGCGGCCCGGTCTGCCGCAGCCGCAGGACCCTAAGGCAGAGAAGGTGCACGGCGAGATCACGGCCACGCGGATGTTCCGCCGTCCCGTGGAGGACGAGCGGCGCACGGAGGCGGACGCCGCGCGGAACGAGCCGCTGCCGGCCGGGCGGTAGCCGCCCCCTCGCCTCCCCCGGCCGCCGGGCCCCGCCGTCCGGGGGAGGGGGCTCCTCAGGCCCGCTGCCGCGGCAGCGGGCCGAAGCCCGGCCGCTGGGCCCGGTGCACCCTGCGGGCCGTGCTGCTGGGCACGGACACCACCCCGTGCCGCTGCCGCCACACCTGCCGGGTCACCCACACGTCGAGCACTCCCCAGGTGGCCGCCACCGTGCAGGCCACCGCGCAGAACACGGCGGGGAAGGCGAACCACGAGCCCGACAGCGCGAAGAGGAGCGTCACCACCGTCACCACGAGCGTCACCGAGACGATGAGGCCCGCGCGCACCGCGGCGTCCCGGACGGGATCGGGCATTCTCGGCCTCCTGGCCGGCTCCTCGACCCACAACGGCCTGCGGGCGCACGACGGATTGTCGCGATCCAGGTCCATGGCGGCTCACCTCCCCCAGCGGCTGCCCTGAACGGGCTCTTCCCAAAAACGCCCCAGATCAGTCCGGACGGTGGGACACCGGGCGCTGCGACGCCCCCCTTCCGTCCGTCCCCGTCCTCAAGAAGGAGCGAACCACGGGGTGCGAAGGTTCCCAAGGGAGGGGAAATCAGGCCAGACCCGCGCCCGTCGGCCGTACTGGCCTTCGAGTCGCGCAGCGCGCAGTAGTAGGCTCACGCCGCATTACTGTCGGAACACCACCCCCGTACGGCGGGGTTGACGTAGGGGAGGCCATGCGCTTTCGCGGGAAGTCGATCCGCCGGAAGATCGTGGCGCTGCTGCTGGTGCCGCTGGTGTCCCTGACCTCCCTGTGGGCCTTCGCCACGGCCATCACCGGCAGCGAGGCGCTCCAGCTGCTCGCGGTGGCCGACGCCACGCGCAAGGTCGGCTACCCCACCGAGAGCCTGGTCCGCGCCCTGCAGAAGGAGCGCCGGCAGACACTGGTCCTCCTCGCCGACACCCGCCGCGCGGACGTCCTGGCCGAACTGCGCGCCCAGCAGCGCAACACCGACAAGATGATCGCCGCCTTCCGCTCCCACGTGGACGGGGACGTGCGCGACGTGATGAGCGCCGACGCGACGCGGCGTTTCCACGCCATCGAGAAGGGCCTCGACGGCATCGAGGGCCTGCGGCGCCAGGTCGAGGACGGCACCATCGCCCGGCACGCCGCCTTCGCGGCGTACAACGACCTCGTCGATCCCCACTACGACTTCCTCGACAGCCTCAGCGTCGTCCGCGACAGCGACATCGACCGGCAGGGCCGCGCCCTGATCGGCATCGTGCGCGCCCGCGAGGCCGTCGCCCGCGAGGACGCCCTGCTCGCCGCGGCGTTCGCCGACGGCACCATGAGCCGGCAGGACCTGCGGGCGTTCTCCGACCGGGTCGCCGAGCGCAACGTCCTCTACAGCACCAACCTGGCGGTCCTGCCCGCCGGCGAACGCAAGATCATCAACGACTACTGGCGGACCGCCCACGCCCGCGCGCTCGTCGCCGCCGAGGACACGGTGATCCTCGCCGGGGCCCAGCGGGCGGCCCACTCGCTCGAACCCCAGCGCTGGCAGGCCACGGTCACCCCCGTCCTCGACGACCTCAGCCGGATGGCCACCGAGTCCGGCCAGCGCTACGGCGACCGGGTCGAGCCCGTGGCCCTGGGCATCCTCGGCAAGGCCGCCGTCGCGGGCGTCCTCGGCCTCGCCGCCCTCGTCGCCTCGCTCGTCATCTCCTTCCGCGTCGGCCGCGGCCTGGTGCGCGACCTGCGCCGGCTCCGCAAGGAGGCCCACGAGGTCTCCGGCGTCCGGCTGCCCAGCGTGATGCGCCGCCTCGCCGCCGGCGAGCAGATCGACGTCGAGGCCGAGGCCCCGCGGCTCGCGTACGGCCCCGACGAGCTCGGCCAGGTCGGCCAGGCCCTCAACACCCTCCAGCGGGCCGCCGTCGAAGCGGCCGTCAAACAGGCCGACATGCGCCGCGGCGTCTCCGATGTCTTCGTCAACCTCGCCCGCCGCGCCCAGGTCCTGCTGCACCGTCAGCTGAACCTCCTGGACACGATGGAGCGCCGCACCGAGGACACCGGTGAGCTCGCCGACCTCTTCCGCCTCGACCACCTGACCACGCGCATGCGCCGGCACGCCGAGGGCCTGGTCATCCTCTCCGGCGCCGCCCCCTCCCGTCAGTGGCGCAAACCGATCCGCCTCATGGACGTCGTGCGCGCCGCCGTCGCCGAGGTGGAGGACTACGAGCGCATCGAGGTGCGCCGGCTGCCGCGCCTGGCCCTCAGCGGCCCGGCCGTCTCCGACCTCACCCACCTCCTCGCCGAACTCCTGGAGAACGCCACCGTCTTCTCCCCGCCGCACACCGCCGTCCAGGTGCACGGCGAGCGCGTCTCCAACGGCTTCGCCCTCGAGATCGACGACCGCGGCCTCGGCATGACGCCCGAGGCCCTCCTCGAAGCCAACCTCCGGCTCGCCGAGACCCCCGAGTTCGAGCTGTCGGACACCGACCGCCTCGGCCTCTTCGTGGTCAGCCGGCTCGCCCAGCGCCAGGGCGTACGGGTCTCGCTGCAACCCTCCCCGTACGGCGGCACCACGGCCGTCGTGCTCATCCCCTCCGCCCTGCTCATCGAGGCCGGCCCGGGCGCGGCCGACGAGGACACCGGGAGCCAGGTCCTGCCGCCGCACGCGAGGCCGGCCGCCAAGGCGGTGGGCCCCGGCGCCCGGCAGGCCGCCCCCGACGGGCCGGCCGAACCCGCGTCCCCGCACCGCCGCTTCGTGGCGGACCCGGGCGACGGGGCCGGCGGCGAGGGCGTCAGGTCCCTGCGGGGCCTGCCCGCCCCGCCCGTGGCGGCCGGCGAGGAACACCACCAGGCGGCCGACACGGTCGCGCCCCTGCCCCGCCGCAGGCCGCCCGCGCTGGTCTCCGAGAACGGACGCACCGTCACCGGGCGCCCCGGACCGGCCGGTCCGCCGGCCGCCGGTCCCGAGGACGAGCGCACGCCGACCGGCGGACTGCCCCGCCGCGTGCGCCAGGCCAGCCTCGCCCCGCAGCTCAAGGACTCTGCGGCCGCCGGGGCCCGGACCGCCCCGCAGCCCGGCGGGCCGGCCGCCGAACGCGACGCCGAAGAGGTCCGGGCCCGCATGGCCGCCCTCCAGCAAGGATGGCGACGCGGGCGGGAGGACAATGGGACGACGAACTCACCGAGCACAGCAGCACCAGGAACAACAACTGAGGGGGACGGTCGATGACCGCACCGAAGGCCGTGATACGCAACGCCGAGCCGGGCCACCACGGGGCATCCGCCGGCTCCGGCGACCTGAACTGGCTCCTCGACGAACTCGTCGAGCGCGTCACCACCGTCCGCAAGGCGCTCGTCCTCTCCGGCGACGGCCTGGCCCGTGGCTCCTCGAAGGACCTCACCCGTGAGGACGGCGAGCACCTCGCCGCCGTCGCCTCCGGCTTCCACAGCCTCGCCAAGGGTGTGGGCCGGCACTTCGAGGCCGGCGAGGTACGCCAGACCGTGGTCGAACTGGACCAGGCGTTCCTGTTCGTCACCGCCGCCGGCGACGGCAGCTGCCTGGCCGTCCTCGCCGACGCCGACTCCGACATCGGGCTGGTGGCCTACGAGATGACGCTGCTCGTCAAGCGCGTGGGAGCCCACCTGGGCACGGCTCCGCGAACCGGCGTCGCCGACGAGTGACGGACGGCATGACCGGAGACCGGGGGCAGGCGGCCCACTGGTACGACGACGCGGCGGGCCCGGTGGTCCGCCCGTACGCCATGACCCGTGGCCGCACCCGCAGCCCCGCCGAGGACCGGCTCGACCTGATCGCGCTGGTCGTCGCCGAGGAGTTACTGGTCGCGCACCCCGGCGGTGCGCACGCCATCGCGGACCACACGCTCTCCCCGGAACACCTCGACATCGCCGACCTCGCCCGGCAGGGGCCCCAGTCCGTCGCCGAACTGGCCGCCGGGCTGGACCTCCCCGTGGGCGTGGTGCGCGTCCTCGTCGGCGACCTGATGGACGGCGGGTACGTCCGCGTCTCCCGCCCCGTCCCGCCGGCGGAGCTGCCCGACGAGGGCATCCTGCGCGAGGTGATCGACGGCCTGCGTGCCCTGTGAGGCACCACCCGGGCCGGCCACCCGGCCGGCCCCGGTGGGCCTCACAGGGCACCGGCCGGGGCTTGTCGGAGCGACCCTCGATGCGGAACGATCATCACCCCGGGGGAGGGCGATGCCGCACCCACCCCTATCGGAGGAGAAACACCCATGGTTTTCGGGCGCTCTGACCGCCGTGAACGGTCCGCGGTCGCCCCGGTGGCCCTCAAGCTCCTGGTCGCCGGCGGCTTCGGCGTGGGCAAGACCACCCTGGTCGGTGCCATCAGCGAGATCAAGCCGCTGCGCACCGAGGAACTGCTCACCGAGGCGGGCCGCCCGGTGGACGACACCTCGGGCGTCGAGGGCAAGCGCACCACCACCGTGGCCATGGACTTCGGACGGATCACCCTCCGCGACGACCTGGTCCTCTACCTCTTCGGCACGCCCGGCCAGGACCGCTTCTGGTTCCTGTGGGACGAGCTGGCGCAGGGCGCCCTCGGGGCGGTCGTGCTCGCCGACACCCGTCGGCTCGAGGACTGCTTCGCCGCCGTCGACTACTTCGAGCGGCGCGGCATCCCCTTCACCCTCGCGGTCAACTGCTTCGACGGCGCCGTCCGCTACCCCGAGGAGGCCGTGCGCGACGCGCTCGACCTCGACCCGGGCGTACCGGTCCTGCTGTGCGACGCCCGCGAGCGGGAGTCGGTGAAGGACGTCCTCGTCTCCGTCGTCGAGCACGCCATGGCCGGAGGCCTCACCGGCGCGCGGGCCGCGGCTGTCTGACGGGCCGGAGCCCGCCGGGCCGCGGCGCCCTCAGCGCACGGGGAAGTCGAAGTAGGTGGCGGGGTAGGGCTCGTCGCGGAGCGTGTAGTGCCACCACTCCTCGGCGAGGTTGGTGAAGCCCGCCTTCTCCATGGCGGACTTCAGCAGCAGCCGGTTGGCCCGCTGCCGGCCCTGGATCCTCGGGTCGAGCGTGTGGGACAGGGTGTCGAAGCAGTCGAATCCCGTGCCCATGTCGACGGAGTTGTCGGGGAAGCGCTCGGACCGGGGGGCGAAGCAGGGGGCGAGCCGCTCGCCCGGTACGTACGGCCGCGTCGGCAGGGCCGGCAGCCGCACGATCGTCAGGTCCATCGTGCTGCCCCTGCTGTGGCCCGACTTCTCCGCGATGTAGCCGTCCGCGAACAGCCGCGACTTGTCCACCCGCGGATAGAACTCCGTCTTCATCCGCGTGTCGTCCAGGTCCTTCGCCCATGCCACGAAGTCGTTCACCGCGCGCTGCGGCCGGTAGCAGTCGTAGACCTTGAGCGAAAGGCCCCGCCGCAGCATGGCCCGCTGCACCCGGTGCAGCGACTCGGCGGCGGGTCTGGTCAGCAGGCACGTGGGACGCCGATAGCCGTCGACGCGGTGACCGGTGAAGTTGTGCGGGGTGAAGTAACGCATCTCCTGAACGATCGTCGGGTCCACCTCGGCGAGGGAGACGAACCCCGGGGGCGCCTTCGGCGCCGGCCCCGCCTGCGCTGCCGGCGCGGACACCAGCGAGGCCAGCACGGCGAACGGTAAGGCGAGGGCACGGCACACAGCGGAAAGTTTCACCATGGCCCCTTCCCCTACCACCCGCGGCACCCCAGGAGGAAGAGCGGAGCCGACCCCGCCGGCTCACCCCCGCACCCGCACCGGATACCGCACCTCCGCCGCACCCTCCTGCTCCACCGTCACCGCCCCGCCCCGCAGCCGCGTCGTGAAGCGCACCGCCTCCGGGCTCGCCCAGCCCGGCCCCGCGTCCGGGACCAGCACCCCGCCGCCGCACCGCCCCGGAGCCGGCGTCCACACGTCCAGCTCCACCGCACCCCCGGCACCCGCCACCGGAATCACCGACCCCGCCCGCGCCAGCACCGGAACGCGCGACAACGGCGCGTCCAGCAGCACCTGCCCCGGCCCCTCGTACGCCCGGCCCGTCGCCGTGTCGTACCAGCGCCCCCACGGCAGCCGCACCGCCCGCTGGTCCGCCCCCCGCTCCAGCACCGGCGCCACCAGCAGCGAATCACCCAGCAGGAACTCGTCCTCACAGTCCCGCAGCGCCCGGTCCTCCGGCGACCGCCACCACACCGGCCGCACATAGGGCGCCCCCGTCCGCCGCGCCAGATGCGCCAGCGTCACGAAGTACGGCAACAACCGCATCCGCTCCCGCAGCGCCGCCCCCGCGCACTCCAGCGCCTGCGCCCCGAACTCCCACGGCTCCCGCCGCCCCGCCGAGATCGCCGCATGGGTGCGGAACAACGGCAGATACGCCCCCAGCTGGAACCAGCGCACATACAGCTCCGGCGACGGAGACCCCGTGAACCCCCCGATGTCGGGCCCCGAATACGGCACCCCGCACAGCCCCAGGCCCAGCACCAGCGCCAGCGACGCCCGCAGCCCCGGCCAGCCCGTCGCCACGTCCCCCGACCACGTGCCGCCGTAGCGCTGCATCCCGGCCCAGCCCGACCGCGAGAACAGGAACGGCCGCTCGTCCGGCCGCAGCGCGCAGAGCCCCTCGTACCCGGCCCGCGCCATCGCCAGCCCGTACACGTTGTGCGCCTCCCGGTGGTCACCGCCGCGGCCCTCCAGCGAGTGCCGCGCCGAGCGCGGCAGCGTCGGGTCGCCGAACGCCGCGAACGACACCGGCTCGTTCATGTCGTGCCACACCCCGGAGAAGCCCTGCACCAGCCGCTCCGCGTACAGCCCGCCCCACCACTCGCGCACCTTCGGATCCGTGAAGTCCGGAAACACCGACTCACCCGGCCACACCTCCCCCCGCACCCGCCGGCCCCGGGCGTCCCGCACGAAGACGTCCTCCTCGTCGCCGGCGTCGTACACCGCCAGCCCCGGCTCCACCTTCACCGCCGGGTCCACGATGGACACCAGCCGCACCCCCTCCCGCCGCAGGTCCGCCGCCAGCCCCGGCAGATCGGGGAACCGCTCCCGGTCCACCGTGAACACCCGGTGCCCCCGGTAGTGATCGATGTCCAGGTGCACCGCCGAGAGCGGCAGCCCCCGCTCCCGGTAACCGGCCACCACCCGCCGCACCTCGCCCTCGCTGCCGAACCCCCAGCGCGCGTGGTGATGCCCCAGCGCCCACGTCGGCGGCAGCGCCGCCCTGCCCGTCAACGCCGCCCAGCCGTGCAGCACCCGCGCCGGAGTGCCCGCCAGCACCCAGTACCGCAGCGGACCCCCGTCCATCCGCACCTCGCACCGGCCCGGCCTGTCGTGCCCCGACCCCGCACCCTCCTCGCCCTCCCACACCGTGACGTGGCCGTCCCAGGAGTTGTCGTGGAACGCCAGGTGAGTCCCCGCGTCCGCCACCACCAGCTGCACCGGCATCGTGATGTACAGCGGATCGTCCCCCGGCTCGAAGGCACCGCCCGGGTCCGTGTTCCACAGCCGGTACACCCCGTCCCGCAGCCGCGGACCGGCCGCCCGGCCGCCCAGGCCGAAGAAACGCGCGTCCGCCGCCACCTGGGACCGCTGTACCCAGCGCGCCCCGCCCCCGGCCCGCCCCACCGGCTCCCACCAGCGCGGCGGCAGGTCACGCCGCAACATCACCCCGCCCGGCGTGCGCACCTCCACCGTCCCGTGCCGCGAGACCGCCACCAGCACCCGCTCCGACACCACCCGCCAGCCGCCGTCCGTGTCCGGCTCCAGCACGGCCCGCTCGTCCCCCTCCGGACACCCGCCCGCCAGCGCGTACGACGGCTCGGGCTCCGCCCCGTCCCACCCGCAGAACACCGCACCCCCCTCCGCCACCCGCACCCGCAGCGACGACCGGGCGAACCGCACCACCCCGCCCCCCGGCCCCGGCTCCGCCCCCAGTGCCACCCCCGGCACCCGGGCCCGCTCCGTGCCCTGTCGCGGCAGCCCCACCGAGTCCGCGCGCCGCCGCCGCCACGCCGACCGCACGGACCGCAGCCCCTGCGTGCTCCCCGCCGCCCGCAACGAAGCCATCCACTTCACCGATCGCACAAGGTCACCCGCGTCCATGCCGCTCACCCTGCCACCGCCGCCCTCCCGTGCGCGCACCGTTCAACCGCCGTTCACCCCGCAGGGCCCCCTCGCCCACCGACCGGTGTGGCCTCGCCCCTGGTGCGGGAGTCGATCACATGGCATCGTCCTGCCCAGCCGCGTCACGGGGCCACCCCGCCCTGCCGCGGCGCCGCCCACGACGCGCACAGCCCGGGAGCAACCATGACCACCGCACCGCACCCCGCCGACCGGCCGGAGCCCCTCCGGCGCCCCGGCCAGGACCGCGTCGCCCGCGCGCAGGTCACCCGCTTCCACGCCTGGGCCGCCGACCGGCACGGCGCGCCCGCCCCCCTGCCCGGCGACCCCGCCGCGAGCTACGCCGCCCTGCACCGCTGGTCCGTCGACGAGCTCGAAACCTTCTGGCAGGCCGTCACCGAGTGGTGCGACGTGCGCTTCACCGCCCCCTACGAGCGCGTGCTCGCCGACCGCGCCATGCCCGGCGCCCGCTGGTTCCCCGGCGCCACCCTCAACTACGCCGAACACGCCCTGCGCACCGCCCAGGACCCCGCCAGAGCGCAGGAGCCGGCCCTCCTCCACGTCGACGAGACCCACGACCCCCGCCCCGTCACCTGGGGCGACCTGCGCCGGCAGGTCGGCTCCCTCGCCGCCGAGCTGCGCCGCCTCGGCGTACGCCCCGGCGACCGCGTCAGCGGATACCTGCCCAACATCCCCCACGCCGTCGTCGCCCTGCTCGCCAGCGCCGCCGTCGGCGCCGTCTGGACCTCCTGCGCCCCCGACTTCGGCGCCCGCAGCGTCTTGGACCGCTTCCAGCAGGTCGAACCCGTCGTGCTCTTCACCGTCGACGGCTACCGCTACGGCGGCAAGCGCCATGAGCGCGCCGACGTCGTCGCCGAACTGCGCGCCGAGCTGCCGACCCTCCGTGCCGTCGTCCACATCCCGCTGCTGGGCACCCCGGCTCCCCAGGGCGCGCTGGAGTGGGACGACCTGACGGCGGCGGACACCGAGCCCGTCTTCGAACAGATCCCCTTCGACCACCCGCTGTGGGTGCTCTACTCCTCCGGCACCACCGGCCTGCCCAAGGCCATCGTCCAGTCCCAGGGCGGCATCCTCCTCGAACACCTCAAGCAGCTCGCCCTGCACTGCGACCTCGGACCGCAGGACCGGTTCTTCTGGTACACCTCCACCGGCTGGATGATGTGGAACTTCCTCGTCTCCGGCCTCCTCGTCGGCTCCACCGTCGTCCTCTACGACGGCAGCCCCGGCCACCCCGACACCGCCGCCCAGTGGCGCGTCGCCGAACGCACCGGCGCCACCCTCTTCGGCACCTCCGCCGCCTACGTGATGGCCTGCCGCAAGGCCGGCGTCCACCCGGCGCGCGACTTCGACCTCTCCCGCGTCCACTGCGTCGCCACCACCGGCTCCCCGCTGCCCCCCGACGGGTTCCGCTGGATCCACGACGAGTTCCACCGGGAGGGCACCGAGGACATGTGGATCGCCTCGGTCAGCGGCGGCACGGACGTCTGCAGCTGCTTCGCCGGCGCGGTGCCCACCCTCCCCGTGCACATCGGCGAACTCCAGGCCCCCTGCCTGGGCACTGACCTCCAGGCGTGGGACGCCCACGGAAAGCCCGTCGTCGACGAGGTCGGCGAGCTGGTCGTCGCCAACCCCATGCCCTCCATGCCCCTGCGCTTCTGGAACGACCCCGACGGCTCCCGCTACCGAGAGAGCTACTTCGACATGTTCCCCGGGGTGTGGCGGCACGGCGACTGGATCACCCTCACCTCGCGCGGCACCGTCGTCATCCACGGCCGCTCCGACTCGACCCTCAACCGGCAGGGCGTCCGCATGGGCTCGGCCGACATCTACGAGGCCGTCGAACGCCTCCCCGAGATCCGCGAATCCCTCGTCATCGGCGTCGAACAAGCCGACGGCGGCTACTGGATGCCCCTCTTCGTCCATCTCGCACCGGACGCCACCCTGGACGACGAACTGCTCGACCGCATCAAGAGCACCATCCGCCGGCGGCTCTCCCCGCGCCACGTCCCCGACGAGGTCATCGAGGTTCCGGCCATCCCCCACACCCTCACCGGCAAGCGCATCGAGGTCCCCGTCAAACGCCTCCTCCAGGGCACCCCGCTCGAGAAGGCGGTCAACCCCGGCTCCGTCGACAACGTCGAACTGCTCGGCTTCTACGAGCGCCTGGCGCGCGAGCGGTCCTGAGAGGCGTTGTCAGTGGTCCCCGTTACTGTGAGTGAGCATCGATCACTCGCGCTGAGGGGGAGTTCATGGCGCACACCGACAACAGCCGGCGACTGACCGCGCGCCGCAGACTGCGCGGCGAAGCACCCAGCACCGTGGCCGTCCTGGCCGACGAGCGGGACTTCGCCGCCATGCGGCGGTACGACACCTTCACCTTCGACGATCACGCCATGTACCTGCGGCAGGTGGAGGGACTGCTGCGCGCCATGGCCGCCAAGGGCACCTACACCAGCGTCGCCCTCTTCGACCCCGACGCCTACGAGCAGTACTGCACCGAGCGGCGCCTCGACCCCGACACCCCGGCCAGCCGCACCCGCTACACCGCCGACATCGCCGCACAGGGCGTCAGGGTCCCCTACGAGGGACAGCCCATCGCCCGCCTGCTGCCCGACCTCGTCGACCAAGCCGGCCGGCAGACCACCTGGGAGCGGGCCTCCCGGCTGCTCGCCCGCGCCGGCGGCCCCGCCGCGCACGCCACGGACAGCGGCCAGGTCGCCTTCGCCCGTGCCTCAAGGACGCTCCGGCGCCTCATCGAAGCCGTGGGAACCGGCGCCCACCACCTGGTGTGCACCGTCCCCGCCGAAGGGACCACCCGCCTCGTCGCCGTCCTCCACGCCGAGCGTCACGAGGACGGCCACGTGCACATGGGCCACCCGGCGGCCACCGTCTTCTGCACGGTGCTGGCCGCCGGCTTCACCGCAGAACGTCCCGGCGGCCTCGCCCTGCGCAGCATGGTGCCCGGACGGCCGGCCGTCCTGCGGGCCTGGGGCATCAAGCACGGCACGCTGGTCCCCATGTCGGAGGCGGAGGTCTTCTCCGCCTACTGCACGGACGCCCTGAACGGCGATCCCGTACCGCCCGAGCACGGCGTGGAACACCGCGCGGGCATCGAGATCGACACGGAGCTCGACATGGACCTGGACGCGCACTTCATCAAAGACCTCGACCGGGACCTCGGCGTGGGCCTCGACAAGGGCCCCGACACGGGGGAGGACGACTGAAAGAAGAAGGGGTGCCCCGCCGGCAGGCGGGGCACCCCTTCACTTCACGCGCACGTCACCACGCACGCCTCGGCTCACTCGCCGGACAGCACCGCCTGCGCGGCCAGACGGGCCTCCTCGGCCGTGTCCGTGGCACGCGCCGCAGCCGCCGCACGCTCGCACTGGGCCAGCGTGTGCTTGGCCAGCGTGGCCCGCACGTACGGAATCGACGCGGCGCCCATCGACAGGCTCGTCACGCCCAGACCCGTCAGCACACAGGCCAGCAGCGGGTCGGACGCGGCCTCACCGCACACGCCACAGCTCTTGCCCTCGGCCTTGGCCGCCTCGGCCGACGCCGCGATCAGGTCGAGCAGCGCGGGCTGCCACGGGTCCTGAAGGCGGGAGACCGCACCGACCTGACGGTCGGCGGCGAAGGTGTACTGCGCCAGGTCGTTCGTACCCAGCGACAGGAACTCCACCTCCTGCAGGATCGAACGCGCCCGCAGCGCGGCGGAGGGAATCTCCACCATCGCACCGAACTTCGCCCGGAGCCCGGCCTCACGGCACGCGTCCGCGAACGCCTTGGCGTCCGTGCGGTCCGCCACCATCGGGGCCATGACCTCAAGGTAGACCGGCAGGCCCGCGGCCGCCTTCGCGAGCGCGGTGAGCTGCGTACGCAGCACCTCCGGGTGGTCCAGCAGCGTCCGCAGACCGCGCACGCCCAGCGCCGGGTTGGGCTCGTCGGCCGGCGTCAGGAAGTCCAGCGGCTTGTCCGCGCCCGCGTCCAGCACCCGCACGACCACGCGGCCCTCGGGGAACGCCTCCAGCACCTTGCGGTAGGCCTCGACCTGCTTGGCCTCCGACGGTGCCTTCGCGCTGTCGTCCAGGAACAGGAATTCGGTGCGGAACAGGCCCACGCCCTCCGCGCCCGCCTCCACCGCGGCCGGCACGTCGGCCGGACCGCCGACGTTGGCCAGCAGCGGCACCTTGTGCCCGTCGGACGTCGCACCCGGACCCGACGACGCGGCCAGCGCGGCCTTGCGCGCCTCGGCGGCCTTCGTCAGCTCGGCCCGCTTCTCCGCGCTGGGGTCGACGAAGATGTCACCGGTGCTGCCGTCCACGGCCACCACCGTGCCCTCGGCGAGTTCACCGGCGCCCGGCAGCGCCACCACGGCCGGCACGCCCAGGGCCCGCGCCAGGATGGCGCTGTGGCTGGTCGGCCCGCCCTCCTCGGTCACGAAACCGAGCACCAGCGTCGGGTCGAGCAGTGCCGTGTCGGCGGGCGCGAGGTCGCGCGCGATGAGCACGTAGGGCTCGTCGCTGTCCGGCACACCCGGCATCGGCACGCCCAGCAGGCGCGCGACGATGCGGTTGCGCACGTCGTCCAGGTCGGCCACCCGGCCGGCCAGGTACTCGCCGGCGTTGGCGAGCAGCGCACGATAGGCGGCGAAGGCGTCGTACACCGCGCGCTCCGCGGTGCTGCCGACGGTGATGCGCCGTTCGACGTCGGCCATCAGCTCGGGGTCCTGCGCCATCATGGCCTGGGCCTCGAGCACGTGCTGGGCCTCGCCACCGGCCAGGTTGCCGCGCGCGATGAGGTCGGCGGCGACGGCCTCGACGGCCTGGCGGGCGCGCCCCTGCTCGCGCGGCGCCTCGTCCGCCGGAATCTGCTTGGCCGGCGGCTCCAGAACCGCCGTGCCCATGTGCCGCACCTCGCCGATCGCCACACCGTGGCTCACGCCGACGCCTCGCAGCGTTGTCTCCATTTCACCCGTCTCCGGTTGGATGCGGCGGATCGTCGCCGCCGCGGTGGATGTCGTACCGCCGTCCCCGTGGGACGGCTCAAAGTCACCGAAGGTGAAACGTCACTGCCAAGAGAAGAGCTGGTCGCCGGCCTTGAGGTCGCCGTCCTCACGGAGGTCGGCGAGGGAGTCGGCGGTGGCCTCGAGCGCGACGATCGGGCAGACCGGCGACTTGCCGGCCTCTTCGACGGCGGCCGGGTTCCAGCGCACGACCTCCTGGCCGCGCGAGACGGTGTCGCCCTTGTTGACGAGCAGCTCGAAGCCCTCACCGTTGAGCTGGACGGTGTCGATGCCGAGGTGCGTCAGTACGCCGTGCCCCTCGGAGTCGACGACGACGAACGCGTGGGGGTGGAGCGAGACGATGACGCCGTCGACGGGGGAGACCGCGGCGTGGGGCTCACGGATCGGGTCGACAGCGGTACCGGGTCCCACCATCGCGCCGGAGAAGACCGGATCGGGCACTGCCGCGAGTCCGATGGCACGTCCGGCGATCGGGGACGTCACGGTGGTCATGGGAAGCCTCCCAGAGGTGGAGATTCATCACGCGCCGTCACTGCCTGTCCTGGACGGCGCACTGCTCGGAAGCCTAAGTCATAGGAACTGACGATTCCGCACGAGCGCGCGAGGGGGCGCCGTGTGCGGTGCGTAATCGATTTGCCTCGTGTGGGACAGGCATGTACTGTCAGATTCCTGCCCACGACCGAGGCCCGCAGAGATCTGCGAGCAAGGCGAGGGCGGCCTCCATCGGACGAGATCCAAACTTCCCGGATCTGCTCATGGATTCCGCATGTCTTCGTGCATGAGGGATAAACGAGCGGTAAGGGAGCGGGAAAACGCCTGATAGAGTGTGGAACAACGAAGGGAAGCGCCCGGAGGAAAGCCCGAGAGGGTAAGTACAAAGGAAGCGTCCGTTCCTTGAGAACTCAACAGCGTGCCAAAAGTCAACGCCAGATATGTTGACACCCCGTCCATCTCGATGGATGAGGTTCCTTTAAAAGTCCTGCCGGGTCCGTATGGATCGGGTAGGCACACACAGCGAGGACGCTGTGAACGACCGGGCTTATTCCGCCTGGTTGTTCCGCTCTCGTGGTGTCGACCCGATTACGGGTAAACATTCACGGAGAGTTTGATCCTGGCTCAGGACGAACGCTGGCGGCGTGCTTAACACATGCAAGTCGAACGATGAAGCCCTTCGGGGTGGATTAGTGGCGAACGGGTGAGTAACACGTGGGCAATCTGCCCTGCACTCTGGGACAAGCCCTGGAAACGGGGTCTAATACCGGATACGACCGCTGACCGCATGGTTGGTGGTGGAAAGCTCCGGCGGTGCAGGATGAGCCCGCGGCCTATCAGCTTGTTGGTGGGGTGATGGCCTACCAAGGCGACGACGGGTAGCCGGCCTGAGAGGGCGACCGGCCACACTGGGACTGAGACACGGCCCAGACTCCTACGGGAGGCAGCAGTGGGGAATATTGCACAATGGGCGAAAGCCTGATGCAGCGACGCCGCGTGAGGGATGACGGCCTTCGGGTTGTAAACCTCTTTCAGCAGGGAAGAAGCGAAAGTGACGGTACCTGCAGAAGAAGCGCCGGCTAACTACGTGCCAGCAGCCGCGGTAATACGTAGGGCGCAAGCGTTGTCCGGAATTATTGGGCGTAAAGAGCTCGTAGGCGGCTTGTTGCGTCGGATGTGAAAGCCCGGGGCTTAACCCCGGGTCTGCATTCGATACGGGCAGGCTAGAGTTCGGTAGGGGAGATCGGAATTCCTGGTGTAGCGGTGAAATGCGCAGATATCAGGAGGAACACCGGTGGCGAAGGCGGATCTCTGGGCCGATACTGACGCTGAGGAGCGAAAGCGTGGGGAGCCAACAGGATTAGATACCCTGGGAGCCCACGCCGTAAACGTTGCGAACTAGGTGTGGGCGACATGCCACGTCGTCCGTGCCGCAGCTAACGCATTAAGTTCCCCGCCTGGGGAGTACGGCCGCAAGGCTAAAACTCAAAGGAATTGACGGGGGCCCGCACAAGCAGCGGAGCATGTGGCTTAATTCGACGCAACGCGAAGAACCTTACCAAGGCTTGACATACACCGGAAACGGCCAGAGATGGTCGCCCCCTTGTGGTCGGTGTACAGGTGGTGCATGGCTGTCGTCAGCTCGTGTCGTGAGATGTTGGGTTAAGTCCCGCAACGAGCGCAACCCTTGTTCTGTGTTGCCAGCATGCCCTTCGGGGTGATGGGGACTCACAGGAGACTGCCGGGGTCAACTCGGAGGAAGGTGGGGACGACGTCAAGTCATCATGCCCCTTATGTCTTGGGCTGCACACGTGCTACAATGGCCGGTACAATGAGCTGCGATACCGCGAGGTGGAGCGAATCTCAAAAAGCCGGTCTCAGTTCGGATTGGGGTCTGCAACTCGACCCCATGAAGTTGGAGTTGCTAGTAATCGCAGATCAGCATTGCTGCGGTGAATACGTTCCCGGGCCTTGTACACACCGCCCGTCACGTCACGAAAGTCGGTAACACCCGAAGCCGGTGGCCCAACCCTTGTGGAGGGAGCCGTCGAAGGTGGGACTGGCGATTGGGACGAAGTCGTAACAAGGTAGCCGTACCGGAAGGTGCGGCTGGATCACCTCCTTTCTAAGGAGCACATAGCCGACTGCAAGCGAATGTCTTGCACGGTTGCTCATGGGTGGAACGTTGACTATTCGGCACAGTTCTTGAGGGTTCACTAGTACTGCTTCGGCGTGGAACGTGAAATTTCTGAGGGGCTGGGTCGGGCACGCTGTTGGGTATCTGAGGGTACGGAACGTAAGTTTCGAACCTTCGCGATGCCGGCCCCAGTGCACTCACTGCTTCGGTGGTGGGGTGATGGGTGGCTGGTCGTTGCTTGAGAACTGCACAGTGGACGCGAGCATCTGTGGCCAAGTTTTTAAGGGCGCACGGTGGATGCCTTGGCACCAGGAACCGATGAAGGACGTGGGAGGCCACGATAGGCCCCGGGGAGCTGTCAACCGAGCTTTGATCCGGGGGTGTCCGAATGGGGAAACCCGGCAGTCGTCATGGGCTGTCACCCGCTGCTGAACACATAGGCAGTGTGGAGGGAACGCGGGGAAGTGAAACATCTCAGTACCCGCAGGAAGAGAAAACAACCGTGATTCCGGGAGTAGTGGCGAGCGAAACCGGATGAGGCCAAACCGTATGTGTGTGATACCCGGCAGGGGTTGCGCATGCGGGGTTGTGGGATCTCTTTTTCATAGTCTGCCGGCTGTGAGACGAGTCAGAAACCGTTGATGTAGGCGAAGGACATGCGAAAGGTCCGGCGTAGAGGGTAAGACCCCCGTAGCTGAAACATTGACGGCTCGTTTAAGAGACACCCAAGTAGCACGGGGCCCGAGAAATCCCGTGTGAATCTGGCGGGACCACCCGCTAAGCCTAAATATTCCCTGGTGACCGATAGCGGATAGTACCGTGAGGGAATGGTGAAAAGTACCGCGGGAGCGGAGTGAAATAGTACCTGAAACCGTGTGCCTACAAGCCGTGGGAGCGTCGCGCATCGAGCTTGCTCGGTGCGTCGTGACTGCGTGCCTTTTGAAGAATGAGCCTGCGAGTTTGCGGTATGTTGCGAGGTTAACCCGTGTGGGGAAGCCGTAGCGAAAGCGAGTCCGAATAGGGCGTTTGAGTAGCGTGCCCAAGACCCGAAGCGGAGTGATCTAGCCATGGGCAGGTTGAAGCGGAGGTAAGACTTCGTGGAGGACCGAACCCACCAGGGTTGAAAACCTGGGGGATGACCTGTGGTTAGGGGTGAAAGGCCAATCAAACTCCGTGATAGCTGGTTCTCCCCGAAATGCATTTAGGTGCAGCGTCGTGTGTTTCTTGCCGGAGGTAGAGCACTGGATAGGCGATGGGCCCTACCGGGTTACTGACCTTAGCCAAACTCCGAATGCCGGTAAGTGAGAGCGCGGCAGTGAGACTGTGGGGGATAAGCTCCATGGTCGAGAGGGAAACAGCCCAGAGCATCGACTAAGGCCCCTAAGCGTACGCTAAGTGGGAAAGGATGTGGAGTCGCAGAGACAACCAGGAGGTTGGCTTAGAAGCAGCCACCCTTGAAAGAGTGCGTAATAGCTCACTGGTCAAGTGATTCCGCGCCGACAATGTAGCGGGGCTCAAGCGTACCGCCGAAGTCGTGTCATTGCAGTATGTACCCCCAACGGGGACTGTGATGGGTAGGGGAGCGTCGTGTGCCGGGTGAAGCAGCCGCGGAAGCGAGTTGTGGACGGTTCACGAGTGAGAATGCAGGCATGAGTAGCGATACACACGTGAGAAACGTGTGCGCCGATTGACTAAGGGTTCCTGGGTCAAGCTGATCTGCCCAGGGTAAGTCGGGACCTAAGGCGAGGCCGACAGGCGTAGTCGATGGACAACCGGTTGATATTCCGGTACCCGCTTTGAAACGCCCAATATCGAATCAGGCGATGCTAAGTCCGTGAAGCCGCCCTGGAGTCTTCGGACAAAGGGGAGTGGTGGAGCCGACGAACCAGACTTGTAGTAGGTAAGCGATGGGGTGACGCAGGAAGGTAGTCCAGCCCGGGCGGTGGTAGTCCCGGGGTAAGGGTGTAGGCCGTGTGATAGGCAAATCCGTCACACATTAAGGCTGAGACCTGATGCCGAGCCGATTGTGGTGAAGTGGATGATCCTATGCTGTCGAGAAAAGCCTCTAGCGAGTTTCATGGCGGCCCGTACCCTAAACCGACTCAGGTGGTCAGGTAGAGAATACCGAGGCGTTCGGGTGAACTATGGTTAAGGAACTCGGCAAAATGCCCCCGTAACTTCGGGAGAAGGGGGGCCATGTCTGGTGAGGGAACTTGCTTCCTGAGCTGGGTGTGGCCGCAGAGACCAGCGAGAAGCGACTGTTTACTAAAAACACAGGTCCGTGCGAAGCCGTAAGGCGATGTATACGGACTGACGCCTGCCCGGTGCTGGAACGTTAAGGGGACCGGTTAGCTCCATTTCGGTGGGGCGAAGCTGAGAACTTAAGCGCCAGTAAACGGCGGTGGTAACTATAACCATCCTAAGGTAGCGAAATTCCTTGTCGGGTAAGTTCCGACCTGCACGAATGGCGTAACGACTTCTCGACTGTCTCAACCATAGGCCCGGTGAAATTGCACTACGAGTAAAGATGCTCGTTTCGCGCAGCAGGACGGAAAGACCCCGGGACCTTTACTATAGCTTGATATTGGTGTTCGGTTCGGCTTGTGTAGGATAGGTGGGAGACTGTGAAGCATGCACGCCAGTGTGTGTGGAGTCGTCGTTGAAATACCACTCTGGTCGTGCTGGATGTCTAACCTCGGTCCGTGACCCGGATCAGGGACAGTGTCTGGTGGGTAGTTTAACTGGGGCGGTTGCCTCCTAAAGGGTAACGGAGGCGCCCAAAGGTTCCCTCAGCCTGGTTGGCAATCAGGTGTTGAGTGTAAGTGCACAAGGGAGCTTGACTGTGAGACCGACGGGTCGAGCAGGGACGAAAGTCGGGACTAGTGATCCGGCGGTGGCTTGTGGAAGCGCCGTCGCTCAACGGATAAAAGGTACCCCGGGGATAACAGGCTGATCTTCCCCAAGAGTCCATATCGACGGGATGGTTTGGCACCTCGATGTCGGCTCGTCGCATCCTGGGGCTGGAGTCGGTCCCAAGGGTTGGGCTGTTCGCCCATTAAAGCGGTACGCGAGCTGGGTTTAGAACGTCGTGAGACAGTTCGGTCCCTATCCGCTGTGCGCGTAGGAGTCTTGAGAAGGGCTGTCCCTAGTACGAGAGGACCGGGACGGACGAACCTCTGGTGTGCCAGTTGTCCTGCCAAGGGCATGGCTGGTTGGCTACGTTCGGGAGGGATAACCGCTGAAAGCATCTAAGCGGGAAGCCTGCTTCGAGATGAGGACTCCCACCCACTTGATGGGGTAAGGCTCCCAGTAGACGACTGGGTTGATAGGCCAGGTGTGGAAGACCGGTAACGGTTGGAGCTGACTGGTACTAATAGGCCGAGGGCTTGTCCTCAGTTGCTCGCGTCCACTGTGTAGGTTCTGAAGTAACGACCTGTGATTTTGCCGGGTTGGTTAACTTCATAGTGTTTCGGTGGTCATAGCGTTAGGGAAACGCCCGGTTACATTCCGAACCCGGAAGCTAAGCCTTTCAGCGCCGATGGTACTGCAGGGGGGACCCTGTGGGAGAGTAGGACGCCGCCGAACAATTATTCAGAAAGCCCTGGTGGGAACCATGTTCCCGCCAGGGCTTTCTTGCGTTTACGGGACATTGCCGGCCGTTGCGGTTCCCGCCAGGCGTCCCCCGGCCCTCCTCCCCTTGGCCCCTCCGCGCGACCGGGCGAGGGCTGCGGGTAAAGTCGTGGGCATCATTGGCACTTTCGGTACTTTCCCACAGGAGGCCCCCGGGTGGAGGTCCAGGAGACGCGCGTCCAGACCGACCGTGTGCTCACCATCCCGAACATCCTCAGCATGGCGCGCCTGGTCGGAGTGCCACTCTTCCTGTGGCTGATTCTCCAGAAGCACGACGGATGGGCCCTGGTCGTACTGGCCCTCAGCGGCATCAGTGACTACCTCGACGGAAAGCTCGCCCGGCGCTGGAACCAGATCAGCAACCTCGGCCGGCTGCTCGACCCGGCCGCCGACCGGCTCTACATCCTCTCCACCCTCTTCGGACTGACGTGGCGTGAGATCCTCCCGCTCTGGATGACCGCCGCCCTGCTCGCCCGCGAGGCGATGTTGCTGGTGATGGTGTGGATCCTGAGGCGCCACGGCTATCCGCCGCCGCAGGTGAACTTCCTGGGCAAGGCCGCGACGTTCAACCTGATGTATGCCTTCCCGTTGCTGCTTCTCAGTGACGGATCAGGCTGGTTGTCCTCACTCGCCGCGATTTTCGGATGGGCGTTCGCCGGATGGGGTACAACCCTGTATTGGTGGGCAGGGATCCTCTATGTGGTGCAGGTCCGCCGACTGGTCAGGGCGGACGCCACGGCCGACTGAGATCGCCGTAGTCCGGGCCTTACCGGACGTGACCGTACGGGCGCGAAGTCGGCATGACCGTCGTCTCTCAAGGAGGACGCTTCCGACATGAAGGCCGTCGTGATGGCCGGTGGCGAAGGGACCCGTCTTCGCCCCATGACCTCGAGCATGCCCAAGCCACTCCTGCCGGTAGCCAACCGGCCGATCATGGAACACGTGCTGCGCCTGCTCAAACGGCACGGGCTCACCGAGACCGTGGTGACCGTTCAGTTCCTCGCCTCACTCGTCAAGAACTACTTCGGTGACGGCGAAGAGCTGGGCATGGAGCTCACCTACGCCAACGAGGAAAAGCCACTCGGCACGGCGGGCAGCGTCAAGAACGCCGAAGAGGCGCTCAAGGACGATGCGTTCCTGGTGATTTCGGGCGACGCCCTCACCGATTTCGACCTCACCGATCTGATCCGGTTCCACAAGGAAAAGGGCGCCCTCGTCACCGTCTGCCTGACCCGTGTGCCCAATCCGCTGGAATTCGGCATCACGATCGTCGACGAGGGTGGAAAGGTCGAGCGTTTCCTGGAGAAGCCGACCTGGGGCCAGGTCTTCTCCGACACCGTGAACACCGGCATCTACGTGATGGAGCCGGAAGTCTTCGACTACGTCCAGCCGGACGTGCCCGTCGACTGGTCGGGAGACGTCTTCCCCCAGTTGATGAAGGAGGGCAAGCCCATCTTCGGCTACGTCGCCGAAGGCTACTGGGAGGACGTCGGCACGCACGAGAGCTACGTCAAGGCCCAGGCGGACGTCCTGGAAGGCAAGGTCGACGTCGACCTCGACGGATTCGAGATCTCACCCGGCGTCTGGGTGGCCGAAGGAGCCGAAGTCCATCCGGACGCGGTCCTGCGCGGACCGCTCTACATCGGTGACTACGCGAAAGTCGAAGCCGGCGCCGAAATCCGCGAACACACCGTCGTGGGATCCAACGTGGTCGTCAAGACCGGCGCCTTCCTCCATAAAGCCGTCGTCCACGACAACGTGTACGTCGGGCAGCAGAGCAACCTGCGCGGCTGTGTCGTCGGGAAGAACACCGACATCATGCGGGCCGCCCGGATCGAGGACGGCGCCGTCATCGGCGACGAGTGCCTCGTCGGCGAGGAATCGATCATCCAGGGAAACGTCCGGGTCTATCCCTTCAAGACCATCGAGGCGGGCGCGTTCGTCAACACCTCGGTCATCTGGGAGTCCCGCAGCCAGGCCCACCTCTTCGGTGCCCGCGGCGTCTCCGGCATCCTGAACGTGGAGATCACCCCGGAGCTCGCGGTGCGGCTCGCCGGTGCGTACGCCACGACCCTGAAGAAGGGCGCGACCGTCACGACGGCGCGTGACCACTCCCGCGGCGCCCGGGCGCTCAAGCGCGCGGTGATCTCCGCGCTCCAGGCCAGCGCCATCGACGTCCGGGACCTGGAGAACGTACCGCTGCCGGTGGCCCGCCAGCAGACGGCCCGGGGCAGCGCCGGCGGCATCATGATCCGTACGACGCCCGGCGTGCCGGACTCGGTGGACATCATGTTCCTCGACGAACGGGGCGCCGACCTGTCCCAGGCGGGACAGCGCAAGCTCGACCGGGTCTACGCCCGCCAGGAGTACCGCCGGGCGTTCCCGGGGGAGATCGGTGACCTGTCCTTCCCCTCCAGCGTCTACGACTCCTACACGGGCTCCCTGCTGCGGTCGGTGGACACGGCCGGGGTCGCCGAGGCCGGCCTGAAGGTCGTCGTCGACGCCTCGAACGGCAGCGCCGGGCTCGTGCTGCCCAGCCTCCTGGGCCGGCTCGGTGTGGACGCGCTGACGATCAATCCCGGCCTGGACGAGGCGCGGCCGACGGAGACCGCCGACGCCCGCCGCTCCGGGCTCGTGCGGCTGGGGGAGATCGTGTCGTCGGCGCGGGCGGCGTTCGGCGTGCGGTTCGACCCCGTGGGCGAGCGCATCTCGCTGGTGGACGAGCGGGGCCGCATCGTGGAGGACGACCGGGCGCTCCTGGTGCTGCTCGACCTCGTCGCCGCCGAGCGGCGCAGCGGCCGGGTGGCCCTGCCGGTGACCACGACGCGGATCGCCGAGCAGGTGGCCGCGTACCACGGGACGCAGGTGAAGTGGACGACCACCTCCCCGGACGACCTCACGCGTGTGTGCCGGCAGGAGTCGACCATCTTCGGCGGCGACGGGCGCGGGGGATTCATCGTCCCGGAGTCCAGCAGCGTCTTCGACGGAACGGCCGCGTTCGTCCGCCTGATCGGGCTGGTGGCCCGTACCCAGCTCACGCTCAGCCAGATAGACGCGCGCATTCCGCGGGCCCACGTCCTGCGCCGCGACCTGGCGACGCCCTGGGCGGTCAAGGGTCTGGTCATGCGGCACGTGGTCGAGGCGGCCGGTGACCGTTCGGTCGACACCACCGACGGAGTGCGGGTGGTGGAGGCCGACGGGCGCTGGGTGATGGTGCTGCCGGACCCGGCGGAGGCCGTGACGCACCTGTGGGCGGAAGGTCCTGACGACGCCTCCGCCCAGGCGTTGCTGGACGAGTGGTCGGCGGTCGTGGACGGCGCCGGGCGCTGACGCGTTCGATGCGGGGCGCGGCGGGCCGTGCCCCGGTCCGGCCACCGGCGTGCCGGATCCGTACCGGATCCGGCACGCCGGTGGGGCCATTGGGTGACGGCGGTCCCGACGTGCGACGATGTGCGGCATGTCGCAGCAGCCCCCCGTTCGGAGCACCTCGTCGCCGCCTCCGCGCCCCGACGCCTCGATGTCGCTGCTGACCAATGTGATGGATCACAGCCTCGACGACGGCTACGCGGAGGCCGCGGCCCGGCGTGCCGAGGGCGACAAGGGCCTGCCCGGGACGCTGCGGGCCAAGTTGGGAGTGGCCGGAGCCCTGCTGCTGGCCGCGGTGGTGGTGACCCTGGGGGCGGCTCAGGCGCGGATATCGGCACCGACGCTGGCCAAGGAGCGGCAGCAGCTGATCGGTCGGATCGAGGCGGAGACCTCGGCCGCGGACACGCTGCAGAAGAACGTCGACACCCTGCGGGACTCGGTCGGCAACAAGCAGCGCGACGCCCTGCGGAAACACGGCGGGGACAAGGCGGAGTTGGTGTCCCTGCTGGCCGGTGCGACGACTGTCCACGGCCCCGGGATCAAACTGGTCGTCGACGATGCGAAACAGGCCAAATCGGGTAGTGGCGGGCCGCGGGAGAACACCGGCTTCTCCGACACCGGGCGGGTACGCGACCGTGACATGCAGCGCATCGTGAACGGACTGTGGCAGTCGGGCGCGGAGGCGATCTCCGTGAACGGTCAGCGTCTGACGGCGCTGTCGGCGATCAGGGCCGCCGGGGACGCCATACTGGTGGACAACAAGCCGTTGGTGCCGCCGTACACGGTGCTGGCGATCGGGGACGGGCAGCGGCTGAGCACCGCGTTCCAGGACAGTGCCGACGGCCAGTACCTGCACGTGCTCCAGCAGAACTACGGGGTCCGCGCCAGCATTTCCGCCCAGGACGAGGTCCGGCTGCCGCCCGCGCCGAGTCTGATCGTACGTACCGCAAAGCCAGGGAAGGGCACATCGTGATCGCCGTATTGGGCCTCATCGTGGGAGTCGTGGTCGGACTGGTCGTCCGCCCCGTGGTGCCGACGGCGGTCGAGCCCTACCTGCCCATCGCCGTGGTGGCGGCGCTGGATGCGGTGTTCGGCGGTCTGCGGGCGATGCTGGACGGGATCTTCGACGACAAGGTGTTCGTCGTCTCCTTCCTGTCCAACGTGGTCGTGGCCGCCCTGATCGTCTTCCTCGGCGACAAGCTCGGGGTCGGCGCGCAGCTGTCCACCGGTGTGGTCGTCGTCCTCGGCATCCGCATCTTCTCCAACGCGGCCGCCATCCGGCGGCACATCTTCCGGGCGTGAGACCGATGAGCACAGACGACACCCCCGAGAACCCCGGTGGCGCCGACGGGCCCGAGGAGCCGGGGAAGAAGCCCGAGGGTCCCAAGCGGCCCGGGCCCGCCGACAAGGGGCCGGCGGAGGGAGCCGACCGCCCCGGCGAGCCGGAGCCCGCACCGGAGTCCCGGCGTGAAGCCCCGGAGCCCGAGCCCGGCCCCGAGCCGCAGGGCGAGCCGTCGCCCGCACCCGGGCCCCGGCCCGAGGGCGCGCCCGGGCCCGTACCGCCCGCCGGGGAGACTCCCGCGCCCGAGCCGTTGACGGGACGTCAACGGCTGAAGAAGGGGCTGTGGCCCCCCAGGCTGACGAGGGCCCAGCTCACCGTGGCCGTGCTGCTGTGCGTGCTCGGCCTCGGCCTCGCCATCCAGGTCCGGTCGACCAGCGACAACAGCGCCCTGCGGGGTGCCCGGCAGGAGGATCTCGTACGGATCCTGGACGAGCTGGACAACCGCACCAAGCGGCTTGAGGACGAGAAGCGGCGGCTGGAGAACCAGCGCACGGAGCTGGAGAGCAGCTCCAACCAGGCCGCGGAGGCCCGTAAGCAGACCGCGCAGAAGGAGGAGCAGCTCGGGGTGCTCGCGGGTACCGTGGCGGCTCAGGGGCCGGGCATCGAACTCACGGTGAGCGACCCCAAGGGGGCGGTCGAGGCGGACAAGCTGCTCGACGCGATCCAGGAACTGCGGGCCGCGGGTGCGGAGGCGATCCAGATCAACGACGTCCGGGTGGTCGCCGACACGTACCTCTCGGGCTCCGCGGGCAAGGTGGAGATCGATGGCAAGAAGGTCTCGCAGCCCTATAAGTTCAAGGTCATCGGCAAGCCCCAGGATCTGGAGCCGGCACTGAACATTCCCGGTGGTGTGGTGCAGACTCTGGAGAAGGGTCAGGCCGGAGTCAGTGTCTCCCGGTCTGAGAAGATCGTTGTCGACGCCTTGCGCCCGGCGAAGCGGCCTGACTACGCTCGGTCGTCATCGCAGTGAGACGGGCGCCGAGGCGGGGTCCGTGGGGAGGGCGGGAGGTTGCGGGGGGTCGGCGCACCAAGTTCGTGGTGCGTGATGGAAACTGTCTGTTGACCTCGGACGTTGTAGTGATGTCCAGGTCGGACGGTGTGTGCAGCAAGGGTTTGTCCTGCCCCACGGGCGGGTCTGTAGCGGTCAAGGGGAATCGCCCGTGAAGTTGTTTGCGAAGTTGTTCGGCAAGAGCGCACGCCAGGACGGCGGCACCGCCCGGCACCGGGCGTCCCGCCCGGTGGACGGCGGCGAGGGGGCCCAGGAGGGCCGCCCCCTCTTCCGGGATCAGGTCGGAGCCCCCGAAGGGGATGTTCCGGGCGGTTCGGGCGCGTCCTCTGTTGACCCTGCCCAGGCGGGGCGCATAGGTTTCGGGGCACCAGCGACCTCGAGTGCGGGTGGAGGGTTTGCCTTGCCGGTCTGTACGAGGTGTGGCCACCGGAACGCCGAGGCCAGCCGGTTCTGCTCCAACTGCGGTGCGCCGCTCCGGCCCGGTGCCGTGGCCGAGCGTGCCTCGGAGACGACGTCGACCATCTCCATCTCCGGTCTCGAGGCGTACGACTCCGAGGCCACCGGCCAGACGCCCATCCCGACGCTGTCCCCCGAGGCCCAGGCGGCCGTGGACGCGCTGCCGCTGGGTTCGGCGCTGCTGGTGGTCCGCAGGGGCCCGAACTCCGGCAGCCGCTTCCTTCTGGACGCGGACGTCACCACGGCCGGCCGTCACCCGCAGAGCGACATCTTCCTCGACGACGTCACGGTCTCGCGCCGGCACGTGGAGTTCCGCCGCGAGCAGGACGGCACGTTCACCGTCACCGACGTCGGCAGCCTCAACGGCACGTACGTCAACCGTGAGCAGATCGAGTCGGTCGCGCTCTCCAACGGCGACGAGGTACAGATCGGCAAGTACCGGCTGGTCTTCTTCGGCAGCCAGCGGGCCATCTGACCCTCCCCCGGACTCCGTCCGGGGGCACCTCCAGGGAAGGGCCATGCTTCGAACACCGTCGGGCGGTGCCGGTGCTCCCGGTGCCGCCGGTGCGGAAGGCCGGCTGGTGAGCATCGGCACGGTGCTCAACCTGCTGCGTGAGGAGTTTCCCGAGGTCACCATCTCCAAGATCCGGTTCCTGGAGGCGGAGGGCCTGGTCGAACCCCAGCGCACACCCTCCGGCTACCGCAAGTTCAGCACGGAGGACGTGGAGCGGCTGGGGTACGTGCTGCGGATGCAGCGCGACCACTACCTCCCGCTCAAGGTCATCCGGGAGCACCTGGACGCCCTGGCCCGGGGCGAGAGGATCCAGCTGCCGGCCCCGGCTCAGCACCGCGACGCGCTGGACCCCTGTGAGGGTCCTGAGGGGCCGGAGGGCGCCCCACCCGACGCTCTGGGCCCCGAGGCCCCCAGGGCCACCCGTATCGGCCGTGCGGAGCTGCTGGCGACGGCGGGGGCCACCGAGGGCGAGCTGGCCGAGTGGGAGTCCTACGGGCTGCTCAGCGCCCACCCGGACGGCGGATTCGACGTCGATTCCGTGACGATCGCCAAGCTGGTCGCCGACCTTGGCCGTTTTGGCCTGGAACCCCGCCATCTGAGGGCCATGAAGGCCGCGGCCGACCGGGACGCCGGCCTGGTCGAACAGGTGATCGCGCCTCTGCGGAGGCACCGCAATCCGCAGACCAGGGCCCACGCCGAGGCCACGGCCCGGGAGCTGGCCACCCTGTCCGTACGGCTGCACGCGGCCCTCGTACGGGCCGCCCTGCACCCCCGCCGGCCGTGACCGGCGGCTGCCCGACTACCCAAACCTGCCGGGCACGTCCTAGGGTTGCTGTGTGAACGAGCTCGATGTCGTGGGTGTCCGGGTGGAAATGCCCTCAAACCAGCCGATCGTGCTCCTGCGGGAAGTGGGAGGCGACCGCTACCTCCCCATCTGGATCGGACCGGGGGAGGCGACGGCGATCGCCTTCGCCCAGCAGGGGATGGCGCCGGCCCGCCCGCTGACCCACGACCTTTTCAAGGACGTGCTGGAGGCGGTCGGACAGCAGCTCGCGGAGGTGCGCATCACGGACCTGCGCGAAGGGGTCTTCTATGCGGAGCTCGTCTTCGCCAGTGGCGTGGAGGTCAGCGCGAGGCCCTCCGACGCCATAGCGCTTGCACTGCGCACCGGCACGCCGATCTACGGCAGTGACGGGGTGCTGGACGACGCGGGCATCGCCATTCCGGACGAGCAGGAGGACGAGGTGGAGAAGTTCCGCGAGTTCCTCGACCAGATCTCGCCCGAGGACTTCGGCAGCAGCAACCAATAAGGCCGGCCGGGCCTCGAACAGCCGGCGGGTCCGGCGGTCGGCGGGAGAAGGGCGGTCGACGACGCCCGACGAGGCGCACATCGGATCGCCACGGCGCATTCGAGTAGCCTTTCCCGCCACGCGGACACGTGAAACCACTCTCAGGGTGATTATCACTCGGCGTGCCGAGTGTGGCGATCGTTGACGCACCCCGAGTGACTGCCTACCGTCGAGAAGGCAGGTCAAGGACGGAGGTCGGCGTGAGAAGCACGGGCGACGGTACGGCGGTCGGCGGTCCGTATCCGCTGCATGGGGGAACGGTCGAACCAGTGCCCCGCTATTCCGCCACTGCGGCGGTGGCGACTCAGCGGGGGCGGGACGCCGGGGATTCCAGCGGTTCCGACGGATCCCGAGGTCCGGACGGCATCGGCTATCGGGGGCCGACGGCATGCGCCGCGGCGGGCATCACCTACCGGCAGCTCGACTACTGGGCGCGTACCGGGCTCGTGGAGCCCAGTGTGCGGCCGGCGTACGGCTCCGGCAGCCAGCGGCTCTACAGCTTCCGGGACGTGGTCGTCCTCAAGATCGTGAAGCGGCTGCTGGACACAGGGGTCTCCCTCCAGAACATCCGCACCGCCGTGCAGCACCTGCGCACGCGCGGCATGGACGATCTGGACCGGATGACGCTGATGAGCGACGGCGCGACGGTGTACGAGTGCACCTCGCCCGACGAGGTCGTCGATCTGCTCCAGGGCGGTCAGGGCGTCTTCGGCATCGCCGTGGGCGTCGTCTGGCGCGACGTGGAGAGCGCGCTGGCGCAGCTGCACGGCGAGCGGGTGGACACCGGCGAGACGCTCATCGGCCACAACCCCGCGGACGAGCTGGCACGCCGCCGCAACCGGGCGGTCTGAGGAACCCGCCCCGCCGCCGCTGGACGCGCGGCGGGGCGCTCCCACCGGCCACGGCGCCGTCCCCCCGGGGCGACGCCGTTGTCAGTGGCATGCGGCAGCATCTGACGTGTGAGAGGTGCGCCGACGATCCTGCATCTGGACATGGACGCTTTCTACGCTTCGGCGGAGCAGGCGGCCAAGCCCAGCCTGCGCGGAAAGCCCGTGGTGGTCGGCGGGATCGGCCCGCGCGGCGTGGTCGCGACCGCGTCGTACGAGGCGCGCGTCTTCGGCGTCCACTCGGCCATGGCCACGGCCCAGGCCCGCCGGCTGTGTCCCAACGCGGCTTACCTCACCCCGCGGTTCAGCCTCTACCGGCAGGTGAGCGACGCCGTCATGGGGCTGCTGGGCGAGCTGTCCCCGCTGGTCGAGCCGCTGAGCCTCGACGAGGCGTTCGTGGACCTCGAAGCCGGGGGCGTGGAGCCGTCGACGGAGGCCGCGCGGGCGGTGGGGGAGCGGCTGCGGCGCGACATCCGCACGGCCACCGGACTCACCGGATCCGTGGGACTGGCCGGATCCAAGATGCTCGCGAAGATCGCCTCCGAGCAGGCCAAGCCCGACGGGCTCGTGGTCATCGAGCCGGGCACCGAGCTGGAGGTCCTCGGCCCGATGCCCGCGCGGGCCATCCCGGGAGTCGGCCCCGCGACCGCTGAAACGTTGCGGCGGGCCGGCATCCTCACCGTCGCCGACACGGCGGAGGCGGGGGAGGACGAGCTGGTCCGACTGCTCGGCAGGGCCCACGGCGCCGGCCTCTACGCCCTGGCCACCGGGCGGGACGACCGTCCCGTCGTCGCCGAGCGCGACGCCAAGTCCGTGTCCGTGGAGGACACCTTCGAGGAGGACCTCACCGACCGGCTGCGGGTGCAGCTGGAACTCGCCCGCCTCGCCGACCGGTGCGTGCGGCGGCTGCGCGAGGCCGGCCGTTCCGGGCGCACGGTCGTCATCAAGGTGCGGCGCTACGACTTCTCGACGCTGACCCGCTCGGAGACGCTGCGCGGCCCGACCGACGACCCCACGGTGGTGCGCGAGGCCGCCGCCCGGCTGCTCGACGGGGTGGACACCACGGCGGGCGTGCGGCTGCTGGGCGTCGGCGTCTCGGGGCTCGCCGACTACACCCAGGAGGACCTGTTCGCCCAGGCCGCGAGCGAGGCGACACAGGCGGCGGAGGCCGCCGGGCCGAAGGAGAGCGAAGAGCCGGCCGAGGGGACCGACACGGCCCCGCGGCCGCGGCGCTGGCTGCCGGGCCTGGACGTGCGGCACGCCGAGCACGGCACGGGGTGGGTCCAGGGCAGCGGCGTCGGCAGGGTCACCGTCCGCTTCGAACAGCCCTGGTCGCCGCCGGGGCGGGTGCGGACCTTCGCCGTCGACGACCCGGCGCTGGAGCCGGGCGAGCCGCTTCCGCTGGTGCGGCCGCCCGCCGGGCCCGGGCGGGAGCGGTCCGGGGAGGCTCAGCCCGGGGAGCCCGGGGAGCCCGGGCCCGCGCCGGAGCCGGCCCCGGGAGCGGACCCCGTGCCCTCGCCGGAGGGCTCGCCGTCCCCGGATCCGGTGGACCCCGGCAGACGAAGACCGTAGTGGTGGTAGAGCTGGAGCTCCTGCGCCGGTGAGAGGTGGCGGCCCACCCCGAAGCCCGGCGCCTCCTTGATCAGCGCCCGTTCGTAGGGGACGCGCAGACCCTCGTCCTCGACCCGGCTCGGCTCCAGCGGGACGAAGGCGTCCCGGCCGAAGAAGCCCGTGCGCACGGCCGCCCACTCCGGCTCCCCGGTCGCGTCGTCGAGGTACACCTCGTCCACCGTGCCGATCTTGGCGCCGTCCCGGTCGAAGGCCTTGCGCCCGATCAGGCTCCGGGGATCGATGTCGGTCTGCACGGTTCCTCCTTTGCGTCGCACACGTCGCGCCTGCCCGGCCCGGCACCGGGGACACACCCGCCGCGAAGCCCCGGCGGCACCCCGGGGGCCCTCATGACAACCACGAAAAGGCACAAAGCAGGAACCGGCCACTCGGGAGATCCGCCCGGAAAGCCGCGCTGGTAGGCTGGCGATTGGCCGCAGACCCCGTGCGGGAGAGTCCTCCTCGAAGCCCCCGCAGGGCGGCGTGGAGGCGCCGAAGGAGCAAATCCTCCCCGGAATCTCTCAGGCACCCGGTACCGCACGGACGAGGTCACTCTGGAAAGCAGGACGGGCCCCGGTCAGGCACCACGCCGAGCGCTCCTCCTCACCGACGGTGAAAGCCGGGTCAGACGCATGGCCCGGTGAAGCTCTCAGGTTGAGATGACAGAGGGGGAGGCCGTCCGGGTACCCGCGCCGTGGTACCCCTCGCAGGTCGTAACGACCAGGAGGCCTCCGCAGATGACAGCCCACCGCAGCTCCCTCTCCGACCTGGAGCGTGGCACGCCCTTCGAGGACCGCCACATAGGACCCGATGGCGAAGCCAGGGCCAAGATGCTCGCCCAGGTCGGCTTCGGCTCGCTCGACGACCTCACCGCCGCCGCCGTGCCGGACGTCATCAAGAGCGCCGAGGCGCTCCAGCTGCCCGACGCCCGCACCGAGGCCGAGGTCCTCGCCGAGCTGCGCGCCCTCGCGGACCGCAACCAGGTCCTCACCCCCATGATCGGGCTCGGCTACCACGGCACGTTCACCCCGCCGGTCATCCTGCGCAACGTCATGGAGAACCCCGCCTGGTACACGGCCTACACGCCGTACCAGCCCGAGATCTCCCAGGGCCGCCTCGAGGCGCTCCTCAACTTCCAGACCGTCGTCGCCGACCTGACCGGGCTGCCCACCTCGGGCGCCTCGCTGCTCGACGAGGGCACCGCCGCGGCCGAGGCCATGGCGCTGTCCCGACGCGTCGGCAAGGTCAAGGACGGGGTCTTCCTCGTCGACGCCGACGCCCTGCCGCAGACCGTCGCCGTCATCGAGACGCGCGCCGAGCCCACCGGCGTCGAGGTCGTCGTCGCCGACCTCTCCGCGGGCATCCCCGACGAGGTCGCGGACCGCGGCGTCTTCGGCGTGCTGCTCCAGTACCCCGGCGCCTCCGGGGCCGTGCGCGACCTGCGCCCGGTCATCGAGCGTGCGCACGAGCTGGGGGCGGTCGTCACCGTCGCCGCCGACCTCCTCGCGCTGACGCTGCTCACCCCGCCCGGCGAGCTGGGCGCGGACATCGCGGTCGGCACCACCCAGCGCTTCGGCGTGCCCATGGGCTTCGGCGGCCCCCACGCCGGCTACATGGCCGTGCGCGAGAAGTTCGCCCGCAGCCTGCCCGGCCGTCTGGTCGGCGTCTCCGTCGACGCCGACGGCGACAAGGCCTACCGCCTGGCCCTGCAGACCCGCGAGCAGCACATCCGCCGCGAGAAGGCCACCAGCAACATCTGTACGGCCCAGGTGCTGCTCGCCGTCATGGCCGGCATGTACGCCGTCTACCACGGCCCCGACGGTCTGGCCGGGATCGCGCGCCGCACCCACCGTTACGCCACCCTGCTCGCCGAGGGCCTGCGCGCGGGCGGTGTCGAGATCGTGCACGACGCCTACTTCGACACCGTCACCGCACGCGTGCCCGGCCGGGCCGCCGAGGTCGTCGCGGCCGCCCGCGAGGACGGCGTCAACCTGCGCCTGACCGACGCCGACCACGTCGGCATCTCCTGCGACGAGACCACCACCCGCGCCCACCTGGCGTCGGTCTGGTCGGCGTTCGGCGTCGAGGCCGACGTCGAGGCGCTCGACGCGTCGGCGGCCGATGCGCTGCCCGAGGGCCTGCTGCGCAGCGACGACTACCTCACCCACCCGGTCTTCCACCAGCACCGCTCCGAGACCGCGATGCTGCGGTACCTCCGGCGCCTCGCCGACCGCGACTACGCCCTCGACCGGGGCATGATCCCGCTCGGCTCCTGCACGATGAAGCTGAACGCCACCACCGAGATGGAGCCGGTCACCTGGCCCGAGTTCGGGGCCCTGCACCCGTTCGCGCCGGCCGACCAGGCCGAGGGCTATCTGACGCTCATCACCGAGCTCGCGGAGCGGCTCGCGGAGGTCACCGGCTACGACGAGGTGTCCTTGCAGCCCAACGCCGGTTCGCAGGGCGAGCTGGCCGGCCTGCTGGCCGTCCGTGCCTACCACCGCGCCAACGGCGACGAGCAGCGCACCGTCTGCCTCATCCCCTCGTCGGCCCACGGCACCAACGCGGCCAGCGCGGTCATGGCCGGCATGAAGGTCGTCGTGGTGAAGACGGCCGACGACGGCGAGGTCGACGTCGAGGACCTGCGCGCCAAGATCGAGCAGTACCGCGACGAGCTGTCCGTGCTGATGATCACCTACCCGTCGACGCACGGCGTCTTCGAGGAGCACGTCGCCGACATCTGCGCGGCGGTGCACGAGGCGGGCGGCCAGGTCTACGTGGACGGCGCCAACCTCAACGCGCTGGTCGGCGTGGCCAGGCCCGGCAAGTTCGGCGGCGACGTCTCGCACCTGAACCTGCACAAGACCTTCTGCATCCCGCACGGCGGCGGCGGCCCCGGCGTCGGTCCGGTCGCCGTCCGCGCGCACCTCGCCCCGTACCTGCCCAACCACCCGCTCCAGCCCGGCGCGGGCCCGGCGACGGGCGTGGGCCCGATCTCGGCCGCGCCCTGGGGCTCCGCGGGCATCCTGCCGATCTCCTGGGCGTACGTCCGGCTGATGGGCGGCGAGGGGCTCAAGCGGGCCACCCAGGTCGCGGTGCTCGGCGCCAACTACATCGCCAAGCGCCTGGAGCCGCACTACCCGGTGCTCTACACCGGCCCCAACGGGCTGGTGGCGCACGAGTGCATCGTGGACCTGCGGCCGCTGACCAAGGCGACCGGGGTGAGCGTGGACGACGTCGCCAAGCGGCTCATCGACTACGGGTTCCACGCGCCCACCATGTCGTTCCCCGTCGCCGGCACGCTGATGATCGAGCCGACCGAGAGCGAGGACCTCGCGGAGCTGGATCGTTTCTGCGAGGCCATGATCGCCATTCGCGCCGAGATCGAGAAGGTCGGCTCGGGCGAGTGGGACAAGGACGACAACCCGCTGCGCAACGCCCCGCACACCGCGGCCTCGGTCGCCGGTGCGTGGGAGCACCCCTACACCCGTGAAGAGGCCGTCTTCCCGGCCGGGGTGTCGGCGGCCGACAAGTACTGGCCGCCGGTGCGCCGTGTCGACGGCGCCTTCGGTGACCGCAACCTCGTCTGCTCCTGCCCGCCGCTGGAGGAGTACGAGGGCTGATCCCTCACACGGGACGGGGCCGGTGCGGCGTTCTCGCCGGGCCGGCCCCTCTACGTTCGGTGATGTGTCATGTGCGGGCGCGGTGGGTAGAGGCTGCGCTAGGCAGCCGTCACCACGTGGTCGGTGCCGAGCGCCCGGTGCGGGGCGATGATCTGCCCGTCCGGCAGCAGCTCACCGGTGTCCTCGAAGCAGAGGACGCCGTTGCACAGCAGGCTCCACCCCTGCTCCGGGTAGGTGGCCACCAGATGGGCGGCCTCCCGGTCGGCGGATTCGGCTGACGGGCACATGGGCTGGTGCTGGCACATGGAAGGGATCTTTCGCTCTGATGCGGTCGCTGTCCTGCGGCTCGATGCGGTGGTCATGCCGCCCCCCGTTGTGAGTGTCTTCCGTCCCAGTGTTGCCCCACGGACGTCATTCCGCAGGCATTTCCTGGTGACGCTCCTCACAGGAGGATGACGCGTCACCCGTGCGGGCGGTTGCTTCCAACGAGCCGGTCTCTTCGGGTGGTTGGGCATGGCCTGAGCGGGCTAGCCCGGGGGAGTGAGGGTGGACAGCCGAGCGCCCCGCGGCTCCCGGTCCGGGGAGGGCGGGGCGCTGTGGCGTCCGGCTTCGTCAGGCCGACGCCTTGAGCGGCGGTGCGGGGGCGAGCCGGAGGGTGAGCACGGGCAGCAGGTCGGTGACGCGGTGCGGGCGGTGCGCGGCGATCCCCGGCGGTGCGGGGGCGAGCGGCACCAGCAGGTCGCCGGGGGCGAACAGCTCCGACGAGGCGCCGGCCGTGATGTCCGCGTGCAGCCAGAGGGTGAGCATGTACAGCTCGGGGACGGACAACAGGCGTGGCTGGTAAGGGGTGGTCAGCGCCTCGGCCTGACGCAGGGCCAGCTCCGTGGAGACCAGGTACGGCCCCTCGAAGAAGTGGGAGAACGCCCAGCCGTCCGGGGTCGGCACCGCCTCCCCGGCGGCCACCGCACGCTCGCCTCCCTTGATGAGGAAGCGCCAGCCGGCGAGGCGGGTGCGGGGCGTGCCGCCGCGGGGCGTCACGCGCTCCAGGACGTGGACGGGCAACGGGAGTTCGGGGCTGAGGGGGCCCTGGGCGGACTTCAGCGACGGGGTGCGGGCCTCACGGACGGCGGTGGGGGAACCGAGGGCCGTGCGGACGCAGCGGAGGGCAGGCGCGGGGGCAGGGGGAACATGCAGGGGCATGGCGGGTCGCCTCTCGCTTCGGAGACACGTTGAGCTGGGGCAGTGCGGACGACGCTGTCGCGTGCGGGGTCAGAGGGGGGCCGGACCGACTCCAGGACGCCTACTCTCTGCCTCATTCCGGAGTTTATACGACAGGTGTTCACGCAATGTTTCGGCTAGCTGTCGCGGGTATTTCCGGCAAGGGGAAATCAGGGCCCGTTCCCCGGGTGATTTCGGATATTTTGCGACCTGCTCGCGCGTCCGACCTCGGAGTCTGGTCCGGAACCGGTAGGCCGAATCTCGTCGGTGTTTATCACCAGCGCATTGAGCCGCACCCGGGGGTCACCGCTATGCCGACGGAATGTGCCGGAGTGCTCGGGGTAGAGCCTACCGGGTACGCGGTCGGCGCGAGGCGTTATGGATCGCGTCGCCTGGGCATCATCGACCGTGACCGAGGCGCCGGCGCCACGGGCGGACCGGCATGAGGAGGGGCGCTTGAATGGGTGAGAAGGTCGTGGCCCGGGGGTTCGACCTCGCCGACCGGCAGCGCCACCGGGACAAGCTCCGGCAGTGCCTGGAAGGGCTGGCGAGGCTGCTGGCGGAGAAGCGGTTCGACCGGCCGCGGAACCTCATGGGGCTGGAGATCGAGCTGAATCTGGCGGGCTCCGACGGCATGCCGAGCATGGCGAATGCGGAGGTGCTGAAGCGCATTGCCAGCGGGGATTTCCAGACCGAACTCGGGCAGTTCAACCTGGAAGTGAACATTGTCCCCCACCGCTTGTCGGGAAGGGTTCTCGACCAGCTGGCCGAGGAGTTGCGCACGGGGCTCTCCTACGCCGACCGGAGGGCGATGGAAGTCGATTCGGGAATCATGATGATCGGCATTCTCCCGACCCTCACGCCCGACCACCTCGTCTCCGCGAACCTCTCCGTGGCCGACCGGTACTTCCTGCTCAACGACCAGGTCGTCGCCGCGCGGGGCGAGGAATTCACCATCGACATCGCCGGCGTCGAACGGCTCACCTGCACCGCCCGCTCCATCGCCCCCGAGGCCGCCTGCACCTCCGTCCAGCTGCACCTCCAGGTCACCCCCGGACGGTTCGCCGCGGTCTGGAACGCCGCCCAGGCGATAGCCGCGGCGCAGATAGCGGTGGGGGCCAACTCCCCCTTCCTCTTCGGCCGGGAGCTGTGGCGTGAGTCCCGGCCGCCCCTCTTCGTCCAGTCCACCGACACCCGCCCGCCCGAGCTCCAGGTCCAGGGCGTTCGGCCCCGCACCTGGTTCGGGGAACGCTGGATCGGTTCCGCGTACGAGCTGTTCGAGGAGAACCTCCGCTATTTCCCGCCGCTGCTCCCCATCTCCAGCGAAGAGGATCCACTGCGCGTCCTGGACGAGGGCGGCATACCGCATCTGCATGAGCTGACCCTGCACAACGGCACCGTCTACCGCTGGAACCGCCCCGTCTACGGCATAGCCGACGGCGTGCCGCACCTGCGCGTGGAGAACCGGGTCCTGCCGGCGGGGCCCACCGTCACCGACGTCATCGCCAACACCGCCTTCTACTACGGCCTGGTCAGGGCCCTCGCGGAGGAGCCCCGTCCGGTGTGGAGCCGGTTGCCGTTCGCCGCCGCCGCCGAGAACTTCGACGTCGCCTGCCGCGACGGCATCGAGGCCCGGCTGCACTGGCCCCGTCCGGGTCGCAACGGCAACCCGGTGCGGGTGCCGGCGGTCCGGCTCGTACGGGAGGAGCTGCTGCCGCTCGCCGCCGCCGGGCTCGACGCGTGGGGCGTCGAACCGGCCGATCGCGACCACTACCTCGGCGTCATCGAGGAGCGCTGCCGGCGCGGGGTGAACGGGGCTTCCTGGCAGGCCGCCACCTACCGCCAGGCGAGGGAGCGGGGCCTGGGCCGGCAGGACGCCCTGGCCGCCACGACGCGGCGCTACTGCGAGCTGATGCGCACGGGGCTGCCGGTGCACAGCTGGCCGACGGACCTCATGGAGTGAGACCCGGCGGGCGGCCTCACGGACCGCCGTGGCCGCCGCGGTTTCCCCGTGCCCCGTCCCCGCCGGCACGGGCGCGTGGACGAGCTGTGACAGCATGGCTGATCGCTCGGCCGTCCGACCGCGATGACGAGCGGACGGGAGGCGACAGTGCGGCAGGACGCTCAGGGCATCGGCGGGGGCACCGAGACGGCGGCCGACGGGGGACCGCCGGCCGGCGACGGGCTCTCGCGGCGGACGCTGCGCACCGAGATGCTGCTGGTCCTGGCCCTGTCGCTGGGGGCCAGCGCGGTCTCGTCGCTCATCAGCTTCATCGGTTCCCTCACGCGTCCCGGCGGTCTCAAGCACCAGGCCGCCACGCTCAACGCCTCCCACGCCCCCGGCCGGCCCTGGCTCGACCTCGCCTGGCAGGTCTTCGGCATCGCGACGGCCCTGGTCCCCGTCCTCCTCGTGGCGCACCTGCTGACGCGGGAGGGCGCCGGGATGCGCTCCATCGGCTTCGACCGCACCCGGCCGGGACCGGACGTGGCCCGTGGCGCACTGGTCGCCGCCGCCATCGGGGGCACCGGGCTGCTGTTCTACCTCGCAGCCCGTGCGGCGGGCTTCAACCTGACCGTGGTGCCGGAGAACCTGCCCGACGTGTGGTGGAGGATCCCGGTGCTGATCGGCTCCGCCGTGCAGAACGCGGTGCTGGAGGAGGTCGTGGTCGTCGGCTATCTCCTGCGCCGGCTGGGGCAGCTGGGGTGGACGCCGACGGCCGCGCTGGCGGCGAGCGCGCTGCTGCGCGGCTCGTACCACCTCTACCAGGGCGTCGGCGGTCTGATCGGCAACATGGTGATGGGCGTGGTGTTCGTCCTGCTCTACCGGAGGTGGGGGCGGGTCGGGCCGCTGGTCGCCGCGCACGCGCTGATCGACACCGTGGCCTTCGTCGGCTACGCGCTCCTGGCCGGCAAGGTCGGCTGGCTGCCCACGGCCTGATCCGCCCCGCCCCCGTCAGGCCAGCAGCTCGCCGTCGATGACGGTCACGGCGGAACCGGTCAGCAGCGTGCGGTCACCGAGCAGCGTGGTGCGCACGAGGCCGGTACGGGCCGATGCCTGAAGGCCCGTCAGCTCTTGCTCGCCCAGGCGCGCCGACCAGAAGGGGGCCAGCGCGGTGTGCGCGCTGCCGGTGACGGGGTCCTCGTCGATGCCGACGTTCGGGAAGAAGCAGCGCGAGACGTAGTCGTAGCCGCGTGAGGGGTCCTCGGCCGGGGCGGTGGCGATGACGCCCCGGCGGGAGTGGCGGGCGAGCGCCCGGATGTCGGGTTCGAGGGCCCGCACGGTCTTCTCGTCGGCCAGTTCCACCACCAGGTCGCCGATGTGCTCGCTCGTGTCGTGCGTGCTGAGCGGGGTGGCGCCGAGGGCCGCAGCGACCCCGTCGGGGATGGTCACGGGGGTGAGCGGCGAGGTGGGGAAGTCCATCGTGATCGATCCGTCGTCGTGCGTGGTCGCCGACAGCAGGCCGCAGCGGGCCGCGAAGCGCACGGTGCCCGAGGCCAGGCCCGTGGTGTGCAGGACGTGCGCGGTGGCGAGCGTGGCGTGGCCGCACATGTCGACCTCGGCGGCGGGGGTGAACCAGCGCAGCGCCCAGTCGGCGTCCTGCGAACCGGCGGGCAGGGGATGGGCGAAGGCGGTCTCGGAGAGGTTGACCTCGGCGGCGATCTGCTGGAGGCGGTCGTCCTCGGGGAAGGCCGAGTCGAAGAGCACGACCCCGGCTGGGTTCCCGGCGAAGGGCCGGTCGGTGAAGGCGTCCACGATTCGAATGCGCATGACAGGACCGTAGATCGCCGAAGAGCCCCGGACCACGGCCAATTCTCAGAATGTGGCCCGGACGGGCCGGGGGCGCTGCTCACCGGCTGCACCGCCCACGGCCCGCCGTACCCCTGGCGTCCCGTCCTGTCCGGAAGGGCGCTGCCTGCTCACACTTGACCCGTCTCAGCGAAGATTCCGCGAATCTCAGCGAAGCTGAACGGACGGCCATTAGTCTCACCGAAGGTTGAGCGCTCTCGCTCAGCCTTCGGGCTGGGGGTGCGGTGGAAGCGCTGTCGCGCGCGTACGGCGATGAGGCGTTAACGGCGTTTGAACTGGACTTTCTCAGCGACGGAGAGCGGCGTCGGCTCCCGCTGGGAGCGAGTTGGCAGGTCTCGTTCGAGGCAGTCGAGCCTGTCCGGCCGTTCCGCTGGGACAAGGGCACGCCGGGGTTCGCCGGCTGGTACTACTCGGCGACGATGCGTGATCACGTGGGCTATGAGTCGTGGCTGGAGCGGGACCGGTTGATCCTGCTCGACAGAGATCCGCAGGTGAGGGCGATAGCGTCGCAGCCTTTCTGGCTGCACTGGCACGACGGCAGACGACAGCGACGCCACGCTCCCGACTACTTCGTTCGGTTGGCCGCGGGGCAAGCCCAGGTCGTGGACGTCCGCGCTGAGGAGGACATGGATCAGCGGACGCGGGAGGCGTTCGCGGCGACCGAGCGGGCCTGCGCGGCGGTGGGCTGGCAGTTTGAGTGGGTCGGCCGTCCGGATCCGGTGGTCATGGCCAACGTCCGTTGGCTGGCGCGGTATCGCCGGGCACGATCTGGTCGGCCGGTGGTGGTGGCTGAGCGTCTGCTGGAGGTGTTCAGCGAGCCGAAGGGCTTATGGGAGGGAGCTGAGCTGGTGGGCGACCGGATCCAGGTTCTGCCGGTGCTCTTCCACCTGCTGTGGTTGGGAAAGCTGGAGACCGACTTGTCCGGGGGACTGCTGGAGACCGGGAGCCTGGTCTGGGCGAAGGGACGGCGCCGATGGGCCAGTTGAGGCGCCCGCCAGCTGTGGCAGTTGGCGAGAGGGTCCGGTTCGACGGCCAGGTCCGGGGAGTGCTTGAGGTGACCGCGCAGGCTGCGGTCCTGGAGGACGCTGAGAGTCCGCACCGCGCGGTTGCCCTGATCGAGTTGTTCGAAGCGGAGGACTTCGAGGTCCTGTTCCGCCCGGAACGGCTGCCGTTGCCGGCCTTGTCCACCCTGGAGACGCTCCCGGCTACAGCGGTCCAGCAGGCGCTTTGGTGGGAGGGCCACATTCTGGAAGTGGTACATGGACTACCGCCGGACGCGGAGCCTGGCACGAAGCCGCGCGCAGAGTACGGGGCGGGCACATCACTGACCGCGAGGGAGAAGGCCAAGGCTGCTGAACTGTCCCGGTCCGGCCGCCCGGTGACCGCCAGCACGGTCGCCCGGCTGCGTCGCCGCTACCTCCAGGAGGGGGTTGTCGGGCTGGTGGATCGCCGAGCAGCCCGCAAACGGCCGGAGTTCGGGGCGGTGGACACCCGAGTGGTGGACGCGATGCGTCAGGCCATCAAGGAAGGTGTCGACACCTCCACCCGGACCGCGTCCTATCTGATCTGGAGGGCGAAGGAGATCCTCACTCAAACCGAGGCCGGGCAGGTGGAAGCTCTGTGGCCTTCCAGGGCCACCCTTTTTCGGCTGGTGGAGAAGCTGACGGCGGGCACTCACGCGACGGGCTCGGCGGTGACGCGCCGGTCGAAAGCCCACACGGCAGCGACACCGTTCGGAGAACTGACGGTGACCGCTCCGGGCGAGGTCATGCAGATCGACTCCACTCCGTTCGACGCGATGGTCCGCCTTGACAACGGGGTCGTCGGCAAGGTCGAGCTCACCGGCATGATCGACGTCGCTACCCGGACCGTGTCGGCAGTCGTGCTGCGGCCGTCGACGAAGTCGGTTGATGCCAGCGTGCTGCTGGCCAGGACCGTGACGCCGGAGCTGATGCGGCCGGGCTGGGTGGACGTGCTCAAGATGTCCCGTTCCGTGCTGCCGCACCGGCGGCTGTTGCCGTTGGACGAGCGGCTGAAGCATGCGGTCGCCCGACCTGTGATCGTCCCGGAAATGATCGTCTGCGATCACGGGAAGGTGTTCATCTCACACAACTTCCGGGCCTCCTGCCGGTTCTTGGAGATCGACTTCCAGCCCACGCACAAAGGCTCGCCCTTCGAGAAGGGCCACATCGAGAACATGCTGGGCTCGGTTGCCACGATGTTCGCGCAGTTCCTGCCCGGCTACACCGGCCGCAACACCGACCGTCGTGGCCGGTACCCGGAGAAGGAGAACGTGTGGTCGCTGCCCGAGCTGCAGGAACTGCTTGACGAGTGGGTGGTCGCGAAGTGGCAGAACCGTCCTCACGAAGGGCTGCGTGACCCCGACCATCCGGGCAGGCTGTTCACGCCGAACCAGAAATACGCTGCACTGGTCGAGTCCTGCGGCTATGTCCCGGTCGCACTGAGCGGCCAGGACTACATCGAGCTTCTGCCCGCGACCTGGCGGGCTGTCAACTCCTACGGCCTCCGGATCAATAACCGCACCTACGATGCCCCGGAACTCGGGCCGATGCGACGGCAGCACTCCGGAGTCGCCGCCAAGCGAGGCCTCTGGGAGGTTCACCGTGACCCCTACGACGTCTCCCGAGCCTGGGTACGCGACCATCGCGGAAAGGGTGAATGGGTCCAGGCGACCTGGAAATACCTGAACCGGGCGCCGGTCCCCTTCGGTGACCTTGCCTGGGACCACGTCAGCCACCAGCTACCCAAGGCCACCGAGGAAGAACTCGCCGAGGCCGTGGCTGCCTTGCTCACTCGTGCACACGCCGGCCCCGCCCCCGCTGACCAGGGCAAGAAGAGCAAGAAAGACAGACCTTCCAGGCGGGACCGGCAGGTGGCCGCGCGGACCAGAGCCACGGCTCCGGACGTCGCCTCTCCGCAGACCGAGCCGTCTGCGGAGGCCTCGGACGAGCCCGTTTCGGAAGAACAGCTGGAAGACGATGAGCCGATGGCTGAGGTGATCCCGCTGGGGCTCTTCGACCCGCTTGAGGACCCCTGGAGGCGCTCGTGAACAACCCGCTGGCCGACCGACCGGACGACTTCGGCCGCTACCTGACAGCTCTGCCCGGTTGGCGCGCGTTCGTCGCGGCCTCCCTCGGCAAGCCGATGGTGATGCTCAGCCAGGCTGAGTACGACGCGCTGGTCAAAGCCGCTCAAGCCGACGCTCTGGTCAAAGAGGAGAAGAACATCTACGACGAGGACCGCCTCGACCACCATGCCCGCTTGCAGGTGGTGGCAACCTCGACCGTCCGGCACACCGTCGCCTGCGGCCGCCGTCTGATCATTCTCAACCGCGGCGCCGTCAGCGCCCGTCGCGGCCTGATCGTCTCCGGGCCTGCCAACACTGGCAAGACGATCGCCCTGACCCAGCTCGGACTGGCACACGAACTCCAGGACCGCCGCCGGCATCCCGGTCAGGACGAGCGCATACCGGTCGTCTACATCACCATCCCACCCGCCGCGACACCTCGCATGATCGCCGCCGAGTTCGCCCGCTTCCTCGGCTTGCCGGTCCTGCGAAGGTCCAACATCACTGACCTTACCGAGGCCGTGGTCGGCGTCTGTACCAAGGCCCGCACCGGCCTCATCCTGGTGGACGAGATCCACAACATCTCCCTGCACACCCGCACGGGAGCCGAAGCGTCCGACACCCTCAAGTACTTCTCCGAGCGCATCCCCGCCACTTTCGCCTACGCGGGCATCGACATCGAGGCAGGCGGTTTGCTGTCCGGCACCCGCGGTGACCAAATCGCTGCCCGCTTCACTCCGGTCGACACCCACCCCTTCCCTTACAACGCGGAATGGAAGTCGCTCGTCGCTCAGATGGAGGCGAACCTGCTGCTGCACCAGCACAAACGCGGCACCCTGTCCCGGCTGGACCGCTTCCTTCACACCCGCACCAGCGGCATGATCGGCTCGCTGTCTCATCAGCTCCGCGGAGCCGCCGTTGACGCCATCCTCACCGGCACCGAGAAGATCACCAAGGCCGGTCTGCTGGCCGTCGACCTGGACGTCGCTTCCCGCCGCAGGCCTCCCGGCAGCCCGGACACGAGCACGTGACACAGCCCAGCACGAACGGCGAGTCGATCGTCAAGCTCCCTTTCCAAGTCCGGCCGATCGCTGGTGAAGGCTGCTATCCCTTCATCGCCCGCCTTGCCCACGCCAACTGCCTCCCACCCGCCTACCTGCGAGGTTTCCTCGCCGGACCGCCTGGATATCGAGGCAGGCCGTCCTGGGAACGGCTTGCTATGGTCACCGGTCGCGACGCCGGACGGCTGCGGAAGACGCTCGACACAGCCAAGTGCAAGGAGTGCGGCTCCGCCTTCCTGCTCGACCGCACCTTCGGCAATCGGCCCCGCTACTGCTCCGCCCGATGCCGCACCCGCCCATCCCCCAAACGCGAGGTCACCGAGCCCTGCCGGATCTGCAAGGAACCCATGAAGATCCAGTTCGGCCAACGCTACCGGCTTTGCTCCTCCGGCTGCCGCAGAGTGGCCTACATCGAACGTCAACTCCGCAACAAGGGCACCACCGGGCAGCACGAACCACACGCCTGCGCCGCTTGCGGCCGCCCCCTGCCGCCAACCACCCAGACTTCCGAACGCACCTGTTCTGAGAACTGCAGTCGGCAGGTCTCCCGCTGGAACTGGCTGATCGCGCGGCACGGGCTTCCTCTGCCCTCCAGGACATGTGCGTTCTGCGGAACCCCGATAGAAGCGAAGTCCCCCTCCGACCCCCATCGCCGCTGGTGCAGCCGCCGTTGTCGCACACGGACCCACCGCGGCCACAGCCCAGCCGTCTTCTTCAAACCGCTGACCTGCGAACAGTGCCGGAAGCCGTTCGACCGTCGCAGGGACGGCAGGGACCGGCGCTGGTGCTCACTCAAGTGCTACCGGCTATCCCGCGGCTGGCCTGAGCAGCCAAAGAAGCGCAAATAACCGAAATCGATCGCGGTCACGGGCGACCGGTGCCGCAATTGAGGCTAAGCGCTTCAGTTGGATTGTTTCGTCAAGTGGAACGCTCAATTGTCGCCTTCATTCAGATCGGCTTGTCCTGCCTCGGCAAAGGTTGACCGATCTCGTTGAACCTTGATCGGAGCATCGGCACGATAGACATCTTGGATATTTTGACTGTCAGCGCAGTAGGTATAGCGCTGATTGCAGTTGGTGACTCGGCCCTTTACGCGCATGGCGGGTTGAACGGCAGCCCTGGGAGACGCTCCTGCCATTGCTGGCGGTTGAGGGTCGTTTTGGTGACATCGCAGATTCGGGCGATGGTCCGGTTGATGTCGGTGTCCCACAGCCGTACCGTTCCGTCCATCCCAGTACTGAACAGCGTGCGCCCCGTCGGGCTGAACGCGACCAAAGAGACCTCGCCTGTATGGCTGGTGAGCGGCTGTCCGAACGCAACAGGCCGGGAGGGGGCGGACACATTCCACAGCCTGATCGCGCCGTCCGCGCCGCCTGTGGTCAGAGCGTGTCCGTCGGGGCTGAAGGCGATCGTGCCGACACTGCCGGTGCGGGCTGAGAAGGTGCTCGTGGCTGCGGGACGGCCTGGGTCGGCGATCTTCCACAGGCTTATGGTGCCGTCCTCTCCGCCAGTGGCGATGTAGTTGCCGTCCGGGCTGAACGCCATCGTTAAGCCACTCCGGACCGGGGCGTGGCCGAGCTGCTCAGGATGAGCGGGGTCCGTGATGCGCCACAGGCGCACCCCTCCTTCGTCGCCGTCTTGCAAGCCGGCGAGAAGATGTCCGTTGGGGCTGAAGGCCAGTTCCCGCACCCCGTATTCCCCGGCGCCGGCAATCTGCCGGTGGACCAGCGTGATATGTGCGGAGCCGGTGATTTCCCAGAGCCATGGGCCGGTCTGGTCGCTGGCGGCAAAGGTGTGCCCGTTCGGGCTGAACGCCATCCAGACGAAGAATAGTTTGGTGTCGCTGGTGCCTGGTGCGGCGCCGATCAGCTTCGGGCTGCGGAGGTCAGTGACGTTCCATAGCCGTATATCGCTGTGGTTGCTGTCAACGATGGCGACTGTGTGGGAATCCGGGCTGAGGGTGACGCGGTCTGGGTTGGCGCTGAGGCGAGCGCTGTCCAGCAGTGCTGGATGATTCGAGTCGGATATGTTCCAACGGCGGATCACCCCGTCCTGGCTCGCTGTGGTCATGGTCTGGCTGTCGGGGCTGAACGCCTGGGTGGTGATGGATGTGTCCCTGGTCAGGACGTTATGCCCGAGGTCCCACAGTTGGGCGGCCTTGTCGGTCCCGGCCGTGACCAGTGTGCTTCCGCTTGGAGCGAAGGCCACGGTGCGGACGTCGGTGACGTGGCCGGTCAGCCGCTCCTGCGGCTTCACTGCGGCCGGATCGGCCAGTTTCCACAGCCGTACGGTGTGATCCGTGCTCGCGCTGGCGAGCGTCTTTCCATCAGAGCTGAAGGCCACCGCGGTGACCTCCGAGAGATGGCCGATCAGAGGCCGTCCCAGAGATGTCGGGTGGAGCGCTTGGGATACGTCCCACATCTGCACGGTGCCGTCCGCCGAGCCAGCTGCCACTGTATGTCCGTCGGGGCTGAAGGCAACGACGTTACCGTTGTCGCCCGCGATGCCTCCAGCGGCATATCCCAAGGACACCGGGGCAGCCGGATTGCGGGTGTCCCACAGTTGGAGTCCCTCGTCTGTACGGCTTGCGAGGGTGTGGCCATTCGGGCTGAAGGCCACAGCGGTGACGAAGCCGCTCTGACTGCTGGCCGGTGTGCGGCCCCGTGCTGTGGGGCGACGCGGGTCTGAGATGTCCCACAGTTGGGCCCACTTGTTGTTGCTGGCGCTGGCCATCGTCTTGTCGTCCGGGCTGAAGGCCATGGAGAAGGCGGCCGGACCGGTGGCCGCGCTGGTGAGCGGCGTGTGACCGAGCAGCCTGGGATGTGTGGGGTCGCTGATGTCAAAGAGGCGGACCGCGCCGTCGTTGTTGGCCGTGGCGAGCAGACTCCCGTGATGGCTGAAGGCCACGCTGAAGACCGGGCCGCCCCGTGAGCTGCTGGTCACATGACCGACGGGCTCTGCGTGGGCGGCGTCACTGAACCTCCAGAGCTGGAGCGTTCCGTCATCGCGGCCACCGGCCAACAGCCGGCCGTCAGGGCTGAACACCATGGCGTTGAACGGCCCGGCGGCACCGGGGAGGGGCCTCGACAGTGGGCTGTTTGCGTCGTCGATGAGCCGGGTTCGCACGTCGGGGTCGTCGGGTCGCATGCGGTGGGCAGCGAGGTCGAGCTGTGCGGCGAGTGAGGACTGGCTGTCGCGCAGGCGGTCGGCCTGGGCTTTAACCTGGTTGAAGACGGCTGTGCCACGCTGCGCTGTGGCGGTGGCACGTTGCTGGAAGGCTATGACCGCGGCAGCGGAAGCAATTAGCGCCAGGGCAGCCAGGATGGCGATCACTGAGCGGCGTAGCCGGGCGGCACGGCGTTCATGGCGGGTGGACGCGGCGAGAAAAGCTCCTGTTGTGGTGGTGATGTCGTCTTGGTGTGCGCGGTCGGCCCAGGCGAGGGCCGTCTCCAGGCGGGTGCCCCGGTAGAGCAGGTCGGTGTCGCGGTGGGCATGTTCCCACTCGGTGGCGGCTTGTTCGAGGTTCTGGTGGGTGATGTGGCCGGCCCGGTCGGTGTTGATCCAACGGTGCAGCCTGGGCCATGCGTGCAGCAGTGCCTCGTGGCTGATCTCCACGGTGTCCTGCTGTCGGGTCAGCAGTCGGCCGCGGGTGAAAGTGTCGATGACCGCAGCGGTGGTCCTGGACTGACCGCCTGCGATGAACAGGTCCGTATAGGAGGCCGGGCGCCGGGTGTCCTCACAGCGGTCACCGACCATGACCATGCGCAGGAACAGCGTGCGGGCGGCCGCCTGCCCGGGCGCGTCGAGGGTGGTGAAGAGGCTCTCCGCAGTGGTGGCGATGGCATGGCGAATTCCGCCGGTGGCCTGGTAGCCGTCCACTGTGAGTGTGCTGCCGTGGCGTTGCTGCCAGGTGGCCCGCAGGGCGTGGGCCAGCAGCGGCAGCCGTCCTGCATCATAGGCCCCCGGCAGCTCTTGGCCGACCGGGGTGTTCGCCGTGGTGCGCTGGGCATGCGCACCGAGATCACGCAGCAGCAGCTCGACCAGGCCTGGCTCGACCTGCAGGCCGGCAGCTGCCGCCGGGAACAAGATCGCCTCCCTGAGGTCACCCTCCGTCATCGGGCCAACCACGATCTGCCCGTTCTGTAAGGCAGTTCGCAGTTGTGGGTAGTCGGCGCACGGCGCGTAGAAGTCCGCCCGTAGACCGAACACCACCAGCGCGACCGGAGCCGTGCCGTCCGGACACGGCTGGGCGAGGGCGGTCAGTACGTCGAGGAAGTCGCGGCGCTCCCGTGCGCTGTGGCAGAGGGTGAACGCCTCTTCCAATTGGTCGATGACCAGGACCATGCGGCGGACCGCCTGGGAACTGCCGCCCGATGGCCCGCGGGGCGGCCTCCTCAGCAGCGCCACGCATGCCTGCGGGCTGGTCGCCAATGCGCTGATCAGCTCCTGCGGTCCGACGCCGGTGGCCTCGGCGAGACTGGAAGCGAGAGCAGTCATCGGGTGCGCGGTGGGCGTGAACAGCACGCGCGGCCAGTCCGCCGATCCAGCGGCGGGCAGGGCGCCGCGTGCGAGGGCGGGCAGCAGACCGGCCCGCAGGAGCGAGGACTTGCCCGCCCCGGACGGTGCGACCACCATGAGCGGCCCGCCGCCGTTCAGCCGCTCGTCCAGCCGGATCAGCAGATCTGCGGTCATCGCGTCCCGGCCGAAGAACCAGCGTTCCTGATCGGCGGTGAAGGCAGCCAGGCCCGGATATGGACACTCCCCATGCCGTGTGCCCGGCGCGGTCCGGCGGGCCCGGCGTACCCCATCCTGATAATGCAGGTGAAGATCCCGTTCCGCGATGTGCTGGTCACGGCCAGCCTGGTAGATCCGTGCCGAGCCGGGGGCCGCGGCATGCTGACGCGCCTCCTCATCGCCGGACTGCGGATCCCCTGGCTCGCTCATCGCTCGGTGATGTGCTGGTCACGACCGGCCTGATAGACCCGTCCGCTACCGGAAGCCTCCGCCCGCATCACCGAAACCCCGCTCTGCACGCCCTCCTCCGAGGCCGACGCGCCCCCGAGCCGCGTATCCAGCAACTGCCTCAGTTCTACGGCCACCGCCGGATTCGCGTGCAACAGAGCCTGCAGGCGACTCTGCCAGGCGGCAGCCAGTACCTGCTCGGCATCCCCTTCTCCGGCCTGGCGTGCCGCCAGCACCTGTGCGCGGGCCTCGACGAGCTCCGCGTCGATTACGTCGGCCTGCTCCGGACTCGCCCGACGCCACAGCCCGACCAGCGTCTCTCGGACCTGCACCCACCCGTCGGTGGCTATCGCTCCCACCAGAGCCGTCCCGGCCGCCAAAGTGATCGGATCCATCACGCCCCCTACGCGCAAAACGAGATGAAATGCACTCCCGCTGCAAGTCGGTAAATCGGAACACTCACGCAGGTCAACGCCAGAGTGACGCGAACCCGGCATGCCGGGAAGGGGCGTGAACCGGCGTGGAACTGGGGCGCTCGAAGCGTTCACCGAAGGCCGCCAACGCATGCACCGAACAGCTATTTGCTCGTGGCCGCATGCACACCAAAGGTGCATATCCCATCACGGCTGCCTGGTGCGCTCGCGGCGCTGCGGAACATCTTCGATAGGACAGGACAGTCTCCGAGGCCTGAGGAGACACCCCGGGCGCACATTGCCGCAGGGAAGCTTGGTGTGTGAGCGAGCGCGGGGGTTGACCTGTGGGACTGGCCAGGCCAACTCAAGCGCTCACGGGCCATCTTTGCCGCTCGGTCTCGGCAATGACCTAAGGCGATCAATCTTCACTGAGACAAACCATCGGGTCTTCAAGCTTTGCTGAGACGAAACCGCATCGGTGCAGCTTGCCTGAGATCGCATCAACCTTCACTGAGACAGGTCAACACTCCACCGCGCCAAGGGATTGTCATTCGATAGTTTCCGATATATCGTCGAAGCATCGCGACCGATCAACGATTGGGGTACGTACATGCGTTTCCATGGACATGGTCATGAGCACCACGGCCCCGGCCCGTACGGGCCGCCCGGCTTCGGCGGCCGTCGTGCCTTCGGGCCCTTCGGGCCGCCTTTCGGGGGGCCGCCCTTCGGTGGCCGCGGGCGTGGTGGCCCCGGCGGCAGGGCGCGGCGCGGGGACGTGCGCGCGTCGATCCTCGCCCTGCTCAAGGACCGTCCGATGCACGGTTACGAGATGATCCGGGAGATCGCCGAACGCAGTGGCGGCGCGTGGAAGCCGAGCCCCGGCTCCGTCTATCCCACGCTCCAGCTGCTTGAGGACGAAGGGCTGATCGCCAGTGAGAGCGAGGGCGGCAAGAAGCTGTTCACGCTCACCGAGTCCGGCCGCGCCGAGGCCGACGCCGGCCCCGCCACCCCGTGGGAGGACGTCGGGCGCGGCGTCGACTGGGAGGCGATGCAGGAGATCCGCCAGGCGGGCTTCGGCCTGATGGAGGCCTTCGGGCAGGTCTGGAAGACCGGCAGCGCCGAGCAGCGGGAGAAGGCCCTGGCGGTCATCAACGAGACGCGCAAGAAGCTGTACCTGATCCTGGCCGACGAGGGCTGACGGCTGCCGAAGGCGCGACGGGGGACTTGCCCGGCTCACGGGCCGGCCGGACGGCTGGCCCGGGTCGGCTCGTGAGCCGGACGGGGCCCGGCCGGAAAGGGGGTGCCCGACGGGAAACCGCCGGGCACCCCCGCCGCGTTCCTTGACGGTTCGTCAGGGCGTGGTCAGACTCCGGTTCCGGATCCGACGAACGGAGTCCCCGCCATGGCCCTGCCCACGCGCTGGAGACATCCCTCCCCAGGCCGTGTCCGCAACGTCCCGCCTGCCCCGGAGATCCCCCAGCCACCGCTGGCAGGTGCCCCCGGCGCCAGACGCCCCGGGCCGCGCCCTGGCGGGCGCGCGGCGCCACTTCGCGGGCACGCCCTGGCACTCGCCGCGGCCGCCGCCGTCTGCGCGGCCTCCCTCGCCGCCGTTCCCGCCGGCGCCGGCGGCGAGACGCCGCGCCATCGTGACGCCCGGGCGTCGCCGGACGAGCGGGCCCACGATCTGCTGCGCCGCATGACGCTCGACGAAAAGATCGGGCAGATGGTCCAGATCGCCGTCGTCAGGCTCCAGGGCGACTGCCGCGACGGCGGCGGCGAGCTCGGCGAGGCCTGCATGAAGACCGTGCTCCACGACCACGCGGTCGGCTCCGTCCTCTCCGGCGGCGGCATGGGACCGCCCCGCAACACGCCGCGCGACTGGGCCCGCATGGTCAACGCGGTGCAGAAGTACGCCGTGGAGCACAGCCGGCTGCACGTCCCCGTCCTCTACGGAGCCGACGCCGTCCACGGTCACAACAACGTGCTCGGTGCCACCGTCTTCCCCCACCAGATCGGGCTCGCCGCCTCCTGGGACCCCTCACTCGTCCACGACACGGCCCGGGCGACGGCCCGCGCCGTCGCCGCCACCGGCATCGACTGGAACTTCGCGCCCGTCGCCGACCTCGCCCGGGACCGGCGCTGGGGGCGCTACTACGAGACATACGGCGAGGACCCGCTGCTCGCGGGCGCCCTGGCCGCGGCCGGCGTACGGGGCACCGAGGGCGCCGGAGGCGTGAAGGACGTCGCCTCCACGGTGAAGCACTTCGGCGGGTACTCCGAACCCGCCAACGGTCACGACCGCGTGCCCGCCGACGTCTCGCCCCGCTACCTCCAGGACACCCTCCTCGCGCCGTACCGCACGGCGGTCGAGGCGGGGGCGAAGACGGTGATGGTCAACTCCGGTGCCGTCAACGGCGTGCCGGTGACCGCCTCCCGCCACCTCCTGACCCAGGTGCTGCGCCGTCAGTGGGGGTTCACCGGGGTGACGGTCTCCGACTGGCAGGACGTCCGTGCCCTGTGGACGAGGTACAAGGTCGCGGCGGACTACCCGCACGCCGTCGCGCTGGCCGTCAACGCCGGCGTCGACATGGCGATGGAGCCGTACGAGGCGGGCGACTTCACCGGAGCCCTGCGCACGGCCGTACGACAGGGGTTGGTCTCCCGGGAGCGCGTCGACGAGGCGGCCGGACGCGTGCTGCGGCTCAAGTTCGGCCTCGGGCTCTTCGAGAGGCCGTACGTCGACGCCGAGCGCGCGGACGCCGACGTCGCGGGGGCCGCCCGGGACCTGGCCCGGCGTGCCGCAGCCGACTCGCAGGTGCTGCTGCGCAACGAGCGTCACACCCTGCCGGTGCGGGCGACGGCGAAGAAGGTCGTCGTCGCGGGCTCCTTCGCGGACGACATCGACGACCAGGCGGGCGGCTGGACCGTCGGCTGGCAACGGGTGCCCGGCGGAGTGCGGCTGCCCGGCACGACCGTGCTCGCGGGGATCGAACAGGCCGCGCCCGCGGGCACCCGCGTCGTCCATGCCCCGGACCCCGCCGACGCGGTGGCCGAGGCCCGGGACGCCGACGTGACCGTGGTGGTCGTCGGCGAGAGGGCCGCCGCCGAAGGCGAGGCGGACAGCCCGCGCCCCGAACTCTCCGCGGACCAGCAGTCCCTGGTCGGAGCGCTGAAGGCGACCGGCAGGCCCGTCGTCGTGGTGGTGCTCGCCGGGCGCCCGCTCGTCCTGGGCGACGCGGCGGGGACGGACGGCCTGCTGATGTCGTGGCTGCCCGGCACCGAAGGCGGCCACGCCGTGGCGGACGTGCTGTTCGGCCGGACCGACCCGAGCGGACGCCTGCCGGTGTCCTGGCCCCGCAGGACCGGCAACGAACCGCTCTACCACCAGCAGTTGCCCGGTACGAACTCCGGCGCCGAGTCGGCCCACGACGTGGCGTACGACTTCGGTGCCGGCCTGTCGTACACCACGTACCGCTTCGACGCGGTCACCCTGGCCGCCGCATCCGTCCCGGCGGGCGACGACGTGCGGATCGGCGTACGGGTCGCCAACACCGGGGGGCGCGACGGCGACCTGGTGGTTCCGGTGTACGCGTCACGGCCGGTGAGCGAGGTGCTGGCGCCGCCGCGCAGACTCGTGGCCTTCACCAAGGTGCGCCTGAGGGCGGGGGAGGAGAAGACCGTGCGGCTCACCGTGCCCGCGCGGGCTCTCGCGGTGACCCCGGGCGACGTCGACGGCGCCGGGTCCCCGCGCGTCGAGCGGGGGACGTACACGTTCACCGCGGGGTCGCGGACGGCCGCGCTGGAGGTCACCTAGGCGTGCGAGGGCCGTGCGCCCCTGAGACGGGCGCGGCACGTCTCCTCCTGGAGGATGAGGATTCGATCACCAGTCCCCAACCGGCGTCGGATGCGCGAATGCGACCTTCCGGGGATGCTCTCATCACATGGGACTGATGGGGTGGGAGGGTGCAAAGCCGTACACCTGACAGCGGATGGGCCGGGAGCGCGAACGACAGCCGGCTGAGCATGGAGCTCGCCTCGGCGGTCGCGGGCGCCCGCAGGCGTGCCGCGCGCGACGGCGACCGGCAGGTCGACACCGCCCACCTGCTCCACACGCTGCTCGAGGCCGACCCCGAGGCCCGCGCCGCCTTCGACGGCGGCCCCGCCCAGGTCGCCCGGCTGCTCGGCTACCTCGTCCAGCGCACCATCGGCTACGGGCTGCGCTGGAGCGGCACCGTCGAGGACTCGGGCGCCCTGCCCGTGCTGCCCGGCGACGGCGTACCCGGCTGGTCGCCGGCCGCGGCCGAGGCCATGCGTGAGGCGCATGTGCGGGCCCTGGCGCGCCGGTCGGGCCCGGTGCGGGGGACGGACCTGCTCGCCGCCCTGCTGCGCGACCGGCAGTGCCGCGCCGTCGACGTCCTGCACCGGGCCGGCGTCGACACCGCGCTGCTGGCCACGCGCCTGGCCCACGCCGCCTGTTCGGAGTGCTCCTGACCCGGGGCCGCGACGCGTGGGGGCGGTGGGAGCGTGCCCTCGGGCTCGGGCGGCGCGGGCGTGCCCCTGAGCCCGGTCGCCAGGAGTGTAAGGGATGACGGTGCTGACGTTTGCTGCCATCATGCAGCGATGCGGCAGACTGACAACAGGATTTCCGGACTGGGCCTCGCCCTGGTGTCCGCGCTGGCGTTCGGCGGATCGGGCGTCGCGGCCAAGCCCCTGATCGAGGCGGGCCTGGACCCCCTGCACGTGGTGTGGTTGCGCGTGACCGGCGCCGCGTTGGTCCTGCTGCCCGTCGCCTGGCGCCACCGCAACCTGCTCACGCGCCGCCCGGCGCTGCTCGCCGGCTTCGGCCTGCTGGCCGTCGCGGGCGTCCAGGCCTGCTACTTCGCCGCGATATCCCGCATTCCGGTCGGCGTGGCCCTGCTCGTCGAATACCTGGCCCCGGCGCTGGTGCTCGGCTGGGTGCGCTTCGTCCAGCGCCGGCCGGTCAGCCGGGCCGCCGCCCTCGGCGTGCTCCTCGCCGCCGGCGGGCTCGCCTGCGTCGTCCAGGTGTGGTCCGGCCTGAGCTTCGACGCGATCGGACTGCTCCTGGCCCTGGGCGCGGCCTGCTGCCAGGTGGGCTACTTCGTCCTCGCCGACCACGGCAGCGACGGCGACGAGCCGGCCGACCCGGTCGGTGTCATCGCCTACGGCCTCCTCTTCGGCGCCCTTCTGCTGACCGCCGTGGCACGCCCCTGGAACGTGGACTGGCCGGTGCTCGCCGGCAGCGCGTCCATGAACGGCACCCGCCTGCCGGCGCTGGCGCTGCTCGGCTGGATCGTCCTGGTCGCGACCGTGGCCGCCTACCTCACCGGCGTGGTGTCCGTGCGTCGCCTCTCCCCGCAGGTGGCCGGCGTGGTCGCCTGCCTGGAGGCGGTCATCGCCACCGTGCTGGCGTGGGTGCTGCTCGGGGAGCACCTCGCCGCGCCGCAGATCGCCGGCGGGCTCGTGGTGCTGCTGGGCGCGTTCATCGCGCAGAGTTCCACGCCCAAGGCGGCGTCCGGGGCGCCGGTGGCCGCGACGGAGGGCGTGCGGCCCGCGGCGGGTCCCGAGAGGGAGTTGTCCGGCGGCAACCACTGGGCCTAGGGTGTCGATCATGCCGATGACTGTTCTGCCGCCTCCCGCCGCCTAGCGCGGGCGGCCGCCCCCGGAGGACCGGGCCCGGGACGAGGTTCCCGGGCGGATCGCCGCTGCCCGCAGACGTGACCACGCGATCACTCATGTCTTCCGCGGGAGAACAGTCATGCACAACTCCTCTCTTCCGGCCTGCCCGTCTTCGGGCGGCCCCCGCACGGGCTCCGGCGTCTCCGTCGGCCGCGGGCTCGTCTACGTCACCGTCGCGGCCGTCGCCTGGGGCACGTCCGGGGCGACGGCGGCCCTCGTCTTCGACAGCAGCGGGCTCGGCCCGCTGGCGCTCACCTTCTGGCGCACGTTCGGCGGCTTCCTCCTGATGCTGGCGGTCCTGGCCGTGCGCCGCGCCCCCAGGCGGCAGGCCGCCCCGGGCCCGTACGAGCCGAAGGGCCGCAGGGTCGTCCGAGCCCTGGTCGTCGGCGCGGGGTTCACCGTCTTCCAGGCGGCGTACTTCGCGGCGGTCGACGGGACCGGCATAGCGGTCGGCACCGTCGTCACGCTCGGGGCCGCGCCCGTCATGGTGGCGCTCGGCAGCCGGCTGCTCATGGGCGAACGCCTCGGCGCGGGCGGCCGGGTGGCGGTCGCGGGCGCCCTCGCCGGGCTGGCCGTGCTGATGCTCGGAGGTGACGGCACGGGCGAGGTGCGCCCGGCCGGAGTGGCCATGGGGCTGCTGTCGGGCGCCGGCTACGCGCTGCTCACCGTCGCCACCCGGTACTTCGGCGGCCGGGGCCGGGGCACCGACCCCTTCACCACCACGTTGACCTCCCTCGGCGTGGGCACGGTCTGCGTCCTGCCCCTCGCGCTCGCCGAGGGCCTGTGGCCGCGCGCCCACGAACTGGGGCGCACCGTGGGGCTGCTGGCGTATCTGGTGACGGTGCCGACGGTGCTGGCCTACGGGCTGTTCTTCGCCGGGCTCGTGGCGGTGCGCGGCACGACGGTGACGGTGATCACCCTGCTGGAGCCCGTCACGGCGGCGGCCCTCGCGGTCGCCTTCCTCGGCGAGCACCTGACCACCGCGACGGCCGTGGGCACGGCCGTGCTGCTGAGCGCGGTGGTCGCGCTGGCCTGGGCGGAGACGCGCGGCACGGCGGCCTCCGTGCCGGTGGCGGGCGGAGGTCCCGTGACGCCTGAGCCTGCCGGGGCAACGGTGGCGACGGGGGTGGCGGAGCACGATGACGCCGGCGAGGTGAGGCCCGCCCAGAGCCCCGCCTCCGAGCCGCTGCCCCACCCGGCGTCCGGCTGACGGCGGTCCCCGCCGGCGACGAACGACGACGGACGGCGATGAAACGGCGTGGAGCCGGTCACGGACGCCATCGCGCCCGTGACCGGCTCCACGCGGCCGGGTCGTCAGGACGACTGCGCCTTCGCCGGCTCGGAACCCGCCGCGACGACCTTGGCGCCGGCGGCCTTGGTGCTCCCCTTGCCCTGGGTGAGCGCCGCGCCGGCGAGGACGATCACCGCACCGACGGGGGTGTTCCAGCTGAGCCCCTCGCCGAGGAGCGCCACGCCCGCCGTGGTCGACACGACCGGGATGAAGTAGGTCGTCAGCGTCGCGGTGGTCGGACCGACCTCGGCCACGAGGGCGTACTGGAGCAGGAACGCCAGACCGGTGCCGAGTGCGCCGAGGGCGAAGACCGCGAGCAGCGGCACGGTGGGGAAGGCGGTGGGCAGGGGGCTGAGCAGCGGGGCGACCACGCCGAGCTGCACCGCGCCGAGGAGCAGCTGGCTGCCGGACATCGCCAGGTGGGAGTCGCCGGTGCCGGAGAGCGTGCGCCGGACGTAGATCCAGCCGACGGCGTAGCTGGCGGCGGCGATCAGCGCCAGGCCGGTGCCCTTCGGGTCCTGCCCCGAGAAGCCCTGCCACACGCCCAGGACGATCAGCACGCCGACGAACCCGAGACCGAGGCCGGCGAACCGGCGGCGGGTCGGCCGGTCCTCGGAGAGCGCCACCAGGGAGAGCACCATGCCCCACAGCGGGGTGGTGGCGTTGCAGATGCCGGCCAGGGTGGTCGAGATCGTCAGCTCGGCGTAGGCGAAAAGCGTGAAGGGAAGGGCGTTGCACAGGAACGCCGCGACCGTCAGGTGCCCCCAGGTCCGGGCGGAGCGCGGCAGTCGCTGCCGCGTGACCAGCAGGGCGGCCATGAGCACCAGCGCGCCGAAGAACATGCGGCCGAAGGAGACGTACGGCGGGGCGAAGCCGTCGGTGCCGAGCTTGATGAAGACGAAGCTGAAGCCCCAGATCAGGGAGAGGACCCCGAACCGTATCCGCCAGTCGATCCTGCGCGGGCCCTGCTCCTGCCCCTTCCCGGGGGCCGGAGATGCCGGAGAGGCGGTGGGGGCCGAGGTGGATGGGGAGGAGGGGCTGGCGGATGGCGTGGGTGTGGCGACGGTGCTCATGACACCCACGATGCGGGTCTGCGATGTCTTAGAACAAGCAAATAATTGTGGAACCATCGCGTAGCATCGCTTACATGTTGAACCTCGAGCGCCTGCGGACCCTCCACGCCGTCGCCCGCCATGGCTCCGTCAGCGGCGCGGCGGACGGGCTGCACGTGACGACCTCCGCGGTGTCGCAGCAGCTGGCCAAGCTGGAGCGCGAGACCGGCCAGCAGCTGCTGGCGAAGAACGGCCGCGGCGTCCGCCTCACCGACGCGGGCCGGCTGCTGGCGGAGCACGCGTCGCGCATCCTCTCGCAGGTGGAGCTGGCCCAGGCCGACCTGGAGGCCCAACGCGGCCGGGCCGTCGGCGAACTGCTCATGGGTGCCTTCCCGACGGCGGCGCGCGGCCTCTTCCCCGCCGCCCTCGCCGGCCTGCGCGTCGAGCACCCGCAGCTGCGGGCCCGGCTGGAGGAGATGGAACCGGACGAGGCGGTGCCGCGCGTGGTGCGCGGGGACATCGACGTGGCCGTCGTCCTCGACTGGTACAACAAGCCGCTGCCCGTGCCGGACGGCCTGGCCAAGGCGCCCGTGCTCGACGACCTGGCCGACGTGGCGGTACCCGCCGGCCATCCGCTCGCCGACCGGGACGAGGTGGTGCTGGAGGACTTCGCGGAGGACGAGTGGATCTCCTGGCCGCGGGGCGAGTTCTGCCACGACTGGCTGCTGTTCACCCTGCGCGGCAAGGGGGTCGAGCCCCGCATCTCGCACATGGCGGAGGAACACCACACCCAGCTCGCCCTGGTCGCGGCGGGACTCGGCATCGCGGTCGCGCCGCGCCTGGGGCGGGGACCGGTGCCGGAAGGGGTGCGCGTGGTGCCGGTGCGGCACACGATGCGCCGGCACGTGTTCGCCATCTGGCGGGCGGACGCGGACCGCAGGCCCTCGATCCGGGCGGCGGTCGACGCCCTGCGCGCGGCCGGGACGGCGCTCGGCGGCGGCTGAGCGCCGCCCGGCCAGGGCGTGGCGTGTGGGTCAGCCCGGATCAGGCCGCGCGTCTGCCGGGGGCACCTCCCGGCGGTGGCCGGGGGAGTCCCGGGCCGGGCGCTGCTTTGTGGACACCCCCTAGCCCTCCGGCCGCGGCCGCTCCGCCCGGGCGCCCGGCGGCAGCGCCAGTTTGCGGAAGTCCCAGGACACCACCGACTCCGGGACCAGCCGCAGCCAGGCGTGCCGGCCGTCGTGCGGCAAGTCGCCGGCGCCGAAGTACTTCGCCGCAAAGAGCCGCTCCGGGGCGGCGAGCTCAGGGCACGGCTCCCCGGTCCGCGGGACCTCGCCGACGAACGCCACCGCGCCCGACAGCTCGGCCCCGCGCAGCTCCCCGTACGCCAGGCCGTCGTCGACCACCACCGCCAGGCGCGGGTCGTGCCGCAGGTCGGCCCAGCGCCGGCTGCGCGTGAGGGAGTACAGCCACAGCGCCCGTCCGTCCCACGCGAACCACAGCGCGCTGACGTGCGGACGCCCGTCCCGGCCGGTCGTCGCCGCCCGGCAGGTGCGCTGCCCGGTGAGGAAGGCGTCCAGCTCGGCCGGTGACATCATCGCCCCGCGCCCCCGCCGCTGTGTGCCGGTCATGCCCGCACCCCCTGCCCGCCACGGCCCAGTCTTCTGACTGGCCATCAGAAATCATCGGCCTCTTCCCCGCGCCGCGCAATGCCCGTTACCCTCGCGCCCCGGCCCCACCGCGCCGATCGCGCACACGGTCCGTACGCACGCCCCGACGAGGAGCACCATGGCGCCGCCGCAGGAACAGCTCGCCGAGGGGCTCGACCCGGCGACCACCGTGCTGCTGACCGTCGAGTGCCAGCGCGGCGTCGTCGGCCCCGGCAGCGCCCTGCCCGAGCTGGCCGCCGCCGCCCGCGCCTCCGGGGCGCTGGCCAACGTCGCCCGGCTGGTCGCCGGGGCGCACGAGGCGGGCGTGCAGGTCGTCCATGCCGTCGCCGAACGCCGCCCCGACGGGCGGGGCGCCAGTCGCAACGCCCGTCTCTTCCGCCTCGCCGAACGACTGCCCGTGCAGCAGCTCACCGGCAGCCTGGCCGTACGCGTCGCCGACCCGATCCCGGTCGGCGACGGTGATCTGGTCGTACGCCGGCTGCACGGGCTGTCGCCGCTGGCGGGCACGGGCGTGGACGCCCTGCTGCGCAACATCGGCTGCCGCACCCTGGTCGTCACGGGCGTGTCGGCCAACGTCGCGGTCCCCAACGCCGTCTTCGACGCCGTCAACCTCGGCTATACCGCCGTGGTGCCCTCCGACGCCATCGCCGGGGTGCCCGCCGACTACACCGCGGCCGTCGTGCGCCACACCCTGGCGCTCGTCGCGAGCGTCACCACCACCGAAGCGCTGCTGCACGGCTGGCGACGGCGCCCGCGCTGAGCGCCCCGGTCCGGCCCCGGTCGCGCCCCGGCCCGGCGCGGCTCACTCCAGGGTGAGCGAGTCGCCCTTCACCGACACGCGCACCGGCGGCAGCGGCTTGGTCGCGGGACCGTTGCGCACGCTGCCGTCGGCGACGGAGAACTTGCTGCCGTGGCACGGGCAGTCGATGGTCCCTTCGGCCACCTTGTTCACCAGGCAACCCTGATGGGTGCACACCGCGGAGAACGCCTTGAACTCGCCCTTCGCCGGCTGCGTGACCACGACCTTCCGGTCGGCGAAGACCTTCCCACCGCCCTCCGGGATGTCGGACGTCCGGGCCAGGCCACCGCTCTCGCCCGCCCCGGGCGCTCCGCTCTTGTGGCCGTCGTCCGAGTCGCCGCAGGCGGCGAGCAGCACCGCGAGGCCGGAGGCTCCGGCCGCCGCGACGACGGTACGGCGTGTGGCTCCGGCCGGTACGGGTGACGAATGCGTCATGATCGCTCCTTCGCTGATCGAGGAGTCGGCTGGGTCGAGGAGGCATACGGCTCGCGCGCTCCCGGTGTTCAACGGCCGAGTAGCCTGTGACGATGCTCCCCGAAGTCACAGCCGTCCGCTATGTGACGCCCTTGCGCGAGGGCGGCTCACTGCCGGGCATCGTCGAGGCCGACGATCTCGGTACGTACGTCATGAAATTCACCGGCGCCGGCCAGGGCCGCAAGACGCTGGTCGCCGAGGTCGTCTGCGGGCAGCTGGGCCGCCGGCTCGGGCTGCGTGTCCCGGACCTGGCGCGGATCCAGCTCGACCCGGTCATCGGCCGCGGCGAGCCCGACCAGGAGGTGCAGGCGCTGCTCAAGGCCAGCGGCGGCCTCAACCTCGGCATGGACTTCCTGCCGGGAGCCCTCGGCTTCGATCCGCTCGCCTTCGAGACCGACGCGGCCGAGGCCGGGCGCGTGGTGTGGTTCGACGCCCTGATCAACAACGTCGACCGCTCGTGGCGCAACCCCAACCTGCTGGTGTGGCACGGACGGCTGTGGCTCATCGACCACGGCGCGACCATGATCTGGCACCACAACTGGCCGGGCGCCCGGACCTCGGCCGCCAAGCCGTACGACGCCTCCGACCACGTCCTGGCCTCCTTCGGCCCGGACGTCGCCGCGGCCGCGGCCGAACTCGCGCCCCTGGTCACCGAGGAGCTGCTGACGGAGGTCGCCGCCGACGTCCCCGACGAGTGGCTCGCCGGCGAACCGGGCTTCGACAGCCCCGACGCGCTGCGCCGCGCGTACGTCGAGGTGCTGCTCGAACGCGCCCGCACCATCGGCGACCGGATCACCATCGGCGAGCGCACCGCCGACCAACCCTCGCAGGCCCCGGAGTGGGTGCGGGTCAGGCTCGACGGAAAGGCCGCGAAGTGACGGGCCGGAACAACGGACGCGAAGTCTTCGAATACGCGCTGCTGCGCGTCGTCCCGCGCGTCGAGCGCGGTGAGCAGATCAACGCCGGCGTCGTCGTCTACTGTCAGGCGCGGTCCTTCGTCGCCGCCCGCATCCACCTGGACGAGGCGCGGCTGCTGGCGCTCGACCCGACGGCGGACGTGGTGGGCGTGCGCGCCGCGCTGCACGCCGTCGAGGGTGTGTGTGCCGGTGGCGAACGGGCGGGCCAGGCGGCCTGCGACGCGCCCGGTCAGCGGTTCCGCTGGCTGATCGCGCCGCGCAGCACGATCGTCCAGCCCGGGCCGGTGCACACGGGGCTGACCGCGGACCCCGAGGGCGAACCGGAACGCCTGCTCGACCTGCTGGTGAGGTGAGGGCGCGTCGCCGATGAGGCGAGAGGCGCCCCCAGGTGAGGCGGGCGTGCCCCCGGTGGCGTGAAGGACCCGTGGTCCTGGTGGGGATGACGTCCCCCTCCTGGGCCCGGCGGTCGGCCGGGCCCCGGGGCGGGGTGCGGCCGGGTGGCGCGCGGAGGGCGTTGACAGCCGGTGGCGGGGCTTCTAGCGTCTTGATCGACCGAAGCTACTAAGCGGTTGCTCATCCGCTGCTCAGGGCGGGAGAGCCGCCCTCCGAGGTGAGGAGAACCCGCATGTCCACCACCGAGCAGCGCGTAGCCCTGGTCACGGGCGCCGCCCGTGGTATCGGCGCGGCGACCGCGGTCCGGCTGGCCGCCGAGGGCCGGGCGGTGGCCGTTCTCGACCTCGACGAGGCGGCCTGCGCGGACACCGTGGAGAAGATCGAGGCGGCGGGGGGCAAGGCCCTCGCCGTCGGCTGCGACGTCTCCGACTCCGCCCAGGTGGACACCGCCGTCGCCCGCGTGGCCGCGGAGCTCGGCGCGCCGGTCATCCTCGTCAACAACGCGGGCGTGCTCCGCGACAACCTGCTGTTCAAGATGAGCGACAGCGACTGGGACACCGTCATGAACGTGCATCTGCGCGGCGCGTTCCTGATGTCGCGCGCCTGCCAGAAGCACATGGTGGACGCGGGCTTCGGCCGGATCGTCAACCTCTCCAGCAGCTCCGCGCTCGGCAACCGCGGCCAGGCCAACTACGCCGCCGCCAAGGCCGGCATGCAGGGCTTCACCAAGACCCTGGCCAAGGAGCTGGGCAAGTTCGGCGTCACCGCCAACTCCGTCGCCCCCGGCTTCATCGCCACCGACATGACCGCCGAGACCGCCGCCCGCGTGGGCATGAGCTTCGACGACTTCCAGACCGCGGCCGCGTCCCAGATCCCGGTGCAGCGCGTCGGCGACCCCGAGGACATCGCCAACGCCATCGCCTTCTTCACGGACGAGCGGGCCGGCTTCGTCTCCGGCCAGGTGCTGTACGTGGCCGGCGGACCGCTCGACTGACCGAAGGGTACGGACAGATGACCACCGAGGAACGGGAGCCGACGGGCAAGGTCGCGCTCGTCACGGGCGCCAGCCGGGGCATCGGATACGGCATCGCCGAGGCCCTCGTGGCCCGTGGCGACCGCGTCGTGATCACCGGCCGCAACGAGGACGCCCTCAAGGAAGCCGTCGAGAAGCTGGGCGCCGGGTGGGCGGTCGGCGTGCCGGGCAAGGCCCATGACGAGGCCCACCAGGCCCAGGCCGTGGAGCGGGCCATGGAGGCGTTCGGCCGCGTCGACTACCTGGTCAACAACGCCGGGACGAACCCGGTGTTCGGGCCCATCGCCGACGTCGACCTGGCCGTCGCCCGCAAGGTCTTCGAGACCAACGTCGTCTCGGCGCTCGGCTTCGCCCAGCAGACCTGGAAGGCGTGGCAGAAGGACAACGGCGGGGCGATCGTCAACATCGCCTCCATCGCCGGGGTCACCGCCTCGCCCTTCGTCGGCGTGTACGGCGTGAGCAAGGCCGCCATGGCCAACCTCACGCTCCAGCTCGCGCACGAGTTCGCGCCGGTCGCACGGGTCAACACCATCGCCCCGGCCGTGGTGAAGACCAAGTTCGCCGCCGCCCTCTACGAGGGGCGCGAGGAGGAGGCCGCGGCCTCCTACCCGCTCGGCCGGCTCGGCGTGCCGGAGGACATCGGCGGGGCGGCCGCGTTCCTGCTGTCGGACGCCGCCGGCTGGATCACGGGGCAGACGCTGGTGGTGGACGGGGGGCTGTTCCTCAACGCGGGCGTCTGAGCCGGGTGCGGGCCTGGGGGCGGCGTCCGGGGACGGGGCCCGAGGGCGGGCTCCCGGAACCGTTCCCGGCGTCCGGGGCGTCTGGTCCGGCTGCGCCCGTCGGCGGTCTCCGGCCTCCCGGCGGGCGTTGTCAGTGGTCGCCGGTAAGTTCTCCAGCGAGAACGGAACGAACCCCGGAGGTTGTCGACGTGACCGTCACCGACGTGCTGCCCGAGTCCTGGCACGCTGTCCTCGGCGAGGAGCTGGAGAAGCCCTACTTCAAGGAGCTGACCGACTTCGTGGAGGAGGAGCGGACGAAGGCGCCGGTGTACCCGCCGCGCGGGGAGGTCTTCGCCGCGCTGGAGGCGACCCCGTACGAGCGGGTGAAGGTCCTCATCCTCGGCCAGGACCCGTACCACGGCGCGGGGCAGGGGCACGGCCTGTGCTTCTCCGTGCGCCCCGGCGTCAAGACGCCGCCCTCCCTGCGGAACATCTACAAGGAGATGCGCGAGGAGCTCGGCTACGACGTCCCGGACAACGGCTATCTGATGCCGTGGGCCGAGCAGGGCGTCCTGCTGCTCAACGCGGTCCTCACGGTGCGGGGCGGCGAGCCCAACTCCCACAAGGGCAAGGGCTGGGAGAAGTTCACCGACGCGGTCATCCGTGCCGTCGCCTCCCGGCCCGACCCGGCCGTCTTCGTGCTCTGGGGCAACTACGCCCAGAAGAAGCTCTCCCTGATCGACGAGGAGCGCCACGTCGTCGTCAAGGGCGCGCACCCCTCTCCGCTGTCGGCGAAGCGGTTCTTCGGCAGCCGTCCCTTCACGCAGATCAACGAGGCGGTGGCCGCCCAGGGCCACGAGCCCATCGACTGGCGCGTCCCGGACCTGGAGGTCTGACGGCCTCCGGCACGGTCCGGCCCGGGCCGTGACGACGGGGCCGGACCGTGGCGTGGCCGGACCAGTGGCCGGGCCGGTTCGCGGGCCGGACGTGTCGTGCTGCTTCGCCGCGGTGCGCGGGGGCTCGGGCCGCCGGTCCGAGGGGGATGAGGCGACCGGCGGTGTGGGGGATGCGACCCAGGGGCCTTCCCGCGGACCGGACCACAGCAGCCGGCCCGGAAGGGGTGTGAAGGCCGTGAGGGGTCAGTTGCCGTACACCTGGTGGCAGATGCGCGACGCGTCGCCTCCAGGCTGCCACTTCCCGTAGGTGTCGCCCATGGCGCAGACGCCCTTCCCCTGACGGCCGCGCGGGACCGGTGCCGGGGCCGGAGGGGCTTCCCGTGGCTCGGGGGCCGGCCGGGGCTCGGAGTGCCGGTGCTCCGGCGGGGGCGGCGCCTCGTGCCGCGGGGCAGGGGCGGCGGGGGCCGCCTCCCGGACCGGGCCGTCGGAGGCCGGGGCGGATACCGCTGGGGGAGCGGCGGGACGGGGCGAGCCCGGCGCGTGGTGGCCGGGGTGCGAACGGTCCGGGGAGCCGGGGAAGCCGGGCGGTCCGGCTGGGTTCCCGCCGTTCCGCGCAGAGCCCCCGGCGGCCCAGGCGCCCCACGGATCCCAGGACGGATCCACCAGCGGGCGGCCGTCCGGGTCCCGCGTCAGCGACAGGGCCGGCCCGGACGCATCGGGCGGGCGGCTGTCGTCCGGACCGTCCCCGACCCTGGCCAGGGACTCCCGGGCAGGATTCTGCCGCGCCCGCGGATCGGCCGCGCTGGACCGCGGGGGCGGCCCGGACGGGCCGGTGGACGGGGAGACGGAGACGCAGCCGACCGCGGCCGTCATCGCGACCGCCACCAGGGCCGCAGCTGTGGGAAATCGATGCACTCGCCCAACCCTGCTCACCCACGGGCCGCTTGAGAATTCCCCGCGCGAGTGATGTGGGTTCGCGCCGCCCTCCCGCGCGCCGCCCCACGCCGCAGTCGCTCCCCGGAAGGGCCGCCGCGCCCCCGTCCCCTCAGGCGCCTGGGCCCAGCATGCCGCGCAGCAGTTCGGTGAAGCCCGTACGCAACTGCGCACGGCTCGGCGTCTCGGCGTGGTACGACCCGGCGGCGCACGAGAACATCAGCCCCTCGCACCACGCGACCAGGGACAGCGCGTGCCGCTGCGGATCGGTCGAGCCCCCGGCGGTCATGAGGGCGACCAGGGGTTCACGGAAGGCCCTGCCCTCCTCGTCGTAGATCTTCCTCAGCTCCGGCCGCCGGGTCGCCTCCAGTGCCAACTCGTAGCGGGCGAGCAGCAGTTCGCGGTGCCCGGTGAGGGAGCGGTGCAGGACGATCGCCAGCGCCTCGGCCAGCGCGTCGAACCCGCCCGCCGGGTCGGGCATCTCGTCCGGCGTCAGCACCCGTGCCTCGCGCGCCGCGTGCCGCCGCACCGCCAGTTCCAGCAGCGCCGCGCGCGTCCGGGCGTGGTTCGAGGTCGATCCGGGCGGCAGGCCCGCGGCCTCGTCCACGGCGCGGTGGGTGAGACCCCGCATGCCGCGCTCGGCGAGCAGCGCGATGGCGGAGTCGGCGATCAGTTCGAGGCGGGAGGCGCGCGAGGCGCCGGAGGGGCCCGAGGCGTTGGCGGTGCTGCCGGGATGCTCAGCGGTCATGGCCCCAACCTAGCGCGTTCACTACATCCGTAGTAGCTTGGCGATTACTACAGATGTAGTGACGTCGAGGTGTGGCGTGACGAGGAGGAGTCATGGAGCAACCCCGTGCCGTGGTCGTCGGTGCCGGAATCGGTGGGCTCACCGCGGCGGTGGCCCTGCACCGCAGGGGCTGGCGGACCGTCGTGCTGGAGCGCGCCGCCTCCCTGGAACCCGTCGGAGCGGGCATCTCCCTCGCCCCCAACTCCCAGCGCGCCCTCGACGTCATAGGTCTCGGCGACGAGGTCCGCGCCCTGGCCGCCTGGCAGGGAGACGGCGGACTGCGCTCGCCCAGCGGCCGCTGGCTCTCCCGGACGGACAGCGCCGCCGCGGCCCGGCGCTTCGGCGGCCCGCTGGTCCTGCTGCACCGCGCCACCCTCGCCGGCCTGCTCGCCGGCGCCCTGCCGGACGGAACCGTCCGCACGGGCCGGCCCGCCACCCTGGCCGACCCCGGCGGACCCGACCGCCCGGCCAGGGTCACCACCCCCGACGGCGACCTCGAAGCCGACCTCGTCGTCGGCGCCGACGGCATCAACTCCCCGGCCCGCCGCATGCTCTTCCCCGCCCACCCCGGTCCCGTCCACACCGGCTTCACCACCTGGCGCGTCGTCACCCCCGCCCCCGAACGGCCCTTCGCGCCGCACGAGACCTGGGGCACGGCGGGACTCTGGGGCACCCACCCCCTGAAGGACGGCCGGGTCTACGCCTACGCCTCGGCCGCGGCCCCCGCCGGCAGCCGCGCGCACGACGACGAGAGGGCCGAACTGCTCCGCCGGTTCGGCACCTGGCACCACCCGGTCCCCGACGTCCTCGCGGCGGCCGACCCCGCGGGCATCCTCCGCAACGACGTCCACTTCATGGCCGAGCCGCTGCCGGCCTTCCACCGCGGGCGCACCGCCCTCCTCGGCGACGCCGCCCACGCCATGCCGCCCAACCTCGGCCAGGGCGGAAACCAGGCCGTCGAGGACGCGGTCGTCCTAGCCCACCACGCCGCCCCGGTCCCCGGCGGCGTCCCGGCCGCACTCGCCGCCTACACCCACGACCGTCTGCCCCGGACCGCGGAGGTCGTGCGCCGCTCGGCCCGGACGGCCCGCATGGCCCTGTTGTCGGGCGCCCCGGCCGTGGCCCTGCGCGACACCGCGATCGCCACCGTCAGCCGTCTCGCCCCCGGTCTCCTGCTGCGCGGCTTCGACGGCATCGCCGACTGGCGGCCGCCCGTACGCACGTATGCTGCATAGCCGGAACGGGTGAGTGGACGCACCCCCACGGACCAGGGAGGCCCAGTGAAGGTCGGCTGCATCGGACTCGGCGACATCGCCCAGAAGGCGTACTTGCCCGTACTCGCCGCCCAGCCCGGCGTGGAGCCGCACCTGCAGACCCGCACCCCGGCCACCCTGCACCGCGTCGCCGACACCCACCGCGTACCGGACGCCCACCGCCACACCGACCTCGACTCCCTGCTGGCGGCCGGCATCGACGCAGCCTTCGTCCACGCGCCCACGGTCACCCACCCGGAGATCGTCACGCGCCTGATCGAAGCGGGTATCCCGACGTACGTCGACAAGCCGCTCGCCTACGACCTCGGCGAGAGCGAGCGGCTCGTCCGCCTGGCCCAGGACCGGCGGGTCTCCCTCATGGTCGGCTTCAACCGCCGGTACGCGCCGGGGTACGCCCAGTGCCTCGACCACCCGCGCGACCTGATCCTCATGCAGAAGAACCGCGTGGGCCTCCCCGAGGACCCGCGCTCGCTCGTCTTCGACGACTTCATCCACGTCGTCGACACCCTGCGCTTCCTCGCCCCCGGCCCGGTCGACCACGTGGACGTCCGGGCGAGGGTCCGCGACGGACTCGCCCACCACGTGGTGCTCCACCTCTCCGGCGACGGCTTCACGGCCATAGGCACGATGAACCGCATGAGCGGCTCCACCGAGGAGATCCTGGACGTCTCGGGCCGGGACACCAAGCGCCAGGTCCTCAACCTCGCCGAGGTCGTCGACCACAAGGGCCAGCCGACCGTCCGCCGCCGGGGCGACTGGGTGCCGGTGGCCCGCCAGCGCGGCATCGAGCAGATCACGCAGACGTTCCTCGACGCGGTGCGGGCGGGCAGGACGCTGGACGCCGAGGACGCGCTGAGGACGCACGAGCTGTGCGAGCGCGTGGTCGGCCGCATCAGCGAACAGGCTTCCTGACCTCTCGGCGGCGTGCGGCGCGCAGCCGGGAGAGCCGTACGCCCTCCGCGGCGCAGAACACGATCAGGATCCCCACCGACCCGTACACGGTCCAGTCTCCGTAACGGACGTAGGGGCTGGTGCCCCGCGCCAGCGGCACGTCGTGAACGGCGAACGCGCTGCGGTCGGTGCCCAGCCACTCGCCCACCATGCGGCCGCGCGGACCGGCGACCGCGCTGACGCCGGTGAGCGTGGCGTGGACCACGGGCCGCCACGTCTCGGCGGCCCGCAGCGCGGCGAGCGACGCGTGCTGCTGCGGCGCCCAGCTGTGCTGGAAGGTCGATGTCGCCGACTGGGCGACGAGCACCTGTGCCCCGTCCCGCGCCAGTTGACGGCTTATGTCCGGGAAGGCCGACTCGAAGCACACCAGCGGACCGACGCGCAGCCCGTCGCCTCCCGGCAGCCGCATCACCACGGGGCCGGTCCCGCGCCTGCGGTCCTCGGTCGCCGCCTTGCCGACGGACGTGGCCCAGCCCAGGAGCGAACGGGCCGGGACGTACTCGCCGAACGGCACCAGCCGCATCTTGTCGTACCGGTCACCGGTCGGCCCCTGCGGACCGACGAGCACCGAGCTCTTGAAGATGCCGGGCCGGTCCGAGCGCCGCGCATCCACGTTGACCAGCAGATCGGCGCCGACCGCGCGCGACAGTGCGGCCAGCCGGTCCCGCAAGTCCGGACGGTCGCCCAGGTCTTCCCCAACGCTGCTCTCTCCCCAGACGACCAGGTCCACCCCCCGGCCCGCCAGCTGCCGGGTGAGCTGCTCCTCACGGTCGAAGCGCCGGGCCGGCCCCTCGATCACGCCCGGCTGGACGACCGCGATCCGCACCGACCCGGCGGGCCTGGGCACCGGTGCCCAGGCCCACACCCCCGCCACGACCGCCGAGCAGGCGGCGACGCCGGCCACCGCTGCCATCCTGGCGCGCGGAGCTGAGACAAGCGCGGCCAGAGCGGTGTTGAGAGCGACCAGGAGGAAGCCGACCAGCCAGACTCCCCCCACCGACGCCACCCGCAGAGCCGCGGGCACCTGCCACTGGCTGGCGCCGAGGAGGCCCCACGGTCCGCCCAAGTACTCCCAGGAGCGCACGAGTTCGGCCAGCAGCCAGCCGGCCGGCAGTACGACTAGTGCGGCCGCCACACGCCCGGGCCCCGGCGTCCCGCCCAGCAGCCGGCGTGTCAGCACCCCCCACGGCACCCACAACGACCCCAGCAGCCCGGCGAGTACGAGGATGAAGACGTGCAGGCTCGGCAGCAGCCAGTGGTGCACCGCCAGGAGGAAGCCCGCTCCGCCCAGCCACCCGTCGAGGGCGGCACGGCGCGCGGTCGTGGCCGAACGCAGCAGGAGCAACCAGGGAACCAGCGCCACGCCCGCCAGCCACCACAAGGAGGGCTCGGGGAAGGCCAGGGCGGGCAGCGCGCCCACGACGACGGCGGCGATCCCGCGCCACCAGGGGGAGGTGAGGAGACGCTCCCGCCGCTCCGCCGTCACCACCATGTCATCCTCCCTTGTTCCGGCAGGTCACCAGTGTGCGACAGCAGGGCCGGTGGATGCAGGGCCGCCCCCCGTGCGACACGCAGTGACACGGGATGGGGGGCGTGAACGACATATGCCTGACGCCCCGAACGATCGACTGCACCGCGTGCAGGGTCGACATCCGGCCATCTGCCGCGCGGCCGAATATCGGCTCGTGGAGAGGCCAAAACCCCGACAACAGTGCGCAATTTCAAGTCTTTCTGGTCATTGAGTAAAGCAAGAATGACTTGTTTCGATCTAAAGTAAACGGAAGTGGTCGCATCCTGGAGTGTCAGGACGGCCCGCGTCGGTAGGCGGCGTGGGTTATCGCAGATTCCGCCTGGGCAGGTACCGGGCAAAACTGGACAGGAACGCTGCTCGTTGGTCGTTGGGGGACGACGTGACACGTAAGCGTGATCGAATGGTGGTCTCGGCTCCAGGGGTCGACCCTTGCCATGCCGGATCCTCCTGTCTGTCCAATCGTCGAGAGTCGATGTCCCGGAGGGGAACCATGGACAATCTTGTTGCTGATGTGGCCGCTGCTTCTGCTGCGACCCGCGATGAGACCCAGGTGCCTTCGTACTACACGCGTAAGACCGCCGACATCCTGCACAAGTACGGGCCCGGCCCCCGGGTGCACTTCCACGTCGGCCTGTTCGACCCCGGCTCCACTCCCAACACCACGGTCTCCCAGCAGACGCTCAGGCGTCGCCTCCGGGAGTCCCAGGAAGCCGCCCTCGACCACGCGGCCCGCTCCTGGGGCGTCCCCGAGGACCCGCCGGCCCAGCTCTTCGACATCGGATGCGGCCTCGGCGGCGGATCCATCTACTGGGCGCAGGAGTACGGTTGCTCGGTCACCGCGATGACGGTGACCGCCAAGCACGTCCCCGTCGTCGCCGACCTGGTCCGGCAGGCGGGCGTCGAGGACCTGGTCACCCCGGTCCTCGGCGACATCCACGACCTGCGCGAGCAGCAGGCCTACGACGCGGCGGTGGCGATCGAGAGTTCCGGCTACATGGACCGCGAGCGGCTCTTCAACGTGGTGGCGAACGCCCTCAAGCCAGGCGGCTGGTTCGGCCTCCAGGAGCACTTCCTCTGCCGTCCCGAATGGACCTCGTTCATCGACGGCTACTACAAGACCCGGCTGGGCACGCTGGCCGAGTACATCACGGCGGCGCACCGGTTCGGCTTCACGCTGGAACAGGACGAGGACGTCACCGATCGCGTGGCGGAGTTCTGGGTGCAGTCCATGGCCTGGACGACGGCCGAGCTGGACCGCGTGGAACGCGCAGGCGCCGCCTCCCCGATCTCCGCCGAACGACTGCTGGAGTCGGCACTCACGCACAGCAAGCTCTTCCGGGTGTGGCGCGATCACGCGGTGGAGACCCGGATGCTGCTGTTCCGGCTCAAGGGGGGGAACTGAGATGGCGCGGGCCCTCCGCGAACCGGCCATCGGCTGGCGACTGCCGCCCTTCTACTGCCCCATCGAACCGGCGATCCATCCGCGGGCGGCCGAGCTGGAACGCCGGGCGGTCTCCTGGCTGGACTCGACCGGCCTCTTCCGCGACGAGAAGGACCGGGCCTGGAGCATCGCCACCCACAGCACGGACTTCAGCTGCCGCATGATCCCCTACGGACGGGACGAGCCGCTGCTGCTGTTCATCCAGTGGAACCACTGGGCCTTCGCCCTCGACGACATCTGCCACGACACCGGCTCGGCGGACATCCGCACCGCCGGGATCGTGGACCTCAACGCCCGGATCTCCCGCTGCCTGGAGGCTCCGGGGTCGGCCATGCTCGGGTCCACGCCCTTCGACGCCACCCTGGAGGACCTGGCGGCCCGTACCCGCGCGATGACGACCCCGACCCAGCTCCGCCGCGTGACCGAGGGCATGCGGGACTGGCTGTTCGGCGCGGCGTGGCAGGTCAGCAACATCGAGCGGCGCGTCATGCCCACGCTGTCCGACTACGTGGCCCTGCGGCCGTCCGTCAACGGAACCCGCTTCTCCCTCTCGTGGAGCGAGATCGCCGGCGGTATCGAGGTTCCGGACGGTGAGCTGTACTCCGCTCCCGTCCAGGCGCTCACCGAGGCGGCGGGATTCATCGTCAGCTGTGACAACGACCTGTTCTCCTACGCCAAGGAGGACAGTCAGGAGACCACCGACCAGAACATCGTCAACGTCCTGATTCACCACGACGGCAGTTCCCCCGCTCAGGCACTGGGCGACGCGGTCGCCATCAGGGACCGCGTCATGACGCTCTTCCTGGAACTCCGTGACCAGATCGCCCGGGATGCCGGTGCGGAACTCCGCCGCTACCTCCAAGCACTGGGGCACTACATCGCCGGCTGCATCCGGTGGATGAACGAGGCGCCGCGCTACGCCAGCCCCCGGAACCGCCACGACCTGCCGGTGCCGGGGGCGACGTACGGCATCACGTGGCGGGACACGCCCAGCGACCCCGGCACCGGCCCTCTGCCCATCGCGTCCGCGGCCTGGTGGTGGGATCAGCTCGACGCCTCCTCTCACCGCCTCCGCAACCACCGCGTGAGCGACCTCCACCACGACGTCCGGGTCCCGGAACCCAGGTGCGGTGACGAGTCGTTGGCGGCGGGGTGGTCCGCTGCGGGGAGGTGAGGTTCTGGGGAGCCGTGCGCCGGTCCTGCCTGAGGGGACGTCTCGGGCTGGACCACGGGGTTCGGCTCCTGCGGTGTGAACTGCACCGGCAGCGCGACCAGATGGCGTGACATCAGGGACGAGATCCAGGTCAGCTCGTCCTCGGCGACAGCCAGTCGTACGTCGGGAAGCCGGTTCAGCAGCGCCTCGATGCCGGTGTCCGCGATGGCGCGGCCGATGTCCTGCCCCGGGCATTCGTGGGCACCGCCGCTGAAGGCCAGGTGTGAACGGTTGCCGTGGACCGGGGCGGTGGGGTCGGGCCGGATCGCCGTGTCCACGTTGGCGGCGGCGAGGCCCAGCACGAGCACGTCCCCGGCCTTGATCTGCTGACCGGCCAGTTCGGTGTCCTGGGTCGCCCAGCGGCCGAGGATCGCGGTGAAGGGGGGTTCGTCCCAGAGGACCTGCTCGACCGCGTCGGGCAGGGTCATGTGGCCGCCCGCGAGGTTGGCGCGGCAGCGGGGGTCGGTCAGCAGCATCCGGACGGTGTTGGCGATCAGGTTGGCCGTGGTCTCGAACGCGGCGATGAGGACCAGGCGCAGGTGCTGCTGCACTTCGTCGTCGCTCAGCTGCGACGGGTGTTCCAGGAGCCAGCTGGTGAAGTCGGGGCCGGGGTCGGACCGCTTGCGCACCACCAGCTTGCGCAGGGTCTCCTGGACGTACTCGTTGCTGGCGACGGCGGTCTCGGTGCCCCTGATCATGTCGCGGGCGGCCTTGACCAGCCGTGGGCCGTAGTCCTCGGGCATGCCGAGGAGCTGCGTCATCACCAGCATGGGCAGGTGTTCGGCGAAGTCGTTGACCAGCTCGGCGGTCCCCTGGGCGCAGAATCCGTCGACCAGCTGGTCGGCGAAGCGCGTGATGTGGCGCCGGACGCCGCGGCGGTCGAAGCGGCCGAGGGAGTCGTTGATGGCCCCGCGCCAGCGTTCGTGGACGCTGCCGTCGGCGAAGGCGCAGATGGGCTGCCACATGGTGATCGGGGTCAGGGGGTGATCCGGCGGAACCTTGCCCTCGCGCAGGTCCCGCCAGTTCCGCGAGTCCCGGGAGAACCGCGACGGCGTGCGGGTGACGTCGAGGTTCTCCCGGTAGCCGAGCACCAGCCAGGCCGGCAGGTCGCCGTGGAGCAGTACGGGGGCCACGGCGCCGTGCCGGTCGCGGAGCTGCTCGTACAGGCCCATCGGGTCGTCCTCGGCCGTCGGCCCGTACAGCCGGGCGACGCCCCCCGGCCCGTACGCGTGGACGGGGCACTTCGAGGGGGAGGCGAGCAGGGGATCGGCGCTGTCCAGCTTGTCTGGTGGGGTCACTGTGGCTCCGAGGATTCGTTCGTGAGGAAGTACAGGTAGCGCATGAGCGTCATCAGGGTGTCGCGACAGGAGATGCGGTCGCGGGCGTCGCAGGTGAACAGCGGCACGGAGTCGGGAAGGTCCATGGCCGCCCGCAGTTCCTCCACCGGGTGGACGGGTGCGCCGGGGAAGGCGTTGACGGCGACCACGAAGGGCACGCCGCGTTCCTCCAGGAGGCCGACGACGTCGTAACTGACTTCCAGACGCCGGGTGTCGAGCAGGACCACCGCCCCGAGGGCGCCCTCGAAGAGGCCGTCCCACAGGAACCAGAAGCGCTCCTGGCCGGGGGTGCCGAACAGGTACAGCACCAGCTGTTCGTTGATGCTGATCCGTCCGAAGTCCATCGCGACGGTGGTCTCGATCTTGTGCTCGATGCCGGCGAGGTCGTCGACCCCGACGCCGGCCTGGGTCATCGTCTCCTCGGTGGTCAACGGCCTGATCTCGCTGACCGCCCCGACCAGGGTCGTCTTGCCGACGCCGAAGCCGCCGACGATCACCACTTTGACGGCGGCCGCCGCCGAGGACGGGAGGATGTCCTCCTTCCTGGGACCGGCGTACGAGTCAGAGGTTTTGTAGTCCATGCATCACCGCCTCAAGGAGCTGGACGTTGGGCAGCGTGGCGACCGGTACGGGGGGTCTGGCTTCCACCTGGTCTTCCTTGAGCAGGTCGGTGACCAGGACGGTCACGGTGCTGACAGGTAACGTGAGGTAGGCGGATATCTCGGCAATGGAGAGCGGGTAATCGCACATCTGGACGATGGCGCTGTGCTCGGGCTGCAGTCCCGGATCGGACTTGGACCGGGCGACGACGAGCGTCACCAGGTCGAGTCGGGCCCGCTCGCCCGCTTGGGCACGGCCACTGGTGACGATGTACAGCCGGTCGGGATTGCCGGGGTCCCACGCCTTTCCGGCTTTGCTCATGCCACCGGCCCGCTGACGCGCGGCGGACTCGTCAGGTGTTCGCCGATGCGAGCCACCAGGTCCCGCATCCGCTGACCCATGAGCCCGGCGTCGACGTCGTCATCCGCGAGGACCGCGAGATACGCCCCCGCACCGGCGGCCATCAGGTAGAAGAAGCCGCCGTCGACCTCGATCACCACCAGCCGCATCTTCCCGTCCCCGCCCGGGAACTCGGCGGCGATCGCCGTGGACAGGCTCTGGAGTCCGGCGCAGGCCGCGGCCAGGCGGTCGGCGGCGTCGGTGTCGGAACCGTGTTGAGCCATGCGCAGGCCGTCCGAGGACAGCACGATCACGTGGCGCGTCTGAGGGACGCTGGATGCCAGGTCCTTGAGCATCCAGTCCATGTTGAACCGCGGCTGCGTCACTTGGCTACTCTTCCTTGTCTGACGATTCGTCACTGATCTGTCCCCCGACGTCGCCCGGCCGTGCCTCGCCGTTGACGGCGTCCGTGAAGGCGGACAGCCACATGCCCGGCTGCGGGGGAGGTTCGGTGGAGGGGCGGCGGCGGGACCCGGAGGCCGGGGCGGTCGCCGTCGCGGGCGGGGCCCCCCGCGCGGCCAGGCCGGGCGCGCGCCGACGGCGCTGAGGCAGCCCGCCCGACGTGCGCGACGCCTCGGGGATCTCGAAGGGGAGGTCCGGCAGCGGCCGGCCCGGCTTCTTCCTGACCTTGGGGGGCGGCAGCGTGGCGGCGCGGGCGATCTCGCCGCCCGGTGTGGCGCTCGCCGTGACCAGATTCTCCGGCACGATCAGGACCGCGCGCACGCCGCCGTAGGCGGAGGGCCGCAGGGAGACGCGGAACGCGTACGTCTTGGCGAGCCGGCTGACCACCGCGAGGCCGAGGCGCGGGGTCTCGCCGAGGTCGTTGAGGTCGAGGCCGCGGTCGGCGACCTCCAGAACCGCCTCGGTGCGCCGACGGGCCTCGTCGGTGAGTCCGACTCCGGCGTCCTCGATCTCCACCGCCACACCCGACTGGACCTCCACGGCGGTCAGGTGGACCCGGGTCTGCGGCGGGGAGTAGCGGGTGGCGTTGTCGAGCAGCTCGGCCAGCGCGTGGATCAGGGGCTCCACGCCCGGGCCGACCACGGCGACGTCCGCCACCGAGTGCAGATCCACCCGTCGGTAGTCCATGATCCGGGACATGGCGCCGCGCAGGACGTTGTACAGCGGTACCGGGTTTTTCCACTGGCGGCCGGGCCGTGAGCCGCCGAGCACCGCGATGCTGTCGGCGAGGCGCCCGATCAGCGCGGTCTCGTGGTCGAGGTGGAGCAGGTCGCCGAAGACGTCGGGGTTGTTGCCGTGCCGGTCCTCCATCTCGCGGAGGTCGGTGGCCTGTTGGTGCACGATCGCCTGCACGCGGCGGGCGATGTTGACGAACGCCCGGTGGGCCGATTCGCGCAGGCCCTCCTCGGCCTGCACCGCCTCGACCACCGACCGCAGGACGGACCGGTGCGCTGCGGCGAACGAGGGGTCGAGCAGGTTCACGGGCGAGACCTCACGGAGCACTTCGTCCGTGGTCGTGCCGCTCTGCAGCATCTTGACCGCTGCGGGAAGGAGCTCACGGGCCAGCCGCTGGGTCTCGGCCTCCTGCTGGGCGAGACGGTGGTGCAGTGCGGCTTCCCGCTCGTTGTGCTGTCGGCGCATCAGCTGGATGAGGCGTCCCCTGCGTACGGCCTCCGACGAGGTGAGAGCCACCACGACGGTGGCGACCGTGCCGCACCAGATCGTGGGGGCGCGCGCCCCGGACGGTACGAGGTACGCGGCGGTCGCCGTGCAGAGCGCCAGCACGACAGGTGGCACCAGCCATATGAGGGAGGAGGCGGGCCGCCTGCCTTGGGGTGACGATCCAGTACCAGCCATCGAGATCCTCGGCTCTTGGGAAAATACGTGCGAGCGACGGGGGGAAATGTGGTGGGGTTGCCATGCGGCGAATGGCGCATTGCGGCTTCGCCGGCTGCGGCAGCCCAACAGTTGGCGGCAGCTGGGGCAGTCGCCGTACTCCGCTGCGCGACATGGAGCGTAGCCTGTCGCGCGCTGCCCGGCGGTGAAGTTGTCATATTCGCAGACGGGCTGACAGGGGAATTCGAAAGGGTGCACAATGGCCCGCGCCGCAATTGCCGAATAAAGCTTTGGCTTGCTGTATGCGCGTTCGAGTCGTCGCGGGGGTCGAACCCCCGGGTGGTTCCGCTGGCGGAACCCCGCCCCCAACCCCGGCCGACAGGTCTAGGCTCGCTCCACCACACTCATACGGGAGACACTGTTATGACGGGGCAGCAGCGTGAACGACGCCCGCACGGAGCCCTGTTCGAGCGCGAGCAGGAGATAGAGGCCGCGAAGCGGGCCGTGGACGACCTCGGTGCCCGCATCGCCGCGGGGGAGGCTGTGTCCGGCAGCCTGTTCCTGTACAGCGGCGAGGCGGGAGCGGGCAAGACGCCGTTTCTGGGCGAGCTGCGGAGCATCCTCGCCGAGTACGGCGGGTGCACCGTGCTCCAGGCCCGGGGCAGCGCCTCGGCGGAGACCGTGCCCTTCCACATCGTCCGGCAGCTGTTGCAGCCGGCCCTGGCGTCCATGTCGCCGGAGCGGCGTGAGGAACTGCTGGGCGGCTGGCAGGACATCGCCGGACCGGCCCTCGGCATCGCGCCGCCCCGCGGGACCCTGGGTGACCCGCAAGGCGTGCGCGACGGCCTCGACTGGCTGGTCACCCAAATCGCCGTGAACCAGCCGCCCTTGGCCGTCATCGTCGACGACGCGCACTGGGCGGACGCGGAGTCCCTCGCGTGGCTCGCCTCGTTCGTCACGCGGGTGACGGACCTTCCGATGCTGACGGCCATCGCCTATCGGGACGACGAGCTCGAGGAGAACGCCCCGGCCTTCCTCCAGCAGGTGACGAGCGGTGCCCACCGGCCGGTGGTGCTGCGCCCGCTCACGCCCGCCTCGGTGGCCCAGCTGGTGCGTACTTCCCTGGGCCCGCACGCCGACGACCCCTTCTGCCGTGAGGTCTGGGCCGTGACCGGAGGCAACCCCTACGAGACGACCGAACTGATCGCCAAGGCGAAGGAGCGCGGCCTCACACCCCTTGAGGAATCCGCGGACCTGCTGCGTGAGCTCGGTGCCGCCGCCCGGGGCAGCGGTCTCGTGACCCGCCTGGAGCGCCTGGGGTCCGCGACGACCCGGTTCGCCTGGGCGGCCGCCGCGCTGGCGACCGAGATCTCGCCCCGGCGTGCCGCCCTCCTCGCCGGCATGGGGCCGTCGGAGGGTGCCGAATGCGCGGACCGCCTGCGCCAGGCCCGCATCCTGACGGGCACCGACACCCTCGAATTCGTCCACCCCCTGATCGCCACGGCGGTCTACCAGGCGGTCCCGCCCGCCACGCGCACCGCCATGCACGGGCTCGCGGCCTGGGCGATGACTAACGCGGGTCTCGGTGCGGCCGCGGCGTCCCGGCACCTGCTGGAAGTCCACCCGGACGACGACCAGGACCTGGTGAACCAGCTGCGCGAAGCGGCCCGCGAGCACCTCGCCGTGGGCGCCCCGGAGGCCGCCAGCCGCTGCCTGGAACGGGCGCTGATGGAGCCGCCGTCGCAGGACGACCGCGCGGCCGTGCTCTTCGAGCTCGGCTGTTCCGCTCTCCTCACGTCGCCTCCGACCACCATCAGCCACCTGCGCGCCGCTCTCGCCCTGCCGGAGTTCCCGAAGGAGCTGCGCGTCGACGCGACGTACCGCCTCTCGCAGGCGTACGCGCACAACGGCCAGTTGGGAGAGGCCGCCCAGGTGGTGGCGGATCAGGTCAGCGCGACGCCGGACGGTTCGGGGCGCATGCGCCTGCAGGCCGCCCACTTCCTCTGGAAGGGCATCCAGCTGGAGGAGGAAGGCGCTCAGGAACGTTCGCGCCGCCTCGCGCAGCTGGTCCGCGGCCTGGAGGGCAGAGGCAACGCCGAGCGGGCCATGCTGGCCCTCCGGGCCTTCGACGGGATGATCCGGGGCGAGGACGCCCTGGAGGTCGCCGAGTTCAACGACCGCGTCCTCAAGGACGGTCATCTGCCTCCCGGCCTGGGCTGGACCAACACCGAGTGGGGTTTCGAGCTCCCGAGCATCGTCGGGATCACCTACGTCTACACCGACCGGCTCGACGACGCCGAGGAGATGTTCAACGAGGCCATACGGTCCTTCGAGATCTCCGGCTGGCGCGGTGCCCACCTCGCCTTCGCCCACGAGTTCCTGGGTCTGGTCCACTTCCGGCGCGGTCGGCTCCGCGAGGCCGAGAGTTTTCTGCGGGAGGGGCTGCGGCTGGCGGACCGCCTGGGTCCGGGGCTGCCGATCCAGTGGGACGGCACCTGCATGCTCATCGACACGCTGCTGGCCCAGGGCAGGCTGGACGAAGCGGGCGAGGTGGCGGAGAGGTACTCCTTCGGGCCGCCCTACCCGCCGGCGATGGTCATGCCCGACGCGGCCTGCGTGGCGGGCAGGCTCCTGCTCGCGCTCGGCAGGACGAAGGAGGCCGTGGCCGAGCTCGAAGCGGCGGGACGCCGGATGGAGGCCCGCGGCCGCAACAACACCCTCTGGGCCCCGTGGGCGCTGGACCTCGCCGCCGCGCTCGCGCCCGACGAGCCCGAGCGGGCGCGGCAGCTCGCCGACCAGGCCGTGCGGCACGCCGCGCGGTTCGGGACCGAGACCGCCATGGGTGAGGCGTTGCGGCGGGCCGCGCACGTCGCCGGGCACGAGGGCGACACCCTCGACAAGCTGGGGCGGGCGGTCGAGCACCTGCGCAAGTCGCCCTGCCGGTACGAGTACGCGGCCGCGCTCGTCGACCACGGTGTGGCCCTCCGGCGCGTCGGGCGGTCCAGTGAGGCGGCCGGGCGGCTGAAGGACGGGCTGGTGCTCGCCGAGGAGTGCGGGGCCGACGGACTCGTCGCGACCGCGCGGGGCGAGATCGGCGGCATGGACGGAGCGGGCTCGCCGTCTCCGTGAGACCGGCCGTGGAGGACCGGGCCGTCGTGCGGGTGTTCAGCCCGCGCGGCGGCTCGTTTTCTTCGCAGTCGTCTTCTTGGCGGCGGTCTTCGACCGGGTGCTCCCGGTCGCGCTCTTCTTCGTGACCGCCGTCGATTTCGAAGCTGTTTTCGAGGCGGCCTTCGCAGTGGTCTTCGCCGTCGTCTTCGCCGTGGTTTTCGAGGTGGCCGCCGTTTTCCTCCCCGCCGTGCCCGTTCTCGATTTGGCGGTTTTCTTCTCCGTGGCCGAATCCGTTCCCGCCGCGGTCTTTTTCGGCTCCTGTTCGCCCTTCTTGCCCGCCGTGTCGATGGACGCCTGGAGGGCGGCCATCAGGTCGATGACGTTGTCGGGCGCCGGCGCGGTCTCCTTCTTGGCCACGGGCCGGTGGTCCAGGTGCGCGCTGATGAGTTCGCCGAGCGCGCTCTCGTACTCGTCCTCCAGCTCGTCCAGGTCGAAGTCCTCGGAGAGCGTGTCCATCAGGCTCGTGGCCATCTTCAGTTCCTGGGGCCGCACCGTGACGGAGTCGGGCGGGGCGAGGCCGGCGGCGCTGCGGATCTCGTCGGGCCAGTACATGGTGTGCAGCGTGAGCAGGTCCTCGTGGACGCGGAGCAGCGCCAGGGACTCCCGGGTCCTCAGTGCGATCTTGGTGACGGCCACCCGGTCGGTCTGCTTCAGGGTCTCCCGCAGCAGGACGTAGGGCTTGTTCGCGGCGGCGCTCTCGGGGGCGAGGTAGTAGGCGCTCTGCAGTCGAAGGGGGTCGATGCGGTCGGAGTCGACGAAGGCGAGCACGTCGATGAGCTTCTTGCTCGGCAGGGGGAGGCCCGCCAGGTCGTTCTTGGTGAGGACGGCGGTGTGGCCCTCCTCGTCCTCGAAGCCCTTGGCGACGTGCTCGTAGTCGACCTCCTCGGCGCAGACGTCGCACACGCGCTTGAGGTGGATCCTGCCGCCGTCCTCGTCGTGGACCTGGTGCAGCCGGGTTCCGTGCTCCTGGATGGACGCGTACAGCCGTACGGGCACGGACACCAGGCCGAAGCCAATCGCACCTTTCCACATGGTCCGCATAGTTTTATCCCTCCACGGGGAATTCCTACCTTATGCCCGCTTCTTCGGACCGGCAGGTGGTGGAGGTCGAGGGCCACCGGCTCTCCCTGTCCCATCTCGACCGGGTCCTCTTCCCCGAGTCCGGGTACACCAAGGCGCAGGTCCTGCGGTACTACGCCCGGGTCGCCCCCGTGATGGTGCCGCACGTCCAGGGCCGGCCGGCCTCCTTCGTCCGGGCGCCCGAAGGGCCGAGGGGTGAGAGCTGGGTCGCCAAGAACCCGCCTCCGGGATCACCCACCTGGGTGTCGGTGGTGCCCGTGAAGCACCGGGAGGGGACCACCCAGCAGATCGTGGTCGACTCGACCGCGGCCCTCGTCGCCATGGCCAACCTCGGCGCGTACGAGGTGCACGTGCCGCAGTGGAAGGCGGACGCCGGCCCCGGCGCGCACGACCGGCTCGTCCTCGACCTCGACCCGGGCCCCGGCACCGACCTGGTCGTCTGCGCTCGCGTCGCCCAGCGGCTGCGGCAACTCCTCGACGACGACGGGCTCACCGCCCACCCGGTCGTCTCCGGATCCAAGGGCCTGCACCTCTACGCGCCCGTCCACCCCGCGTCCGGCCGGGCCGTCAGCGGCTACGCCAAGGAACTGGCCGCCCGCATGATGGGCGAGCACCCCGGCCTGGTGGTCGTCTCCATGGCGCGGATCGAGCGCCGCGGCAAGGTCCTCATCGACTGGTCCCAGAACGCCAGCGCCAAGACCACCGCCGCCCCCTACACCGTGCGGCTGCGGGAGACCCCGGGCGTCGCCGCCCCCGTCACCTGGGACGAGGTCGCCGCCTGCCGGGAGCCCGGGCAACTGGCCTTCGACCCCGAACAGGTCCTCGACCGCGTCGCCGAGTACGGCGACCTCCTCGCCCCCCTCACCACCGACGCCACCCGCGGGCACCTGCCGTGACCGCGTCCGGCACGCCCGGCTCCGCCGGGGTGCCCGTGGAGGTGCCCGTGCAGGTGATGCTCGCCCGCCGGGTCGAGGCGCTGCCGGAGGCCGACGCCCTGCCGGGCGGCTCGGTGTACGAGCCGAAGTTCGACGGCTGGCGCCTGGTCGTCCTGCGCACCGCGGACGAGGTCCTGCTCCAGACCCGCAACGGCCGCATGGTCACCGCCACCTTCCCCGAGATCGCCTCGGCCGCCGCCGCCCTGCCCGCCGGCACCGTGCTGGACGGCGAGGTCGTCGTCTTCACCGGCGGCCGCGTGGACTTCTCCGCCCTCCAGCACCGCGCCCTCGGCGCGGAGAGCCCGAGGCGCCGCCGCGCCCCCGGGCCGCCCGTCAACCTGGCCGCCTTCGACCTGCTCGCCGTGAGCGGCACCGATCTGCGCCCCCGGCCCTACGAGGACCGCCGCGCCCTGCTCGTCACGCTGCTCGCCCCCCTGGGGCCGGCCATCCAGGCGGTACCCGTCACGTACGACCGCGCCGAGGCGGCGGGCTGGTACGAGCACCTGGTGGAGACCGGCATCGAGGGGCTCGTCGTCAAGGGCCGCGCCCAGTCGTACCAGCCGGGCCGCCGCCGCTGGCTCAAGCTCCGCCATGCCGCCCCCCGCGACGCCCTCGCCGTCGGCTGGACGGGGCCCCGCACCCGGCCCCGGGCCCTGGTGGTCGACCTCGGGGAGGGGCCCGCGCTCTCCGCCCCGCTCAGCCCCACGGTGAGCCGGGACCTCGCCGCGTTCACCCGTACGGGCGAAGGGGCGGCGGGCGTGCTGGACGACGGCACCCGCTACCGGTCGCTCGACCGGCCGCTGCCCGTGGAGGTCCGCCAGGGGGCCGACCGGCACGCCCTGATCACCGTCACCCGGCTGCGCCCGGCCTGACGGTCACGTCGCGGTCGCCACCTGACCGATCGGCTCGTACCCACCCGCACGACCAGGCCCCCCGTCACTTCGACCGCGTCCACGCGAGCAACCGGTCCGCGGTCCACGTGGTGATGACGCGCTCGGCGGGCACCTTGCACTCCTCCGCCCGGGCGCAGCCGTGGATCTGCCAGTCGAGCTGGCCGGGGGCGTGGGCGTCGCTGTCGATGGAGAAGAGCACGTCCGCGTCGAGCGCCCGGCGCAGCAGACGGCGCGGCGGGTCGAGCCGCTCCGGCCGGCAGTTGATCTCCACGGCCGTGCCGAAGCGCGCGCAGGCGGCGAAGACCATCGCCGCGTCGAACTCCGACTCCGGCCTGCCCTTGCCGCCGTGCAGCCGTCCGGTGCAGTGGCCCAGGACGTCCACGAGCGGGTTGGCGACGGCCGCGACCATGCGGCGGGTCATGCTCTCGGCGTCCATGCGCAGCTTGGAGTGCACGGAGGCGACCACCACGTCGAGCCGCTCCAGCAACTCCGGCTCCTGGTCGAGGGCGCCGTCGGTGAGGATGTCGCACTCGATGCCCGTCAGCAGCCGGAAGCCGTCGCCGAGGTGTTCGTTCACCTCGGCGACCACGTCCAGCTGCTGGCGCAGCCGCTCCGGGGAGAGCCCGCGGGCGATGGTCAGCCGGGGGGAGTGGTCGGTGAGGACGGCCCACTCGTGGCCGAGGTCGCGGGCCGCACGCGCCATCTCCTCGATCGGGCTGCCGCCGTCCGACCAGTCCGAGTGCATGTGGCAGTCGCCGCGCAGGGCCGCCCGCAGGTCCAGCCCGCCCTCGGTGAGCGGCGCGCCGGCCTCCTCCTCCAGGCGCGCCAGGTAGTCCGGCACCTCGCCCGCCAGCGCGTCGGCCACCACGGCGGCGGTCTTGGGCCCGATGCCCTTCAGCTCCGTCAGCGAGCGGTTGGCGGCGCGCCGGCGCAGTTCCTCGTCCAGTGTCGCGGAGACGACGGAGGCGGCGGTGCGGAACGCCTTCACGCGGTAGGTGGGCGCCTGGGAGCGTTCCAGCAGGAACGCGATGCGCTCCAGGGCCTCCACCGGCTCCATCGCAGCCACCTCCTCACCACCACCGTGCGCCACGGCGCCGCGGCCCGCACGCGCGCGTGGACGCCGGCGGCGGTCAGGGCTACCGGACGAGACGGGCGGGCGGCAGGTACTCCCGCTCCAGGGTCCGGTGCCACCACGCGCCCGTCTCCCGCAGCTCCCGCCAGGTGGTGAAGCGGTAGCGGTAGAGCTGGGCGCGCACGTACGTGGGCGGGGCTTCGGGGAAGGGGTTGTGCCGCAGCAGGCGCAGCGTCGCCGGGTCGTTGGTCAGCAGCCGTTCCACCAGGGGTCCGAACCACTCCCGCGCGTAGCCCGGCGAGATCCCGGCGAACCACATCAGCCAGTCGAGCCGCAGGTGGTAGGGGGCGTACTGGCGCGGGAGCCGCCGCGGGTCGCCGGGCTTGCCCTTGAAGCCGTACTCGCGCCACGCGGTGTCGGGGCCGACGCTCTCCTCGTCGGTGCCCTCGACGACCACCTCGTAGCGGGTGCGGTTGACGCTGCCGAAGGCGCCGTAGGTGTTGACCAGGTGGAACGCGTTGAACGACATGTTCATCCGCTGTTGCGGGGAGATCAGGTTGCGGGCCGGCCACCAGCTGAGCACCAGCACCAGCGCGGTGGCCGCGCAGACCAGGCCCACGAACCAGTACGGGGCGGCGGGGAGCGGCGCGTGGCCGGGCAGCGAGAACAGCTCCGCGGCGGCCTCGCCGTCCACGGCGGCGAAGGCGAGCACGATGGTGATCCAGTTCAGCCAGGAGAAGTTGCCCGAGGCGATGAGCCAGAGCTGGGTGCAGATGATCAGGCCGGCGGCGACGCCGGCGACGGGCTGCGGGAGGAAGAGGCCGAACGGGACCACGAGCTGTGCGACGTGGTTGGCGGCCACCTCCACCCGGTGCAGCGGTCTGGGCAGCCGGTGGAAGAACCAGCTCAGCGGCCCCGGCATGGGCTGGGTCTCGTGGTGGTAGTACAGGCAGGTCAGGTCCCGCCAGCAGCTGTCACCGCGCAGTTTGATCAGGCCCGCGCCGAATTCGACGCGGAAGAGCAGCCAGCGCAGCAGCCACAGCACCAGGACCGGCGGATCCGTGCGGGCGTTGCCGAGGAAGACGGCCAGGAACCCGGTCTCCAGCAGCAGGGACTCCCAGCCGAAGCCGTACCAGGTCTGGCCCACGTTGACGATGGACAGGTACAGCGCCCACAGCGCCGCCCACATCACCATGGCCGCCCACAGCGGCACCGCGTCGGCGGCGCCGGCCAGCATCGCAGCCGACAGCAGCGCCCCGCCCCAGGACCAGGCCGCGAAGAAACGGTCCGAATAGTGGAAGTGGAAGACGCTGGGCGCCTTGCGCAGCGGTACGTACGCCACGAACCGGGGCACCGGGAGCATGCCCCGCTCGCCCATGAGCGCGCGGAACTGCAAGGCCGCCGAGAGGAAGCCGACCAGGTAGACCCCGGCCAGCGCCCGCTGGAGGACCAGCCGGCTCAGCCAGTAGCCGGACGCCGTGAACCACTCCATGGCGGTATCCGTACCACCGCCGGCCGCTCCGTCACCACGACCGCTCAGTCACATCGAAGAAACAGACAAAAGATGGCAGAGTGGCTCTATGGTTGATCGGGGAGCGGTTGATCGCGGAGTGACGCCCGCCGCCGTACCGTCACCGGACGACTGGCCCGCCCGCCCGGAGCTGATCCTCGCCCTCAACCAGACGGGAAGTTTCGACTGGGACCTCGACACCGGCCGGCTGCACCTGGACCCCGCGGCGCTGGAGATCCTCCAGATGCCCCCCGAGCGGTTCCACGGCAGCATCGCCGACCTCGCCGGCCGTGTCCCGCGCGACGACGCCGCGCGCCTCGACGCCCTGGTCTCCCAGCACCTGAAGAACGGCAGCGACACCTACGGCGCCTACTACCGCATCCGCACCGGGGACGGCGGGATGCGCTGGACGTACACCCAGGGCCGCATCCAGCGCGACGCGGAGGGCCGTCCCCTCCGCATCCTGGGCCTGGTCCGCGACGCCACCCAGGAACTGGGCCAGGCCGGACCGCGCGAGCCGGACGCCGAGCGCCGCCACCAGACCACCGTCGTCGAGACGATCACCGCCGCCCTCGCCCACGCCCGGACCGTCCAGGACGTCATCGACTTCTTCAAGGACTCCCGGGCCGTGGAACACCTCGGCTCCGACCTCCTCGTCCTCGGCCTCCTCGACTCCGGCCGCATCCACCTGGTCGCCGAGGGGCCCTCGGAGCACTTCATCCCGGGCACCCTCTACACCCGGGTCGACGACGACTTCCCCATGAGCGAGGTCATCCGCACCCTCGCCCCGCGCTTCATCGAGTCCCCCGAGGAGTTCGCCTCCGGCTACCCCTGGCTGTGGGAGCGCATCAAGGACATCGGCATCGCCTCCGCCGCCTACCTCCCGCTGATCGCCCAGGCCCGCCCCATCGGCGCCCTCGGCCTCCTCTACCGCGACGCCCGGGGCTTCACCCGGCAGGAGCGCAACCTCTTCATCGCCCTCAGCAGCAGCCTCTCGCAGGCCATCGCCCGCGCCATGCTCTTCGACCAGGAGCACGACCTCGCCGAGGGCCTGCAGCAGTCCATGCTGCCCCGGCGCATCCCCGAGGTCCCCGGCGCCCAGATCGCGGTCCGCTACCGCTCCGCCCGCATGGGCCGCGACATCGGCGGCGACTGGTACGACGCCATCCCCCTGCCGGGCGGCCGGGTCGGCGCCGTCATCGGCGACGTCCAGGGGCACGACACCCACGCCGCCGCCGTCATGGGCCAGCTGCGGATCGTCCTGCGCGCCTACGCCACCGAGGGCCACTCACCGGCCACCGTCATGGCCCGCGCCTCGTCGTTCCTCCACGAGCTCGAAACCGACCGCTTCGCCACCTGCACCTACGCCGAAGCCGACCTCACCACCGGCGTCGTCCAGCTCGTACGCGCCGGCCACATCGACCCGCTGCTGCGCCACACCGACGGCACCTGCCGCCGCCTGCCCGTCTCGGGCGGCCTGCCGCTGGGCCTCTCGGCGGAGTTCGGACGGATCGACTATCCGGTGACGACCGTCGAGCTCGACCCGGGGGAGACCCTGATGATGTTCACGGACGGCCTCGTCGAGCAGCCCGGCTCCGACCTCGACGAAGGCATGCGCAGGCTGTCCGGCCTCGTCCGCGAGGGCCCGTACGACCTCGACAAGCTCGCCGACCTGCTGTGCGACGTCGTCGGGGAGCGCGTCGGCGAGGACGACATGGCCGTCCTGCTGCTGCGCCGCCACGGCCCGGCCACCCGGGGCGGCGGCCGGCTCCAGCAGCACATCGCCCCCGCCGACCCCGACGGCCTGTCCGCCGGTCGGCACATGATCCGCGCGGCCGTACGGGCGTGGGGAGCCCGCGAGCGCTCCGACGAAGTCGAACTGGTCGCCGACGAGTTGGTCACCAACGCCCTCCTCCACACCGACGGCGCCGCCGTGGTGACGATCCGCATGATCACTGGCCCGGAACGCCGGGTACGGGTCGAGGTGGAGGACAAGTCGAGCGCCCTGCCGCGCCGGCGTGAGCCGGGCGAGTCGGGGGTGTCCGGCCGGGGCCTGCTGCTGGTGGACCGGCTGGCCGACGTCTGGGGCGTGGAGCCGCGCGGCACCGGCAAGAGCGTGTGGTGCGAATTCGTCGTGCCGGACCGTCACCACGTGGCCGACGACGCCGGCTGACATCCGTTCCGGCGGTGTTCGCGCCGGTCGGCGCCCCGAGCGGCCGGATGCGGAAGAGGCCAAGGTCACATTCGTTGCCCCTGCTGCCGGACGCGTCCGCTCGCCTAGCCTTCCCCCATGACGGTCCTGCCCGAGAACGGCTTTTCCCTGGCAGCCGAGTTCCCCGACGCGACCCGCGAGCAATGGCAGCGCCTCGTCGAAGGCGTGCTGAGCAAGGCGGGCACCGTGGCCGAGGGCCCGGCGGCCGAGGACGCGCTGGCCACCGCACTCCAGGACGGGCTCGCCACCCGTCCGCTCTACACGGCCGACGACGCCCCGGCCGTCCCCGGGTTCCCCGGCCTGCCGCCCTTCGTGCGCGGCGGACGCGCCGAGGGAACCGCCGTGACCGGCTGGGACGTGCGTCAGCGGCACGCCGGCCCCGACCCGCGCCGCGCCAACGAGGCCGTCCTCGCGGACCTGGAGAACGGCGTCACCTCCCTGTGGCTGACCGTCGGCGCCTCTGGCCTGCCCGTGGACGGCATCCCCCCCGCCCTGGACGGCGTCTACCTCGACCTCGCCCCCGTCGTCCTCGACGCGGGAGCCGACTTCGAGGCGGCGGCGCGACGGCTGCTGAGCCTGCACGACGAACGCGCCGTGCCCCGCACCGCGGCCCGCGGCAACCTCGGCGCCGACCCCCTGGGCACCTGGGCCCGCACCGGCGGCGACAGCGACCCCGCGGGCGCCCTGGACGCGGCGACCGGCCTCGCCGCCCTCTGCGCGCGCACCTACCCCGGCATCCGCGCCCTGACCGTCGACGCGCTCCCGTACCACGAGGCCGGCGGGTCGGCCGCCCAGGAACTGGGCTGCTCCCTCGCCACCGGCGTCGCCTACCTCCGCGCGCTCACCGCCGCCGGGCTCACCGTCGACGAGGCGTGCGCCCAGCTGGAATTCCGCTACGCGGCCACCGCCGACCAGTTCCTCACCATCGCCACCCTGCGGGCGGCGCGCCGGCTGTGGGCCCGCGTCGCCGAGGTGAGCGGCGCCACCCCCGCCGCCCGGGCGCAGCGTCAGCACGCCGTCACCTCCACGGTGATGATGACCCGTCGTGACCCGTGGGTGAACATACTGCGCACCACCATCGCCTGCCTCGGTGCCGGCGTGGGCGGTGCCGACGCCGTCACCGTCCTGCCGTTCGACGAGGCCCTCGGGCTGCCGGACGCCTTCGCCCGCCGCGTCGCCCGCAACACCTCCTCGATCCTCTTGGAGGAGTCCCACCTGGCCCGCGTCATCGACCCGGCAGGCGGCTCCTGGTACGTGGAGCGGCTCACCGACGAACTCGCCCACACCGCCTGGGCCTGGTTCCAGGAGATCGAACGCGCCGGGGGCCAGGCGGCCGCCCTGCGCTCCGGCCTCGTCGCCGAGCGGCTCGCGCGGACCTGGCAGGAGCGGTCGGCCCGACTCGCCACCCGCCGCGAACCCGTCACCGGCGTCAGCGAGTTCCCGCACCTCGGCGAGCAGGCCGTCAGCCGCGAGAGCGCACCCGCCGCGCCCGCTCCCGGCCCGGGCGCCCTGCCCAGGGTCCGCCGCGACGAGGCGTACGAGGCGCTGCGCGCCCGCTCCGACGCCCACCTCGCCGCCACCGGCGCCCGGCCCCGCGTCTTCCTCGCCGCCCTCGGCCCCGCCGCCGCCCACACCGGCCGCGTCACCTTCGCCGCCAACCTCTTCCAGGCGGGCGGTGTCGAGCCCGTCCACGAGCCGGGACCGGTCGACGCCGGGACGGTGGCCGAGGCGTTCGCCCGCAGCGGCGCCACGGTGGCCTGCCTGTGCTCCAGCGACAAGCTCTACGCCGAGCAGGCCGAGGCGGTCGCCGAGGCACTCGCCGCGGCCGGCGCCGCACGGATCTTCCTCGCCGGTAGGCCCGGCGGCGAACAGCGGGAAGCCTATCTACGGGCCGGAGTCGACGAGTTCGTCTTCGCGGGCGGCGACGCGGTCGCCGTCCTCTCCTCCGTCCTCGATTCTCTGGGAGTGGCGTGATGCAGGCCAGCGCGGGGCGGCCGGGGCCGATCCCCGATTTCTCCGACGTCGAACTCGGCCCGGCGGGCGGCACCCCCGCCGACGCCGGCCAGTGGCGGGCGGCCCTGAAGGAAGGCACCGGCCGCAGCGCCGAGGACCTGGTCTGGGAGACCCCGGAGGGCATCGGCGTCAAGCCCCTCTACACCTCTGAGGACCTCGACGGGCTGGACTTCCTGGGCACCTACCCGGGCATCGCGCCCTATCTGCGCGGCCCGTACCCCACCATGTACGTCAACCAGCCGTGGACCATCCGGCAGTACGCGGGCTTCTCCACCGCCGAGGAGTCCAACGCCTTCTACCGCCGCAACCTCGCGGCCGGACAGAAGGGCCTGTCGGTCGCCTTCGATCTGCCGACCCACCGCGGCTACGACAGCGACCACCCGCGCGTGACCGGCGACGTCGGCATGGCGGGCGTCGCCATCGACTCCATCTACGACATGCGGCAGCTCTTCGACGGCATCCCGCTGGACAAGATGAGCGTGTCGATGACGATGAACGGTGCCGTGCTGCCCGTCCTCGCCCTCTACATCGTCGCCGCCGAGGAACAGGGCGTACCGCCCGAGAAGCTGGCCGGGACCATCCAGAACGACATCCTCAAGGAGTTCATGGTCCGCAACACCTACATCTATCCGCCCCGGCCCTCGATGCGGATCATCTCCGACATCTTCGCGTACACCTCGCAGAAGATGCCGCGCTACAACTCCATCTCCATCTCCGGCTACCACATCCAGGAGGCCGGGGCCACGGCCGACCTGGAGCTGGCCTACACCCTGGCTGACGGCGTGGAGTACCTGCGCGCCGGGCTGGGCGCCGGGCTGGACGTCGACGCCTTCGCGCCGCGCCTGTCGTTCTTCTGGGCGATCGGCATGAACTTCTTCATGGAGATCGCCAAGCTGCGCGCCGCCCGCCTGCTGTGGGCCCGGCTCGTCAAGCAGTTCGACCCCAAGAACACCAAGTCGCTCTCGCTGCGCACGCATTCGCAGACGTCGGGCTGGTCGCTCACCGCTCAGGACGTCTTCAACAACGTGGCCCGCACCTGCGTGGAGGCCATGGCGGCGACGCAGGGCCACACCCAGTCGCTGCACACCAACGCCCTCGACGAGGCGCTGGCCCTGCCCACGGACTTCTCCGCCCGCATCGCGCGCAACACCCAGCTGCTGCTGCAGCAGGAGTCCGGAACCTGCCGGGTCATCGACCCGTGGGGTGGCAGCGCCTATGTCGAGAAGCTCACCCACGACCTCGCGCGCCGCGCCTGGCAGCACATCCAGGAGGTCGAGGCGGCCGGCGGCATGGCCCAGGCCATCGACGCCGGCATCCCCAAGCTGCGGGTCGAGGAGGCCGCCGCGCGCACCCAGGCCCGCATCGACTCCGGCCGGCAGCCGGTGATCGGCGTCAACAAGTACCGCGTGGACAGCGACGAGCAGATCGAGGTCCTCAAGGTCGACAACTCCGCCGTGCGGGCCCAGCAGATCGACAAGCTGCGGCGCCTGCGCGCCGAGCGCGACGAGACCGTCTGCCGGGCCGCGCTCGACGCGCTCACCAGGGCCGCCGGGTCCGGCCCCGGCCAGGGCCTCGACGGCAACCTCCTGGCCCTGGCGGTGGACGCGGCCCGCGCCAAGGCCACCGTCGGCGAGATCTCCGACGCCCTGGAGAAGGTCTACGGCCGGCACGCCGGGCAGATCCGTACGATCTCCGGTGTGTACCGAGAGGAAGCAGGACAGTCGTCCGGGGTGGGACGCACCCGCGCGCTGGTCGAGGCGTTCGAGCGGGAGGACGGCCGCCGTCCCCGCATCCTGGTCGCCAAGATGGGCCAGGACGGCCACGACCGCGGCCAGAAGGTGATCGCCACCGCCTTCGCCGACCTGGGCTTCGACGTGGACGTCGGCCCGCTGTTCCAGACCCCGGCCGAGGTCGCCCGGCAGGCGGTGGAGGCCGACGTGCACATCGTCGGCGTCTCCTCGCTGGCCGCCGGACACCTCACGCTCGTGCCCGCGCTGCGGGAGCAGCTGACCGAACAGGGCCGGGAGGACATCATGATCGTCGTCGGCGGCGTGATCCCGCCGCAGGACGTGCCCACGCTGCTGGAGATGGGCGCCGCCGCGGTCTTCCCGCCCGGCACCGTCATCCCGGACGCCGCCCACGACCTGCTGAAGACCCTCGCCGGGGTCCTCGGCCACGAGCTGTGAGCCCATGGCGTCCCCAGCGCGCAGGACGATCGACGTCGACGCCTACGTCAAGGGCGTCCTCGACGGCAAGCGGGCGGCCGTCGCCCGGGCCATCACCCTGGTCGAGTCGACCCGGGCCGACCACAAGGCGCTCGCCCAGCGGATGCTGACGGAGCTGCTGCCGCACGCGGGCGCGGCACGCCGGATCGGGATCACCGGCGTGCCCGGGGTGGGCAAATCCACCTTCATCGACGCGTTCGGCACGATGCTCACCGGGCTCGGCCACCGCGTCGCCGTGCTGGCCGTCGACCCCTCCTCCAGCCGCACCGGCGGCAGCATCCTGGGCGACAAGACCCGCATGGAGCGGCTCGCTGTCGACCCGGAGGCGTTCGTCCGCCCCTCGCCCACCGCGGGGACGCTCGGCGGGGTGGCCAAGGCCACCCGCGAGACCATCGTGGTGATGGAGGCCGCCGGTTACGACGTGGTGCTCGTGGAGACCGTCGGCGTCGGCCAGTCGGAGACGGCCGTCGCCAACATGGTCGACACGTTCCTGATGCTCACCCTCGCCCGCACCGGCGACCAGCTCCAGGGCATCAAGAAGGGCGTCCTGGAACTGGCCGACGTCGTCGCCGTCAACAAGGCGGACGGCCCGCACGAGCGCGACGCCCGGTCGGCCGCCCGCGAACTGGCCGGGGCCCTGCGCCTGATGCAGTCCCCGGACGCCGCCTGGAACCCACCCGTGCTCACGTGCAGCGCCCGCGAGGGCACCGGACTGGACACCCTGTGGGAGCGGGTGGAGGCCCACCGCCGGGTCCTGGACGCCACCGGCGAGCTGGCCGGCCGGCGCCGCGACCAGCAGGTCGACTGGACGTGGACCATGGTCCGCGAACAGCTCCTCGCCGAGCTGCGCGACCACCCCGAGGTGCGGCGCGTGGGACCCGCCCTGGAACAGCGGGTGCGCGAGGGCACGCTGACGGCGAGCCTGGCGGCCGAGCGGCTGCTGGAGGCCTTCCGCTCGCCCGGAGAGCGGTGACCGGCGCCGCGTACGGACCCCGCCGTCTCCCATGACATCCTGAGCCGTCACAGTTCCGCCGGGCGGGTTCGGCGGACGTACCGGATATCGAGGATGATGCAGCACATGAGACTCTGCTTCCTGGTGGAGGAGCAGTACCGGTACGACGGCATGCCGGTGGACGTGATCCGCCAACTCGCCTCCTGGGGCCACCGGGTCGACGTGCTGCGTCCGGGCAGTTCCCTCATCCGGCTCTCCGAGACCGTGCGCGCCGGTGACCACGACGCGTGGGTGCTCAAGACGGTGTCCGGCGGCCCGGGGCTGACCCTGCTGGAGGCCGCCGCGTCCGTCGGTCTGACCACGGTCAACGACGCCCGCTCGATCCGCGGGGTGCGGGACAAAGCGCTGGCCGCCGTGACCGCCGAGTCCCGTGGCCTGCCGGTGCCGCGGACCTGGGCGGCCGCCCGCGCCGTGGACTTCGCCGAGCTGCCCGCCAGCGCGTTCCCGCTGGTCGTCAAGCCCGCCGACGGCAGCTCCGGGCGGGCCGTACGACTGGTCGAGGACCCCGGGCAACTGCTGACCCCCGCGGACGGAATAACGACGGATGCCGACAGTCCCGGCGGAATGCTGATAGCTCAGCCCTATGTGCCCAATTCGGGCGTGGATCTCAAGGTCTACTGCGTCGACGGAGAGCTGTACGCCACCGAGCGCCGCAGCCCCCTCCACCCCGACCGGCCCGCCCGGGAACGTCAGGTGCCGCTGACGGCCGAGGTGGCCGCGATCGCCACGGAGGTCGGCTCCGCCTACGGCCTCGACCTGTACGGCGTGGACATCGTCTTCGGCCCGGACGGCCCCGTCGTCGTGGACGTCAACGACTTCCCCAGCTTCCGCCAGGTGCCCGACGCCGTCGCCCGCGTGGCCTGGGCCATCCTGCGGCTGGCCAGCACCGGCCCCGAGGCCCCGGCCCGGCCGCTCCCCGGCCCGCCCGCGCTGATCCCCGCGCCCGCCCCGGCCGCCGGGGGCCACGCATGAGGATCTGCCTGCTCACTCCCGCCCCCGACCACCCGCTCCTGGCCGACGCCACCGCCCTGCTGAAGCGACGTCATCAGGTCGAGTCCCTGGACCCGGCCACCGTGACCGACTTTCCGGCCCGCTTTCCCGGCCCGGCGGCACTCGCGGACGTCTACCTGCTCAAGACCCGCACCCCGCACGCCCTGGCCCTCGCCCGCTTCCTCGAGGAGCGCGGCGCCCCCGTGCTCAACTCGGCCGGCTCCACCGAGCTGTGCCAGGACCGCACGGCCATGGCCGCCCTGGCCCTGCGCGCCGGCCTGCCCTTCGTGGCCACCCGCACCGAACCGGCCCTCGCCCGGCTCGCCCTCGACGGCACGCCCGGGCCCGTGGTGGTCAAGAGCCGCCACAGCCGCCGCCACGACCTGGTGGCCCGCGTGGACGACGCCGGGCAGCTGCGGGCCCTGGCCGGACAGTGGCCCGACGAGCCGGTCGTCGTCCAGCGCTTCACCCCCAACGACGGCTGGGACCACAAGCTGTGGGTGGTCGCCGGCCGCGTCTTCGCCGGGCTCCGCCGCTCCGAGCTCGCCGCGCCCGTCCTCGACAAGGGCACCCGCTCGCTCGCCCTCCGTGAACTGCCCGACGGCTGGCTCGACGTGGTGCTCAGGGTCGGGGAGGTCTTCGCCCTCGACGTCTACGGCGTCGACCTGCTCGACGACGGGGGAGCGCCGCAGATCGTCGACATCAACGCCTTCCCCGGCATCCGCGGCCAGGCGGGCGCCCCCGAGGCCCTCGCGGACCTCGCCCTGCGCACGGCAGCCGGCAGTCACCGTCCGCGCGTGCTCCCCGGCACCGTCTAGAGCGGCCCGGCCCGCGCCCCGGGCGCGGTCCGCCGGGCTGTTCCCCGACGGGCGGACGCTCGACCAGCGGCGCCGAGAGGATGAAGCTCCACCCGGACGGCCGTGCCTCCACCCGCCCTGGGACGGCAGTTACGAAAGGTGTTTGTACATCGTGCAACCACTGTTGCGGCGCGCGAGGTTGTCCTAGATTCCTTGCGTGCGGCGTAACTACGGTGCGCCTTGGGGAAGTTGACTTGGAGGATTCCGTGAACGGAAAGCTTGTGACGGCCGGACTGGCCTCGGTCGCGGCGACCCTGTTGGCCGGAGTGGCGCTGGCCGGCCCGGCGTCGGCCGCCACCGCCGCGCCGGCCCGGGGGGTGGTGACGGCGGACCCGTCCATCTACTACGTCTACGTCACCGGGGTCAGCAGCTCGCTGGACGGTGCCCGGGCGAACGCGGACTACAAGCTCCCGCACAACTGCTACCCCGCGGGGGTGGTGGCCAGTGGCACCACCCCCGACAACGGCATTTGGGTGACCGTCCAGGGCGTCTGCTCCGGGGAGCAGTGACCAGGGGGCGGGCGCCGGGCGCGGATCGAGGTTGCTCGTGAGGGCGCTCTGGCCCGGGTGGGGGAGGACCGGTGCGTGCTGTCGTCGGGTCCTCAGCCGCCCAGGGCCCGCAGGCCCGGTACGAACGTCACCAGGACCGGCACGAACGGCACCAGCGCCGCCACCGCCGTCAGCCGCAGCCGCCGGGCCGCCGTCAGCCGCGGGGCCGGGGCCAGCAGGCGCTCCACGCGGTCCGGGACCTGTGAGAGGCCGGTGGGGCAGGGGCCGAAGACCCCTCGGTCCTCGTTGAGTTCCACCAGGGCGAGCGCGGTCGTGAGCCGGCCGAAGCGGCGCGAGGCCGCGTCGTCGGCCGCCAGTTCCACCAGGTGGTGCACCCGGTCGCGGAACGCCGCGAAGACCGGGACCTGCGGAAAGCCGTTCGCCAGCGCCGACGAGCAGTGCAGCAGCCAGTCGTGCCGGGCCCGGGCGTGCCCCTGCTCGTGCGCCAGCACGGCGTCCAGCTGACGGCCCCTGAGCCGCCGCAGGGCGCCCGTCGTGATCACCAGCTGCGGGGCGGTGCCGCCGCGCAGCAGCCGGGCTTCGGGCCGGTCGCCCTCCAGGACCACCAGCCGCTCCGAACCCTGCTCCTCACCGGGCAGCCGGGGCGAGCGCACGAGCAGCTCGGCGCGCTGCCGGCGGCGCCGGGCCCGGGTGTCGTGGATCTCGCGGGTGAGCATGGCCACCGTCCACACGGCACCGCACGCGAGGGTGAGGGCCATGGGGGCGGCCCAGCCGCCGTAGGCGGGAAGGGCATACGCCTCCACCACCCCGTGCGGGGCCGGGGCGAAGACGTTGCCCCGGACGGCCTTCCAGGCCGCGGCGGCGCTCAGCGCCATCGCGAGCGCACAGCACAGCAGCACGGCGGCGACCACGCACTGCCACACCCACAGGGCGAGGACGGGTTCGCGGTCGGGCCAGTCGGCACGGGTCAGCACGCGCGGCGCCAGCGCCGCGACCAACCCGCCGAGGACCAGCAGCGCGAGCGGGACCATCATGGCGATCAGCCTATGAGCGGGCCGCCGCGCCCGGTACGGTCCCGTGCCCGAAGTGACGCACGACACGCGAGCCCACGGCCGCTCACATGGTGACGAGCATCGCCAGCATCCCTATCCCCATCGACAGCCGGCAGGCGTTCGTCACCGCCGGCCGGCCGGGCCCTCCTGCCGCGACCGCCGGCACCGGGACGAGCCCGCGCACGGACCGGAGGACGTAGACCGCGAAGTAGAGGAGCAGCAGCCCGGTCAGCAGCGGGGCTCCCGCCGGCTGGTGGCCGGCTGTGGCGTGCCCGCCGTGGACCGGGGCCGGGGGCGCCGGTGAGCCGGCCATCGCCAGCGACATGTAGACCATCGCGAACGCGCCCACCGCGTGGTGCAGATGAGGGGACGAGACCCCCTCACCGCCCGGCGCCCGGGCCCCCGGATGCCGCCGGGCCCGCCCCAGCGACCGCAGCGCCGCCACCCCGAACACCACGGCGAGCGCCGCCGGCCCCCAGGGCCGGATGTCCAGCGCGGGGGCCGGCACGGCCATCACGGCCATGCCGAGCCCCATGAGCGCGTCCCCGCCCGCGGCCCGGCGCTCCCCCGCCGCGCCGGCCCGCGTCCCCCACAGGCAGTACGTCCCCACGGCCGCGGAGAGCGCCATGAGCAACCAGCCGGCCAGCGGCGGTCCGTGCATGACGCGCACCTCCCCGGACACCACGCCTACCCCCGGAGAATGCCCCTCCCGGCCGGTGCACACGGGAGCGCACGGGCGCACGAACAGAGCACGGACCTCTCACCCGTGCGCCGGATCAGTGCCGGCGCACCCGGGACGCGGGGAAGGGGACGGCCGCTCCCCACACGGGACCCGGAGGTGTCAGATGCCCGGGCGGTACCGCATCGGGTGCTCCTCCGGCACCTCGACCACCGCGATCCGCACCCCGTCGGGATCCGCGATCCACATCTCGATCAGGCCCCACGGCTTCTTCTCGGGCGGCTCCAGGACCCGCACCCCGCGCTCCAGCAGCTCCTCGTGCGCTCGCGCCGCGTCCGCGACCTGGATCCACAGCTCCAGACCGGGCTGCGGCGGGGCGTCGGAGCGGCCGGACACCTCCAGGAACCCGCCGCCCAGGAAGTAGACGACACCGCGCTCGGGGCCCGTGCCGAACTCGCGGTAGACCGCGAGCCCCAGTGCTCCGCCGTAGAAGGCCCGGGACCGCTCGGGGTCGGTCGGCCTCAGCAGGATCCGGCTGCTCAGTACGTGCACCATGCCCGCGACTGTACGCAAACGTGCTCCGTTAGGGTCGTACGTGCGCCGAAACAGCACGGAGAGGACCACGCGAGGCATGGAAGCGACCAGCAGCCGTACCGCAGAGCCCACCACCTTCCGGGCAGCGACCGTGGCCGACGTGCCCGCGCTGGTCGCCCTGGTGGAGTCGGCCTACCGGGGCGACGCGAGCCGCGCCGGGTGGACCACCGAGGCCGATCTGCTGGAGGGTCAGCGCACGGACTCCGAGGGCGTGCGGGCCGTGGTCACCGATGCCGCCAGCCGGGTGCTGGTCGCCGAGCGCGACGGCGAGACGGTCGCCTGCTGCCACCTCGAACACCGTGGCGACCACGTCTACTTCGGCATGTTCGCGGTCCGTCCGACCGCCCAGGGCGACGGTCTGGGCAAGCTCGTCATGGCGGAGGCCGAGCGGCTCGCCCGTGCCGAGTGGGACGCCCGCGCGATGCACATGACCGTGATCAGGCAGCGCGAGGAACTGATCGCCTGGTACGAGCGCCGGGGCTACCGGCGCACGGGCGAGATGAGCCCGTTCCCCTACGGCGACGAGCGCTTCGGCATACCGCAGCGCGACGACCTCGAGTTCGAGCTCCTCGTCAAGGACCTCGCCCAGCCCGCCTGAGGCTCGCGGCCGGTCGCGGCGGGGCCGCGTGGACGAGCCGCCTGAGGAGCCGCCTCGTGCGTTCCTCGTGCGGCGCGCCGCAGACCTCGTCCGGCGTGCCGCGCTCCAGCACCACCCGCGCAGCACCTGCCGGGGCCGGACCGCCAGGGCCCGTACGACCGCCACCCGCCGCGGCCCGCCGCTGGGCCGGTCCGGGTCGCTCACCCGCGCGATCAGCGCGGTGAACGTCTGAGGCGGGGCCGGCCCCGGGCGCAGGCCGTGTCCCGCCGGGCGCCCGAACGGCGGAAGACCGTCACGGGGTCACGAAGCCCTCACGCCCCGGGGCCGGAGAGTGGCTGAAAGTCGACTAGAGCGCCGCCCGGGGCGGCAGGTGCCCGTGTGGCGAAGTGCGCCCCCAGATCCCCCGAACGGTGGAGTCGCACAGGAAAAACGTCGGCTCAGGACGGGGTCGGCAGAATAATTTATGGCTGGCGCCCTTGAGGAGAAGAACCGCGCACAGATACGGTGTCTTAACGCCAGGTTCTCCAGAGGAGGGTTAGTCGTGACGGAAATTCTTGCGTCGCCAGCAGTGGAAGCCGACATTCTGACTGTGGATCGCGTAGTGGAGCATCCGGCCTGGGCCGCGCTCAAGACCGCGGTCGAGACGATCCGGCCCTGGCAGTCCGCAGACGGCTCCATCGACCTCACAGCGGAGGGCGCGCCACCGGGCGAGGCGGTCCGCTCCGAGGTGGCGGCGGTCATAGCCGCCGTCGAGCAGCTGTCGCCGCTCGTCCCGCACGACGCCGCGTACCACACGGCCCTCGTCGCCGACCTGCGCCGCTGGGCCGACACCGGCTTCGGCGTGCCGGACTTCCTCGACTCCCTGCTGGCCTTCCAGCCCGCCGCCCAGCGGGCCGACGGCCTCCAGCACCTGGTCCTCTTCCCGATGTACACCCAGAACGGCAACCCCGACCGCAACCTCGAAGCGGTCGTGCTGCGCACCGTCTGGCCCGAGTGGCTCGCCGAGCTGGAGCGCACCCGCTACGACAACCCCCTCTTCCTCGGCATCACCTTCGAGGACTTCACGGCCGGCTACGACACCAACTCCGCCGTGCTGTTCCCCGAGACCATCGCCGTCCGCGAGGCCCCCGAGCGCTTCACCTGGGGCGGCATCTTCTGCGACCGCGAAGCGGCCCGCTTCCGCGTGGTCACCGAGGCGGCCGTCAGCACCCTGGGCCTGGACCTGCCGGCCGACATCGTCACCATGCTCGGCGACCAGGAGCGCTGCCAGCAGGCATTCGTCCTGTGGGACATGGTCCACGACCGCACCCACAGCCACGGCGACCTGCCCTTCGACCCGTTCATGATCAAGCAGCGCCAGCCGTTCTGGATGTACGGCCTGGAGGAGCTGCGCTGCGACCTGACCGCCTTCAAGGAGGCCGTCCGCCTGGAGGCCGACGGCTACGCCCAGGCCCGTGACGTGCAGTTCGCCGTGCTCTTCGACCGGATGTTCCGCTTCCCGGTCACCGGGGACCGCGTGCGCAACTACGACGGCCTCGGCGGCCAGCTCCTCTTCGCGTACCTCCACAAGCACGACGTCGTACGCTGGACGGACAACACCCTGCACATCGACTGGGAGCGCGCCCCGCAGGTCACCAACCAGCTGTGCGGCGAGATCGAGAAGCTCTACCGCGACGGCATCGACCGCCCCAAGCTCGTGCACTGGTTCGCCGCCTACGAGCTCGTTTCCACCTACCTCGCCCCGCACCCCGGCTCGGTCTGGGCCAAGGGCCCCGAGGCCCTCGACCTCTCCCTGCCGCCGCGCAAGCTCGTGGACGACGTGCTTCCGGATGAGTTCCCGCTCAGCATGTTCTACGAGGCCCTTGCCAAGAAGCTGCGCGGCGTGATCGCCTCGACCAAGGGGATCACGGCGGAGCGCCTCGCGCAGGTGGCCGCGTGAGCAAGCACGAGTACGAGCAGGAGAGGGAGGCGACGACCATGAGCATTCCGAGCAACGGCAACGGCCCGCTGGAGGGCGCCGTCGTGGCGGTGGCGGGAGCGGCCGGTCCGGCGGGCCGGGCGACGCTGCTGCGGCTGGCGGAGGCCGGGGCGACCGTGGTCGCCTCCGACGCGGACGCGGCCCGCCTCGCGGAGGCCGTCGACGCCGCGCGCTACGCCCACGGCGGCGCCACCGTCACCGGCGACACCGTGGACCTCCTCGACCTGGACGCCGCCCGGGCATGGGCGGACCGCACCGAGAAGGAGTTCGGCCGCATCGACGGCCTGGTCCACCTGGTCGGCGGCTGGCGCGGCTCGGCGACCTTCGCCGAGACCGACCTGGCCGACTGGGACCTGCTGGAGAAGCTGCTCATCCGCACCGTCCAGCACACCTCGCTGGCCTTCGAGGGCCCCCTGGCCCGCAGCGGCAACGGCCGCTACCTGCTGATCAGCGCCGCGGGCGCCAGCCAGCCCACCGCCGGCAACGCCGCCTACGCCGCCTCCAAGGCCGCCGCCGAGGCGTGGACCCTGGCCCTCGCCGACTCCTTCCGCAAGGCGGGGGGCGAGGGCGCCCCGCCGGCCGCCGCCGCCGTCCTGGTGGTGAAGGCACTGGTGCACGACGCCATGCGCGCCGAACGACCCAACGCGAAATTCGCGGGCTTCACGGACGTCAAGGACCTGGCCGAGGCCATCACCGGCGTCTGGGAGAAGCCCGCCCAGGAAGTGAACGGAACCCGTCTGTGGCTCACCCCGCAACCGTGACCGACAGCCCCACCGCGGCGACCGACGCGATACGCCGCCACGACCCGGAGCTGCGCGGCTTCGCCAGCGACAACTACGCGGGCGTCCACCCCGAGATCCTGGCGGCGCTCGCCCTCGCCAACGGCGGCCACCAGGTCGCCTACGGCGAGGACGACTACACCGCCCATCTCCAGGACGTCATGCGCGCCCACTTCGGGCCGACCGCCGAGGTGTTCCCGGTCTTCAACGGCACCGGGGCCAACGTGGTGGCCCTCCAGGCCGCCACCGAGCGGTGGGGCGCGGTCATCTGCGCCGCCAGCGCGCACATCAACGTCGACGAGTGCGGTGCGCCCGAGCGCGTCGGTGGCCTGAAGCTGCTGACGGTGCCCACCGAGCACGGCAAGCTCACCCCCGAGCTGATCGACCGCGAGGCATGGGGCTGGGACGACGAGCACCGCGCCCAGCCGCAGGTCGTCTCGCTCACCCAGACCACCGAGCTGGGCACCTGCTACACGCCCGAGGAGATCCGGGAGATCTGCGACCACGCCCACGAGCGGGGCATGAAGGTCCACCTGGACGGCTCGCGCATCGCCAACGCCGCGGCCAGCCTCGGCGTCCCGCTGCGCGCCTTCACCACCGACGCCGGCGTGGACCTGCTGTCCTTCGGCGGCACCAAGAACGGCCTGCTCTTCGGCGAGTGCGTCGTCGTCCTCAACCCGGACGCGGTGCGGGCGATGAAGCACCTGCGCAAGATGTCGATGCAGCTCGCCTCCAAGATGCGCTTCGTCTCCGTCCAGTTCGAGGCGCTGCTCTCGGGCGACCTGTGGCTGCGCAGCGCCGCCCATGCCAACGCCATGGCCGCACGACTGTTCGAGGGTGTGCGGACGGTGGAGGGCGTGGAGGTGCTGCACCCCGTGCAGTCCAACGCCGTCTTCGCCCGGCTGCCGCGCGACGTCAGCGAGCGGCTGCAGAAGCGCTACCGCTTCTACTTCTGGGACGAGGCGGCCGGTGACGTCCGCTGGATGTGCTCCTTCGACACCACCGAGGCCGACGTGGACGCCTTCACGGCGGCCCTGGCCGAGGAGATGGCCAAGGGGTAGGACCGCCCGGCCCACGACAGGAGCCCCCGGCGGCGCGACGCGCCACCGGGGGCTCCTGCCGGGTTCCGGGGCCGGTCAGAGCCGGCCGCCCGCCTCCGCGGCGGCGGGGGCCGTGCCGCCCAGGTGGGCCGGGATCCACCAGCTGTCCTCCGGGCCCTCGGTCCGCACCGGATAGGCCCGCTGCGCCGCCTCCAGGAGCTCCTGGACGCGCGAGCGGACCCGCCCGGTCAGGGTGTCCGCGGACTCGTCCGCGGCCGCCGTGAGCGGCTCGCCCACCCGGATCGCGACGGGGATGTGGTTGCGGCCCAGATCCCGCTTGCGGCCCTTGGTCCACAGCCGCTGGGTGCCCCACAGGGCCATCGGCACCAGCGGCACCCCGGCCTCCTGGGCCAGCCGCGCCGCGCCCGACTTGAAGCCCTTCAGGGTGAACGACGTCGAGATCGTGGCCTCCGGGAACACCCCGATGATCTCGCCCGACCGCAGTGCGGACAACGCGTGCCTGTAGGCGTCGACGCCCGCCGAGCGGTCGACCGGGATGTGCTTCATGGCCCGCATGAGCGGCCCCGACACCTTGTGGCGGAAGACCGAGTCCTTGGCCATGAAGCGCACCAGGCGCTTGGCGGGGCGCGCGGCCAGGCCGCAGAAGACGAAGTCGAGGTACCCGATGTGGTTGCTCACCAGCACCGCCCCACCGCGCTGCGGGATGTGCTCAGCGCCCTGGATGTCGAAGCGCAGGTCAAGCGCCTTGAACATGCCCTGGGCCAAACCGATCACCGGGCGGTAGACAAGTTCTGCCATATCGGGAAGATCCTTTTGGGAGAAGTTACGCGGCCGTAGGGTCGGCTTCTCGCCAGATCGTGCCTGAATGCCCGGCCGTGGGCCAGCGGGGAAGTGGCCAACCACGGGAGATCCTCATCACGTCCGGAAATTTCCCCGGCACGGCGGGTGCTGGGGGAGGGGAGAGCCGGAGAGGGAACACAGGGAGGACGGGCGTGCCCGTGCGGGACGACCAGACCGGGCGGGAGCCCGCCACGCCGCGGCTCGGCCCTGCCGACCTCGGCGCCGCGCCGGGCGAGCGGGCCACACTCGTCCAGTTCTCCAGCGCCTTCTGCCAGCCGTGCCGGGCGACCCGGCGCGTGCTCGCCGACGTGGCCGCCATGGTGGACGGCGTCGCCCACGTCGAGATCGACGCGGAGGCCCGGCTGGACCTCGTACGCGCCCTCGGTGTCCGGGGCACGCCCACCACCCTCGTCCTCGACGCCGACGGCCGGGAGGTGCGCCGGGCGACGGGACAGCCGCGCCGGGCCGACGTCATCGCCGCGCTGGGCGCGGCGCTGTGCGGGCCCGGGGCGCGGTCTGACGGGCCGTGATGCGCCTCCCATGTGCCCGGCGCCCCTTGACGCTCCGTACCCTGAATCGTCAGGGTGACGCTATGTGGCCCGGGCTGCTTCTCCACGGACTTCTCCACGGACGCGCGCACGCCGACCCGCCGGGGACCGGGAGCGCGCGCGTCCCGAGCGCGTGAGCGACCGGTCGAACGGACCCGGACCGATGCCCCGGCGGAAGGACAAGAACACACCCATGACGGCCTCGCCCGAACTCGGCACGCCTCACCTCACCACCCCCGACCTGCTGCGCTCGGTCTTCCGCCGGCACGCCGCCGGCGTCGCGGTGATCACCGCGCACGGCACGCGCCCGGTCGGCTTCACCGCCACCTCCGTCACCTCCGTGGCCGCCGAGCCGCCGCTGCTGTCCTTCGGCGTCGGCACGGGCTCGTCGAGCTGGCCCGTGCTCTCCGAGGCCGAGCACGTGGGTGTGCACATACTCGGCGAGCACCAGCAGGAGCTGGCCGCGACCTTCGCGCGCAGCGGCGCCGACCGCTTCGCCCCGCCCACCCGCTGGCGCACCGGCCCGCACGGGGTGCCGGTGCTGGAGGGCGTGCTGGCGTGGACGGTGTGCCGTGTGGTGGCCCGCGTGCCCGCCGGCGACCACCGCGTCGTCCTCGCCGAGGTGGTCGCCGGGGACCCCACCGGGGCGGGCCGGCCGCTGCTGTACCACCAGGGGCGCTTCAACGGTCTGCGGGACTGAGGCGTCCCCGTCGCGCGCGTTGGGCAGATCACAGTCGACCGGCCTTGCTTTCGGGGAACACGCTCGATGTACTGACGAGTAACATTCTGGTCGGAGCGAGATCCGCACCCGACCGGGGTCCGCCCCCCAAGGCGCCTATGCTGCCTGCCAAGGCAGCTTTGATAGAGACGATGCAGTAGGAGAGCCGGCGTGAGCTTGAGGATCGTTGTCTGTGTGAAGTACGTGCCCGACGCCACCGGCGACCGGCACTTCGCCGAAGACCTGACCGTCGACCGTGACGACGTGGACGGCCTGCTCTCGGAGCTCGACGAGTACGCGGTCGAGCAGGCGCTGCAGATCGCCGAGGACGCGGACGACGCGGAGATCACCGTCCTGACGGTCGGCCCCGAGGACGCCAAGGACGCGCTGCGCAAGGCGCTGTCCATGGGCGCCGACAAGGCCGTCCACGTCGAGGACGACGACCTGCACGGCACCGACGCGCTGGGCACCTCCCTGGTCCTGGCCAAGGCCCTGGAGCACGTCGGCTACGACCTGGTCGTCTCCGGCATGGCCTCGACCGACGGCGGCATGGGCGTGGTCCCGGCGATGCTCGCCGAGCGCCTGGGCGTGCCGCAGGTCACCCTGCTCTCCGAGGTCAAGGTCGAGGACGGCAAGGTCACCGGCCGCCGCGACGGCGACGCCGCCAGCGAGCAGCTGGAGGCGGCCCTCCCGGCCGTCGTGTCCGTCACCGACCAGTCCGGTGAGGCGCGCTACCCCTCCTTCAAGGGCATCATGGCCGCCAAGAAGAAGCCGGTGCAGTCCCTGGACCTCTCCGACCTGGGCATCGAGGCCGACGAGGTCGGCCTGGAGGGCTCCTGGACCAAGGTCGACGAGGCCGCGGAGCGCCCGGCCCGCACGGCCGGCACGGTCGTCAAGGACGAGGGCGAGGGCGGCAAGCAGCTCGCCGAGTTCCTCGCGGGCCAGAAGTTCATCTGAGCCACGGCTCGCCGAACTCCGACGCCCGAACGCATCTCAACCGCCCTCGCATCTTCCGCAGGAGAGCAGATCCATGGCTGAAGTCCTCGTCTACGTCGACCACGTGGACGGTGCCGTCCGCAAGCCCACCCTCGAGCTGCTGACCCTCGCCCGCCGCATCGGCGAGCCGGTCGCCGTGCACCTCGGTGCCGGTGCGGACACCGCCGCCGCCACGCTCGCCGAGTACGGCGCGGTGAAGGTCCTCACGGCCGACGCCCCCGAGTTCGCCGACTACCTCGTCGTGCCCAAGGTGGACGCCCTGGAGGCCGCGTACAACGCCGTCTCCCCGGCCGCCGTGCTCGTACCGTCCTCCGCGGAGGGCAAGGAGATCGCGGCCCGCCTCGCCGTCCGCATCGGCTCCGGCATCATCACCGACGCCGTCGACCTCGAGGCCGGCGACGAGGGCCCGGTGGCCACGCAGTCCGTCTTCGCGGCCTCGTTCTCCACCAAGTCCCGCGTCACCAAGGGCACGCCGGTCATCACCGTCAAGCCCAACTCCGCCGCCCCCGAGGCCGCTCCGGCCGCTGGCGCGGTCGAGCAGCTCGCCGTCTCGTTCGGGAGCGCGTCCACCGGCACCAAGGTCGTCGCCCGCACCCCGCGCGAGTCCACCGGCCGTCCCGAGCTGACCGAGGCCGCGATCGTGGTCTCCGGCGGCCGCGGCGTCAACGGCGCCGAGAACTTCCCGGTCATCGAGGCCCTGGCCGACTCGCTCGGCGCTGCCGTCGGCGCCTCCCGCGCTGCGGTCGACGCCGGCTGGTACCCGCACACCAACCAGGTCGGCCAGACCGGCAAGTCGGTCTCCCCGCAGCTCTACATCGCGGCGGGCATCTCCGGTGCCATCCAGCACCGCGCCGGCATGCAGACGTCCAAGACGATCGTCGCGATCAACAAGGACGCCGAGGCCCCGATCTTCGAGCTCGTCGACTACGGCGTCGTCGGCGACCTCTTCGAGGTCGTCCCGCAGCTCACCGAGGAGATCAAGGTCCGCAAGGGCTGACGGCCCGGGCTGTCGTCTCCTTCGCACGGCTCCCCGCCCCGGCCCACCGGCCGGAGCGGGGAGCCGTCGTCGTTCCCGGCCTGTCGGCGGTGTTGACCCCCCTGACCGTCCCTGGCTAACTTCGCGGCACGGATGGTCGATTCCGCGCAGCGGAAACCCGGAGGAGCGCACATGGGGCAGCAGCAGCCGGTCGCGACCACGTTCGCGCCCTCGGTGTCCGAGCGCGTCGGCGCCTCGCTCGCCGGTGTCGACGCACAGCTCGCCCGGCGCTATCCCGGCGATCCCGGCACTCGGCAGCCCGTGCACACGGTCTACGTGCCGGCCGACGCCTTCGGGCCCGCGACCGTCCGCTCCTGGGGCGAGCAGGCCCTCGCGGCGCTCGACGAACACGCCCCCGACGCGAGCGCGTTCGCCCACGTGCTCGGCCTGCCCGACGGCCTCGCCGCACCGGTGTACGAGCGCGTGCGGGCCAAGCTCGGGCGCGAACCCGTGGAGGACCTGCGCGTCGACTTCGAAGACGGGTACGGCGCGCGACCGGACGCCGAGGAGGACGCGGCGGCGGCCCGCGCGGCCCGGGTGGTGGCGCGGGCGTACGCCGACGGCACCGCCGCCCCGTACACGGGCGTCCGCGTCAAGTGCATGGAGGCCGCCGTCCGCGACCGCGGCATCCGCACCCTCGACGTCTTCCTCACCGGGCTGATGGAGGCCGGCGGGCTGCCCGCGGGGCTGGTCCTCACCCTGCCCAAGGTCACCTATCCCGAGCAGGTGACCGCCATGGTGCGGCTCACCGAGGAGTTCGAGAAGGCCCACGGCCTGACGGCCGGCCGGCTCCGGTTCGAGGTGCAGATAGAGACCACCCAGTCCATCCTCGGCGCCGACGGACGGGCCACCGTCGCCCGGCTGATCGACGCGGGCGAGGGGCGCGTCACCTCCCTGCACTACGGCACCTTCGACTACAGCGCCGCCTGCGGGGTGAGCGCCGCCCACCAGTCCCCGGACCACCCGGCGGCCGACCACGCCAAGGCCGTCATGCAGACGGCCGCGGCCGGCACGGGAGTGCGGCTGTCGGACGGCTCCACGAACGTCCTGCCCGTCGGGCCCACCGAACACGTCCACGAGGCGTGGCGGCTGCACCACCGGCTCGTGCGCCGGTCACTGGCCCGCGCCTACTACCAGGGCTGGGACATGCACCCTGCGCACCTGCCGACCCGCTACGCCGCCGTCTACGCCTTCTACCGCGAGGGCCTGGACCAGGCGGCCGCCCGGCTCGTCGCCTACACCGGCCGGTCCGGGGGCGCGGTGCTGGACGAGCCGGCCACCGCCCGGGCCCTGAGCGGCCATCTGCTGCGCGGGCTGGACTGCGGGGCCCTGGACGCCGGCGAGGTGACCGGCCTGACGGGGCTCGGCCGCGGTGCGCTGGAGCGGCTGGCCGGCCGCCCGGGCCAGGACACCCCCTAGCCGGCCGGGAACATGGCGCGGACCAGTTCGAAGGTCCGGACCCGGAGGTCGAAGTCGGGACAGACGGTGGTGACCGCGAGTTCCTCGGGGGCGTAGGCGGCGACCAGGGCGGCGAGTCGTTCCGCCACCTCCGCGGGGACCCCGGAGAACAGGGCCGTGCCGTCCGTGCCCGTCTCCGGCGAGGGCGCGGCGGGCCTCAGGGCGTGGAGCTCCTCCCAGGACGGAAGGGTCCGGCGGCCCGTCGGGGCGGCGGCCAGGGCGAGGACGGAGCGCAGGCGCCGGACGTCCCCGGGGTCGTCCGCGCAGGCCACCCGGACGGCGACGCTGACGCGGGGGGCCGCCCCGAACGGCCCCGGGCGGAAGTTCTCCCGGTACAGCGCGACGATGTCCGGCCGCGGGGCGCCGTGGGCGAACTGCGCGAGGCAGAACGGAAGTCCGTGGCGGGCGGCGAGCTGCGCGCCGCCGGGGCCGGCACCGGTCAGCCACAGCTGGGGCGGGGACGACTCGGGCAGCAGGTCCGTCCCGGCGGTGACGTGGGCCAGCAGGTGCTCGATCTTCTCGTGGTACGGCGCCTCACCCGCCCGCGCGAGCAGCCGGGTGACCGTCTCCACCCCGCCGGGGCCGCGGCCGACACCGAGATCGATCCGCCCGGGGAAGAGCCGTTCCAGCAGGTTGAAGGTGGTCGCCACCTTCAAGGGCGCGTAGTGGGGCAGCAGGACCGAGGCGGTGCCGACCCGGATGGTCCCGGTCGCCGCGGCCGCCGCGGCGACCAGCACCTCGGGCGAGCCGCAGCCGCTGGTCGCCCCGTGGTGTTCGGCGACCCAGAACCGGTCGTAGCCCAGGCGCTCGGCCGCCACCGCGAGCCGGACCGACTCCCGGGCGGCCCCGGCCGGGCCGGTGGCGCCGTAGACCAGCACCTGGTCGAACGCGGTGAGTCTCATCATCGGGCTCCCGTCGCGGCTCCCGCCGCGGGTTCGTGGCCTGCGGTCTGCGCCTCGTACATCCGGGCGTACAGACCGCCGAGGCCCATCAGCTCCTGGTGGTCGCCGTCCTCGACGAGCCGGCCGCGGTCGAAGACCAGCACCCGGTCCGCGCGCAGCACGGACGAGAAGCGGTGGGCGATCAGCAGCGAGACCCGGCCGGCCGTGGCGGTGGTGAGGGTGTCGAGCAACTCGGCCTCGGTGATGGTGTCGAGCGCGGCGGTCGGCTCGTCCATGACCCGCACGCTGGCCGAGCGCACCATGCTCCGGGCGATGGCCAGCCGCTGCCACTGGCCGCCGGAGAACTCCACGCCGCCCGTGAACAGTTTTCCGGCCTGCGTCCCGTAACCCTGGGGCAGGGCCGCGATGTGCTCGTGCATCCCCACCTCGCGGGCCGCGGCCTCGACCCTCCCGGCTGCCCGGTCCGCCTCGTGCACCAGGCCGAGCGAGATGTTCTCACCGACCGAGAGCTGGTACTGGACGTAGTTCTGGAAGACGTAGGAGACGCGGTCGCGGAGGCTGTCCAGCCGGAAGTCGGCGAGGGGGACGCCGTCGACGACGATCGAGCCCCCGGTCGGCTCGTAGAGGCGGCCGAGAAGCTTGCCGAGGGTCGACTTCCCCGCGCCGTTCAGGCCGACGACCGCCGTCACCTGGCCCGGCTTCAGCGTGAACGAGACGTTCTCCAGGGCGTGCCGCCCGCTGCCGGGGTAGCTGAACGACACGTCGCGGAACTCGACGCCCGCGCTGATCTCCTCGGGGAACGCCAGCTCCCCTTCCGGAAGCGGCGTGTGCTCGATCGCGAGGAACTCGTTCACATTGCGCAGGAAGAGCTGGTTGACGTACATCCCCGACAGGGCGCCGTAGAGCATCTGGGCACTGCTCTGCAGCATGCCGATCGCCTGGATCACGGCGAGCAGTCCGGCCACGTGCCGCGCGTCGGTGCCGGCCAGGATCGCCGTGGCCTGCGCGGAGACGGTCAGCGCCGCGGTGAGGACCACCATCGGGATGGCGAGGCGGAAGTTCCGGTTCGCCAGCCGGAGGTCGGCGCCGACGATCCCGGCGAGCAGCTTCCGGTGGTGGGTGAGGACCACCGGGGCGAGCCGGAAGGCCAGCACCTCCTTCATCGAGTCCGGCTGTGAGGCCAGGTGCTGCCAGTAGGTGAGCCGGCGCCGTTCCTCCGAACGGCCGTGTTCCAGCGCGTGGGCGCGCTTGCCCTGGAGGATCTGCGCGACCACCGTCGGCACCGGGGCGAGCACGGCCAGCAGCGCCACCCGGTAGTCCAGGGTCCAGAGGATCGCGCCGACCGAGCCGAAGGCGACCACCTGGGTGACCGTCTGCACCAGCTGGGAGAGCAGCATGCCCGGCCGGAAACCCACCTCGCGCACGGCCCGCTGCAACGAGTCCTGGATCTTGGGATCCTCCACCTGGGAGAGCGTGAACCGTCCCGCCCGGCTGATGATCTCGTCGGACAGATGGGCCGACAGCCTGCTCTGACAGCGCTGCATGGCCCGGCTCTGCAGGAGGATCAGCACCTGCGAGCCGAGGCCCAGCAGGGCCAGGAGGCCCAGGTAGAACAGGATGTCGCCGGCCTGCGGGCGGGAGCTGCCGGCGGCGCGCAGCAGAGCCGTCGCGAAGGCCGCCGTGAGGGTGACCTGACAGGCCGGCAGGACACCGACGACCAGCGAGGTCACGATCACCTGCGCGGTTCCGGCGCGGTCACTGCGCCAGGACTGGCCGAGCACCTTCAGGCCCGGGCGCGGTGCCTGCGCCAGCCGCCGGAGCCGGGAGCGCGGGTTCACCGGGACCCTCCCGCCGCCGGCGCGTCCCCGGCCGCGGCGACCCGGTCGAGGAGCCGCCGCCACATGCCGTACGCGGCATCCTCCTGTTCGCGCCGCAGACCCATCCGGTTGCTGTGCATGTGGAACAGACTGCGCAGGATGTCCTCGCGGTCCGACCAGAGGGCGCCGGCCGCCGCGAGCTCGGCGACCCGGGCGGCGTACCCGGCCCCGGCGTCCCGCCAGGCCTCGCTCACCTGTCCGAGCACCGCGGCCTCGGCGCCGGGGGCGGTGTGGCCCTGCCAGAGCCGGCGCGCGACGGCCCGGTACTCCGCACCGCCGGCCCGCGGACCGGCCATGGACCGCACCAGGTCGTGCCGTTCGGCGAAGTCGGGGACCAGGGACCGGCCGACGGCTTCGAGGCTGAGCACGGTGAGGGCGGCCCGGTCCAGCGGGACCTCACCCGCCGGTGCGGGCGCCGCGAGGTGCCGCAGCAGGGCCAGGGTCGCGGCGCTGTCCGCGCGGAACAGCTCCTCGGCCGCGTCGATCAGCTCGGGCCCGCCGTAGCGTTCGACCTCGCGGCGGTACGTGGCGAAGGAGACGTCCACGATCCGGCCCCCGACCACCAGGCCGTGGCCCCACGTCGCCACCTCGCCCAGCAGCTCGGCGGCCCGCGCCGGGTCCGCGGCCGGGAAGCGCAGCCGCAGGTGCGGGGCGGGATCGCCGTACCGCAGGTAGAAGGGGTGGCCCGCGAGCCGCCGTTCGGCCAGCGAGCGCGTCAGCGCCGTCACCTCCTCGACGAGGAGGGCGTCCTGCGCGTCGTTCTCCACGTACAGCTTGGCGTACACCCACGGTCCGCCCACCGGCCGCAGCCGCTCGGCGTCGGTGACCGGTCGCCGGGCGGCGGCCACCGCCCGGGGCGCGGGCGCCGGCTGCCGGCGCAGCACGGGCACGACGACCTCCGCGGCGAAGGGGGCGCCGGCCTCGTCCCGCAGGAAGCCCTCCTCGGGTCCCGGCAGCGCCTCCTCGATCCGCAGCGTGAAGTCCGCGTCCCGGGCGGCGGCCAGCCGCAGTTCCTCCAGTGAGGGGGCGCTCTCCAGGTCGAGCAGGATCGTGTTGTCGCCCTGGGTGAGGACGGTGTGGCGCGGCACGTTCCACTGCGCGCGCCAGGCCGTGACGGCCGCGGTGAAGGCCGCCGGCGATCCCGTACAGCTGGCCGGCAGTCCGGAGGCGCTCAGCAGCCAGCGCGCGCGTCTGAGCACCAGGTCGCGCCAGACGACCCGGGGCAGGAACGGCATGCTGTTCGTCAGGGAGCCCCAGTCGAACGGCGACACGTCGCGGAAGGCGGCCGAGGAGACGTCGAGAAGGAAGCGGCCGACGTTCGGCGCCATCAGCGGGTTGAGCATGGTGTGCTGGGTGACGTGCAGGTCGCAGCCGAGGACCGGGCTGTGCAGGTACAGCCGTCCTTGGCGCACGCCCACGACCACGTCCTCGAGCGCGATCACCTGGTGGGCGGGCCGCCCCGGCGCCACGTTGAGCGGCAGTTCGAGCGTGCGCACCGCCGGCCGGACCGCGACGTTCGTGGCCCGGGCCTTCTCCGGCAGGTAGGTCAGCTCCACCACCGCCACCCCGGGCAGCAGCGCGGCCTCCGCCGCGGCCAGCTCCGCGAGATCCCGGCGGCCCTCCTCGCCCAGCACGTCGTGGAACCGGGCGAAGGTCCGGCCGCCGTACGCCACCGCCGTGACCACTCCGTGCCAGCCCGACCCCGGTGCCGTGGGCGGCGCCAGCTGGAGGTGGACGTCGATCGCGGGCCTCAGCGGCCGGTCGTCGTGCTGCCGCAGCTCGGCGGTCCACCGCTCGTCGAGGACCGCCTCCAGGCCGCCGCGGCTGATCGCGTCGGCGGCGAAGCGCTGCAGGACCGCGTCCCGGTCCTGTCTGCTCCGGTCGCTGGTGGTCGTCGGCTGCAGCTCGAAGGAACGCGGCGGGTTCAGGTAACCGGCCGGCGGGCCCAGTCCGGTCTCCTCGGAGAGCACCTCCAGGACCGGGACCTCGGCCTGCGCGCCGTAGCGTTCGGTGAACGCCGTCGCGTAGTCGCGGAGCCGCAACGGGTACTGGTAGACGTCGCCCACGGTGGTCAGGATCCCAGCGGCGTCCTCCGCCAGTGTCTGGACCTCGGCCGGCAGGACGGGCCGGGCGGGGACGTTCAGCCGGGCGTCGACCCGCAGCAGCGGCCCGCCGTAGTCGGCGCTCACCTGCCGTGCCGACGGGGCGATCTCCTCCTGGAGCGCCTCCAGGGCGGCCACGTCGCCGGCGGCGTTGAACGCGGCCACCGCGTCCTCGACGGATGCCAGCGCGGCGACCGCCTCGTCGTCGCAGGCGGTCGCCAACCGGGCCGACAGCGGCGGTTGTTCCGCCCCTTCCAGCAGGACCGGGCGGTGCGCGGTGATCAGGAAGGCCAGCTCGACCAGCTGGTCCAGGAGCGCGGTGACCTTCTCCGGCGGGACCGCCGGGTACCGCTGCGTCAGCTCGTCGCGCAACGCGCCGAAGGTCTTCGGCGTACGGGCCGACTCCAGCACCAGCCCGACCGCCGGCGACCAGCGGACGGAGACCGAGCGTCGCGACCCCTCGCCGTAGGCGTCGGCCGTGGACAGCCAGGCCCGGCCCCTGCTCCGGTGGATCAGGTCGTTGGTGCGGAGCTCCAGTTCGGGCCGGGCCCGCGGGGCGTCGATGACCGACTTGAACAGGTGCAGCACCCAGCCCATGTCCGGCCTGGCCACGGCGTCGACGATCGCCGGCACGCCGAGCAGGGTGCCGGCAGGGGTGTCGGGCCGGCCGGGCGGGGCGGCCGGGGCCGGTCCCGGGAAGGCGCCCACCGCCACACCCGCCACCGTGCTCAGCGGGGTCGGCCGCATGCTCATCCGGTTCAGGTACCGGCCGAGGCTCATCATCGCGCGGCGCCGGTCCCGGGCCGAGAGCGCGTCGACGCCCTCCACGGCGCGGGCCAGGTCCGGTGCCGCCAGCGAGATCGCCGAGCGGACCCCGGGCCTCGCCCACATCTCCAGCAGACCGCGCAGATAGCGGGCCTCCCACCCCGCCGGGTCCGCGCCCGGGGTCCTGGCCCCGGCGGCCAGCAGGTCCGTCATCCCCCGGGTCGGCAGGGCCGGCGCGCGGAGCAGGAAGAAGTCCCGTGCGACGTAGGTGCGGTCTCTCCCGGACTTCCGGTCGCTGGTCTCGGCGTTCCGACGGGTCACGCTCATTCCTTAGCTGTGCTGTGGGCGACGCTTGTACGGGGTGCGGCGGTGCGGGCGTACGGGGTGCGGCGGTCCGGGGTCCGCCTCCGGTCCGTCGCGGTCCCGGTCGGGTCAGGCCCGGGTTCGGGTCAGGCCCGGGTGAGGAAGAAGAGCTCGTCCCACTCCGCCGCCTGCGGTGCGAGAGCCCCGCAGAGCGCGAGCAGGACACCGGCCGCGCCGTTGAGCAGTCCCGGGTCGTCGGCGAACTCGCCACGCCTGGGCTCGTCCGTCACCACGTAGGGGCGGGCCTCGTCCGCCAGCGACAGAACGGCGGACAGCGAGTCCTCGGCCATGGCCCGGAAGGAGGCCGAGCCCGTGACCGCGTGGGCCCGCCGGTAGACCGCCAGCAGTCCGGCGTGGCCGTGGCAGAGGTTGGGGGAGAAGACGGTCCGCTCGTCCGGGGCCCAGTCCACCACCCGCTGGAGGGCCCCGGCCGCGGTCGCCTCAAGGGCGGTGTCCCCGAGCACCTTGGACGCGCTCAGCAGGGCGATGCCGATCCCCGGAGCGCCGTAGCACCAGGCGGCGCGCGCGGGGTGCTGGCCGAGCGGGGCGACGGGCAGGCCGGTCTCCTCGTCGGCCCGGAGGAGGTTCGGCCAGGCGGCGCCGGGCACCTCGTCCCTGAGCCGGTTCTCGACCAGCCAGGCCGTGGTCTGCGCGAGGCGTTCCGCCGGGCCAGGGCCGCCGATCCCCGCGGCGGCCGCGGCGCACAGCGCCGAGATGACGCCCGGCAGGCCGTGGGCGAAGCCCAGGTTGTACATCCCGTGCGGGGCCTGGTCCTCGTATCCCGGATAGGCCGGGTAGTAGTCGGGCGACGTGAACCAGCCGAACCGCCGCCGGTCGTCCGGCTCGGTCAGCCGCAGGAGGTACTCCGTCAGCCGCTCGGCCGCGACGCGGACCGGGTCGCCGGGTGAGGCGTCCAGGGCGGTGCTGAGCCGGACCGCCGCGGCCAGCTGGCCGGCCGCGCCCGAGATGACGTCGAAGTCGGAGACCGGCAGGCCCGCCCCGGGCTCCAGCCGCGGCGTGGCCGCGATCTGTTCGCCGAGCCGGTCGGCGATCCGGCGCAGGGACGGGAGGTAGCGACGGTCGTACACCGAGAAGTCGAGCAGGACGGAGGCGAAACCCGCGGTGCCGGCGTAGAGACCGGGGCCGGCCAGCGGCTCTTCGGCGGTGGCCTGGGCGGAACGGCGGAGCAGGGCCTGGGCCGCGTCGACGAGTCGCGGCTCGTCCAGCGTCCTTCCGGCGTGCAGCAGCGCCAGCGCGATCCCCGGGTAGCCGTCGGCCAGGCTCGACCCGTGCGCCGCGGACCCGTCGCCGGACGTCTCCACCGCCGCACCGGCGAAGGCCGCCAGCCGGCCGGCCACGGCCCGGGCCACTTCGGCGGCCCTCGCGTCGAATTCCAGCAGTGCCACCTCGGACTCCCCCCGATTCACCACAACACTCCGCATCGTTCTTCGAACGGTGGGCCGAGTCCGGCAGTCCACCGTTTTCCGGGAAGCCCCCGACTTCCCGGAAGCTCCCGGTGCCGTCCGGCACCGGGAGCTTCTCCACTGCGGGCACGTGCCCGTCAGGCGATCAGCAGACCGTCGGGTAGCCGATCGTGATCGGGCAGCCGCAGGAAGCGTTGTTGCAGGACCAGCAGGTGCTGCCGATGCTCGCGAAGCCCTGCGTCGTGTCCTGGGTCGGGGCCACGGCCACGCGGACGTCGAGATCGAAATCCTGCTCCATCTTTACCTCCACTGAGAATTCATGAATTCCCGCTCCCCCGGCCGGACTCCACTGAATTCCGTACAAGGGAGCGGCTGTAGGAGAGTTCTAGCACGCAGTTCGAACACGCTGGCCGATTTTGACGTCCCGTTCCGGCCACCAGCGGTGTGGCGCAGTTAACAAGATCACGGAACGCGCTGATCAACTCGTAGTGGAATGGTTCAATCCGGCCAAGAGGATGGCCAGATTCCATATCATTCAGTTGTCCATGAGCATCATGAGCTGTCCATATCGCCCAGATATGGGACTAGTTAGGGATTTTGATTGATTTGTAGATATCATCAGTGGAATGGGCTAGCTTGATCCGGGTGTGGTGGACCGCTCGTCCGACGGCGACCATGCCGGAACCAGCCATGTGATCGCCATGTGAACGGTGGAGGAATTCCGCAGCGAAGGGAATTGCCTGGCCCTTAAAGGGGATTGCCGCGGAGGAAACGGTCCGAGCGTCGGGGCGCGTTTCCGGGGGGGCGGGACGCCCCGGTGCGGGTCAGGCGGACGGAGGAGGGAGCTCTCCGGAGCCGCGCGGTACGAGCCGGGTCGGCAGCTCCACACGTCGAGGGGCGCCCTCCACGCCCTCCAGGCGCCGGAAGAGCAGCCGCGCCGCGGTGCGCCCGAGGCGGGCGGGGTCCTGGGCGACGACCGTGACGGCGGGGGAGAGCAGGTCGGCGAGCTCGAAGTCGTCGAAGCCCACGAGGGCCACCGGCCGGCCCAGTTCGGCGATGACGCGGACGGCCGTGACGGTCACCCGGTTGTTCCCGGTGAACAGCGCGGTCACCGGGTCCGGTCCGGTGAGCATGCGCTCGGCCTCCGCCCGTACGCGCCCGGGCGCGGTGGAGCCGGGCGACACCCAGGAGCCGTCCACGGGCAGGCCGGCCGTCTCCATCGCGGCGCGGTAGCCGCGCAACCGCTCGGCGGCGGTGTGGATGTGGGGCTGGTCGCCGATGAAGCCGATGCGGCGGTGGCCGTGCGCGACGAGGTGGGCGACGCCCTCCCGGGCGCCGCCGAAGTTGTCCGTGAGGACCGCGTCGGCGTCTATCAGGCCGGCCGGGCGGTCGACGAAGACCGTGGCCACGCCCGCCGCGATCTCGGGCTCCAGGTAACGGTGGTCGTGGCCCGCGGGGATGACGATCAGGCCGTCGACCCGCCGGGCGCAGAAGGCGAGGGCCAGCTCCTGCTCGCGGTCGGCGTCCTCGGCGCTGGAGCCGTTGATGAGCAGCGCGCCGTGGTCGCGGGCGACCTCCTCGACGGCGCGGTTGAGCGGGGCGTAGAAGGGGTCGGCGAGGTCCTCCAGGATCAGGCCGATGGAGGCGGTGCGTCCCTTGCGCAGGATGCGCGCGCTGTCGTTGCGGCGGAAGCCCAGGGCGGTGATGGCGTCCTGCACGCGGCGCTCGGTGTCCGGGGTGACCCCGGGCTCGCCGTTCACCACGCGGGAGACGGTCTTGAGGCCCACCCCGGCCCGCGAGGCGACGTCCTTCATGGTGGGCCGGGCGCCGTAGCGGGGACGACCGCTGCGGGGGGTGCCGGCCGGGCCGGAGGGCGGGGCGGTGTCGGCCATGGGCGCTCGTCCTTTGCACGAGGGGTGCTGTGCCTCCCGGACCTGCGGAGGTGACGTCGAGCATAGAGCCTGGACAACGTTGTCATGACTGGGGAGACTGACGGGCGCAGAGCCGTTTCGCCGCCGCCGACCAGGAGAGAACGCCACCGTGGACACCGACCCGGGCGACGCCGTCCGCCCCGACTCGGGCGACTGTGCCCGTCCGCCCTCGGGCGACCTCGTCGCCGCGCTCGACATCGGCGGCACCAAGATCGCCGGGGCGTTGGTGGCCGGGGACGGACGGCTGCTCGTCCGCGCCCGGCGGGCGACCCCCGCCCGGGAGGACGGCGCGACGGTCATGGGGGCGGTGGCCGCCGTCCTCGGCGAGCTGCTCCGCTCCCCGCTCTGGCCCCGCGTACGGGCCGTGGGCATCGGGAGCGCCGGGCCGGTGGACGCCGTGGCCGGCACCGTCAGTCCCGTCAACGTGCCCGGCTGGCGGGGGTTTCCCCTGGTCGCCGAGGTGGCCCGGCACACCGGCGGGCTGCCGGTGGTGCTGGTCGGCGACGGGGTGGCGATGACGGCGGCGGAGCACTGGCAGGGGGCGGCCCGGGGCCGGGACAACGCCCTGTGCATGGTCGTCTCCACCGGCGTCGGCGGCGGTCTGGTGCTCGGCGGCCGCCTGCATGCCGGACCCACGGGCAACGCGGGGCACATCGGGCACATCAGCGTCGACCTGGACGGCGCCCCCTGCCCCTGCGGTGCCCGGGGCTGCGTCGAACGCATCGCGAGCGGCCCCAACATCGCACGCCGGGCCGTGGCGGACGGCTGGCGCCCCGGCCCGGACGGTGACGCCAGCGCGGAGGCCGTCGCGGTGGCCGCGCGGGCGGGCGACCCGGTCGCCCTGGCCTCCTTCGCACGGGCCGCGCAGGCGCTGGCCGCCGGGATCGCCGCCACGGCGGCGCTGGTGGAGATCGAGGTGGCGGTCATAGGCGGGGGCGTCGCCGGTGCCGGGGACGTGCTGTTCGGCCCGTTGCGGTCACGACTGCGCGACTACGCGACCCTCTCCTTCGCCTCGGGCGTCGAGGTCCTCCCCGCCCGGCTCGGCTCCGACGCGGGCCTGGTCGGCGCGGCGGCCGCCGCGGCGGGGAGTGTGGAGTTGTGGGGGACCTCCGCCGCGGGGTGACGCGGTCGCGTCGGGTGCGCTGCGGTGCTGCTCAGCGGTGTGGTGCCGCTCAGTGCTGTGGTGCTGCTCGGCGGAGTGGCGCTGCCTGGTGCCGCGTTGTCCTTCGGCGTCGCGTTGTCTTGCGGGTCGCGGTGGTGGGGCCGGGCACGCTGCCGTGTGCGGTCGCGGTGGGGCCGGTCGTCGCCGTTCGGGGTGCTTCTCGTGTGCCGCTCCGTGTGACGCGTTCCCGTCAGGTCTCCGCCTTCCCCGCGCGGGGCCCCATGCCGCTCGCACACGTTTCCGTGGCAAGGTGTTGGCGGCCACGGTGTTCCGGGCGCGGAACGTCACAGGGGGCCTCGGAGAAGGGGGGAACCGTGATCGTCTGGCTGAACGGCGCGTTCAGTGGCGGGAAGACCAGCGCGGCCAGGGAACTGGCCGAACTCGTCCCGGACAGCAACCTCTACGACCCCGAGGTGACCGGCGGGGCGCTGCGGCACCTCCTACCGCCCAAGCGGAGGGGGGAGGTCGACGACTACCAGGACCTGCCCATCTGGCGGCGCATGGTTGTGGACACGGCGGCGGCACTCCTCGCGGAGCTCGGCGGGGTGCTCATCGTGCCGATGACGCTGCTGCGGCAGGAGTATCGCGACGAGGTCTTCGGCGGCCTGGCCGCCCGGCGGATCCGGGTCAGGCACATCCTGCTGAACACCGATGAAACGATCCTGCGCCAACGCATCGAGGGGCGGGTGGAGTTCGCGGACGACCCCGCGCGCAGCGAGTCCGTCCGGCAGTGGGCGCGCGACCACGTCCAGCCGTACCGCGAGGCGCTGCCCTGGCTGACCGCCGACGCCTTCGGCGTCGACAACAGCCGGCTCACGCCGCGGGAGACGGCCGAACGCGTCGCCGAGGCCATACGCACCGGCACCGCCGGTGTCTGCCCGATCGTCCAGACCCCCGAACCGACCGCGGAGACCCTCGCCTCCGGTGTGCTGCTCTTCGACGAGCACGACCGGGTGCTGCTCGTCGACCCGACCTACAAGCCCGGCTGGGAGTTCCCCGGCGGTGTCGTGGAGCCCGGTGAGGCACCCGCCCGTGCGGGCATGCGGGAGGTGGCCGAGGAGATCGGCATCGAACTCACCTCCGTGCCGCGGTTGCTGGTCGTCGACTGGGAGCCGCCCAAGCCGCCCGGCTTCGGCGGGCTGCGCTTCCTGTTCGACGGCGGCCGGCTGAACACGGCCGACGCGGAGCGGCTGCTGTTGCCGGGGGCCGAGCTGCGGGGGTGGCGGTTCGTCACCGAGGACGAGGCCTCGACGATGTTGCCGCCGGTGCGGCTGAACCGGCTGCGGTGGGCGCTGCGCGCCCGGGAGCGGGGGATGCCGCTCAACCTTGAGGGCGGCGTGCCGGTGGGGTGACCCCCCGGGTACCGCCCGCCGGGTGTGCGCCCTGCCGGCGCGGGGCCGGGGGCGGGGCGGGGAGGGCCCTTCTGAGGGCTGCGACTTCGCGGGTCTCGCCCCCCGTTTCCCCCGCACCCGGCACCGCCCGCGAAACCGCTTCACGCCCCCTGTCAGGGTCCTCCCCGCCCCGCCCCCTCACGTGGCCTTCCGCCGTCGCGGGCGCTTGCACGGTGGTTCAGCCGGGTGGGTTCAGTGCTTTCCCGCCGCGTACTTCGTCAGGAACAGCGCCTCCGCCAGGGACAGGCGCTCCAGCTCCTCCGGCGAGACGCTCTCGTTCACCGCGTGGATCTGGGCCTCCGGCTCGCTCAGACCGATCAGGAGGATCTCCGTCTCCGGGTACAGCGACGCCAGCGTGTTGCACAGCGGGATCGAGCCGCCCATGCCGGCGGTCTGCATCTCCTCGCCCGGGTAGGCGATGCGCATGGCCTCCGCCATCGACGCGTAGGCCGGGCTGCTGGTGTCGGCCTGGAACGGCTGGCCCTGGCCCACCTGGTCCACGGTGACGCGGGCGTTCCAGGGCGTGTGCGCCTGGAGGTGCGCCGTCAGGAGCTTCGTCGCCTCCGCTGCGTCCTGGCCCGGCGGGACGCGCAGGCTGATCAGGGCGCGGGCACCGGCCTGGACGGAGGGGGTGGCGCCGACGACCGGCGGGCAGTCGATGCCGATGACGGTGACGGCCGGGCGGGCCCAGATCCGGTCGGCCACCGTGCCGGAACCGATGAGAGAGACGCCGTCGAGGACCTTGGCGTCCTGGCGGAACGCGTCCTCGCCGTACTGCAGGCCCTCCCATTCCTGGGCGGCGGTCAGGCCGTCGACCGTCGTCGAGCCGTCCTCGGCCCGCAGCGAGTCGAGGACGCGGATCAGCGCGGCCAGCGCGTCGGGGGCCGCACCGCCGAACTGGCCGGAGTGCAGGTTGCCCTCCAGCGTGTCCACCTGGACGCGGACCATGGTCATGCCGCGCAGGGTCGCCGTCACGGTCGGCAGGCCCACGCGGAAGTTCCCGGCGTCGCCGATGACGATGGCGTCGGCGGCCAGCAGCTCGGGGTGCGCCTCGGCGTACCGCTCCAGGCCGCCCGTGCCCTGCTCCTCCGAGCCCTCGACGATGACCTTGACGCCGACCGGTACGCCGCCGTGCTCCTTGAGCGCCCGCAGGGCGGTCAGGTGCATGATGAAGCCGCCCTTGCAGTCGGCGGCGCCCCGCCCGTACCAGCGGCCGTCGCGCTCGGTCAGCTCGAAGGGCGGGGAGATCCAGGCGTCCTCGTTCAGGGGCGGCTGCACGTCGTAGTGCGCGTAGAGGAGGACCGTCGGGGCGCCGGCGGGGCCGGCGAGGTGGCCGTAGACGGACTGGGTGCCGTCGGGGGTGTCGAGCAGGGCCACGTCCTCGAAGCCCTCGGCGCGCAGCGCTCCGGCCACCCAGTCCGCGGCGGCCTCGCACTCGCTCCGGGGGAACTGCGCCTCGTCCGCGACCGACTTGAAGGCCACCAGCTCGGCCAGCTCGGCCAGGGCGCGGGGTTGCAGCGAGGCGACGGTCGTCGCGAGCGCGGCCGGATCCGGCTGCGTGGTCGAGGACGTGTCCATGGAACGCTCCTTGGGGGCGCGGCGTTATGTCCGTACGTACGGGCGATTGCCCGACGATCCTGTCATGGCCCGCGCGGGCGTGCGCCGGGTGGTCCGCTCGCGGTCTTCCCCCGGTCGGCCGCCGGACGGCGGGTCGTAGGATGCGGGCGGTAGCGACAGCCGGTGATCGAGCGGGAGTAGAAGCACAGGTGAGCAGCGACAACGCAGAAGCGGGCCGGGACGACGTGACCGAGCCTGTGTGGGACGTCGTGGTGGTGGGCGGCGGGCCCGCCGGGGCGTCCGCCGCCCACGCCGCGGCCGCCGGGGGCCGTCGGGTCCTGTTGCTGGAGAAGGCCGAGCTGCCACGCTACAAGACCTGTGGCGGCGGCATCATCGGCCCGTCCCGGGACGCGCTGCCGCCCGGTTTCCAACTGCCGTTGCGCGACCGGGTCCACGCCGTGACCTTCTCGCTCAACGGCAAGCTGACGCGCACCCGCCGTTCGAAGCGGATGCTCTTCGGTCTCATCAACCGCCCCGAGTTCGACGCGGGCCTGGTCGAGGCCGCCCGCGCCGCGGGCGCCGAGGTGCGCACCGGGGTGACCGTCTCCAAGGTGGAGCAGCACGGTCCGGCCGTGCCCGACCGGCGCACCGTCGCCGTCGTCCTCGGTGACGGCAGCACGGTGCTGGCCCGGGCCGTGGTGGGCGCCGACGGCAGCGCCGGCCGCATAGGGGCACACGTCGGGGTGAAGCTCGAACAGGTGGACCTCGGTCTGGAGGCGGAGATCCCGGTGCCGCCGACCGTCGCCGAGGACTGGGCCGGGCGGGTACTGATCGACTGGGGGCCCATTCCGGGGAGCTACGGGTGGGTCTTCCCCAAGGGCGACACGCTGACCGTCGGGGTCATCTCGGCGCGGGGCGACGGCGCCGGCACCAAGCGCTACCTGGAGGACTTCATCGCCCGGCTGGGGCTGGCGGGTTTCGAGCCGAGCATCTCCTCCGGGCACCTGACCCGCTGCCGCGCCGACGACTCCCCGCTCTCGCGCGGACGCGTGATCGTGTGCGGTGACGCGGCCGGTCTGCTGGAGCCGTGGACCCGCGAGGGCATCTCCTTCGCCCTGCGCTCGGGGCGCCTGGCGGGGGAGTGGGCCGTGCGGATCGCCGAGGCCCAGGACGCGGTGGACGCCCGCCGCCAGGCGCTCAACTACGCCTTCGCCATCAAGGCCGGGCTGGGCGTCGAGATGGGCGTCGGCCGCCGCATGCTCACCCTCTTCGAGCGCCGTCCCGGTCTCATCCACGCCGCCGTCACCGGGTTCAGGCCGGCCTGGCACGCGTTCGCCCGCGTCGTGCGGGGCTCGACGACGCTCGCCGAGATCGTGCGGACCCACCCGCTGGCCCGGCGCGCGCTGTCGGCCATGGACCGGTGATCCGTTTCTTCTGAGGGCCGGATCCGCCGGCCCTCAGAAGAGGGCCTCCGGCGGTTCCGCGCTCTCCGGGGTGTGCACCTCCGCGGTCGTCCCCGCGTCCGGCGCGGCCGCCGACAGGGACCAGCCCGCCAGTTGCCGGGCGTCGACGAGCAGCAGCTGGCCGTCCGGCGTGTCCAGATACACGTCGGGGCCGGCCACCGCCGCCACCCGGCCCGCCACCGTGCGCCCCGGGGCGAGCCGGACCACGCCGTAGCCGGGCCGGAGCCGGTCCAGGTGGAACACCCGGTCGTGGTGCACGGGGGCGAAGTCCCGCACGGCCAGGGACTCCGGCGCGAGCGCCCTCGCCCGCTCGTGCAGGGCGGCGAGCTCCGAGGTCCTGCGCTCCCGCGCCGGCAGGGGATGGCGGGCCGCCCGTTTGGCCGCGTAGGGGAAGCGGTCCGGCACCGCCAGCGCCGCACCCAGCACCGCCTCCGCCCGGCGGGCCGCCATCAGCGGCCCGCGGCCCAGCAACGCGGAGGACAGCGCCGCCTGTTCGAGCAACCGCGCCCCCTCCCGTTCGGCGGCGGTGATGCCGACCTTGATCAGGCCGGGGGCGAACCAGGCGAGGTAGACGTCGTAGGGGCGCGGGTCGTCGACGGCGGTGTCGGAGGCCACCGAGTACGAGCGGTCCAGACGGGCGCACTGCGGGCACTGCGAGGACACCGCCGTCGCCGGCACCTCCGCGTGGTCCGGGCAGGGCGTGTGACGGCCGTTCCTGCGCACTCCCGTGCAGCGGCGGCGGTCACCGGTGCTGAACGCCAGCGGCCGCCCCGGCGGGAGCGGGGAGAGGCGCTCACCGTGGCCGGGGTGCCGCCACAGCAGGGCCGGGTCCTCCCCGCTCCAGCGCAGGCCCGCGCACCACCACTGCTCGCGTCCGTCGTTCACCTCGGCCCGCACCCCCTTTCCCGCCCGTCCATGGTGTCACCGCCGGACCGCGCCCCGCGTCGCGTACGCGATCAGGGCCGCCGCCCCCGCGAGGCCCGCGACCGTGGTGAGCGCCACCGGCAGCGAGAACCAGTCCGCGAGGAAGCCGATGGCCGGCGGGCCCAGCAGCATGCCGCCGTAGCCGAAGGTGGAGGCGGCGGCCACGCCGGCCGGTCCCGTCAGCTCGCCGGCCCGGCCGACCGCGACGGGGAAGATGTTGGCCAGCCCGAGCCCGGTGACGGCGAAGCCGGCGAGCGCCGCCCACACCGTCGGGGCCAGCGAGCCGAGCAGCATGCCCAGCGCGGCGGTGAGGCCGCCCGCCACCAGCACGCGTGTCTGGCCGAGGCGTTCGAGGAGCGCGGTGCCGGTGAGCCGGCCGACGGTCATGGCGAGCGCGAAGACGGAGTAGCCGACCGCGGCGACACCCGCGTGGGCGGCCAGGTCCTGTTCGAGGTGGAGCGCGCCCCAGTCGGCGAGCGCCCCCTCTCCGTAGGCCGTGCACAGGGCGATCAGGCCGAAGACGGCCACCAGCCGGCGGTCGCGGCCGGAGGTCCGGGCCCCGTCCTCCGCCCGCCCGGGGGCGGCCGGTGCCCCGGGGAGGCGCGGCGCCGGGTGGGCGAGGAGCGTACGGCCCGCCGCCGCGGCCACGGCGAGCCCCACGGCGGTCAGGACCAGCAGGTGGCGGGTGGCGGACAGCTGGCCGGCCACGAGTCCGCCGAGCCCGGCGCCGAGCATCCCGCCGACGCTGAACGCGGCGTGGAAGCTGGGCATCACCGGTCGGCGCAGCGCCGCGACGAGGTCCACGGCGGCGCTGTTCATGGCCACGTTCAGGCCGCCGTACGCGGCCCCGAAGCAGAGCAGGACCAGGCCGAGGGCGAGGGCGGAGTGGGTGAGCGGCGGCAGGGCGATGGACAGGGACATCAGGGCACCCGCGGCGACCGTCACCGGGTGGGTGCCGAAGCGCCGGCACAGGCGTCCGGTCATCATCATGGTCGCGACGGCCCCGCCCGACACGCCGAGCAGGGCGAGCCCGAGCGCACCGGCCGAGGCGCCGGTCTGTTCCTTGATCGCGGGGATGCGGACCACCCAGCCGGCGAAGAGGAAGCCGTCGAGGGCGAAGAAGAGGGTCAGGGCGGTTCGGAGGCGGCGGAGCCCGGGATCGCCCGCGAGGGGACCTCGTTCCCGGGAAAGGGCCGTCCGTATTTTGTTTAGCGTCGGCACAAAGTCAGAATAGGGGTGTGACCCAGACTCGGACAACACGTTTGGAGCGGGGCCGCGGCGCCCTCGGCCCGGCCCTGGAGCTCGTGCACACCGGACGCGCCCCCACGCGCGCCGTGCTCACGGCGGAACTCGGGGTGACCCGGGCGACCGCCGGAGCCGTGGCCGCGGAGCTCGAAGCGCTCGGACTGATCCAGGTGGACGCCCGCCCGGGCGCGGCCGCCGGCTCCCAGGGACGGCCCTCCCACCGGCTCTCCATCGCGCCGAACGGTCCCGTCGTCCTCGCCGCGCAGATCCACGCCGACGGCTTCCGCGCCGCCCTCGTGGGCCTCGGCGGACGGATGGTCGCCACCGCTCCCGGGTGCATGACGGTTCCCGCCGACCCCTCGCACGTCATCGACGCCGTCGTCGAGGCCGGTGCCGGGCTGCTGCGCGAGACCGGGCGGCGCTGCCTCGGCGCGGGCCTCGCGGTGCCCTCGGCGGTCGCGGAGCCGGAGGGCACGGCCCTCAACCCGCTGCACCTGTCCTGGCCCGCCGGCGCCCCCGTCCGCGATCTGTTCCACCAGGCCCTGGCCAAGTGCGGGGTGGTGGACCCGGGAGGCGCTCCCCTCGGGGGCGTCGCCGGCAACGACGTCAACCTCGCCGCGCTGGCCGAGCACCGGCACGGCGCGGGCCGGGGCGCCCGTCACCTGCTGTGCGTGGCCACCGGGCACCGGGGCGTCGGCGGCGCGCTCGTCCTCGACGGGCGGCTGCACAGCGGCAGTTCGGGCCTCGCCCTGGAGGTCGGGCACCTGACCGTCAACCCCGCGGGCCTGCCCTGCCACTGCGGCAGCCGGGGCTGCCTCGACGTGGAGACCGACCCGCTGGCGTTCCTCACCGCCGCGGGCCGCGAACCCGGGCCCGCCGTCTCGCTCCTGCAGCAGTCGCGCGACCTGCTGCGCACCGAGTACGGCGACGCGTCCGTACGGGCCGCGGCCGAGCTGATCGTCGACCGGCTGGGCCTGGGCCTCGCGGGACTGGTCAACATCCTCAATCCGGACCGCATCGTCCTCGGCGGCCTGCACCGTGAACTCCTGGAGGCCGACCCCGAGCGGTTGCGGGCCGTCGTCGCCGACCGCAGCCTGTGGGGACGCAGCGGGAGCGTGCCGATCCTCTCCAGCACGCTCGACCACAACAGCCTCATCGGCGCCGCCGAGGCGGCCTGGCAGCCCGTGCTCGACGACCCGCTGACCGTGCTCGCCTGACCCGTGGTGCCGCCCGCCCGCCCGGTGCCGGTTCAGCCGGGGACGGCCGAGTACGCCCGGGCGGGGGAGCGCCCGCGCAGCGCCGTCGGGCCGAAGCCCAGCGCGGGCGCGGCGAGCGCGGGTTCCGCCCGGGCGGCCAGGCCCAGGGACGGCCGGTCGAAGGCCACGGCCGACTCGACGGCGCGGGTGAGCCGGGGAGCCGTCGCCGGGGCGGCGGACGGGACGGCCAGCGTGAACCAGACGACCTTTCCGCCGTCGTGCCGCTCCTGCACGCCCCAGCTGGAGCTCATCGCGGCGACCAGGGCGAGTCCGCGGCCATGGGTGCTGACGACGTCCGTGTCGCCGATGACGGGCATCCGCGGATCGTGGTCCCGCACCGACACGGTGAGCCGGTCCAGCAGCAGGTCGATCTCGACCGTGCAGCGCTTGTCCGGTTCGGCGTGCTGGTGGACGTTGGTGAGAAGCTCGGTGACGCCGAGCGCCGCGGGTTCGATGAGCGGATCGAGGTGCCAGTAGCGCAACTGCGCAGATACGATTCTGCGGACCTGCCGGATCCGTGGGGGCAGAGCCTGGAGCTCTACGGTGCAGTGCTTGTTCACTCGGCTGATCACGGCTGCGACTCCCTGGAAGAAGTAGGGCTAGCCTGATTCAGATAGGCGTGCGATACGCGCCTGCTTCCCGGTCCGCGGCGGTGACCGCGGCACCGCGGGGCGGCACACGGACCGAACCGGGCGCGTGTGCGGCCGCGATGGGCCGTCACCGTCAGTGATACCGGTACGAGTCAAGAGTCGGCGCTCCCGGCCGCCTTCGCAACTCCTGCACCCCTCAACCCTCGGCGCTGCCGGTGTGCGCCGAGCGCACGGCCTCCAGGAAGCGGCTCACCGTAGCCGCCCCGGCGTCCTCGGCGGCGGACCGTTCGCCCCCCAGCGTGAGGACGTACCGCGTGCCGTTGACCGTCGCGGTCGCCCGCGCGCGGTCCCGGGCGGCGAACCACGGCTTGCCGGCGCGGACGGCCTCCACGGGCGCGCTGTCGATCTCCCGGCCCCGGCTGTTCAACAGCTCCAGCCGGCCGTCCTTGATCTTCACCTGGCCGGCCCGGGTGAGGGAGCGGTGGGACCGATCGATCCGCACCCCTGTCGCGTTGAACTCCGGTTCCGCCACGGCGCACCGCCTCTCCGGCCGAATGGTCCTTCCGGTGCGCAGTCTGCCCGTGAGCGGGCCCCCGCACCAGTGCCCCCTTATGATCGGAACGTCCGAGTGATCCGCATCGGCCCCGGCGGCCGGCACGAGGAGCGGCGTGTGGACGGCACAGCGCATCCGGGGGCCGGCGGTGCGGCGCGCCCGCCCGCACCCCCCGTACGCACCATCGACGTGGACCGCAGCGACCCCGTCCACCGCGCCTGGCTCAAGGAGGCGGTGCGCAAGGTGCAGGCCGACGCCAACCGCTCCGCCGACACCCATCTGCTGCGCTTCCCGCTGCCCGAGGAATGGGGCATCGACCTCTACCTCAAAGACGAGTCCACCCACCCCACCGGCAGCCTCAAGCACCGGCTGGCCCGCTCGCTCTTCCTCTACGGGCTGTGCAACGGCTGGATCCGTCCCGAGGCACCCGTCATCGAGGCGTCCAGCGGCTCCACCGCCGTCTCCGAGGCCTACTTCGCGGCGCTCGTCGGCGTGCCCTTCATCGCCGTCATGCCACGCACGACCAGCCGCGAGAAGTGCCGCCTGATCGAGTTCCACGGCGGGCGGTGCCACTTCGTGGACGACCCCCGGACGATGTACGCAGAGGCGGCGGCCCTCGCCGAACGGTCCGGAGGCCACTACATCGACCAGTTCACCTACGCGGAACGGGCCACCGACTGGCGCGGCAACAACAACATCGCCGAGTCCGTCTACAGCCAGCTGCGGCTGGAGCGCCACCCCGAACCCGCCTGGATCGTGGCCACGGCCGGCACGGGCGGCACGTCCGCGACCATCGCCCGCTACACGCGCTACATGCAGTACGACACCCGGGTGTGCGTCGCCGACCCGGAGAACTCCTGTTTCTTCGAGGGCTGGCGCGACCACGATCCGGCCGCGAGCAGCGACCGGGCCTCGCGCATCGAGGGCATCGGCCGTCCGCGCATGGAACCCAGCTTCCTGCCCGGCGTGGTCGACCGGATGATGAAGGTCCCGGACGCCGCCAGCGTCGCGGCCGTGCGGGCCCTGGAGCAGGCCATCGGCCGCAAGGCCGGCGGCTCCACCGGCACCGGCCTGTGGAGCTCGCTGAAGATCGTCGCGGAGATGGTCGGCGAGGGGCGCGCGGGCAGCGTGGTCACCCTCATCTGCGACGCCGGCGACCGCTACCTGGACAAGTACTACTCCGACGCCTGGCTCGCCGAACAGGGCCTGGACATCCAGCCCTACGCCCTGGCCGTCAGCGGTTTCCTGGCCACCGGCCGCTGGCCGTCCTGACGCGGCCGCGCACCGGCAGCGCCCGCCGCCCGCGCTCACACCGCCGAGAGCCGCCGGTCCAGGGCCCGTACGGCGTCGCGGAAGGCCCGCCCGAACACCGGCCGGGCGAGCCGGAGCGCGAGCCGCCCCGGCACCGGGACGTCCGCCAGGAACCACCACTGGACGAGCGTGCCGCCACCGGCGGGCGCCAGCCGCCAGTCCTCCAGCAGCGCCCGCAGCCCGGGCACGTTCGCCGCGTCGACGCGGTAGGCGTAGCGCCGGCCCGGCTCCGCGGCCATGACCGTCTCGGTCAGGCGGACCAGCCCCGCCAGCTTGACCTCCCGCCCCCTGCACCCCCGCGTCTCCACCGGCCGGGCCAGCGTCACCGCCCGGAACCAGCGCGGCCACGCCTCCACCTCCTCGGCCAGGGCGCGGTAGACGTCCTCCGGCGGCGCGGCGGTCCTGGCCGTGAACACCAGCCGCACCGGCGCCGTTCCACAGAACTCGAGCCCCACCGGGCGAAGGCCGCGCCGTGCACGTGTCATCGGGGCACCCCCAGAAGGTCGGCAGGTCGACCGGGCCCCGGACAGGTTAGTGCGCGCCGGGCGGGATGTCTGCGCCCTCCCCGCCGGGACCGGCCACCACCAACTGCGGCAGCCGCTCGGCGATCTCCGCCCGCGCCCGGTCCGGCAGGCCCGCGTCCGTCACCAGCGCGTCCACCTCGTCCAGCGCGGCGAAGGAGCTCAGGCCGACCGTCCCCCACTTGGTGTGGTCCGCCAGCACCACCACGCGCCGCGCCGAGCGCACGAAGTGGCGGTTGGTCTCCGCCTCCGCGAGGTTGGGCGTCGACAGGCCGGCCTCCACGGATATGCCGTGGACGCCGATGAACAGCACGTCGAAGTGCAGGGAGCGGATCGCCGCGTCCGCGACCGGGCCGACCAGCGTGTCCGACGGTGTGCGCACCCCGCCCGTCAGGACCACCGTGGCCGCGCCCGGCCGGGCCGCGGGCCCCGACGCCGTCATCGTCCGCTGGGCGGTGTGGAACACGTCGGCGGCCCGGACGGAGTTGGTGACCACCGTCAGGTCCGGGATGTCGACCAGCGCCTGGGCCAGGGCGTACGCCGTCGTCCCGCCGGCGAGGGCTATGGCGCTGCCCCGCGCCGCCATCCGGGCCGCCGCCCGGGCGATGTCCTCCTTGGCGCTGAGCTCCAGGGCCGCCTTCGCCTCGAACCCCGGCTCGTGCGCCGTCGCCTCCGCGACCGGCACCGCACCGCCGTGCACCTTCTCGACCACGCCCTGCCGGGCCAGCGCGTCCAGATCGCGCCGGACGGTCATGTCCGAGACGTTGAGCCGGCGCGTCAGCTCGTTGACCCGCACTCCGCCGCGCCGCCTGACCTCGTCGAGGATCAGGGCGCGCCGCTGCTCCGCCAGGAGGTTCTGGTTGTCGCTCACCCGGCCCGTCCTTTCCGATCGGTCCCGCTCGCCGTGGGCGCACATCCTCCCACGGCCCTACGACAACGATCACGATCGTTCACGAGGCATAAAGGGCCGGTCAGCTCATGGCAGCTCGGGCAGGTCCTCGGGATAGAGCAGGGTCAGGTCGTCGGTGCTCGGCGCGGCCAGCTGCGCCACCCGTCCCGCGTGCCGCTCCACCATGGCCTCGAAGGTCTGCCGCGCGGTGCGGCCGTTGCCGAACGCGGGGCCCTTGGGAAGGGCCGTGAAGTACTCCAGAAGCGCCTCCCCGGCGCCCGCCCCGATCCGGTACTCGTGCTCCTCCGCCTGCTGCCGCACGATGCACAGCAGCTCGTCCGGCGCGTAGTCCCCGAAGGTGATGGTGCGTGAGAACCGCGAGGCCACACCGGGGTTGATGGTCAGGAAGCGCTCCATCTCCGCCGTGTACCCGGCGACGATCACGACGACCTCGTCCCGGTGGTCCTCCATCAGCTTCACCAGCGTGTCGATGGCCTCGCGGCCGAAGTCGCGCCCCGAGTCCTCCGGGCACAGCGCGTACGCCTCGTCGATGAACAGCACCCCGCCGCGCGCCCGGTCGAACGCCTCCTGTGTCCGGATGGCGGTGGACCCGATGTGCTCGCCCACCAGGTCCACCCGCGAGACCTCCACCAGGTGACCGCGCTCCAGCACGCCCAGGGCGGCGAGGATCTCGCCGTAGAGCCGGGCGACGGTGGTCTTGCCGGTGCCGGGGGAGCCGGTGAAGACCAGGTGCCGGCGCACGGAGGCGGCCTTGAGCCCGGCCTCCCGGCGGCGCCGCCCGACCTCGATCATGTCGGTGAGCGCCCGGACCTCCCGCTTGACGCTCTCCAGGCCCACCAGCGCGTCGAGTTCCCCCAGCACGGAGGCGGCGCCACGGGCGGCGGCACCGCCGCCGGCGCCCGCCGGGGGATCCGCCGCGACCGGGGAGCGCGGCTGCGGCACCCCGGACGCCGGCCGCACCGGCCGCGCGGCCGTCACCACCGCCGCGACCGCCCCGGCGCCGCTCCCCGCCGCCGCGCGCTCGTCGCTCGTACAGCCCTCGCTGACCGGCCCCTCCTCGGCGAACTCGTAGCCGCCGCGCGCGCACCGCTCCGTACGGCACCCGGTCAGGGTCGCCCGGCAGCCGTCGATCACGTGGAAGCCGTAGCCGCCGCTCCCCGTCACCCGGCAGCCGTCGAACGTGCCGCGGCCCTCGGCCGACACGTAGAACCCGGCCTCGGTGGGGGAGGTCACCGCGCAGCGCTCGAAGACCGGATCGGCGCCCTTGGTGACGATGACACCGGTCGACGTCGCGTCGATGGCGCAGCCCGCCAGCGTGCCGCCGCTGCCCTGGCCGCGGAACCACACCCCGGTGGTGGCCTCGCGGATCCGGCAGTCGTCGAGCCGCACCGTCGCCCCGCCGCTCACCGACACCGCGGTGCCCCGCACCCCGGACAGGTCGCTGTCGGCGACGTCCACGTGCGAGCCGCGGTCCAGGACGAACAGCGCGTCCGGCACGTCGTGCACCCGGCAGGAGCCGAGCAGGGCGCTCGCCCCGTCGCTCACCCACACCGCCGGATAGTCGCCCGTGCTCTCGTGGATCTCGCACTGGGCCGCCTCCGCCCGCGTGCCCGGGTCCCACACCGACAGGCCGTTGCGCCCGAAGCGGCGCACCGTCGAGCGCGCCATCGTCAGCACCGACCGCGAGCGCAGGTCGACCGCGTTCTCCGGGACGTCGTGGATGGCGCAGTCGGTCAGGGCCAGCACCGCGTCGGTGTCCAGGGTCACTCCGTCGGCCGACGTGCGGTGCACCCGGCAGTCGCTCAGCCGCCCGGCGGCCCGCGCCGCCACCTGCACCCCGGTGCCCTTGATCTCGTACACCTCGCAGCCGACGGCCTCCAGGGCACTGCCCTCGCCCGTCAGCGACAGCCCCGCGCCCCGGGCGTGGTGCACCCGGCAGCGCTCCAGCCGGGGCTCGGCCCCGCCGCGCACGACGACCCCGGACTGGCCGGCGGCCACCACCTCGCAGTCCTCGAAGACGCCGCTCGCGCCGTCCAGGACGCTGATGCCCACGCCGCCGGGGTTGTCGACCACGCAGCGGCGCACCGCCGGCCGCGCCGAGACGCCCCGCACCTCGATGCCCGCCGCCGAACGCGTCACGACGCGCAGCCCGTCCAGCTCGGGTGCCCCGCCCTCGACCAGCAGCGCCGGGGCGGCCGCGTCGTGCCCCTCGATCCGCAGGTCCAGCAGCGTCGCCGAGGCCCGGACCGTCACGGCGACGCCCTCCGTCGGGGCGATGCGCACCGAGCCGGGCGCGCCCTCGGCACCCCGCAGGGTGACGGCGCGGGTGAGGACCAGGTTCTCCCGGTAGGTGCCCGGCGCGAGGGACAGCACGTCCCCGTCCGCCGCCGCCTCCAGGGCCGCCGCGAGGGAGTCGTACTCTCCGGTGCGCCGCCGCCAGCGCGACGTGCCGGTGTGCGTCACCTGGACCGAGCCCTGTGCCATGGTGCTGACGTGCCCCCACCTCGTTGTCGCGTCCACCCGGGACGGATGAGTACCGGCGGGACCACCGTAGCGCGCGCGGGACACGGGAGTTGACCGCTCAGCTTCCCGCGCCCGCCCGGCCCCAGGTGTGCCCGGCCCGCTCCCAGGCGCGGTCCCACTCGGCGTACCGCCGCTGCGTGAGGCGCCATACGACCAGCCTGCGCGCTCCTTCCACCAGGCCGGCCGCGGCCGCCGCCGCCGCGATCCCGGCGAGCACCGCGTGGACGTGGGCCGTGGCCGGGTCCATGGGTCGGCCCGCCACCCGGCCGCCGTCGTCGGTCCACAGCGGGAACCGCTCCCCGCGCACGGCCTGCTGACGGACGGACACCGGGGCGGTGTGCTCCGTGCCGTCCGGGCCGGCCCAGCGGGCCAGCGCCCTGCGGTAGACGTCCCGTCCCGCGGAGCCGTCGTGGTCGCCCAGGGCGCCCCCGGGCAGGGGGCGCACGGTGACGGCGGTCACCAGGTGCCGGTGGCGCTGTTGTTCGTGGGCCGCCCGCTGCAACGCCCCGTGGGCGAGCGAACCCGTCAGCCAGCCGACGGCGGGCCCCACGAGCAGCATCAGCGCCACGGCGGCCACCCCCACCCAGGTCTGGAGCACATCGCTGCGGCGCCGCAGCGGATTGCGCCGCCTGCGCCGGAGACACCGTCGGAAAGAAAGCGTCGCGCCCACAGTGCTCACCCCCTCACCCGTCCGTAAATACCTCACACAGGGCATCGCATGCGGAGGAAGACGACGGAGAGAGGAAAATCACCCCCCGCGGATGCCGGGTGCGGCGGCACGTTGACGCCGGAGGTGACGGGAAGGGACAGCTGGCCCCTTCAGTCGAGGACCTCGAAGGCGTCCCCGACCCGCACCACACCCGTGTGCTCCGGTATCAGGTTCTGCCCGAACACGGCCTTCGCGCCGATCCGGTGGTGCCGTGCCAGGGTGCGCAGCGGCTCCTTGCCCCGGACGGCCGTGCGCTGGTCGGTCGTGGTGACGACGCACCGGCCGCTGGGTTTGGCGACCCGGAAGGTCACCTCTCCCAGGCGCACCCGCCGCCAGCCGTCCTCGGCCCAGGGCGGGGTGCCGTCCACCACCACGTTGGGCCGGAAGCGGTCCATGGGCAACGGCCCCTCGGCCGCCCGGTCGCCCTCGGCGATCAGGGAGTTGAGCGCCTCCAGGGAGGCGGTGGCGGTGATCAGCAGGGGGTAGCCGTCGGCGAAGCTCACGGTGTCGCCGGGGAGGGAGTGTTCGGGGTCGACGGGGCGCCGGCGCGCCGGGTCGTCCATGTACACGAGCCGGGCATCGGTCCCCAGGAAGGCGCTCAGCCACGCGTCGGCCGCGGCTCCCGCGGGCACCGTCTCCACCTTGTCACGGAACAGCTCCACGGTCAGCGTGCCGCCCTGCCCGTCGGCCGTGGGCACGCGGACGTCGAGCGGTGCGGCCCCCGGAGTCGTGAGCCGCACCCCGCCGCCCGGCAGCGGGCGCGCCGAGGCCAAGGTGAGACGGGGCTCCTGCCGTTGGGTGAGGACCCGGGCGTCGGGTCCGGCCAGCATCCACCGCCGGTCCCCGGCGAGACCCCACGGCTCCACGGCCGCCTCGCCCGGCGCGCACCCCGCCATCGACTTGACCGGATAGCAATGGACGGCGCTCACCACGGCCATGGTCATGCTGTGCTCGGACATGTGGTCATTTTGCCAGCAACCCATGACAGTTGACCGACCGGAACGACGGAACACCGCCGGAGTGGTCGAATGTCCCGAAGTGGCCCGGATCGCCGGAGTCCCCCCGCCGGCGATGCGGTCAGCGGCCGCCGGTGACGCGGGTCAGTAGCCTCCCTGGTCGTACGGGCGGTTGCCGTACGGGTCCTCGTACTGGCCCGAGGGGCGGGGCGCGGCCGGACGCATCGCGTCGTAGCCGGCCGGGCCCGCGGGGGCGGCGGCCGGTCGCTGCTGCTGCGGCGGCCCGGCGTAGCCGCGCGGCGCTCCCTGCTGCGGGATGTGGGGCGCGTGCGCCTGCTGGAGCCCCATGGGCTGGGCGGGGGCGGGCTGGCCGCCATACTGCTGGGCCTGCGCGGCGTAGCCGTGCTGCTGGGCCTGCGGCGCCGGGTGGGAGGAGGGGCCGGAGGGCAGGGCCGGCAGCGCGGGAAGGTTCCCGCCGCCCGGATTGCCGCCGCCACCGAGGTGGCCGCCACCGAAGTCGTACGGGGACGACACGCGGATCGGCGCGATCTGGGGGGTGCCCCGCTCGGCGACGAGGCTGTCGTAAATGGGGGTGTCCGGGAAAGACGACGAGGCGTAGTAGCCGCCGCCGTAGGTGCTGCGGGGGGAGGTCATAGCCCATAAGTTAAGCCCATGGTGTGTCGGTTGGGGAGCCCGGTATGGGGGTTGATTCCGGTGTCCGGAGGGGGCCTGGATCGCCAATCCGAGCGAACTCGGGAAAATCGGTCGCCAAGGTACGTTGAGATTGCGTAAAGACCGGCTCATTTCGACAGGGGTGGAGCATGGCGACGGAGGGGCGGAACATGGGAATGGCCAAAGGGTCGAATATCCGGATTCCTTCACCGGTGGTGCGAATTGAACTGGGCTGGCGAGCGGGCCCCGGGGTGCCCGACGTGGACGCCTCCGCACTGCTGCTCACCAGGGGAAAGGTCCGTTCCGACGCGGACTTCGTCTTCTACAACCAGCCGGTGCACGCCTCCGGTGCCGTCCGGCACGCCGGCAAGCAGCCGGCGGGGGGCACCGTGACCGACGCCCTCACCGTGGACCTCCGGGCCGTCGAGCCCGTCGTCGAGACCGTGGTCCTCGCGGCCTCCGCCGACGGCGGCAGTTTCGGACAGGTGCCCGACCTCCACATCCGTGTGCTGGACGCGGCGAACGGTGCGGAACTGGCACGCTTCGACAGCCGGGACGCCACCGTCGAGACCGCCTTCGTCCTCGGCGAGCTCTACCGGCGGCAGGGGGAATGGAAGTTCCGCGCCGTCGGCCAGGGCTACGGCAGCGGCCTCGCCGGCCTGGCCACCGACTACGGCATCACCGTCGACGACCCGCAGCCGGCGCCCGCCCCGGCCGCCGTCGTCCCCCCGCCCGCCCGCCCGGCCCACGTCCCCGAGCCCGTGCCCGTGCCCGTGGCCGCCCCGCCGGCACCGGCGCCCGCGCCCCAGCCCGTACGCCTGACGAAGGTGACGCTCACCAAGGAGACCCCGGCCGTCTCCCTGGCCAAACAGGGCGGCACCTCGGGCACCCTGCGCGTCAACCTCAACTGGCAGGTGCAGAAACAGTTCAAGGGATGGGGGCAGCGCCTGGGCAAGGCCATGGCCCTCCACTCCGACCTGGACCTCGACCTCGGCGCCCTGTTCGAGCTGAACGACGGCAGCAAGGGCGTGGTGCAGGCGCTGGGCAACTCCTTCGGATCGCTCCACCAGCCGCCCTACATCCACCTCGACGGCGACGACCGCACCGGCGCGGTGGAGAGCGGCGAGAACCTCACCGTCAACCTCGACCGCATCGCCGCGTTCCGCCGCATCCTCGTCTTCGTCACCATCTACGAGGGCGCCCGCAGCTTCGCCGGCCTGCACGCGACCGTCACCCTCCAGCCGCAGCACGGAGCGCCCGTCGAGTTCTTCCTCGACGAGTGCACCGTGCCCTCCCCGGTGTGCGCCCTGGCCCTCATCACCAACAACGGCGGCGATCTCGTCGTCCAGCGCGAGGCCCGCTACCTGGTCCCCGACCGCGGGGTCAGCATGCAGCGCACCCTCGACCGCGCCTACGGCTGGGGCCTGAACTGGACGCCCGGCCGCAAGTGACCCGGCGGTCCGCTCAGGGCGCGGCCTCGGGACGGGTGTACGTCCGCCCCTTCCAGGCCGCCCCCCGGCCCCGGTGGTGCTGCACCGCGGAGTCCACCGTCATCAGCAGGTACAGCAGCGCGGTGACCGGCAGCAGCGGCGCCCACCACACCGGCAGGCGGTAGTAGCGCAGCATCGGCGCGAACGTGCCGGCCATCACCGCCCACGCCGCCGCTCCGGCCACGAGCGCCCCTTCAGCCCCGCCCAGAGCACCTGCCACCACCGCCACCGGAGGCACCAGGTACACCACCGTCAGCCCGGCCACCGTCCCGGCCAGCAGCAGCGGACTGTGCAGCAGCTGCGCGTAGGCGCTGCGCGAGACCATCCGCCACAACGAGGCCAGGCCGGGATACGGCCGCACGCTCTCCACCCGGTCCGCCAGCCCCAGCCAGATCCGGCCGCCGGACCGCTGGACGGCCCGCGCCAGCGCCACGTCGTCGATCACCGCCTGCCGGATGCGCTCCGGCACCCCGGCCCGCTCCGCCGCCTCGCGCCGCAGCAGGACGCACCCACCGGCGGCGGCCGCCGTCCGCGCGCCCGGCCGGCCGACCCGGCGGAAGGGGTACAGCTGGGCGAAGAAGTACACGAACGCCGGGACGACCAGCCGCTCCCAGAAGGAGGCCACCCGCAGCCGCGCCATCTGCGAGACCAGGTCCAGCCCGTTCGAGCGGGCCGCCGCGACGAGCTCCCGCAGGCTGTCCGGGGCGTGCGCGATGTCCGCGTCCGTCAGCAGGAGGTACTCGGCGTCCGTCCGGGCCCGCGCCAGCGCCATGCCGTGCCGCACCGCCCACAGCTTTCCGGTCCAGCCGGGCCCGGGCTCCCCGGGCGAGTCCACGGTCAGCGGCAGGCCACCGTGCCGGGCCGCCAGCGCCCGGGCCAGCTCGCTCGTGCCGTCCGAGCTCCCGTCGTCGACGAGGAAGACCTCCGCCCGCCCCGGATAGTCCTGGGCCAGCAGCGACGGCAGGCTCGACGGCAGCACCCCCGCCTCGTCCCGGGCGGGCACCACGATCGCCACCGCCGGCCAGTCCGCCGGGGGCGTGCGGTCCGGCAGCCGCACGTCCGTACGCCAGAAGAAGCCCTGCCCCAGCAGCAGCCAGCCCCACGCGGCCAGGGAACCCACCGTGATCCACGTCAGCGCGCTCACCCGCCGCAGTCTGCCGCACCCGGGCCCGGCCGCGCGGGGAAACACGGCCATGCGGAAGGGACCGATCCGTCACCGGGCGAGAGCCGTCGCGACACGGACGGCGGCCGGGCGGAGGACCGGATCGATTAAAGTGACGGGATGAAGATCGCGCTCATGGACTCCGGCAACGGACTACTGGCGGCGGCCGCCGTCGTGCACCAGCTGCGGCCCGACGCCGATCTCGTCCTCTCCTCCGACCCCGAGAGCATGCCCTGGGGGCCCCGGACGCCCGAGGACGTCATCGAGCACGCCCTGGCCTGCGCCCGCGCCGCCGCGGAGCACCGCCCCGACGCGCTGATCATCGCCTGCAACACCGCCTCGGTGTACGCGCTGGCCGCCATACGGGCCGAGCTGGAACCCGGACTTCCGGTCATCGGCACCGTCCCGGCGATCAAGCCCGCAGCGGCTGACGGGGGCCCCTTCGCCATCTGGGCCACGCCCGCCACCACCGGCAGCCCCTACCAGCGAGGCCTCATCCGCGAGTTCGCCACCGGCGTCGACGTCACCGAGGTGCCCTGCCCGGGGCTGGCCGACGCCGTGCAGCGCGCGGACACCGACGCCGTCGCGGCGGCCGTCGAGGCGGCCGCAGCCCGGACGCCCCGGAACGTCCGCGGCGTCGTGCTGGGCTGCACCCACTACGAGCTCGTCGCCGAACGGATCCGCGCCGCCGTGCAGGACCCCGCGCAGCCGCCCGTCAAGCTGTACGGCTCCGCCAAGGCCGTCGTCGCCCAGGCCCTGCGCCGCATCGGTGCCGCGCCCGCCCCGGACGCCGCGCCGACGGGCGGCCTCACCGTGCTGTTCAAGGGCCGGGAGGCGGAGCTGGAGCCGGCCTCGCTGAGCTACCCGGAGGGCCGCTCGCTCCCCGCCGCCAGCCCCGTGCGCCTCTGACGCGCCGCGTTCGGGCCGCTCGGCGCAGCACACCTGCCAGGGCGCCGGAACGTGGGTAGGCTGCCCGGTATGAGGGACCACTCCCAGGGCCCGCACGACCACGAGGGCCCACAGGACCACGAGGACGACGACCCGCGGGGGGCGGCCCTGCCCGCCCTCTGGACGGGCCGCGCGACCAATCGCGTGCAGTGGCTGCTGGCCGCCGCGGGCGCCGCCTGCGTCGCACTCGGCGTCGAGCTGGCCGTCGACAGCGCGTGGACCTCGGGGCTGGCCCCCCTGGTGATGGCGGTCGTGGGATGCGTGGCCGCCGGGCTGCTGATGCTCTACGGCACCGTCGCCTTCGTCCACGTGGCCGTACGGGTCGACAAGGACAGCCTCGAAGTGCGCTGCGGCCACATCGGCGTCCCCCGCACCCGCATCCCCCTCGACCACGTCGTCGGCGCCGACTTCGCCCCCCGGGTCACCCCGCGCCAGTGGGGCGGCTGGGGCTACCGCTGGCGCCCGGAGCAGGGCACGGCCGTGGTGGTGCGGCGTGGCGAGGGGTTCGTGGTCCGGCTGGGCGACGGCCGCACGTTCACCGTGACCGTCGACGACGCCGAAGCCGCCGTCCGCGTCATCCGCGACCGGCTGCGCCGGCTCGGCGCCGGCCGCCCGGCATCCGCCTGACCACGCCTTTCGCCGCCCCCGCCCGTCCGGACCCACCCGCCGGCCCCATTAGGCTCTGCGCATGCCGATCCCCGATTACATCCGAGACCTCCGCGCCTTCGCCGGCCACCAGCTGCTGTGGACGCCGGGTGTGAGCGCGATCGTCCTCGACGACGAGGGCCGCGTGCTGCTCGGCCGTCGCGCCGACACCGGTCAGTGGTCGATCATCGGCGGCATCCCCGAGCCCGGGGAACAGCCCGCCGCCGCGATCGTGCGCGAGGTCCACGAGGAGACCGCCGTCCACTGCGTGCCGGAGAAGGTCCTGCTGGTGGAGGCCCTGAAGCCGATCACCTACCCCAACGGCGACGTCTGCCAGTTCATGGACATCTGCTTCCTGTGCCGCGCCGTGGGCGGCGAGGCGAAGGTCAACGACGACGAGTCGCTGGAGGTGGGCTGGTTCGACGCCGACGCGCTGCCGCCCATGGAGGACTTCGCCGTCACGCGCGTCAAGCAGGCGGCAGCGGGCGGACCCACCTGGTTCGAGGGCATCGGGCAGAGGTGAGACCCGCGGCGCCCGGCGGCACGCCGGACGCCGCGGGTCTCAGCGGTCGGAGGCGACGGGCTCGTCCGCCGCGCGGGGCTCCGCCGGCGGCCCGCCCCAGCTCCGGGGCGGCCCGAAGTGGCGCTCCACCCACTCGGGGTCGTAGACCGAGTCGAGGTAGCGTTCGCCCTGGTCGGGGGAGAGCGCCACGGCGGTGAGCCGCTCGCCGCCGGGCCGCCCGGCGAGCCAGCGCAGCGCGCCGCTGACGACCGTTCCCGTCGAACCTCCGAAGAGGAAACCCCGCCGGGCCATGGCGTGGCAGCTGTTGAGGGTGTCCCGCTCGGGCACCATCACGACGTCGTCCACCAGGCTCCGGTCCAGCAACTGCGGCCGGACGCCCGCGCCCAGCCCCGGGATCATCCGGGGCAGCGCCGGGCCGCCGAACGACACCGACCCCACGCTGTCCACGGCGACGATCGTCACGGGCCTCTCCCGCTCCCGGAAGTAGCGGGCGCACCCCATCAGGGTGCCGCTGGTGCCGGCCCCCACGAACAGCACGTCCAGGCCGGGGAACTGGGCCGCGACCGCCGGAGCCGTGCTCTTGTAGTGCGCCAGCCAGTTGTTCGGATTGGCGTACTGGTTGAGCCAGACGTACCGCGGGTCCTCCTCACACAGCCGGCGGACGTAGTCGATGCGTGCCCCCAGCAGCCCCCGCTCCTCGTCGGGGTGCGTGACGACGTGCACCCGGGCGCCGAACGACTCCATCAGGCGGCGGCTCGCCCGGTTGCAGCGGGAGTCGGTGACGCACAGGAAGCCGTATCCGCGATGGGCCGCGATCATGCTGAGTGCGATGCCGAGGTTGCCCGACGACGACTCGACGAGCACCGACCCGCGCGTGAGCGTGCCGTCGCGTTCGGCGGCGAGCACCATCTCCAGGGCGGCCTTCACCTTGATGGAGCCGGCGGCGTTGAACCCCTCGCACTTGAGGTAGAGGGGAACGTCGAAGACGGGCTTGAGGTCCACGAAGACGTCGTCGGCGTTGATCTCGTACGGAGCGGATACGACCGGCACTTCACCACCGTGTTTCGTTGGGGCGCCGACTAGGCACCGGTGCGTCCATAGCGGTCCAGCTCGTGGAAGAAGCCCTCGACGACGCCGAGCCGGCCCGACTCCCGCAGCCGGTCGTGGACGTGCCTGCCGAGCGCGATGTCGAGGACGCCCAGGCCGAAGGGCGAGAAGACCACCGGCCGGTCCGAGGGCAGCTCCACCCGGCCTTCCAGGACGTCGTACAGCGTGCCGTCGAGGAAGTCCCGGTCGCCCGTCAGCTGTTCCGTCAGGTGCGGGGAGGTGTCGGCCTTCAGGCAGTGCTCCACGTCGTCCACGATGTTGGCCGAGGCCAGCAGGACCTCGGGGGCCAGGTCGCGCAGGGAGACGTTCAGCACCAGCGGGTTGTGGGCGAACCAGGCCGGGTCGTGGACGTGCGGGGTGCCGGCCACGGTGGCGAAGACCACCAGGTCGCTCTCCCGGATCAGCTCCTCCGCGCTGTCGTGCACCACGACGGGCGCGTCACCGGGCCGGCTCCCGAGGTAGCCGGCGAAGGCGCGGGCGTGCTCGTCCGACAGGTCGTGGACGCCGAGGGCGTCGAAGGTCCAGTCGGTGGCCTCCAGGTAGCGGTGGATGTAGCGGGCGATCAGCCCCCCGCCGACGAAGCCGACGCGCCGCGGTCGGGCGCCCCGGCTGAGCCGGTCGGCGGCCAGCGCCGCCGAGGCGGCGGTCCGCGAGGCGCTGATGATCGAGCTCTCCAGGCAGGCGAACGGGTAGCCCGTGGCGTGGTCGTTGAGGATCAGGACCGCCGACGCCCGCGGGATGCCGGCGGCGACGTTCTCCGGGAAGCTGGAGATCCACTTCAGGCCGTCCGTCGGCTGGTCGCCGCCCACCGCCGCGGGCAGCGCGATGATGCGGGAGCTGGGCCGGTCGGGGAAGCGCAGGAAGTACGAGGGCGGATTGACCGAGTCGCCCCGGCCGTGCAGCCGGTAGACCTTCTCGACCAGGTCCACGACCTGCTTCTCGCCGCCCGTGAGGACGTCGGCCACCTGGGCGCCGGTGATCACGGCGAAGGGCGGCACGACGGGCTGCTGGGACATGGCTGGCTCCATCCGTAAGACGTAAGGGGGGTGGGGGTGGCGCGGTGCCGGGAGGGCCCGCTCAGGACAGGGCCGGGACCGTGACCGGGTCGCCGAGGACGACCGCGATCTCGCGGGCCCCCTCGTACGGCTCACGGCTGTGCGCCATCCGCAGGTTGTCGACGATCATCAGGTCCCCGGCCCGCCAGGGCTCGCGGAGCGTGTGCTTGTCGTAGACCGCGCCGATGGCCAGCACCGTGTCCTCGTCCAGGGCGGTGCCGTCGCCGTACGCGGTGTTGAACGGCAGCCCGTCCTCACCGAACTCGAACTTCAGGTACTCCCGCACCACCGGGTCGAGCGTCCACTCGTTGAGGAACGCGATCTGGTTGAACCAGCCCCGGCGCCCGGTCACGGGATGGCGCAGGACGGCGGCGGCACGCTGGCGGGTGCGCAGGTCGCCGTCGCCCCGCCACGTCGTCTCGATGCCCCGGGCCGCGCAGTACGCCTCGACGGCCGCCCGGTCACCGGTGCCGAAGGCCGTCGCGAGGCCGCCCCCGATCGTCTCGGTGTAGTTGCGGTCCAGCAGCCAGCCTTCGGCCTCGAAGCGCTCGACCAGTCCGGCGGGCAGGTCCCGCAGGACGTCCTGCGAGTCGGCGACGCCCGTGACGCCGCCCGAGGCGGGGGCGGTCAGACAGGCGAACAGCACGGTGCCCGGGACCTCGCGGGCGTAGCTCAGTTCGTGGTGCATGCACATCGGCTGGTCGGCGGGCCACTCCGACGACGAGTAGACCCCGTCCGCCAGCGGCTGCCGCGGGGCGAAGCCCTCCCGCTCGACGACCACCTCGTGGAGCAGCTCGCGGCCCACCCGTCCCACGGTCTCCGGGTCGCGCAGCCCCAGGCCCCGCACCAGCAGCGCCCCGTGCTCGGCCACGGCGGCGCACAGCCGCTCGCGGTGCTCGGCGACCCAGGCGGCGGGGTCGGCCGGGGCGGGGCCGTCGAGGCTCAGCACGGCCGGCCGGCCCTCGGTCCGCACGACCTCGAACGGATCGCCCTGGCCGGCGGGGGAGGGGGCGGGCTGCGACGTCGTCGGCATGGGGCGACCACTTCCTCGGTCTCGGTTCGCGGTGTCGGCGGCCGGGGCGTCCTCGCCGTCCGACGGGGCCAGGAGCCCGGCGAGCCGGGCGAGCGTCGGGTGCTCGTGCACGTCGCGCAGGGTGAAGGCACGCTCCATCCGCACGATGAGCCGCACGGCCGAGAGCGACGTACCGCCGAGGGCGAAGAAGTCGTCGTCGCGACCGATCCGCTCGACGGGCAGCTTCAGTTCGGCCGCCCACGCCTCGGCCAGCAGCCGCTCGGCGCCGGTCCGCGGCCGCTCCTGCGCCTCGCTCCCGCCACGGACGGCGAGTTCGCCCGCCAGGACGGTGAGGGCGCGCTTGTCGGTCTTGCCGTTGGGCGTCAGCGGCAGGGCGTCCAGGCGCTCGACCGTGCGCGGCACCATATAGGAGGGGAGCGCCTGCGTCAGTCCCTCACGGAGGGCCTCCTCGGACAGAGAGGAGCCGGACTGGAAGGCCATCAGGTGGCGGCCCTCGTCGGGGCTCTCCACCACCACGACGGCGCCGTCGCGCACGCCGGGGAGACGCAGCAGCTGGTTCTCGATCTCGCCGATCTCGATCCGGAAGCCCCGGATCTTGACCTGGGCGTCCCGGCGCCCGAGGAACTCCAGCGACCCGTCGGGCAGCCAGCGCCCGAAGTCGCCCGACCGGTAGAGCCGCCGGCCGGGCCGGTGCGGGTCCGCACCGAAGGCCAGGGCGGTGCGGTCGGGGTCGTTGACGTAGCCGCGCCCCACGCACACGCCGGAGAAGACGATCTCACCGGGCGCGCCCAGCGGCACCGGCCGCAGGTTCTCGTCGACGACGTAGACCGTGACGTTGCCGACCGGAGGGCCCAGGGGGACGGAGTCCCGCTCGGGCACCGCGGTCAGCACCGCGTGGTTGGTGTCGTCGGACGTCTCGGTGAGCCCGTAGGCGTTGACCAGGGCGATGTGCGGGAAGCGGGCGAACCACCGTACGGTCAGCTCCTTCTTCAACGCCTCGCCGGTGACCGACACGCAGCGCAGCCCCGACAGCCGGTCCGGGCCGTCCTCCAGCCGGGAGAGCAGCACCTCCAGGTAGGACGGGACCACCTGGAGCACCGAGACCCCGCCCTGTTCGACGGTGTCCAGGAAGCGGTCGACGTCGAGGACGGCCTCCTGCTCGACGATCAGCGTGCGGCCGCCCACCACGAGGGCCGCGACGAGCTGCCACAGGGAGATGTCGAAGGACTGCGGGGCGGTCTGGGCGACGACCTGGCCCTCGGTGACGCCCAGGTCGTCGATCTTGGCGTAGAGGTGGTTGACGAACCCGGCGTGCTCGCACATCGCGCCCTTGGGCTCTCCCGTCGAGCCCGACGTGAAGTACAGATAGGCGAGTTGGTCGGCCGAGACGGCCACACCGGGGTTGTGGGCGGGGTGGCCCTCGTCGTACGCGGCGGCGACGGTGAGCAGCTCCAGACCCCGCGGAGCGGCCTGCCGCACGTGTCCGGGGCCGCCGTCCTCGGTGAGCACGAGGCGGCAGCCGCTGCGTTCCAGCGTGCGGGCCATCCGGTCGGCCGGCGCGTGGGGCTCGATGGGCAGGTAGGCGGCACCGGCCTTGAAGACGCCGATGACCGCGGCCTGCCAGTCGAGGTGGCGTTCGGTGACCACGGCCACCACCGCCTCGGGGCCCAGGTCCCTGGCGAGCAGCGCGTGGGCGATCCGGTTGGCGCGTGCGTTGAGCTCCGCGTAGGTCCAGCTCGTGCCGGCGTGCACGGCGGCGACGTCGTCGGGCCGGGCGGCCGCCTGCTCCTCGAACAGCTCGTGGAACCGGCGGTCGGGCAACTCCCTTGCGGGGCCCGACATTCCGTGGATCTGGAGGTGTTCCTCGGCCTCGGACAACAGCCCCCGGTCGCGGCAGCCGCTGTCGGGCGCGGCCGTCATCCGCTCCAGCGCCGTGAGGTAGTAGCCGGCGATGCGGCCGGCGGCCTCGGCGTCGAGCACGTCGGTGCGGTAGCGCAGCACGATCAGCGGGCCCTCGGGGCCGTACCGCAGCGCGGTGGACAGCACGGTGTCCGGGTGCGGCACCGCGGGAGGGGCGTCGGCCGGGCCGTCCGGCCCGCTCAGGTCGAGGACGGTCTCGAAGGCGCCGTCGGCGCTCCGGCCGACGGCCCGTCCGGAGGCGGCCAGCAGCTCGCGCCACGTCTCGTCGTCCAGGGCCAGGGCGCACGGGCGCACCTCGGCGGGGGAGTCGTGGCCGGTGGCGTGCGGCAGGTATCCGGTCAGCACGGCGCGCTCACCGCCGAGAGCCGACAGGACAGCGGTGTGCGCGGCGACCGCCGCGGCCTCCCAGCCGGTGCCGGAGCGCCGGGCGAGCAGTCTGACGCGCGCGGCCAGCCGGCGCGGGACCGGCAGGGACAGTCCGGCGAGTCCGGTCCGGGCACTGGACGGCGGTACCCACCGTGGGATCAGCCGCTGTGGTGCTCCAGTGATGGTCATCGCTCTCTCCTGTCGGGCCGGACGGCCAGCGGCGGGGGGCGGTGAACGGGGCGTCGAGGTCACGTGGACGAACTGCTCGACGCCGCGTACGGCGGCCGCGAATGCCGAGACGTGCTCGGCTCCCCCCGGTTCTCTTCGCGGCCGTAGGCGATATGACGGTACCTCACGGAGGAAAGCTGGCAAGCTGCCCGGTACCGGTGTGCGGGCTCACGCGTCTGACGGTAAGTTGGATGTGGGGGCGGACAGAATTCTGTCTGAATTACGCCTGCGCGGTTCTCGATGCCGGCGGGCCGTCATCTCCCTGGCCAGGCCTTATGGTTGAGGGGCCGCATTGCAAGGTGATTGACGTCACAAGGTCATGGACTGAAACCGATTGGCGGGGGAGGATCCTCGTACAGTCGTCGGTGGAGGGCCGCGGCTATTGCGGACGGTGCGTCGTGGGGCGGCGGGGGGAGAACCGGCCGCCGGCGGAGGGTACCGTCGTGCGCGTGGGGTGAAGGACAAGGTTTGGGGGGAAGCCGGTGTTCGGACAGGTACGTCGACTCGATCGACCAACGAGCCGTATCGCCAGTCCTACTGCGGAAATTTCGGTGCATGTGTAAGAACCAGGGTGACGTGTCAGCCGACCGGTGGTTCCGGGCGGTAACCCAGCGATATCAGAACCCTCGTGTGCGTCTGGTCTGTTTCCCCCACGCGGGGGGAACGGCGAGCTACTTCCGCGGGTGGGGCCGGCTCGTTCCGTACGGCGTCGAGGTCCTCGCCGTGCGCTACCCGGGCCGGGAGGACCGGCTCCTGGAGCCGCTGGCACAGAGCATGGAAGAGCTGGCGGACGGCGTTCTGCAGGCGGTTCCCGGCCTCTTCGACGTGCCGGTGGCCTTCTTCGGGCACAGCATGGGCGCTTCGGTCGCCTACGAGGTCGCCCTGCGCCTGCGGGCCGGGGCCGGCCCCTCGCCCACGGCCCTCTTCCTGTCCGGGCGCTCCGGGCCCGGCCACGACCGGACGCGGGGCCTCGCCGCGGCCGGGGACGCGGAACTGATCGACGACGTGGTCGCCATGGGCGGCACCGACGCACAGGCCTTCGCCGACCCGGAGCTGCGCGAGCTGGTCCTGCCCGTCATCCGCGCCGACTACGCCCTGGTCGAGCGCTACCGTGCCCGGATCCCAGATCCGGAACTGGACGTTCCGGTGGTGGCGTACCACGGCGACGCGGACCCCGCCCTCGACGACGACTCCGTCGCCGCGTGGCAGGCGGTCACGCGGGGCCCCTTCGACGTACGCCGCTTCACCGGCGGGCACTTCTACCTCGCCGACCACGCGCGCGACCTCGTGGAGGACGTCGTCGCCCGCCTGGAGTCCGCCCCCAAGGAGCAGGCGGCCAGGCCGATCTGACGGCTCGTCGCCCGGCTACGGGCCGGGCCGGCACGCTCCGCGCACCCACGGGCCCGTCCACTGCGGACGCGACCCGCCCGCGCCCGTGCTCCGGCGACTCGCGACCTCTGCCCCATCCCGCGACCAACGAGCATCACGAACACAGGAGACAATGATGACCAACCCGTTCGAAGACGCCGACGCCCACTACCTCGTCCTGGTTAACGACGAGGGCCAGCACTCCCTCTGGCCGACCTTCGTCGAGGTGCCCGACGGCTGGACCAAGGTCTTCGGCGAGGCGCCCCGCCCCGAGTGCGTCGAATTCATCGAGAAGTCCTGGACCGACATGCGCCCCAAGAGCCTGGTGGCGGCCATGCAGGACGGTAAGGGCGCCGACGCCGGCGCATGAGCACCGGCTGAGCGTGCCGTAATTGCTCACAGGCCGGCGGACGGAATCGGCCCGGCTCCCCGGAGAACCGGGCCGATTCCCCGGCGAACCGCACCGGTTCCGATCCGCCGCCGCACGGCGCCGCCTTCATTCGAGGTGGTGCCTTTGCCGTATCGGGTGGAGTCACCCGCGGCCGCCCCCGGGAGCGGGGCCCGGGCCGCCGGTTTCCGGCCGAACGACTTTCAGCTTTCTGAGTAGATTGATCAAGGGGTGTGGGTGTGTCCGAATTCGACGGCGTCCTCCAGGAGCTGACGGCAGCTCAGCTGGGAATTTGGACCGCTCAGCAGCTCCACCCCGACAACCCGATCTACAACGTCGGCGAATACATGGAGATCAGCGGCGAGCTCGACATCGAGCTCTTCGAGCGGTCCCTGCGCCTGGCCCTGAGCGAAGCCGAGAGCCTCCACATCCATTTCGTGGGCGACGGCGACTCCCTGCGCCAGTACATCGACGTCTCCGACGACTGGCCCTTCCACGTCCTCGACCTCAGCGCCGAGCCCGACCCGCGGGCCGCCGCCGAGGCGTGGATGCGGGCCGACATGCGCCGCCCCGTCGACCTGCGCGAAGGCCCCCTCTTCACCCAGGCCGTCCTCCGGCTCGCCGAGGACCGGGTCTTCTGGTACCAGCGCTGCCACCACATCACCGGCGACGGGTTCTCCGGCCCCCTCGTCAACGCCCGCATCGCCCAGATCTACGCCGCCCTCCTCGACGGGCAGCCCGTCACCGAGGGCGCCCTGGCCCCGCTGTCCAACCTGCTGGAAGCCGACGCCTCCTACCGCGGCTCGGAGGACTTCGCGCAGGACCGCGTCTACTGGGGCGAGGTCTTCGCCGACCTCCCCGAAGCGGTCAGCCTCAGCGGACGAGTGGCCTCCGGAACCCCGCACTTCCTTGTGCGCAGCAAGGAGGAGGTCCAGCCCGAGGCCGCCGCCCAGCTCCGCGCCACGGCCCGCCGGCTGCGGACCAGCATCTCCGGGGTCTCCATCGCCGCGGCGGCCGCCTACCTGCACCGCAACACCGGTGCGGAGGACGTCGTCATCGGCCTCCCCGTCTTCGGCCGCGCCGGCGGCGCGCAGCGCAGGACCCCCGGCATGGCCACGAACGTCATCCCGATCCGGCTGTCGGTCCGCCCCTCCATGACCGTCCAGGAACTCGTCCGGCAGGTCTCCGCGAGCGTCCGCGGCGCCCTGCGGCACCAGCGCTACCGCTACGAGGACATCCTCCGGGACCAGCGGCTCATCGGCCGCGGCAACCTCATCAGCATGGTCGTCAACGTCGTCCCCTACGAGTACGACTTCACCTTCGGCGACTGCGAGGTCCGCGCGCACGCCCTCAGCAGCGGCCACTTCAACGACGTGGCCTTCTGCGTCTACGACCGGTCCTCCGACGGCCGCATCGAGATCGCCCTCGACGCCAGCCCGGACCTCTACGACCAGGACGCCACCGCACACCACACGCGCCGCCTCCGCGACGTGCTGACCTGGATCTCCACCGCCTCCCCCGAGGACCCGGTCGGCCGCATGGACCTCCTGGCCGACACCGAACGGCGACGCGTCCTCGACGAGTGGAACGACACGGCGCGCCAGGTCCCCGACACCACCCTGACCGCCCTGCTCCAGGAGCAGGCCGCCCGGACGCCGGCCGCCCCCGCGCTGCGCTCCGCCGGCACCGAGCTGACCTACGCCGAGCTGCACGCCCGGGCCAACCGCCTGGCGCGGCTCCTCGCGGACCGCGGCGTGGGCCCGGAGTCGCTCGTCGCGGTGTGCATGGAGCGGTCGCCCGAGCTGGTGGTCGCCCTGCTGGCCGTGCTGAAGGCCGGTGGTGCCTACGTACCGATCGACCCCGAATACCCCGCCGAGCGCATCGGCTACATGCTCGACGACGCCCGGCCCGTCCTGATGGTCACCAGCGAGACGGTGCAGAAGGACCTGCCGCCGGCCGCCGGCCCGGCACGGATCGTGCTCGACGACGAGCGCACCCTGACCGAACTGGCGGGCCTGTCCGCCGGCGAGCTGAGCGACACCGAGCGCGGTGACGCGCTGCTGCCCTCCCACCCGGCGTACGTGATCTACACCTCCGGCTCCACCGGCCGCCCCAAGGGCGTGGTGATCACACACGGCAACCTCGTCAACTACGTCACCCGGTGCGTGGAGGCGTACGACCTGGGCGGGACCACGCTCCTGCACGCCTCGATCTCCTTCGACGCCGGCGTGACGGGCCTGTACGGCGCACTGACCTGCGGCGGCCGCGTGATCGTCGAGCCCATGGACGAGCGCCTGCCGGCCACGCTCGGCGACGAGGAGCTGACCTTCCTCAAGGCCACGCCCAGCCACCTCGCCTATCTGGACGGCTTCACCGAGGACTGTGCCCCCGTCAGCCAGCTCATGGTCGGCGGAGAGGCCGTCAGCGGCACCCAGCTCCGCGAGTGGCGCCGACGCCACCCCGCCGTGGCCGTGGTGAACCACTACGGCCCCACCGAGGTGACCGTCGGCTGCACGGACTACCCGGTGACCGACCGGGACGACACCGAGAGCGGCGTCCTGCCCATCGGCCGCCCCATGTGGAACACGCGCGTCTTCGTCCTCGACGCCGCCCTGCAGCCCGTGCCGGTCGGTGCGACGGGTGAGCTGTACGTGGCGGGCGCCCAGCTGGCCCGCGGGTACCTGGGCCGTGCCGCGCTGTCGGCGGAACGGTTCGTGGCGTGCCCGTTCGGGGCTCCCGGCGAGCGGATGTACCGCACGGGCGACGTGGTGCGCTGGCGCGCCGACGGGAACCTGGAGTTCCTCGGACGCGCCGACGACCAGGTCAAGATCCGCGGCTACCGCATCGAGCTGGGCGAGATCGAGGCCGCCCTCGCGTCACACCCGCTGATCGCCCAGGCGACGGTGGTCGTACGCGAAGACGCGCCCGGCGACAAGCGCCTCGTAGGCTACGTCGTTCCCGCGGAGCCCGGTCCGGACGGGGCCGGTCCCGAAGGAGCCGGTCAGGACCGCGCGCTGGACCCGGCGCACGTGCGGACCCACGTCGGCGAAAGGGTGCCGGACTACATGGTCCCCGCCGCCGTCGTCGTCCTCGACGAACTGCCGCTGACCGTGAACGGCAAGCTCGACCGCCGCGCCCTGCCCGCCCCGGACTACGGGACGGCCGGCGCGGGCCGGGCCCCGTCGTCGGTGCAGGAGGAGATCCTCTGCGGCGTCTTCGCCGAGGTCCTCGGTCTGCCGCGCGTCGGCGTCGACGACCACTTCTTCGAACTGGGCGGCCACTCGCTGCTCGCGGTCAAGCTGGTCGAACGCCTGCGGGTCCTCGGTCTGCCCGTGAGCGTGCGGGACCTGTTCGACACGCCCACGGCGGCGGGGCTGGCCGCGGTGGCGGCGGCCGGCGGCCACGGGGGAGTCACCGCACCGGAGAACCTCATTCCGGCCGGGGCGGAGGCGATCACGCCGGAGATGCTGCCGCTGGTCGACCTGACCGCCGAGGAGATCGACCGCGTCGTCGGCCGGGTGCCCGGCGGTGCGGCCAACGTGGCGGACGTCTACCCGCTGGCCCCACTCCAGGAAGGCATCTTCTTCCACCACCTGATGGGTGACGAGGACGGCGGCGACGTGTACGTGCTGCCGACGGTGCTGGGCTTCGACTCGCGCCAGCGGCTCGACCAGTTCCTCGCCGCCCTGCAGAAGGTCGTGGACCGGCACGACATCCTGCGGACGGCCTTCGCGTGGGAGGGCCTGCGCGAGCCGGTGCAGGTGGTGGCGCGCCATGCCGAGATCCCCGTGGAGGAGATCGAGCTGGGTGCGTCGCCGAGCGGTGAGGGTGACGCGGTGGAGCGGCTGCTGGCCGCCTGCAGCCCCTCGATGGACATCCGCCGCGCCCCGCTGCTGCGGGCCTGCGTGGCGGGGCAACCGGGCACCGACCGCTGGCTGATGGCCCTGCAGAGCCACCACCTGGTCCGCGACCACACCACCCTGGAGGTCCTCCTGGGCGAGGTCCGGGCACATCTGCTCGGGCACGAGGGGCAGCTGCCGGAGCCGGTGCCGTTCCGGGAGTTCGTGGCGCAGGCGCGCCTCGGTGTGTCGCGTGAGGAGCACGAGAAGTTCTTCGCCGGGCTGCTGGGCGACGTCTCCGAGCCCACGGCCCCCTTCGGGCTCCTGGACGTGCACGGTGACGGGGCCGGCATCGCCGAGGCCCACCACATGCTCGACGCCGGGTTGGCGGTGCGGTTGCGGGAGCAGGCGCGTCGGCTGGGTGTGAGTGCGGCGACGTTGTTCCACGTGGTGTGGGCGCGGGTGGCGGGTGCCACGTCGGGTCGTGACGATGTGGTGTTCGGCAGTGTGATGTTCGGTCGTATGCAGGCGGGTGCCGCCGCGGACCGGACGCCGGGTCTGTTCATCAACACCCTTCCGGTGCGCGTACCGACCGGACACACGCCCGTCGAGGACGCGATACGGGCCATGCAGGGCCAGCTCGCCGACCTCTTGGTCCACGAGCACGCCTCGCTCGCGCTCGCCCAGCAGGCCAGCGCCCTTCCGGCCAGCACCCCGCTGTTCACCTCGCTGCTCAACTACCGCCACAGTGCCGACGCGGGCGAGGCCGGTGACACGGGCGTCGAACCGAACATCGGCCTTGAGGGCGTCGACCTCCTGTCGGTGCGTGAGCGGACGAACTATCCGTTGACGGTGTCGGTTGATGACACGGGTGTGGGTTTCGGTCTGACGGTTCAGGCTGCTGCGCCGATCGACGCGGCTGGTGTGTGCGGGCTGGTCCAGGCGGCTGCCGAGGGTGTGGTGGCTGCGTTGGAGGGGGCGGAGAAGGGTTCGTCTCTGCACCGGGTTCGGGTGTTGGGCGAGGCTGAGCGGGAGCAGGTTCTGGCGGGGTGGAACGATTCGGCGCTGGACGTGGCCGACGCGACCCTGCCCGAGCTGTTCGAGGGGCAGGCGGCCCGTACGCCGGAGGCCGTCGCCCTCGTCCACGAGGGCGCCCAGCTCACGTACGCGGAGCTTGATGCGCGGGCGAATCGTCTGGCGCGGTTGTTGGTGTCGCGTGGTGTGGGTGCTGAGTCGTTGGTCGCTGTGTGTATGGAGCGGTCGGCGGAGTTGGTGGTGGCGCTGCTGGCGGTGGTGAAGGCCGGTGGTGCGTATGTGCCGGTTGATCCGGAGTATCCGGTGGAGCGCATGGAGTATGTGCTCGGGGATTCTGCTCCGGTGCTGGTGGTGACCAGTCGTGCGGCCGCGGGGAAGTTGGCGTCGGTGGACGGTCTGGTGCGGGTGGTGGTCGACGATGCCGCTGTGGTGACTGAGTTGGCGGAGTTGTCCGGTGGTGAGCTGGGTGCCGTCGAGCGTGGTGGTGTGGTGCTGCCGTCGCATCCGGCGTATGTGCACTACGCGTCTGGTTCTACCGGTAGGCGCCACGGTCATGTTGTTCCGCATCAGACCGTGGTGCGGCTGTTCGGCGGCACTGACGGCTGGTTCGACTTCGGTGCGGATGACGTGTGGACGTGGTTCCACTCGTTCGCGTTCGACTTCTCGGTGTGGGAGCTGTGGGGCGCACTGCTCCACGGTGGACGTCTCGTTGTCGTTCCGCACGGTGTCTCCCGCTCTCCGGGTGATTTCCTGAGTCTTCTGGTGCGCGAGCGGGTGACGGTTTTGAACCAGACTCCGTCGGCGTTCTATCAGTTGATGCAGGCGGATGCGCGGGATCCGGAGTTGGGTGCGGGTCTGGCGTTGCGGTGTGTGGTGTTCGGTGGTGAGGCGCTGGATCTGGGGCGTCTGCGGGAGTGGTATGCCCGTCATGCCGAGGACGCGCCGGTGTTGGTGAACATGTATGGCATCACCGAGACCACGGTTCACGTCAGCTATGTGGCCCTTGATCAGTCCTCCGTGGGCGAAGGTCCGGTGGGCAGTCTGATCGGTCGGGGTATTCCGAACCTGCGGCTGTTCGTTCTGGACGAGGCGCTGGAGCCGGTGCCTGCGGGTGTCGCGGGTGAGCTCTATGTGGCGGGCGGGCAGTTGGCGCGCGGTTATCTGGGGCGTGCGGCGTTGTCGGCGGAGCGTTTCGTGGCGTGTCCGTTCGGTGTGGCTGGTGAGCGGATGTATCGCACGGGTGATGTGGTGCGGTGGCGTGCGGACGGTCAGTTGGAGTTCGTCGGGCGTGCGGACGATCAGGTGAAGATCCGTGGCTTCCGCATCGAGCTCGGTGAGATCGAGACCGCTCTGATCTCCCACTCGTCGGTGGGTCAGGCGACGGTTCTCGTCCGCGAGGACACGCCGGGTGACAAGCGCCTGGTGGCCTACGTCGTCCCGGCGACCACCGACGGCGTGGACACCGCTGCCGTGCGCGCCCACGCTGCCGGCTCACTGCCGGAGTACATGGTGCCGTCCGCACTGGTGGTGCTGGACGAACTGCCGCTGACGGTGAACGGCAAGCTGGACCGGCGCGCGCTGCCGGCGCCCGAATACGGGGTGTCGGTGTCGGGCCGTGGCCCGTCGTCGGTGCAGGAGGAGATCCTGTGCGGCGTCTTCGCCGAGGTCCTCGGTCTGCCGCACGTCGGCGTGGACGACAACTTCTTCGAGCTGGGCGGCCATTCGCTGCTCGCGGTGTCGCTCGTGGAGCGGCTGCGGGCACGCGGTATGTCGGTCAGTGTGCGCACGCTGTTCACGTCCCCGACGGTCGCCGGCCTGGCCGCCGCCTCCGCCGGTCGCGGTGAAGTGGTCGTACCGGAGAACCGCATTCCCACCGGTGCGGAAACGCTCTCCCCGGAGATGCTGCCGCTGGTGGAACTGACCGCCGAGGAGATCGAGCGGATCACCTCCCGCGTTCCCGGCGGCGCGGCGAACGTGGCGGACGTCTACCCGCTGGCCCCGCTGCAGGAAGGCATCTTCTTCCACCACCTGATGGGTGGCGAAGGCGGCGCCGACGTCTACGTCCTCCCGACGGTGTTGGGCTTCGCCTCGCGGGAGCGGCTCGACCAGTTCCTCACCGCTCTGCAGAAGGTCGTGGACCGCCACGACATCCTGCGGACGGCCTTCGCGTGGGAGGGCCTGCGCGAGCCCGTACAGGTCGTGGCGCGGCGAGCCGTGCTTCCTGTGGAGGAGATCGACCTCGGCACGTCCCCGAGCGGTGACGCGGTCGAACGGATGCTGGCCGCGTGCAGCCCGTCGATGGACATCGGCCGTGCCCCGATGCTGCGCGCCTACGCGGCCGCGGAGCCGGGCAGCGACCGGTGGCTCGTGGCCTTGCAGGTTCACCACCTGGTGCAGGACCACACCGCTCTGGCCGTGCTGCTCGGCGAGGTCCGGGCCCATCTGCTGGGGCAGGAGGAACATCTTCCCGTTCCGGTGCCGTTCCGGGAGTTCGTGGCGCAGGCGCGCCTCGGTGTGTCGCGTGAGGAGCACGAGAAGTTCTTCGCCGGCCTCCTGAAGGGCGTCGCCGAGCCGACCGCTCCGTACGGACTGCTCGACGTGCACGGTGACGGCACCGACGTCGACGAGGCGCGCCTCACGATGGACGCCGCGCTGGCTGAGAGGTTGCGGGAGCAGGCGCGGCGTCTGGGGGTGAGCCCGGCGACGCTCTTCCATGTCGTGTGGGCGCGGGTGGTGGCGGCCACCTCGGGCCGTGACGACGTCGTGTTCGGCAGCGTGATGTTCGGTCGCATGCAGGCGGGCAGCGGTGCCGACCGCACGCCGGGCCTGTTCATCAACACCCTCCCGGTGCGTGTGCCGACCGGTGGCACGTCCGTCATCGACGCCGTACGCGCCATGCAGGCGCAGCTCGCCGACCTGCTCGTCCACGAGCACGCACCCCTCACGCTGGCCCAGCAGGCGAGCGCTCTGGTAGCGGACACCCCTCTCTTCACCTCGCTGCTGAACTACCGGCACGCCGACGCCGACGGTGGTTCGGGCGACGAGCTGAGCCTCGGCCTCGACGGGGTCGAGCTGCTGTACACCCGTGAGCGCACCAACTACCCGCTCACGGTGTCGGTCGACGACTCGGGTACCGGATTCGGCCTGACGGTCCAGGCGGCCGCACCCATCGACTCCGCGTCGGTGTGCGCGCTGGTGCACGCGGCCGCCGACGGCCTGGTCTCGGCGCTCGAAGACGCTTCCCCTGCCGGTCTGGCCCAGGTGCAGGTCCTCGGCGCGGACGAGCGGGACCACATCTTGGAGGGGTGGAACGACACGGCGCGGGACGTGCCGGTCGCGACCCTGCCCGAGCTGCTCGCACGCCGGGTGGCGCGTACTCCCGACGCCGTGGCCCTCGTCTTCGAGGGTGTCGAGCTGACGTATGCCGAGCTTGATGCTCGTGTCAACCGTCTGGCGCGGCTGCTGATCTCGCGTGGTGTGGGTCCGGAGTCGTTGGTGGCGGTGTCCATGGAGCGTTCCGTGGAGCTGGTGGTGGCGTTGCTGGCGGTGCTCAAGGCCGGTGGCGCCTACGTGCCGGTGGACCCGGAGTATCCGGCGGAGCGCGTCGCGTACATGTTCCGTGACGCCGGTCCTGTCCTGGCCCTCACAAGCAGTGCCGTCCAGGACCGTCTGCCGGTCATCGAGGGGCTGGCCACCGTCGTGGTCGACGCCCCGGCGACCGTCACCGACCTCGCGGCCATGGCCGACGGCCCCGTCGACGACACCGAACGCCACACCGCCCTCCTGCCGTCGCACCCCGCCTACGTCATCTACACCTCTGGTTCGACTGGTCGTCCCAAGGGTGTGGTGGTGCCGCATGAGGGTGTGGTGAATCGTCTGGCGTGGATGCAGGGTGAGTTCGGTCTGGGTGCGTCGGACCGGGTGTTGCAGAAGACGCCGTTCGGGTTCGACGTCTCGGTGTGGGAGTTCTTCTGGCCGTTGGTCGAGGGCGCTGTTCTGGTGGTGGCCCGTCCGGGCGGTCATCGGGATCCGGCGTATCTGGCGGGGTTGGTCCAGGCGCAGGGTGTGACGGTTGTGCACTTTGTGCCGTCGATGTTGCAGATCTTCCTGCGGGAGCCTGCTGCGGCGTCGTGTGGGGGGCTGCGGGCGGTGTTCTGCAGTGGTGAGGCACTGTCCGCGGAGCTGCGGGATCAGTTCCTGGGCATGCTGGATGTGCCGTTGCACAACTTGTACGGGCCGACGGAGGCGTCGGTGGACGTCACTGCGTGGTCGTGCGCGGCGGGTGAGGGGCCGGTGGTGCCGATCGGGCGGCCGGTGTGGAACACGCGGGTGTTCGTGCTGGACGCGATGTTGCAGCCGGTCCCGGTGGGTTCGGTGGGCGAGCTGTACCTGGCGGGTGTCCAGCTGGCGCGGGGCTATCTGGGGCGTGCCGGTCTGTCGGCGGAGCGGTTTGTGGCGTGTCCGTTCGGGGCTCCTGGTGAGCGGATGTACCGCACGGGTGATGTGGTGCGTTGGCGTGCGGACGGCAGCCTTGAGTACCTCTCGCGTGCGGACGACCAGGTCAAGATCCGTGGCTTCCGCATCGAACTCGGCGAGATCGAGACCGCTCTCGTCTCCCACCCGTCGGTGGGTCAGGCGACGGTTCTGGTGCGTGAGGACACGCCGGGTGACAAGCGCCTGGTGGCCTACGTCGTCCCGGCGACCGCCGACAGCGTGGACGCGGGCGCGCTGCGCCAGCACGTGTCCGGCTCGCTGCCCGAGTACATGGTTCCGGCCGCCGTCGTCGCGCTCGACGCGCTTCCGGTGACGGTCAACGGCAAGCTCGACCGCCGTGCCCTGCCGGCGCCCGACTACGCGAGCACGGCCACCGGCCGTGGTCCGGCGTCGGTGCAGGAGGAGATCCTGTGTGGCGTCTTCGCCGAGGTCCTCGGTCTGCCGCACGTCGGCGTGGACGACAACTTCTTCGAACTCGGCGGTCACTCCCTCCTCGCCGTCCGCCTGGTCAGCCGGATCCGTTCGGTGCTGGACGCTGAGGTCGGCATCCGGACGGTCTTCGAAGCACCCACCGTCGCCGCGCTTGCCGACCGGCTGGCCGGCGCCGCCGGCGCGCGGCCGGCCCTGGCCACCCGGGTGCGCCCGGACGTGGTCCCGCTGTCGTCCGCACAGCAGCGCCTGTGGTTCCTCGGCGAGCTGGAGGGCCCGAGCGCCACGTACAACATCCCGGCGACCGTGCGGCTGACCGGCACCGTGGACCACGCCGCTCTGGGCGCGGCGCTGCGGGACGTGACCGCCCGGCACGAGGTCCTCCGTACGGTCTTCCCGGCCGTCGACGGGCAGCCGCGGCAGCACGTCCTCGCCCCGGAGGCGACCGGCCTCGAACTGTCCGTCGTGCGGGTCGGTCCGGACGACCTGGCGACGGCGATGGACCAGGCGGCGGCCCACGCCTTCGAGCTGTCCACCGAGATCCCGCTGCGCGCGTGGCTGTTCACCGTGAACCCCGGCGAGCACATCCTGCTGCTGGTGCTGCACCACATCGCCGGCGACGGTTGGTCGATGGCCCCCCTGGCGCGGGACGTCTCCACGGCCTACGCGGCACGCCTGCGCGGCGAGGCCCCGGCGTGGGACCCGCTGCCCGTCCAGTACGCGGACTACGCGCTCTGGCAGCGCGAGCTCCTCGGCGAGGAGAGCGACCCCGGCAGCGTCGTCTCGCAGCAGCTGGCCTACTGGCGCCAGGCCCTGGCCGACGTGCCGGAGGAACTGACCCTGCCTGCCGACCGGGAGCGGCCCGATGTGGCGACGTACCGCGGCGGCACCGTCGAGCTGGCGGCCCCGGCCGAGTTGCACGCCGGCCTGGTCGAGCTGGCGCGCGAGCACGGCGTCACGGTCTTCATGGTGCTGCAGGCCGCGATGGCCGTCCTGGTGAACCGCCTCGGCGCGGGTACCGACGTCCCCCTCGGCGTGCCCGTGGCCGGACGGTCCGACGAGGCCCTCGACGACCTCGTGGGCTTCTTCGTCAACACGCTCGTCATCCGTACCGACGTCAGCGGCGACCCCACCTTCACCGAGCTGCTGGCCCGGGTGCGGGAGGCGGGTCTGGGGGCCCTCGCCCACCAGGACGTCCCCTTCGAGCTGCTGGTCGAGGACCTCGCCCCGACGCGTTCCATGGCGCGGCACCCCCTCTTCCAGATCATGCTGGGGCTGGACAACCACGCCGACGCCGTCCTCGACCTGCCCGGCGTCGAGGCGCAGGTGGTCACCGGCGGGCAGGCGCTCGCCAAGTTCGACCTCGACATGAACCTCCGGGAGCGCTTCGGCGCCGGGAACGCGCCGGCGGGCCTGACCGGCACGGTCGTCTACGCCGAGGACCTCTTCGACCAGGCCACGGTCCAGGCGATGTGCGAGCGCTTCGTACGCGTCCTGGCCGCGGTGGCCGCCGACCCCGAGCAGCACGTGAGCACGGTGCCGATCCTCGGCGAGGCGGAGCGTGCGCTCGTCCTCAACGAGTGGAACGACGCCGCCCGCGTGATTCCGGCGGGCCACCTCCCGGAGCCGTTCCGGGACCGCGCCGAGGACGCGCCGGGTGCCGTCCTGCGTGTGTTCGTCCTGGACCCCGCCCTTCAGCCGGTGCCCGTGGGCGTCCCCGGTGAGCTGTACGTGTCCGGCGACGAGGCCCAGGCGCGCCCCGAGGACGCGACGGACCGGCTGGTGGCCTGCCCGTTCGAAGGGCCGGGCACGTGGATGTACCGCACGGGCGACGTCGTGCGCTGGCGCGCCGACGGCACCCTCGACTACCTGTCCCGAGCCGACGACACGGCCGCGGGCACGGGGTCCGTCCCGGACGATGCCGCTGTCGTCACGAAGCGGGGCCCGTCGTCGGTGCAGGAGGAGATCCTCTGCGGCGCCTTCGCCGAGATCCTGGACCTGCCGCTGGCACAGGTGGGCGTGGACGACAACTTCTTCGAGCTGGGCGGCCACTCGCTGCTCGCGGTGAAGCTCGTCGTGCGACTGCGGGCCCTGGGCCTGTCGGTGAGCGTGCGCAGCCTCTTCGCGACCCCGACCGTGGCCGGCCTGGCCGCCGCCACGGCCGGCCAGGGCGAGGTGACCGTACCCGAGAACCTGATTCCGGCCGGGGCGGAGGTGATCACGCCGGAGATGCTGACGCTGGTCGACCTGACCACCGAGGAGATCGACCGCGTCGTCTCCCAGGTCCCCGGGGGCGCGTCGAACATCGAGGACGTGTACCCGCTGGCCCCCCTCCAGGAAGGTCTCTTCTTCCACCACCTGGTGGGTGGCGAGGACGGCGGCGACGTGTACGTGCTGCCGACGGTGCTGGGCTTCGACGCGCGTGAGCGCGTCGACCGGTTCCTGGCCGTCCTGCAGAAGGTGGTCGACCGGCACGACACGCTCCGTACGACGTTCGCCTGGGAAGGTCTCCGCGAGCCGGTTCAGGTCGTCGTGCGCCGTGCCGAGATCCCCGTGGAGGAGGTCGACCTGGGTGCGTCGCCGAGCGGTGAGGGTGACGCGGTGGAGCGGCTGCTGGCCGCCTGCAGCCCCTCGATGGACATCCGCCGCGCCCCGCTGCTGCGCGCGTACGTGGCGGCGGAGCCGGGCAGCGGACGTTGGCTCGTGGCCCTGCAGAACCACCACCTCGTCCAGGACCACACGGGCATGGCGGTCCTCCTGGGTGAGGTACGCGCCCTGCTCGCCGGGCAGGGAGACGACCTCCCCGACCCGGTGCCGTTCCGGGAGTTCGTGGCGCAGGCGCGCCTCGGTGTGTCGCGTGAGGAGCACGAGAAGTTCTTCGCCGGGCTGCTGGGCGACGTCTCCGAACCGACGGCCCCCTTCGGCCTGCTCGACGTCCGCGGCGACGGCAGCGACGTCGAAGAGGCGCAGGCGGAACTGGACGCCGGGTTGGCGGTGCGGTTGCGGGAGCAGGCGCGTCGGCTGGGTGTGAGTGCGGCGACGTTGTTCCACGTGGTGTGGGCGCGGGTGGCGGGTGCCACGTCGGGTCGTGACGATGTGGTGTTCGGCAGTGTGATGTTCGGTCGTATGCAGGCGGGTGCCGCCGCGGACCGGACGCCGGGTCTGTTCATCAACACCCTTCCGGTGCGCGTACCGACCGGTCACACGCCCGTCGAGGACGCGATACGGGCCATGCAGAAGCAGCTGGCCGACCTGCTCGTCCACGAGCACGCTCCGCTCACGCTGGCGAAGCAGGCCAGCGCGCTTCCGGCCAGCACCCCGCTGTTCACCTCGCTGCTCAACTACCGCCACAGTGCCGACGCGGGCGAGGCCGGTGACACGGGCGGAACTGAACGTCGGCCTTGAGGGCGTCGAGCTGCTCTCGGCTCGTGAGCGGACGAACTATCCGTTGACGGTGTCGGTTGATGACACGGGTGTGGGTTTCGGTCTGACGGTTCAGGCTGCTGCGCCGATCGACGCGGCTGGTGTGTGCGGGCTGGTCCAGGCGGCTGCCGAGGGTGTGGTGGCTGCGTTGGAGGGGGCGGAGAAGGGTTCGTCTCTGCACCGGGTTCGGGTGTTGGGGGAGGCTGAGCGGGAGCGGGTCCTGGCGGGGTGGAACGATTCGGCGCTGGACGTGGCCGACGCGACCCTGCCCGAGCTGTTCGAGGGGCAGGCGGCCCGTACGCCGGAGGCCGTCGCCCTCGTCCACGAGGGCGCCCAGCTCACGTACGCGGAGCTTGATGCGCGGGCGAATCGTCTGGCGCGGTTGTTGGTGTCGCGTGGTGTGGGTGCTGAGTCGTTGGTCGCTGTGTGTATGGAGCGGTCGGCGGAGTTGGTGGTGGCGCTGCTGGCGGTGGTGAAGGCCGGTGGTGCGTATGTGCCGGTTGATCCGGAGTATCCGGTGGAGCGCATGGAGTATGTGCTCGGGGATGCTGCTCCGGTGCTGGTGGTGACCAGTGGTGCGGCCGCGGGGAAGTTGCCGTAGGTGGACGGTATGGTGCGGGTGGTGGTCGACGATGTCGCTGTGGTGGCTGAGTTGGCGGAGTTGTCCGGTGGTGAGCTGGGTGCCGTCGAGCGTGGTGGTGTGGTGCTGCCGTCGCATCCGGCGTATGTGATCTACACGTCTGGTTCGACCGGTCGGCCCAAGGGTGTTGTGGTTCCGCATCAGAACGTGGTGCGGCTGTTCGGCGGCACTGACGGTTGGTTCGACTTCGGTGCGGATGACGTGTGGACGTGGTTCCACTCGTTCGCGTTCGACTTCTCGGTGTGGGAGCTGTGGGGCGCACTGCTCCACGGTGGACGTCTCGTTGTCGTTCCGCACGGTGTCTCCCGCTCTCCGGGTGATTTCCTGAGTCTTCTGGTGCGCGAGCGGGTGACGGTTTTGAACCAGACTCCGTCGGCGTTCTATCAGTTGATGCAGGCGGATGCGCGGGATCCGGAGTTGGGTGCGGGTCTGGCGTTGCGGTGTGTGGTGTTCGGTGGTGAGGCACTGGATCTGGGGCGTCTGCGGGAGTGGTATGCCCGTCATGCCGAGGACGCGCCGGTGTTGGTGAACATGTATGGCATCACCGAGACCACGGTTCACGTCAGCTATGTGGCCCTTGATCAGTCCTCCGTGGGCGAAGGTCCGGTGGGCAGTCTGATCGGTCGGGGTATTCCGAACCTGCGGCTGTTCGTTCTGGATGAGGTGCTGGAGCCGGTGCCTGCGGGTGTCGCGGGTGAGCTCTATGTGGCGGGCAGGCAGTTGGCGCGCGGTTATCTGGGGCGTGCGGCGTTGTCGGCGGAGCGTTTCGTGGCGTGTCCGTTCGGTGTGGCTGGTGAGCGGATGTATCGCACGGGTGATGTGGTGCGGTGGCGTGCGGACGGTCAGTTGGAGTTCGTCGGGCGTGCGGACGATCAGGTGAAGATCCGTGGCTTCCGCATTGAGCTCGGTGAGATCGAGACCGCTCTGATATCCCACTCGTCGGTGGGTCAGGCGACGGTTCTCGTCCGCGAGGACACGCCCGGTGACAAGCGCCTCGTGGCCTACGTCGTCCCCGCGACCGCCGACGGCGTGGACGCGACCGACGTGCGTCAGCACGTGGCCGGTTCACTCCCCGACTACATGGTCCCGGCCGCCGTCCTCGTTCTCGACGAACTGCCGCTGACCGTGAACGGCAAGCTGGACCGGCGGGCCCTGCCCGCTCCGGACTTCGCCGCTGCGGTGTCGGGCCGTGGTCCGTCGTCGGTGCAGGAGGAGATCCTGTGCGGCGTCTTCGCCGAGGTCCTCGGTCTGCCGCACGTCGGCGTGGACGACAACTTCTTCGAGCTGGGCGGCCATTCGCTGCTCGCGGTGTCGCTCGTGGAGCGGCTGCGGGCACGCGGTATGTCGGTCAGTGTGCGCACGCTGTTCACGTCCCCGACGGTCGCCGGTCTGGCCGCCGCCTCCGCCGGTCGTGGTGAAGTGGCGGTTCCGGAGAACCTGATTCCGGCCGAGACCGACGTGATCACGCCGGAGATGCTGCCGCTGGTGGAACTGACCGCCGAGGAGATCGAGCGGATCACCTCCGGCGTTCCCGGTGGCGCGGCGAACGTGGCGGACGTCTACCCGCTGGCCCCGCTGCAGGAAGGTCTCTTCTTCCACCACCTGATGGGCAGCGAGACCGGCAAGGACGTCTACCTCCAGCAGACGGTCCTGACGTTCGACGCGCGGGAGCGGCTCGACCGGTTCCTCGCCGCCTTGCAGAAGGTCGTGGTCCGCCACGACATCCTGCGGACGGCCTTCGCGTGGGAGGGCCTGCGCGAGCCCGTACAGGTCGTGGCGCGCCATGCCGAGGTTCCCGTTCACGAGGTCGACCTCGGTCCGGACACGGGGGCCGAGGGCGCCGCGGAGCGTCTGCTGGCGGCGTGCAGCCCGTCGATGGACATCGGCCGTGCCCCGCTCCTGCGGGCGTACGTGGCCGCGGAGCCGGGCGACGGCACCCGCTGGCTGATGGTCCTTCAGAACCACCACCTGGTCGAGGACCACACGGCCCTGGAGCTGCTCCTGGGCGAGGTCCGGGCCCATCTGCTGGGGCAGGAGGAGCACCTTCCCGTTCCGGTGCCGTTCCGGGAGTTCGTGGCGCAGGCGCGCCTCGGTGTGTCGCGTGAGGAGCACGAGAAGTTCTTCGCCGGCCTCCTGGAGGGCGTCGCCGAGCCGACCGCTCCCTACGGGCTGCTCGACGTCCGCGGCGACGGCACCGACGTCGGCGAAGCGGTGACGGCAGTCGACACCGTCCTCGCCGAGCGGTTGCGGGAGCAGGCGCGGCGTCTGGGGGTGAGCCCGGCGACGCTCTTCCACGTCGTGTGGGCGCGCGTGGTGGCGGCCACCTCGGGCCGTGACGACGTCGTGTTCGGCAGCGTGATGTTCGGTCGCATGCAGGCGGGCAGCGGTGCCGACCGCACGCCGGGCCTGTTCATCAACACCCTCCCGGTGCGCGTGCCGACCGGTGGCACGTCCGTCACCGACGCCGTACGCGCCATGCAGGCGCAGCTCGCCGACCTGCTCGTCCACGAGCACGCACCCCTCACCCTGGCCCAGCAGGCCACCGCCCTGCCGGCTCAGACGCCTCTGTTCACCTCTCTGCTCAACTACCGTCACAACAACACGGCCCCTGACCGTGTCGGCGAGGACGTCAACGCCGGCCTTGAGGGCATAGAGCTGCTGTCCGCCCAGGAGCGCACCAACTATCCGCTCACGGTGTCGGTCGACGACTCCGGCACGGGCTTCAACGTCACGGTCCAGTCGGCCACCCCCATCGAACCCGAGTCGGTGTGCGCCCTGATCCTGACCGCAGCCGAGGGGGTGACCACGGCGCTCGAGGAGGCTTCCGTCGCGCCGCTGAGCCAGGTGCGGGTCCTGGGCGGCGCCGAGCAGGAGCTGGTCCTCACGCAGTGGAACGACACGGCGCGGGACGTGCCGGTCGCGACCCTGCCCGAGCTGCTCGCACGCCGGGTGGCGCGTACTCCCGACGCCGTGGCCCTCGTCTTCGAGGGTGTCGAGCTGACGTATGCCGAGCTTGATGCTCGTGTCAACCGTCTGGCGCGGTTGCTGATCTCGCGTGGTGTGGGTCCGGAGTCGTTGGTGGCGGTGTCCATGGAGCGTTCCGTGGAGCTGGTGGTGGCGTTGCTGGCGGTGCTCAAGGCCGGTGGCGCCTACGTGCCGGTCGATCCGGAGTATCCGGCGGAGCGCGTCGCGTACATGTTCCGTGACGCCGGTCCTGTCCTGGCCGTCACGAGCAGTGCCGTCCAGGACCGTCTGCCGGTCATCGAGGGACTGGCCACCGTCGTGGTCGACGCCCCGGCGACCGTCACCGACCTCGCGGCCATGGCCGACGGCCCCGTCGACGACACCGAACGCCACACCGCCCTCCTCCCGTCCCACCCCGCCTACGTCATCTACACCTCCGGCTCCACCGGCCGACCCAAGGGCGTCGCCGTGCCGCACCGCAACGTGGTGCAGCTGTTCGGGGCGGCCGAGGGCCGGTACGACTTCGGGCCGGACGACGTGTGGACGTGGTTCCACTCGTTCGCGTTCGACTTCTCCGTGTGGGAGCTGTGGGGCGCGCTGCTGCACGGCGGGCGACTCGTCGTCGTCCCGCACGCCGTCTCCCGTACCCCGGGCGAATTCCTGAAGCTCCTGGTACGAGAGGGAGTGACGGTCCTCAACCAGACGCCGTCGGCCTTCTACCAGCTCATCCAGGCGGAGACGCAGTCCCCCGACCTCGGCGCGCAGCTGGCGCTCCGGTTCGTCATCTTCGGTGGCGAGGCCCTCGACCACGGGCGGCTGGGGGAGTGGTACGCCAGGCACCCCGAGAACGTTCCGGTGCTGGTGAACATGTACGCGCCCACCGAGGCGACCGTGGTGTGCACCGGATACGGCGTCCACGCCGAGGAAGAGGGCCCCGCGGGCGTGCTGCCCATCGGCAGTCCCATGGCCAACACGCGGGCGTACGTCCTGGACGACGCCCTGCAACCGGTGCCCGTCGGCGTCGCCGGCGAGCTGTACCTGGCGGGCGCGCAGCTCGCCCGGGGCTACCTCCACCGCCCGGGCCTGTCGGCCGAGCGGTTCGTGGCCTGCCCGTTCGGCGCTCCCGGCGAGCGGATGTACCGCACGGGCGACGTGGTGCGCTGGCGGGCGGACGGCAACCTGGAGTTCGTGGGACGCGCCGACGACCAGGTCAAGGTACGGGGCTTCCGCATCGAGCTGGGCGAGGTCGAGGCCGTCCTGGCCGCGCATCCCCTCGTCGGCCAGGCCGCGGTCCTCGTCCGTGAGGACACGCCGGGCGACAAGCGCCTGGTGGGTTACGTCGCCCCCGAGGCGACGCCCGTGCACGACGGGGCGACGGGTGAGGGACTGGCGGCGGCCGTACGGGCCTTCGTCCAGGAGCGCGTGCCGGACTACATGGTGCCGTCCGCCGTGGTGGTGCTGGACGAACTGCCGTTGACGGTGAACGGCAAGCTGGACCGGCGGGCCCTGCCCGCCCCCGACTACCGCGCGGCCGTGACGGGCCGTGCTCCGGGCACGCCCCGCGAGAAGGCCCTGTGCGAGCTGTTCGCCGAGGTGCTGGGGCTCCCGCGGGTGGGCGTCGACGACTCCTTCTTCGACCTGGGCGGACACTCCCTCCTCGCCACGCGGCTGACGAGCAGGATCCGTTCGGTCCTGGGTGTGGAGCTGCCGATCAGGGCGCTGTTCGAGGCACCCACCGTGGCCGGGCTGGCGGGCTGGCTCGACGCGCAGCCGGACGCGGAGCCAGGGGGACAGCCGGCGGAACAGCCGGGAACGACGCCGGACGCCCCCACGGGTGCCCGGCCCGGTTCGCCGTCCGGTGCCGGTGCACCGTCCGGTGCGAAGAAGAAAGCCAGGCCTGCGTTGCGGCCGCGGCCGAGGCCGATGCAGGAGGAGATCTGATGATTCCGTTGTCGTTCGCGCAGCGGCGCCTGTGGTTCCTGGGAGAACTCGAGGGACCCAACCCGACGTACAACATCCCCGCCGCCCTCCGGCTCGCCGGTGAGCTGGACCGGCGGGCCCTGCACGACGCCCTGCGGGACGTGGTGGAACGGCACGAGGTGCTGCGCACGGTGTTCCCCGCCGTCGACGGCACCCCCCGGCAGCGGATCCTCCCCATGGACTCCGTGGCGCTCGAACTGCCGGTCGCCGAGGTGGCCGAGACCGACCTGGACGAGGCCCTCGCCCACGCCGCCGCCCTGCCCTTCGACCTGTCGTGCGACGTGCCGTTGCGCGCCCGGCTGTACGCGCTGGCCCCGGACGAGCACGTGCTGTTGCTGGTGATGCACCACATCGCCAGCGACGGCTGGTCCATGGGCCTGCTCGCCCGTGACGTGTCCGTCGCCTACGCGGCCCGCTGCCGGGGCGAGGCCCCGGCGTGGGAGCCGCTGCCCGTGCAGTACGCGGACTACACCCTCTGGCAGCTCGACCTCCTAGGCGACGAGAACGACCCCGAGAGCGTGCTCGCCGAACAGCTCGCCTACTGGCGTGCGGCCCTGGCCGGGCTGCCCGAGGACCTGGCCCTGCCTGCGGACCGGCCCCGGCCGGCCGCGGTCACGCACCGCGGCGACACCGTCGGCCTGCGGCTGGGCGCGGACCTGCACCGCCGGCTGACCGAGCTGGCCCGCACCCGGGGTGTCACGCCGTTCATGGTGCTCCAGGCGGGGCTCGCTGTTCTCCTGTCCCGTCTCGGAGCCGGTACCGACATCCCCCTCGGCACGCCCGTCGCGGGGCGCATGGACGACGCCCTCGACGACCTCGTGGGCTTCTTCGTCAACTCCCTCGTCCTGCGCACCGACGTGAGCGGCGACCCCGCCTTCACCGAGCTGCTGGCCCGGGTGCGGGAGACGGACCTGGGCGCCTTCGGCCACCAGGACGTGCCGTTCGAACGGCTCGTGGAGGACCTGGCCCCGACGCGCTCGATGGCCCGGCACCCGCTGTTCCAGGTGATGCTGGCCCTGCAGAACAACGCCGAGGCCGTGCTCGATCTGCCGGGGCTGAAGGTCACCGCGCTTCCCGGCGGCGACGCGCCCGCCAAGTTCGACCTGTCCTTCGCCCTGGCCGAGGAGTTCGACGCCCAGGGCTCGCCGGCCGGGCTGACCGGCTCGGTGACCTATGCGGCCGACCTCTTCGACCGGGCGTCGGTCGAGATGATCACCGAACGGTTCGTGCGGGTCCTGGAGACGGTGACGGCCGACCCGGCCGTCACCGTGAGCCAGGTCGACGTCCTGAGCGAGCCGGAACGGGCCCGGATCCTGGGTGAGTGGAACGCCACGGGGCGGGACGTCCCCGCCGGGACGCTGCCGGAGCTGTTCGAGGCGCAGGTCGCCCGGACACCCGAAGCCACCGCTCTGGTCTTCGACGACGTCGAGCTCACCTACGCCGAGCTGAACGCGCGGGCGAACCGTCTGGCGCGCGTCCTGGCCGAGCACGGTGTGGGTCCGGAGTCGTTGGTGGCGGTGTCCATGGAGCGTTCCGTGGAGCTGGTGGTGGCGTTGCTGGCGGTGCTCAAGGCCGGTGGCGCCTACGTGCCGGTCGACCCGGAGTACCCGGCGGAGCGCATCGCGTACGTGCTCGACGACGCCCGGCCGACGCTCGTGCTGGCGACCGGACGTCCCGGCGACGCGCTCTCCGTACCGTGCCTGCTCCTGGACGACCCGGAGTTCGTCGCGCACATGGCGTCGCGCCCCGCCGGCGACCTCTCGGCGTCCGAACGCCACACCGCCCTCCTGCCGTCGCACCCCGCCTACGTCATCTACACCTCTGGTTCGACTGGTCGTCCCAAGGGTGTGGTGGTGCCGCATGAGGGTGTGGTGAATCGTCTGGCGTGGATGCAGGGTGAGTTCGGTCTGGGTGCGTCGGACCGGGTGTTGCAGAAGACGCCGTTCGGGTTCGACGTCTCGGTGTGGGAGTTCTTCTGGCCGTTGGTCGAGGGCGCTGTTCTGGTGGTGGCCCGTCCGGGCGGTCATCGGGATCCGGCGTATCTGGCGGGGTTGGTCCAGGCGCAGGGTGTGACGGTTGTGCACTTTGTGCCGTCGATGTTGCAGATCTTCCTGCGGGAGCCTGCTGCGGCGTCGTGTGGGGGGCTGCGGGCGGTGTTCTGCAGTGGTGAGGCACTGTCCGCGGAGCTGCGGGATCAGTTCCTGGGCATGCTGGATGTGCCGTTGCACAACTTGTACGGGCCGACGGAGGCGTCGGTGGACGTCACTGCGTGGTCGTGCGCGGCGGGTGAGGGGCCGGTGGTGCCGATCGGGCGGCCGGTGTGGAACACGCGGGTGTTCGTGCTGGACGCGATGTTGCAGCCGGTCCCGGTGGGTTCGGTGGGCGAGCTGTACCTGGCGGGTGTCCAGCTGGCGCGGGGCTATCTGGGGCGTGCCGGTCTGTCGGCGGAGCGGTTTGTGGCGTGTCCGTTCGGGGCTCCTGGTGAGCGGATGTACCGCACGGGTGATGTGGTGCGTTGGCGTGCGGACGGCAGCCTTGAGTACCTCTCGCGTGCGGACGACCAGGTCAAGATCCGTGGCTTCCGCATCGAACTCGGCGAGATCGAGACCGTTTTGGCCGCGCACCCGATGGTCGACCACACGGCCGTAGTCGTGCGGGAGGACGCCCCCGGTGACAAGCGCCTGGTCGCCTACGTCGTCCCGGCGGCCCCCGACGGCGTGGACGCGGGCGTCCTGCGCGCCCACGTGGCGTCGTCCCTGCCCGAGTACATGGTTCCGGCCGCCGTCGTCGCGCTCGACGCGCTTCCGGTGACGGTCAACGGCAAGCTCGACCGCCGTGCCCTGCCGGCGCCCGACTACGCGAGCACGGCCACCGGCCGTGGTCCGGCGTCGGTGCAGGAGGAGATCCTGTGTGGCGTCTTCGCCGAGGTCCTCGGTCTGCCGCACGTCGGCGTGGACGACAACTTCTTCGAACTCGGCGGGCATTCCCTGCTCGCGGTGTCGCTCGTGGAGCGGCTGCGGGCCCGTGGCGTGCCGGTGAGCGTGCGGTCGCTGTTCACGGCGCCCACGGTCGCCGGTCTGGCCGCGGCCGCGGCGGGCCGGGGCGAGGTCGTCGTCCCGCGGAACCTGATTCCGGCGGACACCCCGGTGATCACGCCGGAGATGCTGCCGCTGGTCGACCTGACCGCTGCGGAGATCGAGCGGGTCACCGCGGGCGTTCCCGGCGGCGCGGCCAACGTGGCGGACGTCTACCCGCTGGCGCCACTCCAGGAAGGACTGTTCTTCCACCACCTGGTGGGCGGGGAGAACGGCAAGGACGTCTACCTCCAGCAGACGGTTCTCACGTTCGACTCGCGTGAGCGGCTCGACCGGTTCGTGGACGCCCTGCAGAAGGTCGTGGACCGGCACGACATCCTGCGCACGGCCTTCGCGTGGGAGGGGCTTCGCGAGCCGGTGCAGGTCGTCGCGCGGCGCGCCGCGCTTCCGGTCGAGGAGGTCGACCTGGGCCCGGACACCCCGGCGGACGCCGCCGGTCGTCTGCTGGGCGCGTGCAGCCCCGCGATGGACATCGGCCGGGCCCCGCTGCTGCGCGCGTACGTCGCCGCCGACCCCGGCAGCGGCGGCCGCTGGCTGATGGTTCTCCAGAACCACCACCTCATCCAGGACCACACCACCATCGACGTGCTCCTGGAGGAGGTCTGCGCCCTGCTCCTGGGACACGGGGACCGGCTGCCGGAGCCCGTGCCCTTCCGCGAGTTCGTGGCCCAGGCCCGGCTGGGTGTCTCCCGCGAGGAGCACGAGAGGTTCTTCACCCGGCTGCTGGGCGACGTCGACGAGCCCACGGCTCCCTTCGGCGTGCTCGACGTGCACGGTGACGGCGCCGACGTCCGCGAGTCCAGGGCGACCATGGACACCGTCCTCGCCGAGCGGCTGCGCACGCAGGCGCGGCGCCTGGGGGTGAGCCCGGCGACGCTCTTCCACGTCGTGTGGGCGCGGGTGGTGGCGGCCACCTCGGGCCGTGACGACGTCGTCTTCGGCAGCGTGATGTTCGGCCGCATGCAGGCCGGCAGCGGTGCCGACCGCACCCCCGGCCTGTTCATCAACACCCTCCCGGTGCGCGTCGCGACCGGTCGTACGTCCGTCACCGACGCCGTACGCGCCATGCAGGCGCAGCTAGCCGACCTGCTCGTCCACGAGCACGCGCCGCTCACCCTGGCCCAGCAGGCGAGCGCCCTCCCCGCCGACACGCCGCTGTTCACCTCCCTGCTCAACTACCGGCACGACGGCAGCGGCGGTGACGGAAGCCGAGAGGACCTCCAGACCGGCCTCGACGGCATCCGGCTGCTCTCCGCCCACGAGCGGACGAACTACCCCCTCGCGGTGTCGGTCGACGACATGGGCACGGGATTCGGCGTCGTCGCCCAGGCGACCGCGTCCATCGACGCGGAGACGGTGTGCGGGCTCGTGCTCGCCGTGGCCGAAGGCGTCGTCACCGCTCTCGAAGAGGGGGCCGCGGCGCCGCTCGACCAGGTGCGCGGCCTGGGAGAGGCCGAGCGGACGAAGATCCTCCACGAGTGGAACGACACCGCCTGCGAGGAGTCCGTCCGCACCCTGCCGGAGCTCTTCGAGACCCGGGCGGCCGACAGCCCGGACGCCGTCGCCCTCGTGCACGACGGCGAAGAGCTCACCTACGCCGAACTGGACGCGCGGGCGAACCGTCTCGCCGGGCTGCTCGCCGCACGCGGCGCCGGCCCCGAGCGGATCGTCGCCGTCGCGCTGCCCCGCTCGGCCGACATGGTCGTGGCCGTCCTGGCGGTGCTGAAGTCGGGTGCGGCGTACCTGCCGATCGACCCGGCACATCCGGCCGACCGGATCGCCTACGTGCTGGCCGACGCCCGGCCGGCCCTGCTGCTGACCACGAACGCCGTGGCGCGCGGGCTGCCGGCCGGTGAGGGCATCGAACGGCTGCTGCTGGACGAGGCCGGCGCCGCGGCGGAGACGCCGGGCGGCGCGCCGCTCCGGCCGTGTCCGCCGACGCACCCCGCCTACGTCATCTACACCTCCGGCTCCACCGGCCGGCCCAAGGGCGTCGTCGTCAGCCACCGTTCCGCCGGCGCCTTCGCCGCCCGCATCGCCTCGGCGTACGGCATCGGAGCGGGTGACCGCGTGCTGGGGCTCGCGGCCTTCACCTTCGACGTGTCGGTCTTCGAGCTGTTCGCCACCCTGGTGTCGGGTGCCGCCCTGGTCCTCGTCGGTGACGACGACCGGCTCAGCGCCGAGGGGCTCCAGGCCCTGATGGCCGAGCGTGCCGTGACCGTGGCGGAGATCCCGCCCGCCCTGCTGCCGCTGCTCAGCGCCGACGGGCTGCCCGCCCTGCGCCTGGTCTCCACGGGAGGTGACGCGCCCGTCGGCGCTCTCGTCGACCAGTGGGCCGTGGACGGCCGGGAGTTCTGGAACGGGTACGGCCCCACCGAGACGACCGTGGCCGTCACGCTGATGCGCTGCGTCCCGCCGTCGGGCGGCGTCGCGCCGCCGATCGGCCGCCCCCTGCCCGGCACCCGCGTCTACGTCCTGGACGCGGCCCTGCAGCCCGTTCCGGTGGGCGTCGTCGGTGAGCTGTACGTGGCCGGCGAACAGCTGGCGCGCGGCTACCTCCACCGCCCGGGGCTGTCCGCCGAACGCTTCGTCGCGTGCCCCTTCGGCGGCCCGGGCGAGCGGATGTACCGCACCGGCGACCTGGTGCGCTGGAACGCCGACGGCGACCTGGAGTTCGCGGGCCGCGCCGACGACCAGGTCAAGATCCGCGGCTTCCGCATCGAGCTGGGCGAGGTCGAGGCCGCTCTGCTCTCCCACTCCTCCGTCGGCCAGGCCGCGGTCGTGGCCCGTGAGGACGCCCCCGGGGACAAACGCCTGGTGGCCTACGTCGTACCGGCCGCCGAGGAGAGCGGCCCGGACGGCGGACCGGTCGGTACGGACACCGTGGTCCTGCGCGAGCACGTCGCCGCCTCGCTGCCGGAGTACATGGTCCCGTCGGCTGTGGTCGTCCTCGACGCCCTGCCGGTGACCACCAACGGAAAGCTCGACCGGCGGGCCCTGCCCGCCCCCGACCTCGCCGTGCAGCCCGCCGGACGCGCTCCGCGCACCCCGGTCGAAGAAGTCCTCGCCAGCCTGTTCGCCGAGGTCCTGGGCCTCCCACGGATCGGCGTGGACGACAACTTCTTCGCGCGGGGCGGACACTCCCTCCTCGGCGTCCGCCTCGTCAGCCGCATCCGTTCCGTCATGGGTGTGGAGACGGGCGTCCGGGCGCTGTTCGAGGCCCCGACGGTCGCCGCGCTCGCCGAGCGGCTGGCGGGCGCCGGAACGGCCCGGTCGGCGTTGACGCGCCGAGCGCGCCCGGAGGCCGTACCCCTGTCGTTCGCGCAGCGGCGGCTGTGGTTCCTGGGCGAGCTGGAGGGACCCAACGCGACCTACAACCTTCCCGTCGCGGTGCGGCTGACCGGCGCGCTCGACCACGTGGCCCTGCGGGCGGCCCTGGGGGACCTGATCGAGCGGCACGAGGCGCTGCGGACGGTCTTCCCGGTCGTCGACGGGCAGCCGAGGCAGCACGTCCTCGCCCCCGAGGCCGCCGTCTGCGAGCTGACCACCGTCCAGGTGGAGCCGGACGGCCTCCCGGAGGCCATGACCGGTGCCGCGGCGCACACCTTCGACCTGTCGACGGAAATCCCCGTGCGGGCCTGGCTGTTCACCGTGCGTCCCGACGAGCACGTCGTGCTCGTGGTGACGCACCACATCGCCAGCGACGGCTGGTCCATGGCGCCGCTGGCGAGGGACCTGTCCACCGCCTACGCCGCGCGCACCCGGTCCGAGGCCCCCGCCTGGGAGCCGCTGCCGGTGCAGTACGCGGACTACGCGCTGTGGCAGCGGGAGCTCCTGGGGGACGAGGACGACCCGGACAGCGTGCTGTCGCAGCAGCTGGCCTACTGGCGGCAGGCCCTGGCCGACGTGCCCGAGGAACTCACCCTGCCGTTCGACCGGCCGCGGCCGGCCGTCGCCACCCACCGGGGCGCCTCCGTCGACCTGGCCGTCCCCGCCGACCTCCACGCGCGTCTCGTCGAGCTGGCGCGCGCACACGGCGTGACGGTCTTCATGACGCTCCAGGCCGCGACGGCGGTCCTGGTCAGCCGCCTGGGCGCGGGCACCGACGTGCCCATCGGGTCGCCCGTCGCCGGGCGGACCGACGAGGCGCTCGACGACCTGGTGGGCTTCTTCGTCAACACCCTCGTCATCCGCACCGACCTGAGCGGTGACCCCTCCTTCGGCGAGCTCCTCGGCCGGGTGCGGGAGGCGGGGCTGGGCGCGTACGCGCACCAGGACGTTCCCTTCGACCGTCTGGTGGAGGACCTCGCCCCGACCCGCTCGATGGCCCGCCAGCCGCTCTTCCAGATCATGCTGGCGCTGCAGAACAACGCCGACGCCTCCCTGGACTTCGCCGGCCTCAGGGCCGAAGCGCTGTCCAGCGGCCACGTGTCGGCCAAGTTCGACCTGGAGATCGGTCTCAGCGAGCGGTTCGGCGCCGACGCCGAACCGGCCGGCCTGCACGGCGGCATCATCTACGCCACCGACCTGTTCGACCGGGCCACGGTCGAGGAGTTCGCGCGGCGTCTCCTGCGGGTCCTGGACACGGTCACCGCCGACCCGGGGCAGCACCTCAGCCAGGTGCGGATCCTCGGCGGGGCCGAGCGCGAGCAGATCCTGCACGGGTGGAACGACACCGGGCACGAGGTCCCCGCCGCCACCCTGCCGGACCTGCTCCGCGCACGGGCGGAGGAGTGCCCCGACGCCACCGCCGTGGTCTTCGAGGACACGGTGCTGACCTACGCGGAGCTGGAGGGCCGTGCCAACCGGCTGGCACGGCTGCTGCGCTCCCACGGCGCCGGTCCCGAGACGCTCGTCGCCGTCTGCATGGAACGCTCCGCGGAACTCGTGGTCGCGCTGCTGGCCGTCCTGAAGACCGGCGGGGCGTACGTGCCGCTCGACCCGGAGTACCCGGCGGAGCGCATCGCGTACGTCCTGGACGACGCCCGGCCCGCGGTGGTCCTCACCAGCCGGGCCGCCCGGGCCGGCCTGCCGGCCGAGGGGCCCCTCCCCGTGGTGCTGGACGAGCCGGACACCCTGGAGGAGCTCGCGGCACTGGACGGCACGCCGCCGTCCGGCGGCGAGCCGCTTCCCGCGCACCCGGCCTACGTCATCTACACCTCCGGGTCGACCGGGCGTCCCAAGGGCGTCGCCGTGCCCCACCAGGCCCTGACGAACTTCGTCGCCGCCATGGGGAGCCGGCTCGCGCTGGACGCCGCGGACCGGCTGCTGGCGGTCACCACCGTGGCCTTCGACATCCACGTCCTGGAGCTGTACGTGCCGCTGCTCGCCGGCGCGGGCGTCGTCGTGGCCGGACGCCCGGCGGTGCGGGACCCGCGGGCGCTGGCCGACCTCGTCGACCGCCACGGCGTGACGATCATGCAGGCGACCCCCACGCTGTGGCAGGCGCTGCTGGCCGAGCACGCCGAGGCCGTGCGGGGCCTGCGCGTCCTGGTGGGCGGGGAGGCGCTGCCCCCGGCGCTGGCCGCCCGGATGGCGGAGGCGGCCGGAGAGGTGACGAACCTCTACGGCCCGACCGAGGCGACGGTCTGGGCGACCGTGGCCGCCCTCGGCACGGACGGCGACGGGACGCCCCCGCACCCCGTACCGCCGATCGGCCGCCCCCTGTGGAACACCCGGACGTTCGTGCTGGACTCCGCCCTGCAACCGGTGCCCGTCGGCGTCGCCGGCGAGCTGTACCTGGCCGGCGTCCAGCTGGCCCGGGGCTACCTGGGGCGCCCGGCACTGTCGGCCGAGCGCTTCGTGGCGTGCCCCTTCGGCGCCCCGGGCGAGCGGATGTACCGCACCGGCGACCTGGTGCGCCGGCGTGCCGACGGCAGCCTGGAGTACCTCTCCCGCGTGGACGACCAGGTCAAGGTCCGCGGTTTCCGCATCGAGCTGGGCGAGATCGAGTCCCGCCTGGCCGCGCACGACGAGGTCGCCCAGGCGGCGGTGGTCGCCCGTGAGGACGGCCGCGGCGCGCAGCAACTCGTCGCCTACGTCGTCCCGGCCGGCAGGTCCGCGGCCGGACGGGACCAGGAGAGCGAGGGCCGGCAGGTCGAGGAGTGGCACACCGTCTACGACTCGCTCTACCGCGAGGTGGCGCAGGAGGACGACGCCGGGTTCGGCGAGAACTTCGCCGTCTGGACCAGCGCCTACGACGGCGGCCGCATCCCGCTCGCGCACATGCGTGAATGGCGGTCCACCACCGTCGAGCGCATCCGGGAGCACCACCCCCGGCGCGTCCTCGAACTGGGCGTCGGCAACGGCCTGATCCTCGCCCACCTCGCCCCGCACTGCGACGAGTACTGGGGCACCGACTTCTCGGCCGAGGCCGTCGACGCGCTTCGCGAAGGCGTCAGCCGGCGGCCCGAGCTGCGCGACAAGGTGCGCCTGCGCACCCAGGCCGCCGACGTCGTCGACGGCCTCCCGCAGGGGCACTTCGACACGGTCGTCGTCAACTCGGTCGTCCAGTACTTCCCGAACGCCGACTACCTGGCGGAGGTGCTGCGCAAGGCGGTCGCCCTGCTGGCGCCCGGCGGCAGGGTCTTCGTCGGCGACGTCCGCAACCTGCGGCTGCAGCGTTGCCTGGCCACCGCCGTCGAACTCCACCGCCACCAGCCCGGCAAGGGCCTGGACGCCGTCCGCAGGGCCGTCGAACAGGCGCTGGTCACGGAGAAGGAACTGCTCGTCGACCCCGAGTTCTTCACCGCCCTCAGCGCCGGCGATCCCGCCGTCGACGGTGTCGACGTCCTCGTCAAGCGGGGCCTGCACCACAACGAGCTGACCCGCCACCGCTACGACGTCGTCCTCCACAAGGCGCCTTCGGGCCGCGCCACCGCCGCCGAGGAGAGCGTGCTGCGCTGGGGTGCCGACGTGGCCGACACGGGTGCCCTCGCCGGGCTGCTCGCCGAGCGGCCCGCCGCGCTGCGCGTGACGGGCGTCCCGCACGCCGGCCTGGCCGGCGAGGTGGCCGCCCTGCGCGGGCTCGACGCCGGCGCGGACGAGGCCACCGTCCTCGCCGCCCTGCACGGCGGCGGCCCGGGCGTCGACGCCGAGGAGCTGTACCGGCTCGGCGAACGCCTGGGCTACCGGACGGCCGTCACCTGGAGCCGCGGCAGCGACGACGGAGCCATGGACGCGCTGTTCGTGGACCCGGCGGCGGCCGGCGCCGGGCGGGCCGCCCCCGCCCACCGCTCCGTCGGGGCCCCCACCGGTGACCTCGCCGCCTGGACCAGCAACCCGGTGGCGGGCCGGGCGGGCGCCACCCTGGCCGCCTCGCTCCGGGCCCACCTCCTGGAGCGGCTGCCCGACTACATGGTGCCGTCGGCGGTGGTGCTCCTCGACGCCCTGCCGCAGACGGCGAACGGCAAGCTGGACCGGCGGGCCCTGCCCGCCCCCGAGCACGCCGCGGCGGCCTCGGGGAGGGCACCCGCCACGGCGCAGGAGGAGATCCTGTGCGGTCTGTTCGCCGAGGTCCTGGGCCTGCCCAGGGTCGGCGTGGACGACAGCTTCTTCGAGCTGGGCGGCCACTCGCTGCTCGGCGTGCGGCTCGCCGGCCGGATCCGTTCCGTCCTGGGCGCCGAGGTCACCATCAGGACGCTGTTCGAGGCGCCGACCGTCGCCGCGCTGGCGGAGCGGCTGGCGGACGCCGGCCTGACGAAGGAGGCCCTCGGCGTGCTGCTCCCCCTCCGGACGCAGGGCGGCCGTGCCCCGTTCTTCTGCGTCCACCCGGCGGGCGGGGCGAGCTGGTGCTACGCGCCGCTGTCCCGCTACGTGCCGGCTGACCAGCCGCTCTACGGGATCCAGGCCCGCGGCCTGGACGGTGGCCAGGAGGCTCTTCCGTACTCGGTCCGGGACATGGCGGCGGACTACGTCGCGCAGATCCGCACCGTGCAGGAATCCGGCCCCTACCACCTGCTCGGCTGGTCCTTCGGCGGGATCGTCGCCCAGGAAATGGCCGTCCAGCTCCAGGCGGACGGCCACGAGGTGGCGGCGCTCGTCCTCATGGACGTGTACCCGACGGAGCCCGAGGAGGCGGCCTCCGAGGAAGGGACCGGACATCCGGACGTCTCGGACGTGGTGGTCCAGCGAGCCGGCCGGTTCGGCGTCGAGCTGTCCGAGGAGGAGGTCGGACGCTTCGGCCGGGTGATCCTCAACAACGCCCGGATCCAGCGCGCCCACACGCCCGGCGGCTTCGACGGGGACCTGCTGCTCATCACCGCGGAGGACGAGGAGCCGCAAGCCGGCGGCACCGCCGAGCGGTGGCGTCCCCACGTCTCCGGCGCGATAGCGGAATCCGGCCTGCCGTGCGTCCACGACGACATGGCGCAGCCCGACATGCTGAGCCGGGTCTGGTCGACCGTCTCGGAGTGGATGTCCTCGAACCGCAACAAATAGGCTCGGATCGCACACCCCCATCGTCTCGCACACCTTGAACGCCTGACTGACCGTCTTCCCGGAACAGCGCGTCGTCGCTGTTCGGGGAGGCGGTCAGTCTTGTGAACGGAGAAGAATGAAGAACCCGGAAGAGCGGCACTACCGCATCGTCTGTCCGCTGTGCGGGCGGCGGCAGGAGGACGACGGGCTCACGCTCACCTGCGCCAGCGACCACGAGCCGGCGCTGCTGCACACCGAATACCGGGAGAAGGAGTTCAGGCCGCGCCCGGAAGCCGACGGGATCTTCCGGTACGCCGACTGGCTCCCGGTCGTCCGCAGCTTCCCGCAGGCGGGGCGCACGGTGGTGTTCCGCAGCGAGAGCCTGTCCGCCTTCCTCGGCATGCCCGGTCTCAGGATCGCCTTCAACGGCTACTGGCCCGAGCGGGGTGCCTTCCTGGAGACCTGCACGTTCAAGGAACTGGAGGCCTACACGGTCCTCGGCCGGCTGCCGGAGGAACCGGTGGCGCTCGTCGTGGCGTCCGCCGGCAACACGGCCGCCGCGTTCGCCTCGGTCTGCTCCCGGTACGCCAAGCCGTGCCTGCTGATCGTCCCGGAGGGCGGTCTGGCGCGCCTGAAGCTGCGCGAGCCCCTGCACCCCGCGGTGCGGCTGGTCGTGATGGACGGCGCCGACTACTCCGACGCGATCGCGCTGTCCGAAGCGGTGGCCAAGCTGCCGGGCTTCCTCCTGGAGGGCGGCGTGCGCAACGTGGGGCGTCGCGACGGACTCGGCACGGTGATGTACGCGGCGATGGAGGAGGCGGGTGAACTGCCCGAGTACTACTTCCAAGCCGTCGGCAGCGCCGCCGGGGCCATCGCCGTGCACGAGGCGGCCAAGCGGATCCAGCGGGCGGTTCCGGCGGAGGGGGACCGGCCGCTGCCCAGGCTGATGCTCTCGCAGAACGCTTCGTTCGCGCCCTTGCAGCAGGCGTGGCACAGCGGCCGGCGCGCGCTCGTCCCCGCGGAGAGGGACAGGCAGGCGATCGAGAGCGCCTACGCCGACGAGCTCACGAACAGGTTCCCGCCCTACGCCGTGCACTCCGGGGTGCACGACGTGCTGACGGAGAGCCGCGGCGACGTGCTGACTGTCGATAAATCGTCAGCACTGGCGGCCCGGCAGAAGGTCCTGGACCTGGAGTCGATCGACCTGGAACCGGCCGCCGCGGTGGCGACCGCCTCCCTCTTCGCGGCGGTGAGCGAGGGGCGCGTCCCCCGCGACGCCTCCGTCCTGCTCAATCTCACGGGCGGCGGGCGCGGCCGGCTGGCCCGTGACCACGTGCTCCACCAGGCCGAACCGGACCTGCGGATCGCCGCCGGCGCCTCGCTCGACGACGCGCTGGAGCGGATACGGGAGCTGTTCGCCAGCGATCTGTGTCGACAAAGCGCCACGTAGGCCGGTCGGTAGACCTCACTGGTACGCCCGGGTGTACCCGGCCCCCGTGCCGGGGACGCCGCTCATGCGCGGGTCACCCTCTCTTCGGTCGCGGTCCGTCCGGGTCCGCGACCGAGGAGTGGTCGCATACGCGTCCCCGGAGTCGTCCGGAGCGCTCTCGCGTGGTGCTCCGTCCTGACGGCGGTGCTGGGCGGCACGGTCGTCGAGGCGCCCGGCGTCGCGGCCGAGTCGGAAAGGCCTGCCGGCCTCCCCGTCACCGGACGGGAGAGGGCCCCGCCTCACCCCTCCCCGGGGGCCACGACCACCGCCGCCAGCGGTACGGCCGCGAGCGCGCCCACCGCCACCGAGCCGTCGTCGGACCGGCCCGGCACCGCCTGCGGCAGGGCACGCAGCGCGAGCGTGCACACCAGCGGCCCGCTGTCCGCCGCGACGGTGTTGACGTGGGGGTTCGCGAGGACGACGAGGGTCCTGCCGCCGTCCTCCATCCGGAACGCCACCCGCTTGGTCACGGCCCCCTCGGGGGACTGCGGGTAGCGGTACCACGGGCGCCCGTCGAAGACGAAGCCCGTCGGGGCCGTGAAGCGCTGGGCGATCCGCCCGGGATTCGCCGGGGTGCCGACGGGTACGACGTACGCCACGTTGACCACGGCGGCCTCGCCGGGCGCGGCCTGCGGCACGTTCTCCTGCACGACGGTGAAGGCCCGCTCGTCGGTCACCGGCAGCGGAGCCGCCACCACCACCGACAGGACCCGCACCGTCCGCCGCGCCCCCGGACCGGTGCCCCGCCGCACCGTCAGGGCCGCCTCGTACCGGCCGGGCCGCGTGGTCTCCGGCGCCCGCACCCGGAACACCCCGTCCAGCGCACCCCCCGTGGCCTCCGGGCCCCCGCCCGGGTACGTGCGCCGCACGGGCCCCCGCGCACCCTCGTCGGAGACGACGAGGCCCTCGGGCAGCGCCAGTTCGAGGACCAGGTCGGTCTTCTCGGGGGCCCCGGCGCCGACCGCCCTGAGGCGTGCGCCCAGCCAGAAGTCCTGACCGCGGCGCACCGTGGCCGGCGCCACCGGCTCCACCGACAGGTCCGGCACGGCCCCGGGCCGGGCGGCGGCGCCGGGACTGCCGACGACCGTCGTGACCCGGCGCACCCGGTGGCTGTCGCACTCGGCGACGAGCAGGTCGCCGTTCGGCGCGGCGGCCACGGCGCGGGGGAAGTACAGCTCGGCGCCCAGGGCCGGCCCGCCGTCCTCGTCGTGGTCCGGCGCGCCGCCGCCGGCGACGGTGGCGATCCGGCCGTCCGGCGCCACCACGCGGATCCGCTGGTTGAGGGAGTCGGCGACGTACAGGTTGCCGGCGTCGTCGAAGTCGACGCCGCGCGGCTGGTCGAGGCGGGTGCGGGCGGCCGGCCCGCCGTCCCCGTCGAAGCCCGGCCGGCCCGTACCGGCGACGGTGGTGATGACGCCGTCGGGGGAGACCTTGCGCACGCGGTGCGTCCAGCAGTCGGCGATGTAGAGGTCGCCGGCGCGGTCGACCGCCACGTCGATGGGGTTGTGCAGGGCGGACGACGTGGCTGCGACGCCGTCGGCGCCGAACCCCGGCTCGCCCATGCCCGCGACGGTGGTGATGGTGCCGTCGGGGGCGATGCGCCGGACGCGGTGGCCCTTCCACTCCGCCACGTAGAGGTTCCCCCGGGCGTCCAGGGCGAGCCCGCGCGGCTCGTTGAAGCGGGCCGCGAGGGCGGGGCCGCCGTCGCCCCCGTGGCCGGGCCGGCCCGTGCCGGCGACGGTGACGATGAGGCCGTCGGGGGAGATCCGGCGGATGCGGTGGTTCCAGTAGTCGGCGACGTAGAGGTTGCCCTCGTCGTCGAGGGCCAGTCCGCCGGGTTCGTTGAGCAACGCGTCGACCGCGGGCCCGCCGTCGCCGCCGTAACCGGGGACGCCGGTGCCGGCGACGGTGGTGATGGTGCCGTCGGGGGCGATGCGCCGGACGCGGTGGCCCTTCCACTCCGCCACGAGCACGTGGCCGGTGCGTTCGACGGCGACCGCTCTCGGCTGGTCCAGCGTGGCACGGAGGGCGGGTGCCCCGTCACCCGAGGAGCCGGCCTCGCCCGTGCCCGCGAGGGTGGTGATCACGCGTTCGGCGCTGGGCGCGGTGTCCGCGTCCGGGTCCTCGATGGCCGTCATGATGGCTCCTCCCTGGAACGGGTGGTGCGGTCGCGGGGTACGCACGCCGGAATCCGGCCGGAACACCTCACGGTAGGGCCCTCACGTCCCGGGCGGACAGTGTGCTTCTCCGACGTGATGAAGTGTCAGCCACCGTCATCGGCTGACGAGTTCCCACCCATGACGCGAAACTGACGTGCTGTCACCATGGCGCTCGGGAGCGCCCCGACCCCACGCGATCCGGACCGAGGACGAGGAGCCGGCCATGACCGCATCCGAAGAGCGCGATCAGGCGACGCAGCGGCACCCCTGGCAGTGGGAGGAGGCGGAGTGGCGCGGCGTCGTCGAACGGGTGCGCGCCGGGCGGAGCTTGAAGCCCGACGTGTGGCCCCAAGGGGCGCGCGCCGCCGTCGCCCTGTCCTTCGACACCGACCACGAGACGATCCCGCTGCGCGACGGGCAGACCGGACCGGGCAAGCTCTCACAGGGCGAGTACGGCGCCCGCGTGGGCTCTCCCCGGGTCCTCGCGCTGCTGGAGCGCCGCTCCATCCCCGCCACCTTCTTCATGCCGGCCGTCTGCGCCCTGATGCGGCCTCAGGAAGCCCGGGAGTACAGCCTTCGAGGGCATGAGATCGGCATTCACGGCTGGATCCACGAGCGCAACATGGAGCTCGACCCGAAGAGCGAACGGGACCTGGCCTTCCGCTGCGCGGACACCCTGGAGCGCGTCAGCGGGCAGCGTCCGGTCGGCATCCGCACGCCCTCCTGGGACTTCAGCGACCACACCCTGGACATCAGCCGTGAACTCGGCCTGCTGTACGACTCGTCGCTCATGGCGGACGACGATCCGTACGAGATTCTCGCCGACGGTGAGCCGACGGGAATCGTGGAGCTGCCGCCCGAATGGATTCGTGACGACGACATCTACTTCGAGATGGACCGCTATTCCCCGCTGCGTCCGCACGGCATGCCGCGCCAAGTGGTCGGTGGAATATGGCGGGACGAGTTCGATGTCGCCTACGAGGAGGGCGGGCTCTTCCAGTTGACGATGCACCCCCATGTGATCGGCCATCGATCAAGGATCACCGTCCTCGAAGAGCTGCTGGCGCACATCGAAGGCCACGAGGGCATCTGGTACGCCACCCACGCGGAAATCGCCCGCTATGTAAAAGATCAGGCCAAACGGTCGACGGAGTCCAGTTCGTAAGCACGGCCGTTCCAGCGCTCGAAGAAAGAACCGGGAGCAAATTCCCTTCCGCCGCTTCGATACCGGGATGCGATACCGCCCCTCTCCCCGCACTGTTGGGAGAGGGGTTTGCTTTGCTAAAGTGTCCTCTGCTCATCTTCCGAGAGTAGTCGGGGGGCATTGAGGATGCACCGCAAAAGCATATGATCGACCGCCGACTCAACGTCAGCGAGTGCGGCCGTTCCTGTGAACGGAGAAGCGAGCCGACGAGCTGTACGCCGAGGCGCTCTGACCCTTGGTCAGGCTTCTGATCAGGAAGAATCCTGAGGACGCCGCGGCTGCCGTCCTGCCGCTTCGCGCACCGTCAAACCCTCCGAGTGTATGGCGCCCCCTTGGTTCAGGGTGGTTCTCGCCTACTCGGGCTGGATCCAGGAACGCGCATGAGAAACATTCGGGCGACGCGCGAGTTCCCACTCGCGTTGCGATTGCTACTGCTCAATCAGTTTGGCATCGACATCGGGTTCTATCTCCTCATGCCGTTTCTCGCGGCATATCTGGAGCAGGGTCTCGGGATGTCGGCCGCGCTCGTCGGACTGGTCCTCGGCGCGCGAAATCTCAGTCAGCAGGGGCTGTTCATCCTGGGCGGCTCCGCGGCCGACCGGCTGGGCCCCCGGGTCGTGATCATCGCCGGCTGTGCCCTGCGGACCGTGGGTTTCGCGCTCTTCGCCTTCGGCAGTTCCCTGTGGCTGCTGCTCTGCGCCTCCGTGCTCACGGGGCTGGCGGCGGCGCTGTTCTACCCGGCCGTCCGCACCTACGTGGCGCTGGAGTCGGGCGACCGCAAGGCCGAGGCGTTCGCGCTGCTGAACGTCTACGCCACCAGTGGTTCACTGATCGGACTGCTGCTGGGCAGCGTGCTGTTCCTCGCCGACTTCCGGCTGTGCGCCCTGGTGGCCGCCGCGGTCTTCGGGCTGCTGACCGTCGCCCAGGCGATGGTCCTGCCGACGCGCGGGGTCGTCGAGGCCGGCCGCTCCGCCACCGTCTTCGCGGACTGGCGGGAGGCGTTCTGCAACCGCCGGTTCCTGCTCTTCTCCTTCGCCACGACCGGCATGTTCACCATGGAGAACCAGCTCTACCTCCTCCTGCCGGAAGGCGCCCTGGCGGCCTCGGGCTGGAAGGGGTCGGCCGGGGTGCTGCTGGCGGCGGGTGCGCTGGCGAACATGGTGTTCCAACTGCGCATCACCAGAGCCCTGGAACGCAACGGCGGCGGCACCCGGTGGATCAGCTCGGGGCTCGTCGTGATGGGCCTGAGCTTCCTGCCGCCGCTGCTGATCTGCGGCACCGAGCCGCCGGCCGGCACCAAGGAGGCGGTCGCGCGCATGGTCGTGATGGTGCTCGGATCGGTGCTGCTCTTCTTCGGCATCATGGTCGCCCACCCGACCGCCATGGAGCTGATCCCCCAGTTCGGCCGGGAGAGCCTGACCGGCACGTACTTCGGCCTCTTCTACGTCTTCTCCGGGCTCGCGGCCACTGGCGGGAACGCGGTGGTGGGGCGGGCGATGGACCTCGGCCATCAGGTGGGGATGGAGTGGCTGCCCTGGGTGTGCTGCCTGTCCTTCGGCATGGCCTCCGCCGGCGCCGTGGCCCTGCTGTACCGGACCGGCATGCTTCCCGGCCGGACCGTGGTCGCCGCGGTGCCGGTGGCCGAAGGGGCGGGAGGCGGCGCGGCCGTGGTCCCGCGGTCGGGGGCACCGGTGGTCCCCATGACCCCCTCCCCAGTGAAGACGCCGAAGGGTCCGGCGTCCGCCCTCGACGCGGCGTCCGCGAACGGCGACGGCGGCAGGTCGCAGGACTCCGCCAGGCTGCCCCTGCCTGCGCGTCCCTCCGACGAGGCGACGGAACAGCCACCCCGCTGACCGTCGCGCGGCACACGTGCCGGGGTGCCCAGGGGGCGGCACCCCGGCACTTCGCGCGTCCGGCCGGGAATTCAGGCCACGGGAAATCACGGGGCGTGCCCGGCACCCGGCCGCCGGGGCGATCGGCGACCCCCTTCTGACGACCTCTCCAGGGCAGGGAATTATGCGGCTGTCATGAAGCCCGTCCTAAGGAACCTGGCGAGTTCACTACCTTGCAGTATGTGATGCTCCCCCATAAATTCGAAGATCCAGGGGCATGGTTCCCGCGCCGGCGAAGGGGCCGGTGCCGGGCAGTCTCGGGGAGGCGTCTTGGCGGGCCTTGCGGACGATCGCGCGAATCCGTCGAGGGAAGGCGGATCTCGGGTGCCGCTCACTCCGGTTGTCGCTCTGCAGCTTTCCGTCGAGGGTCGTCCCGGAACTCTCTGGCTCAAATTGGAGTCACACAATCCGCACGGCTCGGTGAAGGGCCGCACCGCCCTCGCCCTCTGGCAGGACGTCGCCGAGCGGGTGGACCCCGAATTCGGCATCATCGAGTCCACTTCCGGGAACCTGGGGCTCGCCCTCGCGGCCGTCGCCGCCTCACACCGGGTCCCCTTCACGGCCGTCGTGGACCCCCGCAGCAGCGCGTCCCTGGTGGACGCGGTGCGCGCCCTCCACGGGGACGTGGTCAGGATCGAGGAACCGGACGGCGCCGGAGGGTACCTCCTCAGCAGGCTCGCCTACATCCGCGAGAGACTCGTCCACCAGCCACGGCTCATCTGGCCCAACCAGTACGCCAACCCCGCCAGTCCCGCGGTGCACGCCCGTGAGACGGCGCCCGAGCTACGCGCGCAGACGCACGGCCGGCCGGCCCACGTCCTGATCGCCGTCTCCACCGGCGGAACCCTGGCGGGCTTCCGCGACTTCATGAGCGTGGCCCGCCCCGACTGGGAGCTCTACGGCGTCGACGTCGTGGGGTCGGCCGCCCTCGGCGGCCCCTCCGGCGCCCGGGTCCTCTCCGGCATAGGCGCCAGCCGCCCGTCGACGTTCCTCCCGGAAGGCCACCGGCCCACCGTCCGGGTCACCCCGCAGGAAGCGGTGAGCGCCTGCCTGTGGCTGGCGGAGAGCACCGGGGTCGGCGTCGGCGGCAGCTCGGGCGCGCTCATCGCCACGGCCCTGCGGATCCTGCGCGGCAACCCCCGCCGCACCGACGTCGCCTGCCTGTGCCCGGACGGCGCCGACCGCTACCTCGACACCGTCTACTGCGCCTCCTGGCGCGAACGCCGGGGCCTGGTCCCGGTGGACGTCGGCCGGGGCGTCGAGATCCTGTCCGTCGTCCACCCGCCGCGGGACCCGGACACCGGCAGCGCCGCCTGGTCCGCGGCCCGCCGGGCGCCGGTCCCCGGCGACGCCAGGGAGGGACGCCTGCCATGACGGCCACCGAACCACGACGCGAGTGGTACGACCGGGCCGGCGTCCGCACCGACCCCCGCCGCCTGCTGGCCGGCGAACTCCAAGAGGGCTGCCTGTACTTCCCGCCCGCCCTCGTCCCCTACCTCGGCCACCCGCTCGTACGGGCGCTGCCCGCACCCCGGCGCGACGCCCTCCTGGCCCGGCACCTGTTCCACTACCTGGGCTTCACCGCCCAGTTCGAGACCCGTGTGGTCAACCGCGCCACCGAGCGCATCGCCGGCGGGCGCTGCGACATCGAACTGCCCGTCGCCACCCGCCTCGACGCCTACCGGATCTACGTCGACGAGGGTTACCACTCCCTCTACAGCCTCGACGTCGTCGACCAGGTCTCCCGCGCCTCGGGCGTCGCCGTGGCCCCCTACGACTTCGCGCCCTTCCTCGCCCGGCTCGACGACGTGGGACACCGGGCCCTCCCGGACGAACCCGTGCTGGCCCAGCTGCTCCAGGTCGTCGTCTTCGAAACGCTGATCACGGCGATCCTCAACGACGTGCCGAAGGACCGGCGCGTCCTGACGGTCGTCCGCGACATCGTCCGCGACCACGCCCGCGACGAGGGCTGGCACCACGCCTTCTTCCTGGGCTTCTTCCGCGAGTTGTGGGCAGGTCAGCCGGCCGCCCGGCGCGGGCGGATCGCCCGCTGCCTGCCGGGGCTGATCCGCTCCAGCCTGCTGCCCGACCTCGGCCCCGTCCGGGCCTCCCTGGCCGCCGCCGGTCTGCCCCCGGCCGCCGTCGAGGAGGTCGTGCGCGACTCCTACCCGCCGCAGCGCGTGAACGCGGACGTCCGGTCGGCCTCCCGGCACGCGGTGCGGCTGTTCGAGGAGACCGGGGTGCTGGACGTGCCGGGCGGCCGGGCGGCCTTCGAGACGGCCGAGCTGGTGAGCCGGCCCTGACCACCGACGCCACTCCAGGAAGCGAGGTCCCATGGGCGACACCCCCCTGCGGCAGGGTCCCGGACCGGAACGGGGCCTGTTCTCACTGGCGGAGCTGCCCCCACCGCTGATCCAGGGCCTGACCGCCCGCTCGGTCGAGCTGTTCCACGACCCGCGGGCCCATGACCGGCCGCTGGCGGCCCAGGTGGTGGGGGTGCTCTTCACCAGGACCTCGACCCGCACGCGCACCGCCTTCACCGTCGCCACCCTGCGGCTGGGCGGTTCTCCCGTCGGCTTCGGTCCCGGCGACCTCCAGCTCAACACCGGGGAGACGGTGGGCGACACCGGCCGGGTGCTGGGCTCGATGCTCGACCTGCTGGTCGCCCGGACCGCCGGCCCGCTCGACGAGCTGCGCAACCTCTCCCGCAGCGGCCGGCTGCCGGTCGTCAACGCCATGGCCGCCCAGGAGCACCCCAGCCAGGGCCTGTGCGACCTCGCCACCCTCGCGCTGACCTTCGGCGACCTCACCGGCATCCAGGTCCTGTACGTGGGCGAGGGCAACAACACCGCGGTCGCCCTCGCCCACGGGCTCGCCGCGGTCCCCGGCGCCCGCGTCACCTTCGCCACCCCCGCCGGATACGGCCTGCCCGAGGACGAACTGCGCACCGCGGAACGCCGGGCCGGCACCGTCGGCGCGGCGGTCGAGCAGATCCACGAACTGGCCGCCGCCCCCGCGGACGTGGACGTCGTCTACACCACCCGCTGGCAGACCACGGGCACCGTCAAGCCCGACCCCGACTGGCGCGAGGCGTTCCGCCCCTTCCACGTCGACGAGCACCTGCTGGACCGCTGGCCCCGGGCGTCCTTCATGCACGACCTGCCCGCCCACCGGGGCGACGAGGTCTCCGGCCGCGTCCTCGACGGCCCCCGCTCACTGGCCTGGACCCAGGCGGCGATGAAGCTCTCCAGCGCCATGGCGGTCCTGGAGTGGGCGGCCGGCCCGCACGGCTGACCCGCCGCCCGCACCGCCGACCGCCCACGCCCGCCACCGACCGACAGGGGCCCCGATGCCGAACGTCTCCCGCGTCCAGACCTACGAGCACCTGACGGGGCAGGACTTCGTCCCGCCCGGCTCGCCCCAGGTGTTCTTCGAACCCGCCGACACCGAGATCGGCGTCTGGGTGGTCAAGGACCTCGTCACCGCAGGCTGTTCGGTCCTGGACCTCGGCTCGGGCAGCGGGGCCGCGGCCGCCGCCATGGCCCGGGCCGGCGCCACCCGGGTCCACGGCGTCGACTCGGGCGCGGAGACCGTCGCCTGGGCCGAGAAGCACTACGCCTCCCACGACGGCGACCGCCGGGTCACCTTCGCCCTCGGCGACTTCGCCGCCATGACCACCGAGCGGCTGCTGGCCACCGCCCCCACGCCCCTGCCCCGCCCCCTGATCGTCACCAGCAACCCGCCCTACGTCCCGCTGACCCTGCGGGCCGACGCCCAGCGCCGGTCCATCAGCGGCGGCACCGACGGACTGAAGTGGGCCCCCGCGATCATCGGGCACGGCCGGGAGCTGCGCAGCGACCTGGGACTGACGATCGGCAGCTACTCCACGCCCCGCAAGGCGGTGCGGCTGCTGGAGGACGCCGGTTACCGCGTGCACGCCGTGACCCTGTGCCCGCTCCCGCTCGGCGAGTTCACGCTCAGCAACATCGAGCAGGTGCTGGCCCTGGAGGAGGCGGAGGAAGCCGTCCTGTGGCGCACGGACGGCGGCACTCCCCGCTACTTCATCGTCGGCCTGGCCTGCCGCTGGACGGCCGGAGCCGGAGACGGCGAGGCCGGCCGGCTCAGCGGCGAGGGGCTGCTGGACCTGCTGCGGACCGCCGCCCGTTCGCACACCTCCCGGCTGGAGGCGCTCGACGGCGCGCGCCCCGACGGCTGGCAGGGACCCGTCCGCGTGCTGGACCTCCCCGTGGCCGAGGCCCGTCACCACTGGTGACCCGGGGCGACGGCGTGCGGGAGGAGCGACCGCGTGATGCGAGGAGAGGATCCGTGAGCACTGACAACGACGCGACCGCGCGGCGCCCCGCGCTCGTCTCACCCGTCAGCGTCACCGCCGGCGCCGTCCTGCACAGCGCCGACTTCATCCGGCCGCGGCTGTGGGACTCGGGGCGCACCCGTCTGGTGCTGCACGCGGGCGTGCAGATCAACGGCACGCCCCACCTGGGGACCAACGTCATGCAGACCGCGGCCTTCCTGCTCGCCCAGGAGGCGCGGGAACGTTTCGGCGTGCCGGTCCTCATCCGCTTCGGGGCACTCGACAACGCACCGTACGAGGTGCGCGCGTGCCCCGACTCCGGCAGCCTCTACGAGCGTTCGTTCCGCAACGCCCTCGGCGGGCCGACGGTCGAGGACCTGGCCGCGCGCTACTACGGCGGGCTCTTCGACGCACTGTCCGCCGCCACCGGCGTGCCCTACGCGCTCGAGACCTACACGAGCCAGCAGTCGGGACGGGCGTTCCGGGAGGAGTTCCTCGCCTCGCTGCGCCAGATGGACCGGCTGCGCTGGTACCTCGCGCCGTCCACCGGCACCGTGCCGGTGAGCTTCCCCTGCCCGCGCTGCGGCTGGTCGCAGAAGTACGGCGAGCACACCGAGGTGCTCACCGCCGACGCCCACGAGGCCCGCTTCGCGGCCGTGTGCCTCGACCACGGCAAGTACCTCGTCGACGTCACGGCGGACTCGGACGCGTTCGTCGGCCTGACCACCCTGCACCGCAATCTGGTGAAGGAGCGCGTGGCCTGCCGCGACGACGCCCTGCCGGTGATCGTCAAGGGTGCCGACTGGGCCCCGGGCTGCCGGCTGCTGGACGAGGCGCTGCAGTGCTGTCCGGACCCCGTCTCACCGGCGCGCCTGTTCACCCCGGTGGTGCTCTCCGACTCCGGGGCGAAGCTGTCGAAGACCCTGATACGCGAGGGCACGGCCGACCTCTCGGCCGAGACCGAGCCCTGGATGCTGGACGCGTCCCGCTGGGCGGGCACCGACGAGGAGTACGGGCGGATGCTGCTGGACCTCGTCACCCGCATGCTGTCCGAGCCGCGCCACTTCGAGCGCGGCTACACGACGCGGGAGATCGCCCGTCTCATCGGCCGGACGCCGGCGACCCGGTCCGCGGGACCGGCACGATGAGGCGGTTGGCCAGGTAGCGGGGCCGCGGCCGGGGGGCGGCGTAGGGCGAACCGAGGGGATTGCGCACGCTGTTGTAGACGACGAACAGGTTGCTGCGCGGGAACGGGGAGGCGTTGCCGCTGGAGGCGTGCAGACAGTTGCAGTCGAACATGACCGCCGAGCCGGGGGCCCCGGTGAACTGCCGGATCCCGTGCCGCTCGGCCAGGGCCGTGACGCCCGCCCGGTCCGCGGAGCCTGCGGGGAGGTCCTTTCCCAGCAGCGAGAGCTTGTGGTAGTTCTCGGGCGTCCGGCCGACCGACGGCACGAAGGTCCGGTGCGAGCCCGGAACGATCATCAAGGGGCCGTTGAACGGAAGGTTCTCGGTGAGGGCGACGGACAGGCTCAGCGCCCGGGGCGCCGGCATCCCGTCCTCGGAGTGCCAGGTCTCGAAGTCGGAGTGCCAGCCGAACCGGGAACCCCCGAAGGGCGCCTTGTAGTTCACCCTGCTCTGGTGGACGTACACCTCCGAGCCCAGGACCTGCCGGGCGAGGCCGGCCAGCGGTTCGGAGCGGATGACGGCGGCGAACACCTCGGAGAGCTCGTGCACCTCGAACACGGACCGGATGCCGTCGGACTCCGGCTCCATCACCAGGCGTTCGTCCGTGCGCAGCGACTCGTCCCGGGCGAAGCGGCCGATCTCCTCCTGGCACGCGCCCACTTGGTCGGCGGTCAGCAGCGAGTCGAGGGCGAGGAAGCCGTCGCGGTCGTAGGCCGCCAGCCGCTCCGCGTCCAGGGGGCCGTCCCCGGGGGCGCCCCAGACCACCGGATGGCTGCGGTCGACCGGGACCGACTCGGTCACGTAGCGGGTGGGATAGGGGTCGTGGAGGGCATCGGGCGCCGGTGAGGAGGAGGACATCACCGCAACTCCTGAAGCATCGGGGGTGCCGGACGGGCGACGGCGGGGACGTTTCGGATCCTGCGTGGTTCTTTCGTTCCACAGTCGCAGTCAGGGGGCGATTTGGCTGCGGGGCTTTTCGGTCAAGGTCGGGGTGAGCGAGCGGCTGCGGAGCACGGGACGCCACTGTCTGCCGCGCCGCGCGAGGCGTCTGGCGAACGTGGAGAGCGTCAGGCACATGCCGATGTACATCGGGCCGACCACGAGGAGCACCGGTATGTAGGGATAGCCGGAGGGAGTGGCGGTGTTCTGCGCCAGGAGCTTCCCGGCGTAGAGGAGTTCCTCGTAGGCGATGACGAAACCGAGTGACGTGTCCTTGAGCGTGACCACGATCTGACTGACGATGCTGGGCAGCATGGCCCGTACCGCCTGGGGCAGCACCACCTCCACGGTCACCTGGGTCTTGCGCATGCCCAGGGCGTACGCCGCCTCGCGCTGTCCCCGGGGCACGGCGCCGGCGCCGGCGCGCAGGATCTCCGCCTGCACCGAGCCGTTGTACAGCGCGATCCCGATGACCAGCGCCCAGAGGGTGGGACTGGCGAAGTTGTCCGCGAGCCAGGTGCCCGCACCGCCCAGCTCCGTACGGAGGAAGCGGGCCACGGTGGCCACGCACGACCGCAGCCAGCCGGTGTTGTACAGCGCGAAGATCATGATGAGCAGCGGCATGGCACGGAAGAACTCCACCAGCGCCGTGGCCGGCCAGCGCACCACGCGGTGGTCGGAGAGCCGGCCGGTGGCCAGGAGCAGGCCGAGCAGCAGGGAGAAGAACACTCCGAGCGCGAAGGCCTTGACCGTGTCCACGGCCCCGATGAAGATGCGGCGCTGCACGCCCTCGTAGGCGAACGCCTCCCACATCTCGGCGGTGAACTGCCCGGCGTCGACCAGCCGGACGATCACGTAGGCGGTCAGCGCGCCGACGCCGGCGGTCGCCACCACGCCGAGCAGCAGGTTGCGGCGGCGGGCGCGGGGCCCCGGGGTGTCGAAGAGGACGGAAGTCACGGCGCCACCGCCAGCCGGTGCTCGACGAGCCGGACGGCGCCGCTGATGGTGAGGATGAGCAGGAGGTAGGCGACGGAGACCCACGCGAAGACGGTGAGGATGGCGTAGCCCTGTTCGGCCAGGGTCTTCTCCACGCTGAACAGCTCGTAGACGCTGAAGCCCCCGGCCAGGGCGGAGTTCTTCGTCAGGGTGATCAGGATGCTGCCGACGGGCGGCACGGCCACGCGTCCGGCCTGCGGCAGCACGACCAGGAAGGCCGTCTGCGCGAAGGACATCCCGAGGCTGCGCGCCGCCTCCGCCTGCCCGACGTCGACGGTGTTGACGCCCGACCGCAGCGCCTCGCAGACGAACGCCGAGCTGTAGCCGCCCAGGGTCAGCACGGCGAGCGTGAAGTAGCCCATCCCGGACAGCCCGACCATCGGCAGTCCCAGGGTGACCCCGAAGAAGAGGAGCGTGAGCGGGGTGTTGCACAGGACGGTGACGCCGGCCGCCCCGAAGACCCGCAGCGGGGGCACCGGACAGACGCGGAAGACGGTGAGGACGGTGCCCAGGGTGAGGGCCAGGAACGTGCTGAGGCCGGTCAGGGCCAGGGTACCGAGGAACCCTCTGCGGAAGAGGTCGACGTTGTCCAGCAGTACGTGCACGTTCGCCTCCGTAGCCTTCGGGGCCCGCGTACCGGGCGGGAGGGGATGGGACGGCTCGGCGGGGCCGCGCACCCGGGTGCGCCGTCGCGGCCCGCGGGGTCAGTACCGGATCACCTCCGGAGGGGCGGGGGCGGGCACGCCGGACCGGCCGAGCGTGGCGCCGTAGGCGCGCAGCCAGTCGCCGTTGCGGCGGTGCCGGTCCAGGGCGTCGTTGATCGCGCCGCGCAGGACCTTGTCGCCCCGGACGAGGCCGACGCCGTAGGGTTCCTCGGAGAAGCGCCTGCCGACGACCCGCAGTCTGCCGCCGTTCTGTGCGGCGTAGCCCTTCAGTATCGTGTCGTCGCTGGTCACCGCGTCCGCCTCGCCGCTGATCAGGTCCTGTACGCACTGTGCGTAACTGTCGTGGGAACTGACGTGGGCGCCGTACACCGGGTTCGTGATGCGCTGGTAGGGCGTGGAGCCGGTGACCGAGCAGACCCGCTTGCCCTTGAGGTCCCCGGGGCCGTGGATCTCCTGGTCGCCCTGCTTGACCAGGAGGTCCTGCCCGGCGACGTAGTACGGGCCCGCGAAGGAGACGTGCTTCTTGCGCTCGTCGTTGATGGTGTACGCGGCGACGTAGAAGTCCACGTCCCCCTTCGAGATGGCCGTCTCCCGGCCCTGGGAGGAGACCGTCTTCCAGGTGATCCGTCCCGGCCCGAACCCCAGGTCCGCGGCGATCATCCGGGCGATCTCGATGTCGAAGCCGAAGCGGCGGCCGGTGACGGGGTCCTCGAAGCCCAGGAAGGGGTGGTCCGACTTCACCCCGATGACGATCCGGTGCGCGGCTCGCGCGCGCTTGAGCACGGGCGAGCCGGTGACGAGGACGTTCTCTTCGACCGGATAGGCCAAACGGCTCTCGTCCTCCCCGATCAGCGCGGCGACGCTGCCGGGCGGCACGCCCTCCCGGCCGCAGGAGACGAGCGAGGCGGAAGCCAGGACGAGCAGTGCGACGGGCGGTACCAGGGGACTCCTCGGCCTCATTCTGCTCCAGGTGAGAGAAAAAGGCGGATGATCCGGATCATCCAAGACGAAAATCAGCATACCGAGGCCGGGGCAGAGCGCTACCCGTGGTGCTCGTCCGGACACCATTTCGAGGCCGTGCCGTGCTGCGCCGTGCCGTCGCCCCGGGCCGTGTCCGCGGGGGTGGAGGACGGGGGGAAGGGCCGCGCGTGACGCGCCCACGTCTTGCGCGGCCGGACCGGGCCCCGCAGAGTCGAGACATGCCCATCGCTACGGTGAATCCCGCGAACGGCGAGACCCTCAAGACCTTCGACGAGCTGACGCCGGAGGAGCTCGAGCGCCGCCTGTCGAACGCCGAGGCGGCCTTCCGGCGGCACCGCACCACGAGCTTCACCGTGCGCTCGCGGCTGCTGACGCGCGCCGCGGACCTGCTGGAGGCCGACCAGGACGACATCGCCCGCACGATGACGACCGAGATGGGCAAGCCGCTGGCCGCTGCCCGGGCCGAGGCGGCCAAGTGCGTCAAGGCGATGCGCTGGTACGCCGGCAACGCCGAGGCGCTGCTGGCCGACGAGCGCCCGCCGGAGGCGGAGGTGAAGGACGCCGGGGCGACGCTCGCCCGGGTCCACTACCGTCCGCTGGGCGTGATCCTCGCGGTCATGCCGTGGAACTTCCCCCTGTGGCAGGTCGTCCGGTTCGCGGCCCCCGCCCTGATGGCGGGCAACGTCGGCCTGCTCAAGCACGCCTCGAACGTGCCGCAGACCGCGCTGTACCTGGAGGACCTCTTCCGGCGCGCCGGCTACCCCGAGGGCTGCTTCCAGACCCTGCTGATCGCCTCCCGCACCGTCGAGGGCGTCCTGCGCGACCCCCGCGTCGCGGCCGCCACGCTCACCGGCAGCGAGCCGGCCGGCCGTTCGGTCGCGGCGGTTGCCGGGGACGAGGTCAAGAAGACCGTCCTCGAACTGGGCGGCAGCGACCCGTACGTGGTGATGCCGTCGGCCGACCTCGAACGCGCCGCCAGGACGGCGGTGACCGCCCGCGTCCAGAACAACGGGCAGTCCTGCATCGCCGCCAAGCGCTTCATCGTCCACACCGACGTCTACGACGCCTTCAGCGAGCGCTTCACGGCCCTGATGGCCGCCCTGACCGTCGGCGACCCCATGGCCGCGACCACCGACGTCGGCCCCCTGGCGACGCGCCAGGGCCGCGCCGACCTGGAGGAGCTCGTCGACGACGCCGTCGACCAGGGCGCGACGGCCCTGTGCGGCGGGCGGCGCCCCGCCGAGCCCGCGGAGCTCACCCGGGGCTGGTACTACGAGCCGACGGTCCTCGCCGGCATCACCGCCGCCATGCGCATCCACCGCGAGGAGGCGTTCGGCCCGGTGGCCACGCTCTACCGGGTGCGCGACCTGGACGAGGCGGTGGCGGTCGCCAACGACTCGCCCTTCGGGCTCAGCTCCAACGTGTGGACCCGCGACGTGGAGGAACAGCGCCGCTTCGTACGGGACGTGGAGGCCGGCGGCGTCTTCTTCAACGGGATGACGGCCTCCCACCCCGCCCTGCCCTTCGGCGGCGTCAAACGCTCGGGGTACGGGCGTGAGCTGTCCGGCCACGGCATCCGGGAGTTCTGCAACGTGACGACCGTGTGGCACGGCGCCGAGCCGGACAGCTGACCGGGGTCCGCCCGCCCGGCGTCAGCGGCCCCAGCGCAGCCCCGGGGTCTGCACGGGCGCGTCCCACAGGCGCAGCAGCTCGTCGTCGACCTGGCACAGCGTCACCGACGCCCCGGCCATGTCGAGCGAGGTGACGTAGTTGCCGACGAGCGTCCGGGCCACCGCCACGCCGCGCTCCCGCAGCACGCGGTGCACCTCCGCCGCGTACCCGTACAGCTCCAGCAGCGGCGTGCCGCCCGCACCGTTGACCAGCACCAGGACGGGCCCGCTCGGCCGGAGGTCCTCCAGCACCGCGTGCACCGCGACGTCCGCGATCTCCCCCGACGTCATCATCGCCCGCCGCTCCCGGCCCGGCTCCCCGTGGATCCCCACCCCCAACTCCAGCTGCCCGGCCGGGAGGTCGAAGGTCGGGCCGCCCTTGGCGGGGGTCGTGCAGGAGGCGAGCGCCACCCCGAAGCTGCGGGACGACTCGTTGACCCGGCGCGCCAGCGCCTCCACCCGCCCCAGCGGCGCGCCCTCCTCGGCGGCGGCCCCCGCGATCTTCTCGACGAACAGCGTGGCCCCGGTCCCGCGGCGGCCTGCCGTGTAGAGGCTGTCGGTCACGGCGACGTCGTCGTTGACCAGCACGCTGGCGACCTGGATGCCCTCGTCCTCGGCCAGCTCGGCGGCCATGTTGAAGTTGAGGACGTCGCCCGTGTAGTTCTTCACGACGAAGAGCACGCCCTGCCCGCTGTCCACGGCAGCGGCCGCGCGGACCATCTGGTCGGGCACGGGGGAGGTGAACACCTCCCCGGGGCACGCCGCGTCCAGCATCCCCACCCCCACGAACCCGCCGTGCAAGGGCTCGTGACCGGAGCCGCCCCCGGACACCAGCCCCACCTTCCCGGCCACGGGAGCGTCCCGCCGCACCACGACGCGCCGTTCCACGTCGACGGTCAACTCGGGGTGGGCGGCCGCCATTCCGCGCAGGGCGTCGGAGACGACGGTTTCGGGGACGTTGATGAGCATGCGCATGCGGGGCTCCTTCGGGTGACGGCCGGCTGGGGCACTGACCCGGATCCCGGCACATCGGCTGTGATGAAGCGAGTACGTGGTCTGGGCGGGCGGTCTCGGGACCGAGGGCGGTCCGGTGCGGCCACCGGGACGTACCGACCCATCGGACCGCAAGTGGAACAGCACCGTCGCCCCCGGCGTAACCGCTGGTCAGCGGGCTCGCGGAGGGACGGTAGCCTGCACCGGTCGACCCACCCGTCGACCTTCGTACATGCAGTCAACCACGGGGTGTCCGAGCCATGTCCATACCGCCTCCGTCCTACCAGAACCAGCCCCACCATCCCTACCAGCAACCGCCGCACGGCCACCCGCAGGCGCCCCGGGGGCCGCAGCGCCCGCAGCCGGCGGGCCCGGTGCGGATGCTGATCACCGCTGTCGTCGTCCTCGCCGTCTTCGGCGGTGGAGCCTGGTACGTCTGGGACTACAACACCAACCCCGACGGCGGCAAGGCCAAGAAGGAAGCCGCACGGGTCGCGCAGTTCGAGGAGAACAAGAAGTACGACCCGAAGACCGGTGACTGCGTCAAGGTGCAGGACCCCGACGGCGAACCCCTCCCGGTGATCGTCGACTGCGGTTCCCCCGAAGCGCAGTACAAGACGGGCGAGAGGCTGTACGGCCCCGGCAAGAAGTGCCCCTCGACGTACGACTACGGCATCCAGTACTCGGCCAGCCGGGGTGCCGACTACACCCTCTGCTTCACCAAGGTCTGACCTTCCGCCCGCCTCCGTCCGCCGCGCCGCCGACGGTCTGCGGGGCCGCCGCCACGGGTGACGGAGAACAGCGGCACGGCCGGGACACGCCTCCCAAATACCGCCTCTAGCCATATGACCGTGTTCATATGAGGAAAAGGGGCTGTTCGGCGGGGTATGGGGGGCGTTCCGGGATGACGGTTTCACGACGTGGGATCCGTGTGCAGGTACTCGGCCCGGTGCGATGGGTTCCGTCGCACGGTCCCGCCCTCTCCCCGGGAGCCCCGGGGCCGCAGGCCCTGCTCGCCGCCCTGGCGCTGCGGGCCGGGCACCTCGTGTCCGTCGACCAGCTGATCGACGACCTCTACGACGACGAACCACCGGTCACCGCACGCCGGGTGATCGTCAACTACGTCCACCGCCTGCGGTCCCGGCTCGACGCCGCATCGTCCGCCGAGTCCGCCGAGTCCGCCGACTCCGGCGCAGCGGCGGCCGGCCGGTCCGGCAAGGTTCCGGCTCGCCGGCCCGGCGGCCGGGGGACGTCCGTCATCGAGTCGGTCGCCGGCGGTTACCGATTACGCCTGCCCAACGACTCCATCGACACCCTCCGGTTCACCGCGCTCGTCGAAGAGGCCCGGCTGGCCTCGTCGGGAGGAGACCCGGCGACGGCCGTGGCGCTCCTCGAAGAGGCGCTGGGCCTGTGGCAGGGGTCCCCGCTCGCCGGGGTGCCCGGCCCCTTCGCCGACGCCCAGCGGCGCGCCCTGGACGAGCAGCGGGCGTCGGCCACCGAATCCCACCTGGAACTCCTGCTCCAGTGCGGCCGGCACACCGCCGCCATCCCCGGCACCCTCGCCGCCCTGGAGGTCCACCCGTACCGGGAACGGCTCTACGGCACGCTGATGCTGGCCCTGTACCGGTCCGGCCGCAGCGTCGAGGCCCTCGCCACGTACGACCGGGCCCGCGCGGTCCTGGCGGACGAACTGGGCATCGACACCGGATCGGCACTCAAGGAACTCCACGCCGCGGTGCTCTCCGGGGACCCCGTCCTCCTGGAGGTGCCCGACCCGGCCCCGGCCACGGTCGACAAGACCGCCCCGCCGACCGACGACGGCCCCGTGCCCGGCCTCACCCTCCCTCGCCAGCTCCCCCCGCCTCCCGCGGACTTCGTCGGGCGCGCGGAGGAGGCCGCCCGCCTGGCCTCGGCACTCACCGACGGCGAGGACCACGCCGTGGTCACCGTGACCGGCATGGGAGGGGTCGGCAAGACCTCGCTGGCCCTGCGGGCCGCGCACACCGTCGCGCAGCACTTCCCCGACGGCCAGCTGTACGCGGAGCTGCGCGGAGCGGACGGCACGCCGGTCGATCCGGCGGACGTCCTGGAGCGCTTCCTGCTCGCGCTGTCGATTCCGCCCGGCCGCATACCGGTCCGGGCGGACGACAGGGCAGCCCTCTTCCGCACCCTCGCCTTCAACCGGGCGATGCTGATCGTCCTGGACAACGCGGCCGGCGCCGAGCAGGTCCGGCTCCTGCTGCCGGGCGGGTCACGCAGCGCCGTCCTCATCACGGCCCGCGCTCTCGCCTCGATGCCCGCCACGCTCCGCCTGCCGCTCGAAGGGCTCAGCGGAACGGACGCGTTCACCTTGCTGAGCCGGCTCGCCGGGCCCGGCCGGATGGAGCGGGAACCGCAGTCGGCCGCGGCGCTCGCGACCACGTGCGGCCGCCTGCCGCTCGCCCTGCGGGTCACGGCGGCCCGGCTGGCGGCCCGGCCGTCCTGGTCGGTCGCGGAGATGGTCACCCGGCTCTCGGACGAGGTCAGGCTGCTGCGCGAACTGCGCGTGCAGGACCTGTCCGTCGAGGCGGCCTTCGAGCTGTCGTTCGCCCAGCTCGACCCGGAGCAGAGCCGGGCGTTCATGATGCTGTCCCTGCCGCACAGCCTCGACTGGTGCGTCCCGTCGGCGGCGGCGGTCCTGTGCCTGCCGGAACTCGAGACCGAGACGGTCCTGGAGTCCCTCGTGGACGCCGCGCTGCTGGAGACCCCGGCTCCGGGCCGCTTCCGCTACCACGACCTGGTCGGCGTCTACGCCAGAGCCAAGGCGTGCGCCGGCCTGGCCGAGAGCGAGCGCCTCGACGCCGTCCTCCGGACGCTCGACTACGCGGCGGCCAGCGTCGTCAGCGCCGTGCGGGCCACCCATCCGCTGGGCGGTCCGCTGACGCGCGAAGCCCATCCGCGACGCTCCGCGGGCGCCGACCTGAGCGTCCCGTCCGAAGCCGTCGACTGGGTGCGCCGGAAGATGCCGACGCTCGCCGCCCTCGCCGAACAGGCCGCGACGACCGGGTCCCCGGACGGCATCGCCCACGGGGTGGACATCCTCGCCCTCCTCCCCGCGTTCGAGGGGATCCTGCCCCTCGCCGTGGCGGTACGGGCGGCCACCGAACTCGTGCCCGCGGCGGAACGCTGGTGCGACGAGGACACCACCGGCACCGCCTACTACGCGGCCGGAGTGCTCCACCGCAACCGGGCCTCCTCCTCCAAGGCCGAGCGCTATCTCACGCGGGTGCTCACGCTCTTCGGGGACGAGCCCTCCGTCACCGGGGGCATCCGGCGGTTCCTGTGCGTCCTGTTCGCCCTGTCGATGCTGTCCGATCTGCATCTGCAGTGCGGGGACTTCGACACCGCCCGCCACTACGGCCGCAGGGCGGTGTCCCTGGCCGGGACGACCGGTGACGACGGACTGGTGTCGCGGAGACGCACCATCCTGCTGCAGATCGAGGTGCGGGACCCCGGCCGCCGCACGCCCCTGTCCCGCCTCAGGGACGAATGCCGGGCCCTGGCGACCGCGTTCACCCACGACAACGACCGCGAGTCCTTGTTCGCTGTACGCCTGGCGGAGGCCGAGAGCTACCTCCAGGAGCGGTGGTACGTGCACGCGGCGAAGCTGTACGGCGAACTCCTGGACCGGATCCGGGTTGAAGGCGGGATCCGGACGGAGACCGAGTGCCGCTGCCGGCTGGCCGAGACGCTGCTGGCCACCGGCGACACCGCCGCCGCCCTGGAGCACGCCTCCCAAGCGCTCTCCGGAGCCCTGCTGGCGCAGGAGAACCTGCTCATGGCGCGCAGCCACCGGATCCTCGGCAGTGCCCTGCGCGCGGTGGGCGACACGGCGGCGACGGAACACCTCGCCGAGGCGGCGAGTCTGCAGTCCGAACTGGGGCTGGGGCTCCGCGCCCTGACCTGCCTGCCAGAAGAAGACCTCCGGGCGGACAGGGGGCGTCCGCTCAGGGGGCTGGAACACGCGCGGCTACGAGGTCAGCCGCCGGTCGGCTGACCTCGTAGCCACCGTCGGCCGTCCTACGGCCGTTCGCCGGCGCACCAGGCGGCGATGACCGGCCCCAGCCGGGCCAGGTGGCGGGGCTGGGTCAGTTCGCCGTGGAGCCCCGCGACCGGGTGCACACGCACCGTTCCCGTCACATGGGACCGCCACGCCTCGGGCCGCGGTGAGGCGTCCGTCTTCCCTTCGGTGGCCTCGATCAGGAGCACGCTCCCGTCGAACACGCCGGGTGTGAAGACGTCCAGCATCCGCGCGTTGTCGGTGAACACGCGCGTCACCGCCTCCAGCTTCCCCTCGCCGAGCAGCGCGAGCGGGCTGTCGGGCGCCGCGGCCGCGGCCGGGTCGTGCCCCAGCGACTCGAAGACCTCACGGACGGTGCCGGGGTCCCCGGGGCTCGCGTCCGCCTCGGTGGGAGACCCGGTGGGGACGCTCGGGTAGCCGTCCATCAGGACGAGGGCCGCCACGTCCTCCCCCTCCTCCTGGAGCCGGACGGCCAGGTGGTGCGCCACGACACCTCCGAAGGACCAGCCGAGCAGCGAGTACGGGCCGTGCGGCTGGACGGACCGGACCAGGGTCAGGTAGTCCTCCGCCATCTCCTCGACGCTCCGGGGCGCCGCCGTCTCGTCGCTGAGACCTCGGGCCTGGAGGCCGTAGACGGGCCGGTCGTGGTCCAGGTGGCGCAGCAGCCCGGAGTAGACCCAGCTGATGCCGGCGGCGGGGTGGACGCAGAACAGCGGTGCGGGTGCCGTGCCGCCGTCCATGCTGTCCTTGCCCTTGCGCAGGGGCAGCAGGGCGGAGAACGGGTCGTCACCGCCGCCGGTGGCCAGCCGCTCGGCCAGGCCCGCGACGGTCGGCGCGTCGAACAGGTCGCGGATGCCGATCTCCACGCCGAGAGCCGTACGGGCCCGGCCGACCAGCTGGGCGGCCTTGATGGAGTGCCCGCCCAGTTGGAAGAAGTCGTCGTCGACGCCGACTTGCGGGACGCCGAGGACCTCGGCGAAGACCGTGCACAGGACCTGCTCCTGGACGGAGCGCGGACCACGGCCGCCGCCCTCGCCCCGCGCCTCGGGGGCCGGCAGCGCGCGGTGGTCGAGCTTCCCGTGCGGGGTCATCGGCAACGCGTCCAGGACGACGACCGCAGCGGGGATCATGTGCCGCGGCAGCAGGCCGGTGAGATACCGGCGCAGTTCCGCCGGTTCGAGTGTCTCGTGCTCGTCGAGGACGGCGTAGGCGGTGAGGCGGATGTCGCCGGGCTGGTCCTCGCGTGCGATGACTGCGGCTTGGGCGACGGCTTGGTGGGTGGTGAGGGTGGCGGCGATCTCTCCGGGTTCGATGCGGAAGCCGCGGATTTTGATCTGGTCGTCGGCGCGGCCCACGTACTCCAGGACGCCGTCGCCCCGCCAGCGGGCGAGGTCGCCGGTGCGGTACATGCGTTCGCCGGGGGTGCCGAAGGGGCAGGCGACGAAGCGCTCGGCGGTCAGTCCGGGGCGGTTGACGTAGCCGCGGGCGAGCCCTGCACCGGCCACGTACAGCTCACCGACCACACCGGGGGGGACCAGGCCCAGCCCGGCGTCGAGCACGTAGGCACGGTGGTTGCCGAGCGGCCGGCCGATGACCGGGCGCCGGTGGCGGTCCACCCGTGCGTACGTCGTGTAGACCGTGCACTCCGTGGGGCCGTAGGTGTTGTACGTGACCGTGCCCTTGGCCGACGCCTCGCCGAGGTCCGCCCACAGTGCCTCGTCGACGGCCTCACCGCCGATCTCCAGGAAGGAGGGGCGGGAGGGCCGGTCGTCCGCGAGCAGCCCCAGCTCCAGCAGCTGCCGGCAGTACGTCGGGGACATCTCCATGTAGTCGACGCCCGCGGCGGCCGCGTAGTCGACCAGTGCCTCGGGTGAACGGCGCGTCTCGTCGTCCACGAGGTGCAGTTCGTGACCGGCCAGCAGCCAGATCAGCGGGCTCCACGCGGCGTCGAAGGTCGTCGCCCCCGTCAGCGCGGCCCGCAGGGGGCGCTCGCCCAGGGCGGCCGGCAGGTCGGCGTAGACCTCGCCGACGTGCTGGTGGAACAGGTTGGTCAGGGCCCGGTGCTCGACCAGGACGCCCTTGGGGCGGCCCGTCGACCCCGACGTGTAGACGATGTACGCCGGGTGCTCGGGGAGCGGCGGCGTGGCGAGGTCGGCCGGCGCGAGGTCGCTGTCCGACTGCTGTGCCGTCGCGGCGCGGACCGACGGGTCGTCGAGGGCCAGCACCGTGATCGGCGCCTCGGGATCCGGTGTCAGCCCCTCGGCCCCCCGCCGGTCGGTGAGCAGGACGGACGGCGCGGCGTCGGACAGGATGAGCCCGATCCGGTCGGCCGGGTACTCCGGGTCGACCGGGACGTAGCAGGCACCGGCCTTCATGACGGCCAGCAGGGCCACGACGAGCTCGGCCGACCGCGGCAGCAGGGCCGCCACACCACGGCCGGGACCCACCCCGCTGCGGGCCAGCAGCCGGGCCAGGCGGTTCGCCCGGGTGTTCAGTTCCGCGAAGGTGAGGGTCTCGTCGCCGGCCACCAGGGCGGTGGCCTCCGGCGTCCGCCGCACGTTGCCTTCGAACACCTCGGGCAGCAAGCGTGCGTCCGGCAGAGGGCGAGCCGTGTCGTTCCACTCGGTGACGATCCGGTCCCGCTCGTCGGCACCGAGCAGTTCGAGGGAACCGAGGGGTGCGTCCGGGCTCGTGGTCACGCCTTCGAGGAGCAGCCGCAGGCGGTCCGCCATCGACTGCGCGGACGCCCGGTCGAACAGGTGCGCCGCGTACTCCACGGACCCGGTGACGCCCGTCGGGGCCCCGGCGCTGTCATGCCCCTCGCCGAAGGTGAAGTCGAGGTCGAACTTGGGCGCACTCGCGGCGAACGGCTCGGCATCGACCGTCAGGCCCGGCAGGTCGACGGTGCCTTCGGCGTTGTTCTGGAGGACGAGCATGGTCTGGAAGAGGGGGTGCCGGGAGCTGGAACGGTCGGGGTTGATCTCTTCGACGAGTCGCTCGAAGGGGACGTCCTGGTGGGCGAAGGCGGCGAGGTCGGTTTCGCGGACCCGTCCCAGCAGTTCGCTGAACGAGGGGTCACCGGACACGTCCGTCCGCAGGACGAGGGTGTTGACGAAGAAGCCGACGAGGTCGTCGAGTGCTTCGTCGGAGCGGCCGGCGACGACGGTGCCGAGGGGGATGTCGGTTCCCGCGCCGAGGCGGGACAGCAACGCCGCCAGCGCTGCTTGCAGCACCATGAAGAGGGTCACACCGTGCTGCCGGGCAAGGCCCTCCAGCCGGGCGTGCAGGTCGGCGTCGAGGTGGAACTCCACCAGCCCGCCCCCGGAGGCCTCCGCCGAATCCTCCGCAGGAGTCGTCGGCAAGGTCAGTTCCCGGGGGGCGCCGGCCAGCGCCTGCCGCCAGTAGGCGAGCTGGTCGTCCAGCACCTCGTCCAGCAGGGTCCGCTGCCAGAGGGTGTAGTCGGCGTACTGCACCGGCAGGGGTACCCAGCTCGGCTCCGCCCCCGAGCGCCGGGCGCGGTAGGCCTCGGCCAGGTCCGTGAGGAGAGGGCGTTCGGACCAGCCGTCGCTGGCGATGTGGTGGAGGGCCAGGACGAGGACGGACTCGGCCTCGCCGAGGGTGAGGAGCGTGGCCCGGACGGGTATCGCGGTCTCCAGGTCGAAGGGCGCGCACACGGCGCCGGTGACGTGTTCGGTCAGCTGTTCTTCCGTGCATGCGACCACGGTGAAGTCGACCCGTACGTCCTCGGGGCGCAGGACGTGCTGCTGCGGCTGGCCGTCGACGGCGGGGAAGAGCGTACGGAGGGCCTCGTGCCGGCCGACCACGTCGTTGAGCGCTGAGTGCATGGCCTGTACGTCGAGGTGGCCGTGCAGCCGGAAGGCCAAGGGCGAGTTGTAGGTGCCTTGCCTTTCGAAGCGTTCCAGGAACCACAGACGCTGCTGAGCCGACGACAAGGGCAGCACGTCCGGCCGTTCGGCGACCCGTCGCAGTGCTGTCCGCGTGCTCGCGGCACCGTCGAGTCGCTCGACGAGACCCGCGACGGTCGGGGCGTCGAACAGGTCGCGGATACCGATCTCCGCGCCCAGCACCGACCGGACCCGGCTGATCAGCCGCGTCGCCAGCAGCGAATGGCCACCGAGGACGAAGAAGTCGTCGTCGATGCCGACAGCCGGGGTCGAGAGGACCTCGGCGAAGACACCGCAGAGGATCTCCTCCCGCGCGGAACGCGGGCCACGGCCCTCCCCGTCGCCGCGGGCCTCCGGGGCCGGAAGGGCACGGCGGTCGAGTTTGCCGTTCGGGGTGAGCGGCAGCGCGTCCAGCACCATGACGGTGGCCGGGACCATGTGCCGGGGGAGGAGCGCCGCCGCGTAACGCCGTAGGGCGGCCGGTTCGAGTGTCTCGTGCTCGTCGAGGACGGCGTAGGCGGTGAGGCGGATGTCGCCGGGCTGGTCCTCGCGTGCGATGACGGTGGCTTGGGCGACGGCTTGGTGGGTGGTGAGTACGGCGGCGATCTCTCCGGGTTCGATGCGGAAGCCGCGGATTTTGATCTGGTCGTCGGCGCGGCCCATGTATTCGAGTGTGCCGTCGGGGCGCCAGCGGGCGAGGTCGCCGGTGCGGTACATGCGTTCGCCGGGGGTGCCGAAGGGGCAGGCGACGAAGCGCTCGGCCGTGAGACCAGGGCGGTTCACATAACCGCGAGCCAATCCGGCGCCGGCGACGTACACCTCACCAATCACACCGGGGGGCACGAGCCGCAGGCTGTCGTCGACTACGTAGGTGCGTTTGTTGCCGATCGGGCGGCCGATGGGCAGTTGCGCTGTGGTGAGGTCGTCTGCGGTGACCGTGTGGCAGGTGGTGAAGCCCATGCTTTCGACGGGGCCGTAGCCGTTGCCGACGCGTAGATCGGGGTGGAGTTGGAGGACTTTGGCGACGTGGGCGACGGAGCCGACTTCGCCGCCGGTGAAGGCGACGCGTACGCCGTGGAAGGCCCCGGGGTGTTCGTCGACGAGGTGGTTGAAGAGGGTGGCGGAGAGCTGGAGCATCGTCACACGGTGCGCAGCGACCAGGCGTTCGATGGTTGCCGGCTCGGGGTTCTGGCCGGGTTGGAGGATGCAGGTGGCGCCGTGGAGCAGGGCTCCGAAGAGTTCGAGGGCGAAGCCGTCCCATGAGACCGGTGAGCACTGGAGAAACACTTCGTCGGGGCCAAACCGGCCGTAGTCCTGGCCCAGGTAGGTGCCCAGGAGGGCGCGGTGGGAGGTGGCCACGCCCTTGGGGCGTCCCGTCGAGCCGGACGTGAACATCACACACGCCACGTCGGTGGGGTGCGCTTCGCGGACCTCCGGTGTGCTCGCCGTACCCGTCAGGGCGTCGACGCACACCGTGGACACCCCGGGGCCGGTGACGGCGTCGCTCAGCCCGCTGCGCGTCACCACCAGGTCGACCCCGGCCTCGGCGAGGACACCGGCCACTCGTTCCGCCGGGAAGTCCGGGTCCAACAGGGTATATCCGGCCCCGGACTTCAGTACCGCCAGCAGCGCGACCACCATGTCCACGCCGCGCTCAAGATGGACACCCACCACTCCACCCCCGCCCGCAACCCACGGCGCGAGCAGGTCGGCTCGCTCGTTCAGCTGCCGGTAGGACACGTGCTCGTCCTCGAAGACCAGCGCGACAGCGTCAGGAGCCCGGCTTGCCTGCTCCTCGAACACTTCGTGCAGCGTGCGGTCCAGCACCTGCGCCGGCACCCGGTCCGTGTCGTTCCACACGGACACGATCCGGTCCTGCTCCTCGGCGCTGAGCAACTCGACCGAGGCCACCGGTGCTTCGGGCCCGGCCGCCGCACCCGCCAGCAGCCGCACCAGACGATCCGCCATCGACTGTGCCGACGCCTGCTCGAAGAGGTCCGCTGCGAACAGCAACTCCCCTCGGATCCCCGCTGGAATCCCGGAGCCGTCCCGCTCCTCCACGAACGCGAAGCTCAGGTCGAACTTCGCCGGGATCGAACCGGCCGACTCCGCGTCCACGGACAGGCCCTCAAGCTCGATGCGTCCTTCGGAATTGTTCTGGAGGACGAGCATGACCTGGAACAGCGGGTGGCGTGCCCCCGACCGGTCGGGGTTGAGCTCCTCGACCAGCCGCTCGAACGGCACGTCCTGGTGGGCGAACGCGGCGAGGTCGGTCTCCCGGACCCGGTCCAGCAGCTCACCGAACGACGGGTCACCCGACACGTCCGTCCGCAGGACGAGGGTGTTGACGAAGAAGCCGACGAGGTCGTCCAAGGCCTCGTCCGAGCGGCCCGCGACCACGGTGCCGAGCGGGATGTCCGTTCCGGCGCACAGCCGGGACAGCAGGGCGGCGAGCCCTGCCTGAAGCACCATGAACAGGGTCACGCCGTGCTGGCGGGCGAGGTCGTTGAGACGGGTGTGCAAGTCGGCGTCGAGGGCGAACTCGACCAGACCGCCGTCATGGCTGGCCACCGCCGGCCGGGGGCGGTCGGCCGGCAGGGCAAGCTCCTGTGGGGCGCCCTTCAGCGTCTCCGACCAGTAGGCGAGCTGGTCGTCGAGCACCTCGTCCAGCAGCTCCCGCTGCCACAGGGTGTAGTCGGCGTACTGTACCGGCAGCGGCTCCCACGCCGGAGGCGCACCCGCGCACCGCGCCCGGTAGGCCGCCGTGAGGTCCTCGAACAGCGGCCTCTCCGACCAGCCGTCGCTCGCTATGTGGTGCAGCGTGAGGACGAGCACGGACTCGTCCTCACCGAGGGTGAACAGCGCGAAACGTATCGGCATCGCCGTCGCCAGGTCGAACGGGGCGAACGCCGCCTCCGCGACGCGCTTCGCCAGCTGCTCCTCCGTGCACTCGGCGACCGTGAAGTCCACACGAAGGCCGTCAGGGCGCAGGACGTGCTGGTGGGGTTCGCCGTCGACGGCGGGGAAGACGGTGCGCAGCGCCTCGTGACGGCCGACCACGTCGTGGACCGCTTCCCGCAGAGCGGACACGTTCACCCGGCCCCGCAGCCGGAGCGCGAAGGGCGCGTTGTACGTGGCCTCCTGTTCGAAGCGTTCCAGGAACCACAGCCGGTGCTGCGCCGGCGAGAGGGGAAGCACGTCGGGACGTCGGCGCGACGTCAGTGCCGGACGGACCTCACCCGCCGCGACGTCCAGCCGTTCGGCCACGGCCGCGACGGTGGGGTTGCGGAACAGGTCGCGAATGCCCAGTTCCATGCCCAGCACGGAACGGACGCGGCTGATGAGGCGGGTCGCCAGCAGTGAATGACCGCCCAGAGCGAAGAAGTTGTCGTCGACGGCGACGACCGGGGTGCCCAGCACTTCGGCGAAGAGGCCACAAAGGATCTCTTCCCGCGCCGACCTCGGGCCCCGGCCACCGGACCGCCCGGCGCCCGTCGCGACCTCGGCCTCCGAAGCCGCCGCCTCCTTCGCGAACCCGGACCGCATCCGCTCGGTCCGCGCCAAGCACACCTGCTCCGACTCCACCGAATCGAAGACCGGCAACGATCCGATGCGGGCTTCCGGGGTGGCTGCCGCGCCCTCCAGGAGCAGTCGCAGGCAGTCCGCCATCTGCTGGGCGCTGGACCGGTCGAACAGGTCCGTGGCGAACAGCACCGACCCGCTGATGCCCGTCGGGGTTCCGGTGCCGTCCCGCCTCTCGGAGAAGGTGAAGTCGAGGTCGAACTTCGAGGGGACCGACCCATGGGACTCCTCTTCGACGGTCAGCCCGGGTAGTGCCAAGTCCCCTCCGGCGTTGTTCTGGAGGACGAGCATGGTCTGGAAGAGGGGGTGGCGGGAGCTGGACCGGTCGGGGTTGACCTCCTCGACCAGCCGGTCGAAGGGGACGTCCTGGTGGGCGAAGGCCGCGAGGTCGGTGCCCCGGACGCGTGCGAGCAGCTCACTGAACGTGGGGTCGCCGGTCAGGTCCGTCCGCAGGACGAGGGTGTTGACGAAGAAGCCGACGAGGTCGTCGAGTGCTTCGTCGGAGCGGCCGGCGACGACGGTGCCGAGCGGGATGTCGCCGCCCGCTCCCATACGGGAGAGAAGGGCTCCCACGCCGGCTTGCAACACCATGAACAGCGTCACACCGTGCTGACGGGCCAGGTCCTCGAGCCGGGAGTGCAGGTCGGCGTCGAGGGTGAACTCCAGCAGACCGCCTTCATGGCCGGCCACCGCCGGCCGGGGGCGGTCGGCCGGCAGGGCAAGCTCCTGCGGGGCACCCTTCAGGGTCTCCGACCAGTAGGTGAGCTGGTCGCCGAGGACCGCGTCCAGGAGCGCCTGGTGCCAGAGGGTGTAGTCGGCGTACTGCACCGGGAGGGGCGCCCAGGCCGGCTCCGCTCCGGAGCACCGGGCCTCGTAGGCCACGGCGAGGTCGTTGAGGAGGGGGCGTTCGGACCAGCCGTCGCTGGCGATGTGGTGGAGGGTGAGAACGAGGACGGACTCGGTCTCGTCGAGGGTGAAGAGAGCGGCCCGGAGGGGGATTCCCGTCTCCAGGTCGAACGGGGTGAACGCCGCCACCGACATCTGCTCTGCCAGCTCCTCGGCATCGCACGGCGTGACGGTGAAGTCCACCTGTACGTCCTCAGGGCGCAGGACGTGCTGCCGGGGGTGGCCGTCGACGGCGGGGAAGAGCGTACGGAGCGCTTCGTGGCGGCCGACCACGTCGCTGATCGCCGTGCGCAGGGCCGCCGTGTTGAGGTGGCCGTGCAACCGGAAGGCGAAGGGCGAGTTGTAGGTGGCCTGCTTCTCGAAGCGTTCCAGGAACCACAGCCGGTGCTGCGCCGACGACAGGGGCAGCACCTCCGGGCGTTCGGCCACCTGAAGTGCTGCACGGGCGCCGGCGGCGCCGTCGAGTCGCTGGGCGAGGTCGGCGACGGTCGGGGCGTCGAAGAGGTCACGGATGCCCATCTCCGCTCCGAGCACCGACCGGACGCGGCTGATGAGGCGGGTGGCCAGGAGGGAGTGGCCGCCGAGGTCGAAGAAGCTGTCGTCGATGGTGACGTGGTCGGTTCCGAGGATCTCCGCGTAGAGGTCGGTGAGTGTGCGTTCCCGGTCGGTGCGGGGTGTGCGTCCTTGGGTTGATGCGGTGAAGGTGGGGGTGGGGAGGGCGCGTCGGTCGAGTTTGCCGTTGGGGGTGAGGGGGAGTGCGTCGAGCAGCATGACGGCTGTGGGGACCATGTGCCGGGGAAGCGAACGGGCTGCGTAGCGGCGCAGTTCTGCCGCATCGATGGTCCCGTGGTCGTCCGGGACCGCGTAGGCGACGAGTCCCGTGCCGCCGGGCAGGTCGTCCCGTGCGATGACTGCGGCTTGGACGACGGCGTGGTGGCTGGTGAGTACGGCGGCGATCTCTCCGGGTTCGACGCGGAAGCCGCGGATCTTGATCTGGTCGTCGGCGCGGCCCATGTATTCGAGTGTGCCGTCGGGGCGCCAGCGGGCGAGGTCGCCGGTGCGGTACATGCGTTCGCCGGGGGTGCCGAAGGGGCAGGCGACGAAGCGCTCGGCCGTGAGACCAGGGCGGTTCACATAACCGCGAGCCAATCCGGCGCCGGCGACGTACACCTCACCGACCACGCCGGCGGGCACGAGCCGCAGGTTGCCGTCGACTACGTAGGCGCGTTTGTTGCCGATCGGGCGGCCGATGGGCAGTTGCGCTGTGGTGAGGTCGTCTGCGGTGACCGTGTGGCAGGTGGTGAAGCCCATGCTTTCGACGGGGCCGTAGCCGTTGCCGACGCGTAGATCGGGGTGGAGTTGGAGGACTTTGGCGACGTGGGCGACGGAGCCGACTTCGCCGCCGGTGAAGGCGACGCGTACGCCGTGGAAGGCCCCGGGGTGTTCGTCGACGAGGTGGTTGAAGAGGGTGGCGGAGAGCTGGAGCATCGTCACACGGTGCGCAGCGACCAGGCGTTCGATGGTTGCCGGCTCGGGGTTCTGGCCGGGTTGGAGGATGCAGGTGGCGCCGTGGAGCAGGGCTCCGAAGAGTTCGAGGGCGAAGCCGTCCCATGAGACCGGTGAGCACTGGAGAAACACTTCGTCGGGGCCAAACCGGCCGTAGTCCTGGCCCAGGTAGGTGCCCAGGAGGGCGCGGTGGGAGGTGGCCACGCCCTTGGGGCGTCCCGTCGAGCCGGACGTGAACATCACACACGCCACGTCGGTGGGGTGCGCTTCGCGGACCTCCGGTGTGCTCGCCGTACCCGTCAGGGCGTCGACGCACACCGTGGACACCCCGGGGCCGGTGACGGCGTCGCTCAGCCCGCTGCGCGTCACCACCAGGTCGACCCCGGCCTCGGCGAGGACACCGGCCACTCGTTCCGCCGGGAAGTCCGGGTCCAACAGGGTATATCCGGCCCCGGACTTCAGTACCGCCAGCAGCGCGACCACCATGTCCACGCCGCGCTCAAGATGGACACCCACCACTCCACCCCCGCCCGCAACCCACGGCGCGAGCAGGTCGGCTCGCTCGTTCAGCTGCCGGTAGGACACGTGCTCGTCCTCGAAGACCAGCGCGACAGCGTCCGGAGTCCGCCTCGCTTGCTCCTCGAACACTTCGTGCAGCGTGCGGTCCAGCACCTGCGCCGGCACCCGGTCCGTGTCGTTCCACACGGACGCGATGCGATGCCGTTCACCAGCGCTCAACAGGTCATGGGAACCGACCGGCGCCTCGGAGTCGAGGGCCGCACCCGTCAGCAGGCGCACCATGCGCTCCGCCATCGACTGGGCGGACGCCTCGTCGAAGAGGTCCGTGGCGAACAGCAGCTCTCCCCGGATGCCCGCCGGAACGCCGGTGTCGTCCCGTTCCTCCGTGAAGGTGAAGTTCAGGTCGAACTTGGCCGGAGACGCGTGCACCGGCTCCCGGGCCGATGTGAGGCCCGCCAGCTCCAGCTCGCCCTCGACGTTGTTCTGGAGGGTGAAAAGTACCTGGAAGAGGGGGTGGCGGGAGCTGGAACGGTCGGGGTTGATCTCTTCGACGAGTCGTTCGAAGGGGACGTCCTGGTGGGCGAAGGCGGCGAGGTCCGTCTCCCGGACGCGTGCGAGCAGTTCGCTGAACGTGGGGTCGCCGGTCAGGTCCGTCCGCAGGACGAGGGTGTTGACGAAGAAGCCGACGAGGTCGTCGAGTGCTTCGTCGGAGCGGCCGGCGACGACGGTGCCGAGGGGGATGTCGGTTCCCGCGCCGAGGCTGGAGAGGAGTGTGGCGAGTCCGGCTTGGAGGACCATGAAGAGCGTGGCGCCGTGTTGGCGGGCGAGGCTCTCCAGGCGGGCGTGGAGGGTGGCGTCGAGTGTGAACTCCACCTGGCCGCCTTCGTGGCTGGCGGTGGTGGGGCGGGGGTGGTCGGTGGGCAGCGCGAGCTCTTGCGGTGCGCCGGACAGGGTCGTGGTCCAGTACGCGAGCTGGCTGGCGAGGACCTCGTCGAGCAGGTCGTGCTGCCACAGGGTGTAGTCGGCGTACTGCACCGGCAACGGCTCCCACACCGGAGCGGCACCCGCGCACCGCGCCTGGTATGCCAACGCCAGGTCCGCGTAGAGCGGGCCTTCGGACCAGCCGTCCGTGGCGATGTGGTGCAGAGCCAGCAGCAGGACCGACTCCTCGTCCCCCACCACGAACAACGTTCCCCTCAGCGGGATCTCCCGTTCCAGGTCGAACGGGATGAGGGCCGCGTCAGTGAGTCGCCGGGCCAGTTCCTCTTGGTCCGTACACTCCAGCACGGTGAAGTCCACGGAAGCGTCCGCGGCGTCGAGCACATGCTGCTGCGGCTGGCCGTCGACGGCGGGAAACACCGTACGCAGCGTCTCGTGCCGGCCGGCTACATCGCCGATCGCCGTCCGCAGAGCATCGACGTCCACGGGGCCGCACAGCCGGAACGCCAGCGGAACCTGGTACGTGGCCTGCTTCTCGAAGCGTTCCAGGAACCACAGCCGGTGCTGCGCCGACGACAACGGCAGCACTTCGGGACGCGTCCGTACCGTCAGCGCCATACGCGCTTCCGATGCGGCGTCCAGCCGTTCGGCCACACCGGCGACCGTCGGGTCACGGAACAGGTCGTGGATGCTGAGCTCGGCGCCCAGCAGGGTCCGGACGCGGCTGATGAGGCGGGTGGCCAGGAGGGAGTGGCCGCCGAGGTCGAAGAAGCTGTCGTCGATGGTGACGTGGTCGGTTCCGAGGATCTCCGTGTAGAGGTCGGTGAGTGTGCGTTCCCGGTCGGTGCGGGGTGTGCGTCCTTGGGTTGATGCGGTGAAGGTGGGGGTGGGGAGGGCGCGTCGGTCGAGTTTGCCGTTGGGGGTGAGGGGGAGTGCGTCGAGCAGCATGACGGCTGTGGGGACCATGTGCCGGGGAAGCGAACGGGCTGCGTAGCGGCGCAGTTCTGCCGCATCGATGGTCCCGTGGTCGTCCGGGACCGCGTAGGCGACGAGTCCCGTGCCGCCGGGCAGGTCGTCCCGTGCGATGACTGCGGCTTGGACGACGGCGTGGTGGCTGGTGAGTACGGCGGCGATCTCTCCGGGTTCGATGCGGAAGCCGCGGATCTTGATCTGGTCGTCGGCGCGGCCCACGTACTCCAGGACGCCGTCGCCCCGCCAGCGGGCGAGGTCGCCGGTGCGGTACATGCGTTCGCCGGGGGTGCCGAAGGGGCAGGCGACGAAGCGCTCGGCGGTCAGTCCGGGGCGGTTGACGTAGCCGCGGGCGAGCCCGGCACCGGCCACGTACACCTCACCAATCACACCGGGGGGCACGAGCCGCAGGCTGTCATCGACTACGTAGGCGCGTTTGTTGCCGACCGGACGGCCGACGGGCAGCTGGCTCGCTGCGAGGTCTTCGGGTGTCACCGTGTGGCAGGTGGTGAAGCCCATGCTTTCGACGGGGCCGTAGCCGTTGCCGACGTGGAGGTCCGGAAAAAGGTCAAGGATCTTGGCGACGTGCGCGACCGATCCCACCTCGCCGCCGGTGAAGGCGACGCGTACGCCGTGGAAGGCCCCGGGGTGTTCGTCGACGAGGTGGTTGAAGAGGGTGGCGGAGAGCTGGAGCATCGTCACACGGTGCGCAGCGACCAGGCGTTCGATGGTCGCCGGCTCGGGGCTCTGGCCGGGTTGGAGGACGCAGGTGGCGCCGTGGAGCAGGGCTCCGAAGAGTTCGAGGGCGAAGCCGTCCCATGAGACCGGCGAGCACTGGAGAAACACTTCGTCGGGGCCGAACCGGCCGTAGTCCTGGCCCAGGTAGGTGCCCAGGAGGGCGCGGTGGGAGGTGGCCACGCCCTTGGGGCGTCCCGTCGAGCCGGACGTGAACATCACACACGCCACATCACCCGGGCGCGCGTCACGGACTGCGGGCTTGCTCGGCGCACCCGTCAGGGCGTCGACGCACACTGTCGACACCCCCGGGACGGAGACGGTGTCGCTCAGGCCGCTGCGGGTCACCACCAGGCGTACGTCGGCCTCGGCGAGAACCCCGGCGACCCGTTCCGCCGGGAAGTCCGGGTCCAACAGGGTGTATCCGGCACCGGACTTCAGCACCGCCAGCAACGCGACCACCATGTCCACGCCGCGCTCAAGATGGACACCCACCACGCCACCCCCGCCCGCAACCCACGGCGCGAGCAGGTCGGCTCGCTCGTTCAGCTGCCGGTAGGACACGTGCTCGTCCTCGAAGACCAGCGCGACAGCGTCCGGAGTCCGCCTCGCTTGCTCCTCGAACACTTCGTGCAGCGTGCGGTCCAGCACCTGCGCCGGCACCCGGTCCGTGTCGTTCCACACGGACACGATCCGGTCCTGTTCCTCGGCGCTCAACAGGTCATGGGAACCGACCGGCGCCGCGGGGTCGGCCGCCGCACCCGCCAGCAGCCGCACCAGACGATCCGCCATCAGCCGTGCCGACGCCTGCTCGAAGAGGTCCTTCGCGAACACCAGCTCGCCGCTGATGCCCGACGGAAGTCCGGCGTCGTCCCGTCCCTCCACGAAAGCGAAGTTCAGGTCGAACTTCGCCGGCGCCGCCTCGATCGCCTCCCGGGCCGTCGCCAGGCCGGGGAGTTCCAGTCGGCCTTCCGTGTTGTTCTGGAGGACGAGCATGACCTGGAACAGCGGGTGGCGTGCCCCTGACCGGTCGGGGTTGAGCTCCTCGACCAGCCGCTCGAACGGCACGTCCTGGTGGGCGAACGCGGCGAGGTCGGTCTCCCGGACCCGCTCCAGCAGCTCACCGAACGACGGGTCACCCGACACGTCCGTCCGCAGCACCAGCGTGTTGACGAAGAAGCCGACCAGATCGTCGAGTGCCTCGTCCGACCGGCCGGCGACGACCGCGCCCAGGGGGATGTCGGTGCCGGCGCCGAGGCGGGACAGCAGCGCGGTGAGTCCTGCTTGCAGCACCATGAACACGGTCACGCCGTGCTGCCGTGCCACTCCTTCCAGGCGCGCGTGCAGCCCCGCGTCCAGCTCGAACCCGACGACACCGCCTTCGTGGCTGGCCGTGGCGGGACGGGCGCGGTCCGTCGGGAGGGCCAGCTCCTGGGGTGCGCCGGCCAGTGTCTTCGACCAGTAGGCGAGTTGGTCGTCGAGCGCCTCGTCCAGCAGCTCCCGCTGCCACAGGGTGTAGTCCGCGTACTGCACCGGCAGCGGATCCCACACGGGAGCACCGTCCGCGCACCGCGCGCGGTACGCCGTCCCCAGGTCCGCGAAAAGAGGTTCCTCCGACCAGCCGTCACCCGCGATGTGGTGGAGCGTCAGCAGCAGGACCGACTCCTCGTCGCCCACCCTGAACAGGGTGACCCTGAGCGGCAGGTCACGCTCCAGGTCGAAGGCGGTGAACGCCGCGTCCGAGACCAGCCCCGCCAGCTCCTGTTCCCCGCACTCCACCACGGCGAAGTCGACCCGCGCGTCCTCCGCGCTCAGCACCACTTGCCGCGGCTCGCCGTCGACGCCGGGGAAGACCGTCCGCAGCGCCTCGTGGCGTCCCACCACGTCCGTCACCGCGGCCCGCAGCGCGACCGCGTCGACCTCGCCGCGCAGCCGGAAGGCCAGCGGCAGGTTGTAGGTCGCCTGCCTCTCGAAGCGTTCCAGGAACCACAACCGGTGCTGCGCCGACGACAGGGGCAGCACCTCGGGGCGTTCCCGGGACGTCAGTGCGGTCCGTGCCCCCTGTGCGTCCTCCAGCCGTCCGGCGAGCTCCGCCACCGTCGGTGCCTCGAACAGCGCCCGCACGGGGATCTCGACGCCGAGCACCGCCCGTGCCCTGCTGACGAGCCTGGTCGCCAGCAGGGAGTGGCCGCCGAGGTCGAAGAAGCTGTCGTCGATCGTGATCCCGTCGACGCCGAGCACGTCCGCGAACAGCCCGGTCAGGGCCCGTTCCCGCGCGGTGCGCGGCGTCCGCCCGCCGGTGGCCGCCCGGTAGCGCGGTGCCGGCAGGGCGCGGCGGTCGAGCTTGCTGTTCGGGGTGAGCGGCAGGGCGGCGAGCGTCACGATCGCCGACGGGATCATGTAGTCGGGCAGGGCGGCGGACGCCTGCTCGCGCAGCGCCGCCGGGTCCAAGGGGGCGTCTCCGGACGGTACGACGTAGGCGACCAGCCGTTGGTCGCCCGGCTGGTCCTCGCGGACCACGACCGCGGCCTGGGCCACGGCGGGGGACCTGAGGAGCGTCGTCTCGACCTCACCGAGCTCGATCCGGAAGCCGCGCAGCTTCACCTGGTCGTCGGTCCGGCCGAGGCACTCCAGGTCTCCGTCGCGGTTCCACCGGGCGAGGTCGCCCGTGCGGTACATGCGGGTGCCCGGAGCGCCGAACGGGTTCGCGACGAACCGTTCGGCGGTCGTGGCGTGCTTGTGCCAGTAGCCGTAGGCGACGCCGTCGCCGGCGATGTACAGCTCGCCGGCCGTCCCCGGGGGGACCGGCCGCAGTTCGCCGTCGAGGACGAACACCTGGGTGTTGGCGATCGGGCGGCCGATGACGACGTCGCCGGCCACCCTCGCCCGCGTCGAGTAGATCGTCGTCTCGGTCGGCCCGTAGAGGTTGGTCACCTCGGCCGCCGACTCCCCGAGGAGCGCCGCCAGGTCGGGCGGCAGGGCCTCGCCGCCCACGACGACCCGCAGGCCGCGTACGGCCTCGGGGGCCTGCGCCAGCAGCCCGCGCCACAAGGTGGGCGTGGCTTCCGCGATCGTGACGCCGCGGCCTGACAGGAGCGCGGCGAGGGCGTGCGGGTCCCGGGCGGCCTCCCGTTCGACGAGGACCACGGCGGCCCCCGAGATCAGCGGCAGGTAGAAGTCCAGCCCGGCCATGTCGAACGCCGCCGACGCCATCGCGCCCCAGCGGTCGTCCGTGCCCAGCCGGAACCAACCGGCCATGGAGGTCAGGAAGTTCACCAGTGCGGCCTGGCCGACGAGGACGCCCTTGGGGCGTCCCGTCGACCCCGACGTGTAGATCACGTACGCCGGCAGCCGGGTGTGGCCGGTGACCGCCGGCGGGGCCGCCGCCCGGCAGTCCGCCAGCTCGTCCACGGTGAGCACGGGGAGCGAGGGGAGGGCCGGCAGGGCCGCCGCCATGTCGCCGTGGGTGATGACGAACGCCGGGGCGGCGTCCTCGAGCATGTAGGCGATCCGGTCCGCCGGGTATTCCGGGTCGACCGGCACGTACGCCGCGCCGGACTTCTGCACGGCGAGCAGCGCCACCAGCAGGTCGGTCGTCCGCGGCAGCAGGACGCCCACGAAGCGGCCCGGGCCCGCGCCGCGTTCCACCAGCAGGTGGGCGAGGCCGTTCGCCCGCTCGTCGAGCTCGGCGTACGACAGGTTGCCGTCCGCGCAGACGACGGCGGTCGCGTCGGGGGTCCGGGCCGCCTGGGCCGCGAACAGCTCCGGCAGGGAGCACCCGGCCGGTTCGCACACGGGGCCGTGGGACCACTCCGTGAGCCGCTCCCACGCGTCGGGCGCCACGGCCTCGCCCCCGCCGCCCGGCAGGCCCCCCAGAGCCCTCCTCCAGTACGCCGACCGGCTCCTCAGCACGTCGTTCGCCTTGTCGTCGGGGTGAGTCATGACGCTCCTCGATACCAATCGTGATGTCGTACAGCTGGGAGGGGGCCCTGGAGGGGGGCGGGTTCAGCGGTGCGGTCAGCCGGCTGTGGCGGACCGCGGCATCAGGTCCGTCCAGTTCCGGTCGACGAAGGCGAGGCAGGCTTCCCGCGTGTCCTCGTCGTGGGCGACGGTCCAGCCCTCGGGCCCGGCGATCCGCGCCGGCCAAAGGGAGTGCTGGTTCTCGTCGTTGACCAGAACGACGTAGCAGGCCTCGGGGTCCTCGAACGGGTTGCTCATGGCCGGTGGTCCTTTCCTGGAAGGTGGGTCGCGTACGGGCGGGCGTACGCGTGGGGTGGTGGATCAGTGGGCGGGTGTCGTGCCGGTGCCGTCGGGGGCCCACACGTCCTCGGGGCCGAGGGCGCCGGGCGCGTACTTGCCCAGGGCACTGATCAGCAGCCGCAGTTCGAGGAGCAGGCAGGAGACGAGCCGGTCGAGGCCGTCGTCGGGGTTCTCGTCGACGGCCAGCAGCGCCGCTCGCCCGAGGCCGGCCGCGCGGGCGCCGAGCGCGAGGCTCCTGGCGACCCGGCCGCCCTCCCACATCCGGCCGGACACCAGCAGGCAGTGACGTTCCTCCCAAGCGCGCATCCGCTGGAGGCACTCGCCCAGGGGGAGGCCCACGTGGTCGAGGAAGGACAGCGGCGCCCAGCCGCTGCCGCCCTCCGCGCCGTCGACGGTGACGGCGTCGGCGCCGGCTTCCCAGGCGACGGCTGCCGCCCGGCGCACGTCGCGGCCGGGCGGCAGCTTCACCCAGACCCGGGCCCGCGGATAGTTGTTGCGCATCAGCCGGATCTGCTGCCGCAGGATCTCCTCGGTGAAGGTGCCGGGGCTGCTGGAGCGCAGGACGTGCCGGCCGTCGCCGTAGACGTCGTCCGTCGTGTAGTGCTCGGCGAGGCGGACGGCCGACGCCGTGTCGACGACGGTCATGCCGCCCAGCCCGGGCTTCGCGCCCTGCCCCACCTTGAGCTCGAAGGCCAGGCGGCCGGAGTCCAGCAGCTTCTGGGCCGACGGTGCGCTGTAGAGGAGGTTCCACACCTCGGCGTCCGCGTCCTCGGTGCTCTGCTGGAACGTGACGCCGCCGAAACCGTCGGGGACCTCGCTCTCGTAGGCGCTCAGCCGGGCGAGCATGCCGCTCTCGCCGTCCGAGCCCCGGTACCCGACGGTCGGGACGATGTTCTCGCCGACCACCATGGGGATGCCCAGCCTGCCGGCCTGCCGGCTGACGGCGGTGCCCAGCCCGGAGGCGGCCACCTGGGTGGAGCCGAACGCGGAGACGTACAACGGCGCGGTCGACCGGAAGCCGCCGACGGTGGTGGCCAGGTCGACGTCGCCGTAGTGCGGCTCCCGGGCCAGCTCGATCAGCTTCTCCAGCCGCTGCGGCACGAAGACCGGGGGCACCAGGCGCAGGCTCTCCAGGGCGTCCCCGGGCCGGCCGGCCCGCGGTGTGCCCTCGGCGCCGAAGAGCCGCCGGCCGTAGTCCTCGCGCCGGGGGAAGGCGGCGGCGGCGCCGTCGCGGGCGCGGGCCCGGACCTGCTCCTCCGCGAAGCCCCCGGCCGTCAGGACGCGCGTCACGCCGACACCACCCCGGGGGTCTTCGGGAAGGGGGTGGCCTGCCACACGGCGTCGAGCCCGGCGACGTAGCGGGTCAGCCGCTCGACGCCGATGCCGAAGCCGGCGCTGCCCGGGATGCCGGCACGGACCATGTCCAGGTACCAGGCGTACTTGGCCGGGTTCTCCCCGGTCTCCCGCATCCGGGCGATGATCCGGGCGTAGTCGTACTCGCGCTCGCTGCCGCTCATCAGCTCGCCGTAGCCCTCGGGGGCGATGAGGTCGTAGTTGCGCAGCACCCCCGGCCGGTCGGCGTCCTCACGGTCGTAGAAACCGCGGGAGCCCTTCGGGTAGTCGGTGATGAAGAACGGCCTGTCGGCCTGCGCGGAGAGCAGCGCCTCACCCTCCCAGTCGATCTCGGCGTCGGGATTCTGGTCGTGCCCGAGGCGTGCCAGGTGGGCCACGGCCTCCTCGTGGGTCGTCCGGTCGAACGGCGCGTCGTTCTTCAGGAGGGCGGCGAACGCCTGCGGGTCCCGGCCGAGCCGGGCGAGGTCGTCGGACATCTCCTCGACGACCGCGGTGACGGCCTGGACGACGATGTCCTGGGCGACGCCCATGGCGTCCTCCCGTGAGGCGCCGGCGATCTCGACGTCGAGCTGGCGGAACTCGACCAGGTGGCGGCTGGTGTTGGCCGTCTCCAACGGTTCGAGACGGACGTTCGGAGCCACGCAGAAGATCTTGTCGAAGGCCAGCAGCGACGCCTGCTTGTAGAGGATGGCGCTGGTCATCAGCTTGTAGCGGTGGCCGTAGAAGTCGATGTCGATCTGCTTGGAGCCGCGCCCGCCGGGGTCGGTGACCGGGCCGATGATCGGGGGCATCAGCTCGACGAAGCCCTGCCCGGTGAGGTGCTCGCGGGCCGCCTGGACGATGCGGTTCTGCACGCGCACCACGGTGCGGGTCACCGGGTCCTGCAGGTGGGCCGGGAGGGTGGGGCGAGGCTGGTCGGCTGTGGTGTCACTCATGGTTTGTCTTCCCCTGGTTTCACAGAATGAGGTGGACGCGCCGGCCGGGCTGCCGGGCGTGGCGGACGGCTGCGTGGTCGAAGGAACGCTGCACGCAGGACAGCGCGTCGAGGAGGTCGGAGGCCGTCATCCGGCCGGTCTCCGCGGTGCGCCCGGCGGTGCGGATGGGCAGCGCGCCGGTGTCGGACCAGCGCAGCCGCCCGTCGGGGGCGATGTAGCTCCTGGTGCGCCCCATGTTGTCGGCGTGAAGGCAGTACGGCACGTCCAGGAGGCCGCGGGCGAACGCCTCCTGGAGGGCCGCGCCGGGGTCCTCGTGGAGGCCGAGGATCGTGGTGACGATGCTCAGGGACTCGTCGAACACCTCCAGGGTGTCGGCGTCGTCCGCGGTCTCCGCGTCCGCGGCGGCCGCGAGACCTGCGGCGCGGGCCTGCCGGTCCGCGTCCGCCGCCGCTTCCAGCGCCTCGATGTTGTCGGCGACCGAGGCGATGCGGTGTGCCTCCGCCGCGGTCTTCACGATGAGCCGCTCCGCGCCGGTCCGTACGGCGATGTCCACGGACTGCTCCAGGAGCAGCCGCGCGCCGGACGCCGTGCGCGGGTAGACGCCCATGTAGGTGTAGACGACGACGTGCCAGTCGACGTCCGGCATGAACAGCCGGGCGAGGCGGCGCAGCGCCCGGACCGCTCCGCAGTCCTGCTCGGCGTTGGTCTGCTGCGCGTAGCTGAGCGAGATGCTCCGCACCCCGTGCCAGCGGAAGAACAGCCCTTCGAGCAGGCTGATCGCCACCAGCAGGCTCGGTGGGCACAACTGGCCGAGCATGCACCCGCCGAAGGTCTCCACGTGGGGTTCGCAGCCGGGTCCGCGGGAGTCGGTCATCAGCCGGCAGGACTCCTCCCAGTTGCGCACCGAGTCGCGCAGGGAGATGCGCCCGTAGGGGAGGCAGTAGGAGACCGGACCGCCCTCGGTGGCGTCGAGACCGGCCCTCAGCGACGACGCGATGATGTCCTGCGGGCGCGCCGAACCGTGCCGGACCTGGATCGGGAAGTCACGGCCGAGCAACCCCTCGACGACGGCCTTGTTGGTCGGCGTGCCGTGCACGACGATCGGGTAGCCGTTGAGGTCGGCACCCTCGGCCAGCGCCTGGCGGGCCGCGTCGAGTTCTCCGACGCGGGTGTAGCTGTCCAGGGTGATGGTGCCGATCGAGGTGGCGTCGGCACGGTGGACGTCGACGAGCCCCGCCCGCATCACGCCGGGGTCGCCGAACCCCATCCTGGGCTGGACCACCAGTCGGCCGGCGGCACTGGAGCGGGCGACGAAGTCCCCGAACAGGCTCCGCGGCACCTCCCCGGGGCCGGTCACCGCGCCGGGCTCGTCGCCAGGACCCCGCGGTTCGTACGGGCGCGGTGACCGGCCACCGCGCGGACGAAGTCCTGGAAGCCCTGGAGGTCGACGGGGTCGAGGAAGACGGCGGAGAAGCCGGCGGCGAGGAGCCGCCGCGTGACCTGCTCGGCACCGCCGCCGTGGGCACCGTCCGCGGTGACGCCGCGGGTGCCCAGCTTCCCGCCGATCACGATGGGTGTGGCGGCGAGTTCCGGTGCGGTGCGCAGGGCGGCGATGGCCCGCAGCCCGTCGCTCTCGCCGTGGCCGTTGACACTGCTGAGCACGAGCAGGTCGGGGGCCCGGTAGGCGTACCTCGTCACCAGGTCCGCGCCCCCGATGCAGGGGCCGGCGTTCTCCACGCGGTGGCCCCAGTCCTCCAGGAGCAGCTGGAGATAGACCAGGTTCCATGTGTGGGAGTCGGACTCGGTGCCGCTGACGACGACGTCGAGGCCGCCGGCCGGGGTCATGCCGCCACTCCGGCGGAGGCGTTGAGGGCCGCGATGTGGGTGGGGAGCCGGCGCCACGTCTCGGGGGTGTAGAAGTGGCCGCCGGGCAGCACGTCGTGGCGGAAATCGCCTTGTGCCACGCCGCGCCACTGCTCGCCGGCGTCGCTCTCGATGACGGGGTCGTCGGCGGCGGAGAGCATCTGGAGGGCGGCCCGGACCTTGGCGCCGGGCGTGTAGTGGAAGCTGTCCCGGACCTTGATGTCCGCGCGCATCAGCTCCAGGGCCATGCCCTCCAGGTCGGGATCGCCCACGACGTGCTCGGGCATGAGCCCGTGGCTCGTCATCCACGTCATCAGCTCGGTGTCCGACTGGTGCTGGGCCGGGAACATGTCACGCTCGGTGAGGCCGCGGTCGGGGGCGTTGCAGGAGGAGACGACCAGGGCCTCGGGTCCCTGGGCCCCGCCGCGCTCGATCCTCGTGGCGACCTCGAAGGCCATCCAGCCGCCCATGCTGTGGCCGAAGAGGACGTACGGCCGGTCGATGGCGGACAGCACGGTGGCGGTGGCGTCGTCGGCGAGTTCGTCCCAGTCGGTGGCGCAGTCCTCCAGGAAGCGGCCTTCACGGCCCGGGTAGCAGACGGCTGCCAGCGCGGTGCGCGGCGGCAGGGACTCGTTCCACTGGTGGTACGCCGCCGTTCCGCCGCCGCAGAAGCCGAGGCAGATGAGCGTCCGCTTGGCGTCCTGCGGGGTGTGGATGCGGATTACTTTGGTGTCTTGGTTGGCGTTCACGGTGGCCCTTTCGGCACTCTGAGTGCGGTGAGCATCGTGGGGGGCGGTGGGGGACAGGGCCCGGGCCGGGGTCCCGGGCGGCGGCCGTCAGCCGCTGAGGGCCGAGACGCGCTCGGCCAGGCTGCGCAGCCGGGGGTGCTGGTAGACCTCCTTGACGGGCATGACGAGGCCGAGCTGCTTCTTGAGCCGGGCGATGACCCGCAGGGCGAGGAGCGAGTGCCCGCCGAGGGCGAAGAAGTCGTCGTCGGCGCGGATGCGGTCGCGTCCGAGGACCTCGCCCCAGACCCCGGCGATGAGGATCTCCAGTTCGCCTTCCGGAGCGGCCCCCGCGTCCTGTCGTGCCTCGGCGGCCAGGGCCTCGGCGGGATCCGGCAGGGCCCGGGTGTCGGTCTTGCCGTTCACGGTGAGCGGCATGGCGGCGAGTTCGACGTAGGCCGAAGGGAGCATGTAGGGCGGCAGGGTGCCGGCCAGGTGGTCGCGCAGCCCGTCCTGTCCGGGAGCCGCTTCCTGGCCGGGGACGTAGTAGGCGATCAACTGGTCGCCGGACTCCGCGCCGTGGTGGAGGGTGACCGCGGCGGCACGGACGTCGGGGTGGCCGGTCAGGGCCGCTTCGATCTCGCCGAGCTCGACCCGGTGGCCGCGGATCTTGATCTGCCGGTCGGTGCGGCCGAGATAGGCGAGGGTGCCGTCGGGGAGGGCGCGTACCTTGTCGCCGGTGCGGTACATGCGCCGCCCCGTGGCGAAGGGGTCGGCGACGAACCGCTGGGCCGTCAGAGCGGGCTGGCCGACGTAGCCGTCGGCCAGCTGCGGGCCCGCCAGGTAGAGTTCGCCCGCTTCGCCGTCCGGCACGGGCCTGAGCGAGCCGTCGAGGACCTGGGCGACGACGCCCGGCAGGGGGCGGCCGATGTGCGGGGCCGGCCCGTCGATCCAGGCCGCCGTGGCGTCGACGGTGCATTCGGTGGGACCGTACAGGTTGACCGCTTCGAGGCCTCCCCGGGCGCGTGCCTCGCCCAGCTCCCGCCACATGGCGTCCGGTACGGGTTCGCCGCCCATGAAGAGGCGGAGCCTGCGCCCGTCGGCGGGGGGCGCGAGCAGGGTCTCGCGCAGCAGGTCCCAGTGCGAGGGGGTCAGGTCCAGGTCGTCCACCCGGTGTTCGTCCAGCAGCTCCCGCAACCGCGCGGGGTCCGTGCGCCGGCTCTCGCCGAGGGTGACGAGGGTGTCGCCCCGGCAGATCCGCGCCCACTGCTGGACCGAGGCGTCGAAGGACATGCTGGCGTTCCAGGCGACGGTGCGGGGCCGGTCGGCGTAGACGCCCGCCTCCTCCATGCCGGCCATCAGGGCGGCCACGCCGCCGCGGGTGGCCCGCACGCCCTTGGGGACCCCGGTCGAGCCGGACGTGAAGACGACGTAGGCGGGGTCGAGGGGGCCGGCCGTGACCTCCGCCGGTCCGTCGCCGCCGGCCGTGCCGGCTGCCTCGTCCAGCGCGAGGGCGTGGACGCCGGCGGGCCAGGTGACGTCGCTGCCGGCGTCGGTCAGCACGGTCGTGACGTTCGCGTGCCGCACCATGTGGACGAGCCGGTCCAGGGGGTACGCCGGGTCGAGCGGTACGTACGCGGCGCCGGCCCGCCAGACCGCCAGGAGCGCCACCAGGAGGTCCGCTCCCCGGGGCAGGCTGACGCCGACCAGGGCGCCGCGTCCCAGGCCGCGGGCGGTGAGCAGGGCGGCCGCGCGGGCGGTGCGCCGGTCGAGCTCGGCGAAGGTGAGGCGCCGGCTGTCGTCCAGGACGGCCACACGGTCCGGCGCGGCCGCCACCACCTGGTGGAAGCGGGCCATCGGGTCGCGCGGCGGCGCGGTGTCCGAGGCGGGGACCGGGGCGCTCATGCGGTCTGCTCCGTCCGGCCCGCGGGGGCCACCGTCGGGAGGCAGTCGATCAGTTCGACCGGGTCCCCCATGGCGACGACGATCTTCCGGTCGCCGCGGAAGGGGTCCCGGCCGTGGCTGGTGAGGATGTTGTCCACGAGCATCAGGTCGCCGACCTGCCAGGCCCGGCGGACCGTCGCCGCCTCGTAGGCCGCGTTGATGGAGTCGAGTTCCTGCCGGGTGAACGGCAGGTCGTCCCCGAAGCCGGTCTCGAAGGGCAGGCCGTCCGCCCCGAACTCGTCGACGAGGGTCTCGCGGAGCTCCTCGTCCAACGACCACGAGCTCCAGAACGCGAGGTGGTTGAACCACACTTCGGCTCCCGTCTTCGGGTGCCTGATGATGCCGGGGCGCAGCTGGCTGGTCTTGAGGTCGCCGTCGTCGGACCACTCCCATCCGATGAGGTTGTCGGCGCAGTACTTCTCGACGTCGGAGTGGCGCTCGGTGGCGAAGGCGTTCTGCCAGCTCACGGATATGTGCTCCGAGTAGTGCCGCTTCAGCACCCAGCCCATGGCGCGCATGCGGGCGACGAGCTCGGCGGGCACGCGGCGCAGCACCTCGCGGACGTCGGCGACCGGGGTGGCCCCGCCCTCCTCCGGGGCGGTCAGGCAGGCGAACATCAGCAGTCCGGGGAAGGTCAGGGTGTAGCTGTTCTCGTTGTGCATCCGGATCGCCTGGGCCGGCGGCAGGTCCGTGGAGGAGTAGACGTCGTTGCCGAAGCTGCTGCGCGGCGTGGCCTTCTCCCGGTAGGGCGTCCGACGGGGCAGCAGGACGTCCCGTACGCGGGCGAAGTCCTCGACGCCGGTCAGGGGCAGGCCCCGGAGGTAGACCGCGCCGTGTTCGTGGAGCGCGGACCGCAGTTCGGACTCCACCGAGGCGAGCCAGGCGCAGGCGTCGGTGATCGTGTCGAAGCGCGGGACGAGCATGGTCGCGGGCTTGCCTTCGGCAAGCTCCCATTCCGGCCGCGCGGTGCTGGGGGGTTCGGTGGGAGTTGTCATCGTTCAACGCCCCTTCCTGGGAGGTCGACGGCTTTCGGGCAGTGCGCGGCGCGGGCCCGGGGCGGTTCGCCCGGCCGTGGTCCGGCGCGTGTCGGTGTGGCGCCTCCCGGTCGGCGGGGGCGCGTGTGGGGTGGCGCCTCCGCGTCGGCGGGGACGTGTCGCCTTGCGGTCCGGGGACCGTCAGGCGGTCTGGAGGGCCCGTTCGGGCAGCTCGCGCTGGGCCCGGACGGGCGAGAAGAAGAGGATGAGCGTGCTCAGCGGCAGCAGGAGGGTGAGGGCCAGGAACGCGGGGCGGAGGCCGATGGCGGTGCCCAGGGCGCCGCCGAGCAGGGCGCCGAGCGGCATGGCCCCGAAGTTGAGGAACGCCGAACTCGCCGAGATCCGGCCGAGTGCGTGGGACGGGCAGTAGCGCTGTAGGAAACCGGCCTTGATGATGTTCCCCGCCACCACGCCCGTGCCCACGGCCGCGCTGCCGGCGACGTACAGCAGGAGTCCGGGTCCGGGGCTGGTGAACGCCATGAGGGGGGCGAAGAGGAGGAGGCCCATTTCGAAGAGGAGGAGGGCCCGGCCGGAGCCGAGCCGGTCGGCCGTGCGGCGCACCACGAGGGCGCCGAGGACGCTGCCGAGGCCACCGATCGTGCCCATGACGCCGATCATCCCGGAGGACACCCCGACGTCCTGGAAGAGGAACACGACGGCTATCGACTGGTAGGCGGTCAGCACGAGGTTGGCGGTGGCGCCGAACAGGGTGAACGAGCGCAGGTAGGGGTCGGACGCGACCATCCTGAGCCCTTCGCCGATCTCGCGGGCCAGTGCGCCGCGGGCGCGCTCGACGGGCTCGGGCGGGGGCTCGCGGTGTCTGATGCGCGCGACGCACACGAAGGAGACGAGGAACGTCGTGGTGTTGGCCAGCAGGCCGTTGGCGACTCCGAAGAGCTGCGCGACGAGGCCGCCCGAGCCGATTCCGACGAGTCCCGCGGCCGAGTCGCTGCCGTGGAGCTTCGCGTTGCCCTCGGCTTGGTCCTCCGGCGCCAGGAGCGTGGGGAGGTAGGCGACGTATGCGGTGTGGAAGAAGACGGCGGCGGTGCCGGTGAGCAGGGCGACGACCATCAGCTGGGCCGTGCTCAGCCACCCGGCCCAGGCCGCCAGGGGGATGCTCGCGAAGAGCACGCAGCACACCGCGTCGGAGGCCAGCATGACCGGTCTGCGCCGTATGCGGTCCACCCAGGCCCCCGCCGGGAGGCCGATGACCAGCCAGGGCACCCAGGTGGCCGCGTTGATGAGGCTCACGAGGAAGGTGTCGGCGTGCAGGGTGGACACGGCGACGAGGGGGAGCACGAGGCCCGTGACGGAGGCTCCGAACGCCCGGGCGGTCTCGCCGGCCCACAGCAGCCGGAAGTCGTGGTGGCGGCGTAACAGGCCGCCCGCTACGGTCCCCCCTCGTCGACGGGAGGGCTGGGAATCATCAGTCATGCGACGGTAACTCCTTGAGCAAGGCCACAGGGCTGAGGGGTGGTCACGGCCCCGGATCGGCACGGCTCATGCTGCATGAGGGCGGTCAACGGCCGGTCAACATCGCATCTACGGGCGTAGAGCCCGTCTTCCGGCTCCACCCGGAACGGGGGTGGGCCCTTCGGAACGGCCCCCCAAGGGGCCGGGCCCGGTCGCCGGCCTCCGGGCACGGCGTCGTACCGTGGCGAGCGGGGCAGGAGTTGTCGCGACGGCTCATCGCCGACTTCCTTCCAGGTCGTTGCGCCGGCTTGGGTGCTGGATCCGCTCACCCGTGTGTCACGGGACGTTCCGTGGATCCCTCGGCCCGAAGAGCGTCTCACCGGCCGCCAACGGGCTTCTAACGGCCGGCTAACGACGACTAACGGCGGCTTGCCGGTCCCGCTGGCGGAAACGCAAGGGGCCGCCGCCAGGGGTGCCGCTCCCGCGGGGCAACGGTCATGTCCCGGTATGGCCCGACGTATCCTCGGCCGAAGGCCGAACGTATGGACAGGGATGGGGCCCGCATGGAGTTCCGCGTGTTGGGAACGGTCGCCGTGGTGACGGAGCGCGGAGAAGCCCTCCCGCTCGGACCCGCCAAGCGCCGCAGCCTCCTTGCCATGTTGCTGCTGCACCCCAACGCGGCCGTGCCCGTCGACCGGCTGACCGAGGCGCTGTGGGACGAGGAGCCGCCCCGCCACTCCCGGACCGTGCTGCAGGGCCACGTCTCACGGCTGCGCGCGCTGTTCGCCGACCACGGGGCGCCGGCCCACGGCGTCGAACTCGTCACCCAGGGACCGGCCTACCTCCTGCGGCTGCCCGAGGCCCTGCTCGACGCCCACCGCTTCGAGGAGTTGCTCCAGCGCGCCCGGGTGCGGCACGAGCCGCGCGAGGCCGTGGCGACGCTCCAGGCCGCCCTCGGACTGTGGCGGGGGCCCGCGTTCGCCGGGACCGTGCAGAGCCCGCTGCTCGAGACCGCCGCCCACGGCCTGGAGGAACTGCGGCTCGCCGCCGTGGAGGAACTGGCCCGTGCCCACGGGCGGCTCGGCGAGGACGACGCGGCGGCGGCCGTCCTGCGCACCGAGGCCGTCGCCCACCCGCTGCGGGAGTCGCTGATCGCCGCGCTGATGCTGGCCCTGAGCAGGGCGGGCCGCCAGTCGGACGCGCTCGACTGGTTCCACCGCACCCGGCGGCTGCTCGCCGACCAGCTCGGCATCAACCCCGGCGCGGTGCTCACCGGCGCGTACACCGCTCTCCTGAGAGCCGACGCCCCCGAGGGGACCCCGGCGTCCTGCGAGCCCCGGGAGCGGAAGGAAGCGGTCGCACCGGCCGCGGCCGTCCCCGCCCGCCCCGCTCCGCAGCTCCTGCCGCGCCGCCCCCGGGGCTTCACGGGGCGCGAGGACGAGCTGGCGGCACTCGACCGGGCCACGTCGAGCGTCCCCGCGGCCCTCGCGGTGATCACCGGCAGCGCCGGTGTCGGGAAGACCGCGCTCGCCGTGCACTGGGCACACCGGCGCCACGCGGACTTCCCCGACGGCCGGCTGTTCGCCGACCTCTGCGGTTACAGCCCCGTCCCGGCCCGCGGGACCACCGCCGTGCTCCGGGAGTTCCTGCTGGCGCTCGGCGTCCCGGCCGAGGGGATGCCCGGTTCGCCCGAGGCGATGGGCGCCCGCTACCGCGAGCTGACCGCGGGACGCAGGATGCTGGTCGTCCTGGACAACGCCCGCGACTCCGAGCAGGTCCGCCCCCTGCTGCCCGACGGGGAGGACTGCGTCACGCTCGTCACCAGCCGCGACCGGCTGGGCGGACTGGTGGCCTCGGACGCCGCCCGTCCCGTGCCGCTCACCGAGCTGCCCACCGCCCAGTCCACCGTGCTGCTCACCGCCGTCCTCGGCGCGGACCTGGTCGAGGCCGAACCCGAGGCGGCCGCACGGCTCGCCGAGCTGTGCGACGGCCTGCCCCTCGCCCTGCGCGTCGCCGCCGCCCGTCTCGCCACCGGTCCGCACCGCGGACTGGCCGCCTTCGCGGGTGAGCTCGCCGACGAACAGAACAGGCTGGACCTGCTGAAGGCCGGGGACACCGGGGTCGCCGCCGCCCTCGGCCTCAGTGTCCAGCACCTGCCCGAGCAGGCGCGGCGGATGTTCCACCGTCTCGGGCCGCACACCGGTGCCGCACTCGACGTTTGCACGGCCGCCGCGCTCGCCGACTGCCCGCCCCGCCAGGCAGCCGTCGCGCTGGACCAGCTGGCCGACGCCCAGCTGGTCGTCGAGACCGGTCCGCAGTCCTACGTGCTGCACGACCTCGTACGCCTCTACGCCCGCACCCTGACCCCCGGGCACGACTCCGGCGGGCTGCTGCGGCTCCTCGACCACTGGATCCACACGCTCCTCGCGGCGAGCGCCGCCGCGGAGCCCGGCAGCCAGCCGTGCTGCACGGTGCCTCCGGGGGTCCGGCCTTCCGCCGCGATCCGGACGTTCACGGACCGTACGAGCGCCCTCGCCTGGTACTCCGCCGAGCGGAGCACGTTGGGCGGCGCGGTGGCGGCCGCCACCGCGGCGGGCCTGCACGACCGCGCCTGGCGCCTGGTCCTCCTCCAGTGGCCCCTGATCGTGTGGCAGGTCCGCGACGGCTGGGTGCCGCTGCTCGAGCAGGGCCTGGTCTCCGCCGAACACGACGGCGACCTCGGCGCCCAGTCCCGGGCACGGGCACTGCTGGGCTGGGTGCTGGCCGAGGAGGGCAGGCCCCGGGAAGCCCTCGTCCAGCTGGAGTGCGCCCCCGAGCTCGCCGCCCGGGCGGGGGACACGGGCGGGGAAGCCGTCGCCCGGATCAACCTCGCCGTCGCACTCGCCCGGCACGGCGAGCGGGAGCGCCCGCGCGACCTGCTGGTCCGGGCCCTCGCCCTGGCCGAGCGGGCCGGTCTCACCGAGACCGTGACCCTCGCCCACCAGCACCTCACGCACCACCTCCTGGCCGTCGGCGCCTCCGCCGAGGCCGCGGTCCACGCCGCGCGCGGCCTGGCGCTCGCCGCACCCCCCGCCGCGGCACCCCGGCGCGTGGTCCTGCGCACCCTGTACGGCGAGGTGCTGGCCGCCAGGGGCCGCACGGGCGACGCCGTACGTGAGCTCGACGACGCCATCAGGGAGGCACGGGCGCACGGGTACGAGGAGGGCGAGACCGTGGCGCGCTCCGTGCTGGCGACGCTGGGCGCGCATCGCGCCCCGGCCCGCGACGGCGCCGGGGCGGACGGCCTGCTGCCCGTCGGAGCCGCGGGGCCCCGGGGGAACGGGCGGCTGAACCGCTAGGGGGTGTCCGATGGGTCGGTGCGGGTCCTGCGGTGTCCGGTGCGGTAGATCGCAAGGCGGAGCATCTGCCTCGGACCGGGCGTCCTCGGCTGATGCGACAACGCAGCGAGGTGTCGTGCCGGGTGCCCGCAGGACCCGTGCCGCCCCATCGGACACCCCCTAGGTGAGGGCGTGACCGTACGACGCCGCCAGAAGCGTCAGCTCCGGTTCGCCGAACGTCTTGCGCAGCCCGGTGAACGCGTCGGCCTTGTCGTCGCCGAAGCGCTTGATGCGGGCGGCGTAGGTGTCGGCGGAGAGGAAGACCGGCGGCCTGGACTTGCTGTGGAACTTGTCCGCGTACATCACCAGCTGCTCCTCCCTCGTGACGGCCACGTAGTCGCCGACGGGAAGGGGGAGTTGCTGGGACACGATGTCGTGCCGCGTCAGACCCACCCCCGTGTGACAGGAGCAGAACCGGCAGACCTCCTCGGACAGGCCCTCGGCCTGGAGGATCTCGTGTCCGAGCAGACCGTGGCGGATGTAGTTCCCGTGGTCCAGCCGCCCGGTGGCGTCGAAGAGGCGGTAGACGCCGATGTCGTGCAGGAGGCAGCCCGCGCGCACCAGGTCCCTGTCGACGTCCTCGGCCATGCCGTCCAGGAGCTGCTCCGCGATCTTCCAGACGATCTCGCAGTGCGTGTAGACCAGCTCCAGCGCCTCGGGGGAGGGGGCGTGGCGCTCGTGGAGGGCCCGGATGGCTGCTGTGGACGGGATGCTCATTCCGGCAGCGTAGCCGTGGCGGAGAGCGCCGCCCGTCGCCGGGGGGCGGGGCGGTGCGCCCGTTCCGTCCGGCGACGGGGTCCGCTACACGGTCCGGGAGGCGGTCCTCGCCCCGCTCGTCAGGAGCTTGTCGGCCACGATGTATCCGGAGGCGCCGTTGACGCCGTGCCCCGGCCAGGTCGCGGCGCCGACCATGAAGAGGTTCGGCACGACGGTGCGGTGGGACGGCTGGCCGGGCAGGGGGCGCAGCAGATAGCTCTGGGCCAGTTCGTGGCTGCCGCCGTAGGGGTCGCCCGGTCCGCAGTTCGGGTTGAAGCGGGCCAGGTCGTCCGGGCCGATCACATGGCGGCCGACGATCGCCCCGGGCAGGTTCGGCGTGTGACGGGCGGCGAGGCCGATCACCCTGTCGGCGAAGGCGTTCTTCACGTCGTCCGTCCAGCCGGCACGGGTGTCGATCTCCCCGGCGGCGTCCCCCCGGAGCCGCAGGGGGACGTCGAGGATCTGCAGCCGCGCCACGGCCGCACCCGGCGGGCAGCGCGTCGGGTCGGCGGTGGAAGGAGTGTCGAAGGCGATGGTCGGTCGTGCGGGGAGCAGGCCGCGGGCCGCCTCGTTGACCGAACGGGACAGGGCGTCGAGGCCGCGGGTGAGGTGGACGAGCCCGGTGCGGGTCAGCCGTTCGTCCTCGAACCGGGGCGGCTCGGACAGTGCGAGGTGCAGCTGCACGCAGCCGCGCCCGTAGCGGTACTCGTCCGCCTGCTGCCGGATGACCGGGGGCACCACGCCGTCCTCGTGCGCGAGCAGCTTCAGGTACAGCTGGTCGGGGTTGACCGAGGCGACGACGGCCCGCGCGGCCGTCACGACCTCGCCGTCCGCCGTGCGCACGCCCGTGGCGAGGCCGTCCCGGACCAGGACGCGCTCCACCCACCGTCCCGTCTCCACGCGCCCTCCGTGCCGTTCGGTCAGGGTCGTGAGCGCCCGCGCGAGCTGTTCGCTGCCGCCTTCGGGGGTGGGCATGCCGGCCGTGGTCACGGCGACGAGCGTCAGCAGCGTCCAGAAGGCGCTGTTGGCCTCGTCGGGTCCGCGCCCCAGGTGCAGCGCCCACGGCGCGAGCAGCCCCCGGAGCACCGGCGACGAGAAGCGGTGCTCCAGGAGGTCCCGGGAGGTGCGCAGGAAACGCTGGGCGAACGTGGAGCAGTGCCCGTCGTCGCGCATCAGGCCGTGGACGATCCGTGTGGGTCCCGGGTCGGCGAGATCCGCCGCGAACAGCGCGAACACCGGTCCGGCGTACGGGGCGAAGTCCGCCAGCAGCGCGGCGAGCGCGGCACCGTCGCCCGGGGCGAGCCGGTCGGCCTCCGCCACGTTCGCCGCGGCGTCCGTCGAGAACACCGCGGACTCCGCGCCGGGCATCGACACCCCGATGCTGAAGGGCGAGTCGCGGTACGTCAGGCCGCACGCGGCCAGTTCGGGGCCGAGTTCGGCGTAGGCGGGGCCGGAGGTGAACAAGGGGTGTGCCGAGGAGTACACGTCGTGCCGGAACCCCGGCACGGTCACCTCGTCGGTGCGGACGAGGCCACCGGGACGGTCGTTGCCTTCGAGGACGACGACGCTCCAGCCCGCGCGGGCCAGATAAACCGCCGTGACCAGTGCGTTGTGACCACTGCCCACTACAACCGCGTCATATCGGTTCACAGTGGATGGTGGCATGGGGGCGGCGTGCTGGAAATCCGGCGAAATGCGCAGCCTGGCCGGAGACTTGTCCACGAGGCCCCACAGTGGCCGGATTTAGGCGGTCGCCTTCTCTGGGGCGCACCGATCCCGCCATGGCCGTGCGGGGCCGTTATGAGTGTTTCCGTAGGGGTGTCCCGGCCTGAGTGGAAGGGAGCCCTCGCCCTTCTTTGTGGCGTAGGGCACAAGAACTGCCAGGTCCAGACCATGATCACGCAGAGCAAGCGGCCTTAACGGAACCATCGGTAACACCGGCTCAGGGGGCATGGAGGGGGCGATAGGGGTTCTGTGAGGTGGTGGCCCATGAATATATTCACCGTACAGCCATGTGGCCCGTCGGCCATGTGTGGGCTGAGTGAGGCGTACACCACGCATGGCCGCCGCCCGCCTCGCCGGCGCCGCCCGGTTGCAACGAGGAGCGAAATGAGCGACACACCCGAGTCCGAGAACTGGCGGCGGGAGGTCGACCGCTCCTTCTCACCGCGTCGTGAGGCGGGTCCCATCGACCTTCGCCGCTACTACGTACAGCCGGCCTACTCGGGCATGCCGACCTTCATGGGCGTCCCGCTCGCCCTGAACCAGGACGACCTGCGCGCGGGGAAGGTCGACGCCGCCGTGGTCGGCTGTCCCGTCGACGTCTCCACCGGACATCGCGGGGCCGCCTACGGCCCGCGGGCGATCCGCTCGGACGAGCGCTACATGTACGCCACCCCCGAGGCGTACATCCACTCGGCCACCCGCGTCAACCCGTTCAACGTCCTCAAGGTCGTCGACTACGGGGACGCGGCCGTCGACCCGTTCGACATCACCCGGTCCATGGAGCCCATCCGCGGCCTCGTGCGTGAGATCGCCGAGGTGGGGGCCGCCCCGATCGTCCTCGGCGGCGACCACTCGCTGCTGTGGCCCAGCGTGGGCGCGCTCTCGGAGGTGCACGGGCGCGGCAGCATCGCCGTCGTCCACTTCGACGCCCACCCCGACTGCCACGACGAGCTGTTCGGCCACAAGGCCACCCACACCACCCCCATCCGCCGGCTGATGCACGACGAGATGGTGCCCGGCGCGAACATCATCCAGGTCGGACTGCGCACCGCGACCGGCCCGGACGACCAGCTGTTCAACTGGATGCGCCGGGCCGGCATGAAGTCGCACTTCATGGCCGAGATCGAGCGCGTCGGGCTCGCCGCCGTCGTGGACAAGGTGATCGAGGAGGCCAAGGCGGTCGCCGACCACGTCTACATCTCCCTGGACATCGACGTCCTCGACCCCGCCTTCGCGCCGGGCACGGGCACTCCCGAGCCCGCCGGGCTGAACACGCGTGAACTGTTCACGGCCCTGCGCCGGATCGCGCACGAGACGAACCTCGTCGGCATGGACGTGGTCGAGGTCGCCCCGCACCTGGACCCCGGCTACTCCACCGCCATGAACGCCCGCCGCGCGGTCTTCGAGGTCCTCACGGGCCTCGCCATGAACAAGGTCAAGATCTCCACGAAGAACTACACCAACCCGATCGTCGCCGGCGAGGTCCGCTTCTCCCTCTCCTAGGGGGCTCCGATGGGTCGGTGCGGGTCCTGCGGTGTCCGCTGGGGGCACCTCGCAGCGGTAGCCGGGGGGAGCGTCGCAAGGCGGAGCATCTGCCTCGGACCGGGCGTCCTCGGCTGATGCGACAACGCAGCGAGGTGCCGTGCCGGGCTCCGCAGGGCCCGTGCCGCCCCATCGGACACCTCTTGGCAGCTCACGCCGAATCCCGGCAGCCGGATCCATGGTCCGACTGCCGGGATTCGGCGTCTCGTTGGCGCGCCCTCCACCGTCGCGAGCCGGCTCGCCCGGTCGGGAGCGACTGATCGACTCGGGTAGTCTCGGCGCCGTCGCTGGAAACCCGGTACCCCAGGTTCCGGGAGCGGCATCCGCAGTTATGAAAGGCTTGACCCATGCCCCGTGACGTGGTCCGCGTGCTGGTCGTCGACGACGAACCGATGGTGTGCGCCCATCTGAACACGATCCTCGCCACCGCCGACGACATCGAGGTGGTCGGCCAGGCCGACGACGGAGCGGCCGCCGTGGAGGCGGTGATCCGGCACCGGCCCGACGTCGTGCTCATGGACCTGCGGATGCCCGGCGTCGACGGGCTCACCGCCATCGAACGGCTCAGCCAGATGCCGGACCCGCCGGTCATGGTCGCCCTCACCACCTTCGACGCCGACCAGTACGTCGTACGGGCGTTGCGCGCCGGCGCGGCGGGCTTCCTCGTCAAGTCCACGCCGCCGGAGGACCTCATCAGCCTGGTCCGGGTGGCCGCCGACGGGCACACCGTCCTCTCCGCCTCGGCCACCCGCCGCCTGATCGCCGCCTCAGCCGGCGAGCAGACCGCGCGGGCACGGGCCCAACGGCTCGTCAAGGGCCTCACCGGGCGGGAGGTCGAGGTGCTCACCGCGCTGGGGGAGGGGCTGTCCAACGCGCAGATCGCGGCGCGCCTGCGGCTTTCGGAGGGCACCGTCAAGGGGCACGTCTCCCGCATGCTGGTCAAGCTGGAGTGCACCAACCGGACCCAGATGAGCAGGCTGGCCTACGACGCGAGGCTGGTCGGCTGGTGACCGGCCCCGCGGCGTAGGCCCTCGGGGGAACGCGCGGATCAGTAAAGGTGGCCCATGTCCGGCCACATCTGCGACCACGGCTGCCGGTTGCCCTTGCAGATCCACACCTTCGTGCCCGCCACCGCGTTGCCCTTGCCCGCGGTCGTCGCGGCCTCGCGCACGTCGCTGAACCGCTTGAGCAGCTCCTCGCGGTCCGAGCCCACGAAGATCGTGGTGGTGGCGTCGTCCGACGGCCCGCCGAAGTACCAGTAACCGCGGTGGGCGCTGTAGACCTTCGGCAGGTCCTCGCCGCGGCCGAGGTGCTCCAGCGCGCCGGCCTCGGTGTAGTACTCGGTGACGATCGCGGCGTGCTCGCGCTCACCGGCCGGCACCGACTGCGTGGCCTTCTCCACCGCCGTCACCAGGTCGTCCCAGCCGACCGTCTCCGCGGCCTGCGGGTTGTTGTCCGTGCCGGCCACCGGGGGGTCGTCGTCCGAGCGCGGCAGGACCGGCAGCGAGGTCACGATCGACAGCGCGGCGACCAGCCCGAAGACCGGCCAGCTCACCGCCCAGCGCCACCACTTCGCGGGCGTTCCGCGCTGCATCCGCACCGCGCCCGCCGCCCACAGCAGGGGGAAGAGCCCCGCCACGTAGGTCGGCCGGCCGCCGGTCACGAGGAAGAAGACGAACAGGCCGACGAAGCTCCAGCCCAGGAACCGGTACGGCCGCAGGTCCGGCGACCGCAGCAGCTGCCACAGACCGTGGGCCGACAGCACCACCAGCAGCAGACCGGCCAGGAACAGCGCGACCCCCACGTACGCCACGGGACCCGCGCTCTCCCGCCGGAACACGTCGGCCATGTGCAGCTGCGGCCAGCCGTGGTCGGCCTGCCACAGCAGCCCCGGTATCACGGTCGCGAACACGACCGCCGCGCCCACCCACAGCATCGGGCGGCGCAGCAGCCGCCGCGGACCGACGGCCAGGGCGCTGATCCCGACCGCGACCCAGAGGAAGACGATCGAGTACTTGGCCTGCATGGACACCACGGAGACCAGGGCGATCCACAGCAGCAGCCTGTCGTCCTGCCGGCGGACCCAGGCCACCAGCAGCCAGGTCACCGCGGTCCACGCGAAGAGGTCGACGGTCGACGCCGACAGCGCATGGCCGACGATCATGACGAGCGGCACCGCCGCCCAGGCGACCGCGGTGCGCAGCTGCGCCTTCGTCTCGCCGCCGAGTTCACGGGCGATCAGCGCCGCGAACAGCGTGCCGGTGGCCGCGAGGATCGTCGAGGGCAGCCGCAGGCCCACCAGCGAGCCGCCGAACAGGCTGTCCATGGCGCCGGCCAGCAGCGGCAGCAGCGGCGGATTGTCGGCGTAGCCCCAGCTCAGGTGCTCACTGGCACCCAGGAAGTACAGCTCGTCGCCCTGGTAGCCCCAGCGGCCGCTGGTGGCCAGCAGCAGCAGGCCGAGCACCGCTGCGACGGCGGTCACGGGCTTCCACGCCAGGGGCGGCAGTCCCGACGCGGCCTCGGCCTGCGCGGGGTCGTCCGGCTGCCCCTCCGTGGGGAGCGACTTCCCCGTTGGTCGCGATGTCGTGGTCACGGACTCCTCCACCTGCAGCGGTTTGCGGTGAGCGCGCCGGCCGCCGGACGGGGCGTGCCGAGACATGGCCGAATCCGGAAGGGGCGCCCGGTACTTGAGCCCCGAGCGTAGGTCGTACCTTGTCCGGGAAGCGACCATCTCACCTGCAAAGACATCGGTTTAGGGGTGCGTAGGGGCGGGGGTGCGACCATGACGAAAGTCGTGCCCGACCGAACTTTGGTCGTCTTTGATCACGACCTTGGGGACTGGTGCGCCGCTCGGCGGCCGGGCGAGAATTTCATCAGATCCGGACAGCGATGCGAGCCGCAGCGCCTGTGGACACCGGGCGATCAGCAAGCCGGCGGGAGCGGTTTCCGTACGGCGGGCGGATCCCGGGGTTCAGATGGGCCTACGCCGCTCGGTGGCCCCAGGTCATCGTCCTCGACCGGATGACGAAAGAGGGGATGGCGCAAGGGTGGCCGGCCGGTTCGGCCCGATTGACGCGTCTACCGACCCACAGGCATGGAAGGCTTTTGGAATGAAGAAGAAGACTATCGATCTGCTGCAGTTCGCCACCCTCGTCATCGGCGCCTGGTTCGGGATCATCCCGGTCATCTTCAAGATCGTCGGCAACCACACCAAGGGTGCCTTCCTGCCGCTGTACCTGCCGGACCCGGCCTCGATGATCGTCGCCGGCGTGGTCTCGGTCGTCTCCCTGGTCATGATCTTCGCCTTGGACAAGACGAAGCGCAACGCCACCTGACCGGCCGGGCCGCCCAGGTTCCCCCGGCCTGGGGCGGCCCGGCCCAGCGCTGCACGCCATCGGACACGGTCCGACGGCGTGCAGCGCCGTTGTCGTGACACGGTGGGAAAGCCGGGTCACGACGCGCGAGGATCCGGGGAAGACGGGCATGGACGGAAAGGCCGGAACGATGCGGGAATCCGCGGTACACAACACAACAGGGCGGCACGGGCCCGCTCCGGACACGGCGGGCACGGCGCCCGCGGCCCCGCGGCTACGGCCGCCGGCCCACCCGGTCGACCCGCGCGCCATCACCTGGTGGACGTGGCAGGCGGTGCTCACCGTCCTGGGGTTCCTGGCCTGTGTGGCGGGCCTGGAGCTGTGGCTCTGGAAGAAGACGCCGCTGCCGCTGTCCGTGGGCGTCATCGCGCTGTCGCTGCTGCTGTCGGTGGCCTACGTACTGATCGTGCCCAGCTGGCGCTTCCGCGTGCACCGCTGGGAGACCACCGGCGAGGCGGTCTACACCGCCTCCGGCTGGCTGTGGCAGGTGTGGCGCGTCGCCCCCATGTCCCGCATCCAGACCGTCGACACCGCCCGCGGCCCCCTCCAGCAGATGCTCGGCCTCGCCACCGTCGTCGTCACCACCGCCTCCGCCGCGGGGCCCGTGCGCATCCACGGCCTCAGCCACGACCTCGCCAAGGAGGTCGTGGACCACCTCACCGCGACCACCCAGGCCACCCAGGGCGCCGACGGGGACGCGACGTGAACCGCCCCGCCGGCACCCACCGGCCCGACGCCCCCGCCACCGGCGAACAGCCCGCCGGCCCCGCCGCCCCCCGGGAGAGCGGCCCGCCCTGGCGCCGGCTCGACAACAGGCTCCTGCTCGTCCAGCTCAAGTGGCTGATCCCGCCCGCGCTGTCCACCGCCTTCTACGCGATGATCACCCTCGGCCGCCTCGACAGCGCCGCCTTCATCCGCCTCGGCCTGCTCACCGGCGTCTTCCTGATGCTCATGCTGTGGCGGCTCGTGCAACTGCTCACCACCCGCTACCGCGTCGCCGGCGACCTCCTGGAAGTGCACACCGGACTCGTCGGCCGCCGCCACCGCTCGATCCCCTGCGACCGGATACGCGGCGTCGACATCACCGCCGACCCCTTCCACCGCGTCTTCGGCCTGGTCGTCGTCAAGATCACCACCGCCCAGCGCGGCGGCGGCGACAACGGCGACACCCAGCTCGAAGCCCTGCGCAAGGACGAGGCCCACGAACTGCGCCGCGTCCTGCTGCGCCGCGCCGCCACCTCCGCCACCACCACGGCCGACGACGACGGGACCATCGCCCGGATGGACTGGGCGTGGGTGCGCTACATGCCCCTCACCTGCTGGGGCGTCCTCGGCATCGCCATCCTCTTCGGCATGGCCCTCCGCCTCCTCGACGGCTTCGGCGTCAAACCCGAGAAGGTGCTCCACACCCTCGTCCACCTCCTCGGCACGGACCTGCTGTGGCAGACCATCGTCGTCGGCACCGTCGCCGTCCTCGCCATCGGCACGCTCGCCGCCGTCGCCATGTCCGCGGAGGAATGGTGGGGTTACCGCTTCGAGCGCGACGACGACGGCAACCTGGCCGTCAACCGCGGTCTGCTGACCACCCGTTCCCTCTCCATCGACGCCTGCCGGATGCGCGGCATCGAGATCGCCGAACCCCTGCTGCTGCGCCTGGGCGGCGGCGCGCAGGTCGCGGCCGTGGCCACCGGCCTCGACAAGGCGGACGACTCGGAGGTCACCAAGCTCAAGACCCTCACCCCCGGAATCCCGCGCGCCCTGGCCGACGACATCGCCGCCACCGTCGCCGGTGAACAGCCGTCCCCCACCACCGTCCCGCTGACGGCCCACCCCCGCGCCGCCCTGCGCCGCCGCCACACCCGTGCGGCGCTCACCGTGCTCGGCACGTGCGCGGTGCCCGCGGTGCTCGGCCTCTTCCTCACCCCCGTGCTGTTGCACATCGCGTGGATCTCCGCGCTGGTCCTGCTGCCCCTGGGGGCGTGGCTGGCCACCGACGCCTACCGCGCGCTCGGGCACACCGTCCGCGGCCGCCACCTCATCACCCGGTACGGCACGTTCAAGCGGCGGACCGTGGCCCTGCAGCGCGACAGCGTGATCGGCTGGAAGATCGTCCGTTCGCCCACCCAGCGCTGGGCGGGCCTGGCCACGGTCATGGCGACCACGGCGGCCGGCAAGGAAGGCGCCTACCCCGTCTACGACGTCCAGCTCGGCGAGGGTCTGGCCTTCGCCGACGAGGCGGTGCCGCACCTCCTCGCCCCCTTCCTCGACCGGGGCTGACCGCCCGCCGCGCGGGAACACGCGAAGGCCCCCGGAACCCGAGTGGGTTCCGGGGGCCTTCGACGACCGGGGCGGCGGGCCGGCTCAGCTGCCCGAGAGCTTGCGGTAACGGCGGACGGTCAGCGGGACGAACACCGCCAGCAGCCCCAGGCACCACAGCGTGCAGTACAGCGCGGAGTTGTGCGCGGCCCAGCTCGAACCCTTGGGGAAGTCCTCCGGGTAGGGGTTGCCGAACAGGTCGCGGATCGTGTCGCACAGCGCGGTCAGCGGGCTCCACTCGGCGATGAACTTGAACGGCTGGAGCATGTACTGGCTGCCCACCAGCGCCGACGACATGAAGGTGAACGGGAACACCCAGATGATGCCGGCGCTCTGCGCCAGCTCGACGCGACGGCACAGCAGCCCGATGTAGGCGCCGGCCCAGGAGATCGCGAAGGCGAACAGCAGCAGCAGGCCGTAGGCGCCGATGGCCGAGAAGACGTCCGTCCGCACGCGCCAGCCGATGAGCAGCCCGCACAGCGACAGGATGGCGAGGTTCATCGCCGTGGCGAACAGGTCCGAACTCGTCCGCCCGAAGAGCACGGCCGCACGGGAGATGGGCAGGGACCGGAACCGGTCGACGATGCCCTTCTCCATGTCGTAGGCGAGGCCGACCGTGGTGTAGATGTTCACGAACACCGCGTTCTGGCCCAGCATGCCCGGGATGAGGTACTCGGGATAGGCCGCGCCCAGCCCACCGCCGATCACGAACGCGAACAGCACGACGAACATGATGGACGTGCACAAGTGGGATATCAGGGCGCCGGGTTCCCGCCAGATGTGCAGCAGGTTGCGCCTGGTGATGATCGTGCTGCTACGGACAGCCTCGGCTACGTTGCTCACAACACCTTCTCGGGAATTCGGGCCGGGACGGACAACTCAGACGGACCACTCAGGCGACGGGCTGCGGCGCACGCGACGCGTCCTGCTCGCTCTTGCCGGTCAGGGACAAGAAGACATCGTCCAGCGAGGGCCGCTGCAGACCGATGTCCACCAGCTCGATGCCCTCGGCCTCCAGCCGCTGGATGGCGGCCATCAGCGCCTTGACCCCGGTGGTCACGGTGACCGTCGCCGCACGGGAGGACTCCTCCACCGAGGGCGCGGCCGTACCGACCTCGGCGAGGACGGACTTCAGCCTGGGCAGATCCGCCGGATCGGCCACCACGGCCTTGATCTTGTCGGCGCCGATCTGCGTCTTGAGCCGGTCGGCGGTGTCGTGCGCGATGACCCTGCCGTGGTCGATCACGGCGATCGAGTCGGCCAAGTGGTCGGCCTCCTCCAGGTACTGGGTGGTCAGCAGCACGGACGTGCCGTCGCTGACCAGCTCGCCGACCTGCTCCCAGGTGTCCAGCCGGCCCCGCGGGTCGAGACCCGTCGTCGGCTCGTCCAGCACCACCACGGCGGGGTTGCCCACCAGTGCGCTCGCCAGGTCGAGACGGCGCCGCATGCCACCGGAGTACGTCTTCGGCGGCCGGCTCGCGGCGTGCCGCAGACCGAACCGGTCGACGAGCTGGTTGGCCCGCTCCACCGAGTCCGCCTTGGACAGTCCGCTCAGCCGCGCGAACATGACCACGTTCTCGTAGCCGGTCAGGCTCTCGTCGACCGCCGTGAACTGGCCGGACAGCCCGATCGACTGGCGAACCTTGTGGGGCTCGGCCAGCACGTCGTGGCCGTTGACCCAGGCGCGGCCGCCGTCGGGCCGCAACAGGGTCGCGAGGACCCGTACGCTCGTCGTCTTGCCCGCACCGTTGGGGCCGAGCAACCCGAGCACCTTGCCCGCGGGCAGCTCCAGATCGACGCCGTCGAGCGCGCGGACGGAGCCGAAGTTCTTGACGAGCCCCTCGGCCCGAAGGGCCGTACGTGACGTGGAAACGGTCATTTTCACCCCGGTAACCGGTGGAAGTTTCGGGCGCCGGGCATAATCGGCTCACACTCGCGCAGAATATTCAGCGAAATCCCCAAGCCCGGCCGCCTGGTTCGCGTTCCGGCGAAGCGTAGCGTACCGACCGGTGGCGACGGTGGAATTGCCTTCCCCCGGCACCCGGGCGACACTCGACGGCAGCACCGGCAATTCCGCTTCGCCGACCCGACCCGGCACACCATCACTGACCTGCTGCGCAGTCAAGTCCCCGGCCACCCACCGGCAGTCGTCCCACCGCGACGCGCACCCGCCACCCACACCATCGCGCAGGCTTTAGCGCAGAAAGATAGGGGGGTTTAGGGGGTTCGTTAGGGGGAAGTGCGGCTACCGCCGGAGGTGCGGCCCTCTATATCTTCTCGGTAAATCCCCGACCGAATTGCGTACGGATTCGGCCCGCTGGTTTCCCTGGCGCGGGCGGCCGCGGTATCCGCATACGGAAAGCCGGACCCGGAACATCCGGGCCCGGCCGCACCGGCGAGGGCGGATCCACGAATTGTCGAGTGAGCGGAGCGCAATGACACACGGCCCTGACGAGCTCTCCTCCGATGCCCCCCAGGTGCCGTGGAGCACGCGCCTGCGCGAGCTCGGCCCGGACGAGCGCGAGAGGCTCCTGCTCGACCTCGTACGCACCGCCGTCACCGACGTCCTCGGCCTGGCCGGCCCGGGCGCGGTCGCCGAGGGACAGGCCTTCCACGAGCTCGGCCTCGACTCCCTGGCCGCGGTCAACCTGCACGCCCGGCTGACCGCCGACACCGGCCTGCGGCTGCCCGTCACCCTCGCCTTCGACCACCCCTCGCCCCGCGCGCTCGCCGCCCACCTGCTCGCCGAACTGCTCGGCACGAAGCCCGGCGACGACACCCCCGTCGCGGCCCTCGCCAGCGACGAGCCCGTCGCGATCGTCGGCATGGCCTGCCGCTTCCCCGGCGGCATCGCCTCCCCCGAACAGCTCTGGGAGCTGCTCGCCGAAGGCGGCGAGACCCTCGGCCGGCTGCCCGCCGACCGCGGCTGGGACCTCGACAACCTCTACGACCCCCACTCCGGCCGGCCCGGCACCACCTACGTGGACAAGGGCGGCTTCCTCGACGCCGCCCGCTTCGACGCCGGATTCTTCGGCGTCTCCCCGCGTGAGGCCCTGGCGATGGACCCGCAGCAGCGGGTCCTCCTGGAGACCTCCTGGGAGGCGTTCGAGCGCGCCGGCATCGACCCCACCACCCTGCGCGGCACCCGCACCGCCGTCTACGTCGGCGCCGAGGCCCAGGAGTACGGCCCCCGCATCGCCGCCGCCCCGGACGGCATGGAGGGCCACCTCGTCACCGGCACCGCCGGCAGTGTCGCCTCCGGCCGCATCGCCTACACCTTCGGGCTCGAGGGAGCGGCGGTGACCGTGGACACCGCGTGCTCGGCGTCCCTGGTCGCCCTCCACCAGGCCGCACAGGCGCTCAGGCTCGGCGAAGCCACCCTGGCGCTGGCGGGCGGCGTCGCCGTCATGTCCAGCCCCGGCGGCTTCGTCTCGTTCAGCCGCCAGCAGGGCCTGGCCGCCGACGGCCGCTGCAAGGCGTTCGCCGCCACGGCCGACGGCACCGGCTGGTCGGAAGGCGTCGGCCTGCTCGTCCTGGAACGGCTCTCGGACGCACGCCGCAACGGCCACCACGTCCTCGCGGTCGTCCGTGGCTCGGCCGTCAACCAGGACGGCGCGTCCAACGGCCTGACCGCCCCGAACGGCCCCTCCCAGCAGCGCGTCATCCGCCAGGCCCTCGCCAACGCCGGCCTGAAGCCGACCGACGTCGACGCCGTCGAGGCACACGGCACGGGCACCAAGCTCGGCGACCCCATCGAGGCCCAGGCCCTGCTGACCACGTACGGCCAGGAGCGCGAGGCCGGCAAGCCGCTATGGCTGGGCTCGCTGAAGTCCAACATCGGGCACACGCAGGCCGCCGCCGGCGTCGCCGGCGTCATCAAGATGGTCATGGCCATGCGCGCGGGCGTCCTGCCCCGGACCCTGCACGTCGACGAGCCCACCCCGCACGTCGACTGGTCCGCCGGCGCGGTGGAACTCCTCGCCGACGCGCAGCCGTGGCCGGAGACCGGCAGGCCCCGCCGCGCCGGCGTCTCGTCCTTCGGCTTCAGCGGCACCAACGCCCACGCCATCATCGAAGAGCCCCCGGCGGCCCCGGCGGCCGAGGAGGAAGCGCCGCTGCCCGACGCGGGTGACGTCACCGCGGACGTGGCCCCCGTGGTGCTGTCCGCGGCGAGCGACCACGGTCTGCGGGCCCGCGCCCGCGACCTCCACACCCGGCTCGCCGGCCACACGGACCTGTCCGCCGTCGACGTCGCCCGCTCGCTGGCCCCGGCCACGACCCGGAACCGGGGCGCGGAACGCGCCGCCGTCGTCGCCGGGAACATGACCGACCTGCTCGACGCGCTCGACGCCCTCGCCGACGGCCGGCCCACCGGCCGGACCCTGCGCGGACGCGCCCACACCGGCGACACGACGTTCGTCCTCCCGGCGGGCGAGGGATGGCGGCCGGCGACGGGGCGCGAACTGCGCGCCGCCTTCCCGCTGTACGCCCGGGCCTTCGACGAGGCGTGCGCTCACCTCGACCCCTACCTCGAACAGCCCCTGCGCGAGGTCCTGGCCGGCGACGCCGCACTGCTGGAGCAGCCTCTCCCGGCGGACTGCGCGGCGTTCGCCCACGGGGTCGCGCTGTACAGGCTCCTGCAGTCCTGGGGCCTGACACCGGACCGCGTCACCGGTTACGGGGTCGGCGAGCTCGCCGCCGCCCACGTCGCGGGCGTGCTGAAGCCGGCGGACGCGGCCGCTCTGGTCGTCGCCCACGGCCGCGCCCTGCCGCAGCCCGACCTGGGCTGGCTCATGGAACTGTGCACGTTCGCGGAGCCCGGGGTCCCGGTCCTGTCCGCGAGCACCGGCGCGGTCGAGGACGTCACCGACGGCGCGTACTGGAACCGGCGCCTGAGCGAGGACGGCCGCCGCCCCCTGGGCCTGGACCGGCTGCGGGAGAAGGACGCGGGCGGGGAGGACGAGGACCGCTTCGTCGACCTCGCCGGGTTGGCCGGCTTCGTCGGCTTCACCGACCCGGGCTCCGAGGACGCGGGTTCGGGAAGCGAGGTCGAGGGCCTGGTACGTCTCGTCGCCGCGCTGGACACCGACGGGTTCTCCCCGCGCTGGGAGGCGTTCTTCACCGGCTGGAACGCCCAGCTGGTCGACCTCGGAGACGCGGCGGAGGAAACCTGTCCGGTGCCGTGGGTGCTGTCGGGCAGGACCGAGGCGGCGCTGCGGGAGCAGGCCGAGCGGTTGCGGGCCCATGTGGTGTCGGCGGCTGAGCTGTCCGTGGTGGACGTGGCGTTCTCGCTGGCGACGACGCGTGCGGCGCTGGAACACCGCGCGGTCGTCGTGGCTGACGACGGTCCCGGGTTCGTCCGGGGGCTGGGCGCGCTGGCAGCCGGGAAGCCTGCGGCCGGTGTGTACGCGAGTGGCGCTGCTGCTGAGGAGCGCGCGATCGCGGTGTTGTTCTCGGGTCAGGGTTCGCAGCGTGCGGGCATGGGGCGGGAGTTGTACGAGGCGTTCCCGGTGTTCGCCGAGGCGTTGGACGCGGTGTGTGCCGAGTTCGACCGGGTGCTGGAGCGGCCTCTGCGTGAGGTGATGTTCGAGCAGGGTGAGGCGCTGGATCAGACTGGTTTCACTCAGCCTGGGCTGTTTGCGCTTGAGGTGGCCCTGTATCGGCTGGTCGAGTCGTGGGGTGTGCGTCCGGACTACGTGACGGGCCATTCCATTGGTGAGTTGGCTGCGGCTCATGTGGCGGGTGTGCTGTCGCTGGCCGACGCTGTGGCGCTGGTCGCTGCTCGTGGGCGTCTGATGCAGGCGCTGCCCACGGGTGGTGCGATGCTGGCCGTCGGTGCGGATGAGGCGACTGTGGCCGCGCACTTGGAGGGCCGTGAGGCCCAGGTGTCGATCGCCGCGGTCAACGGTCCGTCGTCCGTCGTCATCGCCGGTGACGAGGACGTGGTCACGGAGCTGGGCGAGACGTTCGCTCAGGCCGGTCACAAGACGCGTCGTCTCCGCGTGAGTCATGCGTTCCACTCGCCGCACATGGACGCGATGCTGGACGACTTCCGCCGCGTCGCCGAGGGGCTCACCTACGAGCAGCCCCGCATCCCGGTCGTCTCCAATCTGACCGGTCAGGCTGAGGACGCCGCCTCCGCCGACTACTGGGTCCGTCACGTCCGTGGCGCCGTCCGCTTCGGCGAGGGCGTGCGCTGGCTGGAGGACCAGGGCGTCTCCGTCTTCCTCGAACTCGGCCCCGACGCCGTCCTGTCCGGCATGGCACCGGAGTCCCTGACCGGTACGCCCCAGCTGATCCCCGCCCTCCGCAAGGACCGTCCCGAGCCGGAGGCCCTGGTCGCCGCGCTCGGCCGGCTCCACGTCGCCGGGGTCACCCCCGACTGGGCCGCGTTCTTCGCAGGGCGCGACGCCCGTCGCGTCGACCTGCCCACCTACGCCTTCCAGCAGGAGCGGTACTGGCTGAACCCGTCCGGCTCCAGCGACGTCGCGGCCGCCGGCCTGACCCCCGCCGAGCACCCCTTGCTGGGAGCCGTGGTGGACGTGCCGGACACCGGTGGTCTGCTGGTGACGGGGCAGCTGTCGACGGGGACGTTCGCCTGGCTCCGCGACCACGCCATCGGCGGGTCGGTGCTGCTGCCCGGAACGGCGTTCGTCGACATGGCGATCTGGGCCGGTGACCTCGCTGGCTGTGGACGGCTTGAGGAACTGACCCTGGAGGCGCCCCTGGTGGTGCCCGAGCGGAACTCCGTCGCCGTCCGCGTCGTGGTGGGCCCCGACGACGGCGACGGCGGGCGCTCCGTCGCGGTGTACTCCCGACCTGCGGACGCCCTCGGTGAGGAGCCCTGGGTCCGGCACGCCGACGGCCTGCTGGGGCAGACGGCCGAGCACACCGGTGACGACGGCTTCGCCTGGCCTCCCGCCGACGCCGTCCCCGCCGACCTCACCGGTTTCTACGAACGTCTGGACGAGAACGGCTACGGCTACGGGCCCGCGTTCCAGGGCCTGCGTGCCGCGTGGACGCGGGGCGAGGACGTCTACGTCGAGGTGGCGCTGCCGGAGGGCACGGAGCCCGAGCGGTTCGGCCTCCATCCCGCCCTGCTCGACGCGGTGCTCCACGGAACGGACCTGGCCGGCGGCGGGGAGTCCGCCGGGCCGCGCGTGCCCTTCGCCTGGTCCGGGGTGACGCTGCATGCCGCGGGCGCCGGCGTCGTACGGGCGTGGCTGCGGCCGGCCGGTACGGACGCGGTGGCGCTGGCCGTCGTCGACACCTCGGGGCGCCCGGTGCTGTCGGTCGACTCCCTGGTCTCCCGCGAACTGACTGTCGCGGCGCCCTCGTCGCCGGGTGCCGACTCGCTGTACCGCCTCGACTGGTCGCCTCTGGCGGCTCCCGCCGAGTCGCCCGGCACGGCGGGCTGGGCGCAGCTCGCAGACGTGGGCGTCAAGGAGCTGTCGTCCTACCCGGACCTGGCCGCGCTGCCGGCCGAGTCGCCCGCGGTGGTGCTCGCCGCCGTGTCCGGGGGCGAGGACGGGCCGGCCGGTGCGACGCACCGCGCCCTCGGCCTCGTACAGCAGTGGCTGGCCGACCCGCGCCACGACGCGTCCCGGCTGGTGGTCCTCACGCGCGGTGCGGTGAGCACCGGTGTGGAGGAGGACGTCACCGACCTGCCGGCCGCCGCCGTGTGGGGTCTGGTCGGCTCGGCACAGGCGGAGAACCCCGACCGGTTCGTGCTCGTCGACCTCGACGCGCCCCCCGGCGACGCTCCGGAGCTGCTGGCCGCGGCCGTGGCGTCCGGAGAGCCGAAGGTCGCCGTGCGCGGCGGGCGGCTCCGGGTGCCCAGGCTGGCGCGGGCCTCGGCGGGCGTGGGCCTGCTGCCCCCCGCCGACGGCTCCGCCTGGCGCGTCGACTCGCGCGAGCGCGGCACGCTCGACGCCGTCGAGATCATTCCGGCGCCGGAGGGCACGGCGGACCTCGCACCGGACCAGGTGCGGGTGGCGGTGCGTGCGGCCGGTGTGAACTTCCGTGACGTCCTGATCGCGCTCGGCATGTACCCCGGCGAGGCGATCATGGGTACGGAGGCCGCGGGCGTCGTCGTCGAGGTCGGTGCCGGGGTGACGGACCTCGCCCCGGGCGACCGGGTGTTCGGCGTCATCGACCGCTCCTTCGGCCCGCTCGCCGTGGTCGACCGGCCCTTCGTCGCCCCGATGCCCGAGGGCTGGTCCTACGAGCAGGCCGCCTCCACCCCGCTGGTCTTCCTGACCGCCTACTTCGGGCTGAGCGACCTGGGCGGACTGCGCTCGGGCGAGTCCGTTCTGGTGCACAGCGGCGCGGGCGGCGTCGGCATGGCCGCCATCCAGCTGGCGCGGCACCTGGGCGCGGAGGTCTTCGCGACCGCGAGCGAGGGCAAGTGGGACGTCCTGCGCTCACTGGGCCTGGACGACGACCACATCGCGTCGTCGCGGTCACTGGACTTCGAGGCGAAGTTCGCCGCCTCCACCGGCGGCCGCGGAGTGGACGTCGTACTGAACTCGCTCGCCCGGGAGTTCGTGGACGCCTCGCTGCGGCTGCTGCCGCGCGGCGGCCGGTTCCTGGAGATGGGCAAGACCGACATCCGTGAGCCCGCCGACGTGACCGGCGCGCACCCCGGCGTCGCGTACACGGTCTTCGACCTCATCGACGCCGGCCCCCAGCGGATCCAGGGCATGCTCGTCGAGCTGCTGGCCCTCTTCGGAACGGGGGCGCTCGTGCCCCTGCCCGTGCGGACCTGGGACGTGCGCCGGGCGCAGGACGCCTTCCGCTTCGTCAGCCAGGCCAAGCACGTGGGCAAGGTCGTGCTGACGATGCCGCGGACGCTGGACGCCGAGGGCACGGTGCTGGTCACCGGCGGTACGGGGACGCTGGGCGGCGTGCTGGCACGCCACCTGGTGGCCGAGCACGGCGTGCGGCATCTGGTGCTGACGAGCCGCAGCGGACGGGACGCCCGGGGAGCCGCGGAGCTTGAGGCCGAGCTGACCGGCCTCGGCGCCGAGGTGACGATCGCGGCCTGCGACGCGGCGGACCGTGCGGCGCTGGCCGCCGTGCTCGACGCGATCCCGGCGACGCGTCCGCTGACCGGTGTGGTGCACACGGCGGGTGTCCTCGACGACGCCACCGTCGGCTCGCTCACCCCCGAGCGGATCGACTCGGTCTTCCGGCCCAAGGCGGACGCGGCTCTCGCCCTGCACGAGCTGACCCGCGACCGCGACCTGGCGATGTTCGTGATGTTCTCCTCGTCGGCGTCGGTCTTCGGCGACGCCGGCCAGGGCAACTACACCGCCGCCAACGGGCTCCTCAACGCCCTGGCCCAGCACCGCCGGGCGCACGGCCTGCCGGCCCAGGCCCTGGCGTGGGGCTTCTGGGAGCAGCGCAGCGCGCTCACCGCGCACCTGACCGACGCGGACGTGGACCGCATGGCACGTACGGGCACTGCCGCCCTGTCCACCGAGGACGGCCTGGCCCTGTTCGACGCCGCCGCGACCGTCGACGAGCCGCTGCTGGTGCCCATCAAGCTGAACACCCGGGCGCTGCGGGACCAGGGCCCGGCACTGCCCTCGGTCCTGCGCGGCCTCGTCCGCCCGGCCGTGCGCCGCGCGGCCGGCACGGGAGCGCAGGTCACCGGCGGCGGCCTCACCGAGCGGCTCGCCGGACTGAACCGCACCGAGCAGGACGAACTGCTGCTCGGCCTGGTGCGCGACACCGCGGCGGCCGTCCTCGGCCACGGCGGGGCGGAGTCGGTCGACGTCGGCCGCACCTTCCAGGAGCTGGGCTTCGACTCGCTCACCGCGGTCGAGTTCCGCAACCAGCTCTCCGCCGTCACCGGCGTGCGCCTGCCGAGCACCCTGATCTTCGACTACCCCAAGCCGGGAGCGCTGAGCGAGTACTTCGCGGCCCAGCTGCTGGGGGAGCGGGAGAAGGCGTCGGCCGCGGTGGCGGTGCTCGCCGACATCGACCGGCTCGACGCGGCGATCGGCGAGGTCGACCCGGAGGACGAGGCGGCGGCACAGATCGCCGTGCGCCTCCAGTCGGTTCTTTCACGGTGGAACACCCGGCACGGCACGGAAGCCGTGACGGACGCAGACGAACTGGAGTCGGCTTCCGCCGACGACCTGTTCGACATCATCCAGAACGAGTTCGGACGGTCTTGACATGAGGCCTGGGCAGATGGCGCAGATGGCGGATTCCGGAAAGCGAGTGGGGAACTGATGTCGAACGACGAGAAGCTCCTCGACAACCTCCGGTGGATGACCGCCGAGCTGCGGCGCACCCACCGTCGGGTGGCCGAGCTCGAGGAGGCGGAGCGCGAGCCCATCGCCATCGTCGGCATGAGCTGCCGCTACCCCGGTGGCATCAGCTCACCCGAGGACCTGTGGCGGGTCGTCGCCTCCGGCACGGACACGATCTCGCCGTTCCCGCTCGACCGCGGCTGGGACATCGACGGGATCTACGACTCCGTGCCCGACCTGCCCGGCTCCTCCCGGATGCGGGAGGGCGGCTTCGTCGAGGACGCCGACCGGTTCGACCCGGCGTTCTTCGGCATCTCCCCGCGCGAGGCCGTGGCCATGGACCCCCAGCAGCGCCTGCTGCTGGAGGTCGCCTGGGAGGCCGTGGAGCGTGCCGGCATCGACCCGGCCTCCCTGCACGGCAGCCGCACCGGCGTCTTCGCCGGCGCCATCCACGGTGACTACGGCACCTCCGTGCCCTCCGTGGCCGAGGACGTCAAGCCCTACCTGGTCAACGGCAACACCGACAGCGTCCTGTCGGGCCGTATCTCCTACTCGCTCGGCCTGGAAGGCCCCGCGGTCACCGTCGACACCGCCTGCTCGTCGTCCCTGGTCGCCCTGCACCTGGCCGCGCAGTCGCTGCGCCTGGGCGAGTGCACGCTGGCGCTCGCGGGCGGCGTGACCGTCATCTCCGTACCCGAGCTGTTCACCGAGTTCGCCCGGCAGCGCGGACTGGCGATGGACGGCCGCTGCAAGGCGTTCGCCGAGGCCGCGGACGGAACCAACTGGGGCGAGGGCGTCGGCCTCCTCGTCCTGGAGAAGCTCTCGGACGCCCAGCGCAACGGACACCGCGTGCTGGCCGTCGTGCGCGGCTCGGCCGTCAACCAGGACGGTGCGTCCAACGGCCTGACCGCCCCCAACGGACCGTCCCAGCAGCGTGTGATCCGCGCGGCCCTCGCTCAGGGCCGCCTGTCCACCGCCGACGTGGACGTGGTCGAGGCCCACGGCACAGGCACCAAGCTGGGCGACCCCATCGAGGCGCAGGCCCTGCTGGCCACCTACGGCCAGGACCGGCCGGAGGACCGGCCCCTGTGGCTCGGCTCCATCAAGTCCAACATCGGCCACACCCAGGCGGCGGCCGGTGTCGCGGGCGTCATCAAGATGGTCATGGCCATGCGGCACGGAACCCTGCCGCAGAGCCTCCACGTCGACGCCCCCTCGTCCCACGTCGACTGGTCGGCCGGTTCGGTCGAGCTGCTCACCGAGAACACCGCCTGGCCCGAGGCGGAGCGTCCGCGTCGTGCGGGCGTGTCGTCGTTCGGCATCAGCGGCACCAACGCGCACGTGATCCTGGAGCAGGCCCCGGAGCCGGAGCCCGCCGACGCCGCCCCGAGCGAACCCGCTGCGACGGTGGTGCCGTGGGTGCTGTCGGCGAAGTCCGACGAGGCCCTGCGCGCCCAGGCCGAGCGGCTGCTGGCCCACCTGGCCGAGCAGGACGGCACCGAGGCCGCGACGGCCGACGTGGGCCTGTCGCTGGCGACCTCCCGGGCGGCGCTGGAGCACCGCGCGGCGGTGGTCGGTGGTGACCTGGAGTCGCTGCGCGAGGGCCTGCACGCCCTCGCCACCGGAGCTGTGGCCACCAACGTCGTCAGCGGCGTCAGCCTCGGCGAAGGCGGCAAGGCCGCCTTCGTCTTCCCCGGTCAGGGTTCGCAGTGGGTCGGTATGGCTCGCGAGTTGATCGAGTCGTCGCCGGTGTTCGCGGAGCGGATGCGGGAGTGTGACGCGGCGCTGAGCGCGTTCGTCGACTGGTCGTTGTTCGACGTGCTGGGGGACGAGTCCGCCCTGGAGCGGGTGGACGTCGTCCAGCCGGTGTTGTTCGCGGTGATGGTGTCGCTGGCGGAGCTGTGGCGTTCGTTCGGTGTGAAGCCGGCTGCCGTGGTGGGTCATTCGCAGGGTGAGATCGCTGCGGCCTGTGTCGCGGGTGCGCTGTCGCTGGAGGACGCCGCGCGCGTTGTCGCTTTGCGGTCGAAGGCGATCCTGGCGCTGTCGGGTCTGGGTGGCATGGTGTCGGTGCCGTTGCCGGTGGAGCAGGTGCGGGAGCGGCTGACCGACGGCCTGTCGATCGCCGCTGTGAACGGACCCAAGTCCGTGGTGGTCTCCGGTGATGTGGCGGAGCTGGACGCTCTGCTTGCGGCGTGTGAGGCGGATGAGGTGCGTGCCCGCCGTATCCCGGTGGACTACGCTTCCCATTCGGCTCATGTCGAGGCGATTCGTGACGAGTTGCTGACGGTGCTGGCGGGGATCGCTCCGCGTGCGGCCGAGGTGCCGTTCTTCTCGACCGTCACCGCCGAGTGGTTGGACACCACCGGTCTGGACGCCGAGTACTGGTACACGAACCTGCGGCAGACCGTGCGCTTCGACGAGGCCACCCGCGCTCTCGCCGAGCAGGGCTTCCGTTTCTTCGTCGAGGCCAGCGCGCATCCCGTCCTGACGGTGGGCGTTCAGCAGACCCTCGACGACACCGGTGTCGACGCCGCCGTCCTGGGGACCCTGCGCCGCGACGACGGCGGACTCGACCGCTTCCTGCTGTCGCTGAGCGATGCCGACGTCCGGGGCGCCGCGATCGACCGGGCGGCCGTCTACCCTGGCGCCCGGACCGTCGACCTGCCCACCTACGCCTTCCAGCACCAGCGGTTCTGGATCGAGCCCGGTGCGGACGCCCCGGCCGCCGACGCGGTCGAGGCGCGCTTCTGGGACGCCGTCGAGCGCGGCGACCTCGACGCCGTCGCGGGCACCCTCGGCGTGTCCGGCGACAGCGGCCCGTCCCTGGGCGAACTGCTGCCCGTCCTGTCCTCGTGGCGGCGCCGCCGCCGTGACGAGGCCACCGTGGACGAATGGCGCTACCGGATCGGCTGGCAGCCGCTGCCCGACGCCCCGGCACCGTCGCTGTCCGGCACGACGTGGCTGCTGGTCGCACCCGCCGAACTCGCCGAGCACGCCGACCACGACGGCCGCGACGACTGGGCCGTAGGGGTCCGTGCCGCCCTCCAGCGCCACGGCGCCGACATCCGTACGCTCGTCGTGACCGACGCCGACCGTGCCGCGCTCGCCGAGGAGCTGCGCGGAACCGAGGCCGACCACGTCGTCTCGCTCCTCGGCCTCGACGGCCGTGCGCAGGCCGGACACGAGGGCGTGGCGCGACTGCTGGCCACCACCGCCCTGGTGCAGGCCCTCGGGGACGCGGGCGTCGACGCCCCGCTGCACGTCCTCACCCGCGGCGCGGTCTCGATCGGCCGTTCCGAGTCTCCGTCCGACCCGGCCCAGGCGCTGCTGTGGGGCTTCGGCAGGTCCGCCGCCCTGGAGCACCCCGAGCGCTGGGGCGGTCTCGTCGACCTGCCCGCCGGCGTGGACGAGCGGGCACAGAGCAGGCTCGTCGCCGTGCTCGCCGGTGCCGTACGCGACGACGAGGCCGCCGTGCGCGCCTCGGGCGTCCTCGGCCGGCGCCTCCAGCGCGCCGGCACGGACGGCGCGCCCCTCGCGGCGGGCTGGCAGCGGCGCGGCACCGTGCTCGTCACGGGAGGCACCGGCGCGCTCGGCGGCCACGCCGCCCACTGGCTCGCCGACCACGGAGCCGAGCACCTCCTGCTGATCAGCCGTCAGGGCATGGCGGCCGAGGGGGCGGCCGACCTGGCCGGCGAACTCGCCGCCAAGGGGACCGTCGTGACGGTCGCCGCCTGCGACGCCGCCGACCGGGAGGCGCTGCGGGACCTGCTGGCCGGCATCCCCGAGGAGTACCCCCTCACCGCCGTCGTCCACACCGCCGGCGTCGTCGACGACGGCGTCGTCACGGCACTGACCCCCGAGCGGTTCGCCTCCGTCCTGCGGCCCAAGCTGGACGCCGTGGAGAACCTGGACGAGCTGACGCGCGACCTCGACCTCACCGCGTTCGTGCTCTACTCGTCCTTCGCCGGCACGATCGGCAGCGCCGGACAGGCCAACTACGCCGCCGCGAACGCCTACCTCGACGCCGTCGCCGAGCGGCGCCGGCACGCGGGCCTGCCCGCCACCTCGCTCGCCTGGGGTGCCTGGGGCGGCATCGGCCTCGCGATGGAGACCACTGCCCGCCGTACGCTGCTCAGCAGCACCGGCATCCGGCCGATGGCGCCCGAGCGGGCCATGGCCGCCTTCGCCCGCGCCGTCGACCAGGCCGAGACGTTCCTCGCCGTGTCGGACGTGGACTGGTCCCGGTTCGCGGCCAACAACACCGGTGCGACGGAACGTCCGCTCTTCGCCGAGCTGATCGCCCCGGCGCCGGTGGAGACCGACGCCGCGTCCCAGGGCGGCGGCGACACGACACCGCTCGGACAGCGGCTGGCCGGCCTCACCGAGGCCGAACGCAAGCGGGAGGTCCTCGACCTCGTCCGCAACGCCGCGGCGGCCGTCCTCGGCCGCTCCTCGGCCGACACCATCGGCCGCGACCGCGCGTTCCGCGAGCTGGGCTTCGACTCGCTCACCGCGCTCGAGGTCCGCAACCGCATCGGCGCGCTCACCGGACTGCGCCTGCCCACCACCCTGGTCTTCGACCACCCCACGCCGGCAGCGCTCGCCGACCACCTCCTCGCCGGACTCGTCGACACCACCCCCACGGCACCCGTGCCGGCGACGACCGCGGCGGGTACCGACGAACCGATCGCGATCGTGGGCATGACCTGCCGCTTCCCCGGCGAGGTCCGCTCGCCGGAGGACCTCTGGCGGCTGGTGACCACCGGGACCGACGCCATGGGCGAGTTCCCGGCCGACCGCGGCTGGCGGCTCGACGCCCTCTTCGACACCGACCCCGACCAGGCAGGCAAGAGCTACATCTCCGAAGGCGCCTTCCTGCACGAGGCGACCAGGTTCGACCCGCTGTTCTTCGGCATCAGCCCGCGCGAAGCCGCGGCGATGGACCCGCAGCAGCGGCTCATGCTGGAGTCGGCCTGGGAGGTCTTCGAGCGGGCGGGCATCGACCCCACCTCGCTGCGCGGCCGCGACGTCGGCGTCTTCGCCGGCTCCAACGGCCAGGACTACCGCGAGAACATCGGTGACGCCCCCGAGGACAGCGAGGGCTACCTGCTCACCGGCAACTCGGCGAGCGTGCTCTCGGGCCGCATCTCGTACACCTTCGGTCTCGAAGGCCCGGCGGTCACCGTCGACACGGCCTGCTCGTCGTCCCTGGTGGCCCTGCACCTGGCCGTGCAGGCGCTGCGCAACGGCGAATGCTCGATGGCGCTGGCCGGCGGCGTGTCCATCATGTCGACGCCGGGCGCGTTCGTCGAGTTCAGCCGCCAGCGCGGCCTCGCCGCCGACGGCCGCTGCAAGCCCTTCGCCGAGGCGGCGGACGGCACCGGCTGGGGCGAGGGCGTCGGCCTGATCCTCGTCGAGCGCCTGTCCGACGCCCGTCGCAACGGTCACCAGGTGCTGGCGATCGTGCGCGGCTCCGCGGTCAACCAGGACGGCGTCTCGAACGGCCTGACGGCGCCGAACGGCCCGTCGCAGCAACGGGTGATCCGACAGGCGCTCGCCAACGCGCGGCTGACCACCTCCGACGTGGACGTCGTCGAGGCCCACGGCACGGGCACCACGCTGGGCGACCCGATCGAGGCGCAGGCGCTGCTGGCCACGTACGGGCAGGGCCGCGAGGCCGACCGGCCGCTGTGGCTGGGCTCGATCAAGTCGAACATCGGGCACACGCAGGCAGCCGCCGGCGTCGCGGGCATCATCAAGATGGTCATGGCGCTGCGCGAGGGCCTGCTCCCCGAGAGCCTCCACATCGACGCCCCGTCGTCCCACGTGGACTGGTCGGCCGGCGCCGTGGAACTGCTGACCGAGAACACGCCGTGGCCCCAGGTCGACCGGCCGCGGCGCGCGGGCGTGTCCTCCTTCGGCATCAGCGGCACCAACGCCCACATCATCGTGGAACAGGCCCCCGCCGAAGCGGCCGCTCCCGCGACGGTGGAACCGGCCGTGGGCCGGGGACCGGTGCCGTGGGTGCTGTCGGGCAGGACCGAGGCGGCGCTGCGGGAGCAGGCCGAGCGGTTGCGGGCCCATGTGGTGTCGGCGGCTGAGCTGTCCGTGGTGGACGTGGCGTTCTCGCTGGCGACGACGCGTGCGGCGCTGGAACACCGCGCGGTCGTCGTGGCTGACGACGGTCCCGGGTTCGTCCGGGGGCTGGGCGCGCTTGCGGCCGGGGCACCCGCGGCCGGTGTGCAGGCGGGCACCGCCGCGGACGAGCGTGCGGTGGCGGTGTTGTTCTCGGGTCAGGGTTCGCAGCGTGCGGGCATGGGGCGGGAGTTGTACGAGGCGTTCCCGGTGTTCGCCGAGGCGTTGGACGCGGTGTGTGCCGAGTTCGACCGGGTGCTGGAGCGGCCTCTGCGTGAGGTGATGTTCGAGCAGGGTGAGGCGCTGGATCAGACTGGTTTCACTCAGCCTGGGCTGTTTGCGCTTGAGGTGGCCCTGTATCGGCTGGTCGAGTCGTGGGGTGTGCGTCCGGACTACGTGACGGGCCATTCCATTGGTGAGTTGGCTGCGGCTCATGTGGCGGGTGTGCTGTCGCTGGCCGACGCTGTGGCGCTGGTCGCTGCTCGTGGGCGTCTGATGCAGGCGCTGCCCACGGGTGGTGCGATGCTGGCCGTCGGTGCGGATGAGGCGACTGTGGCCGCGCACTTGGAGGGCCGTGAGGCCCAGGTGTCGATCGCCGCGGTCAACGGTCCGTCGTCCGTCGTCATCGCCGGTGACGAGGACGTGGTCACGGAGCTGGGCGAGACGTTCGCTCAGGCCGGTCACAAGACGCGTCGTCTCCGCGTGAGTCATGCGTTCCACTCGCCGCACATGGACGCGATGCTGGACGACTTCCGCCGCGTCGCCGAGGGGCTCACCTACGAGCAGCCCCGCATCCCGGTCGTCTCCAATCTGACCGGTCAGGCTGAGGACGTCGCCTCCGCCGACTACTGGGTCCGTCACGTCCGTGGCGCCGTCCGCTTCGGCGAGGGCGTGCGCTGGCTGGAGGACCAGGGCGTCTCCGTCTTCCTCGAACTCGGCCCCGACGCCGTCCTGTCCGGCATGGCACCGGAGTCCCTGACCGGTACGCCCCAGCTGATCCCCGCCCTCCGCAAGGACCGTCCCGAGCCGGAGGCCCTGGTCGCCGCGCTCGGCCGGCTCCACGTCGCCGGGGTCACCCCCGACTGGGGCACCCTCTTCCCGGGTGCCAGGACCGTCGACCTGCCGACCTACGCCTTCCAGCACCAGCGCTACTGGCTCCAGGGCGCCCCGAAGCAGCAGTCGGCGGGTGCAGACCTCGGATTCGAGCAGGTCGGTCATCCGCTGCTCGCCACCGTCGTGCCGCTGGCCGGTGAGGACGGCTATCTGTTCAGCGGGCGGCTCTCGCTCGCCGAGCAGCCGTGGCTCGCCGGCGACGGCGACGCCGACACGGTGCTCGTTCCGGCGACCGCACTGCTCGACCTGGCCGTACGGGCCGCCGACCAGGCCGGCTGTGACCGGGTCGAGGAGCTGACGCTCGAAGCGCCGCTGGTGCTCTCCGGGGACGTCACCCTGCAACTCCAGCTCACCGTCGGCGCCCCCGACGAGTCCGGAGCCCGGCCACTGGCCGTCCACGCACGGGCCGACGGGCAGGAGTGGACGCGGCACGCGTCCGGCACCGTCATCCCCGCGCTCACCGGCGCCGGCCGGCAGGACCACGCCACGCCGTGGTCGTGGCTGCCCGAAGGAGCCGAGCCCGTGGATGCCGGGCTGCTCGCCGAGAAGCTCGGCGACCTGCCCGCCTACCCGCTGTCGACGTCCGTCTGGCGGTACGGGGACGAGCTCTACGCCGAGGTCGCCCTCGACGAGGACGAGACGGCCGCGGCCCGGCAGTTCGCCCTGCACCCGGCCTTGCTCGAAGGCGTGCTGCGCGCCGTGCACGTCGGCACCCTCGTCGACGCCGGCGAGGACGCCGAGGGCGAGGGTCTCGTACGGATGCCGTTCGCCTGGACGGGCGTGTCCGTGCGGGCCGTCGGCGCCACCGCGCTGCGGGCCCGGCTGACCCGGGCCCCCGGCGACGCCGTCTCGGTCGAGCTGAGGGACACCGCGGACGGCGCCGTCGCGTCCGTCGCGTCGCTGGCGTTCCGCCCGGTGCCCGCCGGGAAGCTGGTCGGCCGCACCGCCCACCACGACTCGCTGTTCCGGATCGACTGGGCGGGCGCGCCGTCGCCGGCGGCCGTGCCTTCCGGCCGGTGGGCCGTGCTCGGCGCGGACCCGCTCGGCATCGCCGGCCACCTGCGTGCGGGGGGCTTCGAGGCCGACGTCGTGCCCGACCTCGCCGCCCTGGCGAGCGGTGAGAGCCTGCCGGAAGCCGTGGTGCTCGACCTCTCCGGTTCCTCCTCCGGTGACCTGGCCGCCGCCGCGCACGGCGTGGCACGGCGGACTCTGGCCGCCCTTCAGGAGTGGACGGCCGACGACCGGTACGTCGGCACCCAGCTGGTGCTGCTGACCCGTGGAGCCGTCGCCGCCGGTGCGGACGACGAGGTCCACGACCCCGCGAGCGCTGTCGTGTGGGGGCTGGTCCGGTCGGCTCAGGTCGAGAACCCGGGCCGGTTCACGCTCGTCGACGTCGACGCGGCACAGGACTCGCTGCGGGCGGTGCCCGCGGCGGTCCTCTCCGGCGAACCGCAGGCGGCACTGCGCGCCGGCCGGCTGCTGCTGCCGAGGCTGGCCCGGGCCGTTCAGCCCGCGGCCGGCGAACGCCTCGGTCTCCGCCCGGAGGGCACCGTCCTCGTCACCGGCGGCACCGGCGGCATCGGCGCCGTGGTGGCACGCCACCTCGTCACCGAGCACGGCGTGCGGCACCTGCTGCTCGTCAGCCGGCGGGGCTCCGACGCCGACGGCGCGTCCAAGCTGTGCGAGGAACTGACCGGGCTGGGCGCGGACGTCACCGTGGCGGCCTGCGACGTGGCCGACCGCTCGGCGCTGGCCGACGTGCTCGGCGCCGTGCCGGACGAGCACCCGCTGACCGCGGTGGTGCACACCGCCGGCCTCCTCGCCGACGGCGTCGTCTCCTCGCTCACCCCGGAGCGGCTCGCCGAGGCACTGCGCCCCAAGGTCGACGGCGCGGTCCACCTCCACGAGCTGACCCGTGACGCGGATCTCACCGCCTTCGTGACGTTCTCCGCGGCCGCGGGGCTGCTCGGCAGCGCCGGGCAGGGCAACTACACCGCGGCCAACACCTTCCTCGACTCCTTCGCCCAGTACCGCCGCGCCCAGGGCCTGCCCGCCCAGTCACTGGCGTGGGGCCTGTGGGACCTGTCGGCCGGGATGGCCGGGGGCCTCACCGACGGCGACCGGCGTCGCATGCGCCGCGCGGGAGTCGTACCGATCTCCGCGGCGCAGGGCATGGCGCTGTTCGACGCGGCGACCGTCGCGGGCGCCGAGCCGGTGCTCGTGCCGGCCAGGCTCGACCTGGCGGCGCTGCGTGCCGTCGGGCCGGACGAGGAGGTGCCCGACCTGCTGCGCGGCCTGGTCCGCGTACCGGTGCGGCGAGCAGCCGCACCGGCCGCGACGGAGCAGCCCTCCGGCGCCGACCTGCGGTCGCGGCTCGCCGCGGCCCACGAGGGCGAGCGGCGGCACATCCTGTTGGACCTGGTCCGGGCCACCGCCGCGGCGGTCCTCGGCTTCGCGGACAAGAACGAGGTCGAGGCGCACCGGGGCTTCCTGGAACTGGGGCTGAACTCGCTGACCGCGGTCGAGCTGCGCAACAGGCTGGGGGCGGCTGCCGGACTGACCCTGCCCGTCACGGTCATGTTCGACCACCCGTCCGCCGGGGAGATGGCCGGATTCCTCGGTGAGCAACTGCTGCGCGACCAACGGCCGGAAGGCTCCCAGGCCACCGTCCACGGCGACCTCGACCGCATCGAGGCCTCGCTCGCGGGCGGTGTCCTCGACGAGCAGGAACGCGACGCCGTCACCGCGCGGCTGCAGGAGCTCCTGGCCAAGTTCGGGGACGGCAGTGGCGGCGGTGCGGGCCGCTCGGCCCTCGCCGACCAGCTCGCCGACGTCAGCGACGACGACCTGTTCGACATCATCGACAACGGCCTCGGCACCCTGGAATAAAGGAAAACCGTGGCACCCCGGCGTTGAATTGCAGGGGTAATCGCATCCGGCCCGTAGGGGGCTTCGCTACGGGGGACTAGGGGTTGTCCGGCAATTGGGACGATCAATACGCTCCCCAATTAGGGCCTGAGCTTGGGCTCTGAGTGCGACCACGTGAAGCACCTGCTCGCGGCAACCGCGGGACTTACGGAACGCGATTGCCGTGGTCGGGCCGGAAAAGCGGTCCATTGACCACGGGGCCTGGGGGGTGGCAGGTGATGAAAGCACGCAGCTCGCCATTGTGCACCGGGCGGCGGGGCCGTCAAGCACGCCGAATTCGACGTCCTTGACGGCCCCGCCGCGGCCCCTTTCAGGGAGGCCGCGACGGCGTACGGCCGGCTCCGGCGCCGGCCGACCCGCGGCCTCCTCCCGGGCTTCCACCGGCGGCCCGAACCCTCGCCGGATACCTGTGCTCTCTTTCTCCAAGGCGGCGCCGAATGACGACGAACGAGCAGAAGCTCCGGGACTACCTCAAGCGGGTCGTCACCGACCTCCACGACGCACGTCAGCAGCTCCACGACGTGCGGGCGGAGCAGCAGGAGCCGATCGCCATCGTCGGGATGAGCTGCCGGTTCCCCGGTGACGTCGACTCGCCCGAGAGCCTGTGGCGGATGGTCGCCGAGGGCACCGACGCGATGTCGGCGTTCCCGGCCGACCGCGGCTGGGACCTCGGCCGGCTCTACGACCCCGACCCCGACCGTCCCGGTACCGCCTACGTGCGCGAGGGCGGCTTCGTCCACGACGCCGCCCGCTTCGACCCCGCCTTCTTCGGCATCTCGCCGCGCGAGGCGCTGGCCATGGACGCCCAGCAGCGCCTGCTGCTCGAAGCCACCTGGGAAGTCTTCGAGCGCGCCGGCATCGACCCGACCTCGGTACGAGGCCGGGACATCGGTGTGTTCGCGGGCACCAACGGCCAGGACTACGCCTACGGCCTCCAGCAGGCCCCCGAAGGCGTCGAGGGCTACCTCGGCACCGGCACCGCCGCCGCGGTGGTGTCCGGCCGCGTCGCCTACACCTTCGGCCTCGAAGGCCCCGCGGTGACCATCGACACCGCCTGCTCGTCGTCGCTCGTCGCCCTGCACCTCGCGGCCCAGGCGCTCCGGCAGCGCGAGTGCTCGATGGCGCTGGCCGGCGGCGTCACCGTCATGTCGACCCCCGGGGTCTTCGTCGAGTTCAGCCGCCAGCGCGGCCTGTCGCCCGACGGCCGGTGCAAGTCGTTCGCGGACGGCGCGGACGGTACCGCGTGGGGCGAGGGCGTCGGCCTGCTGCTCGTGGAGCGCCTGTCCGACGCCAAGCGTCTCGGCCACCCGGTGCTCGCGGTCGTCCGCGGCACCGCGGTCAACCAGGACGGCGCGAGCAGCGGCCTCACCGCCCCCAACGGAACCGCCCAGCAACGCGTCATCCGCCAGGCGCTGGCCAACGCCCGTCTGTCCACGTCGGACGTGGACGCGGTGGAGGCGCACGGCACGGGAACGTCCCTCGGCGACCCGATCGAGGCGGAGGCGCTGCTGGCGACGTACGGCCAGGGCCGCCCCCAGGACCGTCCGCTGTGGCTCGGCTCGATCAAGTCGAACATCGGGCACACGCAGGCCGCCGCCGGCGTCGCGGGCATCATCAAGATGGTCATGGCGCTGCAGGAGGGCCTCCTCCCGCGGAGCCTGCACATCGACACGCCGTCGTCCCACGTGGACTGGTCGGCGGGCGCGGTGGAGCTGCTGACCCGGAACACCACCTGGCCGGAGGCCGAGCGGCCGCGGCGCGCGGGTGTGTCGTCGTTCGGCGTGAGCGGCACCAACGCCCACGTCATCCTCGAACAGGCCCCGACGGCCGAGCAGGAGCAGGACGAAGCGACGCAACCGGTGCCGGCGCCCGCTCCGGCGGTGCTGCCGTGGGTCCTCTCCGGCAAGTCCGAAGCCGCGCTCCAGGCCCAGGCCGCGCGGCTGCGCGACGCCCTCGCCACCGAAGGCGCCGAGCAGACCTCTCCGGTGGACGTGGGCTTCTCCCTGGCGACCTCGCGGGCGGTGCTGGAGCACCGCGCGGTGGTCGTGGGCGCCGAGCGCGAGGAACTGCTGCGCGGACTGACTGCCGTGGCGGAGGGTGCGCCTGCGGCGAGCGTGGTGCGAGGCACGGCCGCCGAAGGTATGTCGGCGGTGTTGTTCTCGGGTCAGGGTTCGCAGCGTGCGGGCATGGGACGGGAGTTGTATGAGGCGTTCCCGGTGTTCGCCGAGGCGTTGGACGCGGTGTGTGCCGAGTTCGACGGGGTGCTGGAGCGGCCTCTGCGTGAGGTGATGTTCGAGCAGGGTGAGCTGCTGGATCAGACCGGTTTCACTCAGCCTGGGCTGTTCGCGCTTGAGGTGGCGCTGTATCGGCTCGTCGAGTCGTGGGGCGTTCGGCCTGACTTCGTGACCGGTCACTCGATCGGTGAGCTTGCCGCTGCCCATGTGGCGGGTGTGCTGTCGCTGGCCGACGCTGTGGCGCTGGTCGCTGCTCGTGGGCGTCTGATGCAGGCGCTGCCTGCCGGTGGCGCGATGCTGGCCGTTGCGGCTGATGAGGCGACTGTGGCTGCGCACCTTGAGGGCCGTGAGGCCCAGGTGTCGATCGCCGCCGTGAACGGGCCGTCGTCCGTCGTCATCGCCGGTGACGAGGACGTGGTGACGGAGCTGGGTGAGGTCTTCGCTCAGGCCGGTCACAAGACGCGTCGTCTCCGGGTGAGCCATGCGTTCCACTCGCCGCACATGGACGCGATGCTGGACGACTTCCGCCGCGTCGCCGAGGGGCTCTCGTACGGGCAGCCCCGCATCCCGGTCGTGTCGAACCTGACCGGCCAGGTCGAGGACGTCGCCTTTGCCGATTACTGGGTGCGTCACGTCCGTGGCGCGGTTCGCTTCGGCGAAGGCGTGCGCTGGCTTGAGCAGCAGGGCGTCTCCGTCTTCCTGGAACTGGGCCCCGACGCCGTCCTGTCCGGCATGGCACCGGAGTCCCTGACCGGTTCGGCCCAGCTGATCCCCGTCCTCCGTAAGGACCGTCCCGAGCCCGAGGCGCTCGTCAGCGCGCTCGGCCGGCTGCACGTCGCCGGGGTGACCCCCGACTGGGCCGCGTTCTTCGCAGGCGCCCGGCGGGTCGACCTGCCGACGTACGCCTTCCAGCGTGAGCGGTACTGGCTTGAGGCCGCGCAGGAGGGGACCGTCCAGGAGAACGCCGCCGACGCGCGCTTCTGGGCCGCCGTGGAGAGCGAAGACCTCGAATCGGTGGCCGGCGTCCTGCGCCTCTCCGGCGACGAGCGGCTGAGCGAGGTGCTGCCCGCGCTCTCGGCTTGGCGCAGGCAGCAGCGTGAACACGCCCTCGTCGACAGCTGGCGCTACACCGCCCGCTGGACTCCGGTGTCCGAACCGGCTCTCACGCCGGAGGGCACCTGGTTGGTGATCGCGGACAACGCCACCGGGCACCGCGTCGCCACCGCCCTGCGTGACCACGGCGTCCGCATCCGCCTCCTGGAGCCGGCCGAGCAGGACCGGGACCGGCAGGCCCTCGCCGAGCGGATCGCCGCCGAGGGGCCCGTGGACGGCGTCGTGTGCGCCGCCGACCTGGTGACCTCCGTGAACGTGACCCAGGCTCTGGGCGACGCGGGTGTGGAAGCGCCGCTGTGGCTGGTGACGTCGGGTGCGGTGTCCACGGGTGCGGGTGACGTGCTGCGGGACGCGGCCGCGGCTGCCGTGTGGGGCTTCGGCCGAGTGGCCGGCCAAGAGCACCCTGAGCGGTGGGGCGGTCTGGTCGACGTTCCCGAGGAGTTGGACGAGCGTGCTGTGGCTCGGCTGGCGGGTGTGCTGGCCGGGTCCGGTGAGGACCAGGTAGCGGTTCGTGCGGCCGGGGTGTTCGGTCGTCGTCTGATGCGTGCTGCGCTCGCCGATACACCGGTGGCGGGGGAGGCGTGGAGCCCGTCGGGCGGCACGGTCCTGATCACCGGCGGCACTGGCGCGCTCGGCGGCCACGTCGCCCGCTGGGTCGTGCGTCAGGGCGCCGAGCATGTCGTGCTCACCAGCCGTCGGGGCCTGGACGCCCCGGGTGCTGCCGAGTTGAAGGCCGAGCTCGTGGAGCTCGGTGCCCGCGTCACGGTCGCCGCCTGCGACGTCGCCGACCGCGACGCCGTGGCGAGCCTGCTGGCCGAACACCCGGTGACCGCCGTGTTCCACGCCGCCGGAGTGGTGGACGACGGTGTGGTGGCTGGTTTGACCGTTGAGCGCGTCGAGTCGGTGATGCGGGCGAAGACGGATGCGGCGTGGGTGTTGCACGAGGCGACGCGGGAGCTTGATCTTTCGGCGTTCGTGTTGTTCTCGTCGTTCGCGGGGACGGTGGGTAGCCCGGGTCAGGCCAACTACGCGGCTGCGAACGCCGGTCTGGACGCGTTGGCCGTCGTCCGGCGGCAGGAGGGCCTGCCGGCCACCTCCATCGCCTGGGGCCCGTGGGCCGGAGACGGCATGGCGGCCGCGGGCGACGTGGCCGAACGTGCCCGTCGAGGCGGCATGCCCGTCCTGCCGGTGAACTCCGCCATCACCGCTCTTCAGCAGGTTCTCGACCGTGACGAGACCGAGATCGCCGTGGTCGACGTCGACTGGGCGCAGTTCGCGCCCGGCTTCGCCGGCCCCCGCGGCAGCGCGCTGATCGGCGACCTGCCCGAGGTGCAGGAGGCCCTGCGCAAGCAGGCCGCCGCCCCTGCCGCGGAGTCGGCGATCGCCGTGCGTCTGGCCGGGCGGTCGCGTGCGGAGCAGCTCGACGTGCTGCTGGAGCTGGTGCGCGGGCACGCGGCGGCGGTGCTGGGTTACGCCGATCCGGGTGCGCTGGACGTCGAGCGGGCCTTCCGTGAGCTTGGCTTCGACTCGCTGACCGCCCTCGAGTTCCGCAACCAGCTCGTGGCCGGGACGGGCCTCGCCCTGCCGGCGACGGTGGTCTTCGACTACCCCAGCTGCCTCGTGCTGGCCGAGCACCTGACGGAAGAGCTCGCCGGTGACACCGCCGCTTCGGCAGTCGTCGCGGCGGGTGTCTCCGACGAGCCGATCGCGATCGTCGGCATGGCGTGCCGCTTCCCCGGCGACGTGCGTTCACCGGAGGAGTTCTGGCAGCTCCTCACATCCGGCCGGGACGCCATGTCGGCGTTCCCCACGGACCGCGGCTGGGACCTGGCCAACCTGTTCGACCCGGACCCGGACCGGCCCCACACCTCCTACGCCTCCGAGGGCGGCTTCATCCACGACGCCGCCGGCTTCGACTCCGCCTTCTTCGGCATCTCCCCGCGCGAGGCCGTGGCGATGGACCCGCAGCAGCGTCTGCTGCTGGAGACCGCCTGGGAGGCCTTCGAACGGGCCGGCGTCGACCCGGCGTCGCTGCGCGGCAGCCAGGCCGGTGTGTTCGTCGGCAGCAACGGCCAGGACTACCTGGAGCTGCTGTCCGGCACCGACGAGGGCCTGCACGGTCACCTGGGCACCGGTAACGCGGCCAGTGTCGTGTCGGGTCGTATTGCGTACGCGTTCGGTCTTGAGGGTCCGGCGCTGACGGTGGACACGGCGTGCTCGTCGTCGTTGGTCGCCCTGCATCTGGCCATCCAGTCGCTGCGCAACGGTGAGTGCTCGATGGCGTTGGCCGGTGGTGTGACGGTGATGTCGACGCCGGGTACGTTCGTGGAGTTCAGTCGTCAGCGTGGGTTGTCCGCTGATGGGCGGTGCAAGGCGTTCGCGGAGGCTGCGGACGGTACTGGTTGGGGTGAGGGTGTCGGGCTGCTGTTGGTGGAGCGGCTGTCGGATGCGCGTCGTAATGGTCACCAGGTGTTGGCGGTGGTCAGTGGTTCGGCGATCAACCAGGATGGTGCGTCGAATGGTCTGACGGCGCCGAACGGTCCGTCGCAGCAGCGGGTGATCCGGCAGGCGCTGGCCAACGCGCGTCTGACGACGTCTGATGTGGATGCGGTGGAGGCGCACGGTACGGGCACGACGTTGGGTGACCCGATCGAGGCGCAGGCGCTGCTGGCGACCTATGGTCAGGACCGGCCTGAGGGTCGGCCGCTGTGGCTGGGTTCGGTGAAGTCCAACATCGGGCACACCCAGGCCGCCGCCGGCGTCGCCGGTGTCATCAAGATGGTCATGGCCCTGCGCGAGGGACTTCTCCCGCAGAGCCTCCACATCGACGCGCCCTCCTCGCACGTGGACTGGTCGGCCGGCTCGGTGGAGCTGCTGACGGAGAACACCGCGTGGCCCGAGGTGGACCGTCCCTGGCGTGCGGGCGTGTCGTCGTTCGGCATGAGCGGCACCAACGCCCATGTCATCATCGAGCAGGCCCCGGACGCCGAAGAGTCCCCCGTCGCCGAGCCGGTACCGGCTCCCGCGTGCGTTCCCTGGCTCCTCTCGGCGAAGTCGGACGACGCTCTGCGTGCCCAGGCGGAACGCCTGCGGCAGCACGTGGCGGCGCGGTCCGAGGTGTCGCCGCTGGACGTGAGCCTCTCGCTCGCAGCCTCTCGCGCGACACTGGACCACCGCGCGGTGGTCCTGGGCGGTGACCTGGAGACGCTGCAGGAGGGCCTGAAGGCGCTCGCCACCGGTGCTGCCGCACCGAACGTGATCAGCGGTGTCAGCCTCGGCGCGGGCGGCAAGGTCGCGTTCGTGTTCCCCGGTCAGGGATCCCAGTGGGTCGGCATGGCCACCGAACTCATCGAGACCTCACCGGTGTTCGCTGAGCGGATGCGCGAGTGCGCGACGGCGTTGTCGTCCTACGTCGACTGGTCGCTGTTCGACGTCCTGGATGACGCCGAGGCGCTTGAGCGCGTCGATGTCGTTCAGCCGGTGCTCTTCGCGGTGATGGTGTCGCTGGCGGAGCTGTGGCGTTCGCACGGCGTCAACCCGGCCGCTGTGGTGGGTCATTCGCAGGGTGAGATCGCTGCGGCCTGTGTCGCGGGTGCGCTGTCGCTGGAGGACGCCGCCAAGGTCGTGGCCCTCCGGTCGAAGGCGATCCTGGCCCTGTCGGGTCTCGGCGGCATGGTGTCCGTCGCGCTGCCGGTGGAGCAGGTCCGTGAGCGGCTGACCGACGGCCTGTCGATCGCCGCCGTGAACGGCCCCAAGTCCGTGGTGGTCTCCGGTGACGTGGCCGCCCTCGACGCCCTGCTGGCCGCCTGCGAGGCCGACGAGGTGCGCGCCCGTCGCATCCCCGTCGACTACGCCTCCCACTCCGCGCACGTCGAGGCCATCCGCGAGGAGCTGTTCACCAGCCTCGCCGGCATCGCGCCGCGCACGGCCGAGGTGCCGTTCTTCTCGACCGTCACCGCCGACTGGTGCGACACCACCGGTCTCGACGCCGAGTACTGGTACACCAACCTCCGCCAGACCGTCCGCTTCGACGAGGCCACCCGCGCTCTCGCCGAGCAGGGCTACCGCTTCTTCGTCGAGGCCAGCGCCCACCCCGTCCTGACCCTCGGCGTCCAGGAGACCGTCGACGCCACCGGCACCGACGCCGTCGTCCTGGGCTCCCTGCGCCGCGACGACGGTGGGCTGGACCGGTTCCTCACCTCGCTCGCCGAGGGACACGTCCAGGGACTGCCCGCCGACTGGCAGCCCCTGCTGTCCGGCGGCCGGGTCGTGGACCTGCCCACCTACGCGTTCCAGCACAAGCACTACTGGCCGGCTCCCGTCCAGCGCGAGGACGACCGGATCGCCGCCCTCTCCACCGACCCCGCCGAGGCCAGGTTCTGGGCCGCCGTCGAGGAGGAGGACCTGGCCGGACTGGCCGACACCCTCCAGGTGGACGGCGACCAGCCGCTCAGCTCGCTCATGCCGAAGCTGTCGGCCTGGCGGCGGGCGAACCGCGAACGCTCCACCCTGGACTCCTGGCGGTACCGCGTCACCTGGAAGCGGGTCACCGAACCGGCGGCGCCGGTGGTGTCCGGCACCTGGCTGGCGCTGCTGCCGGAGGCCCTCACCGAGGACGCCACCGTGACCGGCTCGCTCGACGCACTCGAGCGCAGCGGAGTGCGGGTCGTCCGGCGGACCGTCGATCCCCGCGGCCTCGACCGCGCCGCCGCCGGCGACCTGCTGCGGGACGCGGCCGACGTCACCGGCGTGTGGTCCCTGCTGGCGCTCGACGAGCAGCCGCACGCGACGCACCCCGCCGTCCCCGCGGGCACCGCGGCCACGCTGCTGGTGCTCCAGGCGCTGGGCGACCTCGGCATCGACGTACCGGTGTGGTGCGCGACTCGCGGCGCCGTGGCCACCGGCCACGACGACACCGTCACCCACCCGCTGCAGGCGCTGGTGTGGGGCATGGGCCGCATCGCCGGCCTGGAGGCCCCCCTGCGCTGGGGCGGTCTCGTCGACCTGCCGGCGACCGCCGACGAGCGGGCCTTCGACCGGCTCGGCCGGGTGCTGACCGCGGACGCCGGCGAGGACCAGCTCGCGCTGCGGGCCACCGGCGTCTTCGGCCGCCGCCTCGAACGCGCCCCCCTCGGCGACGAGCCGGCCGCGCAGCCCTGGAGCCCCCGCGGCACCGTCCTGGTGACCGGCGGCACCGGCGCGCTCGGCGGCCACATGGCCCGCTGGCTCGCCGCCGAGGGCGCCGAACACCTGCTGCTCACCAGCCGCCGCGGTGCCGACGCGCCGGGCGCCGAGCAGCTCGTCGCCGACATCACCGCCCTCGGCGCCCGGGTCACCCTCGCCGCCTGCGACGTGAGCGACCGCGACGCGCTGGCCGCCCTGCTGGCCGAGCACCCGGTCGACGCGGTCGTGCACACCGCCGCCGTCCTCGACGACACCGTCCTCGACCTCCTCGGCATGGAGCAGGTCGATCAGGTGCTGCGCGTCAAGGTGCAGGCCGCCCTGCACCTGCACGAGCTGACGCGGGACCGCGACCTGTCCGCCTTCGTGCTGTTCTCGTCGCTGTCGGGCACCCTGGGCGCCTCCGGCCAGGGCAACTACGCCCCCGGCAACGCCTTCCTCGACGCCCTCGCCCAGCACCGCCGGGCCCAGGGCCTCGCCGCCACCTCGGTGGCATGGGGCCCGTGGGCGGAGGGCGGCATGGCCGACGGCGGCGTCGGCGAGGTCGCCCGCCGGCACGGCGTCCCCGAGATGGCCCCCGACTCGGCCATCGCCGTCCTGCGCCAGGCCCTCGACCACGACGAGACGTTCCTGACCGTCGCCGACATCGACTGGCAGCGCTTCTTCACCGCTTTCACCGCGATCCGCCCCACCCGGATCTTCGACGAGATCGCCGACGTGCGCCGCATCGTCGCCGCCACCGGCCCGGCCACCGACGCCCCCGAGGCCGACGACTCGCCGACCGGCCTCGCCCGGCGCCTGTCCGGCCTGCCGCGCGCCGAACAGGACGCGCTCCTGCTCGACTTGGTGCGCGCCCACGTCGCCGTGGTCCTCGGCTACTCCGCGGACGAGACGGCCGACGAGCGCCGGCCCTTCCGCGACCTCGGCTTCGACTCCGTGACCGCGGTCCAGCTGCGCAACCGCCTCAACTCCGTCACCGGCCTCAAGCTGCCCGCCACGCTCGTGTTCGACCACCCCACGCCGACGGCGCTCGTCGAGCACCTGCGGACGGAGATCGTGGGCAGCACGCCGCAGGCGCTCGCGCCCGTCACCGTGGCCCAGGAGGACGAGCCCATCGCGATCGTCGCCATGAGCTGCCGCTTCCCGGGCGACGTGCGGTCGCCCGAGGACCTGTGGCGCATGCTCGTCGACGAGCGGGACGCCGTCACCGGGCTGCCCACCGACCGCGGCTGGGACCTCGACGGCCTCTACGACCCCGACCCCGACCACCCCGGCACCTCCTACACCACCTCCGGCTCCTTCCTCCACGACGCCGCACAGTTCGACCCGGTGCTCTTCGGCATCAGCCCGCGCGAGGCGCTGGCGATGGACCCGCAGCAGCGGCTCGTCCTGGAGTCCGCCTGGGAGCTCTTCGAACGGGCGGGCATCGACCCGACCTCGCTGCGCGGCACGCCCGCGGGCGTGTTCGTCGGCTCCTTCACCCAGGGCTACGGCGCCGTGGTCGAGAAGATGCCGGAAGGCGTCGAGGGCTACTTCGTCACCGGCGACGCGGCCAGCGTCATGTCCGGCCGCATCGCCTACACCTTCGGCCTCGAAGGCCCGGCGCTGACCGTCGACACGGCGTGCTCGTCGTCGCTGGTCGCCCTGCACCTGGCGATGCAGGCCCTCCGCAAGGGCGAGTGCTCGCTCGCCCTCGCCGGCGGCGTGACGGTCATGGCCACCCCCGCGACCTTCAGCGAGTTCAGCCGCCAGCGCGGGCTGGCCGTCGACGGCCGCTGCAAGCCCTTCGCCGAAGCCGCCGACGGCTTCGGCCAGGGCGAGGGCGTCGGCATGCTGCTCGTCGAGCGGCTGTCCGACGCGCGCCGCAACGGCCACCAGGTCCTCGCGGTCGTCCGCGGCTCGGCCGTCAACCAGGACGGCGCGTCCAACGGCCTGACCGCCCCGAACGGCCCGTCCCAGCAGCGCGTCATCCGCCAGGCACTCGCCGACGCCCGACTCACGCCGTCCGACGTGGACGCGGTCGAGGCCCACGGCACGGGCACCACCCTGGGCGACCCCATCGAGGCCCAGGCCATCCTCGCCACCTACGGCCAGGACCGGCCCCAGGACCGGCCGGTGTGGCTGGGCTCGGTGAAGTCCAACATCGGCCACGCCCAGGCCGCCGCCGGTGTCGCCGGCGTCATCAAGATGGTCCTGGCGATGCAGTACGGCCTGCTGCCACGCAGCCTGCACCTCGACGCGCCCTCGTCCCGCGTCGAATGGTCCGCCGGCGCGGTGGAGCTCCTGACCGGCGCCACGCCGTGGCCCGAGAACGACCGGCCACGTCGCGCGGGCGTGTCGTCCTTCGGCTTCAGCGGAACGAACGCGCACGTCGTCCTGGAACAGGCCCCGGAGCAGCCCGCACCCGAACCCGCCGAAGCCGACGGGGAGGGTGACCGGCCCGTTCCCCTGCTGCTCTCCGCCCAGACCGGCGCCGCGCTGCGTGCCCAGGCCCGGCGTCTCCACGCCCACCTGACGCAGCGCCCCGAGCTCGCCCCCACCGACATCGGCTGGTCGCTCCTGTCGACCAGGGCCGTGCTCGACCACCGTGCCGCCGTCGTCGGCACGGACCGCGCCACGCTGCTCGCCGGCCTCGACGCACTGGCCGAAGGACGCACCGACGCGACGGTCGCCGAGGGAGTCCTCGGCGCCGGCCGCGGCAAGGTGGCGTTCGTGTTCCCGGGTCAGGGTTCGCAGTGGGTCGGTATGGCTGCCGAACTCATTGAGACCTCGCCGGTGTTCGCTGAGCGGATGCGGGAGTGTGCGGCGGCGTTGTCGTCGTATGTGGACTGGTCGCTGTTCGATGTGCTGGATGACGCTGAGGCGCTTGAGCGCGTTGATGTGGTGCAGCCGGTGTTGTTCGCGGTGATGGTGTCGCTGGCGGAGCTGTGGCGCTCCTACGGTGTGAAGCCGGCCGCTGTGGTGGGTCATTCGCAGGGTGAGATCGCTGCCGCGTGTGTGGCGGGTGCGCTCTCGCTCGATGACGCCGCCAAGGTCGTGGCTCTCCGCTCGAAGGCGATCCTCGCCCTGTCGGGTCTGGGTGGCATGGTGTCGGTGGGGCTGCCGGTGGAGCAGGTGCGGGAGCGCCTGACCGGTGGTCTGTCGATTGCCGCGGTCAACGGGCCGCGCTCGGTGGTCGTCTCGGGTGATGTGGCGGAGCTGGATGCTCTGCTCGCTGCCTGTGAGGCGGATGAGGTGCGGGCGCGCCGGATTCCGGTGGACTATGCGTCGCACTCGGCGCACGTCGAGGCGATCCGTGACGAGTTGCTGACGGTGTTGGTGGGCCTTGCCCCGCGTGCGGCTGAGGTGCCGTTCTTCTCGACGGTCACGGCTGACTGGTTCGACACCATTGGTCTCGACGCCGAGTACTGGTACACGAACCTGCGGGAGACGGTGCGGTTCGAGGAGGCCACGACGGCCCTCGTCGAGCAGGGTCACCAGGTGTTCGTCGAGACGAGCGCCCACCCCGTGCTCACGCTCGGCGTCCGGGAGACGCTGGACGCGCTGGATTCCGCAGGCATCGCCCTGGGCACGCTGCGCCGGGACGAGGGCGGCCTGAACCGGTTCTTCCTTTCCCTCGGTGAGGCGCACACCCACGGCGTACGGGTCGACTGGTCCGGCGTCTTCACCGGCGCCCGCCAGGTCGACCTGCCGACCTACGCCTTCGACCACCAGCGGTTCTGGCTCACCGCCGACAAGGCCGACCACGCCGGCACGGCCGCTGCCACCGACCCCCTCGACGCCGACTTCTGGGCGGCGGTGGAGCGCGGTGACGTCACTGCCCTCGCCGAGACCCTCGATGTGGTGGAGCAGGAGTCGCTGAGTGCGGTGTTGCCGTTGCTGTCCTCGTGGCGGCGTCGGCGGGTGGAGCAGTCGCGGGTCGATGAGTGGCGTTACACGGTGTCGTGGAAGCCGCTGTCGCTTGACTCCACCGTCCTGTCGGGTCGTTGGCTGGTCGTTTCGGCTGGTGGCGACGTGGTGTCGGAGGTGCTGGAGCGGGCGGGTGCCGAGGTGGTGCGCCTGGCGGTGGATGCCGCCGAGGTGTCGCGTCCGGTGCTGGCCGAGCGTCTGGCGGGCGTCGAGGTCGACGGGGTGGTCTCCCTCCTCGGCCTCGACGACACCGCCGACGGCGAGGTCGTCTCGCCCGGCCTGGCCGCGAGCATCGCCCTTGTCCAGGCACTGGACGACGCGGCGGTTTCCGCACCGCTGTGGGTGCTGACCCGCGGTGCGGTGTCCGTCGGCCGCTCGGACCGGCTCGCGAACGTCACGCAAGCACAGCTCTGGGGCTTCGGCCGGGTGGTCGGTCTGGAGCACCCGGAGCGTTGGGGTGGTCTGGTCGACCTTCCCGAGGGCTTGGACGAGCGGGCTGCGGGGCGGTTGGTGGCTCTGCTGGCCGGTGGCGCCGGTGACGAGGACCAGATCGCGCTGCGTTCGTCCGGTGTGTTCGGTCGCCGGTTGGTGCGTTCTCCGCTGGGGGATGCGGCGCCGGTGCGTGCGTGGTCTCCGCGGGGCACGGTGCTGATCACTGGTGGTACGGGTGCTCTGGGTGGGCATGTGGCGCGTTGGGCGGCCGGCAAGGGTGCCGAGCACCTCGTGCTGACCAGCCGTCGTGGTCTGGAGGCTCCGGGTGCGGCGGAGCTGGTGGCGGAGCTCACCGAGCTCGGTGCCCGCGTGACCGTCGCCGCGTGTGATGTGGCCGACCGGGAGGCGGTGGCGGAGCTGCTGGCCGAGCACACGGTCAACGCCGTCGTCCACGCCGCCGGCACCGTGCACAACGGCACCATCGCGACCCTCACCCCCGAAGACACCGCAGCCGTCCTCGGCCCGAAGGTCGCCGGCGTGCGCAACCTCGACGAACTGCTGGGCGGCACCGAGCTGGACGCGTTCGTGCTGTTCTCGTCCAACGCCGGTGTCTGGGGCAGCGGTGGGCAGAGCACGTACGCCGCCGCCAACGCCTACCTCGACGCGCTCGCCGAGGACCGGCGGGCCCGGGGCCTGACCGCCACCTCCGTCGCCTGGGGCGCCTGGGGCGGAAGCGGTCTGGCCACCGAAGCCGCGGCCGAGGAGCAGCTGCGTCGACGCGGTGTCCTCGCCATGGCTCCCGAGCTCGCGATGTCGGCCCTCGTCCAGGCCGTCGAGCACGACGAGACGTTCGTGGCCGTGGCGGACGTGGACTGGGCCCGGTTCGTGCCCGGCTTCACCGCCGCCCGCCCGCGCCCCCTCATCAGCGACATCCCCGAAGTGAGCCAGGCCCTCGCCGCGGCCGGTCCGGCCGAGACGCCGGCCGACGGCGCGTCGGAGCTGGTGCGTACGCTGACCGCCGCGTCGGAGACCGAACGCACCCGCATCCTGCTCCAGCTCGTGCGCACCGAGGCCGCCGCCGTCCTGGGCTTCCCGGACGCCGAGGCCATCGAGCGGACCAAGGCCTTCCGCGAGCTCGGGTTCGACTCGCTGACCGCCGTGCAGATGCGCGACGGACTCAGCTCACGCACCGGAGTGAAGCTGCCGACCACGGTCGTCTTCGACCACCCGACGGCGGCCGCTCTCGCCGAGTACCTGCGTGACGAGCTGCTCGGCGCCACCGCGGCACCCGCCGCACCGGTGACCGGCCCCGTCGGCGTCGCCGACCCGGCCGAGCCGATCGCGATCGTCGGCATGGCCTGCCGCTATCCCGGCGACGTGCGGTCCCCGGAGGACCTGTGGCGGCTGGTCGACTCGTCCGGCGACGCGATCTCGGTCTTCCCGACCGACCGCGGCTGGAACGTCGAGGCGGGCTTCACTCCCGCAGGCGGGTTCGTCTACGACGCGGGCGAGTTCGACGCGGCGTTCTTCGGCATCAGCCCGCGTGAGGCGCTGGCGATGGACCCGCAGCAGCGCCTGCTGCTGGAGACGGCCTGGGAGCTGTTCGAGCGGGCGGGCATCGACCCGACCTCGCTGCGCGGCAGCCAGACCGGCGTCTTCGCCGGCGCTTCCTCGCAGGGCTACGGCGCCGGTCTGTCGTCGGAGGCGGCCGAGGGTTACCTGACCACCGGCGACGCGGGCAGCGTCGCCTCCGGCCGCATCTCCTACGTGTTCGGCCTGGAGGGTCCGGCGGTCACGGTCGACACGGCGTGTTCGTCGTCGCTGGTGGCCCTGCACCTGGCGGCGCAGTCGCTGCGCAACGGTGAGTGCTCGATGGCGGTCGCCGGTGGTGTCGCGGTGATGTCGACGCCGGGTGCCTTCCAGGAGTTCAGCCGCCAGGGCGGGCTGGCCGGTGACGGCCGCTGCAAGCCGTTCGCGGAGGCCGCGGACGGTACGGGCTGGGGTGAGGGCGTCGGTCTGCTGCTCGTCGAGCGGCTCTCCGACGCGATCCGCAACGGGCACGAAGTGCTCGCGGTCGTCAAGGGCTCGGCGGTGAACCAGGATGGTGCGTCGAATGGTCTGACGGCTCCGAACGGTCCGTCGCAGCAGCGGGTGATCCGGCAGGCGCTGGCCAATGCCGGGCTGTCGGCGTCCGAGGTGGACGTGGTGGAGGCGCACGGCACGGGTACGACGCTGGGTGACCCGATCGAGGCGCAGGCGCTGCTGGCGACCTACGGTCAGGAGCGTGCCGAGGACCGGCCCCTGCTGTTGGGTTCGGTGAAGTCGAACATCGGTCACACGCAGGCTGCTTCGGGTGCTGCGGGCATCATCAAGATGGTCATGGCGATGCAGAACGGGATGGTTCCGGAGAGCCTGCACGTCGACCGTCCGTCCACGCACGTGGACTGGACCGCGGGTGCGGTGGAGCTGGTCACGGAGAACACCGCCTGGCCCGAGACCGACCGGCCGCGGCGTGCGGGTGTCTCGTCGTTCGGCGTCAGTGGCACCAACGCCCACATCATCCTGGAGCAGCCGCCCGCCACGACCCCGGCGACGATCACGCCGGCACCCGAGGGCGCCGTCGCGCCGTGGCTGCTGTCGGCGAAGTCCGAGGCGGCCCTCAAGGCGCAGGCCGAGCGACTGCTCGCGGAGCTCACTGACGACGCGTCCCCGGTGGACGTCGGATATTCGCTCGCCACCACTCGCGCCGCACTGGACCACCGCGCGGTCGTGGTCGGCCTGAACCGCGAGGACCTTCTTGCCGGGCTGACCGCGGTCGCCGAGGGCGCGTCCGGTGCGGGTGTGGTGCGCGGAGTGACTCGTGACGCGGGCCTGACGGCGGTGTTGTTCTCGGGTCAGGGTTCGCAGCGTGCGGGCATGGGCCGGGAGTTGTACGAGACGTTCCCGGTGTTCGCCGAGGCGTTGGACGCGGTGTGTGCCGAGTTCGACCGGGTGCTGGAGCGGCCTCTGCGTGAGGTGATGTTCGAGCAGGGTGAGGCGCTGGATCAGACTGGTTTCACTCAGCCTGGGCTGTTTGCGCTTGAGGTGGCGCTGTATCGGCTGGTCGAGTCGTGGGGTGTGCGTCCGGACTTCGTGACGGGTCATTCGATTGGTGAGTTGGCTGCGGCTCATGTGGCGGGTGTGCTGTCGCTGGCCGATGCTGTGGCGCTGGTCGCGGCGCGTGGCCGGTTGATGCAGGCGCTGCCCACGGGTGGTGCGATGCTGGCCGTCGGTGCGGACGAGGCGACTGTGGCGGCCCAGCTTGAGGGCCGTGAGGCTCAGGTCTCCATCGCGGCGGTCAACGGTCCGTCGTCCGTCGTCATCGCCGGTGACGAGGACGTGGTGACGGAGCTGGGTGAGACGTTCGCTCAGGCCGGTCACAAGACGCGTCGCCTCCGCGTGAGTCACGCGTTCCACTCGCCGCACATGGACGCGATGCTGGAGGACTTCTGTCTGGTGGCGGAGGGCCTGTCGTACGAGCAGCCGTCGATCCCGGTCGTCTCCAACTTGACCGGTCAGGTCGAGGACGTCGCTTCCGCCGACTACTGGGTCCGTCACGTCCGTGGCGCCGTCCGCTTCGGTGAGGGTGTCCGCTGGCTTGAGGACCAGGGCGTCTCCGTGTTCCTCGAACTCGGCCCCGACGGTGTGCTCTCGGGCATGGCCCAGGAGTCCGTGACCGGCGAGCCCGCCCTCGTCGCGGCCCTGCGCAAGGACCGTTCCGAGCCGGAGGCCCTGGTCACCGCTCTCGGTCGGCTCCACGTGGCGGGTGTCGACCTCGACTGGGGCACCTTCTTCACCGGCGCCCGGCGCGTCGACCTGCCGACCTACGCCTTCCAGCACCAGCGCTACTGGCTGGAGCCGGCCGCACCCGCTGTGGCGGGCGAGGCCGGCGCGGCGGACGCGGAGTTCTGGTCGGCCGTCGAGCAGTTGGACGCCGACACGCTGGCCGGGACCCTGGAGGTCGACGGCGACGCCCTGCGGGCCGTCCTGCCGGCCCTGTCCACCTGGCGCGGCAAGCAGCGCGAGCAGTCCACCGTGGACAAGTGGCGCTATGCCGTCTCCTGGGAGCGCGTGACCGAACCCGCCGCCGCCGCGCTCGCCGGCACCTGGCTGCTGGTCACTTCGACTGCCGTGACCGATGAGGCGTGGCAGACCGCGGCGGCCGAAGCGCTGGCCGAGCGGGGCGCCGAGGTGGTCCGGCTCGACCTGGACGAAGCCGGTCTCGACCGGGCCGCCCTGGCCGAGCGGCTGCGCGCGGTCGAGACGCGCACCCCGCTGGTCGGCGTGCTCTCCCTGCTCGGCCTCGACGAGCGGGCCCACGCCCGGCACGAGGTCCTCCCGCTGGGTGCCGCGGGCACCGCGGTGCTCACCCAGGCCCTCGGTGACGCGGGCGTCGGAGCGCCGCTGTGGCTGGCGACCCGCGGCGCGGTGTCCGTCGGCGCAGCCGACCGCACCGGCGGCGGCACCACGCCCGCGCAAGCGCAGGTGTGGGGCCTGGGCCGGGTCATCGGCCTGGAGCACCCGGAGCGTTGGGGTGGTCTGGTCGACCTGCCCGGAACCGTCGACGACCGTGCGAAGGCGCGGCTGGCCGCGGTACTGGCCGGCTTCGACGAGGAGGACCAGGTCGCTCTGCGCTCGTCCGGCGTCCACGTGCGGCGCCTGGTGCGTTCGCCGCTGCCGACGGCCGTCGCGGCCGGCGGCTGGAAGCCGGCGGGCACGGTGCTCGTCACCGGCGGCACCGGTGCCCTCGGCGCCCACGTCGCGCGGTGGCTGCTCGTCTCCGGCGCCGACCACGTCGTCCTGACCAGCCGGCGGGGCCTGGAGGCGCCCGGCGCCGCCGAGCTGGAGGCCGAGCTGGTCGCGCTGGGCGGCGGCCGCGTGACGATCGCCGCCTGCGACGTCGCCGACCGCGACGCCGTGGAGGCGCTGGCCAAGCGGCTGGAAGCCGAGGACTCGCCGGTGCGGGCGGTCGTCCACGCCGCGGGCATCGGCCAGGACACCTCGATCGACGAGACCGGCCTGGACGACTTCGCCCGGATCCTCACGGCGAAGGTCGCGGGCGCGGTCAACCTCGACAGCGTCTTCGCCGACGCCGACCTGGACGCCTTCGTCCTGTTCTCGTCGATCGCGGGCGTGTGGGGCAGCGGAGTCCAGGGGGCCTACGCGGCGGGCAACGCCTTCCTCGACGCCCTCGCCGAGCGGCGCCGGGCCCGTGGGCTCACGGCGACCTCGCTGGCGTGGGGTCCGTGGGCCGAGGGCGGTCTCGCCGACGGTGAGGCGGGCGAGCAGCTGGCGCGCCGCGGCCTGCGCGCCCTCGCACCGTCGCTGGCGATCAGCGCCCTGCACTCCTCGCTGGAGCGGGACGAGACCTTCGTCGTCGTCGCCGACGTCGACTGGGAGCGCTTCGTCCCGGCCTACACCGCGCGGCGGCGCCGTCCGCTCCTGGACGGGGTGCCCGACGTGCGGCAGCTCCTGGCGGCCGAGCAGGAGGAGCCGACGGACGGCTCCGACGGCTCCCAGGACCTGCGGGACCGGCTCGGGGGGCTCTCCGCGGCCGAGCGCGAACGGTCCCTGCGGGAACTCGTGCGCACCACCGTCGCCGAGGTCCTGTCCTACCGCGACAAGACCGAGGTCGACACCGACAAGAGCTTCCTGGAGCTCGGGTTCGACTCGCTGACCTCGGTGGAGCTGCGCACGCAGCTCAACCGGGCGACCGCACTGCGGCTGCCGGCCACGGTGGTCTTCGACTACCCGACGCCCGCCGCGCTGGCAGCGCACCTGGCGGCGACCCTGTTCGCGGCCGCGGACGACACCGCGGGGGAGCCGGGCGAGGAAGAGATCCGGCGCGCGCTGGCGGCCGTGCCCATCAGCCGGTTCCGCGAGGCCGGGCTGCTGCCCGCCCTGCTGCGGCTGGCCGACACGGCCGAAGCCGGACCCGACGCACCCACCGACGACGAGACGAGCGAGCTCGACTCGATGGACATCGAAAACCTGATCGAGATCGCGCTCGACGGCAGCGACTCCTGAACTGGCCTGGAAATCGGAGCTGATGGTGACTAGCACGGACAAACGAGTCGTCGAAGCCCTGCGGGCCGCGCTGAAGGACGCTGAGCGGCTGCGCAAGCAGAACCAAGAACTGGCGGCCTCCGCCCGGGAACCGATCGCCATTGTCGGCATGAGCTGCCGCTACCCCGGCGGCGTCGGTTCGCCCGAGCAGCTCTGGCAGCTGGTGACCTCGGGCGGTGACGCGATCACCCCGTTCCCCACCGACCGCGGCTGGGACCTGAGCGCCCTCTTCGACGTCGACCCCGACAACCCGGGCACCAGCTACGCCCGCGAAGGCGGCTTCGTCGACGGGGCCGACCAGTTCGACACCGGACTGTTCGGCATCTCGCCCCGCGAGGCGCTGGCCATGGACCCGCAGCAGCGCCTGCTGCTGGAGAGCTCCTGGGAGCTGTTCGAGCGGGCCGGCATCGCCCCCTCCGCGCTGCGCGGCAGCCGGACCGGCGTGTTCGTCGGCGCCTCCTCGCAGCCGTACGGCGCCGACGTCGACGACCTGCCCGAAGGCGTCGAGGGTCACCTGCTCACCGGCAGCGTGACCAGCGTGGCCTCCGGCCGCATCTCCTACGTGTTCGGCCTCGAAGGCCCGGCCGTGACCGTGGACACCGCCTGCTCGTCGTCACTGGTCGCCCTGCACCTGGCCATCCAGTCGCTGCGCAAGGGCGAGTGCACGATGGCGCTCGCCGGCGGTGTGACCGTCATGGCGAGCCCGGCCGCGTTCGTCGAGTTCAGCAAGCAGCGCGGCCTGTCGCCCGACGGCCGCTGCAAGCCCTTCGCCGAAGGCGCCGACGGCACCGGCTGGTCGGAAGGCATCGGCCTGCTCCTCGTGGAGCGTCTCTCCGACGCCCGCCGCAACGGTCACCAGGTGCTGGCGGTCGTGCGCGGCAGCGCCGTCAACCAGGACGGCGCCTCCAACGGCCTCACCGCCCCCAACGGCCCCGCCCAGCAGCGCGTCATCCGCCAGGCCCTCGCCGAGGCCGGCCTGACCGGCGCCGACGTCGACGCCGTGGAGGCGCACGGCACGGGCACGACCCTGGGCGACCCCATCGAGGCGCAGGCCCTGCTGGCCACCTACGGCCAGGAGCACGAGACCGGCCGCCCGCTGTGGCTCGGATCGGTGAAGTCGAACATCGGCCACACCCAGGCCGCCTCCGGCGTCGCCGGCGTCATCAAGATGGTCGAGGCCATCCGGCACGGCGTGCTGCCGCAGAGCCTGCACATCGACGCCCCGTCGTCCCACGTGGACTGGTCGGCGGGCGCGGTCGAGCTGCTGACCGAGAACGTCACCTGGCCCGAGGCCGACCGGCCGCGCCGCGCCGCCGTGTCCTCGTTCGGCGTGAGCGGCACCAACGCGCACACCATCATCGAGCAGGCCCCCGACCTCGAAGCCGAGACCGCGGCCGACCGCGCCGAGGCGCCGCTCGTCCCGATCGCCCTGTCCGGCCGCAGCGCCGACGCCCTGCACGGACAGGCACGCCGCCTGCACGCGCACCTCCTCGCCAACCCCGACACCCACCTCGCCGACCTCGCCCACTCGCTCCTGACGACTCGCTCCGCGCTCGAGCACCGGGCCGTCGTCGTGGCCGACGGCGCCGACGGGCTGCTCGCCGACCTCGGCGCGCTCGCCGACGGCCGCCCGGCGGCCCGCGTGGTCACCGGCCACATCCGCAAGGACGCGCTGACGGCGGTGTTGTTCTCGGGTCAGGGTTCGCAGCGTGCGGGCATGGGACGGGAGCTGTATGAGGCGTTCCCGGTGTTCGCCGAGGCGTTGGACGCGGTGTGTGCCGAGTTCGACGGGGTGCTGGAGCGGCCTCTGCGTGAGGTGATGTTCGAGCAGGGTGAGCTGCTGGATCAGACCGGTTTCACTCAGCCTGGGCTGTTCGCGCTTGAGGTGGCGCTGTATCGGCTCGTCGAGTCGTGGGGCGTTCTGCCTGACTTCGTGACCGGTCACTCGATCGGTGAGCTTGCCGCTGCCCATGTGGCGGGTGTGCTGTCGCTGGCCGACGCTGTGGCGCTGGTCGCTGCTCGTGGGCGTCTGATGCAGGCGCTGCCTGCCGGTGGCGCGATGCTGGCCGTTGCGGCTGATGAGGCGACTGTGGCTGCGCACCTTGAGGGCCGTGAGGCCCAGGTGTCGATCGCCGCCGTGAACGGGCCGTCGTCCGTCGTCATCGCCGGTGACGAGGACGTGGTGACGGAGCTGGGTGAGGTCTTCGCTCAGGCCGGTCACAAGACGCGTCGTCTCCGGGTGAGCCATGCGTTCCACTCGCCGCACATGGACGCGATGCTGGAGGACTTCCGTCTGGTGGCGGAGGGGCTCACCTACGAGCGGCCGTCGATCCCGGTCGTGTCGAACCTGACCGGTCAGGTCGAGGACGTCGCCTCTGCCGATTACTGGGTGCGTCACGTTCGCGGCGCCGTCCGCTTCGGCGAGGGTGTCCGCTGGCTGGAGGACCAGGGCGTCTCCGTCTTCCTGGAGCTGGGCCCCGACGGTGTGCTCTCGGGCATGGCCCAGGAGTCCGTCACCCGCCGCCCCGAGCTGATCGCCGGGCTGCGCAAGGACCGCCCCGAGCCCGAGGCGCTCGTCGCCGCGCTCGGTCGCCTCCACGTCGCCGGCATCCCCCTGAACTGGGAGCCCTTCCTCACCGGCGCCCGGCGCGTCGACCTGCCGACCTACGCCTTCCAGCGCGAGCGCTTCTGGCTGGAGGCTTCGGAGCGGCCCGCCACGTCGGCAGGCGGCGCGATGGACCCGGTGGACGCGCGGTTCTGGGAGGCCGTCGAAGGCCAGGACGTGGACGCTGTGGCCTCCACGCTGCGCCTGGCCGGCGACGAGCCGCTGAGCGAGGTGCTCCCCGCCCTCTCGACCTGGCGCAAGCAGCAGCGCGAGCAGGCGACGCTCGCCAACTTGCGTTACACCGCCGGATGGACCACCGTCACCGAGCCGACCGCCGTGCTGTCGGGCTCGTGGCTGATCGTGGCCGAGGGCGAGCTGGGCCAGCGGATCGGTACGGCACTCAGCGGACGCGCCACCGACGTGCAGGTGTGGACCCCCGCCCAGTGGGACCGGCAGACCGTCGCCTCCGGCGTGGCCGCCTTCGGCGAGCTTGACGGCGTGGTGTGCGTCGCCGGGATGGCGGGCTCGCTGGCGGTCACGCAGGGTCTCGGCGATGCGGGTGTGGAAGCGCCGCTGTGGCTGGTGACGTCGGGTGCGGTGTCCACGGGCGCGGGTGACGTGCTGCGGGACGCGGCCGCGGCTGCCGTGTGGGGCTACGGCCGGGTCGTGGGGCTGGAGCATCCTGAGCGGTGGGGTGGTCTGGTCGACGTTCCCGAGGAGTTGGACGAGCGTGCTGTGGCTCGGCTGGCGGGTGTGCTGGCCGGGTCCGGTGAGGACCAGGTAGCGGTTCGTGCGGCCGGGGTGTTCGGTCGTCGTCTGATGCGTGCTGCGCTCGCCGATACACCGGTGGCGGGGGAGGCGTGGAGCCCGTCGGGCCGCACGGTCCTGATCACCGGCGGCACCGGTGCCCTCGGTGGGCACGTCGCCCGCTGGATGGCGCGTCACGGCGCCGAGCACCTCGTGCTCACCAGCCGTCGGGGCCCGGACGCACCGGGGGCCGCCGAGCTTGAGGCGGAGCTTGCCGAGCTGGGCACACGCGTCACGATCGCCGCGTGCGACGTCGCCGATCGCGATGCCGTGGCCGCTCTGCTGGCGGAGCACCCGGTGACCGCCGTCATCCACACGGCCGGCATCGTCGACGACGGTGTGGTGGCTGGTTTGACCGTTGAGCGCGTCGAGTCGGTGATGCGGGCGAAGACGGATGCGGCGTGGGTGTTGCACGAGGCGACGCGGGAGCTTGATCTTTCGGCGTTCGTGTTGTTCTCGTCGTTCGCGGGGACGGTGGGTAGTCCGGGTCAGGCGAACTACGCGGCTGCGAACGCCGGTCTGGACGCGTTGGCCGTCGTCCGGCGGCAGGAGGGCCTGCCGGCCACCTCCATCGCCTGGGGCCCCTGGTCCGGCGGGGGTATGGCCGCCGCCGGGGACATCGAGGAACGCGCCCGTCGCGGTGGCATGCCCGTGCTGCCCGTGGACCTGGCGCTCAGCGCCCTCCAGCAGGCCGTCGGCCACGCCGACACCACCATCGCCCTGGTCGACATCGACTGGGAGCGCTACGTCCCCGGCCTCACCTCGGCCCGTCCCAGCCCGCTGATCACCGGAGTGCCCGAGGCCCGACAGGTCCTCGAAGCGGCCGCACAGCAGGAACAGCCTGCCGCGGAGTCGGCGATCGCCGTGCGTCTGGCCGGGAGGTCGCGTGCGGAGCAGCTCGACGTGCTGCTGGAGCTGGTGCGCGGGCACGCGGCGGCGGTGCTGGGTTACGCCGATCCGGGTGCGCTGGACGTCGAGCGGGCCTTCCGTGAGCTTGGCTTCGACTCGCTGACCGCCCTCGAGTTCCGCAACCAGCTCGTCACCGAGACCGGTCTCGCCCTGCCGGCGACCGTGGTCTTCGACTACCCCAGCTGCCTCGTGCTCGCCGAGCACCTGACGGAAGAGCTCGCCGGCGACGCGGCTGCTTCGACGGTCGTGGCCGCGGGTGTCTCCGACGAGCCGATCGCCATCGTCGGCATGGCCTGCCGCTTCCCCGGCGGCGTCACCTCCCCCGAGGCGCTCTGGAACCTCGTCGCCTCCGGCGTGGACGCCCTGTCCGACTTCCCCGACGACCGCTCGTGGGACGACGAGGGCCTCTACGACCCCGACCGCGAGCGCTCCGGCAGCTCCTACGTCCGCCAGGGCGGCTTCCTCTACGACGCCGCCGACTTCGACCCCGGCCTCTTCGGCATCAGCCCGCGCGAGGCGCTGGCGATGGACCCGCAGCAGCGCCTGCTGCTGGAAACGGCCTGGGAGGTCTTCGAACGCGCCGGCATCCCGCCGCTGTCCGTGCGCGGCAGCGACACCGGCATCTTCGCCGGCACCAACGGCCAGGACTACGCCGCCGGGCTGCAGCACACCACCGAAGACGTCGAGGGCTACCTGGGCACTGGTAACGCGGCCAGTGTCGTGTCGGGTCGTATTGCGTACGCGTTCGGTCTTGAGGGTCCGGCGCTGACGGTGGACACGGCGTGCTCGTCGTCGTTGGTCGCCCTGCATCTGGCCATCCAGTCGCTGCGCAACGGTGAGTGCTCGATGGCGTTGGCCGGTGGTGTGACGGTGATGTCGACGCCGGGTACGTTCGTGGAGTTCAGTCGTCAGCGTGGGTTGTCCGCTGATGGGCGGTGCAAGGCGTTCGCGGAGGCTGCGGACGGTACTGGTTGGGGTGAGGGTGTCGGGCTGCTGTTGGTGGAGCGGCTGTCGGATGCGCGTCGTAATGGTCACCAGGTGTTGGCGGTGGTCAGTGGTTCGGCGATCAACCAGGATGGTGCGTCGAATGGTCTGACGGCGCCGAACGGTCCGTCGCAGCAGCGGGTGATCCGGCAGGCGCTGGCCAACGCGCGTCTGACGACGTCTGATGTGGATGCGGTGGAGGCGCACGGTACGGGCACGACGTTGGGTGACCCGATCGAGGCGCAGGCGCTGCTGGCGACCTATGGTCAGGACCGGCCTGAGGGTCGGCCGCTGTGGCTGGGTTCGGTGAAGTCCAACATCGGGCACACCCAGGCCGCCGCCGGCGTCGCCGGTGTCATCAAGATGGTCATGGCGATGCAGAACGCCGTGCTCCCGCAGAGCCTCCACATCGACGCGCCCTCCTCGCACGTGGACTGGTCGGCCGGCTCGGTGGAGCTGCTGACGGAGAACACCGCGTGGCCCGAGGTGGACCGTCCCTGGCGTGCGGGCGTGTCGTCGTTCGGCATGAGCGGCACCAACGCCCATGTCATCATCGAGCAGGCCCCGGAGCCCGAGCCGGTCGCCGCCATCGAGCCCGCCCCGGCCGCGACTGTCGTGCCGTGGGTCATGTCGGGCAAGACCGAGCAGGCCCTGCGCGCCCAGGCCGAGCGGCTCCACACCCACCTCGACCGCACACCGGGCCTGCGCCCGGTCGACGTCGCCTTCTCCCTGGCGGCGAGCCGGTCCCCGCTCACCCACCGCGCGGTGGTCGTGGGCACCGGCCTCGACGGCGTGACCGCGCTGGCCGACGGCACCACCGCCACCGGTGTCGTCGAAGGCGTCGCGGACGTGCGCGGCAAGGTCGCGTTCGTGTTCCCCGGTCAGGGATCCCAGTGGGTCGGCATGGCCACCGAACTCATCGAGACTTCACCGGTGTTCGCTGAGCGGATGCGCGAGTGCGCGACGGCGTTGTCGTCCTACGTCGACTGGTCGCTGTTCGACGTCCTCGATGACGCCGAGGCGCTTGAGCGCGTCGATGTCGTTCAGCCGGTGCTTTTCGCGGTGATGGTGTCGCTGGCGGAGCTGTGGCGTTCGCACGGCGTCAACCCGGCTGCCGTGGTGGGTCACTCGCAGGGTGAGATCGCTGCCGCGTGTGTCGCGGGTGCGCTCTCGCTGGAGGACGCCGCCAAGGTCGTGGCCCTCCGGTCGAAGGCGATCCTGGCGCTGTCGGGTCTGGGCGGCATGGTGTCCGTGGCGTTGCCGGTGGAGCAGGTCCGTGAGCGGCTGACCGACGGTCTGTCGATCGCCGCGGTCAACGGCCCCAAGTCCGTGGTCGTTTCCGGCGATGTGGCGGAGCTGGATGCTCTGCTGGCCGCCTGTGAGGCGGACGAGGTCCGCGCCCGCCGGATTCCGGTGGACTACGCCTCCCACTCCGCGCACGTCGAGGCCATCCGCGAGGAGCTGTTCACCAGCCTCGCCGGCATCGCGCCGCGCACGGCCGAGGTGCCGTTCTTCTCGACCGTCACCGCCGACTGGTTCGACACCACCGGTCTCGACGCCGAGTACTGGTACACGAACCTCCGCCAGACCGTCCGCTTCGAGGAAGCCACCCGGGCGCTCGTCGAGCAGGGCTACCGCTTCTTCGTCGAGGCCAGCGCCCACCCCGTCCTCACCGTCGGCGTCCAGGAGACGCTCGACACCACCCAGGCCGCCGTGGCATTGGGCACCCTGCGCCGCGACGAGGGCGGCCTCGACCGCTTCGTCACCTCGCTGGCCGAGGGCTGGGTCCGCGGTCTGCCCGTCGACTGGCAGCCGCTGCTCGCCGGCGGCCGTCACGTCGACCTGCCGACGTACGCCTTCCAACGCGAACGGTTCTGGCCGCAGGCCCCCGTCGGATTCGTCGGCGACGTCACGTCCGTCGGCCAGTCCCCGGCGGACCACCCGCTGCTCGGCGCCGCCGTCGAGCTGGTCGACTCCGACGGCTTCCTGCTCACCGGCAGGCTCTCCGTCCAGACCCACCCGTGGCTGGCCGACCACGTCGTGTCCGGCGCGGTCTTCCTGCCCGGTACCGCGTTCGTCGAGCTGGCCGTCCACGCGGGCGACCGGGTGGGCTGTGACACCGTCGAGGAACTGACGCTGGAAGCCCCGCTGGTGCTGCCCCGGACCGGGGGCGTGCACGTCCAGCTCGTCGTCGGAGCCCCCGACGAGTCGGGCCGCCGCTCGCTGACCGTCCACTCGCGGGAGGACGGCACGGCCCCCGACGAGCCGTGGACCCGGAACGCGACCGGCTGGCTGACCGCCACCCGTCCCACCGCCGGCTTCGACCTTTCGGCGTGGCCGCCGGCGGGTGCCGAGGCGGTCGAGCTGGAGGAGCTGTACCCGGGGCTGGCCGCGGTCGGTCTCGCCTACGGGCCCGTGTTCCAGGGCCTGCACGCGGCGTGGCTGCGCGACGACGAGGTGTTCGCCGAGGTCGCCCTGCCCGAGCAGCAGTCGGCCGCCGCGTCCGCGTTCGGCCTGCACCCGGCGCTGCTGGACGCCGCGCTGCACGCCATCGGCCTGGGCTCCTTCGTCGAGGAGACCGGCCAGGCCGGCCTGCCCTTCGAGTGGAGCGGCGTGTCCCTCCACGCCACCGGTGCGTCCGTGGTGCGGGTGCGTCTGACGTCGGCGGGTGTGAACGCGGTCGGCCTGGAGGTCGCCGACGAGACCGGCGCTCCCGTCGCCTCCGTCGAGTCCCTCGTGCTGCGCCAGGTGTCCGGCGACCTGCCCGCCGGCGGGCGCGCCGCTCACCACGACTCCCTCTTCCGCCTCGACTGGGCCGAACTGCCCGCCCCTGCCGGCCCGTCCGCCGCGCCGTCCGCCGGCTGGGCGCTGCTCGGCAACGCCGGCCCGGAGTGGGCCGGGCTGGGCGTCACCGCCCACGCGGACCTCGAGTCCGCGGCCGCGGCGGGGGCGGACACGCTGCTGTTCCCCTGCCTGGGCGAGAGCGGCGACGTGACGACCGCCGCCCGGACGGCGACGTACCGCGCGCTGGACGTGCTGCAGGCATGGCTGGAGGACGAGCGCTTCGCCGACGGCCGTCTGGTCGTGCTGACCCGGGGTGCCGTGGCGACCCGCCCGGGCGAGGACGTCACCGACCTCGCCGGCTCGGCCGTCTGGGGCCTGGTGCGCTCGGCGCAGTCGGAGAACCCCGACCGGATCGTGCTCGTCGACCTCGACGACCACTCCGCCGAGTCCCTGCGGACCCTGCCCGCCGCCCTCGGCCTGGACGAGCCGCAGCTCGCCCTGCGCGCCGGCACCGCCCACGCCCCGCGCCTGGCGCGTGCCGGCGCCGGCGGCGGCCTGGTGCCGCCCGTGGGCGCGGACGCCTGGGTCGTAGACTCGCGCGGCCGCGGCACGCTGGACAACCTCGAGCTCGTGGCGCGGCCGGAGGCGCTGGTGCCGCTGGCCGACGGCGAGGTGCGCATCGGTGTGCGCGCGGCGGGTGTCAACTTCCGCGACGTGCTGATCGCCCTGGGCATGTACCCGGGCGACGCCGTCATGGGCAGTGAGAGCGCCGGTGTCGTCACCGAGGTCGGACCCGGCGTGACCGAACTCGCCGTGGGCGACCACGTGTTCGGCATGGTGGGCCACAGCTTCGGTCCGGTCACCGTCGCCGACGCCCGCCTGGTGGCCCGCATCCCGGACCACTGGTCGTTCGAGCAGGCCGCGTCGACGCCGATCGTGTTCCTGACGGCGCTGTTCGGTCTGCGGGACCTGGCGGGTCTGGGCGCGGGGCAGCGGGTGCTGGTGCACGCCGGTGCCGGTGGTGTGGGCATGGCTGCCATTCAGCTGGCCCGTCACCTGGGCGCTGAGGTGTTCGCGACGGCGAGCGAGGGCAAGTGGGACGTGCTGCGTACCCTCGGCCTCGACGACGACCACATCGCCTCCTCCCGGACCCTGGAGTTCGAGGAGAAGTTCCTCGCCGTCACCGACGGCCAGGGTGTGGACGTGGTCCTGAACTCTCTCGCTGGTGAGTTCGTCGACGCCTCGCTGCGGCTCCTGCCCCACGGGGGCCGGTTCGTCGAGATGGGCAAGACCGACATCCGGGACGCGGCGCAGGTCGCCGACGCCCACCCCGGCGTGGTCTACGAGCCGTTCGACCTCGGCGTGGTCGACACCGAGCACACGCAGCGGCTGCTGGCAGAGCTGCTCGGCCTGTTCGAGCAGGGTGCGCTGGAGCCGTTGCCGGTGAAGGCGTGGGACGTGCGGCGGGCGCGTGAGGCGTTCCGCTTCGTCAGCCAGGCCAAGCACGTGGGCAAGGTGGTGCTGACGGTTCCGCGCGAACTGGACGCCGAGGGCACCGTCCTCATCACCGGCGCTACGGGAACGCTGGGCGGGCTGGTCGCCCGTCACCTGGTGGCCGAGCGCGGTGTGCGCAACCTGTTGCTGGTGTCGCGTCGTGGTGCGGACGCCGAGGGTGCGGCGGAGCTGGAGGCCGAGCTTGCCGAGCTGGGCGCGCAGGTGCGGTTTGCCGCGTGCGACGTGGCCGACCGTGAGGCGCTGGCGGGCGTGCTCGGCTCGCTGGAGCGGCCGTTGACGGGTGTGGTGCACACCGCGGGCGTCCTCGACGACGGCGTGATCTCCTCGTTGACCCCCGAGCGGATCGACGGGGTCTTCCGGCCCAAGGTCGACGCGGCGACGAACCTGCACGAGCTGACGCGGGACCTCGACCTGGCGATGTTCGTGGTGTTCTCGTCGGCCGCCGCCACGTTCGGCGGTCCGGGCCAGGGCAACTACGCGGCCGCCAACGCGTTCCTCGACGCCCTCGCCCAGCACCGCCGCGCCCAGGGCCTGCCCGGCCAGTCGCTGGCGTGGGGCCTGTGGGCCCAGCGCAGCGCCATGACCGGCGACCTGGACGACACCGACCTCGCCCGTATGGGCCGGGTGGGTGCGGGCGCCCTGTCGGCCGAGCACGGCATCGCGCTGTTCGAGACCTCGTCCACGATGGACGAGGCGCTGCTGGTGCCGATCCCGCTGGACGGCGCGGCGCTGCGCGGCGGCGGGGACGTCCCGCCGCTGCTGCGGGGCCTCGTCCGCACGACCGTGCGACGCACGGCGGCGTCCCGCGGCACGGCGGAGGTCTCCGGCCTCGCCGCCCGGCTGACCGGGCTCGCCGAGCCCGAGCAGCGCGAGGTGCTGCTCGACGTGATCCGCGGGCACGTGGCCGCGGTGCTCGGACACGCTTCGCCCGACATGGTCGACCCGGCCCGGCAGTTCCGTGAGCTGGGCTTCGACTCCCTCACCGCCGTCGAGCTGCGCAACCGCCTGTCCTCGGCCACCGGCCTGCGACTGACGGCGACGCTCGTCTTCGACCACCCCACCCCCTGGGTGCTCGTGGACCACCTGCGGTCCGAGCTCCTCGGCGACGCCGCCGAGATCGCCGCGCCCGTGGCGGCACCGGCGGCCGCGACCGACGACGACCCGGTGGTCATCGTCGGCATGGCCTGCCGCTACCCGGGCGGCGTGTCCTCCCCGGACGACCTGTGGCGGCTCGTGAGCACCGCCGGTGACGCGATATCCGCGTTCCCGCAGGACCGCGGCTGGGACATGGAGGGCCTCTACGACCCGGAGCTCGACCGCGCGGGCACCACGAACACGCAGGAAGGCGGCTTCCTCGAAGGCGTCGCCGACTTCGACCCGGCGTTCTTCGGCATCTCGCCGCGTGAGGCGCTGGCGATGGACCCGCAGCAGCGGCTGCTGCTGGAGACGGCCTGGGAGGTCTTCGAACGGGCCGGCATCGACCCCGCCTCCGTGCGCGGCAGCCTGACCGGCGTCTTCGCGGGCGCCTCGGCCTCCGGCTACGGAACCGGGGCGGCCGAGATCCCCGACGACATCGAGGGCTACCTCATGACCGGCACCACCACCAGCGTGGTGTCCGGCCGCATCGCCTACACCTTCGGCCTCGAAGGCCCGGCGGTCACGGTCGACACGGCCTGCTCGTCCTCGCTCGTCGCCCTGCACCTCGCGGCGCAGGCGATCGTCAACGGCGAGTGCACGATGGCCCTGGCGGGCGGCGTCACGGTCATGGGCACCACCGGAGTGATCACGGAGATCAGCAAGCAGGGCGGCGCCGCCGGCGACGGCCGCTGCAAGGCGTTCTCCGCCGCCGCCGACGGCATGGGCTCCGCCGAGGGCGCGGGCCTGATCCTTCTGGAGCGCCTGTCCGACGCCCGCCGCAACGGGCACGAGGTGCTCGCCGTCGTCAAGGGCTCGGCGATCAACCAGGACGGCGCCTCCAACGGCCTCACCGCCCCCAGCGGCCCCTCGCAGCAGCGGGTCATCCGGCAGGCGCTGGCGAACGCCCGCCTGTCCGGCGCCGAGGTGGACGTCGTGGAGGCCCACGGCACGGGCACCGCCCTGGGCGACCCGATCGAGGCCCAGGCCCTGCTCGCCACGTACGGGCAGGAGCGCGACGCCGACCAGCCGCTGTGGCTCGGCTCGGTGAAGTCCAACATCGGCCACACGCAGGCCGCGGCCGGTGTGGCGGGCATCATCAAGATGGTCCTGGCCCTGCGGGCGGGTGTCCTGCCGCAGAGCCTGCACATCGACGAGCCCACGCCCCACGTGGACTGGGCCTCGGGCGCCGTCGAACTCCTCACCGAGGCACGCGACTGGCCCGAGACGGGCCGGCCCCGTCGGGCGGCGGTGTCGTCCTTCGGCATCAGCGGCACCAACGCCCACGTGATCATGGAGCAGGCGCCGGCGGCCCCGCAGACCGCGCCCGTCGAGCAGGCGCCGACGACGGGTGTCGTCCCTTGGGTCCTGTCCGGCAAGTCCACCGCCGCGGTACGGGCCCAGGCGGCCCGCCTCGCGGAGCACGTGCGGACGCGGGGGGAGCTGTCGCCGCTGGACGTCGGCTTCTCGACGCTGACGACGCGCGCGGCGCTGGAGCACCGCGCCGTGGCCGTGGGACCGGACCACATGGCGGGTGTCGCCGCCCTGGCCGCCGGCGAGGCACTGCCGGGTGTGGTCGAGGGCGTCGCGGACGTGCGCGGCAAGGTGGCGTTCGTGTTCCCGGGTCAGGGTTCGCAGTGGGTCGGTATGGCTCGCGAGTTGATCGAGACGTCGCCGGTGTTCGCGGAGCGGATGCGGGAGTGCGCGACGGCACTGTCGGCCTACGTGGACTGGTCGCTGTTCGATGTGCTGGATGACGCTGAGGCGCTTGAGCGCGTTGATGTGGTGCAGCCGGTGTTGTTCGCGGTGATGGTGTCGCTGGCGGAGCTGTGGCGCTCCTACGGTGTGAAGCCGGCCGCTGTGGTGGGTCATTCGCAGGGTGAGATCGCTGCCGCGTGTGTGGCGGGTGCGCTCTCGCTCGATGACGCCGCCAAGGTCGTGGCTCTCCGCTCGAAGGCGATCCTCGCCCTGTCGGGTCTGGGTGGCATGGTGTCGGTGGGGCTGCCGGTGGAGCAGGTGCGGGAGCGCCTGACCGGTGGTCTGTCGATTGCCGCGGTCAACGGGCCGCGCTCGGTGGTCGTCTCGGGTGATGTGGCGGAGCTGGATGCTTTGCTCGCTGCCTGTGAGGCGGATGAGGTGCGGGCGCGCCGGATTCCGGTGGACTATGCGTCGCACTCGGCGCACGTCGAGGCGATCCGTGACGAGCTGCTGACGGTGTTGGTGGGCCTTGCCCCGCGTGCGGCTGAGGTGCCGTTCTTCTCGACGGTCACGGCTGACTGGTTCGACACCATTGGTCTCGACGCCGAGTACTGGTACACGAACCTGCGGGAGACGGTGCGGTTCGAGGAGGCCACGAAGGCCCTCGTCGAGCAGGGCTATCGCTTCTTCATCGAGAGCAGCGCCCACCCCGTGCTCACGTTCGGCGTCCAGGAGACGGTCGACGCCGCCGGTTCCGACGCCGTGACGCTCGGCTCGCTGCGCCGTGAGGAGGGCGGACTCGTCCGCTTCGCCACCTCGCTGGCTGAGGGCTGGGTCCGCGGCCTGGCCGTGGACTGGAGCCCGATGATCGCCGGCGGTCAGGCGGTCGACCTGCCCACCTACGCCTTCCAGCGTCAGCGGTACTGGCTGGAGACGGCCGCCGCGACGGCCGACGCGTCCGCTCCGGACGTCATCGAGGCCAAGTTCTGGGCGGCGGTGGAGCGCGGTGACGTCACTGCCCTCGCCGAGACCCTCGATGTGGTGGAGCAGGAGTCGCTGAGTGCGGTGTTGCCGTTGCTGTCCTCGTGGCGGCGTCGGCGGGTGGAGCAGTCGCGGGTCGATGAGTGGCGTTACACGGTGTCGTGGAAGCCGCTGTCGGTCGACTCCACCGTCCTGTCGGGTCGTTGGCTGGTCGTTTCGGCTGGTGGCGACGTGGTGTCGGAGGTGCTGGAGCGGGCGGGTACCGAGGTGGTGCGCCTGGCGGTGGATGCCGCCGAGGTGTCGCGTCCGGTGCTGGCCGAGCGTCTGGCGGGCGTCGAGGTCGACGGGGTGGTCTCCCTCCTCGGCCTCGACGACACCGCGCTCTCGGACCTCCCGGTGGTCTCGCGGGGTCTGTCCGCCACGGTGGCTCTGGTGCAGGCGCTGGGTGATGCGGGTGTTGCCGCGCCGCTGTGGCTGCTGACCCGCGGTGCGGTGTCCGTCGGTCGGTCCGACCGGCTCACGAGCACGGTTCAGGCGCAGGTGTGGGGACTTGGCCGGGTGGTCGGTCTGGAGCACTCGGAGCGTTGGGGTGGTCTGGTCGACCTTCCCGAGGGCTTGGACGAGCGGGCTGCGGGGCGGTTGGTGGCTCTGCTGGCCGGTGGTGCCGGTGACGAGGACCAGATCGCGCTGCGTTCGTCCGGTGTGTTCGGTCGCCGGTTGGTGCGTTCTCCGCTGGGGGATGCGGCGCCGGTGCGTGCGTGGTCTCCGCGGGGCACGGTGCTGATCACTGGTGGTACGGGTGCTCTGGGTGGGCATGTGGCGCGTTGGGCGGCCGGTAAGGGTGCCGAGCACCTCGTGCTGACCAGCCGTCGTGGTCTGGAGGCTCCGGGTGCGGCCGAGCTGGTGGCGGAGCTCACCGAGCTCGGTGCCCGCGTGACCGTCGCCGCGTGTGATGTGGCCGACCGGGAGGCGGTGGCGGAGCTGCTGGCCGAGCACACGGTCAACGCCGTCGTCCACGCCGCCGGGGTGGGCCAGTTCGCCGACCTGAGCGATCTCGACACGCGCGCCCTGGCGGACGTCCTGGCGGTCAAGGTGGCCGGTGCCCGGCACCTGGACGAGCTGCTGGACGACACCGAGCTGGACGCGTTCGTGCTGTTCTCGTCCAACGCCGGTGTGTGGGGCGGTGGCCGGCAGGGCGCCTACGCCGCCGCCAACGCCTACCTCGACGCGCTCGCCGAGGACCGGCGGGCCCGCGGCCGCACGGCGACCTCCGTCGCCTGGGGCGCCTGGGCCGGTGGCGGAATGCTCACCGCCGGCACGTCCGAGGAGGGCCTGCGCCGTCGCGGCGTGCTGCCGATGGCCCCGGAGCTGGCGGTGTCGGCCCTGGTGCAGGCCGTCGAGCACGACGAGACGTTCGTGGCCGTGGCGGACGTGGACTGGGCCCGGTTCGTGCCCGGCTTCACCTCCGCCCGCCCGCGCCCCCTCATCTCCGACATCCCCGAAGCCCGCGCCGCTCTGGACAGCACTGCCCCGGCGACCGGGGACGACGAGCCCGCGGACGACTCCCTGACACAGCGCCTCGCCGGCCTCTCCGCGGCCGAGCGGCTGCGCGTCGTCCTGGACCTCGTGCGCGGCGCTGCGGCGTCCGTCCTGGGCTACGCGTCGGCGGAGGACGTGGAGCGCAACCGCGCGTTCCGCGAGATGGGCTTCGACTCGCTGACCGCCGTGGAGGTGCGCAACCGTCTCGCGACGGCGACGGGTCTGAAGCTGCCGGCGACGGTGGTCTTCGACTATCCGAGCCCGGCGGTCCTCGCCGACTTCCTCCTCGGCCAGGTCGCCGGCACCGGCGTCACCGCCGCCACGTCCGCCACCCCGGCGGTCGTCGCGGTCGACGACGAACCCATCGCGATCGTCGGCATGGCCTGCCGCTTCCCCGGCGACGTCCGGTCCCCGCAGCAGCTGTGGGACCTCGTGGCCACGGGCACCGACGCGATGTCGCCGTTCCCGGCGGACCGCGGCTGGGACGTCGAGGGCCTGTTCGGCTCCGACTTCGCCCACCTCGGCGGGTTCGTCTACGACGCGGGCGAGTTCGACCCCGTGTTCTTCGGCATCAGCCCGCGTGAGGCGCTGGCGATGGACCCGCAGCAGCGGCTGCTGCTGGAGGCGGCCTGGGAGCTGTTCGAGCGGGCGGGCATCGACCCGACCTCGCTGCGCGGCAGCCAGACCGGCGTCTTCGCCGGCGCGTCGACCTCCGGCTACGGCTCCGGCCTGACCCAGCTGCCCGAGGGCGTCGAGGGTTACGCCCTCACCGGCAGCTCGGCCAGCGTGGTGTCCGGCCGCGTCGCCTACACCCTGGGCCTCGAAGGCCCGGCGGTCACGGTCGACACGGCCTGCTCGTCCTCGCTCGTCGCTCTCCACTGGGCAGCCCAGTCGCTGCGCAATGGTGAGTGCTCGATGGCGGTCGCCGGTGGTGTCGCGGTGATGTCGACGCCGGGTGCGTTCATGGAGTTCAGCCGCCAGGGCGGCCTCGCGGGCGACGGTCGTTGCAAGCCCTTCGCCGACGCCGCCGACGGCACCGGCTGGGGTGAGGGCGTCGGCCTGCTTCTCCTGGAGAAGCTGTCGGACGCCGAGCGCAACGGCCACCAGGTGCTGGCGGTGGTGCGGGGTTCGGCGGTGAACCAGGATGGTGCGTCGAACGGTCTGACGGCTCCGAACGGTCCGTCGCAGCAGCGGGTGATCCGGCAGGCGCTGGCGAACGCCGGGCTGTCGGCGTCCGAGGTGGACGTGGTGGAGGCGCACGGCACGGGTACGACGCTGGGTGACCCGATCGAGGCGCAGGCGCTGCTGGCGACCTACGGTCAGGAGCGTGCCGAGGACCGGCCCCTGCTGTTGGGTTCGGTGAAGTCGAACATCGGTCACACGCAGGCTGCTTCGGGTGCTGCGGGCATCATCAAGATGGTCATGGCGATGCAGAACGGGATGGTTCCGGAGAGCCTGCACGTCGACCGTCCGTCCACCCACGTGGACTGGACCGCCGGTGCGGTGGAGCTGGTCACGGAGAACACCGCCTGGCCCGAGACCGGTCAGCCGCGGCGCGCGGGTGTCTCGTCGTTCGGCGTCAGCGGTACCAACGCCCACATCATCCTGGAGCAGGCACCGGCGGTCGGCACGTCCGAGGCGGTCCGTACGCCCGCACCGGAGGGAGTGGTGCCGTGGCTGCTGTCGGCCAAGTCGGCCAACGCCCTCAAGGCGCAGGCCGAGCGGCTGCTCGCGGAGCTCACCGACGACGCGTCCCCGGTGGACACGGGCTTCTCCCTCGCGACCACCCGGGCCGCGCTGGAGCACCGCGCCGTAGTCGTCGGCAAGCACCGCGACGAACTGCTGCGTGGCCTCACGGCTGTGGCCGAGGGGACGCCCGGCGCCGGTGTGGCGCGCGGCGTGGTGCCCGAGCCGGGCCTGACGGCGGTGCTGTTCTCGGGTCAGGGTTCGCAGCGGGCCGGGATGGGGCGTGAGCTGTATGACGCCTTCCCGGTGTTCGCCGAGGCGTTGGACGCGGTGTGTGCCGAGTTCGACCGGGTGCTGGAGCGGCCTCTGCGTGAGGTGATGTTCGAGCAGGGTGAGGCGCTGGATCAGACTGGTTTCACTCAGCCTGGGCTGTTTGCGCTTGAGGTGGCGCTGTACCGGCTGGTCGAGTCGTGGGGTGTGCGTCCGGACTACGTGACCGGTCACTCGATTGGAGAGTTGGCTGCGGCTCATGTGGCGGGTGTGCTGACCCTGGAGGACGCGGTCACGCTCGTCGCGGCGCGCGGTCGTCTGATGCAGGCACTGCCTGCCGGTGGCGCGATGCTGGCCGTCGGTACGGACGAGGCGACTGTGGCGGCCCAGCTTGAGGGCCGTGAGGCTCAGGTCTCCATCGCGGCGGTCAACGGTCCGTCGTCCGTCGTCATCGCCGGTGACGAGGACGTGGTGACCGAGCTGGGTGAGGTCTTCGCTCAGGCCGGTCACAAGACGCGTCGTCTGCGTGTCAGTCATGCGTTCCACTCGCCGCACATGGACGCGATGCTGGAGAACTTCCGTCTGGTGGCGGAGGGGCTCACCTACGAGCAGCCGTCGATCCCGGTCGTCTCCAACTTGACCGGCCAGGCTGAGGACGTCGCTTCCGCCGACTACTGGGTGCGTCACGTTCGCGGTGCGGTGCGCTTCGGTGAGGGTGTCCGCTGGCTTGAGGACCAGGGCGTCTCCGTGTTCCTCGAACTCGGCCCCGACGGTGTGCTCTCCGGCATGGCCCAGGAGTCCGTCACCGGGGACCCCGCGCTCGTCGCCGCCCTACGCAAGGACCGTTCCGAGCCGGAGGCCCTGGTCACCGCCCTCGGCCGGCTCCACGTCGCCGGTGTCGACCTCGACTGGGGCACCTTCTTCACCGGCGCCCGACGCGTCGACCTGCCCACCTACGCCTTCCAGCACCAGCGCTACTGGCTGGAGTCCGGAGCCCCGACGGGTGACGTCGTGCCCGCCGGTCTCACCGCCGTCGAGCACCCGCTCCTGGGTGCGGCGGTGCCGCTGGCCGACGCTGACGGGTTCCTGCTCACCGGGCGCGTCTCGCTGAGCACGCACCCGTGGCTCGCGGGCCACGCCCTCTCCGGCACGGTGCTGGTTCCCGCCACCGCCTTCGTCGAACTCGCCATCCGCGCGGGTGACGAGGCCGGTTGCGACCAGCTGGAGGAGCTGACCCTCCAGGCGCCGCTCGTCCTCCCGCAGGATGGGGCCCTGCAGGTCCAGCTCGTCGTCGGAGCCGACGACGGCTCCGGGCGGCGACCGCTCACGCTCCACTCGCGTGCCGCGGACGCCGGGCGGGACGAACCGTGGACCCAGCACGCCGCCGGCATCCTCGCCGGTGGCGGTGCGCCGGAAGGCGAGCGCCTGGACGTGTGGCCGCCCGCCGGCGCCGTCGAGGTGTCCGTCGAGGAGCTCTACGCGGGGCTGGCCGACGTCGGCTTCGCCTACGGGTCGGCGTTCCTCGGCCTGCGGTCCGTGTGGCGGGCCGAGGACGGCGTGTACGCCGAAGTCGCCCTGCCCGACGAGCACCGGGACGCGGCGGGCGCCTTCGGGCTCCACCCCGCCCTGCTCGACGCCGCCCTCCACCCCCTCGGCCTCGGTGTCGACGGGGGAGCGGAGGAGACCGGCACCGGGCCCCAGGGCGCGGGCCTGCCCTTCGCCTGGACCGGGGTCCGTCTGCACGCCTCCGGCGCCACCGCCCTGCGGGTGCGTCTGACGCCGGCGGGTGACGACGGCGTGGCCGTGCTCGCCGTCGACGAGACCGGCGCCCCGGTGGCGTCGGTGGAGTCGCTCGTCCTGCGGCCGGTGTCCGACGACCAGCTGGCGGCCACCGACACGATCCGGCGCGACGCCCTGTTCGCCGTGGAGTGGGTGCCCGCCCCGGCCGCTCCGTCCGTCGCCTCCGCGACGTACGCCGTCCTCGGCGCCGACGAGCCCGAACTGGCCGCGGCGCTCACGGCCGGCGGCGGCACCGGCAGCGAAGAGCCGGACCTCGCCGCCCTAGTGAAGAGCGTCGCCGCGGGCGCGCCGGCCCCCGAGCTGGTCTTCGCTCCGGTGGCGTCCGGGCTCGACGCGAACGCCCCCGAGCCCGCGGGCAACGCGGCCGGGGTGCGCACGGTCACCGGCCAGGTGCTCGAACTCGTCCAGGCGTGGCTCGGCGAGGAGCGGTTCGAGTCCTCCCGGCTCGTGCTCGTGACCCGCGGCGCGGTGACCACGGACGAGACGACGGCCGGCGTGGCGGACCTCGCCGGTGCGGCCGTGTGGGGCCTGATCCGCTCCGCACAGTCCGAGAACCCCGGCCGCCTCGTCCTCGTCGACGTGGACGACACCCCGGAGTCCTTCTTCGCCCTGGCCGGCGTCGCCGCCTCCGGCGAGCCCCAGGTCGCGCTCCGCGAGGGCGACGCGCTGGTGCCCAGGCTGACGCGGGCGGCGGCCCCCGAGGCGGCGCCCGTGCCGCTGGACCCGGACGGCACGGTCCTCGTCACCGGCGCCACCGGCACGCTCGGCGGCCTGGTCGCCCGGCACCTCGTGACCGAGCACGGTGCGCGCCACCTGCTGCTGGTCTCCCGCCGCGGCGGTGACGCCGAGGGCGCGGAGGAGCTGGAGGCGGAGCTGACCGGGCTGGGCGCGGAGGTGCGCTTCGCGGCCTGCGACGTCGCCGACCGCGACGCATTCGCCGGACTGCTGGGCTCCCTGGAGCAGCCGCTGGTGGGCGTCGTGCACACCGCCGGCGTCATCGACGACGGCGTGCTGCCGGCGCTGACCCCGGAGCGTCTGGACCGGGTGTTCCGGCCCAAGGTCGACGCCGCCCTGAACCTGCACGAGCTGACCCGGGGCTACGACCTGGCGCTGTTCGTGCTGTTCTCCTCGGCGGCGGCGACGCTGGGCAGCGCGGGGCAGGCCAACTACGCCGCCGCGAACGCCTTCCTCGACGCCCTCGCCCAGCGGCGCAGGGCCGAGGGGCTGCCCGCCACCTCGGTGGCGTGGGGCATGTGGGCCGAGCGCAGCGGCATGACGGGCGACCTCGGTGAGGCCGACATCGCCCGCATGAGCCGCGGCGGGTTCGGCGCGCTGTCCTCCGCGCAGGGCCTGGCCCTGCTCGACGCGGCGGCGGCCACGGACACGGCGGCCCTGGTCGCGGTGCGCCTGGACCTGCCCGCCCTGCGGGCGTCGGCCGGCCCGGACGAGCTGCCCGCGCTGCTGCGCGGTCTGCTGCCCGCCTCCGGCAGGCGCACGGCGGCCGGCGGAACGGCCACGGCCAGCACGGGTGACGACCTCACCCGGCGGCTGTCCCTGCTGTCCGAGGCCGAACAGGAAGCGGAGCTGCTGGACCTGGTCCGCGCCCACGTGGCCGGCGTCCTCGGCTACGGCGGGCCGGAGGAGGTCGAGCCGGGCCGCACCTTCCAGGAGATCGGCTTCGACTCGCTCACCGCGGTCGAGTTCCGCAACCAGCTCACCGCGGCCACCGGGGTTCGCCTCGCCGCCACGGTGATCTTCAACTACCCCACCCCGACGGCGGTCGCGGGGCACCTCCGCAGCCGTCTCGGAACCACCGTCGCGGCCGGTGCGGGCACCTCGGAGCTGGACTCCCTGGAGCGACTCCTGTCCGAGGAGTCGCTCGGCGGACAGGCCCGGACCCGCATCACCGAACGGCTGCAGGCCCTGCTCACCAAGTGGGGCCCCGACGTCGAGCAGGAAGACCAGGTGGCGGACGAACTGGACGCCGCATCGGACGACGAGGTCTTCGACTTCATCAACAAAGAGTTCGGGATCTCCTGACGCGCGCAGGCTCGAGTTCCATCCACTAGGAGAGCTGACCTTAGATGGCGAACGAAGACAAACTCCGCTACTTCCTCAAGCAGGTCACGGCGGACCTGCACGCCACGCGCCGGCGCCTGCGCGAACTGGAGGCGCAGGAGCAGGAGCCCATCGCGATCGTCGGGATGGGCTGCCGCTACCCGGGCGGGATCGAATCCCCCGAGGACCTGTGGCGGCTCGTCGCCGACGGCGGCGACGGCATCACCCGGTTCCCGGTGAACCGCGGCTGGGACGTCGACGCCCTCTACCACCCCGACCCCGACCACGAGGGCACCTCGTACTGCCGTGAAGGCGGCTTCCTGCACGAGGCCGGTTCCTTCGACCCGTCGTTCTTCGGGATCAGCCCGCGCGAGGCCGTGGCCATGGACCCCCAGCAGCGCCTGCTGCTGGAGGTCGCGTGGGAGACGGTGGAGCGTGCCGGCATCGACCCGACCGCGTTGCGCGGCAGCCGCACCGGCGTCTTCGCCGGCGTGATGTACCACGACTACGCGGCCAGCGTCTCCGTGGTCCCGGAGGGTGTGGAGGGCTACCTCGGCACCGGCAACTCCGGCAGCGTGGTGTCCGGCCGCATCGCCTACGCGCTCGGCTTCGAAGGCCCCGCGGTCACCGTGGACACCGCGTGCTCCTCCTCGCTCGTCGCCCTGCACTGGGCGAGCCAGGCCCTGCGCGAGGGCGAGTGCACGCTCGCCCTCGCCGGCGGCGTCACGGTGATGTCGACGCCGAGCACGTTCGTCGACTTCAGCCGGCAGCGCGGCCTGTCGGCCGACGGGCGCTGCAAGTCGTTCGCCGACTCCGCCGACGGCACCGGCTGGGCGGAGGGCGCCGGCCTGCTGCTGCTGGAGAAGCTGTCCGACGCCCAGCGCAACGGCCACCGCGTCCTCGGTGTCATCCGCAGCTCCGCCGTCAACCAGGACGGCGCGTCGAACGGCCTGACCGCGCCGAACGGCCCCTCGCAGGAGCGCGTCATCCGCCAGGCGCTCGCGAGCGCCGGGCTGGCGTCCGCGGACGTCGACGCGGTGGAGGCGCACGGCACGGGTACGACGCTGGGCGACCCGATCGAGGCGGAGGCGCTGCTGGCGACGTACGGCCAGGACCGGCCGGAGGGCCGGCCGCTGTGGCTGGGCTCGATCAAGTCGAACATCGGGCACACGCAGGCCGCCGCCGGTGTCGCGGGCATCATCAAGATGGTCATGGCCATGCGGCACGGAGTGCTCCCGCAGAGCCTCCACATCGACGCCCCGTCGTCCCACGTGGACTGGTCGGCCGGCGCGGTCGAGCTCCTGAAGGAACCCACACCGTGGCCGGACGCCGGTCGCCCGCGCCGCGCGGGCGTGTCGTCCTTCGGTGTGAGCGGCACCAACGCGCACGTCATCATCGAGCAGCCTGCGGAGGCCGAAGAAGCCGCTTCGGAAGACGCGACGGCTCCGACGGCGGGCGTGGTGCCGTGGGTGCTGGCGGCGAAGTCGGAGGACGCTCTCAAGGCACAGGCCGAGCGGCTGCTGGCCGCGCTGACCGACGACGTGTCACTCGTGGACGCCGGCTTCTCGCTGGCCACCACCCGTGCGGCGCTCGAACACCGTGCCGTGGTCGTCGGCGCCGACCAGGAGGAGCTGCGGCGGGGCCTGACGGCTGTCGCCGAGGGCGCTCCCGCGGCGGGAGTGGTGCGCGGCTCGGCTCGCGGCAGCCGCCAGCTCGCGGTGTTGTTCTCGGGTCAGGGTTCGCAGCGTGCGGGCATGGGACGGGAGTTGTACGAGACGTTCCCGGTGTTCGCCGAGGCGTTGGACGCGGTGTGTGCCGAGTTCGACGGGGTGCTGGAGCGGCCGCTGCGTGAGGTGATGTTCGAGCAGGGTGAGCTGCTGGATCAGACCGGTTTCACTCAGCCTGGGCTGTTTGCGCTTGAGGTGGCGCTGTATCGGCTGGTCGAGTCGTGGGGCGTTCGGCCTGACTTCGTGACGGGTCATTCGATTGGTGAGTTGGCTGCGGCTCATGTGGCGGGTGTGCTGTCGCTGAGCGATGCTGTGACGCTGGTCGCGGCGCGCGGTCGTCTGATGCAGGCACTGCCTGCCGGTGGTGCGATGCTGGCCGTCGGTGCGGACGAGGCGACTGTGGCGGCCCAGCTGGAGGGCCGTGAGGCTCAGGTCTCCATCGCGGCGGTCAACGGTCCGTCGTCCGTCGTCATCGCCGGTGACGAGGACGTGGTGACGGAGCTGGGTGAGACGTTCGCTCAGGCCGGTCACAAGACGCGTCGTCTCCGGGTGAGTCATGCGTTCCACTCGCCGCACATGGACGCGATGCTGGAGGACTTCCGTCTGGTGGCGGAGGGCCTGTCGTACGAGCAGCCGTCGATCCCGGTCGTCTCCAACTTGACCGGTCAGGTCGAGGACGTCGCTTCCGCCGACTACTGGGTCCGTCACGTCCGTGGCGCCGTCCGCTTCGGTGAGGGTGTCCGCTGGCTTGAGGACCAGGGCGTCTCCGTGTTCCTCGAACTCGGCCCCGACGGTGTGCTCTCCGGCATGGCCCAGGAGTCCGTGACCGGCGAGCCCGCCCTCGTCGCGGCCCTGCGCAAGGACCGTTCCGAGCCGGAGGCCCTGGTCACCGCTCTCGGCCGGCTCCACGTCGCCGGGGTGACCCCGGACTGGAGCTCGTTCTTCACCGGTGGCAAGCCCGTCGACCTGCCGACCTACGCCTTCCAACACCAGTGGTTCTGGCTGGAGTCCCGCGATTTCGGTGAGGACGGGACGGTCTTCCGCGACCCGGTCGAGGCGAAGTTCTGGGAGGCCGTCGAGCGCGAGGACCTCGCTTCTCTCGCCGGGACGCTCCAGGTGGACGTGGAGCAGCCGCTGAGCGCGGTGCTGCCCGCGCTGTCGAACTGGCGCAGGCAGCGCCAGGAGCTGTCCGTCATAGACAACTGGCGCTACCACGTCGAGTGGGCGCCCCTCCCCGACGTGACCGGCCCGGTGCTGACCGGCACCTGGCTCGTCGTGTCCTCCGCCGCCCACGCCGACGACGCAGTCGTCGCCGCGCTCGCGGAGCACGGTGCGGACGTCCTCCGCGTCACGGTGACCGACCTCGACCGCGATGCGGTCGCCGAGCAGCTCCGCACGGCCGTCGGCGAGGAATCCGTCACGGGCGTGGTGTCGCTGCTGGGCCTCGACGACCAGGTGGACGCCGGGGTGCCGCTGGGCGTCACCGGCACGATGACGCTGGTGCAGGCACTGTCCGACGCCCGGATCGAGGTGCCCCTGTGGCTCCTCACCTCGGGTGCCGTCTCGGCCGGCGCGGACGCGCCGCGCAGCACGGTGCAGGCCCAGGTGTGGGGCCTGGGCCGGGTCGTCGCCCTGGAGTACCCGCGTGCCTGGGGCGGACTGATCGACCTGCCTGAGGCATGGGACGCGAAGACGGGCACCCGGCTCGCCGGGGTCCTCGCGGCCGCCGACGACGAGGACCAGGTCGCCGTCCGTCCGTCGGGCGTCCTCGGTCGCCGCCTGGTGCGCGCCCGCGTCGCGGACGCCCCGGTCGTACGCACCTGGGTGCCCTCGGGCACGGTGCTGGTGACCGGTGGTACGGGTGCTCTGGGTGGGCATGTGGCGCGTTGGGTTGCGCGGCATGGTGCTGAGCATGTGGTGTTGACCAGTCGGCGGGGTCTGGATGCTCCGGGTGCCGCCGAGTTGGAGGCCGAGCTCCGTGAGCTGGGTGTGGGTGTGACGGTCGCTGCGTGTGATGTGGCGGATCGGGAGGCGGTGGAGGCGCTGCTGGCGGGGGTGCCTGAGGAGGCTCCGCTTACGGCGGTGTTCCATGCGGCTGGTGTGGTGGATGACGGTGTGTTGGAGTCGTTGTCTGCTGAGCGTGTGGCGGGGGTGTTGCGTCCGAAGGCGGATGCGGCGCTGGTGTTGCATGAGGCGACGCGGGGTTTGAGTCTGTCGGCGTTTGTGGTGTTCTCGTCGTTTGCCGGTGTGGTCGGTGGTGCTGGTCAGGCTGGTTATGCGGCGGCGAACGCGTTCCTTGACGCGTTGGTTGAGGAGCGTCGTGGTGAGGGGCTGCCGGGTACGGCGGTGGCGTGGGGTCCGTGGGCCGGTGCGGGTATGGCGGCCGGTGAGATCGAGCAGCGCGCCCGCCGCGGCGGACTCACCGCCCTCACCCCCGAGCGGGCCATGGCCGCGCTCAAGCAGGCGGTCGACCACGACGACGCCGTGGTCGTCATCGCCGACATCGACTGGGACACCTTCACCGCCACCCGGCGCACCGCGCTGTTCGGCGACGTCCCCGAGGTGCGACGGCTCCACGAGGCCGCCGTCGCCGAAGCCGCCATGGTCGAGAACGTCTCGGCGCTGGCCCGATGGCTGGAGGAGGTGCCGGTAGGGGAGCAGGAGCAGGCCATCGTCGAGCTGGTGTGCACGCACGCAGCCGCCGTGCTCGGCTACTCGGGGGCCGCGGACATCGACCCCGAGCGGGCCTTCCGCGAACTGGGCTTCGACTCGCTGACCGCCCTGGAGTTCCGCAACCAGCTCAGCGCCGCCACCGGCCTGCCGCTGTCGGCCACCGTCGTCTTCGACTACCCGACCGCCGTCGCCCTCGCCGGATTCCTCCGCGAGGAGATCGTCGGAGCCGGCGCCGGCATCGCCGCGCTGATGCCGCACGTCACCCCGCAGGACGACGAGCCCATCGCGATCGTCGGCATGAGCTGCCGCTTCCCCGGAGGCGTCACTTCCCCCGAGGAGCTGTGGAAGCTCGTCGCCGGCGACGTGGACGCCATGTCGCCGTTCCCCACCGACCGCGGCTGGGACCTGGAGCGGCTCTACGACCCGGACCCCGACCAGCCCGGCACCGCCTACGTCCGCGAAGGCGGATTCGTCGGCGACGCCGCCAGTTTCGACGCCGCGTTCTTCGGCATCAGCCCGCGTGAGGCGCTGGCGATGGACCCGCAGCAGCGGCTGCTGCTGGAGACCGCCTGGGAGGCGTTCGAACAGGCCGGCATCGACCCGCTGTCGCTCCGCGGCACCCAGACCGGCGTGTTCGCCGGCACCAACGGCCAGGACTACGCCGCGGGCCTCACCTCCGTCCCCGAGGGCGTCGACGGCTACCTCGGCACCGGAAACGCGGCCAGCGTCGTCTCCGGCCGCGTCGCCTACGCCTTCGGCCTCGAAGGCCCCGCCGTGTCGGTCGACACGGCATGCTCCTCCTCCCTGGTCGCCCTGCACCTGGCCGCACAGGCCCTCCGCCAGGGCGAGTGCACACTGGCGCTCGCCGGCGGTGTCACGGTCATGTCCAGCCCGGCGGCGTTCATGGAGTTCAGCCGCCAGCGCGGCCTGGCCGCCGACGGCCGCTGCAAGGCCTTCGCAGCCGGTGCCGACGGCACCGCGTGGGGCGAGGGCGTCGGCCTGCTGCTGGTCGAGCGGCTTTCGGACGCGATCCGCAACGGGCACGAGGTGCTCGCGGTCGTCAAGGGCTCGGCGGTGAACCAGGACGGCGCGTCGAACGGTCTGACGGCTCCGAACGGTCCGTCGCAGCAACGCGTCATCCGGCAGGCACTCGCCAACGCGCAGCTGACACCGTCCGACGTGGACGCCGTCGAGGCCCACGGCACCGGCACCCAGCTGGGCGACCCGATCGAAGCCGACGCCCTGCTGGCCACGTACGGCCGGGACCGCGACGCCGACCAGCCCCTGTGGCTGGGTTCCGTGAAGTCCAACATAGGGCACACCCAGGCCGCCGCCGGCGTCGCCGGCGTCATCAAGATGGTCATGGCGATGCGGCACGGCATCCTCCCGACCACCCTGCACGTCGACGAGCCGACCCCGCACGTGGACTGGTCGGCGGGAGCCGTACGGCTGCTGACCGAGTCGCGGCCGTGGCCGGAGACCGGCCGGCCGCGCCGCGCCGCGATCTCGTCCTTCGGAGTGAGCGGCACCAACGCCCACACCGTCCTGGAACAGGCACCCGCCGTCGAGGCCGAGCCCGTCACCGAACCGGCCGCGCCGCAGCCGGCGGTGGTGCCCTGGCTGCTGTCCGGGCGCTCACAGACCGCGCTCACCGCACAGATCGAGCGGCTGGCCGAGCACGTCACCGAGCACCCGGAGCTGACCCGGCTCGACGTGGCCCACTCGCTGGTCACCACCCGCGCCATGCTGGAGCACCGCGCCGTGTTCACGGCCCCCGGTTTCGCCGACCCCGTCCAGGGGCTCGCGGACGTGCGGGGCAAGGTGGCGTTCGTGTTCCCGGGTCAGGGTTCGCAGTGGGTCGGTATGGCTGCCGAACTCATTGAGACCTCGCCGGTGTTCGCGGAGCGGATGCGGGAGTGTGCGGCGGCGTTGTCGTCGTATGTGGACTGGTCGCTGTTCGATGTGCTGGATGACGCTGAGGCGCTTGAGCGCGTTGATGTCGTTCAGCCGGTGCTCTTTGCGGTGATGGTGTCGCTGGCGGAGCTGTGGCGCTCGCACGGTGTGAAGCCGGCCGCTGTGGTCGGTCATTCGCAGGGTGAGATCGCCGCGGCGTGTGTTGCGGGTGCGCTTTCGCTCGACGACGCCGCGCGCGTGGTCGCTCTGCGCTCGAAGGCGATCCTGGCTCTGTCGGGTCTGGGTGGCATGGTGTCGGTGGGGCTGCCGGTGGAGCAGGTGCGGGAGCGCCTGACCGGTGGTCTGTCGATTGCCGCGGTCAACGGGCCGCGCTCGGTGGTCGTCTCGGGTGATGTGGCGGAGCTGGATGCTCTGCTGGCCGCCTGTGAGGCGGATGGGGTGCGGGCCCGCCGGATTCCGGTGGACTACGCGTCGCACTCGGCGCACGTCGAGGCGATCCGTGACGAGTTGCTGACTGTGCTGGCGGGCCTTGCCCCGCGTGCGGCCGAGGTGCCGTTCTTCTCGGCGGTGACCGCTGACTGGTTCGACACGTCTGGCCTGGATGCTGAGTACTGGTACACGAACCTGCGGGAGACCGTGCGGTTCGAGGAGGCCACGAAGGCGCTCGTCGAGCAGGGCTATCGCTTCTTCGTCGAGGCCAGTGCGCACCCTGTTCTCAATCTGGGCGTTCAGGAGACGATCGACGCTGTCGGCGCCGACGCCGTCGTCCTGGGCTCCCTGCGCCGTGAGGAGGGCGGGCTCGCCCGCTTCGCCACCTCGCTGGCCGAGGGCTGGGTCCGCGGCCTGGCCGTGGACTGGAGCCCGATGATCGCCGGTGGTCGGCGCGTCGACCTGCCGACCTACGCTTTCCAGGGCGAGCGGTACTGGCTGGACAAGACCACCGACGCGGACGAGGTCGCGGCCGGCGCCAAGGACGCTGCCGAGACGGCGTTCTGGGCGGCGGTCGAGCAGGAGGACACGAACGCGCTGGCCGGGACGCTTGGTCTCGACGACGAAGCGTTGAACGCGGTCCTGCCGGCCCTGTCGGCCTGGCGCCGTCGCCGTAATGCGCAGTCGCGGGTGGACGAGTGGCGTTATGCGGTGTCGTGGAAGCCGCTCTCGCTTGACTCTGCTGCTGTGTCGGGTCGTTGGCTGGTCGTTTCGACTGGTCAGGATGTGGTGTCGGAGGTGTTGGAGCGCGCCGGTGCTGAGGTCGTGCGGCTGGAGCTGGACGGTGTGGTGTCCAGGGCTGGGCTTGCCGAGCGGTTGTCCGGAGTCGAGGTCGACGGTGTGGTGTCGTTGCTGGGGCTGGAGGATGCCGCGCATCCCGAGTTCTCGGTGATGTCGCGTGGTCTGGCCGACACGGTGGCTCTGGTGCAGGCACTGGGCGATGCGGGTGTTGCCGCGCCGCTGTGGCTGCTCACCCGTGGTGCGGTGTCCGTCGGCCGGTCCGACCGGCTCACGAGCGTCGTCCAGGCACAGCTCTGGGGCTTCGGCCGGATCGTCGGCCTGGAACACCCCGACCGCTGGGGCGGCTTGGTCGACCTGCCGGAGTCGCTCGACGAGCGGGCTGCGGGCCGGCTGGTGGCCCTGCTGGCCGGCGGTGCCGGTGACGAGGACCAGGTGGCCCTCCGGTCCTCCGGCGTGTTCGGCCGTCGACTGGTGCCGGCCCCGCTGGGTGGGGCTGCCGCTCCGCGCACGTGGGAGCCGCGGGGCACGGTGCTGATCACCGGTGGTACGGGTGCTCTGGGTGGGCATGTGGCCCGTTGGGCGGCCGGTAACGGCGCCGAGCACCTCGTGCTCACCAGTCGTCGCGGCCGTGAGACGGCCGGGGCGGCCGAGCTGGAAGCCGAGCTGGTCGAGTTGGGTGCGCGCGTCACGATCGCCGCATGCGACGTGGCCGACCGCGACGCGGTTGCGGAGCTGCTCGCCGAGCACCCGGTGAACGCCGTCGTCCACGCGGCGGGTGTCAGCCACACCCGTGCGCTTCCGGACCTCGGCATCGCGGAGTTCGCCGACGCCGTCGCGGCGAAGGTGGCCGGTGCGCGTCATCTCGACGAGCTGCTGGGCGAGGCCGAGCTGGACGCGTTCGTGCTGTTCTCGTCCAACGCCGGTGTGTGGGGTGGTAGCGGCCAGGGTGCCTATGCCGCGGCGAACGCCTTCCTTGACGCGCTGGCTGCGGATCGGCGTGCTCGTGGTCTGACGGCCACGTCCATCGCGTGGGGTGCGTGGGCGGACAGTGGTATGGCGTCGTCGGAGGTCGCCGAGCAGCATCTGCGTCGTCGTGGTGTGCTGCCGATGGCGCCGGAGCTGGCGGTGTCGGCTCTGGTGCAGGCTGTCGAGCACGATGAGGCGTTCGTGGCGGTGGCGGATGTGGACTGGGCGCGGTTCGTGCCCGGGTTCACCGCCGCTCGTCCGCGGCCGTTGATCGCCGACATCCCCGAGGCGGCGAAGGCCCTGGCCGTGGCGGTCTCGGACGAGGTCACCGGTGTGTCGGAGCTGGCTGGGCGTCTGGCGGGTCTGACGGAGGCCGAGCAGGTTCGGCTGGTGTTGGATCTGGTGCGTTCTGAGGCTGCTGGGGTTCTTGGTTATGGTGCGGCTGAGGCGGTGGAGCCGAGCCGGGCGTTCCGGGAGATGGGCTTCGACTCGTTGACCGCGGTGGAGGTGCGTAACCGTCTCGCGGCGGCGACGGGTCTGAAGCTGCCGGCGACGCTGGTCTTCGACTACCCCAGCCCCACCGTCCTCGCCGAGTACCTCCGCGGGCAGATCGCCGGTACGGGCACGGAGCCCGGAACCGCTGTGGCCACGGCCGCCACGGTCTCCGGTGCCGTCGGCACCGACGAGCCGATCGCGATCGTCGGCATGGCCTGCCGCTTCCCCGGCGACGTGCGCTCGCCCGAGGAACTGTGGCAGCTCGTACGGTCGGGCGGCGACGCGCTGTCCACCTTCCCGGTCGACCGCGGCTGGGACCTGGGCGCGCTCGCCGGCTCCGGTTTCTCCCCCGCCGGCGGGTTCGTCTACGACGCCGCCGAGTTCGACCCGGCGTTCTTCGGCATCTCCCCGCGTGAGGCGCTGGCGATGGACCCGCAGCAGCGCCTGCTGCTGGAGACGGCCTGGGAGGTCTTCGAACGGGCCGGTATCGAGCCGTCGTCGGTGCGCGGCAGCCAGGCCGGAGTCTTCGTCGGGGCGTCGGCACAGGGGTACGGGGCCGGTCTGTTCCAGGCGTCCCAGGACGCCGCCGAGGGGTACCTGACGACCGGTGACGCCGGCAGCGTCGTCTCGGGCCGCATCTCCTACCTGTTCGGCCTGGAGGGCCCGGCGGTCACGGTCGACACGGCCTGCTCGTCCTCGCTGGTTGCCCTGCACCTGGCGGCGCAGTCGCTGCGCAACGGCGAGTGCTCGATGGCGCTCGCCGGAGGCACGGCGATCATGTCGACTCCCGCCGCGTTCATGGAGTTCAGCCGTCAGGGCGGGCTGGCCGGCGACGGCCGCTGCAAGCCGTTCGCGGAGGCCGCGGACGGCACGGGCTGGGGTGAGGGCGTCGGCCTGCTGCTCGTCGAGCGGCTCTCCGACGCGATCGCCAACGGGCACGAAGTGCTCGCGGTCGTACGGGGCTCCGCGGTGAACCAGGACGGCGCGTCCAACGGTCTGACCGCCCCCAACGGCCCGTCCCAGCAGCGCGTCATCCGCCAGGCCCTCGCCAACGCGCGTCTCACGCCGGCCGACGTGGACGCGGTCGAGGCCCACGGCACGGGCACCACCCTGGGCGACCCGATCGAGGCCCAGGCGCTGCTGGCCACCTACGGCCAGGAGCGGCTGGAGGACCGGCCGCTGCTGCTCGGCTCGGTGAAGTCCAACATCGGTCACACCCAGGCGGCGTCCGGCGTCGCCGGTGTGATCAAGATGGTCATGGCGATGCGCCACGGCGTGCTGCCCGAGAGCCTGCACATCGACCAGCCGTCGACCGAGGTGGACTGGTCGGAGGGCGCGGTCGAGCTGCTGACGGAGGCGGTGGCGTGGCCGGAGACGGGGCGTCCGCGCCGTGCGGGCGTGTCGTCGTTCGGTGTGAGCGGTACGAACGTCCACACCATCCTTGAGCAGGCTCCCGAGACCGCGCCGGTGGAGACCGTGCCCGCGGCCGTGGGCGTGGTGCCGTGGGTGCTGTCGGCGAAGTCCGAGACGGCTCTCAAGGCACAGGCCGAGCGCCTGCTGAGCGCGCTGGCCGACGACGCGTCGCCGGCCGACGTGGGCTTCTCGCTGGCCACCACGCGCACGGCCCTGGAACACCGTGCGGTGGTCGTGGGCGCCGACCGCGACGAACTGCTGCGGGGCGTGACCGCGTTCGCCGAGGGCACTCCGGCTGCCGGAGTGGTCAGCGGCCTGGCACGCGACGGCGGCCTGACGGCGGTGCTGTTCTCGGGTCAGGGTTCGCAGCGGGCCGGGATGGGCCGGGAGTTGTACGAGACGTTCCCGGTGTTCGCCGAGGCGTTGGACGCGGTGTGTGCCGAGTTCGACCGGGTGCTGGAGCGGCCGCTGCGTGAGGTGATGTTCGAGGCGGGGGAGGAGCTGGACCAGACCGGCTACACCCAGCCCGGGCTCTTCGCCCTTGAGGTGGCCCTGTACCGGCTGGTCGAGTCGTGGGGTGTGCGTCCGGACTACGTGACGGGCCATTCCATTGGTGAGTTGGCTGCGGCTCATGTGGCGGGTGTGCTGTCGCTGAGCGATGCTGTGACGCTGGTCGCGGCGCGTGGCCGGTTGATGCAGGCGCTGCCCACGGGTGGCGCGATGCTGGCCGTCGGTACGGATGAGGCCGTGGTGGCTGCGTACCTGGAGGGCCGTGAGGCTCAGGTCTCCATCGCGGCGGTCAACGGTCCGTCGTCTGTGGTGATCGCCGGTGACGAGGACGTGGTGACGGAGCTGGGTGAGACGTTCGCTGAGGCCGGTCACAAGACGCGTCGCCTCCGCGTGAGTCATGCGTTCCACTCGCCGCACATGGACGCGATGTTGGACGACTTCCGTCTGGTGGCGGAGGGGCTCACCTACGAGCAGCCGTCGATCCCGGTCGTCTCCAACTTGACCGGCCAGGCTGAGGACGTCGCTTCCGCCGACTACTGGGTGCGTCACGTTCGCGGCGCCGTCCGCTTCGGCGAGGGTGTCCGCTGGCTTGAGGACCAGGGCGTCTCCGTCTTCCTGGAGCTGGGCCCCGACGGTGTGCTCTCGGGCATGGCCCAGGAGTCCGTCACCGGGGCCCCCGCGCTCGTCGCGGCCCTGCGCAAGGACCGTTCCGAGCCGGAGGCCCTGGTCACCGCGCTCGGCCGGCTCCACGTCGCCGGCGTGGCCCTTGACTGGGGCACCTTCTTCACCGGCGCCCGACGCGTCGACCTGCCGACCTACGCCTTCCAGCGTCAGCACTTCTGGCCCCAGGCTGCTCCCGAGCGGGACCTGCCCGCTCGTGACGACGTCGAGGCGAAGTTCTGGGAGGCCGTCGAGCGCGAGGACCTCGCTTCTCTCGCCGGGACGCTCCAGGTGGACGTGGAGCAGCCGCTGAGCGCGGTGCTGCCCGCGCTGTCGAACTGGCGCAGGCAGCGCCAGGAGCTGTCCGTGATGGACGACTGGCGCTACCGCGTCAGCTGGGCTCCCCTCACCGACGCGCCGGCGGGCAGGCTCTCCGGCACCTGGCTCGTCATCGCGCCCGAAGCGCGTGCCGAGCAGGCCGCCTGGGCCGAGCAGGCCGCCTGGGCCGAGGAGGCCCTGCGGGCGCACGGCGCCGACGTGGCCGGGCTGGCGCTGGGCGAGAACGAGCTCGAGCGGGACGTCGTCGCCAAGCGGGTGCGCGAAGCCGTCGCCGGCCGTTCCGTGGCCGGTGTCGTGTCGCTGCTCGGCATCGTCGAGCGCGGCGACTCCGGCGTGCCGCTCGGGGTTCTCGGCACGCTGGTGCTGGCCCAGGCCCTGGGCGACGCCGCAGTGCACGCCCCGCTGTGGCTGCTGACCTCGGGTGCCGTGGCGGTGGACGCGGGTGACCGCGTCGTGCGGCCCGGGCAGGCGGAGGTCGCCGGGTTCGGACGGGTCGTCGGTCTGGAGTACCCCGACCGGTGGGGCGGCATGGTCGACCTGCCGGAGCTGCCCGACGAGCGGGCGGGTGCGCGGCTGGCGGGTGTGCTCGCGGCCGCCGGCGACGAGGACCAGGTCGCGGTCCGCTCCTCCGGTGTCTTCGGTCGCCGTCTGGTGCGGGCTCCTCTCGCGGAAGCGGGGGAGACGCCGGAGTGGCGGCCGTCGGGCACGGTGCTGATCACTGGTGGTACGGGTGCTCTGGGTGGGCATGTGGCGCGTTGGGTTGCGCGGCATGGTGCTGAGCATGTGGTGTTGACCAGTCGGCGGGGTCTGGATGCTCCGGGTGCCGCCGAGTTGGAGGCCGAGCTCCGTGAGCTGGGTGTGGGTGTGACGGTCGCTGTGTGTGATGTGGCGGATCGGGAGGCGGTGGAGGCGCTGCTGGCGGGGGTGCCTGAGGAGGCTCCGCTTACGGCGGTGTTCCATGCGGCTGGTGTGGTGGATGACGGTGTGTTGGAGTCGTTGTCTGCTGAGCGTGTGGCGGGGGTGTTGCGTCCGAAGGCGGATGCGGCGCTGGTGTTGCATGAGGCGACGCGGGGTTTGAGTCTGTCGGCGTTTGTGGTGTTCTCGTCGTTTGCCGGTGTGGTCGGTGGTGCTGGTCAGGCTGGTTATGCGGCGGCGAACGCGTTCCTTGACGCGTTGGTTGAGGAGCGTCGTGGTGAGGGGCTGCCGGGTACGGCGGTGGCGTGGGGTCCGTGGGCCGGTGCGGGTATGGCGGCCGGTGAGATCGAGCAGCGCGCCCGCCGCGGCGGACTCACCGCCCTCACCCCCGAGCCGGCCGTGGCCGCCCTGCACCGGGCGGTGACCCACGGCGACGTGGCCGTCGTCGTCGCCGACGTCGACTGGGAGAAGTTCGCCGCGGCCCGGCACACCGCCCTCCTCGGCGACATCCCCGAAGTCCGGCGCATGCGCGAGCAGGCCGCCCCCGTGGACGCCGCCCCTCAGGAGGACGCCTCCGCGCTGCTGCACCGCCTGGCGCAGCTGCCGGAAAGCGAGCGGTCCGCCGCCCTGGTGGAATTGGTCTGCGGCCACGCTGCGGCGGTGCTCGGATATGCGAATTCAGCCGCGATCGACCCCGGTCGTACCTTCGGTGAACTCGGCTGCGATTCGCTGACCGCCGTGGAACTGCGCAACCAGCTGACCGCCGCCACCGGTTTGCCGCTGTCGGCGAGCCTGGTGTTCGACTACCCGACACCCCTGGTGCTCGCCGAGGCGCTGGCCGCCGAGGTCGTCGGCGGCGCCGGGACCGACGGGGCCTCCGTGGGCTTCGCCGAGCTGGAGAAACTGGAAGGCGCACTGGTCGGCGGAGTGTCCGACGAGGTCGCCCGGAACCGGCTCGCCGAGCGGCTGCAGGCGCTGGTCGCCCGGCTCACCGGTGCGGACGAGGATCCGGCCGGCGAGAGCCGGGCGGCGAAGTTCGCCGAGGCCAGCGACGATGAACTGTTCGACTTCATTCATCGCGAGCTCGGCCGGTAGGGAGCGGTCCGGCACCCCCACGACATTAAAGATGTAGTGGTCGCAAGGGGGTGCACGGGCAAATTTCGGTAGGGGCGGGTAGGGGTTGTCCCTCCCGCCCCGCCGATCTTAGCGTTTCAGCAATGACAAATAGCATCGCGTGTTCGTGCCCTGAATAACTGGCAATCAATTCCGGGCCCGGCCACGCGATGCGCGGGTTTGTGGTTCGCGTCGACTCCTCCCGCGACCGCTTTAGGTGGGGCGTTGTCGATGACGGAAACGTGGGCACAGAGCAGGAACTCCGGCTCGGACGAGTCGCGAGCGGAAACGGGCCGTCTTGACAATTGAAGTCTTCGGTCGTCCGCGTACGCGTACGACTGGTTCGTGCAGCCGTGGACGACGGGACCGTCGTCAGCGGTACCGAGGCCGTCCGTGGCCAGTTCCCGCCACGCCGACCACGACCTCGGCAGGGCAATTCTCGTCGACGGCCGCGCAGACGCTGCCGGTTCCGGAGAGGTGGCGTTAGGTGGCGACCGAGGAGACACTTCGCAACTACCTCAAGTGGGTGACCGCTGACCTGCATGAGGCACGCCAGCGGTTGCGCGACATTGAGGCCGCGGAGCAGGAACCGATCGCGATTGTGGCGATGAGCTGCCGCTTCCCCGGCGGCGTCCGCTCACCCGAAGACCTGTGGCGCCTCGTCGCCGACGGCACGGACGCGATCGGTGACTTCCCCGACGACCGCGGCTGGGACCTCGAGGGCCTCTACGACGAGGACCCCGGCAGCTCCGGCACGAGCTACGTCCGCGGCGGCGGGTTCGTCGAGGGCGCGAGCTCCTTCGACCCGGCGTTCTTCGGCATCAGCCCCCGCGAGGCGCTGGCGATGGACCCGCAGCAGCGCCTGCTGCTGGAGGTGGCGTGGGAGACCTTCGAGCGCGGAGGCATCGACCCCTCGTCGCTCAAGGGCAGCCCCGTCGGTGTCTTCGCGGGCATCAACAGCCAGGACTACATCAACGTCCTCCTCGGCAGCGACGCCGACGGCGTCGAGGGCTACCTCAGCACCGGCAACGCCGCCGCCGTGGTCTCCGGCCGCGTGTCCTACACCCTGGGCCTCGAAGGCCCCGCGGTCACCATGGACACCGCGTGCTCGTCCTCCCTCGTCGCCCTGCACCTGGCGATCCAGGCGCTGCGCAACGGCGAGTGCACGCTCGCCCTCGCCGGCGGTGTGACCGTCATGTCCACCCCCGGTCTCTTCGTCGAGTTCAGCCGCCAGCGCGGCCTGGCCGGCGACGGCCGCTGCAAGCCCTTCGCGGCCGCCGCCGACGGCACCGGCTGGGGCGAGGGCGTCGGCCTGCTCCTAGTCGAGCGGCTGTCCGACGCCCGTCGCAACGGCCACCAGGTCCTGGCCGTGGTCCGTGGCTCCGCCGTCAACCAGGACGGCGCGTCCAACGGCCTGACCGCCCCCAACGGCCCCTCCCAGCAGCGCGTGATCCGTCAGGCGCTCACGAACGCCGGCCTCACCCCGGCCGAGATCGACGCGGTCGAGGCCCACGGCACCGGCACCAAGCTCGGCGACCCGATCGAGGCGCAGGCCCTGCTGGCCACCTACGGCAAGGGCCGTTCCGAGGAACGCCCGCTGTGGCTGGGCTCGATCAAGTCGAACATCGGGCACACGCAGGCCGCCGCCGGCGTCGCCGGCGTCATCAAGATGGTCATGGCCATGCGCGAGGGCGTCCTGCCGCAGAGCCTGCACATCGACGAGCCCACCCCGCACGTCGACTGGTCCGCCGGCGCGGTCGAGCTCCTCGCCGAGTCCCGGCCCTGGCCGGAGACCGGGCAGCCGCGTCGCGCCGCCGTCTCCTCCTTCGGTGTCAGCGGCACCAACGCCCACACCATCATCGAGCAGGCCCCGGCCGCCGAAGAGAACGCGGAGGAGCCCGCCGCCCCGCCGCGGCCGGCTCCCGCCGTGGTGCCGTGGGTGCTGTCCGGAACGTCCCCCGACGCCGTACGGGCCCAGGCCGAGCGCCTGCGCGAGCACCTGAGCGCGCACCCGGACCTCGCGTCCCTCGACGTCGGCTACTCGACCGTGACGACCCGTGCGGCGCTGGACCACCGCGCCGTCGTGGTCGCCCCGGACCCCGCCGCCGCGATCGCCGCACTCGCCGACGGTGACCTCACCCCCGGCATCGTCCAGGGCGCCGCCGACACGCGCGGCAAGGTCGCGTTCGTGTTCCCCGGTCAGGGTTCGCAGTGGGTCGGTATGGCCCGGGAGCTCGTGGATTCCTCGCCGGTGTTCGCGGAGCGGATGCGGGAGTGTGACGCGGCGCTGAGCGCCTTTGTCGACTGGTCGTTGTTCGACGTGCTGGGGGACGAGTCCGCCCTGGAGCGGGTGGACGTCGTTCAGCCGGTGTTGTTCGCGGTGATGGTGTCGTTGGCGGAGCTGTGGCGTTCGCACGGTGTCAACCCGGCTGCTGTGGTGGGTCATTCGCAGGGTGAGATCGCTGCCGCGTGTGTCGCGGGTGCGCTGTCGCTGGAGGACGCCGCCAAGGTCGTGGCCCTCCGGTCGAAGGCGATCCTGGCCCTGTCGGGTCTGGGTGGCATGGTGTCCGTGGCGCTGCCGGTGGAGCAGGTCCGTGAGCGGCTGACCGACGGTCTGTCGATCGCCGCGGTCAACGGCCCCAAGTCCGTGGTCGTTTCCGGCGATGTGGCGGAGCTGGATGCTCTGCTGGCCGCCTGTGAGGCGGACGAGGTCCGCGCCCGCCGGATTCCGGTGGACTACGCCTCCCACTCGGCTCACGTCGAGGCGATTCGCGACGAGTTGCTGACCGCGCTCGCTCAGATCGCGCCGCGTGCGGCCGAGGTGCCGTTCTTCTCGACCGTCACCGCCGACTGGTGCGACACCACCGGTCTCGACGCCGAGTACTGGTACACCAACCTCCGCCAGACCGTCCGCTTCGACGAGGCCACCCGCGCTCTCGCCGAGCAGGGCTACCGCTTCTTCGTCGAGGCCAGCGCCCACCCCGTCCTGACCCTCGGTGTCCAGGAGACCGTCGACGCCACCGGCACCGACGCCGTCGTCCTGGGCTCCCTGCGCCGCGACGAGGGCGGGCTCGCCCGCTTCGCCACCTCGCTGGCCGAGGGCTGGGTGCGCGGTCTGCCCGTCGACTGGCGACCGCTGCTCGCCGGCGGCCGTACGGTCGAGTTGCCGACGTATGCGTTCCAGCGTGAGCGTTTTTGGCCTGGGCGTGCGGTGGGTTTTGTGGGTGATGTGGCGTCTGCTGGTCTGGGTGCTGCGGATCATCCGTTGTTGGGTGCTGTGGTGTCGTTGGCTGATGCTGATGGGTTGTTGCTGACGGGTCGGTTGTCGGTGGCGACGCATGGGTGGTTGGCTGATCATGTGGTGTCGGGTGCGGTGTTCGTGCCGGGTACTGCGTTTGTTGAGCTTGCGGTGCGTGCTGGTGATCAGGTCGGGTGTGACCGGGTCGAGGAGTTGACGCTTGAGGCGCCGTTGGTGCTGCCTGAGCGTGGTGGTGTGCAGTTGCAGTTGGCGGTTGCCGCTGCGGACGAGGTGGGGCGTCGGGCGTTCACGGTGCACTCGCGTGCGGATGACGCGGGCGACGACGAGCCGTGGACCCGTCACGGCAGCGGCACCCTCGCCGAGAGCGGCCCCGTCACGACCGACGACCTGTCGGCCTGGCCGCCCGCCGAGGCGACCCCCCTCGACGTCGAGGACCTGTACCCGCGGCTCGCCGAGGTCGGCCTGGGCTACGGCCCGGTCTTCCAGGGCGTACGCGCTGCCTGGCGGCGCGGCGACGAGGTGTTCGCCGAGGTCGCCCTGCCCGAGGACCAGAGCGCCGAGGCCGCCCGCTTCGGCGTCCACCCGGCGCTGCTCGACGCCGCCCTCCACCCGGTCGGCCTCGGCGTTCTCGACGTCGGTGCCGACGGCGACCAGGCACTGCTGCCGTTCAGCTGGAGCGGTGTGTCGCTGCACGCGACCGGCGCCGCGTCCCTGCGCATCCGCCTGACGCCGGCCGGTTCGCGCGGCATCGCCGTGCTGGCGGCCGACGAGTCCGGCGCCCCCGTCGCCTCCGTCGACGTCCTCGCCCTGCGGCCCTTCACGGCCGGCGGGTCCGAGGAGCCGGCACGGGCCGACGACTCCCTCTTCGACCTGCGCTGGCGCCCCGTCGCCGGCGTCTCGGTCACCGACGCGCCCGCCGACGGCTGGGCCGTCCTCGGCGCCGACGCCCTCGGTCTCCAGACCGCCCTCGGCGCGCCCGCCTACCCGGACCTCGCCGCGATCGGCGACGACGTCCCCACCACCCTCGTGTGGTGCACGGACCGGACCGACGACGCCGACCTCGCCGCCGCGGCCCACACCGGTGCGCGCCGCGCGCTGGAGGTCGTACAGGCGTGGCTGGCCGACGACCGGTTCGCCGACTCCCGCCTCGTGGTCGTCACCCGGGGCGCCCTGGCCACCGAGGCCGGCGCCGAGGTCCCGGAGCTGTCCGACGCCCCCGTGTGGGGCCTCGTGCGCTCCGCCCAGTCCGAGAACCCCGGCCGCTTCGTCCTGCTCGACGCGGACGACGAGGCCTCCGCCGATCTGGTGCGCGCGGCCGTCGACTCCGGCGAACCGCAGCTCGCCGTCCGCGCCGACGTCGTCTCGGCGCCGCGCCTGGGCCGTCCCGAGGCGGCCGGCGAGCGCACGGACGCGGAGGTGCCCGCGCACGGCACGGTGCTGGTCACCGGCGCCACCGGCACCCTCGGCAGCCTCTTCGCCCGGCACCTCGTCACCGCACACGGCGTGCGGCACCTGATCCTGGCCAGCCGCCGGGGCGCCGACGCCGAGGGCGCGCGGGAGCTCGAAGCAGAGCTCACGGGCCTGGGCGCGGACGTCACCTTCGCCCGGTGCGACATCGCCGACCGGGCCGCACTGGCCGAGCTGCTCGCTGCCGTGCCCGCCGAGCACCCCCTGACCGGTGTCGTGCACACCGCGGGCGTCCTCGACGACGGCGTGGTCTCCTCCCTGACCCCCGAGCGCCTCGACGCGGTGCTGCGCCCCAAGGTCGACGCCGCCGTCAACCTCCACGAGCTGACCCGCGACCTCGACCTGTCGCTGTTCGCCCTGTTCTCCTCGGCCGCCTCCGTCTTCGGCGCCGCGGGCCAGGGCAACTACGCCGCCGCCAACGCGTTCCTCGACGCCCTCGCCCAGCACCGGCGGGCGCTCGGCCTGCCCGCGACCTCGCTGGCGTGGGGCCTGTGGGCCGAGCGCAGCACCATGACCGGGCACCTGAAGGACGCCGACCTGGCCCGCCGGGAGAGCTCCGGCGCCACGGCCCTGTCCTCCGAGGAGGGCCTCGCCCTCTTCGACGCCGCGCTCGCCGCCGACCGGGCCGTCCTCGTGCCCGTACGCGTCGACCTGGGCGTCCTGCGCACGCAGGCCCGCGCCGGCCGGGCCCAGGTGCCCACCGTGCTGCGCGACCTGGTGCGGGTGCCGGTCCGGCGCACCGCGGCCGCCGTGGCCGCCGGCGGTGCCTCCTCGCTGGCGCGCCGGCTGGCGGGGCTGTCCACGGCCGACCGCGAGCGCGAGGTCCGCGGCCTGGTCCGCGTGCACGTCGCCGGCGTGCTCGGCTACACCGGGCCCGAGGCCGTGGACGACGGCCGTGCCTTCCGCGACCTGGGCTTCGACTCGCTGACCGCGCTGGAGCTGCGCAACCAGCTCAACACGGCGACCGGTCTGCGGCTGCCGGCCACCCTGGTCTTCGACTACCCCACGCCGACCGCCCTGGCCCAGTTCCTGCTCACCGAACTGCTCGGCACCGGTCCGCAGGCCGAGGCACCCGCCCGCGTCACGCGGGCCGGGGCCGACGAGCCGATCGCCATCGTGGCGATGAGCTGCCGCTTCCCCGGCGGCGTCGCCTCCCCCGAGCAGCTGTGGCGCCTCGTCGCCGACGGCACCGACACGGTCGCCGAACTGCCCGCCGACCGGGGCTGGGACATCGAGGGCCTCTACGACCCCGACCCCGGCCACCACGGCACGTTCTACGCCCGGGCGGGCTCGTTCGTCTACGACGCCCACCACTTCGACCCGGCGTTCTTCGGCATCTCCCCGCGCGAGGCACTCGCGATGGACCCCCAGCAGCGCCTGCTGCTGGAGGCCGCCTGGGAGGCGTTCGAGCGGGCCGGCATCGACCCCGCCACCGTGCGCGGCAGCCGCACCGGCGTGTTCGCCGGCGTGATGTACCACGACTACGCCACCCGCGTCGTCGGCGTGCCCGAGGGGCTGGAGGAGGTGGAGGGCTACCTGGGCAACGGCAGCGCCGGCAGCGTCGCCTCCGGCCGCATCGCCTACACCTTCGGCCTCGAAGGCCCCGCCGTCACCGTCGACACCGCCTGTTCGTCGTCGCTTGTCGCCCTGCACCTGGCGATCCAGGCGCTGCGCAACGGCGAGTGCACGCTGGCGCTGGCGGGCGGTGTGACCGTCATGTCCACCCCCGGCACGTTCATCGAGTTCAGCCGCCAGCGCGGCCTGGCCGCCGACGGCCGCTGCAAGTCCTTCGCCGGCGCGGCGGACGGCACCGGCTGGGGCGAGGGCGTCGGCCTGCTGCTCGTCGAGCGGCTGTCGGACGCCCGCCGCAACGGCCACGAGGTGCTGGCCGTGGTCCGTGGCTCCGCCGTCAACCAGGACGGCGCGTCCAACGGTCTGACCGCCCCCAACGGCCCCTCCCAGCAGCGTGTGATCCGGCAGGCCCTCGCGTCCGCCGGCCTCACGCCCGCCGACGTGGACGCGGTCGAGGCCCACGGCACCGGCACGACCCTGGGCGACCCCATCGAGGCGCAGGCCCTGCTGGCCACCTACGGCCAGGACCGGCCCGAGGACCGGCCGCTGTGGCTGGGCTCCATCAAGTCGAACATCGGGCACACCCAGGCCGCCGCCGGCGTCGCCGGCGTCATCAAGATGGTCATGGCCATGCGCGCGGGCGTCCTGCCGCAGACCCTGCACGTCGACGAGCCCACCCCGCACGTCGACTGGTCCGCCGGCGCGGTCGAGCTCCTCGCCGAGGCCCGGCCCTGGCCGGAGACCGGCAGGCCCCGCCGCGCGGGTGTCTCGTCGTTCGGCGTCAGCGGCACCAACGCCCACACCATCATCGAGCAGGCCCCCGAGGTGCCCGAGGCCCCCGCCGCGGCCGCGCCGCCGGCCGAGGCGCCGCAGGTCCTGCCGTGGGTGCTGTCCGCCAAGACCGAGGAGGCGCTGCGCGCCCAGGCGCGCCGGCTGCGCACCTTCGTCGCCGAGGCCCGGCCGGCCGACGCCGACGTGGCGTTCTCCCTCACGACCACCCGTGCCCGGCTGGAGCACCGCGCCGTGGTGACCGGCCGGGACCACGACGCACTGCTGGCCGGCCTCGACGCCCTCGCGACCGGCACACCCGACGCGCGAGTGGTGGAGAACCTCAGCCCGGGCAGCCGCGACCGCGTCGTGTTCGTCTTCCCCGGCCAGGGCTCGCAGTGGGCCGGCATGGCCACCGAACTCCTCGAGACCTCGCCGGTGTTCGCCGAGCGGATGCGCGAGTGCGCCACCGCGCTGAGCGCCTTCGTCGACTGGTCGCTGTTCGACGTGCTCGGCGACGAGGACGCGCTGCGGCGCGTGGACGTCGTCCAGCCCGCCCTGTTCGCGGTGATGGTGTCCCTGGCCGAGCTGTGGCGCTCGCACGGGGTGGACCCCGCCGCCGTGGTCGGCCACTCCCAGGGCGAGATCGCCGCGGCCTGCGTCGCGGGCGCCCTGTCGCTGGAGGACGCCACCCGGGTCGTGGCCCTGCGGTCGAAGGCGATCCTCGCCCTCTCCGGCATGGGCGGCATGGTGTCCGTGCCGCTGCCGCTCGACCGGGTCGAGGAGCGCCTGACCGACGGCCTGTCGGTCGCGGCCGTCAACGGCCCGACGTCCGTCGTCGTGTCCGGCGACAACGACGCGCTCGACGCCCTCCTCGCCGCCTGCGAGGCCGACGGCGTCCAGGCCCGGCGCATCCCCGTGGACTACGCCTCCCACTCCGCCCACGTCGAGGCCATCCGCGAGGAACTGGCCGAGACCCTCGCCGGCGTCCGCCCCCGCCCGGCCGACGTGCCCCTGTACTCGGCCGTGACCGGCGACCTGATCGACACCACGGTCATGGACGCCGACTACTGGTACACCAACCTGCGGCACACCGTCCGCTTCGACGCCGCCGTGCGGGCCCTCGTCCAGGCGGGCCACCAGGCCTTCGTGGAGGTCAGCGCCCACCCGGTGCTCACCGTGCCCGTCGCCGAGACCGTCGAGGACCTCGCCGCGCAGGCCGCCGTCGTCGGCACGCTGCGCCGCGACCACGGGGGCCTGGAGCGGTTCGTCACCTCGCTCGCCGAGGCGGACACCCGCGGCCTGCCCGTCGACTGGCGCCCGCTGTTCCCCGGCGCCCGGGCCGTCGACCTGCCCACCTACGCCTTCCAGCGCGAGCGCTACTGGCTCGACCTGCCCGAGGTCCAGTGGGAGACGGCCGGCCAGGACGAGGGCGAGAGCGAGTTCTGGGCCGCCGTCGAACGCGGCGACCTCGCCTCGGTCGCCACGACGCTGCGCGTGGGCGAGGAGACCGTCGGCGACGTCCTGCCGGCCCTCTCCGCCTGGCGCCGCAACCGGCGCAGGCAGTCCACCGTGGACTCCTGGCGCTACAGCGTGTCCTGGCAGCCGCTGACCGACCCCGCGGACACCGTCCTGCACGGCACCTGGCTGGTCGTCACGCACACCGGCCTGGCCGGTGACGTGTGGACCGAAGCCGCCGCCACCGCGCTCACCGGGGCCGGCGCCGACGTCGTCCCGCTCGAACTGACCGGTGACGACATCGGCCGTGACCGGCTCGCCGAGCAGATCCGCGCCGTCCTCGGCGACCGGGTGCCCGCCGGCGTGCTGTCCCTGCTGCCGCTGGACGAGCGGCCGCACGCCGACCACCCCGTCCTGCCGCGCGGCGCGGCCGCCACCTTCGAACTCGTCCGCGCCCTGGGCGAGGTGGGGCTCACGGCACCGCTGTGGGCGGCCACCCGCGGCGCCGTCGCGCTCCCCTCCGACGGCGGCGGCGTCTCACCCGCCCAGGCCCACGTGTGGGGCTTCGGCCGGGTCGCCGCGCTGGAGCACCCCGAACGCTGGGGCGGCCTCGTCGACCTGCCCGCCGTCGCCGACGACCGGGCCCGCGCCCGGCTGGCCGCCGTACTGGCCGGCGTCGACGACGAGGACCAGATCGCGGTCCGCACCTCCGGCATGTTCGGCCGGCGGCTCGTACGGGCCCCCCTGGGCGAGGCCGCACCCGCCCGCCAGTGGCAGCCCCGCGGCACCGTCCTCGTGACCGGCGGCACCGGAGCGCTCGGCGGCCAGGTCGCCACCTGGCTGGCGCGCAACGGCGCCGAGCACCTGGTGCTCACCAGCCGCCGCGGCCGTGCGGCCGAGGGCGCGGCCGCGCTCGAGGCCGAACTCACGGAGCTGGGCGCGCAGGTCACCATCGCCGCCTGCGACGTGGCCGACCGCTCGGCCGTCGCCGAGCTGCTCGCCTCCCTCCCCGCGGACCGGCCGCTGAGCGCCGTCGTCCACGCCGCCGGCGTCGGACAGTCCAAGCTCTTCGCCGACATCGACCCCGCCGAGTACGCCCGCGTCGTCGACGCGAAGGTCTCGGGCGCCCAGCACCTCGACGAGCTGCTGGCGGACACCGAACTCGACGCCTTCGTGCTGTTCTCCTCGAACTCGGCCACCTGGGGCGGCGGCGGCCAGGGCGCCTACGCCGCCGGCAACGCCTTCCTGGACGCCCTCGCCCACCGCCGCCGCACCCGCGGCCGCACCGCCACCTCCGTCGCCTGGGGCGCGTGGGGCGGCGGCGGCATGGCCGCCGAGGGCGGCGCGGAGGAGCACCTGCGCCGGCGCGGCGTCGTGACCATGGAGCCCGAACTGGCCGTGGCCGCCCTCGTGCAGGCCGTCGAGCACGACGAGACGGCCGTGTCCGTCGCCGACGTGGACTGGGCGAAGTTCGTGCCCGGCTTCGTCTCCGCCCGGCCCAGCGCGCTGCTGCGCGGCCTGCCCGAGGCACAGCGGGCCGTCGAGGCCGACGCCGGCGACGACGGCGGCACCGAGGACTCCGAGCTCGTCCGCAAGCTCTCGGCCGCGTCCGAGGGCGACCGGGCGCGCATGCTCGTCGAACTGGTCCGCACGCACGCCGCCGCCGTGCTCGGCTACGCCGGGCCCGCGGCCGTGGAGGCCGACCGGGCCTTCCGCGAGCTGGGCTTCGACTCGCTCACGGCCGTGGAGCTGCGCAACCGCCTCAAGGCCGCGACCGGTCTCACCCTGCCGGCGACCCTCATCTTCGACTACCCGACCCCGGCGGTCCTGGCCGAGCACCTGCGCGGCGAACTACTCGGCACCCGTGCCGAGGTGGTCCAGCCGGACTCGGTGGTCCAGGTGAGCGACGACCCCATCGCCGTCGTGGCGATGAGCTGCCGCTACCCGGGCGGCATCGCCTCCCCGGAGGACCTGTGGCGGCTCCTGGCGGGCGAGGGCGACGCGGTCTCCGCGTTCCCCGAGGACCGCGGCTGGGACCTCGACGCCCTCTACGACCCCGACCCCGACAAGTCCGGCAAGAGCTACGTCCAGGGCGGGGGCTTCCTGGAGAACGCGGGCCACTTCGACGCCGAGTTCTTCGGCATCAGCCCCCGCGAGGCCATGGCCACCGACCCCCAGCAGCGCCTGCTGCTGGAGACGGCCTGGGAGTCGCTGGAGCGGGCGGGCATGGACCCGACCACCCTGCGCGGCAGCCGGACCGGTGTCTTCATCGGCTCCAACAGCCAGGACTACGGCGCCCGCATCTGGGGCTCCGACGAGGCCGTGGACGGCTACCTGGTGACAGGCAACGCCGCCGCGGTCATCTCCGGCCGCATCTCCTACTGCCTCGGCCTCGAAGGCCCGGCGGTCACCGTCGACACCGCCTGTTCCTCGTCCGCCACCGCCCTGCACCTCGCCTGGCAGTCGCTGCGCAACGGCGAGTGCTCGATGGCCCTCGCCGGCGGCGCGACGATCATGTCGACTCCGGTGGCCTTCATCGAGTTCAGCCGCCAGCGCGGCCTGTCGGCCGACGGCCGTTGCAAGGCGTTCTCCGACGACGCCGACGGGTTCGGCCCGGCCGAGGGCGTCGGCATGGTCCTCCTGGAGCGCCTGTCCGACGCCCGCCGCAACGGCCACGAGGTCCTCGCGGTCATCCGCAGCTCGGCGATCAACCAGGACGGCGCCTCCAACGGCCTCACCGCCCCCAACGGCCCCTCCCAGCAGCGGGTCATCCGGCAGGCCCTGGCCAACGGCGGGCTGTCCACCGCCGACGTCGACGTCGTCGAGGCCCACGGCACCGGCACCACCCTCGGCGACCCCATCGAAGCCCAGGCCCTGCTCGCCACCTACGGCCAGGACCGGCCCGAGGAGCAGCCGCTGTGGCTGGGCTCGGTGAAGTCCAACATCGGCCACACCCAGGCCGCCGCGGGCGTCGGCGGCGTGATCAAGATGGTCATGGCGCTGCGCCACGCGACGCTGCCCAAGACCCTGCACGTCAGCAAGCCCTCCACGCACGTGGACTGGACCGAGGGCGCCGTGCGGCTGCTCACCGAGTCCATGCCGTGGCCGGAGCTCGGGCGCCCGCGCCGGGGCGCCGTGTCGGCCTTCGGCGTCAGCGGCACCAACGTGCACACCATCATCGAGCAGGCACCCGAGCCGGCCGAGGAGCCCGAAGTCGGGGAGCCCCGCGACCTGCCCGCACCGGTGCCGGTGCTGCTGTCCGGCCGCAGCGACGAAGCGCTGCGGGACCAGGCCCAGCGACTGCTGGACCACCTGTCCGAGCACCCCGGCACCGCGCTGGCCGACCTCGGCCACACCCTCGCCACCGGCCGCACCCTCTTCGACCACCGGGCCGCCGTCCTCGCCGACGACCTGGACGCGCTCACCGCCGCACTGACCGCACTGGCCGCCGGGAACAGCGCGAACGCGCTGGTCCAGGGCGTCGCCCGCGGCGAGCGCCGGACCGCGTTCGTCTTCCCCGGCCAGGGCTCCCAGTGGGTCGGCATGGCCACCGAACTCCTCGACTCCTCGCCGGCGTTCGCCGGCCGGATGCGCGAGTGCGCCGCCGCCCTGTCGCCCTACGTCGACTGGTCGCTGTTCGACGTGCTCGGCGACGCCGAGGCACTGGAGCGCGTGGACGTCGTCCAGCCCGTGCTGTTCGCCGTCATGGTGTCCCTGGCGGAGGTGTGGCGCTCGCACGGCGTCAGCCCCGCCGCCGTCGTCGGCCACTCCCAGGGCGAGATCGCCGCGGCGTGCGTCGCGGGCGCCCTGTCCCTGGACGACGCGGCCCGCGTGGTCACGCTGCGCTCCAAGGCGATCCTGGCCCTGTCGGGCCTCGGCGGCATGGTCTCCGTCGCCCTGCCCGTCGAGCAGGTCCGCGAACGGCTGACCGACGGCCTGTCCGTCGCCGCCGTCAACGGCCCGCGCTCGGTGGTCGTCTCCGGCGACGTGGCCGAGCTCGACGCCCTGCTGGCCGCCTGCGAGGCCGACGAGGTGCGGGCCCGCCGGATCCCGGTGGACTACGCCTCCCACTCGGCCCACGTCGAAGCCATCCGTGACGAACTGCTCACCGTCCTCGCGCCCATCACCCCGCGCACGGCCGACGTCCCGCTGTACTCCACGGTCACCGGGGAACTCGTCGACACCGCGATCATGGACGCCGAGTACTGGTACACCAACCTCCGGCAGACCGTACGGTTCGACGAGGCCACCCGCGCCCTCGTGGAGCAGGGATACGGCGTCTTCATCGAGGTCAGCGCCCACCCGGTGCTCACCGTGGGCATCCAGGAGACGATCGACGACACCCGGGCCCAGGCGGCCGCCGTCGGCACCCTGCGCCGTGACGAGGGCGGTGCGCGCCGCTTCACCACCTCGCTCGCCGAAGCCCACACCCAGGGCGCACCCGTCGACTGGTCGGTCCTCTTCGCCGGCACCGGCGCCCGCAGGGTCGACCTGCCCACCTACCCGTTCCAGCGCCAGCGCTACTGGGTGGACGTACCGATCTCCGCCGTCGGTGACATCACCGCCGCCGGCCTCGGCGTCACCGAGCACCCGCTGCTCGGCGCCGCGGTCGACCTCGCGGGCGGCGACGGCGTCCTGTTCACCGGACTGCTGTCCACCCACACCCACCCCTGGCTGGCCGACCACGCCGTCGCCGGCGTGGCCATCCTGCCCGGCACCGCCTTCGTCGAACTCGCCTTGCGGGCCGGCGACCAGGTCGGCTGCGACCTCGTGGAGGAACTGACGCTGGAGGCACCGCTGGTGCTGCCCGAGCGCGGCGCCGTGCAGGTCCAGGTCGTCGTCGAGAGCGCCGACGACACGGGCCGCCGCGCCCTGTCGGTCCACGCCCGGCCGCACGACCCGGCCGCCGACGGCTGGTCCACCGACCCCTGGGTCCGGCACGCCAGCGGCGTCCTGGCCACCGCGGCCCCCACCGCCGCGCCCGACCTCACCGCCTGGCCGCCCGCCGGCGCCCAGCCGGTGGACGCGAGCGACCTGTACGAGCGGTTCGCCGCCAGCGGCTACGGCTACGGGCCCGCCTTCCAGGGCCTGCGCGCCGCATGGGTCCGCGACGACGAGGTGTTCGCCGAGGTCGTCCTGCCCGAGCACGTCACCGCCGACGCCGCCCGCTTCGGCCTCCACCCCGCCCTGCTCGACGCGGCCCTGCACGCCTCCGCGTTCGGCACGGTCCTGGAGGACACCGGTACGGCACGGCTCCCGTTCGCCTGGACGGGCCTGTCGCTGCGCGCCACCGGCGCCTCGGTGCTGCGGGTCCGCATGGCCCGGACCGGCCACGAGTCGATCTCGCTGACCGTCGCCGACGGCACCGGCGCCCCCGTGGCCACCGTGGACTCGCTGGCCTTCCGCCCCCTGACCGCCGAACAGCTCCAGAGCGCGGTCTCCGCCAGCGGAGCGTCCCTGTTCCGGATCGACTGGACGGCACTGCCGACGACCCCCGCCGACGCGCCGCACGGCGCCCAGTGGGCCGTCCTCGGCGAGGACGGAACCGAACTCGCCGGCACGCTCAAGCTGTCGGGAGCCGCACCCCGCACGTACGCCGACCTGGCCGCCCTGCGCGACGACGTCCTCGCCGGGGCCCCGGCCCCGGACGTGGTCTTCGTCGCCGTCGAGCACCAGCCGGCCCCGCCGGCCGAACTGCCCGGCGCGGTGCGCGGCGCGGTCACGGCCGGCCTCGAACTGCTCCAGACGTGGCTGGCCGAGGACTCCCTCGCCGACTCCCGGCTCGTGATCGTCACCCGCCACGCCGTCGCCCCCGAGCCCGGCACCCCGGTCCGGGACCTGGTCAGCGCCCCCGTGTGGGGCCTGGTCCGCTCGGCGCAGTCCGAGAACCCCGACCGCTTCGTCCTGCTCGACCACGACGGCGACGACCGCTCCCGGCGCCTGCTGGCCGCGGCGCTCGCCACCGGCGAACCCCAGCTCGCCCTGCACGCCGGCGAGGTCCTCGTGCCGCGCCTGGCCGCCGCCGGCGACAGCGCCGGGGAACCCCGCTTCGACGCCGACGGCACCGTGCTCGTCACCGGCGGCACCGGCACCCTCGGCAGCCTCGTCGCCCGCCACCTCGTCACCCGGCACGGCGTGCGGCACCTGCTGCTCGCCAGCCGCAGCGGCGCGGCGGCGGCCGGCGCGGCCGAACTCGAGGCGGCCCTGCGCGACCTCGGTGCGGACGTCACCATCGCCGCCTGCGACGCGGCCGACCGCGACGCGCTGGAGGGGCTGCTGGCGGGCATACCGGAGGCACACCCGCTGACCGCCGTGGTGCACACCTCCGGCACGGTGGACGACGGCATCATCCCCTCGCTCACCCCCGAACGGGTCGACCGCGTCCTGGCCCCCAAGCTCGACGCCGTGGTCAACCTGCACGAACTGACCGCCGGACTCGACCTGTCGGCCTTCGTGGTGTTCTCCTCCAGCTCCGGGGTCTTCGGCTCGCCGGGCCAGGGCAACTACGCCGCCGCCAACGTCGCCGTCGACGTCCTGACCGGTCACCTGCGCGCCGCCGGCCGGCCCGCGGTCTCGCTCGCCTGGGGCTTCTGGGCCGAGCGCAGCACTCTGACCGGCGAGCTGGACTCCACCGACGTCGGCAGGATGGCGCGCTCGGGCGTGGTCGGACTGTCCTCCGAGGAGGGACTGGCGCTCTTCGACGCCGGACTGGTCGCCACCGACGCCGTCGTGGTGCCCATCGGCCTCGACCTGCCCGCCCTGCGCACCCTCGCCGCCACCGGCGCCGTACCGCACGTCTTCCGCGGTCTGGTGCGGACACCCGCCCGCCGCCGAGCCGAGGCCGGAGCCGCCCCGCAGGACTCCTCGTCCCTCACCCAGCGCCTGGCCGGGCTCTCCGAGGACGAGCGCCGCGCCGCCCTCCTCGACCTGGTCTGCTCGCACGTGGCGGCCGTCCTCGGCCACCTCACCGCGAGCGCCATCGAGCCGGACCGGGCCTTCAAGGAACTGGGCTTCGACTCGCTGACGGCCGTCGAGCTGCGCAACCGCCTCAACGGAGCGACAGGCCTGCGCCTGCCCGCGACGCTCATCTTCGACTACCCGACCCCCGAGGCGCTGGTGGCGCAGCTGCTGGCCGAGCTGCCCGGCGGCGGCGCGGCCGACGCCGCACCGCTGCACGCCGAGATCGACAAACTCGAGTTCCTCCTCTCCTCGGCCATGTCGTCGGCACCCGCCGACGACGAGCAGGACCGCATCGGCGAACGCCTCCAGGCCCTGGTCGCCCGGTGGAACGCCGGCCGCGGCAGCGGGCCGGAGGCCGGGGTCGACGACGACCTCGACTCGGCCAGCGACGAAGAGCTGTTCGACCTGCTGGAAAACGAGCTGGGCTCCAACTGAGCCCCACCGCGCACCCGTCCCCACCGCTGTAAGGAGCCAATGTCACATGGAGAACGGAGATAAGCTCCGCGATTATCTCAAGCGGGCGACCACGGATCTCCGTCACGCCCGCCGCAGGGTGCGCGAGCTTGAGGACAAGGACCGGGAGCCCATCGCCATCGTGGCGATGAGCTGCCGGTACCCCGGCGGTGTCACCTCCCCCGAGGAGCTGTGGCAGCTGGTCGCCTCGGAGACCGACGCGGTGTCGGCCCCGCCGGTCAACCGCGGCTGGGGCCTGGAGCAGGCCGCCGACCCCGACTCGGCCGCGGCCGTTCAGGGCGGCTTCCTGCACGAAGCCGACCGGTTCGACCCGGCGTTCTTCGGCATCAGCCCCCGCGAGGCGCTGGCCATGGACCCCCAGCAGCGGCTGCTCCTGGAGACCGCCTGGGAGGCCTTCGAGCGGGCGGGCATCGACCCGACCTCGGTCCGCGGCGAGCGGATCGGCGTCTTCGCCGGCGTCATGTACCACGACTACGGCGCCCGGGTCATCAAGGTCCCCGAGGGCTTCGAGGACGTCGCCGGCTACCTCGGCAACGGCAGCGCCGGCAGCGTCGCCTCCGGCCGCGTCTCCTACACCCTGGGCCTGGAGGGCCCGGCGGTGACCGTCGACACGGCGTGCTCGTCGTCCCTGGTCGCGCTGCACCTGGCCGTCCAGGCGCTGCGGCGGGAAGAGTGCACGATGGCCCTCGCCGGCGGCGTCACGGTCATGGCCAGCCCCGGCATCTTCGGCGAGTTCAGCCGGCAGGGCGGCCTGGCCGGCGACGGCCGCTGCAAGGCCTTCGCCGACTCCGCCGACGGCATGGGCGCGGCGGAGGGCGTCGGCCTCCTGCTCGTCGAACGGCTCTCCGACGCCCGCCGCAACGGGCACGAGGTGCTCGCCGTCGTCCGCGGCTCCGCCATCAACCAGGACGGCGCCTCGAACGGTCTGACGGCGCCCAACGGCCCCTCCCAGCAGCGCGTCATCCGCCAGGCGCTGGCCGCCTCCGGGCTGTCGGCCGCCGAGGTCGACGCCGTGGAGGCCCACGGCACCGGCACCCCCCTGGGCGACCCCATCGAGGCCCAGGCCCTCCTGGCCACCTACGGCCGCAGCCGCCCGGCGGAGCAGCCGGTCTGGCTGGGCTCGGTCAAGTCCAACCTCGGCCACACCCAGGCCGCGGCCGGCGTCGCCGGCATCATCAAGATGGTCATGGCCATGCGCCACGGCACGCTCCCCAGGACCCTCCACGCGGAGACCCCGTCCTCCCACGTCGAGTGGGACTCCGGCGCCGTCCGGCTGCTCACCGAGGCCCGGCCGTGGCCGGAGACCGGCCAGCCGCGCCGGGTCGCGGTGTCGTCGTTCGGCATCAGCGGCACCAACGCCCACACCGTCCTGGAGCAGGCCCCGGCCGCCGAGGAGAGCGAGGAGGAGCCCGCCGCCGCGCCGCTCCCGGCCCCCGCCGTCGTGCCGTGGGTCCTCTCCGGCAAGTCCGACGCCGCCCTGCGGGCCCAGGCCGAGCGCCTGCGCGACCACCTCGCCGCCCGGCCGGAACTCTCCCCGGTCGACGTGGCCCACTCGCTCGTCACCGGGCGCGCCGCGCTGGAGCACCGCGCCGTCGTGGTCGGCGGCGACCTCCTCGAGGGCGTCACCGCCGTCGCCGAGGGCCGCCCGGCGGGTACGACCGTCCAGGGCACCGCTTACGTCACGCGCGGCAAGGTCGCGTTCGTGTTCCCTGGTCAGGGTTCGCAGTGGGTCGGTATGGCCCGGGAGCTCGTGGATTCCTCGCCGGTGTTCGCGGAGCGGATGCGGGAGTGTGACGCGGCGCTGAGCGTCTTTGTCGACTGGTCGTTGTTCGACGTGCTGGGGGACGAGTCCGCCCTGGAGCGGGTGGACGTCGTTCAGCCGGTGTTGTTCGCGGTGATGGTGTCGTTGGCGGAGCTGTGGCGTTCGCACGGTGTCAACCCGGCTGCTGTGGTGGGTCATTCGCAGGGTGAGATCGCTGCCGCGTGTGTCGCGGGTGCGCTGTCGCTGGAGGACGCCGCCAAGGTCGTGGCCCTCCGTTCGAAGGCGATCCTGGCCCTGTCGGGTCTGGGTGGCATGGTGTCCGTGGCGCTGCCGGTGGAGCAGGTCCGTGAGCGGCTGACCGACGGCCTGTCGATCGCCGCGGTCAACGGCCCCAAGTCCGTGGTCGTTTCCGGCGATGTGGCGGAGCTGGATGCTCTGCTGGCCGCCTGTGAGGCGGACGAGGTCCGCGCCCGTCGTATCCCGGTGGACTACGCCTCCCACTCCGCGCACGTCGAGGCCATCCGCGAGGAGCTGTTCACCAGCCTCGCCGGCATCGCGCCGCGTGCGGCCGAGGTGCCGTTCTTCTCGACCGTCACCGCCGACTGGTGCGACACCACCGGCCTGGACGCCGAGTACTGGTACACGAACCTGCGGGAGACCGTCCGCTTCGAGGAGGCCACCCGGGCGCTCGTCGAGCAGGGTTTCCGCTTCTTCGTCGAGGCCAGCGCCCATCCCGTCCTCACCGTCGGCGTCCAGGAGACCATCGAGGCCGTCAACGGCGACGCGGTGGTCGTGGGCTCCCTGCGCCGCGACGAGGGCGGTCTCAGCCGGTTCGTCACGTCCGCGGCCGAGGGCTGGACGCGCGGGCTGCCCGTCGACTGGAGCACCTTCGTCCCGGGCGGCCAGCGGGTCGAGCTGCCCACGTACGCCTTCCAGCGCGAGCGGTTCTGGCTCGACGCCGTCTCCACCGACGACCTGGCCGCCGCCACCGCCGACCCCGCCGACGCCGCCTTCTGGGCCGCCGTCGAGCGCGAGGACGCGACCGAACTGGCCGGAACGCTCGGTCTCGACGACGACGTGCTGAACGCGGTGCTGCCCGCGCTGTCCTCCTGGCGGCGCCACCGGGTGGACCGGGCACGCGTGGACGACTGGCGCTACACCGTGTCCTGGAAGCCGCTCGCCTTCGCGCCCTCCACCGCGGCGCCGGCCGGGCGGTGGCTGCTGGTCACCGCCGACGGCGAAGGCGGCGAGGACGACCTCCGCCGCCTCCTGACCGACCGCGGCGCGGAGGTCCTCAGCCTCACCGGCACCGGATGCGACCGCGAGGCGCTCGCCGAGCGGCTGACCGCGCTCCAGACGGACGCGGGGGAGGGCCTGAGCGGTGTGCTCTGCCTGCTGGGCACGGACGACACCCCGCACCCCGCCTTCCCCGTCCTCTCCCAGGGCCTCGCCGCGACCGTGGCACTGGTCCAGGCGCTCGGCGACGCCGGCGTTGAGGCGCCGCTGTGGCTCCTGACCCGCGGCGCGGTGTCCGTCGGCCGGTCCGACCGGCTCACGAGCACGGCCCAGTCGCAGGTGTGGGGCTTCGGCCGCGTCGTCGGCCTGGAACACCCCGACCGCTGGGGCGGCCTGGTCGACGTGCCCGAGACGCTGGACGAGCGGACCGGCGCCCGCCTGCTCGGCGTGCTGGCCGGGACCGCCGCCGACGAGGACCAGATCGCGGTCCGCGCCTCCGGCGTGTTCGTCCGGCGTCTGCTCCGGGCGCCCCTCGGCGACGCCCCGGTCGTCCGGCCGTGGACCCCGCGGGGCACCGTCCTGATCACCGGCGGTACGGGCGCCCTGGGCGGCCACGTCGCCCGCTGGGCCGCCCGGGGCGGCGCGGAACACCTCGTGCTGACCAGTCGTCGCGGCCGTGAGACGGCCGGGGCGGCCGAGCTGGAAGCCGAGCTGGTCGAGTTGGGTGCGCGCGTCACGATCGCCGCGTGCGACGTGGCCGACCGCGACGCGGTGGCCCGGCTGCTCGCCGAGCACCCGCCGACCGCCGTCGTCCACGCGGCCGGCGTCGGCCAGCTGCACCCGTTGATGGACACCGACCTGCCGGCCTTCGCCGGCATCCTCGACGCGAAGGTGGCCGGCGCCCGTCATCTCGACGAGCTGCTGGGCGAGACCGAGCTGGACGCGTTCGTGCTGTTCTCCTCCAACGCCGGTGTGTGGGGCGGCGGCGGTCAGGGCGCCTACGGTGCCGCGAACGCCTACCTGGACGCGCTGGCCGAGGACCGCCGGGCCCGTGGCCTCACGGCGACGTCGGTCGCATGGGGCGCCTGGGGCGGCGGCGGCATGGCCGCCCAGGGCGGTACCGAGGAGCACCTGAGCAAGCGCGGCATCGGCGTCATGGCGCCGGAGCTGGCGGTGTCGGCTCTGGTGCAGGCCGTCGAGCACGACGAGGCGTTCGTGGCGGTGGCGGATGTGGACTGGGCGCGGTTCGTGCCCGGGTTCACCGCCGCTCGTCCGCGGCCGTTGATCGCCGACATCCCCGAGGCGGCGAAGGCCCTGGCCGTGGCGGTCTCGGACGAGGTCACCGGTGTGTCGGAGCTGGCTGGGCGTCTGGCGGGTCTGACGGAGGCCGAGCAGGTTCGGCTGGTGTTGGATCTGGTGCGTTCTGAGGCTGCTGGGGTTCTTGGTTATGGTGCGGCTGAGGCGGTGGAGCCGAGCCGGGCGTTCCGGGAGATGGGCTTCGACTCGTTGACCGCGGTGGAGGTGCGTAACCGTCTCGCGGCGGCGACGGGTCTGAAGCTGCCGGCGACGCTGGTCTTCGACTACCCCAGCCCCACCGTCCTCGCGGACTTCCTTCGACGCGAAGTCACCGGCCAGACCGGTGCCGCAGGCTCCGCCGCCGTCTCCGCGGCAGGCGGCGCCGACGACGAGCCGATCGCCATCGTCGGCATGGCCTGCCGCTTCCCCGGCGACGTGCGCTCGCCCGAGCAGCTGTGGGACCTGGTGGCCTCCGGCACGGACGCGATGACGCCGTTCCCCGCCGGCCGCGGCTGGGACGTCGAGGCCCTGTTCGGGGCGGGAACCACCTTCACCCCCGAGGGCGGCTTCGTGCACGACGCCGCCGAGTTCGACGCCGAGTTCTTCGGCATCTCGCCGCGCGAGGCCATGGCCATGGACCCCCAGCAGCGGCTGCTGCTGGAATCCGCCTGGGAGGTCCTGGAGCGCGCGGGCATCGACCCCACCTCGCTGCGCGGCAGCCAGACCGGCGTCTTCGTCGGTACCGCCTCGCAGGGCTACGGCGCCGCCGTGGCCGGCGTCGAGGAGGGCGTCGAGGGCTACCTCGTCACCGGTGACGCCACGGCCGTCATGTCCGGCCGCCTGTCCTACACGCTGGGTCTCGAAGGCCCGGCCGTCACTGTGGACACGGCCTGTTCGTCGTCGCTGGTCGCCCTGCACCTGGCGGCGCAGTCCCTGCGCAACGGCGAGTGCACCATGGCGCTCGCGGGCGGCGTCACCGTCATGATCAACCCGATGGCGTTCCTGGAGTTCAGCCGCCAGCGCGGCCTGGCCGGCAACGGCCGCTGCAAGCCCTTCGCCGAGGCCGCGGACGGCACGGGCTGGGGCGAGGGCGTCGGCCTGCTGCTGGTGGAGCGCCTCTCGGACGCCCGCCGCAACGGCCACGAGGTCCTGGCGATCGTGCGCGGCTCGGCCGTCAACCAGGACGGCGCCTCGAACGGCCTGACCGCACCCAACGGCCCGTCGCAGCAGCGCGTCATCCGCCAGGCCCTGGCCAACGCCGGACTCCAACCGTCCGACGTGGACGCGGTCGAGGCCCACGGCACCGGCACCACCCTGGGCGACCCGATCGAGGCCCAGGCCCTGCTCGCCACCTACGGCCAGGACCGCACCGAACCCCTGCGCCTCGGATCGGTGAAGTCGAACATCGGTCACACGCAGTCGGCTTCCGGCGTCGCCGGCATCATCAAGATGGTCATGGCGATGCGCCACGGCGTGCTGCCCGAAAGCCTGCACATCGACCAGCCGTCCACCCAGGTGGACTGGTCCGCCGGCGCCGTGGAGCTGCTGACCGAGACGATCGCGTGGCCGGAGACGGGCCACCCGCGGCGCGCGGGCGTGTCGTCGTTCGGCGTCAGCGGCACCAACGTCCACACCATCCTCGAGCAGGCCCCCGAGGCCGCGCCCGTGGAGACCGCGCCCGCGATCGAGGGCGTGGTGCCGTGGGTGCTGTCGGCGAAGTCCGAGGCCGGACTCCGGGAGCAGGCCGAACGGCTGCGGGAGCGGCTCGACGCCGGCTTCTCGCCGCTCGACGTGGCCTACTCGCTGGCCACCACCCGTACCGCCCTGGAGCACCGGGCCGTCGTCGTCGGCACCGACCAGGCCGCCTTCCGGCGGGGCCTCGACCTCCTCGCCGAGGGCACGACCGGGGCCGGCGTGTTCACCGGCACCGCGCGCCGTGAGGGGCTCACCGCGATCCTCTTCTCGGGCCAGGGCTCGCAGCGGGCCGGAATGGGCCGGGAGCTCTACGGCGCCTTCCCCGTCTTCGCCGAGGCGTTGGACGCGGTGTGTGCCGAGTTCGACCGGGTGCTGGACCGTCCGCTGCGTGAGGTGCTGTTCGAGCACGGTGACGCGCTGGACCAGACCGGCTTCACCCAGCCCGGGCTGTTCGCGCTGGAGGTGGCGCTGTACCGGCTCGTCGAAGCCTGGGGTGTGCGTCCGGACTACGTGACGGGTCACTCCATCGGTGAGCTTGCTGCCGCGCACGTGGCGGGGGTGCTGACCCTGGAGGACGCGGTCACGCTCGTCGCCGCGCGTGGCCGTCTGATGCAGGCGCTGCCCACGGGTGGCGCGATGCTGGCCGTCGGTGCGGACGAGGCGACTGTGGCTGCGCACCTTGAGGGCCGCGAGGCCCAGGTGTCGATAGCCGCCGTCAACGGTCCGTCCTCCGTCGTCATCGCCGGTGACGAGGACGTGGTCACCGAACTCGGTGAGACGTTCGCCCAGCTCGGCCACAAGACGCGCCGCCTGCGCGTGAGCCATGCGTTCCACTCGCCGCACATGGACGCGATGCTGGACGACTTCCGCAAGGTGGCCGAGGGTCTGACCTACGAGCAGCCCCGCATCCCGGTCGTCTCCAACCTCACCGGCCAGGTCGAGGACGTCGCTTCCGCCGATTACTGGGTTCGGCACGTCCGTGGCGCGGTGCGCTTCGGCGAAGGCGTGCGCTGGCTTGAGGACCAGGGCGTCTCGGTCTTCCTGGAGCTGGGCCCCGACGGTGTCCTGTCGGGCATGGCCCAGGAGTCGCTCAGCGACGAGCCCGACCTGATCGCCGCCCTGCGCAAGGACCGCCCTGAGCCCGAGGCCCTGGTCACCGCGCTCGGCCGCCTCCACGTCGCCGGTGTGACCCCCGACTGGAACGCGTTCTTCGCCGGCCGCAACGCCCGTCGCGTCGACCTGCCGACCTACGCCTTCCAGCGCAAGGCCTACTGGCCGCGCGCCGCCGTCCTGACCGGCGACGTCTCGTCGATCGGCCAGACCGGTGCCGGGCACCCGCTGCTGGGCGCCGCCGTCGCGCTGGCCGACTCCGACGGCTACCTGCTCACCGGCCGCCTCTCACGGCAGACCCACCCGTGGATCACCGACCACTCCGTCGGCGGTGCGGTGCTGCTGCCCGGCACGGCCTTCGTCGAGCTCGCCATCCGCGCGGGTGACCAGGTCGGCTGCGACCGCGTGGCCGAACTGACGCTGGAGGCACCGCTGGTGCTGCCCGAGCGCGGCGGCGTGCACCTCCAGCTGGTCGTCGGCGCGGCCGACGACACCGGCAGCAGGACGCTGACCGTCCACTCGCGTGCCGAGGACGCCTCCGCGGACCACCCGTGGACCCGCCACGCCAGCGGCCTCCTCGCCCAGGACACCGGTGCGCAGCCTGAGCCGCTCGACGTGTGGCCGCCGGCCGACGCCGAGGCGCTCGACGTCGACGGCTTCTACGAGCGCCTCGCCGAGACCGGCTACGGCTACGGCCCGGCGTTCCAGGGCCTGCGGGCCGCCTGGCGGCGCGGCGACGAACTCTTCGCCGAGGCCGAGGTCGCCGAGACCGACCAGGCGGACGCCGCGCGCTTCGCCCTGCACCCCGCCCTGTTCGACTCCGCGCTCCACGCGCTCGGCCTGGCCTCCGCCACCGAGGCCGGCCAGGAGGGGACCTCCTCCGGAACCCGGCTGCCGTTCTCCTGGACCGGACTGCGCCTGCACGCCACCGGTGCGCCCGCCGTCCGGGTGCGGCTGGCGCGTGACGGCTCGGGTGCCGTCGCCGTGACCATGGCCGACGCCGCCGGTCACCCCGTCGCCTCCGTCGACGCCCTCGTCTTCCGTGAGGTGTCGGGCGACCAGCTCGCCGCCGCCCGCACCGCGGACAACGACGCGCTGTTCACCGTGGAATGGGTCACCGCCGAAGAGGCGCAGCCCGGCGACGTGCCGACCGGTGACGTCGCCGTCCTGGGCGGCTACGCCGGCGAGGCGGCCACCCGGTTCGCCGACGCCTTCGCCGGCTCCGGCCGCTCCGTCCGCACGTTCCCGGGCCTGGCGGAACTCGCCGCGGCGGACTCCGTGCCCGAGATCGTCGTCCTCCCCTGCGGAGACGGCTCCGAGCCGACCGCCGCCGCCGTCCACGAGCTGACGGTCCACGCCCTGGGCCTGCTGCGCGCCTGGGCCGACGACGAGCGCTTCGCCGGATCGCGCCTCGTCGTGCTCACCCGGGGTGCGATCGCCGCCCGGGAGGGCGAGGGCACGACCGACCCGGCCGCCGCGGCGGTGTGGGGCCTGGCGCGCTCGGCACAGTCGGAGAACCCCGGCCGCTTCGTGCTCGCCGACCTCGACGGCACGCCCGCCTCCCACGCGGCCCTTCCCGCGGCGCTGGCGGTGGACGAGCCGCAGGTGGCGGTGCGGGGCGCCGAGGTGCTGGTGCCGCGGCTGGCGCGGGCCGCCTCCGGCGACGCGCTGACCCCGGCCGACGGGCCCTGGCGGATCGACTGCCCCGAGCGCGGCACCCTCGCGAACGTCACCGTCGTGCCGTTCCCCGAGTACGCCGCCGAACTGGGCGTCGGCCAGGTCCGCATCGCGGTCCGTGCCGCGGGCGTGAACTTCCGCGACGTGCTGATCGCCCTGGGCATGTACCCCGGCGAGGCCGTCATGGGCGGCGAGGCGGCCGGCGTGGTCACCGAGGTCGCCCCCGACGTGACCGGCCTGGCCGTCGGCGACCGCGTGATGGGCATGGTGGAGAAGGCGTTCGGTCCGGTGGCCGTTGCCGACCGCCGCCTCGTCGCCCGCATGCCCGACGACTGGTCCTTCGAGCACGCCGCCTCGACCCCGGCGGTCTTCCTCACCGCCTACTACGCGCTGCGCGACCTCGCCGAGCTGCGGCCGGGACAGAAGATCCTGGTGCACGCCGGCGCCGGCGGTGTCGGCATGGCCGCCATCCAGCTGGCCCGCCACTTGGGCGCCGAGGTCTTCGCGACCGCGAGCCCGGCCAAGTGGGACGCGCTGCGCGAGCTCGGCCTGGACGACGACCACATCGCCTCGTCGCGGGACCTGGACTTCGAGGCCAAGTTCCTGATCTCCACGGACGGCGCCGGTGTGGACGTCGTGCTCGACTCGCTCGCCCGCGAGTTCGTCGACGCGTCGCTACGGCTCATGCCGCGCGGCGGCCGCTTCCTGGAGATGGGCAAGGCCGACGTGCGCGACCCCGAGCAGGTCGCGGCGGAGCACCCGGGCGTGGTCTACCGGTCGTTCGACCTCGGCGACGCCGGCCCCGACGGCATCCAGCGGATGCTGCTGGAGCTGCTCGGTCTCTTCGGACAGGGCGCCCTGACGCCGCTGCCGGTCCGCACCTGGGACGTGCGGCAGGCTCGAACGGCACTGCGGTACGTCAGCCAGGCCAAGCACGTCGGCAAGATCGTGCTGACCGTCCCGAGGCAGCTCGACCCCGAGGGCACCGTCCTGATCACCGGCGCCACCGGCACCCTGGGCGGCCTGCTGGCCCGCCACCTCGTGACCGAGCGCGGCGTCCGCCACCTCCTGCTGCTGTCCCGGCGTGGCCGGGACGCCGAGGGCGCGGCGGAGCTGGAAGCCGAACTGACCGGCCTGGGCGCCGAGGTGCGCTTCGCAGCCTGCGATGCCGCTGACCGCGACGCGCTGGCGGACGTGCTCGGCTCGCTGGAGCGCCCGCTCACGGGCGTGGTGCACACCGCCGGCGTGGTCGACGACGGCGTCCTGTCGTCACTGACGCCCGAGCGGGTGTCCGCGGTGCTCCGGCCGAAGGTCGACGCGGCGCTCAACCTGCACGAGCTGACCCGGGACCAGGACCTCGCGATGTTCGTCCTGTTCTCCTCCGCGGCCGCCACCTTCGGCGGCGCCGGCCAGGGCAACTACGCGGCGGCGAACGCGTTCCTCGACGCGCTCGCCCAGTACCGCCGGGCCCAGGGCCTGGCGGGGCAGTCGCTGGCCTGGGGCATGTGGGCCCAGCGCAGCGCGATGACCGGCGAGCTGGGCGAGGCCGACCTCGCCCGGATGAACCGCGGCGGCATCGGAGCCCTCTCCACCGAGCAGGGCATGAGCCTGTTCGACGACGCCACCGCGTCCGACCGGGCCCTGCTCGTACCGGTCCGGCTCGACCTCGCGCAGCTGCGCGAGCAGGGCCCCGCGCTGCCGCACCTGTTCCGCGGCCTCGTCCGCGTCCAGGCGCGCCGCACCGCGGCCGCGGCGGTGCGCGACGAGCGGAAGCAGGGACCGTCGCTGGCCGAGCAGCTCGCCGGACTGACCGAACAGCAGCGGCTGACCGTCCTGGCCGACCTCGTCGCCCAGCACGTCGCCTCCGTCCTCGGCTACCCCTCGGCGGCCTCCGTCGACCACAAGCGGCCGTTCCAGGAGATGGGCTTCGACTCGCTGACGTCGGTGGAACTGCGCAACCGCATGAACACCGCCACCGGCCTGCACCTGCCCCCGACCCTCGTCTTCGACAACCCCACCCCCGAGGCCCTCGCGGCGCACCTGCTCGACGAGATCCCGCTCGACGACGTGCACGCCGTCGCACCGCTGCACGCCGAGCTCGACAAGCTCGAATCGATGCTGTCCACGGTGACCCTGGAGGCCGACGACCGGGCCCAGGTCGAGGCACGGCTGCGGGCCTTCCTCGCCAAGTGCGCCGACGGAGCCGAGGCGGACGACGCCGTGGGCGACAACAGCGACCTGGCGGCCGCGACCGCGGACGAGATCTTCGACCTCATCGACAACGAGCTCGGGACGGTCTGAACAACCCGATGAACCCGATGAACCCGATGAACACGCCTTCTGTTTGTCTGCCGAGGAGCTGACTCCATGTCCAACGAAGAGAAGTTCCTCGAGTACCTCAAGCGGGTCACCGCGGACCTCCGCGAAGCCCGCAAGCGGCTGCGCGAGGTGGAGGACCAGGACTCCGAGCCCATCGCCCTGGTCGCCATGGGCTGCCGCTACCCCGGCGGCGTCGAAACCCCCGAGGACCTGTGGCGGCTGGTCGCCGACGGCGCCGACGGCATCTCGCCCTTCCCCGCCGACCGCGGCTGGGACCTGGAGGGCCTCTTCGACGCCGACCCGGAGAGCAGCGGCACCAGCTACGCCCGCGAGGGCGGGTTCATCGAAGGGGCCGCCGAGTTCGACCCCGGGTTCTTCGGCATCTCGCCCCGCGAGGCCATGGCCATGGACCCCCAGCAGCGACTGCTGCTGGAGACCTCGTGGGAGGTGTTCGAACGGGCCGGCATCGACCCGTCATCGCTGCGGGGCAGTCAGACCGGCGTGTTCGTCGGCGCCTACTCCCAGGGCTACGGCAACGCCCTGGAGGCCTCGGTGGAGGCCGCGAACGTCGAGGGTCACCTCGCCACCGGCGCCGCCACCAGCATCGTCTCCGGCCGCATCGCCTACACCCTCGGCCTCGAAGGCCCCGCGGTCACTCTCGACACCGCCTGCTCGTCCGCGCTGGTCGCCCTGCACCTGGCCTGCCAGAGCCTGCGCAAGGGCGAGTGCTCCATGGCCCTCGCCGGCGGTGTGGCCGTCATGGCCACCCCCGGCGCGTTCACGGAGTTCAGCCGCCAGCGCGGCCTGGCCTCCGACGGCCGCTGCAAGCCCTTCGCCGCGGACGCCGACGGCACCAGCTGGAGCGAGGGCGCCGGCCTGCTGCTGCTGGAGAAGCTGTCCGACGCCCAGCGCAACGGCCACCGCGTCCTCGCCGTCATCCGCGGCAGCGCCGTCAACCAGGACGGTGTCAGCAACGGCCTGACCGCCCCCAACGGCCGCTCGCAGCAGAAGGTGATCCGCCAGGCCCTCACCAACGCCCGGCTGTCCGCCGCCGAGGTCGACGCGGTCGAGGCCCACGGCACCGGCACCTCCCTGGGCGACCCGATCGAGGCCCAGGCACTGCTGGCGACCTACGGCCAGGGCCGGCCGGCCGACCAGCCGCTGTGGCTCGGCTCGGTGAAGTCCAACATCGGCCACTCCCAGGCGGCGGCGGGCGTCGCCGGCATCATCAAGATGGTCATGGCACTGCGCGTCGGCGTCCTGCCGCAGACCCTCCACGTCGGCGAGCCCACCCCGAACGTGGACTGGTCCGCCGGCGCCGTCGAGCTGCTCACCGAGGCCCGGCCCTGGCCGGAGACCGGCCGGCCCCGCCGCGCCGCGGTCTCGTCGTTCTCCTTCAGCGGCACCAACGCCCACGTGATCGTCGAGCAGGCCCCGGAGCCGGAGGAGACCGAGCCGGCCGCCGAGCAGGCCGGACCCTCGACCCTCCAGGTCGTGCCCTGGCTGCTGTCCGGCAAGACCGCCGGGGCGCTGCGGGACCAGGCGGCCCGGCTGCGCGACCACGTCGAGGCCCGCGCCGACCTGTCCCCGGCCGACCTCGGATTCTCGCTCGCCACCACCCGCGCCGCCCTCGACCACCGCGCCGTGGTCGTCGGCCGCGACCGCGACGAACTGCTGCGCGGCGTGACCGCGCTCGCCGAGGAGGCGCCGGGCGCCGGCGTGGTGACCGGCGTGGCCCGAGGCACCGGGCAGCTCGCGGTGCTGTTCTCGGGTCAGGGTTCGCAGCGTGCGGGGATGGGTCGGGGGCTGTATGAGGCGTTCCCGGTGTTCGCCGAGGCGTTGGACGCGGTGTGTGGTGCGTTTGACGGGGTGCTTGAGCGTCCGCTGCGTGAGGTGATGTTCGAGCAGGGTGAGGCGCTGGATCAGACCGGTTTCACTCAGCCTGGGCTTTTCGCCCTTGAGGTGGCGCTGTATCGGCTGGTTGAGTCGTGGGGTGTGCGGCCCGACTTTGTGACGGGTCACTCGATCGGTGAGTTGGCTGCGGCTCATGTGGCGGGTGTGCTGTCGCTGGGGGACGCCGTCACGCTGGTTGCTGCGCGTGGTCGTCTGATGCAGGCGCTTCCTGCGGGCGGTGCGATGCTGGCCGTTGGCGCTGATGAGGCGACGGTGGCGGCGTACCTGGAGGGCCGTGAGGCCCAGGTGTCGATCGCTGCCGTCAATGGTCCGTCGTCTGTCGTCATCGCTGGTGACGAGGACGTGGTCGTGGAGCTGGGGGAGACGTTCGCCCAGGCCGGTCACAAGACCCGCCGACTCCGGGTGAGTCATGCGTTCCACTCGCCGCACATGGACGCGATGCTGGAGGACTTCCGCCAGGTCGCCGAGGGCCTGACCTACGAGCAGCCGTCGATCCCGGTCGTCTCCAACCTGACCGGCCAGGCTGAGGACGTCGCTTCCGCCGACTACTGGGTGCGTCACGTCCGTGGAGCCGTGCGCTTCGGTGAGGGCGTGCGCTGGCTTGAGGACCAGGGCGTCACGACCTTCTTCGAGCTGGGCCCTGACGGAGTCCTCTCCGGTATGGCCCAGGAGTCCGTCGCAGGCGAGCCCGAGCTGGTCGCCGCCCTGCGCAAGGACCGCCCCGAGCCCGAGGCCCTGGTCACCGCCCTCGGCCGGCTCCACGTGGCCGGAGTCGCCCTCGACTGGGGATCCCTCTTCGCCGGTTCCTCGATCGTGGACCTGCCGACGTATGCGTTCCAGCGTGAGCGTTTTTGGCCTGGGCGTGCGGTGGGTTTTGTGGGTGATGTGGCGTCTGCTGGTCTGGGTGCTGCGGATCATCCGTTGTTGGGTGCTGTGGTGTCGTTGGCTGATGCTGATGGGTTGTTGCTGACGGGTCGGTTGTCGGTGGCGACGCATGGGTGGTTGGCTGATCATGTGGTGTCGGGTGCGGTGTTCGTGCCGGGTACTGCGTTTGTTGAGCTTGCGGTGCGTGCTGGTGATCAGGTCGGGTGTGACCGGGTCGAGGAGTTGACGCTTGAGGCGCCGTTGGTGCTGCCTGAGCGTGGTGGTGTGCAGTTGCAGTTGGCGGTGTCGGCGGCTGATGAGTCTGGTCGTCGTGCGTTCACTGTTCACTCGCGTGCGGATGATGCGGGTGATGACGAGCTGTGGACGCGTCACGGCAGCGGCACTCTCGCCGAGTCGGCCCGCCCGGCGGACTTCGACCTCTCCGCCTGGCCGCCGGCCGGTGCCGAGGCGGTCGAGGTGGAGGGGCTGTACGGAGGGCTCGCCGAGGCCGGACTGGCCTACGGCCCGGTCTTCCAGGGCCTGCGCGCGGCCTGGCGGCGCGGCGACGAGGTGTTCGCCGAGGTCGCCCTTCCCGAGCAGGAGGAGGCCGGTGCGGCGGCGTTCGGGCTGCACCCGGCGCTCCTGGACGCGGCGCTCCACGGCATCAGCCTCGGCAGCTTCGTCGAGGACACGGGCCGGGCGGGCCTGCCCTTCGAGTGGAGCGGCGTCTCGCTGTACGCCACGGGTGCGTCCGTGGTGCGGGTGCGCCTGACCTCCGCCGGTACGAACGCGGTGGCCGTGGAGGTCGCCGACGAGACGGGTGCCCCCGTGGCCGCCGTCGAGTCCCTCGTGCTCCGCGCAGCCTCGGCGCACCAACCGGAACGGCGCACCGCCTTCCGCGACTCCCTGTTCCGTACGGAGTGGACCACGCTGGCCGCAGCCGAGGCCACGCCCGCCCGATGGGCGGCGCTCGGCCCGTGGACGGCCGGCCTCGGCGTCCCCGTCGAGACGGCGGACTCCCTGGACGACCTCGCCGGGCTCGCCCCCGACTTCGTCCTGCTCGCCGCTACGGGCACGGGCGAGGCCGGCGACGTGGCGGCCGACGCCCGCACGGCGACGTACCGCGTCCTCGACGTGCTCCAGACCTGGCTGGCCGACGACCGGTTCGCCGACTCCCGCCTCGTGGTCGTCACGGGCGGTGCGGTCGCGGTCGGCCACGACGCGGACGTCACGGATCTGGCCGGTGCCGCGGTGTGGGGTCTGGTGCGTTCGGCGCAGTCGGAGAACCCCGGCCGCATCGTGCTGGCCGACCTGGACGCCGAGGCGGCCTCCGCCGAGGCCCTGCCCGCGGCCGTCACCTCGGGCGAGCCGCACGTCGCCCTGCGCGCGGGCGTCGCCCACGTGCCGCGGCTCGCCCGCGTCGGATCGGACGGCACGCTCGTGCCGCCGGTGGGGGAGCCCGGCTGGTACGTCGGCCCGCTCGGCGGCGGCACCCTGGACGGCCTGGACATCCAGGTGGACGACGAGGCGCTGGCACCGCTGGCCCCCGGCGACGTGCGCATCGCCGTCCGCGCCGCCGGCGTCAACTTCCGTGACGTCCTCATCGCCCTGGGCATGTACCCCGGCGCGGCCGTCATGGGCGGCGAGGTCGCCGGTGTCGTCACCGAGGTCGGCCCGGACGTGACCGACCTCGCGGCGGGCGACCACGTGATGGGCATGGTGGAGCGGGCGTTCGGCCCGGTCATGGTCGCCGACCGCCGCCGTGTCGCCCCCGTACCCGAGGGCTGGTCGTTCGAACAGGCGGCCTCCGCGCCGATCGTGTTCCTGACGGCGCTGTTCGGTCTGCGGGACCTGGCCGGTCTCCGGTCCGGCGAGAAGGTGCTGGTGCACGCCGGTGCCGGTGGTGTCGGCATGGCCGCCATCCAGCTGGCACGGCACTTCGGCGCCGAGGTGTTCGCGACGGCGAGCGAGGGCAAGTGGGACGTCCTGCGCTCCCTCGGCCTCGACGACGACCACATCGCCTCCTCCCGCGACCTGGAGTTCGAGGAGAAGTTCCTCGCCGTCACCGGCGGTGAGGGCGTCGACGTCGTACTCAACGCGCTGGCGGGCGAATTCATCGATGCCTCGCTGCGCTTGCTGCCCCGCGGCGGCCGCTTCCTGGAGATGGGCAAGACCGACATCCGGGTGCCGGACGTGATGGCGGCCGACTTCCCCGACGTCGAGTACCGGCCGTTCGACCTGGCCGAGGCCGGCCCGGACCACACGCAGACCCTGCTGACGGACCTCGTGGCGCTGGTCGAGCAGGGTGCGCTGGAGCCGCTGCCGGTCAAGGCGTGGGACGTGCGGCGGGCGCGTGAGGCGTTCCGTTTCATCAGCCAGGCCAAGCACGTCGGCAAGGTGGCCCTCACCATGCCGCGTGAGCTGGACCCCGAGGGCACGGTGCTGCTCACCGGCGCCACCGGCACCCTCGGTGGGCTGGTCGCCCGTCACCTGGTGGCCGAGCGCGGTGTGCGTCACCTGCTGCTGGTGTCGCGTCGTGGCGCGGAGGCCGAGGGTGCGGCGGAGCTGGAGGTCGAGCTGACCGGGCTGGGCGCGCAGGTGCGGTTCGCCGCGTGTGACGTGGCCGACCGTGAGGCGCTGGCGGGCGTGCTCGGCTCGCTGGAGCGGCCGCTGACCGGAGTCGTCCACACCGCGGGCGTCCTCGACGACGGCGTGATCTCCTCGCTGACCCCCGAGCGGATCGACGGGGTCTTCCGGCCCAAGGTCGACGCCGCCCTCAACCTGCACGAGCTGACGCGGGACCTCGACCTCGCCATGTTCGTGGTGTTCTCCTCGGCGTCGGCGACGCTGGGCAGCGCCGGTCAGGGCAACTACGCGGCCGCCAACGCGTTCCTCGACGCCCTCGCCCAGCACCGCCGGGCCCAGGGCCTGGCGGGGCAGTCGCTGGCCTGGGGCATGTGGGCCCAGCGCAGCGCCATGACCGGCGACCTCGACGAGGCCGACCTCGCCCGGATGAACCGCGGCGGCTTCGGCGTCCTGACCTCCGAGCACGGCCTGGCCCTGCTCGACGCGGCGTCCGCCGTCGACGAGGCACAACTGGTGCCGATCCCCCTGGACACCGCCGCCCTCGGCCGCGGCGGGGACGTCCCGCCGCTGCTGCGCGGCCTGGTCCGGACCTCCGCGCGGCGCGCGGCGGCCTCCCGGGCCGACGCGGAGGTCTCCGGCCTGGCCGCCCGCCTGGCCGGGCTCGACGAGAGCGAGCAGCGTGCCGCGCTGCTCGACCTCATCCAGGGCCAGGCCGCTGCCGTCCTCGGACACGCGACGGGCGACCTGGTCGACGCCGGCCGCCCGTTCCGCGAGCTCGGCTTCGACTCGCTGACCGCGGTGGAACTGCGGAACCGGCTCACCGCCGCCACGGGCCTGCGGCTCCCCGCGACGCTCGTGTTCGACTACCCGACGCCGCTGGTGCTCGTGGAACACCTGTGGTCCGAAGTGCTGGGCGACGTGGCCGAGACCGCCACGCCCCTCACCGCCGCGACCACGGTGGCCAAGGACGACGACCCGGTGGTCATCGTCGGCATGGCCTGCCGCTACCCCGGCGGCGTGTCCTCCCCGGACGACCTGTGGCGCGTGGTGCGCACCGCGACCGACGCGATATCCGAACTGCCCCGGGACCGCGGCTGGGACATCGACAACCTCTACGGCGCGGACGCCGACGGCGAGACCATCACCAACACCCACGAGGGCGGCTTCGTCTACGAGGTCCCGCAGTTCGACGCCGCGTTCTTCGGCATCAGCCCGCGTGAGGCGCTGGCGATGGACCCGCAGCAGCGGCTGCTGCTGGAGACGGCCTGGGAGGTCTTCGAGCGGGCCGGCATCGACCCGATGTCGGTGCGCGGCAGCCGGACCGGCGTGTTCGCGGGCGCTTCCTCGTCCCTCTACGCCACCAACGTCTCCGAGTTCCCCGAGGGCGTCGAGGGCTACCTGATGACGGGCACCACCACCAGCGTGGTGTCCGGCCGCGTGGCCTACACGTTCGGCCTCGAAGGCCCGGCGGTCACGGTCGACACGGCCTGCTCGTCCTCGCTCGTCGCCCTGCACCTGGCGGCGCAGGCGATCCGCAACGGCGAGTGCACGATGGCCCTCGCCGGCGGTGTCACCGTCATGTCCACGGCCGGCATCTTCCGGGAGTTCGACCGGCAGGGCGGCCTCTCGTACGACGGCCGCTGCAAGGCCTTCGGCGCGGACGCCGACGGCACCGGCTGGTCCGAAGGCGCGGGCCTGCTTCTGCTGGAGCGCCTGTCCGACGCCCGCCGCAACGGCCACGACGTGCTCGCGGTCGTCAAGGGCTCGGCGATCAACCAGGACGGCGCCTCCAACGGCCTCACCGCACCCAACGGCCCGTCCCAGCAGCGCGTCATCCGGCACGCACTGGCCAACGCCCGTCTGGCGACCGACGACGTGGACGTCGTGGAGGCCCACGGCACGGGTACGACGCTGGGCGACCCGATCGAGGCCCAGGCCCTGCTCGCGACCTACGGCCAGGACCGCGACAGCGACCGTCCGCTGTGGCTCGGCTCGGTGAAGTCCAACATCGGACACTCCCAGGCCGCGTCCGGTGTCGCCGGCGTCATCAAGATGGTCATGGCGATGCGCCACGGCGTGCTGCCGCAGACGCTCCATGCCGACGAGCCGACCCCGCACGTGGACTGGTCCGTCGGCGCGGTGTCGCTGCTGACCGACGCGAAGGCATGGCCGGACTTCGGCAGGCCGCGGCGCGCCGGTGTCTCCTCGTTCGGCGTCAGCGGCACCAACGCCCACGTCATCGTGGAGCAGGCGCCGCCGGCCCCGCCGGTCCCGGCAGCCGCCGAGCCGGAGCCGGTGGCCGCTCCGGCCGTCGTCCCGTGGCTGCTGTCCGGCAAGTCCGGAGCCGCCCTGCGTGCCCAGGCCGAGCGGCTGGGTGCGTACACCACCGCGAACGGCGACCTGTCGCCGCTCGACGTCGGCCACTCCCTGGCCACCACCCGCGCGATGCTCGACCACCGGGCCGTCGTCCTCGGCCCGGACCGCGCCGCCGGTACGGCGGCCGTCACGGCGGGCGCTGACGCGTCCGGTGTGGTCACGGGCGTCGCGGATGTGCGGGGCAAGGTGGCCTTTGTGTTCCCGGGTCAGGGTTCGCAGTGGGTCGGTATGGCTGCCGAACTTATCGAGACCTCGCCCGTGTTCGCTGAGCGGATGCGGGAGTGTGCGGCGGCGTTGTCGTCGTACGTGGACTGGTCGCTGTTCGATGTGCTGGATGACGCTGAGGCGCTTGAGCGCGTTGATGTGGTGCAGCCGGTGTTGTTCGCGGTGATGGTGTCGCTGGCGGAGCTGTGGCGTTCGCACGGTGTCAACCCGGCTGCTGTGGTGGGTCATTCGCAGGGTGAGATCGCCGCGGCGTGTGTTGCGGGTGCGCTCTCGCTGGAGGACGCCGCCAAGGTCGTGGCTCTCCGGTCGAAGGCGATCCTGGCTCTGTCGGGTCTGGGCGGCATGGTGTCCGTCGCGCTGCCGGTGGAGCAGGTGCGGGAGCGCCTGACCGGTGGTCTGTCTGTCGCCGCCGTGAACGGCCCCAAGTCCGTGGTCGTCTCTGGTGATGTGGCGGAGCTGGATGCTCTGCTGGCCGCCTGTGAGGCGGATGAGGTGCGGGCGCGCCGGATCCCGGTGGACTACGCGTCGCACTCCGCTCATGTCGAGGCCATTCGCAGTGAGTTGACGACCGTGCTGGCGGAGATCGCTCCGCGTGCGGCTGAGGTGCCGTTCTTCTCGACGGTGACCGCTGACTGGTTCGACACGTCTGGCCTGGATGCTGAGTACTGGTACACGAACCTGCGGGAGACCGTGCGGTTTGAGGAGGCCACGAAGGCGCTCGTCGAGCAGGGTTATCGCTTCTTCGTCGAGGCCAGTGCGCACCCTGTTCTCAATCTGGGCGTTCAGGAGACGATCGACGCTGTCGGCGCCGACGCCGTCGTCCTGGGCTCCCTGCGCCGTGAGGAGGGCGGGCTCGTCCGCTTCGCCACCTCGCTGGCCGAGGGTTGGACACGAGGGCTCACCGTCGACTGGGGGACGTTCCTCGCCGGCGGTCGGCGCGTCGACCTGCCGACCTACGCCTTCCAGCGCGAGCGCTACTGGCTCGAACAGCCCCCGGTGGACATCGACTTCGCCATCAAGGGCAGCGCCGAGGACGCGGAGTTCTGGGCCGCCGTCGAGCAGGAGGACCTGACCGCTCTGGCGCAGACGCTGGAGGTCGAAGACCAGGACAGGCTGAGCGCGGCACTGCCGCTGCTGTCGGCCTGGCGCCGTCGCCGCAACGTGCAGTCGCGGGTGGACGAGTGGCGTTATGCGGTGTCGTGGAAGCCGCTCTCGCTTGACTCTGCTGCTGTGTCGGGTCGTTGGCTGGTCGTTTCGGCTGGTGACGATGTGGTGTCGGAGGTGCTGGAGCGCGCCGGTGCCGAGGTGGTGCGTCTGGGCCTGGACGGTTCCGTGTCCAGGGCTGGGCTTGCCGAGCGGTTGGCCGGTGTCGAGGTCGACGGTGTGGTGTCGTTGCTGGGGCTGGAGGATGCCGCGCATCCCGAGTTCCCGGTGATGTCGCGTGGTCTGGCCGACACGGTGGCTCTGGTGCAGGCACTGGGCGATGCGGGCGTTGCCGCGCCGCTGTGGCTGCTCACCCGCGGTGCGGTGTCCGTCGGCCGGTCCGACCGGCTTACCAACGTCGCCCAGTCGCAGGTGTGGGGCTTCGGCCGGGTGGTCGGTCTGGAGCACTCGGAGCGTTGGGGCGGTCTCGTTGACCTTCCCGAGGGCTTGGACGAGCGGGCTGCGGGCCGGCTGGTGGCCCTGCTGGCCGGCGGTGCCGGTGACGAGGACCAGATCGCGCTGCGCTCGTCGGGTGCCTTTGGCCGTCGACTGATGCGGGCCCCGTTGGGTGGGGCTGCCGCTCCGCGCACGTGGGAGCCGCGGGGCACGGTGCTGATCACCGGTGGTACGGGTGCTCTGGGTGGGCATGTGGCCCGTTGGGCGGCCGGCAACGGCGCGGAGCACCTCCTCCTCACCAGCCGGCGCGGCCTGGAGGCCCCGGGCGCCGCCGAGCTGGAGGCGGAGCTCACCGCGCTCGGCGCCCGCGTGACGATCGCCGCGTGCGACGTTGCCGACCGCGACGCGCTCGCGCAGCTGCTGGCCGAGCACCCGGTCAACGCCGTGCTCCACGCAGCTGGTGTCGGCGAGTTCACGGCGGTGGCGGACATGACGGACCCGGCTCTCGCCGACGTCCTGACGGTCAAGGTGGCCGGCGCGCGTCATCTCGACGAGCTGCTGGGTGACTCCGAGCTGGACGCGTTCGTGCTGTTCTCCTCCAACGCCGGTGTCTGGGGCGGCAGCGGCCAGGGCGCGTACGCCGCGGCCAACGCCTACCTCGACGCGGTCGCCGCCGACCGGCGTGCCCGTGGGCTCACCGCAACCTCCATCGCGTGGGGTGCCTGGGCCGACAGCGGCATGGCTTCCTCGGAAGACGCCGAGCAGCACCTTCGTCGTCGTGGCGTCCTGCCGATGGCGCCGGAGCTGGCGGTGTCGGCTCTGGTGCAGGCCGTCGAGCACGATGAGACGTTCGTGGCGGTTGCGGATGTGGACTGGGCGCGGTTCGTGCCCGGCTTCACCGCCGCCCGCCCGCGTCCCCTCATCAGTGACATCCCCGAGGCCGCGAAGGCCCTGGCCGACGGCGGCTCCGGGGACACCGAAGCGGCGGAGACGTCCGGCATCGCGGCCCAGCTGGCCGGGCTGTCGGTCGCCGAGCAGCTGCGGGTCGTCCTCGACCTGGTGCGTTCCACCGCGGCGTCTGTGCTCGGCTATGCGTCCGCTGAGGATGTGGAGCGCACTCGGGCGTTCCGGGAGATGGGATTCGACTCGCTGACCGCGGTGGAGGTGCGCAACCGTCTTGCCACGGCCACCGGTCTGAAGCTGCCGGCGACGGTGGTGTTCGACTACCCGAGCCCGGCCGTTCTCGCCGACTTCCTCCTCGGCCAGGTCGCCGGGGCCGGAGCCGTCGCGGACGCCATCGTCGCCACGCCGACCGGCACGGACGAGCCGATCGCCATCGTCGGCATGGCCTGCCGCCTCCCCGGCGACGTGCGCTCCCCGGAGCAGCTGTGGCAGCTGATGCTGTCCGGCGGCGACGCGCTCGCCGGATTCCCGGACGACCGAGGCTGGGACGTCGAGGGCCTGTTCGGAGCGGGCGCGAACTTCGCGCCCGAGGGCGGTTTCGTCTACGACGCGGGTCAGTTCGACGCGGCGTTCTTCGGCATCTCGCCGCGTGAGGCGCTGGCGATGGATCCGCAGCAGCGCCTGCTGTTGGAGGCGGCCTGGGAGCTGTTCGAGCGGGCGGGCATCGACCCGACCTCGCTGCGCGGCAGCCAGACCGGCGTTTTCGCCGGCGCCGGTACCTCCGGCTACGGCCTCGGCCTGGGCGCCCTGCCCGAGGGCGTCGACGGCTACATGCTGACCGGTAGCTCGGCCAGCGTCGTCTCCGGCCGCATCGCCTACACCCTCGGCCTGGAAGGCCCGGCGGTGACTGTCGACACCGCGTGCTCGTCCTCCCTCGTCGCCCTGCACTTGGCGGCGCAGTCGCTGCGCAACGGCGAGTGCTCGATGGCGGTCGCGGGTGGTGTCGCCGTGATGTCGACGCCGGGTGCCTTCCAGGAGTTCAGCCGCCAGGGCGGCCTCGCCCGGGACGGGCGCTGCAAGCCGTTCGCGGAGGCCGCGGACGGTACGGGCTGGGGCGAGGGCGTGGGCCTGCTTCTCGTCGAGCGGTTGTCCGACGCGATCCGCAACGGCCACGAGGTGCTCGCGGTCGTCAAGGGCTCGGCCATCAACCAGGATGGTGCGTCGAACGGTCTGACGGCGCCGAACGGTCCCTCGCAGCAGCGGGTGATCCGCCAGGCGCTGGCGAACGCCGGTCTGTCCGCGTCCGACGTCGATGTGGTCGAGGCGCATGGCACCGGCACCACGCTGGGTGACCCGATCGAGGCGCAGGCCCTGCTGGCCACCTACGGCCAGGAGCGCGACGGCGACCGGCCGCTGCTGCTCGGCTCGGTGAAGTCGAACATCGGTCACACGCAGGCTGCTTCGGGTGCCGCCGGCATCATCAAGATGGTCATGGCGATGCATAACGGGATGGTTCCGGAGAGCCTGCACGTCGACCGTCCGTCCACGCACGTGGACTGGACGGCGGGTTCCGTCGAGCTGGTCACGGAGAACACCGCCTGGCCGGAGACCGGCCGTCCGCGTCGCGCGGGTGTGTCGTCCTTCGGCGTCAGCGGCACCAACGCCCACGTCGTTCTTGAGCAGGCTCCGGCGGGTGGCAAGCGCGCCGCTGCCGAGCCCGTCCCCGGCCTCGTGCCGTGGGTGCTGTCGGCGAAGTCCGAGAGCGCGCTCAAGGAACAGGCCGAGCGCCTGCGTGCGGCGGTCACCGACGGCGTCTCGCCGGTCGACGTCGCCTTCTCGCTCGCGACCACGCGGGCTGCTCTTGAGCACCGGGCAGTGGTCGTCGGCACCGAACACGAGGAGCTTCTCCGCGGCCTCGCTGCCCTCGCCGAGGGAACGTCCGCCGCGGGCGTCGTTCGCGGCACCGCGCGTGACGGTGGTCTGTCGGCGGTGCTGTTCTCGGGCCAGGGGTCGCAGCGTGCGGGTATGGGCCGGGAGCTGTACGAGGTGTTCCCGGTGTTCGCCGAGGCGTTGGACGCGGTGTGTGCCGAGTTCGACCGGGTGCTGGACCGTCCGCTGCGTGAGGTGCTGTTCGAGCACGGTGACGCGCTGGACCAGACCGGCTACACCCAGCCCGGGCTCTTCGCCCTTGAGGTGGCGCTCTATCGGCTGGTCGAGTCGTGGGGTGTGCGTCCGGACTACGTGACGGGTCACTCGATTGGTGAGCTTGCTGCCGCGCACGTGGCGGGTGTGCTGTCCCTGGAGGACGCGGTCACGCTGGTCGCCGCGCGTGGCCGGTTGATGCAGGCGCTCCCTGCCGGTGGCGCGATGCTGGCCATTGCGGCTGATGAGACGACTGTGGCTGCGCACTTGGAGGGCCGTGAGGCCCAGGTGTCGATCGCGGCGGTCAACGGTCCGTCGTCTGTGGTGATCGCTGGTGACGAGGATGTGGTGACGGAGCTGGGTGAGGTCTTCGCTCAGGCCGGTCACAAGACGCGTCGTCTCCGGGTGAGCCATGCGTTCCACTCGCCGCACATGGAGGCGATGCTGGACGACTTCCGCCGCGTCGCCGAGGGTCTGACCTACGAGCAGCCCCGCATCCCGGTCGTGTCGAACCTGACCGGTCAGGCTGAGGACGTCGCTTCCGCCGATTACTGGGTGCGTCACGTTCGCGGCGCGGTCCGCTTCGGCGAAGGTGTCCGCTGGCTTGAGGACCAGGGCGTCTCCGTCTTCCTGGAGCTGGGCCCCGACGGTGTGCTCTCGGGCATGGCCCAGGAGTCCGTCACCGGCGAGCCCGAACTCATCGCGGCTCTCCGCAAGGACCGCCCCGAGCCGGAGGCCCTGGTCACCGCGCTCGGCCGCCTCCACGTGGCCGGCGTGACTCCCGACTGGGCGGCGTTCTTCGCGGGCCGCAACGCCCGGCGCGTCGACCTGCCGACCTACGCCTTCCAGCGCCGTCACTACTGGCTGGAGTCGGCCGCGTCCGCTGAGGCGGGCGAGGCCGGCGCGGCGGACGCGCAGTTCTGGTCGGCGGTCGAGCGGCTCGACGCCGACTCGCTGGCCGGGACCCTGGAGGTCGACGGCGAGGCCCTGCGGGCCGTACTGCCGGCCCTGTCCACCTGGCGCGGCAAGCAGCGCGAACAGTCCACCGTGGACGACTGGCGCTACCGGGTCGAGTGGAAGCCGCTGGCTCAGCCCGCCGACTCCGTCCTCACGGGCACCTGGCTCCTGGTCACCGCGGAGTCCGGGACCGAGCAGCAGGGGCTGTCGGCGGACGTGGCCGCGTCGGTGGAGTCCCGGTCGGGTTCGGTGATCCGGCTCGAACTGGCCGAGGACGTCCTGCACCGCGACGGGGTCGCCGCACGGCTCCGCGAGGCGACCGGCGACAAGGCCCTGGCGGGCATCGTCTCCCTCCTGGCGGTGGACGACCGGCCGCACGCCGAGTACGCCGTCGTGCCGAGGGGCGTGTCGAACACCCTCCTGCTCGTGCAGGCCCTCGGCGACGCGGGCGTCGAGGCGCCCCTGTGGCTGCTCACGCGGGGCGCGGTCTCGGTCGGCCGCGCCGACCGGCTCACCAGCTCCGCGCAGGCGCAGGCCTGGGGGCTCGGCCGGGTCGTCTCGCTCGAACACCCCGGCCGCTGGGGCGGTCTCGTCGACCTGCCCGAGGCGCTGGACGAGCGGGCCCGCGGCCGGCTGTGCGCGGCGCTCGCCGGGATCGAGGACGAGGACCAGCTGGCGATCCGTACGTCCGGAGTGTTCGGCCGGAGGCTCGTCCGGGCGCCGCTGCGCGAGGCCGCTGCCGCCGCGCGGTGGCAGCCGCGGGGCACGGTCCTCGTCACGGGCGGCACGGGCGCGCTCGGCGGGCACGTCGCGCGCTGGGCGGCCCGCAACGGCGCCGAGCACGTCGTCCTGACCAGCCGGCGCGGACCGGACGCGGACGGCGCCCGGGACCTGGAGGCGGAGCTGACCGGGCTCGGCGCCAGGGTCACCCTCGCCGCCTGCGACATCGCCGACCGCGACGCGGTGGCGACCCTGGTCAAGGGCCTCGCGGCGGACGGCGACCCGGTACGGGCGGTCGTGCACGCGGCCGGCGTCGGCCAGGGCACCCCGCTCCCCGCGATGAGCCTGGCCGAGTTCGCCGACATCGTCGCGGCGAAGGCGGCGGGCGCCCTGCACCTCGACGAGGTGCTGTCCGACGTCGAACTCGACGCGTTCGTCTCGTTCTCCTCCATCTCCGCCACCTGGGGCAGCGGTCTGCAGGGTGCCTACGCGGCGGGCAACGCCTTCCTCGACGCCCTCGCCGAGCAGCGCCGGGAACGCGGCCTCGCCGCCACCTCGGTGGCGTGGGGGCCGTGGGCCGAGGGCGGCATGGCCGACGGCGAGGCCGGCGAGCAACTGCTGCGCCGCGGCCTGCGGGTGATGGCGCCCGACCTCGCGGTCACCGCCATGGAGCAGGCCATCGGGCACGGCGACACCGCCCTCACGGTCGCCGACGTCGACTGGGCGCGGTTCGTGCCCGGCTACACCGTCGCCCGGCCGCGCCCGCTGATCAACGGCGTGCCCGAGGTGCCCGCACTGCTGGAGGCCGCCGACGGCGGGCAGGGCGACACCGGGACCGAGGTCTCGGAGTTCGCCCAGCGGCTCGCCGGCCTCTCCGAGACCGAGCGCGACCGTGCCGCGCTGGACCTGGTCCGTACCGAGGCCGCGGCCGTCCTGGGCCTGGCCGGGCCGCACGAGGTCGAGCCCTCCCGGCCGTTCAGCGAGATCGGCTTCGACTCACTGACCGCCGTCGAGGTGCGCAACCGCCTCAACGCGGCCACCGGCCTGCGGCTGCCCGCGACCATGGTGTTCGACCACCCGACCCCGGTCGTGCTGGCCAAGCACCTGCTCACCGAAACCGTTCCGCACACCGGGGCCACCGGCGACCCGGTCCTGTCCGAGCTCGACCGGCTCGAGACCGCGATCAGCGCGGCCGAGCCGGACGAGCAGACCCGCAGCAGGGTGACCGCCCGGCTGCAGCTCCTCCTCGCGAAGTGGACGGAGGCCACCGGACCGGAAACCCCGGAGCCGACGGCCGCCGAACGCTTCGAAACGGCGACGCACGAAGACGTGTTCGCCTTCATCGACAACGAGCTCGGACTCTCCTGAGCACCGCCGAAAGGAGCTCGGGCGGCCCCGCCGCCCGAGCTCTGCCGAGCACCACAATCGCTAAGCACTAGACCGGTGGGGACTTCCATGGCCGACAACGCCGACAACGACAAGCTTTTCGATTACCTCAAGCGGGTCACCGCCGATCTTCAAAAGACCCGTCAGCGCCTGGCCGAGGTGCAGGACGCGGAGCAGGAGCCGATCGCCATCGTCGGCATGAGCTGCCGGTTCCCCGGCGGCATCGAGTCCCCGGAACAGCTGTGGCAGCTGGTCGCCGAGGGCGGCGACGCCATGACGCCCTTCCCCGCCGACCGCGGCTGGGGCATCGCGTCCGGCGGGGACGAGGACGCGTCGCCCGTCGGCGGATTCGTCCACGACGCCACCACGTTCGACGCCGGGTTCTTCGAGATCAGCCCCCGCGAGGCGCTGGCCATGGACCCGCAGCAGCGCATGCTGCTGGAGGCCGCCTGGGAAGGCCTCGAACGAGCCGGCATCGACCCGGCGTCGATGCGGGGCAGCCGCACCGGCGTCTTCGCCGGTGCCTCCTCCTCCGCTTACGGCCTCGGCCTCTCCGAACTGCCGGAGGGCGTCGAGGGTTACCTGATGACGGGCAGCTCGACGAGTGTGGTGTCCGGCCGCGTCTCCTACGCGCTGGGCCTGGAGGGCCCGGCGGTCACGGTCGACACGGCGTGCTCGTCGTCCCTGGTGGCCCTGCACCTCGCCGTGCAGGCGCTGCGCCGCGACGAGTGCTCGATGGCGCTGGCGGCCGGTGTCACCGTGATGGTGCTGCCGGGCGTCTTCGCCGAGTTCAGCCGCCAGGGCGGCCTGGCCGGCAACGGCCGCTGCAAGGCCTTCGCGGACTCCGCCGACGGCACCGGCTGGTCGGAGGGCGTCGGCCTGCTCGTCCTGGAGAAGCTGTCCGACGCCCGCCGCAACGGCCACAAGGTGCTGGCGGTCGTGCGCGGCTCCGCGGTCAACCAGGACGGCGCGTCGAACGGCCTCACGGCCCCCAACGGCCCGGCCCAGCAGCGCGTCATCCGTGACGCGCTCACCAGCGCCCGGCTCTCCCCGGCCGACGTGGACGCCGTGGAGGCCCACGGCACGGGCACAAAGCTCGGCGACCCCATCGAGGCGCAGGCGCTGATCGCCACCTACGGCCAGGACCGCCCCGAGGGCCGGCCCCTGTGGCTGGGTTCCGTGAAGTCGAACATCGGGCACAGCCAGCAGGCGGCCGGTGTCTCCGGCCTCATCAAGATGGTCATGGCGATGCAGCACGGCGTGCTGCCCCAGACCCTCCACATCGACCGGCCGACCTCGCAGGTCGACTGGTCGGCCGGTGAGGTGGAACTGCTCACCGAGGCGCGCCCGTGGCCCGAGAGCGGCCGTCCGCGCCGTGCGGGTGTCTCCTCGTTCGGCGTCAGCGGCACCAACGCCCACGTCATCATCGAGCAGGCCCCCGAGGCCGAGGAGCCCGCCCCCGCCACGGCGGCACCGGCCCGGCCGGCCGGCGTGGTGCCGTGGCTGCTTTCAGCGAAGTCCGCGGCGGCCCTCAAGGCGCAGGCCCAGCGCCTGCTGGACGCGCTCGCCGCCGACAGCTCCCCCCTGGACGTGGCTTTCTCCCTGGCCACGACGCGCACGGCGCTTGAGCACCGCGCGGTGGTCGTCGGCGACGACCGCGACGCCCTGCTGCGCGGCCTGGCAGCCGTCGCCGAGGGCACGCCGGCCTCCGGCGTGGTCAGCGGTCTGGCACGGGACACCGGCCAGCTCGCGGTGCTGTTCTCGGGTCAGGGTTCGCAGCGTGCGGGCATGGGCCGGGAGCTGTACGAGACCTTCCCGGTGTTCGCCGAGGCGTTGGACGCGGTGTGTGCCGAGTTCGACCGGGTGCTGGACCGTCCGCTGCGTGAGGTGATGTTCGAGGCGGGGGAGGAGCTGGACCAGACCGGCTACACGCAGCCCGGCCTGTTCGCCCTTGAAGTGGCGCTCTACCGGCTCGTCGAATCGTGGGGCGTGCGTCCGGACTATGTGACCGGTCACTCCATCGGTGAGCTTGCCGCCGCGCATGTGGCGGGTGTGCTGTCCCTGGCGGACGCGGCGACGCTGGTTGCCGCGCGCGGCCGCTTGATGCAGGCGCTGCCCACCGGTGGCGCCATGCTGGCCGTCGGCGCGGACGAAGCGACTGTCGCCGCCCATCTGGAGGGGCGCGAGGCCCAGGTCTCCATCGCCGCCGTCAACGGCCCGTCGTCCGTTGTCATCGCCGGTGACGAAGACGTGGTCGTGGAGCTGGGTGAGACGTTCGCCCAGGCCGGTCACAAGACCCGCCGCCTGCGCGTGAGCCACGCCTTCCACTCGCCGCACATGGACGCGATGCTCGACGACTTCCGCCGCGTCGCCGAGGGCCTGGCCTACGAGCAGCCCCGCATCCCCGTCGTCTCCAACCTCACCGGTCAGACCGAGGACGTCGCCTCCGCCGACTACTGGGTCCGTCACGTCCGCGGCGCCGTCCGCTTCAGCGAGGGCGTCCGGTGGCTGGAAGGCCAGGGCGTCTCCGCGTTCCTCGAACTCGGCCCCGACGGCGTCCTGTCCGGCATGGCCCAGGAGTCCCTCTCCGACGAGCCCGCCCTCATCGCCGCCCTCCGCAAGGACCGCCCCGAGCCCGAGGCCCTGGTCACCGCCCTCGGCCGCCTCCACACCACCGGGAGCCGGGTCGACTGGGCCGCGTTCTTCACCGGCCACGACGCCCAGCCCGTCGACCTCCCCACCTACGCCTTCCAGCGCGAGCGGTACTGGCTCGACCACGGCCGTCACCACGTCGGCGACGTCGCGTCGATCGGTCAGGGCACCACCGACCACCCCCTGCTGGGTGCCGCCGTGACGCTGGCCGACGGCGACGGCGTGCTCATGACCGGGCGCCTTTCCCTCCAGAGCCACCCCTGGCTCGCCGACCACCGCATCTCCGGCGCGGTGCTCGTCCCCGGCACCGCCTTCGTCGAGCTGGCCGTGCGCGCCGGCGACGAGGTCGGCTGCGACCGGGTCGAGGACCTCACCATCGAGGCACCGCTCGTGCTGTCCGAGACCGGCGGCGTCCACATCCAGCTCACCGTGGGCGCGGCCGACGCGTCCGGCCGGCGGACGCTGTCGGTCCACTCGCGCGCCGAGGACGCCCCGGCCGACCAGCCGTGGACCCGCAACGCCGGCGGCCTGCTCGCCGCCGACGGACGCCGGCCCGCGTTCGACCTGGCCCAGTGGCCGCCCGCGGACGCCGAGCCGCTGGACGCCGACGGGCTCTACGAGCGCCTCACCGACCTCGGCTACGGCTACGGCCCGGTCTTCCAGGGCCTGCGCGCGGCCTGGCGGCGCGGTGAGGAGATCTTCGCCGAGGTCGCCGTGCCCGAGGACCAGCACCGGGAGGCCGGCCGCTTCGCCCTGCACCCGGCCCTGCTCGACTCGGCCCTGCACGCCGTCGGCCTCGCCGAACTCGACCGCGGCGGCCTGCCCTTCGCGTGGAGCGGCGTCTCGCTGTACGCCACCGGCGCGTCCGCCCTGCGGGTCCGCCTGGCCGCCGCCGGCTCCGACGGCGTCGAGCTCTCCGTCGCCGACGCCTCCGGCGCACCCGTCGCCTCGATCGACTCGCTGGTCTTCCGCCGCGTCACCGCCGACCGGCTGACCCCGGTCGCCGGATCGCGCACCGACTCGCTGTACCGCATCGACTGGACCGCTCTGCCGGCCGCCGACGCTGCGGGCGTCACCGAGCGCCCGTGGGCCCTGGCCGGTACGGACGCGCTGGCCGTGCGCGGTGGCCTGGCCGCCGCCGGCGTCGACGTGTCGGTGCACGCCGACCTCGCCGGGCTGGCCGACGACACCGAGGTCGTCCTGCTGCCCGTGGCCGCCCCCGAGGCGGGCGTGCCCGCCGCCGAAGCCGCCCGCGCCGCGACCCACGGCGTGCTCGCCTTCCTCCGGGACTGGCTCGCCGACGAGCGGCTCGCCGACTCCCACCTGGTCGTCCTGACACGCGGCGCCGTCACCACCGACGCGGCCGCCGACGCCGACGTCACGGATCTGGCCGGTGCCGCGGTGTGGGGTCTGGTGCGTTCGGCGCAGTCGGAGAACCCCGGCCGCATCGTGCTGGCCGACCTGGACGCCGAGGCGGCCTCCGCCGAGGCCCTCCCCGCCGCCCTCGCCACCGGCGAACCCCAGCTGGCCCTGCGCGACGGCAAGGCCTACGCGCCGCGCCTGGCGCGCACCGCCACGGGCAGCGGTCTCGTTCCCCCGGCCGGTCCGTGGGTGCTCGACACCCTGGGCGGCGGCACCCTCGAAGGCCTCGTCCTGAGCGAGGCCGCCGAGCGGGCGCCGCTGGCCCCGGAGGAGGTGCGCGTCGCCGTCCGTGCGGCCGGCGTGAACTTCCGCGACGTCCTCATCGCCCTGGGCATGTACCCGGGGGCGACCGTGATGGGCGCCGAGGCCGCCGGTGTGGTCGTCGAGACCGGCACCGAGGTGACCGGACTCGCGGTCGGCGACCGCGTGATGGGCATGGCGGGCAAGACGTTCGCCACCGAGACCGTCACCGACCATCGCCACCTGATCCGCATGCCCGAGGGCTGGTCGTTCGAGCGGGCCGCGTCGACGCCGATCGTGTTCCTGACGGCGCTGTTCGGCCTGCGGGACCTGGCGGGCCTGGGCGCGGGGCAGCGGGTGCTGGTGCATGCCGGTGCCGGTGGTGTCGGCATGGCCGCCGTCCAGTTGGCCCGGCACCTGGGTGCCGAGGTGTTCGCGACGGCGAGCGAGGGCAAGTGGGACGTCCTGCGCTCCCTCGGCCTCGACGACGACCACATCGCCTCCTCACGAGACCTGGAGTTCGAGGAGAAGTTCCTCGCCGTCACCGGCGGTGAGGGCGTCGACGTCGTACTGAACTCGCTGGCCGGCGAATTCGTCGACGCCTCCCTGCGCCTCCTGCCCCGTGGCGGCTGGTTCCTGGAGATGGGCAAGACCGACATCCGCGACGCGGAAGCCGTCGCCGCGGCCGTGCCCGGCCTGCGCTACCGGGCGTTCGACCTCTACGAGGCAGGCCCCGAGCACACGCAGACGCTGCTCGTGGACCTCCTCGGGCTCTTCGAGCAGGGCGCGTTGACGGCCCTGCCCCTCAAGACGTGGGACGTGCGCCGAGCCCGCGAGGCGTTCCGTTTCATCAGCCAGGCCAAGCACGTCGGCAAGGTGGCCCTCACCATGCCGCGCGAACTGGACCCCGAGGGTACGGTGCTGCTCACCGGCGCCACCGGCACCCTGGGCGGCGTCATGGCCCGCCACCTCGTCGCGGAGCGCGGTGTGCGTCACCTGGTGCTGCTGTCGCGTCGTGGCGCGGACGCCGAGGGTGCGGCGGAGCTGGAGGCCGAGCTGACGGAGCTGGGCGCCGAGGTGCGGTTCGCCGCGTGCGACGTGGCCGACCGTGAGGCGCTGGCGGGCGTCCTGGGGTCGCTGGAGCGGCCGCTGACCGGAGTCGTCCACACCGCCGGTGTGCTCGACGACGGTGTCATCTCCTCGCTCACCCCCGAGCGGATCGACGGGGTGTTCCGGCCCAAGGTCGACGCTGCCCTCAACCTGCACGAGCTGACCCGCGACCTCGACCTGGCGATGTTTGTGCTGTTCTCCTCGGCCGCCGCCACCGTGGGCAGCGCGGGCCAGGGCAACTACGCGGCCGCCAACGCGTTCCTCGACGCGCTCGCCCAGCACCGCCGGGCGCTCGGCCTGCCCGGCCAGGCCCTGGCCTGGGGCATGTGGGCCCAGCGCAGCGCCATGACCGGCGACCTGGGCGAGGCCGACCTCGCCCGGATGAACCGCGGCGGCTTCGGCGCGCATACCTCCGCGGAGGGCGCCGCCCTGTTCGACACCGCCACCACCGTGGACGCGGCGGTGCTCGTGCCGATGAAGATCGACACCGCCGCGCTGCCCGCCGAGGGCCTGCCCGCCCTGCTGCGCGGCCTCGTGCGGACCCCGGCGCGGCGCACGGCCTCCAACGCGGCGGCCGGCGACGGCGCCTCGGAGCTGACGCGCAAGCTCGCCGGGCTCTCCGAGGACGACCAGCTCGAGGTCCTCGTCGGCCTCGTCCGCGGCCACGTGGCCACCGTGCTCGGCTACCCCTCGTCCGACGACGTCGCGCCGGAGCGCACCTTCCAGGAGCTGGGCTTCGACTCGCTCACCTCCGTCGAGCTGCGCAACCAGCTCAACGCCGTGACGGGGCTGCGGCTGCCCGCCACCCTGGTGTTCGACCACCCGACGCCGAACGTCCTCGCGCGCTTCCTGCGCGACGAGGCGCTCGGCGTGGTGGCGGCCGAGCCGTCCGCCGCGCACCCCGTCACCGGCCACGGCACGTCGGCGGCCGACGACCCGATCGTCATCGTGGGCATGAGCTGCCGCTACCCGGGCGGCGTCGAGTCGCCCGACGACCTGTGGCGGCTCGTGGCCGCGGGCGGCGACGCGGTGTCGGACTCCCCGGACGACCGTGGCTGGCCCGCCGCCGACGACGTGGCCGGGGGCCGCGGCGGCTACGTCCGCGACGTCTCCCACTTCGACGCCGGGTTCTTCGGCATCTCGCCGCGCGAGGCGCTGGCCATGGACCCGCAGCAGCGGCTCCTCCTGGAGGCCGCGTGGGAGGTGTTCGAGCGGGCCGGCATCGACCCGGCCGCCATGCGCGGCACCCTGACGGGCGTCTTCGCGGGCGCCTCGTCGTCCGGCTACGGCACCGGCCACCAGCAGCTCCCCGAGGGCGTCGAGGGCTATGTGATGACGGGCACCACCACCAGTGTGGTGTCCGGCCGCATCGCCTACACCTTCGGACTGGAGGGCCCGGCGGTCACGGTCGACACGGCCTGCTCCTCCTCGCTCGTGGCCCTCCATCTGGCGGCGCAGGCGATCCGCAACGGCGAGTGCACGATGGCCCTCGCCGGCGGTGTCACCGTCATGTCGTCGCCCGGCATCTTCACCGAGTTCGACCGCCAGGGCGGCCTCTCGCGGGACGGCCGCTGCAAGGCCTTCGGCGCGGGTGCCGACGGCACCGGCTGGGCCGAGGGCGTCGGTCTCGTCCTCGTCGAGCGGCTGTCGGACGCCCGCCGCAACGGCCACCAGGTCCTCGCGGTCTTCCGCGGCTCGGCCGTCAACCAGGACGGTGCCTCCAACGGTCTGACCGCTCCCAACGGGCCCTCCCAGCAGCGCGTCATCCGCCAGGCCCTGGCCAACGCCCGGCTGGTGCCCGGCGACGTCGACGTCGTCGAGGCCCACGGCACCGGCACCACCCTCGGCGACCCGATCGAGGCGCAGGCCCTGCTGGCCACCTACGGCCAGGACCGGCCCGAGGACCGGCCCCTGTGGCTCGGCTCGGTGAAGTCCAACATCGGCCACGCGCAGGCCGCCGCGGGCATCGCCGGCGTGATCAAGATGGTGATGGCGATGCGGCACGGCGTGCTGCCGCGCACCCTGCACGCCGACGAGCCGACCCCCGAGGTCGACTGGTCCTCCGGCGCCGTCTCGCTGCTGACCGCCCCCACCGCGTGGCCGCAGTCCGGCCGCCCGTACCGCGCCGCGGTGTCGGCCTTCGGCGTCAGCGGCACCAACGCCCACGCCATCCTCGAAGCCGCCCCGGCCGCCGAGGAGCCGGAGGGCCCCGCCGAGAGCGGGCCGGCCCTCGCGCCGGTGCCGTGGGTGCTGTCCGCCCGTACCCCGCAGGCCCTCGCGGCACAGGCCGAGCGGCTGCACCGGCACCTGGCCGCGCTGCCCGGCGCCGACGCCGCCGGCATCGGCCACGCCCTGGCGACCACCCGGTCCGTCCTGGAGCACCGTGCCGCCGTCGTCGGACACGACACCGAGGAACTCCTGAGCGGCCTGGCCGCCCTCGCCGAGGGCACGCAGGCACCCCACGCGGTGACGGCGGAACCGCGTACCGCGGGCAAGCTCGCCGTGCTGTTCACCGGCCAGGGCAGCCAGCGCGCCGCCATGGGCCGCGAGCTGCACGCCGCGTTCCCGGTGTTCGCCGACGCCCTCGACGCGGCCTGCGCCGAGCTCGACCAGCACCTCGAACGCCCCCTCAAGGAGGTCCTCTTCGCTGCGGACGGCACGGCCGAGGCCGAGCTGCTGCACCGCACCGACTTCACCCAGGCCGCCCTCTTCGCCGTCGAGGTCGCCCTGTTCCGGCTCGTCGAGGCCCACGGCGTCAAGCCGCACTACCTCATGGGCCACTCCATCGGCGAGCTGAGCGCCGCCCACGTGGCGGGAGTGCTCTCGCTCGCCGACGCGGCCGCACTCGTCGCCGCCCGTGGCCGCCTGATGCAGGCCCTCCCCACGGGCGGCGTGATGATCGCCCTCCAGGCATCCGAGGACGAGGTGCTGCCGACGCTCTTCGGGCGTGAGCACCAGCTGAGCGTCGCCGCCGTCAACGGCCCCACCTCCACGGTGATCGCCGGCGACGAGGCCGCGGCCGAGGAGGTGGCCGACCACTGGCGCGCCCAGGGCCGCAAGGTCAAGCGGCTGCGGGTCAGCCACGCCTTCCACTCGCCGCGCATGGAGCCGATGCTGGCCGACTTCGCCCGCGTGGCCGAGGGGCTCACTTTCAACGCCCCGCAGATCCCGGTCGTCTCCAACGTGACCGGCCGCGTCGAGGACGTCGCCTCCGCCGACTACTGGGTGCGCCACGTCCGCCAGGCCGTCCGCTTCCTCGACGGCATGCACCGGCTGGCCGAGCAGGGCGTGACCACCTACCTCGAACTCGGCCCCGACGGCGTGCTGACGGGCCTCGGCCAGGACTGCCTGCCCGACGCGGCCGACGCGCTGTTCGTGCCCGCCCTGCGCGCCGGCCGCGCCGAACCGCTGTCACTGGCCACCGCGGTCGCCCGCCTGCACGTCCACGGCGTGCCGGTCGACCTGACCGCGGCCTTCGCCGGCCGCCGGCACCGCCGGGTGGAGCTGCCGACCTACGCCTTCCAGCGCCGGTCGTTCTGGCTCGCCCCGGCGGGCCAGGGCGCGGGCGACGTCTCCTCGGCCGGCCTCGACGCCGCCCACCACCCGCTGCTCGCCGCGGCCACCGAGCTGCCCGACGGCGGGGGAGTGCTGTTCACCGGGCTGCTCTCGCGGCGCACCCACCCCTGGCTCGCCGACCACGTCGTCTCCGGCCTGGCCCTGGTGCCCGGCACCGCGTTCGTCGAGCTGGCCGTCCTGGCCGGCGACCGGGTGGGCTGCGACCGCATCGACGAACTGATGCTGGAAGCCCCCCTGGTCCTGCCCGAGAAGGGCGGCGTGCGGCTGCGCGTCGTCGTCGCCGAGGCCGACGACAGCGGCCGGCGGGCCCTGTCGGTCCACTCCCGGCCCGAGGACGCGGCCGGCGACGAGCCGTGGCTCCGCAACGCCAGCGGCCTGCTGGCCCCCGGCTCCGCCGAGCCCGCGTTCGCCTTCGAGGCGTGGCCGCCCGCCGACGCCACCGCCGTCGACACCACCGGCCTCTACACCGGCCTCGCCGAGGCCGGGCTCGCCTACGGGCCCGCCTTCCAGGGCCTGCGCGCCGCCTGGCGGCGCGGCGACGAGGTCTTCGCCGAGGTCGCCCTGCCCGAGGCCCAGCGGGAGTCCGCCGGCACCTTCGGCCTGCACCCCGCCCTGCTCGACGCGGCCCTGCACGCCGCCGGGCTGACCGGCGGCGAGGACGACGGCCAGGCCGGCCTGCCCTTCGCCTGGTCGGGGGTGTCCCTGCACGCCACCGGCGCCTCGACGCTGAGGGTGCGGGTCGCGCCCACCGGGGCCAACGGCGTGGAACTCTCCGTCGCCGACGGCACCGGCGCGCCGGTCGCCGTCGTGGAGTCCCTGGCCTTCCGCCCGTTCACCGCCGGCGCCGTCGCCGACGCGCGCCAGGACCGGGTCAACGCCTCGCTGTTCCTCGTCGACTGGACCCCCGTCCAGGCCCCCGACGCGCCCGGCGCCGTCGGCGACTGGGTCCTCCTGGGCGCCGACGACTTCGGCATCGGCGGTGCCCTGGCCGAGGCCGGCACCCTCGTGGAGACCCACGAGGACCTGCCCGCGCTGGCGGCGGCGGTCAAGTCCACGGGCACGGCGCCCGACGTGGTCCTGGTCTCCTGCCCGGCCGGGGCCACGCCCCGGGAGCAGACCCACCGGATGCTGGAACTGCTGCAGGGCTGGCTGGCCGACGAGAGCCTGGAGACCTCCCGGCTGCTCGTCGTGACCCGCGGCGCGGTCACGGCCGGTGCGGCCGGGCACGGCCCCGACCTCGGCGGCGCCGCCGTCTGGGGCCTGCTGCGCTCGGCCCAGTCGGAGAACCCCGACCGGATCCTGCTCCTCGACCTCGACCCGGGCACCGACCCCGGCACCCTCGCGGTGCCGCTGGTGACCGGCCTCGGCGAGCCGCAACTCGCCGTCCGCGCCGGCAAGCCCCTCGCACCCCGCCTGGCCCGGCTCGGCTCCCGTGCCGGACTCGTGCCGCCCGTGGGCGAGCAGGCATGGTGCGTGGACTCCGTCGGCAAGGGCACGCTGGAGAACCTGGGCCTCGTGGCACGGCCCGAGGCACTGGCACCGCTGGCCGACGGCGAGGTGCGCATCAGCGTGCGTGCGGCGGGCATCAACTTCCGTGACGTGCTGATCGCCCTGGGCATGTACCCGGGCGACGCGATCCTCGGCAGTGAGGCCGCGGGCGTCGTCACCGAGACCGGCCCCGGCGTGACGGACCTGGCCGTGGGCGACAAGGTCTTCGGCATGGCGGGCCACAGTTTCGGCCCGGTCGCCGTGGTGGACAGCCGCGTCCTGGCACGCGTACCGCAGGGCTGGTCGTTCGAGCAGGCGGCCGCCGCGCCGATCGTGTTCCTGACGGCGCTGTACGGCCTGCGGGACCTGGCGGGCCTGGGCGCGGGGCAGCGGGTGCTGGTGCACGCCGGTGCCGGTGGTGTCGGCATGGCCGCCATCCAGCTGGCCCGGCACTTCGGCGCCGAGGTCTTCGCGACCGCCAGCCACGGCAAGTGGGACGTCCTGCGCTCCCTCGGCCTCGACGACGACCACATCGCGTCCTCACGAGACGTGGAGTTCGAGGAGAAGTTCCTCGCCGTCACCGGCGGTGAGGGCGTGGACGTCGTACTGAACTCGCTGGCCGGCGAGTTCGTCGACGCCTCGCTGCGCCTGCTGCCGCGTGGCGGCTGGTTCCTGGAGATGGGCAAGACCGACATCCGCCAGGCGGGCGTGGTGGCCGCACAGCACGCGGGCGTCGAGTACCGTCCGTTCGACCTCGCCGAATCCGGACCGGAGCGCACCAAGGTGCTCCTGGCGGAACTGCTCGGCCTGTTCGAGCAGGGCGCGCTGGAGCCGCTGCCGGTCAAGGCGTGGGACGTGCGGCGGGCGCGTGAGGCGTTCCGTTTCATCAGCCAGGCCAAGCACGTCGGCAAGGTGGCCCTCACCATGCCGCGTGAGCTGGACCCCGAGGGCACGGTGCTGCTCACCGGCGCCACCGGCACCCTCGGTGGGCTGGTCGCCCGTCACCTGGTGGCCGAGCGCGGTGTGCGTCACCTGCTGCTGGTGTCGCGTCGTGGCGCGGAGGCCGAGGGTGCGGCGGAGCTGGAGGCCGAGCTGGCCGAGCTGGGCGCGCAGGTGCGGTTCGCGGCGTGCGACGTCGCCGACCGGGACGCCCTGGCGGGCGTACTGGGTTCCCTGGAGCGGCCGTTGACGGGTGTGGTGCACACCGCGGGCGTCCTCGACGACGGCGTGATCTCCTCGCTGACCCCCGAGCGGATCGACGGGGTCTTCCGGCCCAAGGTCGACGCGGCGACGAACCTGCACGAGCTGACGCGGGACCTCGACCTGGCGATGTTCGTGGTGTTCTCCTCGGCCGCCGCCACGTTCGGCGGCCCGGGCCAGGGCAACTACGCGGCCGCCAACGCGTTCCTCGACGCCCTCGCCCAGCACCGCCGCGCCCAGGGCCTGCCCGGCCAGTCGCTGGCGTGGGGCCTGTGGGCCCAGCGCAGCGCCATGACCGGACACCTGGACGACACCAACGTCCAGCGCATGAACAAGCTCGGCGCCGCCCTGTCGGCCGAGCACGGTCTGGCCCTGTTCGACGCGGCCACCGATGTCGACGAGCCCGTCCTCGTGCCCATCGACATCGACACCACCACGCCGAAGTCCGGCACCGTGCCCGCGCTGCTGCGCGGCCTGGTGCGGGCCCAGACGCGGCGCGCGGCGGACGGCTCCACGGGCGAGGCCGACGCCGCCGGTCTGCTGCGGCAGCTCGCCGGGCTGCCCGACGCCCAGCGCGTCGACCACCTGCTCGGCCTGGTGCGCAACCACGTCGCCATGGTGCTCGGCCACGCCGGACCGCAGGAGGTCGACCCCGAGCGGCCGTTCATGGAGTCCGGCTTCGACTCGCTCACCTCGGTGGAGCTGCGCAACCGGCTCACCGCGGCCACCGGCCTGCGGCTGCCCGCGACGCTCGTGTTCGACCACCCGACCCCGGTCGTGCTCGCCGGCCATCTGGCCGCGGAACTGACCGGAACCACGGAGGTCGCCCCCCAGGCCACCGCGACCGCCGCCGCGCCGAAGCAGACCACCGGCACGCTCAACGCGCTCTTCGAGCAGGCCGTGGCGGTCGGCAGGATCGACGACTTCATCAACGTCCTCGATTCGGCCGCCGACTTCCGCGAGACCTTCGACGAACCGTCCGAGGTGGAGCGGGTGCCGACCCCGGTGCGGCTGTGCCGAGGCGACGCCACGCCGAGCCTGATCTTCCTGCCCGCGTTCGTCGGCAAGTCGGGACCGTACGACTACGCCGCGCTCGCCGCGGGGTTCAGGGGCAAGCGCGACGTCTCCGCCGTGTTCCAGCCCGGCTTCCTCACCGGCGAACCGCTGCCGGCGAACCTGGAGGCCGCGGTGAAGATGCACGCCGAGAGCATCATGCGGCACACCGACGGAGCGCCGTTCGCACTGGCCGGACTGTCCTCCGGCGGTGCGGTGGCCTACTACGTCGGCCACTACCTGGAGAGCATCGGCGTCCCGCCCGCGGCGGTCGTCCTGCTCGACACGTACACGCGCAACGAGGCGATCTTCAAGCACTTCGGTCCGAAGATCCTGCACAGCGTCGTGGAGGACCAGACCAGCGCCTTCGGCGAGAGCGGCGACGACATCTGGGGCGAGGCCTGGCTCACCGCCATGGGCCGCTACTGCAAGATGAACTGGATGCCGCCGGGCGAGATCAGCGGCCGCACCCTGCTCGTGCGCGCCTCGGACCCGTTCGTGGAGTGGAACGAGGACTACGACTGGAAGACCGACTGGGAGTTCCGGCACGACAAGGTCGACGTGCCCGGTGACCACTGGACCATGACCCGGGAGCACGCCGCGACCACGGCGACGGCCATCGACGAGTGGCTGCGCGGCATCGGCTGATCCCGGCACGGACGGGCCGGTACCTCTAGGGGCGCCTAGGGGTACTGGCCCGCCGCCTTCCCGGAGTTCAATGAGCAGCAGGCAACAACGATCTCTGGGGAGCCGCCATGTCCACGGTGACAGGGTCGATGTTCGGGGACCTCCTGTTCGGCGCGCAGCTGAAGTTCGGCCGCCCGCTGATGAAGGCGCTCATGAAGGGCGACCCGTTCATCGACCTCCTGCTCGGTGTCGAGGATCCGCGTCCGATCTACGACGCCATCCGCGCGGGCGGCCCGCTCTACCAGAGCAAGGGCAACGCGCTGGTCATCACCAGCCACACCCTGGGCACCCAGGTCCTGCGCGACCGCCGGCTGCACATCTGCCACACCAACGGCAAGGCGCCGGGCATGGAGCTGATGGAGAAGGTCGGCTGGGACGGCTCCATCCTCAACCTCGACCCGCCGGACCACACGCGGCTGCGCCGGCTGGCCCAGCCGGCCTTCACGCCCAGGAAGATCGAGGCCTACCGGGTCGGGGTCGAGCGGGTGTGCAACGAGCTGCTCGATAAGGCCGAGGCGCGGGGCGAGTTCGACCTGATCCGCGACTACGCGGGCCCGTTGCCCCTCGCCGTCATCGGCGAGATGCTCGGCGTCCCCGAGAGCGAGTACGACCGCTTCTACCGGCACGGCCGGGTCATCGGCTCGATCATCGACGGGGTGAAGTCCCTGGAGATGGCCCGAGAGTTCAAGGACGCGCACGGTGCCTACCTGCAGCTGTTCGCCGAGCTGATCGAGGCGCGGCGGGCCGAGCCGGCCGACGACCTGGTCAGTGTGCTGGTCGCCGCGCACGGCGAGGACAAGGTCACCGAGCACGAGCTGCTGGCGCTGTGCGCGGTGCTCGCGGTGACCGGGTTCGAGACCACCACCAACCTCATCGGCAACGCCACCCTGGCCCTGCTCGAGCACCCCGAGCAGTGGGAGATGTTCCGCGAGAACCCCGAGCTCGGACCCAAGCTCGTGGAGGAGACCCTCCGCTACGACTCGCCGGCGCTCCAGGCCACCCGCATCCCGCACGAGGAGGTCGAGTTCGCCGGTCAGCAGATCAAGGCGGACCAGGCCCTGGTCGTGCTGGTCGGCGCCGCCAACCACGACCCCGAGGTCTACCGGGACCCGGACCGCTTCGACATCACGCGCGAGGGCGAGCCGGAGCACCTGTCCTTCTCCGGGGGCATCCACTACTGCATCGGCGCCCCCCTGGCGCGGATGGAGGGCGACGTGGCGATGCGCGTGCTGGCGGAGCGGATGCCGAAGCTCCGGGCCAACGGCCCCCAGCGCCGCCGCAGCTCCCCCGTCATCAGCGGCGTGCACACCTTCCCGGTCGCCGTGAGCTGACGTACGGGCCGAGGTGTGACGCCCGGGCCGGCTGTCCGGGGCGGCCGGAAGACCGGCGCCCCGGACGGTCGGCTACATGCTCTTCATCTTGTCCCACAGCTGGGGCCAGGGCAGCTTCGGCCGTTCGCAGACGTACACGCCCAGCTCGCTGTTGAGCACCGGGATGCCGTGCGGGTTGTGCACGGACGCGGCCGGCCGGACCTCGTCGAAGAACGCGCGCAGCCGTTCGGGGAACGCCGTCACGTGGAGAACCGTCGTGGTGTCCGCGGGCGGCGGCCCGAAGTACCAGTAGCCGCGGTTGGCGCTGTAGACCGGCGGCAGCTTGTACTGCCGCGCGTAGTGGTCGAGCGCTCCGCCCTGCCAGTAGGCCTCGCCCATGGCCACGGTGGTGCGCTGCTGGCCGGCGGGCAGCCGCCGGTAGGCGTCGGCGACCTTGCTCACCAGGTTCGGCCAGCCCACGCTGCCCGGGTTGCTCATCAGACCGTCGGTGGGGTCCACGGCGGAGACCGGCAGCACCGGCAGGGCGAGCGCCACCGACAGCAGACCGGTGACCACGAACGCGGGCGCCGTGGCCGCCCAGCGCCACCACTTCGCGGGCTCCCGCCGCTCCAGCTCGGCCGCGGCGGCCGCCCACAGCGGGGAGAACAGGCCCGCCACGTAGTACGGCCGCCCCGCCATGACCACGAAGACCAGCAGCACACCGAGCGCCGTCCACGCGACGAAGCGGTAGGGCCGCAGCCGCGGCACCCGCAGCAGGCACCACAGTCCGTAGCACAACAGCACGGCGCCGGTGAGGAGCCCGGCCAGCACCAGCACGTACGGCACGATCGCGAGCCTGCTCAGCAGCGCCCCGCTCTGCTGGTTGGCCGACGAGATGACCCCGCCCATCGCCAGCTGCGGCCAGCCGTGCCGCGCCTGCCACACCAGCGCCGGCACGGACACGGCGACGGCGACGGCGGCGCCCGCCCACAGCAGCGGCCGGGTCAGCAGCGCACGCGGACCGGTCAGCAGGACGCTGACCGCGAGCACCGCCCAGAACACGGGGATCAGGTACTTCACCTGAAGGTCGACGGCCGTGGCCAGGCCGGCGAGGAACAGCAGGCGGTCGGCCCGCACGCCCTCGTGGTGCAGCCGGACCCAGCGCACCACCAGCCAGCTGACCAGCATCCACAGGACCAGGTCGAAGGTGGACGTGGCCAGCAGATGACCCGTCCACAGGGTGTACAGCGAGACCGCGTACGCGGCGGAGGAGAGCACCTGGGCCCGCCGGGCCCCGCCGAACTCCCGGGCCAGGAGGGCGGCCGGCAGGGTGCCGAGGGCGACGGCCACCGTCGCGGGCAGCCGCAGCCCCATGACCTGGTTCGGGAAGAGTGCGTCCATGAGGTGGGCCATCGCCGGCAGCAGCGGCGGCTGGTCGGCGAAGCTCCAGTCGAGGTGCTTGCCGGCCCCCAGGAAGTACAGCTCGTCGCCGAAGTAGCCGTAGCGGCCGCTGGTCAGCAGGAGGACGACGCCCAGTGCGGCGGCGATCGTCAGGACCGGTTTGCGCGCCAACGGGGGCGGTGCGTCCGGCAGGCGCCCCGGGCGCTGCGTCGTGACGGAGATTGTGCTGGTCACCGGCTTCCTCTTTCTCGTCAAAGCCCGTGGACATGCGCACCCGCCGGCCGGGGTGGTCGGGCGGCCGGTGCGTGGATGGGGCTTCCGTCCAGCTACCACGGGGTGCCGGGCGTAAACGAGGGGTGATCGCGGGCCGGGCCCCACGGGGCCGTCACGGGGCTCGCGGGCCGGGCCGGGGCTGCGGACGGGTCCGGGGAGCCGTCGGCATCGTGCCTGCTCAGGGACGCCGACCCCTGTCCAAAGACAGGGGTGGCCCAAAACCATCGGCGGCGGGGCGATTCTTTGGGCCGGATTTCGGGGAAGGGCGGCGCCTTTGGTCGTACCGGCCGGTTCTCAGCGGCCCCGGCGCAGATCGCCGGCGGCCGGTACGAACACGGGGAGTTCGGCGTCGACCTCGAAGCCGCCGTCCGGGTGCGGGCCCGCCCGGAGTTCGCCCCCGACCAGCCCGACGCGCTGGCGCAGTCCCGTCAGCCCGACACCGGAACCGCTGCGGCTCAGCTCCAGGGCGGGGCCGTGCTCGGGCTCCTCGTTGCGGATCGTCAGGTGCAGCCGGTCCGAGGCGTAGCGGACGTGCACCCGGACCGGGGCGCCCGGGGCGTGCTTGATGGCGTTCGCCAACGCCTCCTGGACGACGCGGTAGGCGGTGCGGCCGATCACGGGGGAGGCCACCAGCCGGTTGCCGCTCTCGACGAGCTCGATGCGCATGCCGGCCGCCTCCGACTCGGCCACCAGCTGCGCCAGGTCGCGGGCCGGCGGCTCGCCGGAGGCCTCCTCGCCGTCGCCCCCGCCGACCAGCGGCAGGCCGTCCGGCGTCTCTTCGTCGTCACCGGCCTCCTCCTCGTCGGCCGGCGTGGACGGCGACCGCAGCACGCCGACGAACTCGCGCAGCTCCTCCAGCGCCTGACAGCCCGCCGCGCGCAGCTCCTCGGCCGCGGCCCGCGTCGAATCCTCGGCGGTGCTCAGCCGCAGCGCCCCGGCGTGCAGGACCATCAGGCTCACGCGGTGCGTGAGGATGTCGTGCATCTCCACCGCCAGGTTCGCCCGCTCCTCGGCCCTGGCCTGCTCGGCGAGCAGGTGCTGTTCCCGCTCGGCCCGCTCGGCGCGGTCCCTGAGCGCGTCGGTCAGCCGGCGCTGGGCCCGCACGTACATGCCGGCCAGCGCGGGCACCGCGGTCAGCAGGAGACCCGGGGCGATGATGGCGACCTCGGGTGACCACGGCCGGGTCGCGATGAGGGTGAGCACCGCGGTGAACGTCCAGGCGGGCACCAGCTCCGTGCCGTAGACCATGACGCTGTAGCAGGCGAACGGCGCCGCCAGCGGCACCCACACCCCGGCGCGGTCCACCTCGGGCAGCGTTCCGGGCAGCACGCCCTCGACGAACATCGGCATGGCGGCGAACAGCATCAGCACCAGGACGGGCAGCGGTGCCGTGCGGCGGAAGAGCAGCGACACCGCGGCGAGGGCCTGGAGCCCGGGCGCGACCCAGTCGATGGTGGACTCGGTCGACCTGAGGATCGCGACGAGCGCCGTCAGGACGACGAGGCAAAGCGTGAGGTCGACGGCGCGTGCGCGCCACAGGGTCCAGTCAGGCTGCTCCACCCTGGTCATGTTAGTCATGCGCCCCACCGGCCCCACCTCCGGCTCCGGCGCCCCGTGTTCAGCGGCGGGCCGCGACGGCGGTCTTCGGGCTGAGGGCGACGACCTCGAAGGCGCGCTTGGTGCGGTCCAGCCTGCGGAAGAGGTTGTCGGCCCCCGAGAACAGCAGCTTCTTCACTCCGAGGCCGTCGAGGGAGGTGACGATGGCGGGCCAGTCGATGGGCCGGTCGAAGGTGTCGAGCAGCATGGTGCGGACGCCCTCGGCGGAGTCCAGGACGGTGCCGTCCTGGTCGGCCACGAGGGGGATCCGCGGCGCGGCGACGGTGAACCGGCTCAGCACCTCGCGCTCCACCAGCTCCCGCAGCCCGGCGAAGGACTTGGCGTGCACCGGCGGGCGCATCGAGTACATGGAGTAGCCGCCCAGCTCGCTGATCCGCTTCTTGAACCAGTCGAGGCGTCCCTCCCGCAGGGACAGCAGGTGGAAGCCGTCGTCGAGGTAGCCGGAGAACTCGTACCACTCGCCCCGCTCGTCCAGTTCGGACAGGGCCTCGGCGAGGCGGTCCGCGGGGAGCCGGGTGAAAGAGTGGGTCACCACGTCCTGGTGGTGCTCGCGGAAGTACTCCTCCTCGCACCGCGCCATCGCGGCGGTCATCAGGAGCGTGTCCTCGTAGGACAGGGAGCCCGCGTAGGCGGTGGCCGCCTTCTGGCCGAAGCTGGGGCCGACGCACACGGAGGGTTCCTCGCCCTGCGCGTCGGCGGCCCAGTCGGCGAGTGCCAGACAGTTGACCAGGAAAGCCACCTGGGCGAACTCGGAGTAGTCGGCGCCGCTTTCGCGGAAGCGCTCGGCCACCCGGTAGCCGAGCACCTCGTCGGCCACGGCGAGCCGCTTCCTGGCGTAGGGGTTGAGCAGCATGAAGCGGCCCGCGTCGGCGAACCGTGACGGCCCCATGCCGGGGAAGACGATCGCGGTGGTCATGGCGGAAATGCTATTGACCGGCCGGGTGGGGAACATACCCCTAGCGTCCCCTGCCCGCCCCTGCCGTGCCGGCCCGCGCGCCGCGGGGGGTGGCTCACTCGGCCGCGAGCCGCTCCAGCTGGCGCTTGTCCGGCTTTCCGTTGCGGTTGAGCGGGAAGCGGTCGAGCACCAGCACCCGGTCCGGCCGCTCGTAGGCCGCGAGCATCTCGCGCAGCCGGTCGCGCCAGTGGGCCACCCCGAGTCCCTCGCCGTCCTCGACGAAGAACACCAGCTGGGCTCCGCGCCGCTCGTCGGGCAGGGCCACGATCCTGGCGGAACAGCCCTTGGCGGCCACCGACCGCTCGATCAGCTCCGGGTAGAGCGTGTACCCCATGCGGTGGACCGCGTACTTGCGGCCCAGCACGTAGAGGTTGCCGACCGCGTCGAGGTAGCCCAGGTCGCCGGTGCGCTGCCAGCCGGCCGGCGTGGGCACGAGGGAACCGTCCTCGGCCAGTTGCCCCTCCATGCCGTCGGGGGTGTCGACCTCCAGCTCACCCGCCTGGCCGGCGGCGACGTCCCGGCCCTCGTCGTCGACGACCCGCAGCCGGATGCCGTCCATCACCTGGCCGCAGGCCACCGGGTTGTCGAGCGTCGCGAACGCGATGTTGCCCAGCTCCGTGCTGCCGTAGCTGTCCAGCAGCGGCATGCCGAACTCCTGGATGTACTGGTCGACCAGCGGGGTGTCCAGGGGCGCCGCGCCGACGCAGAACATCCGCGCGTCCGCCAGGGCGGGACGCAGGCTCGGCTTGCGGGTGACGAGGTTGAGCATGCTGCGGTAGCTGGCGGGCGTCGCGTCGATGACGGTCGCGCCGGACTGGGCGGCCATCAGCAGGGAGTGGTCCAGGCGCCGGTACGGCGCGATGACCAGCGAGCACTGCCTGATCCAGGCGATGAGCACCATGGACAGGCCGTACTGGTGGGCGAACGGCAGCAGGGGCAACAGGACGTCGTCCTCGCGGTGCCCCACCTGGTCGGCGTTGCGTTCGAGGTTCTTGAGGAACTTCCCGCCGGACTTGACCACGCCCTTGGGCGAGCCGGTCGAGCCGGACGTCCACATGATCAGCCCGTCCGGGCGCTCGCGCCAGGCGTCGAAGGACAACCGCTCCTCGGTCGGGACGCGGCCGGCCGCGGCGACCAGGAGCTCGTAGACGTGGATGGCCTCCTGCTCGTCGTCGAGGGGTGCGTCCTCGTCGCACAGGACCAGCTTGGTGCCCGTGCGCAGGATGATCCGGCGGGTCTCCTCAAGGTGCTCCTGCTGGTCGACCAGCACGACCGACGCGCCTATGTGCATCAGTGCGAGCAACGAGGCCACCCATGCGGCGGAGTTGCCGGCCTTGAGCGTGACGCGGTCACCGGGGCCCACACCGCGCTCGCGGAGCACCTGCGCGACGAGAAGGGCGTCACGCTCGAATTCGGGCAGGGTCCGCACCGCGTCACGGGCAAAGATCTTCGCGCTCATTGGTCGCACGCTTCCTTCCTCGTGCCGGACGTGAGCGGTGCGCCGCGCAATCGATCCCATAAGGTGCGAAGGAGCGGTCTCACTCGGGGCGGGACCGCATAGGGAAAACCGGCGTCAACCGCCCAGGCGTCGGGTCAGGGCACGTCCCTCACCCGGAACGAGTGTGGAAGCCGGGGGGCGGGTATGGAACCCTTATCCGGCCCCCTATGATCCCTTGTCTTCTCCCGTCGCCCGGGCAGGGAGATGAGCTGGTCGTGGATGAGATTCACCAGCTGACGCCCGCCGGAGCGGAAATAGTCGGCCTCACCGGGGAAGACCTCCAGACCGAACCGGCCGTCGGTACACCGCTTCCACTCCTCGGCGCCGGCGGGCACCGGACGGCCGCCCCGGCTTCCGGCGAGCGCGACGACGGGGCAGCTCAGGGCGGGCCGGGCGGCGGCCTCCCCGGGGGCCCGCGGAGGAGGCTCCTGGCCCGATACGAACAGGGTGGTCGGTATGGTTCCGGCCTCGTGTTCCAGCCGCTGCGCCACGCGGTAGGCGATGTGGGCCCCGATCCGGTGACCGAAGAGCGCCAGGGGCCGGTCCGTGCACTTCACCAGCGTCTCGAAGGCGCTGTCGGCCAGGACCTCGGGATCGGCGATGCGCGGAACGGGGCAGTTCCCGCCCGTATCGGGATAGCGCAGCGCCACGACCTCGACCGTCGGCAGCAGAAGCTCCGACAGGAGCAGGAAGGGGGCGGACGAGCCGACGACGTGCGGGAAGCATGCCAGCCTGAACGTACTCGGCACGTGAAGCTGATTAATCCTGATAAACTCGACATCGACAGAGGCCGATGACATCGTCACGTCCTTTCGCTGGTGGCACCCGTCGGCTGAGTCTCAGGCGGAGAAAAAGACACCGGAACCGCTGTTTCGGATGGGAAATGTTCCGCCGCACCGAGGTCGGCAGTCGCCGATGAGGCGTACCGGATATGGCGGCTCCTGAAGTGAACACGCGGTTCCGCGGCGGGGTGAAGGTCCCGGGGCATGGCTAACCGAAGTGGTTGCGGATACTACCCCGGGCGGCTTCTCTACGGCTACTCCCGCGCAACACTCTCAGCCACCGCGCATATTTCTGCGCCAATTCCCGAAGTGATTGATTGTGGCGATCCGGATGCCGCGAGCGCAATCTTTTGTCCGGGATAAAGAAGAAGTCGGAAGACAAACCGCGCAGCTTTCGGGTCCCGTGCCGGCCGCGGGGAAAAGGGACAACGCGAACGAGCCCGCGTCCGCGGGGCCCCGGGGGCCGGCGGACGCGGGCACGGACGGCCGCCCGGCCGCCCGGGTCCGGGCAGCGGCGACCGGGGGAGGACCGGGGCACCTGTGGTGGCGGGAAAGGGGCGGAGACGGGTCAGGAATCGGGCAGTTCGACCGGAGCGAGCGCGTGGAACAGGTCGCCGGGGCCGGGGTTGTGCGGCGCCGACGCGCCGCCGAGGTGCCGGACCACGCCCCACACGGCGTTCAGCGCCGTGGACACCGCGCCCTCGGCGAAGCCGGCGGTCCAGGAGACGTCGTCGCCGCACAGGAACAGGCCCCGGTGCGAGGGATCCAGGTCGTCCTGCATGAAGTGCGTGAACAACCGCCGCTGGTAACGGTACTGGCCGGGAAGGTTCGACTTGAACGCGCCCATGAAATGGGGCTCGGTCTCCCAGGTGATGGTCACCGGGTCGCCGACGATGTGCGAGGCGATGTTCACGTCCGGATAGATCTCGCCCAGCCGCGCGAGCAGCACCTTCAGTCGCTCCTGCGCCGACAGGGTCGCCACCTTCAACGAGTCGTCGTTCCAGGTGTACGACAGGCACATCACCCCGGGCCGGTCCGGGCCGTCGTCGAAGAGGTACACCCCGCGCGCCAGCCGGTCGGTGAGGGTCATGCCCATCGCCTCCCGGCCGCTGCCCGGCTCCACGTCGCGCCAGAAGGGCCGGTCCGTCAGCACGAACAGCTTCGACGCGCCCATGTAGTGGGTGCGCTCGACGGCCGTCCAGAGCTTGACCGGCAGCAGGTCGGGGGAGCAGCTGACGCGGTTCAGCAGCGTCCACACGTGCGGCGTGTACACCACGGCCGGGTACGTGCGGACCTCGCCGTCGGCGTCCTCGACGGTGAAGCCCTCGCCGTCCCGCCGGATCGCGGTCACCGCCGGGCGGGGCGTCCCGCCGTGCAGCGAGGCCAGGGAGGTGCCCGCCGGCCAGTGGGCGAGGATGCCGGGCCGGTGCTCCCACAGTCCGCGCGGCAGCTGCTCGGCGCCGCCGACCAGGGACATCTGGTGGTCGTCCGCCTCGGTCGCCACCACCCGCAGGATCTCCAGCACCGAATTGGGGAAGTCGGTGTCCCAGCCGCCCGTACCGAAACCGACCTGGCCGAAGAGCTCCCGGTGCCGGAACGAACTGAATGCGGGGCTCGTCGCCAGAAAGCCGTAGAACGACTGGTCGTCGAAGATCTCGACCAGCCTGTTCCAGACCGCCTTGAGCGTCTTGACGTCCCGTTCCCGGATGGCGCCGCGCAGCGTCGCCAATTCGGCCCGCTCATGCAGGGTCTTGTCCCACGCCTCCGAAACCTCCTGGAACACCTCCGGAAGGTCCTCGGACGCCCGCGCCCACTCCCGCTGCCCGTTCAGATCGATGAGCGTGCCCGGCGTCGCGGGCGAGAGCGGGTTCGGGAACGGCCGGGTGGCGAGCCCCAGCATGTCGATGTAGTGGAACAACGCCCGTGCGGAGAGGGGAAAGCGCATCGCTCCCATATCGGCGACATAACCGGGGGCGCCGGGAAAGGGCTCCGAGCGCATCCGGCCGCCGAGCCGCTCGGCCTCGTACACCACCGGCCGCAGCCCCAGCCGCATCAGCTCGTACGCGGCCGTCACCCCGGCCATCCCGCCGCCGACGACGGCCACCGGCGTACCGGCCCGGCCTTCGGGCAGCATTCCCAGACCGGCCGGATGACTCAACCAGCGGTCATAGGCGAAGGGAAAGTCCGGTACAAGCATCGTCGTCGGAGCCGGGCTGACTGACGTCATCTGCAAAACCCCTAAGGCCGGGTAGGAGACGCTGGCACGGAATCCGACTGCGCAATACGTGCGTCGGCGAAAGCACGCTATTTCTGCGGGAAGAACGCGGACAACCCCTATCCACCCTGATTGCCCGACATACGGGTCGGCGCCCCGGCGGAGAATCCGCCACCGGTAAAGAGGGAAAGTAACGCGCTTCGGCGCCGGGGGAAAGCAGGGGCGCCGGCCCGCTGTTCGCGGGCCGGCGCCCTGAGGGGCCCGAGACGGCTCCGGGATTCCCGGCCGCCGTCTCAGGCCGTGTCGGCGACGTGGAAGTCCAAGTTGGTCGGCAGGTCCTTCCGGTGCCGAATGTTGATCTTCCGGTACACCCGGGTGAGGTGCTGCTCGACCGTGCTCACCGTGATGAACAGCTTCGCGGCGATGTCCCGGTTGGTGTAGCCGTGCGCCGCCAGCGAGGCGACCCGCCGCTCCGCCGCGGTGAGCGAGGCGCTCTCCGCCGTGGCCCTGCGCCGGTCCTGGCCGGACGGCGCCGGGGGAGCGCCGCGGCCCGGCGACGGCTGCAGGGACCGGTACAGCTCCTGCGCACCGCACTCGTCCGCCGCCCGCAGAGCCTGCCTCACCAGCAACCTGCCCTTCGCCGAGTCTTTCTGTTCCTTGTGGGCCCCTCCGAGGTCGGCGAGCACCCGGGCCGTCTCGTAGGCGTCACCCGCGTCGCGCGACGCCTCCAGGGCCCTCTCCAGCAGGCCCCGCCGTGCGGCCGGAGGACGGGTGGCGGCGAGGACCCGCAGTGCCGCGCCGCGCGCCCGGGTGGAGGCGCCCGCCGACCGTGAGAGCTGTTCGTCGACGTAACGGGCCGCCCGCGCGGTGTCGTTGAGCGCCAGCCAGGCTTCGGCGGCACCGGTGCGCCACGGCAGGAGGTCGGGCACGTCCATGTGCCAGCGGCGCATCCGCTCACCGCACTCCACGAAGTCGGCGAGCGCGGCGTGCGCACGGCCCGTGGCCAACTGGTGCCGCCCACGGGCGTACAGGTAGTGCAGCCCGTACCGGGTGTGGAACATCTCGCGCGGGACCGGCCGGTCGAGGAGCTCGGTGACCTCCTCGTGCCGGCCCATCGCGGTGCCGGTGTAGATGAGGACCGACAGCGGCAGACCGATGCCGACTCCCCAGCTCTGGTCCGGCATCCTGCGCAGCGCGGCCGTCGCGTGCTCGGCGGCGTCCAGGAGCCGGCCCCGGCGGGCGGCGATCAGCGCACGCAGGCCCATGAGGACGGCGGACGTGACGGGCGCCTTCAGCCGCTCCGCCTCGGAGAGCAGCCGCTCGCACCACGTGGCGGCCGTTTCGAGCCGGCCGGCGTGGACCAGCGCCAGCAGCGACGCCTCCTGGACCTCCAGGCTCTGCTGCGCCGACGGGACGCCGCTGAGGGTCTCCTCCGGGTCGCCCGGCGCGGGCGCGGCGTCGTGCGTCAGCAGCACGGAGGCCAGCGCCGCCTGGGACCGCCACCGGAACGCCGCCTGCCCCGCGCCGGGCGAGGGCCGGTCGCCGAAGTCGTACGGGTCGGGCAGCCCGGCCTTCTCCAGCACCCCCGGGTAGCTGAGGGCCACGTGCTGGTGGAACGCCGACAGCTCGGTGCGCAGCCGCGGGTCGGGAGTGGCCCTCGCGGTGGCCCCCGCCTTCCGGAACACCTCCGTGGCGTCGTCCATCCGCCCTTGCCACAGCAGTTGGGACGCCAGGCGCACCGAGGCGTCCGGCGCGAGCAGGCCCGCGCGGGCCGGGGCGACCAGGGCCCGCACCTGGCCGGCGGCGGCCGAAGGGGCGCGTCGCCAGGTGAGCTGGGCCTGCGCCGCCTGGAGTGCGAGCCGCTGCCGCTCGTCGCGGCAGTGCCTCTCGGCCGTGCGCAGACAGCGCCAGGCGAGGGCGGTCTCGCCGCGCGCGAGGGCCGCTCCGGCGGCGTCCGTCAGCGCCCCGTAGGCCCAGGTGCCCCGGCGCGGTCCGCTCGCGGCGGCCAGGAGGTGGGCGGCGACCTCGGTGGGCGGGGAGCCCGCGTGGTGCAGGAGCTCCGCGGCGTGACGGCTCAGCCGGGCCCGTTCCTCCTGCGGCAGGTCGTCCAGGACGGCGGTCCTGGCGGACTCGTGACGGAACGTCATGCCGTCGAGGACGCCGGCCTCCTGGAGCGCGGCGAGGGAGGCGCGCAGGGCGCCGTCGCCGACCCCGGTCAGGGCCGTGAGGAGCGGTGCCGTCGCGGTCCGTCCCAGGAGGGCGACGCCGCGGGCGACCTTCAGGCCCTGCCGGCCGGTGCGGTGCACACAGGCCAGGACGGCCTGCCGGAACTGCTCGCCCGGCTGCGGTTCACCGTCCTCGGCCGTCGGCTCCTTGGCCGCCCACCGGTCGCTCATCAGCGCGGCGAGCAGCAGGGGACTGCCGCCGGTCAGCCCGTGGACGGCGTGTGCGAACCGCGGCCCCCGGCCGGCACCGAGGTGGGGGGTGAGGAACTGCCCGACGCCCCGTACGCCCAGCGGCCGGGTGCGCAGCGCCAGGGTGCCGGGGAGGTCGTGGAGTTCGCCCAGGCCGGGGAGGCGGACGCGTACGCCCTGGCGGTGGGTGACCGCGACGACCAGCTGCCCCGGGCGGCCGTGCCGGAGGAGGTGCGCCAGGCACCTGAGCGACTGGGGGTCGGCGAACTCGACGTCGTCGACGGTGACCAACAGCGGTGCGTTCGGGGACGAGCGGTGGGCGAGGAGCGCGCGCCGCACGGCGAGCAGGCGTTGCAGGGGGGAGAGGGCGACCGGTCCCGCGTGCGCCGGCTGCGGGCGGAGGTGCCGTCCCCTGGCGGGCAGCGCGCACAGGAGCTGGTCGACCAGGGCGTAGGGGAGGTGGCGTTCCTCGGGGGCGGCCACGGCGTGGAGGGTCGTACCGCCGCGCGATGCCGCGTGGTCGGCGAGGTGGTGCAGCAGCTCGGACCTGCCGGAGCCGGGAGCCCCGCTGACGACCACGAGGACTCCGTACGGATCACAGGCCGGTATTCGGTCGTAGAACCGTTCCAACCGGGAGGTGTCCGCGTCCCGTTCGACGAGCGTCACCGGACGTCCTTCCCGGCGGTGCGGGCGAGCGGGACGTGCTGAGGCGGTGAGGTCGCCGCGAAGGGTGAAGAGTCGCGGGCGGGCATGCCAGGTGTACCCCCGTGTCCATGTGCGCTTGGCTGTGCCGGGCACTGACGTGGCGGCGGTGCCGCCGGCCGGGCCGGCACTGGTCGTCGTCACCGGTGGGACCGGACGGCGAGGGGTGTGCCTCGCCTCGGCACTCGCGTGGGCGCCGTGTTCCGGTCACAGACCGCGTGGTCGGTTGGAAAGCAGTTGTGGCATGAAGACATTACCGCAGCTTGAGCGTCGCTAGAGGTCTGCGGGGTGGACAGCCTCCCCTGCTGTGTGAGTGGCCTGGGGATATATGGGATTTAGGGCGAGCTTTCCTACTTCCGCCTCTCACGTAGGCGGGCAAGTGCAGCAAATGGAATTAGAGGTTCCGGTTTTTTTCGTCGAACGGCCTAAACATAGGGAAACGGATGGCGCTTGACGTCGGCCCGACATAGGGGGTACGGACCGATGGCGCGCGCGGCCGCCCCCGCGGAGCGCGGCCCCCCGCCAGCGCCCCTGGTCGCCAGGGCTTACCCACGGTCAACTTGCTTCCGTCGCTGGTCAGCAGGGTCCCGACGAGCTCGCGGAAGCACCTCGGTCACCGCCGGCGCCGCCCTTCGGCCCAAGTGGCCGAGGACAGGCGTCGCAGGGTCTCGCCGGACGAGTTAGGGGTACCCCCTACGTTCGACTCCCTGATTAGATGCAGACCAAGTGGACGGAAGTTCGGGCCGGACATATCCGAGCGATACGACCGCGCTCGCGAAGCGAGAGCAGAGCAGAGCAAGTGATACAACAGTCAACGACCAGTCCGTGGTTTCTCCGATTCCCCCAGGACCCAGCCTGTAGAACCCGACTCGTCTGCTTCCCGCACGCCGGTGGGGCGGCCTCGTACTACGTCCCCTACGCCCGAGCGCTGTCCCCGGAAGTCGACGTCCTGGCCGTCCAGTACCCCGGACGCCAGAACCGGTACTCCGAAGCGCACATCGAGGACATCGGAACGCTCGCAGACGAGATCGCCGCGGCACTGGAGCCGTGGCTGGACCTCCCGACCGCGCTTTTCGGTCACAGCATGGGAGCCGTTCTCGCCTTCGAGGTGACCCGGCGGCTGGAGCGACGCGGCGACTTCGACGCGGCACGCCTCTTCGTCTCGGGGTGTCCCGCCCCCTCCCGGCGCCGGGAGGAGACCTTCCGCAAGCTCGACGGCGACCTCGACGACAACGGTGTCATCGCGGAGCTGCGGGCGCTGAGCGGCACCAACGCCGCCGTCTTCGAGAACGAGGAGCTGTTGAGGCTGACGCTGCCCACCATCCGCAGCGACTACACCGCGGTGAGGAACTACCGGGCCGAGCCCGGGGCGGCCGTGCGCGCCCCGGTCACCGTGCTCGCGGGCGACTCCGACCACCGGACGACCCCGGACGAACTCCAGGCCTGGCAGACGCACACGACCGCCACGTGTGACGTCCACACCTTCACCGGTGGCCACTTCTTCATCAACGACCATGCGGGAGAAATTGTCGGGCTGATCACCGACCGTCTTCTCACCGTTTAGAACGCGGGGTCAACGCTGTGCCATGCATGCCCGGTTGACGGGGCGAAGGCGTGCTCTTCCACGCCCGGCGCACCGTTCGGTTCACGACCATCTCGGTCACTCTTGTCGCGGCGCGGCTTGCTGCACTCGGCTCTTTCACCGTATCGGGGGATGACTTGTTGACGCCCATCATTGAACGCGAGAACGAATCGGCCGCTCTCGCGGAACTGCGTACGGCCGCGGCCGCCGGCAACGGCCGGGTGGCCCTGCTGAACGGATCCGTGGCCGCCGGCAAGACGGAACTCCTGGTGCGGTTCACCGACCAGGCCGCCGCCGACGGCGCGCTGGTGCTCGACGCCACCGGTACGCACACCGAGCGAAGCTGGCCGTTCGCCCTCGCCAGGAAGCTCTTCGACAGCTCACCGCTGCCGCCCGAGGCGCGCGACGAGGCGGTCCGCTGGATGGACGAGGCCGCCGCGCAGACCTCGGCCGAAGCCCGGATGCGCGTCCTGCCCGCCCTCGCCGGGACCGTCCTGCGCCCGGCGGCCGACCGGCTCGTCGTCGTCGCGGTGGACGACGCCCACCTCGGCGACCCGCTGTCCCTCCAGTTCCTGCTGTGCCTGGCCCGGCGCGCCCGGCGCGCCCGCGTGCTCATCGTGCTGACCGCCTCCGAGCGCCTGTCCCAGGACCAGCTGGGCCTCCTGGCCGAACTGCTGCGCCAGCCGAACTGCCACCGCCTGCGCCTCAAGCCCCTCTCCGCGGAGGGCGCCGGGCGGATGCTGACGGAATACGCCGACGGCCCGGCGGACGACGGGCTCGCCGCCGCCCTGTACGAGAGGACGGGCGGCAACCCGCTGCTCGTGCGGGCCCTGCTGGAGGACTCCGCGGCCCCCGCCACCGGGGACGCGGGCCTGCCGCACGCGCTGCGGCCCGGCGAGGCGTACGCCGGTGCCGTCGCCGAGATCCTGCACCGGTGCGGGGCGGAGGTCACCGCGCTCGCCCGCGGCACCGCCGTCCTGGGCGAGGCGGCGGCACCGGAACTGCTCGGCCGGCTCCTCGGCCTCGCACCGACCGCCGTCGAGGGCGGCAACCGGGACCTGACCCTGGGCGGCCTCTTCCACGATGGACGGTTCCGCGACGCCACGGCCGCCGCCGCGGTCCTCGCCGGCACCCCCGAGCAGGAGCTCGCCGGGCTGCACCACCGGGCGGCGACGCTGCTGCGCGACGACGGCGCCTCCACCTACGAGGTGGCCCGCCACCTCGTCCGCACCACGGCGACCGAGCCCTGGGCCGTGCCCGTCCTGCGGGAGGCCGCCGAATACGCCCTCGTGGACGGGGATTTGAGGTTCGCCCGGCACTGCCTGGCGCTGGCCCAGGAGGTCTGCCCCGACGGCCCCGGGCGCGTCGCCCTGAAGCTGCGGCTCGCCAGCGTGCTGTGGCGGTCCAAGCCCGCGGCCCTGGGGGACCACCTCACCACGCTCGTACCGGAGATGCTCCGCGAACGGCTCGCCCCCGACGAGCTGGTCGTCTGCGTCGGCTATCTGGTCTGGGCGAAGCGCACCGACGAGGCGGCCGGCGTCCTCGACACCCTGGAGCGCTCCGCCACGTGGTCGAGCCAGGAGGAGCGGGCCGCCCTGACGACCGCCCGCCAGTGGCTGGCCCTGATCAGCCCGGCGCACCGCGGCACCCCGCACGGCACCCCGCCGGAGGTGTACGCCCCGGCCGAACCCCTCGGCGGCGCCGCGGACATCGCCCACGAACACGCCGTCCGCGCCATGACCGCCGCGCTCTCCCACGACACCCCCGACGGCGCGGTCGCTGAGGCCACCCGGGTGCTCCAGCGCTACCGGCTCGGCGACGGCTACGTCATGCCCCTGGTCTTCGCCCTGTGGGCCCTGACCTACGCGGGCAAGCCCGACCTCGCCCTGCCCTGGTGCGAGCGTCTCCTCGCCGAGTGCAAGGACCGCTACGGGCCCACCTGGCAAGCCCTGTTGACGGCCGTGCGGGGCGAGATCGCGCTGCGCCAGGGGGACCTGGTGAAGGCGGAGCGTCACGCGAGCGCGGCGCTGTCGCTGCTGCCGCGGCGGGACTGGGGCGGCTTCGTCGCCCTCCCGCTGTCCACGCTCATCCTCGCGTACACCGGCATGGGCCGCTACGACGACGCGATGGAACTGCTCAACCACACCGGCCCCGAGTCCGAGCTCGACACCCTGCCTGGACTGCACTTCCGGCGGGCCAGGGGCCGCTGGTACCTGGCGACGGGCCGCTTCCAGGCCGCGCTCGGCGACTTCCTCACCTGCGGCGAGCTCATGGACGCCTGGGGCGTGGACGTGCCCGAGCTCGCCCCCTGGCGCGTCGACGCCTCCGACGCCTGGCTGGCCCTCGGCGACCGGAAGAAGGCCGTGGAGATGGCCGAGGCGCAACTGCTGCGCGCCCCTGACCGCGAGCGCGGCAACGTCCTGCGCGCCCTCGGCTGCGCGGAGACCGGCCGGGACCGGCTGGAGCGGCTGGAGGAGGCGGTCCAGGCGCTGGAGAACGGCGGCAGCCGTCTGCAACTGGCCGAGGTCTTAGGTGAACTGGGCCGGGGCTACCAGGCCGTGGGCGATGTGAACCGGGCCCGTACGCTCGCCCACAAGGCGTGGCACATGGCCAGGTTCTGCGGGGCGGAGCCGCTGTGCCAGGGGCTGATGCCCGGGCACGCGGAGCCGGAGGGGGCGCCGGAGGAGCCGGAGCAGGAGGCGAGCACGCCGCGCGGCACCGAGGCGCTCAGCGAGGCCGAGGGCAGAGTGGCCGTGCTGGCCGCCCACGGCCACACCAACCGGGAGATCGCCGCCATGCTCTACGTGACCGTCAGCACGGTGGAGCAGCACCTCACCCGCATCTACCGCAAGCTGCGGGTGCAACGGCGCCGCGACCTGCCCACGACCCTGTCCAGCAGGGTGGGCGGCCTACGGGTCGACCTCTAGGGGGAGCCCGACGGGCCGGCACGGGCCGTCGGACACTCCTGGCGAGCGGCCGGGCACGCGCGCGTGCCCGGCCGCTGGTACCGCCCCGGTCGCCGGAGCTACGGTGAAACGGAAGGGACGGAGGCGTGCCGGACGGTGTCGATCACGGTGGCCCTGGCCGGTGACACGATGCTGGGGCGTTGCGTCGCCGAGCGGCTGGAGCAGGACCCCCGGCCGGCCACGGTCCTCAGCGCCGCGCTGAGGGGCCTCGTGGCCGGCGCGGACGCGTTCGTCCTCAACCTCGAGTGCTGCGTGTCCGACCGCGGCGAGCCCTGGCCGGCGCCGGGCAAGCCCTTCTTCTTCCGGGCCCCGCCGGCCGCCGCCACGGTCCTCGCGGACCTGGGCGCGGACTGTGTGACCCTCGCCAACAACCACGCCCTCGACTACGGCTTCGACGCCCTGGCGGACACCCGCGCGCTGCTGACCCGCGCGGGCGTCCGCAGCGTGGGGGCCGGGCCCGACCCCGCCGCCGCCCGGCGCTTCGCGCTGCTGGAGGCGGGCGCAACGCGGCTGGCGGTCGTCGGCGTCACCGATCACCCGGAGGACTTCGCCGCCGGCCCGGACCGGCCGGGCGTCGCCTACGCCGACCTGGCCCGGGGCGTGCCGGGCTGGCTCGCCGACCTGGTGGGCCGCGCCGCCGCCGAGGCCGACGCCGTCCTGGTCACCCCGCACTGGGGCCCCAACATGACGTCCGCGCCGCCCCCTCACGTACGGCACACGGCCGCGGCGTTGCTGGAGGCGGGGGCCACCCTGGTCGCCGGGCACTCCGCCCACGTCTTCCACGGCGTCGCGGACCGCTGCCTCTTCGACATGGGGGACTTCGTCGACGACTACGCGGTCGACCCCGTCCTCCGCAACGACCTGGGACTGCTCTTCCTGGTCACCCTGGACGGCACGGGCCCGGCACGTCCCCGGCCCGTCCGGGTGGAGGCGGTGCCGCTGCACCTGGACTTCTGCCGCACCACGCAGGCGAGCGGGGACGAGTGGGAGTGGATCCGCGACCGGTTCACCCGCGCCTGCGCGGAGTTCGGCACGACGGTCACGGTGCGCGGAGAGCGGCTCGTCGTCGACTGGGCCTGAACGGCCGCGGGCCCGGGACGTCGGCCACCACCCCCTGGCGGCCGCCGGAACGTATGGATAGGTTGACCGGATTCGGCGGCGGCGGGGGAGACGCGGTGGAGCGGAGCCGGACAGGCGCGGAAACGGGCGGTCACGCCCCCGGCGGCGGATCAGCCGGCGGCGGCGCGACGGCGCGGGCGGCGTGGCTGAGAACACCCCGGCCCCGCCCAGGCGCCGCGTGGCAGCTGTTCTGCCTGCCGTACGCGGGAGCGATCCTCACCCCCTACGGCGACTGGGGGCGGCGGCTCGGGCCCGGCGTCGAGGTGTCCTGCGTCGAGCTGCCCGGCCGCGGTGCCCGCTCGGCCGAGCCTCCGCAGCGCTCGGTGGACCGCATCGTGGCCGGGCTGGCCGGCCCGCTCCTCGACGCGGTGCGCGGACCCTACGCGCTGTTCGGCCACAGCTTCGGCGCGCTCCTCGCCTTCGAGCTCAGCCATGCGCTCACCGGCCTGGGCAGGCCGCCGGGCCGCCTCATCGTCTCCGGCTGCGTGCCGCCGTGCGTCCCGCGCGGGTCCCGGCGACTGCACGACCTGCCCGACGACCGCCTGCTGGAGTACGCCGTGGAGCTGGCCGGTGCGCCGACGCGGGCCCTGCGGGCGTTCATGCTGCCGACGCTGCCGCTGCTGCGGGCCGACCTGGAGGCGTTCGACACCTACGCGTACGCCGAGCGGCCCGCGCTCACGACGCCGCTCACCGCGGTCCGCGGGGAGGCGGACCGCTTCGTCCCGGCCGGGAGCCTGCCCCGCTGGGGCGAGCTGACCACCGGGCCGTTCCGGACCGGGACGCTGCCGGGCGGGCACATGTACCTGCGCGAGCAGACGGGGCCGCTGCTGTCGGTCGTCCGCGAGGACCTGGAGGGCGCCCCCGGACCGTCACGCTGACAGGGCCTGGCCGGCCTCCGGGTGCTCGCCGCAGGCCGCGGCGATGTCGTCCAGGGAGATGCCGAGCACGGAGGCCAGCGCGGCGACGGTGAAGAAGGCCGGGGTCGGCGCGCGGCCGGTCTCGATCTTCCGGAGGGTCTCCGGCGACAGTCCCGCGTCAGCCGCGACCGCGACCATGCTCCGCTTGCCGCGGGCCGCCCGCAGCAGGGCGCCGAGCCGCTCGCCGCGCTGCCTCTCCCACGGTGTGAGGGGTGTACGAACCATGGCGTGATGCTAGGGCACCCCGGGCCGGCTCAGGGTGCCGTGAGCATGAGGGGGCCGTCCTCGGTGACGGCCACCGTGTGCTCGGCGTGTGCCGCCCGGCTGCCGTCGAGGGTGCGCAGCGTCCAGCCGTCGCCCGCCACGCGGTAACCGTCCCGGCCGCCCGCCAGGAACATGGGCTCCAGGGCCAGCACCAGGCCGGGGCGCAGCCGCATGCCGCGGCCCGCGCGCCCCTCGTTGGGCACGAAGGGGTCCTGGTGCATCGCCCGCCCCACCCCGTGGCCGCCGTGGTTCTCCAGCAGGCCGTAGCCCGCCGCGCGGCCGATGACGCCGATGGCGTGGGAGACGTCGCCCATCCTCGCGCCCGGCTGGAGGGCGTCGATGCCCGCCCGCAGCGCCCTCTCGGTGGTGTCGACGAGCTCCAGGTCGTCGGGCCGGGCCTCGCCGACGACGAAGCTCACGGCGGAGTCACCGTGCAGGCCGTCGACGCTGGCCCCGCAGTCGATGCTGACGAGGTCGCCGTCCTGGAGCCGGTAGCCGTTCGGGATGCCGTGGACCACGGCGTCGTTGACCGAGGAGCAGATCACCCCCGGGTAGGGGGTGGGGGCGTGGCCCGGGTGGTAGCCGCGGAACGAGGACGTCGCCCCCGCGTCGTCGATCACCGCGGCGGCGATCTCGTCGAGTTCGAGCAGTGAGACGCCGACGGCGGCCTTCTGGCGCACGGTGTCGAGGGCCTTGGCCACGACACGGCCCGCCTCGCGCATGGTCTCCAGTTCCGTCGAGGACATCAAAGTGATCATTCCGGCCCCTCCCGCAGGTGCTTCCGCTGGCACCGGTATAACTATCACGGTTTTCCCGGGTCGGGGGAGGGGGCTCCGGGCCCACCGCCTCGCGCGCTCCCGCCCCGCCACGGCGTGCGCCCTTCGAGGTGACCCCTGTCACACAGTGCCCCCACGGGGTCCGCACAGCCTCCGGTTCACGGGCCCGCATCCGGCGGGTCCCGCACCCCGGGCGCGCTCCGGCCGCCCCCGGCGGCTCCCGGGCGGGGGTCGCCACGCGTGTAGCTTTTGATGTACAGCCGCGCCCACTCCGTGCGGCGTGTACCCGTCATTCATCCGTACGCCGACGTGCTGCCACCCCGGCGCCGCGATACCGATCCGAAGGACCCCGTGCCGATGCCCTACGTGCGCCACTGGTTGCGCAACTCCCTCCTGCTGTTCGCTCTCGCGATCTCGCTCGGGCTGGTTGCCGCGCACACCCGTCTGATCCAGCCGCACGACCTGGACCTGGACCGCACGATCCAGACCAACACCCGCACCGGCTGGCTGAACACCCTCATGGAGCTGGTCAGCTACTGTGCGTCGCCCGTCGCCGGCGTGCTGATCCTCGGGGCGTGGTGCGGATGGCTGCTGTTCGCGCGGCGCCGGCCCGTCACGGCGGTCTCGACGTTCCTCGTGGTCGCGGTCGGCTGGAACAGCACCCAGATCGCCAAGGCCATCGTGGCCCGTGACCGGCCGCCGCGGCAGTTCTCCCTCGACCCGGAGATCGGCTCCAACAGCTTCCCCAGCGGTCACACCGCCTTCACCGTCGCGGCCGCCGTCGCCACCTACTTCCTCTTCCGCAACTCCCGCCACCGCAACACCGTCGCCGTCTGCGGTGTCCTCGCGGTGCTGGTCGTCGCCTTCTCCCGGATGTACATCGGGGCCCACTACCCGACCGACACCTTCGGCTCGGTCCTGGTCGCGGCCTCCGCCATCCTCTTCGTCACCGGCGTCTGGCACGCCTGGCTGCTGCCGCGGCTGGACCGCCTGCCGCTGCTGAACCGCTTCGGGCTCGACGAGGAACTGGCCGAGATGGAGGCCGCCCAGGGCGGGTACGCCGCCGGCGCCGTCCCCGGCCCCCACGGCGGCCGCCGCCGCGCCGGCGGGGCCCCGGTCTCCGGCGGCAGGCACCGCAAGCACGCGGGACGCTGACGGCGCCCGCACGCCGCCGCCCTCCGCACCCGGAAACGGACCCGCGCCCCATGGCGCGGGTCCGTTCCGTTTCCTCCCGCGTTCCTCCCTGGCGACGGCGTGGGGGCGTCCCGGCCCTTCCTCATTCCTGGAACGCGTTCTACCGTGACGCGACACGGCGGACCGGCCGACGACCACAGGGAGGGGCCGTGGATCTCCAGTACACCCCCGCGCAAGCGCGGTTTCGGGCCGAACTGCGCGAGTACTTCGCGGAACTGGTGCCCGACGACGCCTACGCCCGGCACGCCGACCCGGCCGAGCGGAAGCGGTTCTACCGCCGCACCGTCCGCCGCCTCGGCGCGGACGGCCGGCTCGGCGTCGGCTGGCCCGTGGAGTACGGGGGCAGCGGCATGACCCCCGTGGAACAGTTCATCTTCTTCGACGAGGCCGCCCAGGCCGGCGTGCCCCTGCCGCTCATGGCCCTCAACACGGTCGGCCCGACGCTCATGCAGTACGGCACCGAGGAACAGAAGGCGGCCTTCCTCCCGGGCATCCTCTCCGGCGAGCTGGACTTCGCCATCGGCTACAGCGAGCCCGGCGCGGGCACGGACCTGGCCTCCCTCACCACCCGGGCGGTGCGCGAGGGCGACCGGGATACCGGCCACTACACGGTCAACGGCCAGAAGATCTGGACCACCAACGGCGACACGGCCGACTGGGTCTGGCTCGCCGTACGCACCAGGCCCGTCGAGGACGGCGTCCCCCCGCACAAGGGCATCAGCATCCTCCTGGTCCCCACCAGCGCCCCCGGATACTCCTGCACGCTGATCAACACCCTGGCGTCCCACGACACCACGGCGAGCCACTACGACGACGTCCGCGTCCCCGCCACCCACCGCGTCGGCGAGGAGAACCAGGGCTGGCGGCTGATCACCACCCAGCTCAACCACGAGCGCGTCACCCTGGCGGCCCACGGCACGACCGCCATCAAGGCCCTGCGGGACGTCCGCCACTGGGCGGCCACCACCAAGATGCCCGACGGCCGCCGCGTCGTCGACCTCGGCTGGGTACGCGGCCGGCTCGCCCGCACCCACATCCGGCTCGACGCCATGAAGCTGCTCAACTGGCGGATGGTGGACGCCCTCCAACGCGGCACCCTCACCCCGCAGGACGCCTCGGCCGTGAAGGTCTACGGCTCCGAGGCGCGCCGCGACGCCTACGCGTGGCTCATGGAGGTCCTCGCCGCGGCAGGCCCCCTCAAGGAGGGCTCCGCGGGCGCGGTCCTCCACGGCGAGCTGGAACGCGGCTACCGCAGCGCGGTCATCTTCACCTTCGGGGGCGGCAACAACGAGATCCAGCGCGAGATCATCTCCTGGATCGGCCTGGGGATGCCACGGGTGCGCCGCTGACGCGGGGCGCCGTGCTGCCGGAGGCCCCCTAGGACCGGCGGCGCGGCTTGCCGCGCTTGGCGCCCTTGGGGGTGCCGCCCGAACCGCCGCGCGGGTTCCTGCCGCCGCCCGGCTTGCCCGCCGTCTTGCCGGCCGCCGGCTTCCGCCGGGCCCCGCCCGCCTCGGGACGCTTGTCCTTCGGCTGGTCGGGGGCGGGCTTCCGGCCCCGGGTGCTGTTGACCGTGCGCCCGCGGACGATCCCGATGAAGTCCTCCACCAGGTCGGTGGTCTGCTCCTGCGGCCACGACAGTGCGACGCGCGAGACGGGCGCGTCGGAGACCGGCCGGTACGTGAGGTCCTTGCGGTGGTGCAGGCGCGCGAGCGACTGCGGCACGACGAGGACCCCCACCCCCGCCGCCACCAGCTCGACGGCGTCGGCCGTCGTGGCGGGGCGCTCCAGCGCGGGGCGTCCCGGAAGCCGCTCCCACTCCAGGGTGTCGTCGAGCGGGTGCAGCACGATGTCGTCCGCGAGGTCCTCGGCGGACACCTCCTCGACCGCCGCCACGGCGTGGTCCTTCGGGACCACGACCACCGTCGTCTCGGTGTAGAGCGGGATCGCGCTGAGGTCCGTGCGGTCGACCGGCAGCCGTACGAAACCGGCGTCGGCGTCGCCGCCGCGCAGCGTGCCGAAGGCCTCCGCGGCGGACACCGCGACGAGGGTCAAGGGGACGTCGGGCAGCCGCTCGTTCCAGATCCGCACCCATTTGCTGGGCGTCACTCCCGGGACATATGCGAGCCGGAACGAAGGGGATACATCCGAGCCTGTCACTCCGCCAGGTTACCGGTCGTGGTCAGAGGTAGCGCACATGCTCGATACCCTTGACATCATGACGTCGCACAAGAGCACCCAGACGATGAAGCCCGCGACCGCGGCGAAGAAGCTGGGTGTGTACCTCGAGGCCACCCCCACGGAATTCCAGGAGGGTGTCGTCTCGCGCAACGAACTGAACGCGCTGCAGGCCGATCCGCCCGAGTGGCTGCAGGAGCTGCGACGCAACGGCCCGCACCCCCGGCCGGTGGTCGCGGCGAAGCTGGGCGTTTCCATCGCGGGCCTCGCCCGGGGCGGAATCACCGAGGCCCTCACCACGGAGCAGATCGAGGCGCTGAAGACGGAACTGCCCGAGTGGCTGCAGAAGGAACGCGCCATCCAGGCCGAGGTCCGCAAGGAAGCGGTGCGGATCAAGGAGAAGAACGCCCAGCGCGCCGAGGACCAGACGGGCCAGAAGCGCTCCTGACCCCTGTCCCGCGATCTCCAGGAGACGGGTGAAAACCCGGACGTCCTGGAATTGCGGGAATTCCTCCCGCCGCGCTGACTCCCACCCCGCGAAGAGCCGGCGAACCGAGGCGGGGCGCCCGGCCCAACCGCGCTCTTCCGGGCGCCGGGGGCACCGGCGGTCGCCGCCGAGCGCCGGCCGCCGCCCCGGCGGGCCGCGCTGTGCCGAGCCCCCGTGGGCGTCCCGACGGCCACCCGTAACCGGCCGTGTACGCCCCGTCACACCCGACCGGTCCCGGCCGGCCCGGCCCATGAGCGCGCCGGCGCTCGCTGGCGGGCGTGCGACCCCGCACGGGGGCGTGTGGCCGCGCCCGGGTAAGCCCTCCTGCCTCCCTGCGCTCTTCACCTGTTCGGGCGGGCGCCCCGAGACATCCCGAGGACGGGGGCCCGTCCGGGCCCCGCGGCTGTTCGTCGGCCTACAAGCTGCACAGACGGACGGCCATACTTGAGGGGCCGGGGGAGGCGCAGCGAATCGACGGGGGCGGCGGCACGGGATGGCGGACACCAGGCTGATCCAGGGCCGGTACCAGCTGCTCGACCTGATCGGTCGGGGCGGGATGGGCGAGGTGTGGCGGGCCCGCGACGACGCCCTCGGGCGCCACGTGGCCGTCAAGTGCCTCAAACCCATGGGCCGCCAGCACGAGCAGTCGTACCTGCGGGTCCTGCGGGAGCGGTTCCGGCGCGAGGCGCGCGTCGCGGCGTCGCTTCAGCACCGGGGCATCACCGTCGTCCACGACTTCGGCGAATCGGAGGGCGTCCTCTACCTGGTCATGGAGCTGCTGGACGGCCGCAACCTCAGCCAGTTGCTGGAGGACAACAAGCAGCACCCGCTGCCCGTGCCCGAGGTCATCGAGATCGCCGAACAGGTCGGCGCGGCCCTCGCGTACACCCATCGGCAGGGCATCGTGCACCGCGACCTCAAGCCCGCCAACATCGTCCGCCTCGGCGACGGCACCGTGAAGATATGCGACTTCGGCATCGCGCGCCTCGGTCACGACATCGGTTTCTCCGCCCGCCTCACCGGCACCGGCATCGCCATGGGCACCCCGCACTACATGTCCCCCGAGCAGATCGGCGCCGGCAACGTCGACCACCGCAGCGACCTGTACTCGCTGGGCTGCGTGCTGTACGAGATCGCCACCGGCGCCCCGCCCTTCGACATGGACGACGCCTGGGCCGTCCTCGTCGGTCACCGCGACACCCCGCCGCGGCCGCCCCGGGAGCTGCGGCCCGAGCTCCCCGAGGGCTTCGAGCGCGTCGTGCTGGACCTGCTGGCCAAGGACCCCGGGGACCGGCCGGAGGACGCCGCCGACCTGGTGCGCCGCGTCGCCGAACTGCCTCCGCCCCGTGCCCACTCCGCGCTCCGGCCGCCGGCCGCCGGCACGCTCCCCGAGGGCCGGCCCCGGCCAGTACGGGCCTACGTGCGCCTGCCGGAGCCGCCCCGGCTGCCCGGCTGGGCGCGGGACATGACCACCGGCTCCAAGGCGGCCGGCGCGGCCCCCCTCCAGCCCTCGCCCGACCCCGCGGCCGCCCTCACCGGCGCCTGGACCGGGCCGGGCGAGGAGGGCCGGGCCACGCCGGCCCCCACCGGAACGCCCCGCGTCGCCGCCGCCGAACGCCCGCCTCCCCCCGACGTCCTGGCCGAACTCGCCGGACGGCACAGCGAGGGGCTGCGCCTCGCCCGCCTCGACCGCTGGGCCGAGGCCGGCGAGGTGCAGCGGGCCCTGGTCGCCGAACGCGAGCGCCTGCTCGGGTCCGACCACCCCGACACCCTCGCCAGCCGCTACGAGGTCGGCTTCGCCCTCAGCCGGCTGGGCCGGCCCGGCGACGCGCTGCGCGAGTTCACGCTGACCGCGGCCGGCCGGGAGCGGACGCTGGGCCCCGAGCACCCCGAGACGCTCGCCGCCCGCCAGGAGACGGCCTACGTCCTCGGCCAGCTCGGCCGGCACGTCGAGGCGCACCAGGTGTACGTCGCCGTGCTCGCCTCCCGCGAGCGCGCCATGGGCACCGACCACCCCGACACCCTGCGCTGCCGCCACAACCTGGCCTTCAACCTGAGCAGACTCGGACGGCTGGAGGAGTCCTACGGCATGGCGTGTGAGGTGGCCGCCGCGCGCGGCCGCGTGCTCGGCCCCGAGCACCCCGACACCCTCGTCACCCGCTACGAGGTCGGCTACGCGCTCGGCCAGCTCGGCCGCTGGACCGAGGCGCTGCGCACGTACCAGGACGTGGCCGCGGTCCGCGCCCGGGTGCTCGGCCCGGACGACCCCGACACGCTGGCCGCCCGGTACGAGGCCGGCATCTGCCTCGGCCGGCTCGGGCGCAGCACCGAGGCCCTGGAGCTCTACCGCGAACTCGTCGAGGACCGCACGCGCGCCCAGGGCCCCGCGCACCCCGACACCCTGCGCGCCCGGCACGGGCTGGGCGTCAACCTCGGCCGCCTCGGCCGGTGGGAGGAGGCCCTGGCGGAAGCGCGCGACGTCTGCGCCATCCGCGCCCGCGTCCTGGGCGCCGACCACCCGGACACCCTGGTGAGCCGGCGCGAGGTGGCGGTCGGCCTGGGCTGGCTCGGCCGCTGGAGCGACGCCCTGGCCGTCTACCGGGACGTCGCCCAGGCCCGTCAGCGGGTCCTGGGCGCGGACCACCCCGACGCCCTGGCCAGCCGGCACGACGAGGCGCACTGCCTGGAGCAGCTGGGCCGCAGCGCCGAGGCCGTGGAGCTCTACCGCCAGGTCGCCGCCCTGCGCCGCACCCGCGCCACACGGGGCCGGCAGCTGCGCGGATCGGAGCCGCCGGGTCGTCCAGTGAGCTGACGTAGCGTCAGAAAAGGTCTTCCCTCGGTCGCCTCCCTGCGGCATCCTGCCGCCCATGCGGACCGAGTTGAGCGAACGGCTGGGCATCGAGCACGCGCTCTTCGGCTTCACCCCCTTCCCCGCGGTCGCCGCCGCCATCACCCGCGCCGGAGGTCTCGGAGTCCTCGGCGCCGTGCGCTACCGCACCCCCGGCGAGCTGGAACGCGACCTGGACTGGCTGGCGGCGCACACCGACGGCGGGCCGTACGGGCTCGACGTCGTCATGCCCGCCCGGAAGGTCGAGGGGGTCACCGAGGCCGACGTCGAGGCGATGATCCCCGCCGGACACCGCCGCTTCGTCCGGGACACGCTCGCCGCACACGGCGTGCCCGGCCTCGCCGAGGGGGACGAGGGCGGCTGGCGCATCACCGGCTGGATGGAGGAGGTGGCCCGCGCCCAGCTCGACGCCGCCTTCGCGTACCCGCTCACGCTGCTCGCCAACGCCCTGGGCCCGCCCCCCGCCGACGTCGTCGACCGCGCCCACCGCCACGGCACCCTGGTCGCCGCCCTCGCCGGGAGCGCCCGGCACGCCGTCCGCCACGCCGAGGCCGGGGTCGACGTCGTCGTGGCCCAGGGCTACGAGGCCGGCGGACACACCGGCGAGATCGCCACCATGGTGCTCACCCCCGAGGTCGTACGGGCCGTCGACCCGCTGCCCGTGCTGGCCGCCGGCGGCATCGGCAGCGGCGAACAGATCGCCGCCGGCCTCGCGCTCGGCGCGCAGGGCGTCTGGCTCGGCTCCCTCTGGCTCACCACGAAGGAGGCGGGCACCGGCTCCACCGCCCTGACCGCCAAGCTCCTCGCCGCCGGGTCGGGCGACACCGTGCGCTCCCGCGCCCTCACCGGCAAGCCCGCCCGTCAGCTGCGCACCGCGTGGACGGACGCCTGGGACGACCCGGCCGGCCCCGGCACCCTGCCCATGCCGCTCCAGGGCCTGCTCGTCGCCGAGGCGCTCTCCCGCATCCAGAGGCACGAGGTCGTGCCGCTGCTCGGCACCCCCGTCGGGCAGATCGTCGGCCGCATGGACTCGGTCCGCGGCGTCCAGGCCGTCGTCGACGACCTCACGCGGGGCTTCGAGCGGGCCGTCGAGCGCCTCTCCCGCGTCGCCGGCCGCGCCGCACCCCCGGACACCCGCGGATAACCCCCGGCTCCACCGCCCCGCCGACGCCCAGCCCGGCCCCGACCCGAGGAGGAGCACCCATGCCGCAACCGCCCAACGGCTTCTGGGCCCAGGCCACCGCCGACCCGGGGCGCGTCGTCCTGGTCGCGCCCGACGGCGAGGGATGGACCGCCCACCGGCTGCACGCCGCCGCCAACCGGCTCGTCCACGGCCTGCGCGCCGCCGGCCTGCGCCGGGGCGACGCCTTCGCCGTCGTCCTGCCCAACGGACCCGAATTCCTCACCGCCCACCTCGCCGCCACCCAGGCCGGCCTCTACCTCGTCCCCGTCAACCACCACCTCGTGGCGCCCGAGATCGCCTGGATCGTCGCCGACTCCGGCGCCAAGGCGCTCATCGCCCACGCACGCTGGGCCGCGACCGTGACGGCCGCCGCCGACGAGGCGGGCCTGCCCGCCGACCACCGCTACGCCGTCGGGGACATCGCGGGCTTCCGCCCGTACGCCGCGCTCCTGGACGGCCGGCCGGACACCCCGCCCGAGGGCCGCACCCTCGGCTGGGTCATGAACTACACCTCCGGCACGACCGGCCGCCCGCGCGGCATCCGCCGGCCCCTGCCCGGCAAGCCGCCGGAGGAGGCCCACCTGGGCGGATTCCTCGGCATCTTCGGCATCAAGCCGTTCGACGGCAACGTCCACCTGGTCTGCTCACCGCTCTACCACACGGCCGTGCTCCAGTTCGCGGCCGCGTCGCTGCACATCGGGCACCGCCTGGTGCTGATGGACAAGTGGACGCCCGAGGAGATGCTGCGCCTGATCGAGACCCACCGCTGCACCCACACGCACATGGTCCCCACCCAGTTCCGGCGGCTCCTGACCCTGTCGCCCGACGTCCGCGAGGCCTACGACGTGTCCTCCATGCGGCACGCCGTCCATGGCGCCGCACCCTGCCCGGACCACGTCAAGCGGGCGATGATCCGCTGGTGGGGCACCTGTGTCGAGGAGTACTACGCGGCCAGCGAGGGCGGAGGCGCCTTCGCCACCGCCCAGGACTGGCTGCGCAAGCCCGGCACGGTCGGCAAGGCCTGGCCCATCAGCGAGCTCGCCGTCCTCGACGACGACGGCAAGCCGCTGCCCGCCGGCCAGACCGGCACGGTCTACATGCGGATGACCACCGGCGGCTTCGCCTACCACAAGGACGCGGACAAGACGGAGAGCAGCCGCGTGGGGGACTTCTTCACCGTCGGCGACCTCGGCTATCTGGACGAGGACGGCTATCTGTTCCTGCGCGACCGCAAGATCGACCTGATCATCTCCGGGGGCGTCAACATCTACCCCGCCGAGATCGAGGCCGTGCTCCTGGCCCACCCCGCCGTCGCCGACGCCGCCGTCCTCGGCGTTCCGCACGAGGACTGGGGGGAGGAGGTCAGGGCGGTGGTGGAGCCGGCCGAGGGCCACGAGCCGGGCGCCGGCCTCGCCGCGGACGTCCTCGCCCACTGCGCCCGGCACCTGGCCGGTTACAAGCGCCCGAAGTCCCTGGACTTCGTCGCCACGATGCCCCGCGACCCCAACGGCAAGCTCTACAAACGCCTCCTGCGCGAACCGCACCGGGACCAGGGGCCGGACGCGGCGGCCCGCTAGTCACATCCCCCGCTGGTCACGTGCCCCGCCGTCGCCCCGTTCGTCGACGACCCGCCGGAGCTTGCCCGAAGAGCGTTCGAGCGTTCCGGGGGCGACGATCTCGACCGCCGCCGACACCCCGACGCTGTCCCGGATCCGCCCTGCTATCTCCCCGGCCGCCGCCGCTCTTCCCTCCGCCGTCGTCGCCGGGCGCGCCTCGGCCCGTACGGTGAGCCGGTCCAGCCGGCCCTCGTGGGTCAGGCGCAGCTGGAAGTGGGGCGCGACGCCGGGGGTGCGCAGCACGATCTCCTCGATCTGGGAGGGGAACAGGTTGACCCCCCTGAGGATGATCATGTCGTCGCCGCGGCCGGTGACCTTCTCCATCCGCCGGAACACCCGTGCGGTGCCCGGCAGCAGCCGCGTGAGGTCGCGGGTGCGGTAGCGGACGACGGGCATGGCCTCCTTGGTGAGCGAGGTGAGCACCAGCTCGCCGAACGCCCCGTCCGGCAGCGGCTCGCCGGTGACGGGGTCGACGACCTCCGGGTAGAAGTGGTCCTCCCAGATGTGCGGCCCGTCCTTGGTCTCCACGCACTCCTGGGCGACGCCGGGGCCGATGACCTCGGAGAGCCCGTAGATGTCGACGGCGTCGATGCCGAAGCGCTCCTCGATCTCCCGGCGCATCTCCTCGGTCCACGGCTCGGCGCCGAACACGCCGACGCGCAGGGAGGTGCCGCGGGGGTCGACGCCCTGGCGCTCGAACTCGTCCAGCAGGGTGAGCATGTACGAGGGCGTGGCCATGATGACCCGGGGGTGGAGGTCCAGGATGAGCCGCACCTGGCGGGCGGTCATGCCGCCGGAGGCGGGGACGACGGTGCAACCGAGCCGCTCGGCGCCGTAGTGCGCGCCGAGGCCGCCGGTGAACAGGCCGTAGCCGTAGGCGATGTGCACGACGTCCCCGGGCCGCCCGCCCGCGGCCCGGATCGACCGGGCCACGACGTCCGCCCAGGTGTCCAGGTCCCGCCGGGTGTAGCCGACGACGGTCGGCGTGCCCGTCGTGCCGCTGGAGGCGTGCAGGCGCCGCACGCGCGAGCGGTCGACCGCGAACATGCCGAACGGGTGGTTGGCACGCAGGTCCGCCTTGGTGGTGAACGGGAACCGGGCGAGGTCGGCGAGCGACCGGCAGTCCTCGGGGCGCACCCCGGCGGCCTCGAAAGCCGCCCTGGAGAAGGGGACGTTGTCGTGGACGTGCCGCAGCGTGGCCCGCAGCCGCTCGAGTTGGAGCGCGGCCAGCTCCCCGCGCGACATGCGCTCGGCCGCGTCCAGCAGCCTCCCCCGTTCGGTCATCGCACCCACCCCCCGATCACCCGACCGATCGTTCGGTCTGTGGCATGGGTGTCACGTAATCAGGCGAACGCCGCCCACGTCAAGGGCGCGGAGGAGCCTCTCGTCCGCCGGCGCCGGGCGCGTCACGCCGGCGCGCCCTCTGCCACCGCCCGGGCCCAGCGGTAGTCCGCCTTGCCGCTCGGGGAGCGCTGGACGCGGTCCGTGAGGACCAGGGTGCGCGGCACCTTGTAGCCCGCGAGCCTCGCGCGGCAGTGGGCCTGCAGGGCGGTCAGGGACGGCGGGTCGGCGCCCTCGCGGGGCTGGACGACCGCCGCGACGCGCTGGCCCCACCGAGGGTCGGGGACGCCCGTGACCAGTGCGTCGTAGACCGACGGATGTGCCTTGAGGACCTGTTCCACCTCCTCCGGGAACACCTTCTCGCCGCCCGTGTTGATGCACTGCGAGCCCCGTCCGAGCACCGTGACCACGCCCTCGGAGTCCACCGTCGCCATGTCGCCGAGCAGCACCCACCGCTCGCCGCCGGCCGTGAAGAACGTCTCCGCCGTCTTCTCGGGGTCGTTGTAGTAGCCCAGCGGGACGTGGCCGCGCTGGGCCAGCCGGCCCGGTACACCCGAAGGCGCCGGCCGGTGGGTGACCGGGTCGACCACCGCCGTACGGTCGTTGACCCGCAGCCGGAAGCCCCGCTCCAGCCCGGCGTCGTCGGTGGCGGTGCCGTTGAAGCCCGACTCCGAGGAGCCGAAGTTGTTGATCAGCAGTACTCCCGGCAGCAGTTCGGCGAACTGGGCGCGCACCGTCTCCGACAGGACGGCCCCCGAACTGCTGACGCTCAGCAGGGACGAGCAGTCGGCGCCCCGCGAGGGCCCGGCCAGGGCGTCCAGCAGCGGGCGCAGCATCGCGTCGCCGACCAGCGACGAACTGGTGACCCGCTCCCGGGCGACCGTGCGCAGCGCCCGTCCGGGGTCGTAACGCCGCTGCAGCACCACCTTCTGGCCGAGGCAGAAGGCGACGAGCGCGGTGAGCGTGGCCGTGCCGTGCATCAGCGGGGCCATCGGAAAGAAGACGAGCCCCTCGCCGCCGGCCGCGACGCGCTCGGCGACCTCCTGCGGCCGCTTCGCCGGCTCGCCCCTCGGCGCTCCGCCGGCCAGCCCGGAGAAGAAGAGGTCCTCCTGCCGCCAGACCACGCCCTTGGGCATGCCGGTGGTACCGCCCGTGTAGATGATGAAGCGGTCGTCGCCCGAACGCGGTGCGAAGTCGCGCCCGGGGGAGCCGGCGGCCTCGGCGTCGGCGAAGGGCACGGGGGTGATGCCCGGTTCCGCCGTGGCGCCGGGCGGTGGCCCCACCCGGATCAGGTGGCGCATCCGGTCGCCCGACCGCGGCAACGCCGCCGCCACCCGTCCCGTGAACTCCGCGTCGAAGACCAGCGCCACGAGGTCGGCGTCACGGTAGAGGTGGGCCAGCTCCTCCTCCACGTAGCGGTAGTTGACGTTGACCGGCACTGCCCGGATCTTCAGGCAGGCGAAGAGCGTCTGGAGGTATTCGACGCCGTTGTAGAGGTGGAGGCCCACGTGCTCGCCCGGCCGGACGCCGGCGTCCAGGAGGTGGTGCGCGAGCCGGCCGGCCGCCGCGTCGAGCTCCGCGTACGTCAGCCGGCGCTCCGCACCGCCGTCCGCGCGGCCGGCGTGGACGAGGGCCTCCCGGGCGGGGACCGTGGCCGCGACCGACTCGAAGAGATCCGCGAGGTTGAAGTCCACGGCCGTCATTAGAGCGCCGCCGCGCCGCGGAGGGAAGGGCCGTCGGTCAAATATCTGACGGTTAGTCAGAAAGCTATTGAACCGCGCCCCCGCCTCCTGCACCCTGTTCTGGTCTCACGACGGGAGGACTGCCATGCCCGGGACCGAACACCTGACCGTGGACCGCGTCGGCGCGACCCTCGTGCTCACCCTCAACCGGCCGGAGGCGAGGAACGCCCTCTCGCTGCCCATGCTGGCCGGCCTCCACGACGGCTGGCTGGCGGCGGACGCCGACGACGACATCCGCTCCGTCGTCCTCACCGGCGCCGGCGGCTGCTTCTGCTCCGGCATGGACCTCAAGGCACTCGCCGGCCGTGGCACGCGGGACGAAGCCGCCAGGGCCCGCTTCAAGGCCGACCCCGACCTGCACTGGAAGGCCATGCTCCGCCACCACCGGCCGCGCAAGCCCGTGATCGCCGCGGTCGAGGGCCCCTGCGTCGCCGGCGGCACCGAGATCCTCCAGGGCACCGACATCCGCGTCGCCGGCCGCGGCGCCACCTTCGGCCTCTTCGAGGTCAGGCGCGGCCTCTTCCCCATCGGCGGCTCGACCGTCCGCCTGCCCCGCCAGATCCCCCGCACCCACGCCCTCGAAATGCTGCTCACCGGACGCCCGTACACCGCCGACGAAGCCGGGCGCATCGGCCTCGTCGGCCACGTCGTCCCCGACGGCACCGCCCTCGACAAGGCACTGGAGATCGCCGAACTCGTCAACGGCAACGCGCCCTTGGCCGTCGAGGCCGTCAAGGCCTGCGTCCTCGACGCCGAAGGGCTCAGCGAGCGCGACGGCCTCGCCCTCGAACTCGAACGCGGCCGGCCCGTCCTCGGCACCGCCGACGCCCGGGAAGGCGCCCGCGCCTTCGCCGAGAAGCGCCCCGCCGTCTACCGCCGCGCCTGAGCCCGAAGGAGACCCCCGCCGATGCCCGAACCCCTCAGCGCACCGATGGTCGTCGCCTTCCCCTTCACCCGCTCCCTCGGCCCCGTCCAGAGCGCCTTCCTCACCGGCCTGCGCGAACGCACCGTCCTGGGCGTACGCACCCACGACGACCGGGTGCTCGTACCCCCCGTCGAATACGACCCCCGAACGGCCGAGGAGATCCGCGACCTCGTCGAGGTGGACCCCACCGGAACCGTCACCACCTGGGCCTGGAACCCCGCCCCGCGCCGCGGACAGCCCCTGACGCACCCGTTCGCCTGGGCGCTCGTACGGCTCGACGGGGCCGACACCGCCCTCCTCCACGCCCTCGACGCCCCCGGACCCGACGCCGTGCGCACCGGCCTGCGCGTCCGGGTGCGCTGGGCGGAACGACGCGAGGGCGCCATCACCGACATCGCCTGCTTCGAGCCGTACGAACACCCCACCGCCGTCCGGCCCGCCCGCCCGCACGACGGCGTCTTCCCCGACCCCGTCACCGGCATCATCGCCCCCGCCCGCCTCGACTACACCTACAGCCCCGGACGCGCCCAGACCCGGCACCTCCGGGCCCTCGCCGCGCACCGCGTCCTCGGCGAACGCTGCCCCTCCTGCCACAAGGTCTGCGTACCGCCCCGCGGAGCCTGTCCCACCTGCGGCGTCGCCACCACCGAACCAGCCGAGGTCGGACCCCGGGGCACCGTCACCACCTTCTGCGTCGTCAACATCAAGGCCAAGAACACCGGGCACGCCGAGGGCACCGCCGTCGACGTCCCCTACGTCTACGCCCACATCGCCCTCGACGGCGCCGACCTCGCCCTCCACGGACGCATCGCCGGCATCCCCTACGACCAGGTCCGCATGGGCCTGCGCGTGGAACCCGTCTGGACCGACGGCGGCCGCTACCCCGACCACTACCGGCCCACCGGCGAGCCCGACGCCGACTACGACACCTACAAGGGACTCCTGTAGATGGACACCACCAGGGACGTCGCGATCGTCGCCTTCGCCCAGAGCGACCACCGCCGCTCCACGGCCGAGGTGTCGGAGGCCGAGATGCTGCTGCCCGTCCTGCGCGACGCGCTCGACCAGGCAGGACTCGCGCCCGGCGAGGCCGACTTCACCTGCTCGGGATCCAGCGACTACCTCGCCGGCCGGCCCTTCTCCTTCACCATGGCCCTCGACAGCGTCGGCGCCTGGCCGCCCATCGCCGAGTCCCACGTCGAGACCGACGGCGCCTGGGCCCTCCACGAGGCCTGGGTGAAGATCCTCACCGGCGACGCCGACACCGCCCTCGTCTACGCCCACGGCAAGTCCTCCGCGGGCGAGGTCCGCGACGTCCTCAGCCGCCAGCTCGACCCCTACTACGCGGCCCCCCTGTGGCCCGACGCCGTCGCGCTCGCCGCCCTCCAGGCCCAGGCGCTCATCGACGCCGGCGAGACCGACGAACACGCCCTCGCCGCGATCGCCGACCGCAACCGCACCGCCGCCGGCGGCAACCCCCACGCCCAACTGCGCGCACCGGTGCCCGCCGGCGACTACGTCGTACGTCCCCTGCGTACCGGCGACTGCCCACCCGTCGGCGACGGCGCCGCCGCCGTCGTCCTGGCCGCCGGCGACACCGCACGCCGGATGTGCCGCCGCCCGGCCTGGATCCGCGGCATCGACCACCGCGTCGAACCCCACGCCCTCGGCGTCCGCGACCTCACCGACTCCCCCTCCACCCGGCTCGCCGCCGAACACGCCGGAGCCTTCGACGCCCCCCTCGACCTCGCCGAGATCCACGCCCCCTTCACCTCCCAGGAAGTGATCCTGCGCAAGGTCCTGCGCCTCGGCGACGACGTACCGGTCTGCCCCTCCGGCGGCGCCCTGGCCGCCAACCCCGTCATGGCCACCGGCCTGATCCGCCTCGGCGAGGCCGCCGCCCGCATCCACCGCGGCGAGGCCCACCGGGCCCTCGCGCACGCCACCTCCGGACCCTGCCTGCAACACAACCTCGTCGCCGTGCTGGAAGGGGACCGGCCGTGAGCAAGGAACCCGTGGCCGTCGTCGGCATCGGCCAGACCCACCACGCCGCCGCCCGCCGCGACGTCTCCCTCGCCGGACTCGTCCGCGAAGCCGCCCGGCGCGCCCTGGCCGACGCCGAGCTGACCTGGTCCGACATCGAAGCCGTCGTCCTCGGCAAGGCACCCGACTTCTTCGAGGGCGTCATGATGCCGGAGCTGTACCTCGCCGACGCGCTCGGCGCGGCCGGCAAGCCCGTGCTGCGCGTCCACACCGCCGGCTCCGTCGGCGGCTCCACCGCCCTCGTCGCCGCGAACCTCGTCGCGGCCCGCGTCCACCGGACCGTCCTCACCCTCGCCTTCGAGAAACAGTCCGAGTCCAACGCCATGTGGGGCCTGTCCCTGCCCGTCCCCTTCCAGCAGCCCCTCCTCGCCGGCGCCGGCGGCTTCTTCGCCCCGCACGTACGCGCCTACATCCGCCGCAGCGGAGCCCCCGGCGGCGTCGGCGCCCTCGTCGCCCTCAAGGACCGCCGCAACGCCCTGAACAACCCCTACGCCCACCTCCACGAACACGACATCACCCTGGAGAAGGTGCGCTCCTCGCCCATGCTGTGGGATCCCATCCGCTACTCCGAGACCTGCCCCTCCTCCGACGGCGCCTGCGCCATGGTCCTCACCGACCGCGCGGGTGCGGCCCGCGCGCCCCATCCGCCCGCCTGGCTCCACGGCGGCGCCATGCGCAGCGAACCGACGCTCTTCCCCGGAAAGGACTTCGTCTCGCCGCGCGCCGGCCGCGACTGCGCCGCCGACGTCTACCGCCAGGCCGGCATCACCGACCCCCGCCGCGAGATCGACGTCGTCGAGATGTACGTGCCCTTCAGCTGGTACGAGCCGATGTGGCTGGAGAACCTGGGCTTCGCCGCCGAGGGCGAGGGCTGGAGGCTCACCGAGTCCGGAGCGACCGGCCCCGGCGGGGACCTGCCCGTCAACCCCTCCGGCGGGGTGCTGTCCACCAACCCCATCGGCGCCTCCGGCATGCTCCGCTTCGCCGAGGCCGCCCTCCAGGTCCGGGGCGCGGCGGGGGAGCACCAGGTCCCCGGCGCCCGCCGCGCCCTCGGCCACGCCTACGGCGGCGGCGCCCAGTTCTTCTCCATGTGGCTCGTCGCCGCGCAACCGCCGACCCGTTGAGGCGACTTCACACGCGGCCTGTGCGGCCCTCGCGCCGCTCGCTAGTGTGGGCGGGGACCGACGAGCCGGGAGGAGCGCGGACGTGTTGGACAGCACGACTGAACAACTGGCAGGCGACGCGAAGCCGGACCTCGACCTCGCCAACGCCACCTGGCAGTCGAGCGGCCAGGGACGGCGGGGCAACGTCCAGATCGCCTTCGTCGAGGGCTACATCGCCATGCGGGACCGGCGCGACCCGGACGTCCCGGCAGTGATCTTCTCCCCCGGGGAGTGGCGGGCCTTCGTCCTCAGCGCACGGGACGGCGCGTTCGACCTGACCTAGGGCGCGCCCGACGGGGCAGCCCGCCGCGCCCTCCCGCGTCCGGCTGACGCCCGCAGGAAGCGGCCGGGGCCCCTGCGGGCGCCGGGCGGGCGGACGGGCACACGCCGCCCACACGGGTTCCCCGGCGCCACAGCGTGGGAGCGGGCACGTACGATGTGTGCATGTCCTTCCTCCGCCGCCGCAGCGCCGCCACCCCCACCGGGCCGGACTTCGACGTCCTCGCCATGGACCCGGGGGACTGGCCCGGTGACCTCGGGGCCGGGCTGCTGCCCGCGCCCGATGGCAGTTGCCAGGGGGTCTTCCTCCGCTACGACCTCTTCGGCGGGCGCGGCCCGGCGATGATCATCGGGAACCTGCCCGAGGGCTCCCCGGCCCGGGAGCTCGCCGAGGGCCAGGTGCCCTTCGAGGTGGCACAGCTCCTCGCGGCGCTCGGCAACGACGAGCCCGTGGAGGTCGTCGGCACCGAGGACGTACCGGTCATGCACGAGGACAACCTCCTCATCGTGCGGCGCCTGAAGTGCTCCGAGAGCCGGATCTCCTGCACCCAGTTCGACCGCAGCGACGGCGTCCTGGTCACCATCGCCAGCTGGGACCGCCCCATCACGGACGACCTGTACCAGCTGCTCAAGCCGCTGCCCGCGGAGATGTTCCGGGCGGGCTAGCCCCCAGGACCACCGGAGCCCGGCCCGCCCGAAGGCACGCCGGGCTCCGGGGCGTCCGCGCTACCAGTTCGTGTCGCGCACGCTCACGTCGGAGGCCCTCACGAAGGCCACCCGGTGCCCGAACTGGATCTCGTAGTAGACCTCCTTGCCGCGCACCACCCGGTGCCCCGCCGGCTCGAAGGTCGCCGCCCACAGGTATTCGCCCGGCGAGGTCTGCCCCAGGACGTACGCCTGCCCGGCCTGCAGCTTGTACGGCAGCGGCGTCACGGCCTGCACCGGCACGCCCTCCGGGTAGGCCTCCTGCTCCGGATAGGCGCGCCCGTACACCGGGATCTCGCCCAGGCCCTCCTTGGGCGTGACGAGCCGGCCGTGCGCGCCCACCGCCGTCGGGTCCCACCACGGGTTACGGAACCAGGCCTTCTGCCCCAGGTACCAGATCGCCGTCCAGCCGCCCTCCCGGCCCGCCACGGCGAACTGCTGACCGGTGGAGGCGCGGGCGCCCGTGTCGTTGACGTCGACGGTCGAGGGGCTGCCGTCCGGGCGCAGGCCCACGTCCCGGACCAGGGGGGCGTCGTCCCGCGGCGCGACGTGCAGCCGCACCGCCCCCGAGCCGTGCGCGGCGCACTGCTCACCGGGCTTGGCGCAGCCGGTGTAGACGGGCGTGTGGTCGTCGTAGTCGGGGCTGATGGTGACCATGCCGCTGAACGGGCTGCCCACGCCCCGGAAGGGGCGGCCCAGCAGCTCGAAGTAGTGGGCCCAGTCCCAGTACGGGCCCGGGTCGGTGTGCATGCCCTTGATCGTCGCCGGGGTGGTGCCGGGGACGTTGTCGTGCCCGAGGATGTGCTGCCGGTCCAGCGGCACGTCGAGCTTCTGCGCCAGGTACCGCACCAGCCGCGCGGACGTGCGGTACATCTCCTCCGTGTACCAGGCGTCGGGCTGCGCCAGGAACCCCTCGTGCTCGATGCCGACCGACTTGGAGTTCACGTACCAGTTGCCCGCGTGCCAGGCGACGTCCTTGGCCTGCACGTGCTGGGCGACGTGGCCGTCCCCGGAGCGGATCGTGTAGTTCCAGGAGACGTACGCCGGATCCTTGATCAGCTTGATCGTGGTCTCCCAGGTCCCCTCGGTGTCATGGATGACGATGAAGTCGACCTTCTGGGAGGCGGGCCGGTTCTCGACGTCGTGGTTGCCGTAGTCCTTGCCCTCCAGCTGCTGGTACGGGGCGGGGATGGACTCGCAGGCCACCGTGGGCGGGCACTCGACGCCCGCGGCCGCCACGGTGCCCAGCCCCAGCCGGTCCACCTGCTCGGTGCGGGGGGCCAGCCCCGGGCTGCCCGGCAGGGCGACGTCCTGGCCCGCGTCGGTCCTGCGCCGCTGGCCGGAGCGGATCACCTCGTACACGTCGTCGGCGAACGTCCTGGCGGTCGCGCGGTCCGTGGCGCCCGCATAGGCGGCCACCGCCCCGTACCAGTCGGCGGCGTCGTCGCTCAGCGGCAGCCCCAGTCGTTTCTGCTCCGCGGCGAGCAGGGCGGCACCCCCCTGGAGGTTGGCGGCGGGGTCCCGGCGCAGCCGCTCGGGGGACATGCCGGTGAGCTCGGCGGCGCGGTCCAGGGTGCGCAGCCGGGCGGGGAGGGCGCCGCGCTCCGGGGCGGGCGCGGCCACACGGACGGCCGGGCGCGGGCGGGCGGCGTCGCCGCGGGCGTCCTCGGTGGCGTCGCTGTGGTGCGGGGCGGAGGCCAGGGCGGTCGCGGCGTCGGTGAGGTGCATGGGCCCGTAGCCCCCGCCGACGCTGGGGGAGCCGCTGTGGCCGTCCCAGCGGGACTCCAGATACGCGACGCCGAGCAGCACGCTGCTCGGCACGTGGTACCGGTTCGCGGCATCGGTGACCTGGCGCTGGAACACACCGGGGGCCCGCTGCCCCGCGGTCGCGGCCGGCCCGGCCGTGACCACCGGCAGCAGCAGGGCGGCCGACGCGAGCGCGCCGGCCGCCCGCAGCGCTCGACGGCTCCTTCGTGGAGTTCTTCGTGCGTTTCTTCGGGATGGCGTGTGTGGGGACTCCGGGGCGGATCCTCGCAATGCGGCCTCCTCAGGACGGGCCGTGCCGAGCGCCGGCAGTGATGGGGTGCGCGATCAGGCCTGCGGACCGAACCTACCAAGAGGCATCGGCCTGGCCGACGAACCGTCAATCCGACTGGAGCGGTGCTCATCAGACTGGAGTGACGCCGTCCCACACGTCAACGCCCGCGTCGGGGAGTTTCCCGGCGCGGGCGTCGAGGAGCTGCGGAAGTGGTGATCGCCCGTATGAGTGAGCGTCGACACGCCGCCGAGCGACTGTCCCACGCCACAAGTCGGCGGTGCGCCGTGTGGACAGTCGTCGGAATCAGCGGGTGCCCACCGCCGCCCGGACGGCGCGCCGGGCCATGGCGCAGTCGTCGTGCAGCCTCCGCAGCAGCAGCCGCTGCTCCTCTCCGGAGTCGGCCGCGCCGGGCGTCGCGGGCTCCTGCATCGCACGCTGCACGGCCGTCTCGTACGTCCTGATCTCGCGTGTCAGCACCAGCATCAGATTCACCAGGAAGGCGTCGCGGGACGTGGGTCCCGCGGCCTGGGCGTGCTGGCTGATCTGCCGGCGCGCCACCGGGGCGTCGCCCAGGACGGCCCACAGGGTGGCCAGGTCGTACCCGGGCAGATACCAGCCGGCGTGGTCCCAGTCGACCAGCACCGGGCCGGCCGGTGAGAGCAGGACGTTGGAGAGCAGCGCGTCGCCGTGGCAGAACTGCCCCTGGACGTGCGCCAGACCGTGCAACAGCTTCTGGAGATCGCCCATGTCACGGTCGGTGAGCAGCCCCAACTCGTGATACCGGGCGATCCGCTTGCCGTAGTCCAGCGGCATGTCGAACATGCCGGCCGGCGGCCGCCAGAGGTTGACCCGGCAGACGGCGCCGAGCGCCGCCCGGATGTCCGCACGGGGCACGGTGTCCACCGGATGCCGCTGGACGGCGGCGGGCCGGCCGGGCATCCGCTCGATGACCAGCGTGCCGTTGTCCGGATCCGCGGCGATCAGGCGGGGCACCCGCACCGGCGGGCGGTGCCGCACAAACGCCCGGTATGTGGCTATTTCATGCCGGAACCGTTCGGTCCATGCCGGGGAATGGTCCAGTAAACACTTGGCCACGGCCGTACTGCGTCCCGTGGTGCCGACCAGGAGGACCGAGCGCCCTCCGCGGCGGAGCACCTGGACGGGGTTGAACTCCGGACAGATGCGATGGACCGAAGAGATGACCGTGCGCAGCTGTGCGCCCTGGGGCCCGGACAAGTCGATTCTCCCGCTGAGCGGTTGGGCACCGAGCCCCGGGGCCCTCCGCGCCCGCCCGCCTCCGAACGCTGCCCCCACGGCGTGGGAGGGGTCCAGATACGGCCCGCCGCCGCTCTGCTGGGGGCGGAGCGGACGGGGCGGAGCGGACACGGAGGTCGATGCTGCATACATGGGCGGAACAGATCCCTTCGTGTCGGCGAATTGCGACGCTCCCCGGCCCCGGGCCTTCGGTCACCCTGGGGGAATGCTGTCGGGCTGCCGGGTGGCCGGGGGTGCGCGTTCCTACATCACACCCGACCGCGGGTGGCACACCATGTGGCGCACCCTGGCGAACCCTGGCGAATACTCGCTTGGCCCATGACGGCCCGAGTACCTTCAAGTCAGCCGAGGAACCTGGGGGCTTGACGTGACGAGGGAACCCAACACCCGCCTCGCGGACCTGTTCGGCCTGGCCGGATGGTCCAAGGGCGAGCTCGCGAGACTTGTGAACCGGCAGGCGGCGGTCATGGGCCATCCGCAGCTGGCGACCGACACCTCGCGGGTGCGGCGCTGGATCGAGACGGGGGAGTCCCCCCGTGATCCCGTGCCCAAGGTGCTTGCCGCCCTCTTCACCGAGCGACTCGGCCGTGTCGTGACCATCGAGGACCTCGGGTTCGGTCGGCGCGGGCGCACTGCCAAGGGACAGTCCCCGGACGGGCTGCCGTGGCCGCCCGAGCGGACCGCCGCGGTCCTCACCGAATTCACGGGAATGGACCTCATGCTCAACCGACGCGGCTTGGTGGGCGCGGGCGCAGCGCTCGCCGCAGGCTCAGCAATCAGCGGTGCCATGCACGACTGGCTGCACTCCGACCCGGTGCTCGCCTCAGAAGCGCCCCGCATCGACGACCCCCTGCGCGCCATGTCCGCGCAGGCCGACCCGGCATCCTTCGACCGCTACGAGGCGGCCCCCGTGGGCTCGCAGGAGATCGACGCGCTGGAGCGCTCGGTCGAGGTCTTCCGGCTCTGGGACGCCTCCCGGGGCGGCGGCCTCCAGCGCAAGGCGGTCGTGGGCCAGCTCAACGAGGTGGGGGGCATGCTCTCCTACCGCCACCCCGATCACCTCCAGCGCAGGCTGTGGGGGGTCGCCGCGAACCTGGCGGTCCTCGCGGGCTGGATGTCCCACGACGTGGGCCTGGAGCCCACCGCCCAGAAGTACTTCATCATCGCCGCCCACGCGGCCCGCGAGGGCGGTGACCGGCCGCGGGCGAGCGAGGCGCTCTCCCGCTGCGCCCGGCAGATGGTGCACCTGGGCCGGCCCCAGGACGCGCTCGACCTGATGAAGCTGGCCAAGTCCGGTGCCGGGGAGGAGACCCTGCCACGCACCCGCGCCATGTTCGCCACCATCGAGGCCTGGGCCCAGGCGTCCATGGGCCGCGGCCAGGCGGTGCGGCGCACCCTGGGCGAGGCGGAGGAGATGTTCGTCTCCGACAAGACCGACGTACCGCCGCCGAGCTGGATGCAGCTGTTCAACGAGGCGGACCTCCACGGCATGCAAGGCCTGGTCTACCGCACGCTGGCCGAGCACGAACCGTCGGCGGCCGCCATCGCCCAGCGCCACGCCAAGGCGGCGCTGGACATGCGCGAGAACGGCCGTCAGCGGTCGACGATCTTCGACCACATCTCGATCGCCTCCGCGTGCTTCATCGACGACGACCCCGAGCAGGCCGACCGGTACGCCCGGATGGCGCTGCTCACCATCGGGGACACCTCCTCGCACCGCACCTGGGACCGGCTGCGTGAGATGTACCGCCTCACGGCGAAGTACTCGGGCTATCCCAGGATCGAGGAGCTGCGGGAGGACATCCAGCGGGCCCTGCCGAAGGGCCCTGCCGGCAAGAAGAGGACCGCGTCCGCATGAGGGCGGGAGCATGACGGGCCGGATCGGGGAGGAGGCCGGCAGGAGCGGCGAGAAGCCGGCAGGGATGACGGACGGGAGCGCTCCGAGCGGTCGGCGGTGGGCTACGAGCCGACGCGGGCGATCAGCACGCAGGCGTCGTCCTCGCGGTCCTTGTCGCCGAACTCCTCCAGCACCGCCCGCAGGCAGTCCTGGGCGCTTTCCGCGCACGCGAAGCGGGGAGCCAGGTCCAGCAGCCGTTCGGCGGCCGGCCTGCCCACGGGCACGGCCCCGTGCAGGGCCTCGGTGTGCAGCACCAGCACGTCGCCGGGGAACAGCTGTTCCTGCGCCTGGGTGTACACGGCGTCGCCGACCGCTCCCAGCAGCACGCCCTCCGGGGGGCGCAGGGCCCGGCCGCCGCCGTCGCGGAAGAGCAGCGGGGCGGGGTGGTCTGCCTGCGCCCACAGCAGGGAGCGGCTCCCGGCCTCGTAGCGGCAGCAGAGCGCGTTGCCCAGGGCGGGCTGAGCGGAGGCGTCCAGCAGGTGGTTGAGCCGGCTCATCAGCTGGGCCGGCTCGGCCCCGGACAGCGCCATGCCCCGCACCGCGCCGAGCAGCATGGCCATGGTGGAGGCGGCGGCCACCCCGTGTCCGGTGAGGCCGCCGACGCTCAGGAGCGTCTGCCCGCCGGGCAGCTCCATGGCGTCGAACCAGTCGCCGCCGACCAGGCTGCCGGTGGCGGCGGGGAGGTAGTGGCCCGCCAGGTCGAGAGCCCCGGCGGCACCCGGCGTACCGGTGGCGGCGCCCTTCTCCTGGTGCGGGAGCCGCAGGGAGCCGCGCCACGGGGGCAGCACGGCTTCCTGGAGCTCGACCGCGAGCCGGTGTTCCGTCTGCGCGACGTGTCGCTGGTGGTGCACGGAGTCACGGGTCTCGTGCACCTCCTCCCGGCAGCGCCGCAGCTCGGTGACGTCCCGGAGCACGGCCCACATGGAGGCCGTGCAGCCGTCGGCGTCGAGCACCGGCTCGCCCATCATGTGCACCGTGCGCCGCGCGCCGTCGCCGCGCACGATGCGGAACTCGCCGTCGATCGGCTTGCCGTCGACCAGGCAGTCGGTGACCATCGCGGTCAGCACCTCGGTGTCCTCCTCGGCCAGCCAGGACGGCAGCTCGTCGAGGGTCAGGGCGCCGTCCGCGGGGTCGCGGCCGAAGAGCTGGAAGAGCTCGTCGGACCAGGTGACCTCGTCGGTGAGGAAGTTCCACTCGGCGCTGCCCACCCGGCCGGCCGGCCGGGTGGCCTCGCTCTCCCCGGGGCCGCCGGCGGCGGGATCCCCCGGCCGCTCGGCGGTCAGGGTGATCGCGCGCCCCTCGACGGCCTCCGCGGCCGCGAGGTCACCGGTCAGGCCGTCACGCAGCTGACCCAGGTGTTCACCCAGATTGTCGACGTGGTGGACGACCAGCTCGCACAGGGCGCGCTGCCAGCGGGTCCGGGCGTCGTCCGACCGCTCGGCGTCCGCCGCCGCCTCGCGGCGCACGGCGTCGATGCCGCCCCTGAGCCGCCGGGCCTGGGAAATGAGCGCGTCGACCGTGTCGTGCTGCTCAAGCGGCTCGGCGGGGGAACGGTCCGCGGACGGTGGGGACGGCATCAGGAACTCCGATACAGGCGCGGCCCGGCCGGCTCCGGGGGTCCGCCGGAACGGCCGGATGGACTGCTGTAACGACTGTTGCACAGGGAGCGAGGACCTGTATGCGCTTTGGCAATACCCGATACGGTGGTGCTGTGGGCATATGCCCCAGGCAATATGCGACATACGCGACACCGCTCGGCGGAATGGGCCGCTCCGGGTAGGCTGCGGGCGCTCGGGAAACCCCGAGTTCCCACAGTTCACCAGGCATGGCGCCGGTGGACACCGGCAAGAATGCCGTCCGTAAGGAAATCCCGTTGCCAGCCGACTCCCCGCACCGGATGCTGACCCCATGTTCGATCCAGACATAGCGCCCAGCGGCACCCTGCTCGGCCTCCTTCAGCGAGGCCGCGGCGACGGGACCCTGCACGCCCTCGCGGCGCCGCGCGCCGAGGCGCTCGCGGCGCTGAACCACTGCGTGCTCCGGGACCCCCGGCGGGACTGGCAGGTGGAGAACCGCTCCCTCTACTACGCGCGCCTGTATCTGGACCTCGACGGCGGTCTCGACGAGATCGAGCGGCACCTCTTCCACCCGGACGACCTGTTCGACACCGCCGAGGAGCGCACCGGCCTCGCCCTCGCCGTCCTCGGCCACCTCGCCTCCTACGGGCGCGACGACGCCCTCGCGCTCCTGCGCCGCTACGCCGCCACCGGCGGCAACTGGGCCTGGGCCCTGGACGAGCTGGCCCTGCGCGACGACGACGCCGGCCTGCTGGCCCTCGGCGCCCCGGTGCTGGCCCGCTTCCCGCACACCCCCGAGGGCGAGGCCGCCCTCGCGACGGCCGTCCGGGACGCCTTCGAGCCGCGCCCCTGGCGGCTCTGGGCGGAGGACCGGCGGGCCCCGGAGACCGCCGCCCGGGTGCGCGCCGCCCAGGAGCAGGGCTCCTTCGACCGGTGGCAGCGCCAGCTGCGGCCCTCCGGCCCCCGCCCGGGCTGGAGCGTGCGCGAGGTGCTCGACTGGGCCCAGGAGGGGCTCCTCCTGCACCCCGCCCAGCACCGCCACGTGCCCGCGACGCGCTGCCTCACCGCCGTCGCCGGCCCCGAGGACCGTGGAGAGATCATCGAGGCGGCCGCCTTCGGCGCCGACGCCGCCCGCGCCACGGCCCTGCGCTACCTCGCCGAGCACCACGACCCCCAGGCCCTGGACCTCATCGAGACGGCCGCCGCCGACCCGGCCCGCCTCGTGGCGGACGCCGCCGTCACCGCGTTCGAGCGGATGCGCAGCACCGCCGCCCTGGACCGGGCCCGCGTCTGGGTCCACCGCACCGACGCGCTCGGCGGCGCCGCCGCCGGCATGCTCGCCTGCCGGGGCGCCGCCTACGACTCCTCGCTCGTCCTCGGCGCCCTGCGCAGGACGGTGCGGGCCGAGGGCTGTGACGCCCCCGTGCTGTGGGACCTCGTGGACGGAGCCGGCCGGCTGTCGATCGGCTGCGCCGCGCCCGTACTGCGCCACGTCTACCGCGAGACCTCCTCGTCCCACCTGCGCGGCCGCGCCGCCAGGGCGCTCGCCGCGACGGACCCGGCCTTCGCGACCGGCTTCGCGGTCGAGTGCCTGTGGGACTGCGAGGAGTCCACGCGGGAGCTCGCCGCCCGGCACGCCACCACGGCCGACGCGCGGGTGGTGGACCAGCTGCGCAGGCTCGCCGCCGACCCGGCCGAGGAGGCGGAGGTGCAGACGGCGGTCCGCAGCCGCTTCGAGCCGGAGACGCCCACGGTGTGAGCCGGCGCCGGTGATCTTTAGGATGTCGGGGTCCCTTTCCCGCTCACCCAGGAGCACCGTGGCCGTCCAGCGCCGATTCCCCCGTCCCGCCGTCACCGGCGGGCTGTTGCTCACCCTCACGACCGCGCTCGTCGCCCAACTCGGGCCCGCGGCCGCCGTCGCGGAGGCCCAGCAGGTCTCCGCCACGGCCGGTTCCACGCGACCCGTGGGCACCGTGCGCATCACCGAGGGGCAGGTGGCCGAGGCCGCACCCGGCGGCACCATCCTCTATCCCTCCGTGACCAGTTGTCTGACCGTCACCGTCCGTCTGCGCGGCGGCGCGAAGGTGGGCGCCCACGCCAGCCTGTTCCAAGTGCCCGGCGCCTACAGGTCGGACGAGATCCTCGCCGCCGTCAAGCGCCGGGTGGGCGCGCGTGCGGTCACCGCCGTGGAGGTCCGCGGTGCCGTCGGCGCCTGGCACCCCGGCTACTTCACCCGGGCCGTCGAGAGCTACCCCGAGGGCGAGCCCGTCCCCGTGCCCACGGAGGCCGACCCCCAGGGCCTGGCGCGAGCGGTGGCCGAGGGCCTCGGCCTGCCGCCGAGCGTGCGGGTGAGCGTCGAGGACGTGCCCGACGGCGACCAGACCGTCAACTGAAACACGTTCTGCGGGAGCAACTCCCGCCCCCCGTCGCGCTGGAGCACCGCCCGGTCCGTAACTCGGAGGCCGGGCCTGCCCGGTCTGTGCGAAGCTGGCGGGAACACCCCTATGACCAGGAGGTTTCCATGGCGGAAGACACGGCCGGGCCGGGCACGCCCGAGGACGCGGCACACCAGGAGGACGACGCCAAGCGCAAGTTCCGCGAGGCACTGGACCGCAAACGCGGCAAAGCCGCCGAGGGTGCTCAGAGCGCGCGCAACCGGGACGGTTCCAAGATTCACGGCGCACACGGCAAAGCCGGTGGTCAGCGCTCGTTCCGACGCAAGAGCGGCTGAACCCGCACCCCGCCACGTGCGCCGTCCCCGTGGCGGGGTACGCGCCCTGCTGAGCACTCCGTGCCTGTGTTGATAATGGGTGCGCCCCGCGCCCTGCGGGGCACACCGAACCACCAGAGCACCGATACAGGGGGCGTGGATGAAGAGCGATCAGCAACACGAAGGACGGCACCGAGGACGTCTGGCCCGTAGGGTCTCGGCCCTCATCGCCCTGGCGCTGTGCGCCGCCCTGCTGGCCACCCCGGTGGCGGCCGCCGCGCCGGCCGCCACCGGCGCCCACCCGGTCGTGGCCGAGGCCCGGTCCACCGTGACCACGGACGACGGCGCCGCGTCGGCGGTCACCGCCGCGCACCGTTCCCCGGGCGCCGCGGCCGCGCACCACGCCGGCAGCGACCACCAGGTCCTGGCCAAGGACCACAAGACCCTGGCCAAGGACAAGGACAAGAAGAAGAAAAAGAAGAAGAAGGGCTTCTTCAAGCGGCTGGGCACGACCCTGCTGGTGATCGTGATCCTCGGCATCCTGCTCGTCGTGGTGTTCGTCGTGCTGGCGATCTTCCTGCTGCGCCGGGCCTTCAAGCGCCGTCGTTCCTGAGCCCCGGTTCCCCCCGGGTGCCCCCGCCCGGCCTCCCCGGCCGGGCGGGACCCCGCGCTCAGCTCGTCCGCGCGACCCAGACGAGGGCGAGCCAGGGGCTGGCGGCCGACGCGACCGCCAGGCACCAGCCCGTGGCCGTGGCGGGGAAGCCCAGGAGCAGCGGGAGCACGAGCCCCGCACCGCACGCGAGGATCGCCAGGGCGGGCAGGTGCACCCACGGCTCGAAGCGACGCGCGTAGCGCACCGAGGTCTCCCGCCGGTAGAGGGCCAGGCCCGTGACCGAGCCGGCCGCGAGGGCGAGGATCCAGATGGCCGGCAGGACGAGGATGCGCCCCGCGACCGAGCCGATGTCGGTGTCCGGCGCCTGACGCACCCCCAGGTCCGGGCGGTCCGGCACGTACCGCAACAGGACCGTGCGGCCCTCCTCGGGCATCCCGCTGGTGAGCACGTCGTCGACGGTGACCTGCTGCGGGCCGGATGTGAAGGGGACGGTGACGACGACCGTGGACGCGTACTGGTCGGTGTCGTTGGCCTCCACGCCCGTGGACCGCGGCTCACCCACGATCTTCTCGACGCGCACGTCGAAGTTGCCCGCACCGGCACGGCTGACCTCGGCCAGCCACGCCCCCTCGGCACCGTCGTGTCCCACGCCCTGGCACAGCGCGGCGGCGCTGGTGAGGGCGACGCCGAAGCCCAGCACCCAGGCGAGGGCGCGTGAGCGCCGGGGCTCGGGCCAGGGCTCGTAGCGCCTGCGCCACGCCTTGCGGCGTAAGGTCGCCCGTCTGCGGGCGCGCACGAGCAAGGAGGCCAGGATCCAGCACAGGGCGCCGACGGCGGTCGCACCGAGCAACAGCAGTTGCTGGCGCTTGGGCGGCAGTTCGCGGAGCGGCACCAGGCCGAGCAGCACGGTCGCGTAGCCCACGAGCAGGGTCGCCCACCCCGTGAGCCGCGTCAGTGTCCTCATGCCCCGCATCCCCCGCATCCCCCGCCCACCGGATTGATCTTGACGGGGACAGCGTAAAGGGTGCAATCACCCAGGAAGGCGGCAGGTGGCGGACGGTGGGTCCGGCGCGGGGCCCGTCACTCGAAGGGGACGAGGAACCTCTCCGGCTCGCAGGCGTCGCAGGGGCGGACGTCGAGTGTGGCGACCTTGACCCGGGCCTCCGCCGTGGTCAGGGTGTCCTCCCCGCCCCTCGGCACCCAGCAGCCCGCGTGGTGCAGCTCCTGGAGGTTGCCGCCGGAGCGGCGGTGCACGGTGACCGGCCAGAGCGCGTCCTCGAGATCGTGCCGCCACTCGCCGGTCACCCGCTGGAGAACGATCTCGCGCACCCAGTCGCGAGAGGTTCGGCCGGCTTCTTGCGCAGCGGCCTCAATGCGGACGATTTCGTCAGGGGTGAAGAGCTGCTCCATGTCGCGGGACAGTAGCAGCGCCAAGCCGCGCGCGACCTGGGTTCCCGGCAATGGGGCCCAGTGCTGACCTGCGGGTTGACAGAGAGGAAGGGCTAATTCCGCGTACGGTGGAACAGCCCCCGGTAAACGACGCGCAGCTCCGGCCGCCTGTGGCGTGACTGGCATAGGACGCGGGTCTATACCGGCTGCTTCGGCCCTATACAACGAATCCCCGGCCCTTGGCCATTCCGTTATCACCTGTCCTCGTGAATGCCCCGCATTCCCGACCGGTCTCCGGCGATCACCGGGGGCTCTCGCCCCCGGTGGTGGCGTCGCCCGTCAGGTCGCGGGTGGGGACGCCGTGCGCGTGGGCCAGCCGGAGGGCGTCGTCCAGTTCGTCCTCCGCGACCGCGGCCGCGTAGACGTCACCGGCCGCGAGGGCGGCCGTCAGGGCGGCACGGGCGTCGCGCACCCTCTTCCGCATCGCTTCGGCGAACGCGCTCACGACGGCCCCCTGTGTCGATCGTCTGACTGTGCACGTCTGGTGAATTGAAGAATTCTGCAATTTTAGAGCACCGGAACCGCCGCCGGGTGGGTGATGAGGGTCGGTCTTCGGTGTGTTTGTCACATGATCGCAGGGATGTTTCGTTAACTTTTCTCCAATGTTGTCCCTGCGCTCTGCGCAGCGGTACCCAGGCGGGTGCCCTAATCCCGTGTCCTTACGTGACTGGGGGTGTGTGGTGGCGATTCCGACGAGTGCGGCCCGGCTGGCGGCGGCCCGCGAGTGCCCCGACGCGAACCCGGCCGGCGAGGCCATCCCCTCCCCTGACGGGCCGGCGTCCGACAAGGGGACCGTCGGAGGCCGTCTCGACGCGGGGCCCCCGGGTGCCGTACCCGGCCCCGGAGGCGGCGTGGGCGGGGTGGGGCCGGGCGGACCGGGGGCGCCGGGCTCGGGAGGGCGCGGCGGCAACGGGCCGGGCGGCTCCGACGGCGGGGGCGGCCCCGGGGTGGCCGAACCCACCGCGACGGACGGGCCGGGGGGCTACGACTACGCCGGATTCAGCCGGCTCGCGGGGGAGTTGACCGAACCGCCCCGGGGTGTCTACCGGGTGCGCTACCGGCACCTGCTGAGCCAGGCCCACGGCGGCGGGGTGGGCGTGATGCTGCTGGTCGCGGCGGCACCCCTGGCCTCCGTGACGCTCCTGCTCTGGCTGATGTCGCCGGAGCACTGGCTCCACCGCGAGTACGTCAGCGACCTCGAACGCGGCGCCGACACCGTCATGCTCGTCGCGATCGGGCTCATCGAGCTGTTCCGCGTGGTCAACGTCGCCTCCAACGCCCACGCCACCTGGGTCGCGAGGGACCCCGTGCCGGTGCGCGCGCAGCCGGGGACGCGCGTGGCGTTCCTCACCAGCTTCGTGCCGGGCAAGGAGCCGCTGTCCATGGTGCGGGCGACGCTGGAGGGCGCCGTGCGCATCGAGCACGACGGCCACCTCGACGTGTGGCTGCTGGACGAGGGCGACGACCCCGAGGCCAGACGGCTGTGCGACCAGCTGGGCGTACGGCACTTCTCCCGCAAGGGCGTCGCCCGCTGGAACCAGCCCTCCGGCTGCTTCCGGACCCGGACGAAGCACGGCAACTACAACTCCTGGCTCGACGCCCACGGCGACGAGTACGAATTCATGGCCGTCGTGGACACCGACCACGTGCCGCTGCCCAACTTCCTCGAACGCATGCTGGGCTACTTCCGCGACCCCGACGTCGCGTTCGTCGTCGGACCCCAGGTCTACGGCAACTACACGTCTGCGGTCACCAAGGCCGCCGAGAGCCAGCAGTTCCTCTTCCACGCGCTGATCCAGCGGGCCGGCAACGCCTACGGCTCCCCGATGTTCGTCGGCACCAGCAACTGCGTCCGCGTCAGCGTGCTGCGCCAGATCGGCGGGCTGTACGACTCGATCACCGAGGACATGGCGACCGGCCTGGAGATCCACCGGCGCCGCAACCCCGCCACCGGCCGGCGCTGGAAGTCGGTCTACACCCCCGACGTCCTGGCCGTGGGGGAGGGCCCCTCGACGTGGACGGACTACTTCTCGCAGCAACTGCGCTGGTCGCGCGGTACGTACGACACGCTGCTGCGGCAGTTCTGGCGGGTGGGGTGGAGCCTGTCGCCCGGGCGGCTCCTCAACTACCTGTTCATGGTCACCTATTACCCGATGGCCGCCGTGAACTGGCTGCTGGGCGCCCTGACCTGCGCGCTGTTCCTCGGACTCGGCGCGTCGGGCGTCGCGGTGGAGTCGCAGCTGTGGCTGATGCTCTACTGCGACGCGGCGGCCCTCCAGGTCGGGCTCTACGTCTGGAACCGGCGCCACAACGTGAGCCCCCACGAGCCGGCCGGCTCCTCCGGCGCGGCGGGCATGGTGATGTCCGCCCTGTCCGCCCCGCTGTACGCGCGTTCCCTCGGCGAGGCACTGCTGCGGCGTCGTTCGCGGTTCGTGGTGACGCCCAAGGGCGACTCCGCCAGCCCCGACTGCGCGGCGACCTTCCGCACCCACCTGGTGTGGGCGGGGGCGTTCGCCCTCGCGCTGGCCGCCTCCTGGCTGCTGGACCACGCCCACACGGCGATGCGGGTCTGGGCGCTGCTGGCGATGCTCACCGCGCTCGGCCCGGTGGCGGTGTGGCGGACCGGCCTGTGGCAGGAGCGGCGGGCGCGGGGGGCCGTCCCGGCGGTCGCGACCGCCGGCGGGAAGCAGGAGCCGGGGGCCTCGCGCCCGGTGGGGCAGCGCCGGCGCAGGTGAGGTGCGAGGCCCGCGGCGACGGGCGGTGACGGCACGCGTGCGAATGACGGGATGTGAGTGCGGTGAAGTTCCCCCCGAGTGCGAAGGCCCGCCGGGCGGCCCTGGGCGGCGCGGCCGCGCTGCTGCTGGTGGCGGCCAACGGCCCCGCGGCCGCGGATTTCGCCGGCCGGGCCTGGCACGAGTACACGATCAACCAGGAGTCGTACAAGGAGCGGTACGGGCACTGGGACGTCGTCGACGTCCCGGAGGAGTTCCGGATCAACGCCATCCACGCCGCCCTCCTGCACACCGGCAAGGTGCTGCTGATCGCGGGGTCCGGCAACGACGAGAAGAACTTCAGGGCCGGCACCTTCCAGAGCGTGCTGTGGGATCCCGAGCGCAACACCTTCAAGCAGGTGCCCACCCCCAAGGACATGTTCTGCGCCGGCCACGCCCAGCTGCCCGACGGCCGGCTGCTGGTGGCCGGCGGCACGGCGCGCTACGAGAAGCTGACCGGCGACGTCAAGCGGGCCGGCGGGGCCATGCTCGTGAAGAACGAGAACCCCGACGCCCCCCGGATGCTGCCCGCCGGCACCACGTTCGTCGGTGGCTCCGGCAAGGAGTACCGCTCCCAGTTCCCCGTCCTGGTGCCGCGCGCCGAGAAGGGCGGCGACGGCGGTGGGGCAGGGGGGAAGAAGGTCATGGTGACCGCCTCCCAGGCGCGGGTCTACGTCGAGTCGGTCGTCGAGGGCGAGCAGGGCATCACCCAGACCGCCGACCAGTACCGCGTCAAGGGGCTGACCGGCGACGACGCCCGGGACGTCTACGGGCTCGCGGCCAAGCTGGGCCTGGACAAGAAGGACTTCCAGGGTCTCCGGGAGGCCTACGAGTTCGACCCCGTCGCCGAGCGCTACGTGCCCGTCGACCCCATGGCCGAGGCGCGCTGGTACCCCACGCTCGTCACCCTGCGGGACGGGCGGGTGCTGACGGTGTCGGGCCTGGACGACATGGGCGAGATCATCTACGGCAAGAACGAGATCTACGACCCCCGCACCCGCACCTGGTCCCCGGGCCCGAACCGCTACTTCCCCACCTACCCCGCCCTCTTCCTCACCGGCGGCGGCAAGCTGTTCTACTCCGGTTCCAACGCGGGCTACGGCCCCGCCGACAAGGGCCGCACACCCGGGCTGTGGGACGTGGACGCCAACACGTTCGTGCCCGTGCCCGGGCTGGCGGACCAGGAGATGACCGAGACCTCCGCCTCGGTGCTGCTGCCGCCCGCGCAGGAGCAGAAGGTGATGATCATGGGCGGCGGGGGAGTGGGCGAGGCCCACGAGTCCAGCAGGCGCACCGCCATCGCCGACCTCTCCGACTCCGCCCCCCGCTACGTCCCCGGGCCCGACCTGCCGCGCGCCACCCGCTACCTCAACGCCGTCCTCACGCCCGACGACCAGGTCTTCACCACCGGCGGTTCGGCCGACTACCGGGGCAAGCGGGGCTCGGACATCCTGCGCGCCCAGTACTACGACCCCAGGAACCGAGTCTTCCGCCCCGCCGCCGACCCCACCGTCGGCCGCGACTACCACTCGGAGGCACTGCTGCTGCCCGACGGGCGCATCGCGGTGTTCGGCTCCAACCCCCTCTTCGCCGACAAGGACGACACGCGGACGGGCGTCTTCGAGAAGCGCATCGAGGTCTTCACCCCGCCCTCCCTCTTCCGCGGCCACCGCCCCGCCGCCGTCACCGGCCCCCTGGAGGCGGAGCGCGGCGAGACCGTCGCGCTCCCGGGGGCGGACCCCCGCGACGTCGCCACCGTCCGGCTGATGCGGCCGAGCGCGGTCACCCACGCGACCGACGTGGAACAGCGCTCCATCGCGCTGCGGCCCGCCAGCGGGGACGGCGCGCTCTCCGTGACGGTTCCGGACGACCCCTCGCTGGTGCCGGACGGCTGGTACATGCTCTTCGTCACCGACCGGGAGGGCACTCCGTCCCGGGCCGCCTGGGTGCACGTCCGCTGACCGGCCGGCCCCGCCGTCAGGTCTGCGGCGAGGGCGGCGCGGCGGCCGGGGGCACGGCGGCGGGGGGCGCGGCGGCCGGAGGGGGCGCCGGAGCCGGCCCCGGAGCGGCGGGCACCGGGGCGGGCGGCGCGGGTGCCGGAGCCGGCTCGGGGGCCGGCGGGACCGCCGGCGGCCCGGCGGCCGCGGCCCGGGACAGGTCCAGCGCGTACTCCGACCACCACTGGCCGGCCGGCGGGGCGCCGCGGCAGGCGCCGTCCGACTCCCCGGGCCGCTTGATCCAGACGAACGCGTCGATGCGCCCGTCGCCGGTGGCGGTGGTCGGCGGCGCCCCCAGCGCCCGGCCCGGCGGATTGCACCACGCCTCCTCCCCGTGGGCCTCCACCCCGGAGGGCGGCAGCGGACCGTTGCCGTTGCGGCTGGTGTCGACGATGTAGTGGGCGCCGCCCAGCCGGTCCGAGAGCCGGTCGCCGTACTCGCGCGTGACCGGCGTGGTGTGGAAGTTGGACACGTTGAGCGCGAACCCGTCGGCCTCCCCGACGCCCGCCTCCTTGAGGGCGCCGGCGAGCAGCGCCTGGTCGGAGACCCAGCCCGCGTTGCCCGCGTCGACGTACACCGACGTCCCGCGCTGCGCCTTGAAGGTGCGCACCGCCTCCGCCAGCAGGGCGAGCCGCTCCTGCGCGGCCTCCTTGGGCACGCAGCCCGAGGCCCACTGGGCGATCGCGTCGGGCTCCAGCACCACCCACGCCCGGTGCTCGCCGATCCCCGCCGCCGCCCGCGCCACCCACTCCCGGTAGGCGGCGGCGTCCCGCGCGCCCCCGGAGGAGTACTGGCCGCAGTCGCGGTGCGGGATGTTGTAGGCCACCAGGACGGGGATCCGCCCGGCACGTTCGGCCTCCTCGGCGATCTGCTCGACCTGCCGCCGCGGGTCCTCGGCGTTCATCCACACGGCCGTCGGCTGCTCGGCGATGCGCCGCACCGCCGCCGCGTCCGGCTCCCGCCCGCGCTCCTCCCACACCCGCACCTGGCGGGCCGCGCGCCCGGCGGGCTGCACCCAGAACGGCGAGTCGGGGCCGTCCCCGCCGCCCGACGCCACGGCCCGCCCCGCGCCCTGCGGCAGGCACACGGTGCTCGCGCACAGCAGGACGGCGGCGCCGCGCCGGGCACCGGTGGCGAGGCGGGTCGTTCGGACCCTGGGCATGAGCGCACCTCTTCCGTCACGGAATCCTGCGTTCATACCAGCTTGAAATATGTCGGGGCGTCAGCCCGTGATTTGGTCCGCGGTACGGGGAGTCGTTGCTCCGGACGACTCATCCGGTGCCGAGCACCCGCGCCAGGTCGTAGCTCACCGGCTCCTCCAGCTGGGCGTACGTGCACTGGCGGGGCTCCCGGTCGGGACGCCAGCGGCGGAACTGGGCGGTGTGCCGGAAGCGGTCGCCCTGCATGTGGTCGTAGGCCACCTCCAGCACCCGCTCGGGGCGCAGCGGGAGCCAGGACAGGTCCTTCTTGCCCGTCCAGCGGCTCGGCCCGCCGGGCAGCCGGTCCGCCGCCTGGGCGTCCGCGCTGGCCCACTCCTGCCAGGGGTGCCCGCCGACGTCCGCCATGCGCAGCGGCTCCAGCTCGGCCATCAGCTCCTGGCGGCGCCGCATGGGGAAGGACGCGCAGACCCCCACGTGCTGCAGCCGCCCGGCGTCGTCGTACAGGCCCAGCAGCAGCGAGCCGACGACCGGGCCGCTCTTGTGCAGCCGCAGGCCGGCCACGACGCAGTCGGCCGTCCGCTCGTGCTTGACCTTGACCATGACGCGTTCCCCGGGCCGGTACGGCAGCCCGGGCGGTTTGGCGATCACCCCGTCCAGGCCCGCGCCTTCGAACTGCTCGAACCAGCCGCGCGCCACCTCCAGGTCGTGGGTGACGGGGGCGGTGAAGACCGGGTCGTGGGCGCCCCGCAGGGCGTCCGTCAGGGCCTCGCGGCGCTCGCGCTGCGGGGTGTCCATCAGGGACCGGTCGCCCAGCGCCAGCAGGTCGAAGGCGATCAGGCCGGCCGGGGTCACCTCGGCCAGGTGGCGCACCCGGGAGTCGGCCGGGTGGATCCGCTCCAGCAGGGCGTCGAAGTCCAGGCGTCCGCCGCGGGCGACGACGATCTCGCCGTCCAGGACGCAGCGCCCGGGCAGCTGCCGCAGCAGGGCGTCGACCAGCTCGGGGAAGTAGCGGGTGAGCGGTTTGCCCGAGCGGCTGCCCACCTCGATCTCGGGGCCGTCCCGGAAGACGATTGCCCGGAAGCCGTCCCACTTGGCCTCGTACTGCATCCCCGGTGGGATGACCGACGCGCTCTTGGCCAGCATCGGCAGCACCGGGGGCATCACCGGAAGGTCCATGATCTTGATTGTGGGGGCAGGCCCGCCGCCGTGCCCGCCGACAGGCGCCGCCCTCCCGTTCGGCCTAACGTGAGGCGCATGGCAGAGACCATGGAGCTGACGGTCGGCGAACGCACCGTCCGGCTGTCCAACCCCGGCAAGGTCTACTTCCCACGGCGCGGCTTCACCAAGTACGACCTCGCCCACTACTACCTCAGCGTCGGCGACGGCATCCTGCGCGCCCTCAGGGACCGGCCCACCACGCTCGAGCGCTACCCCGACGGGGTGGAGGGGGAGTCCTTCTTCCAGAAGAGGGCCCCCAAGAACCTCCCCGAGTGGATCCCCACCGGCCGGATCGCCTTCCCCAGCGGCCGCTACGCCGACGAGATCTGCCCCACCGAGGTCGCGGCCGTCCTGTGGGCCGCCAACCTGGGCTGCGTCACCTTCCACCCCTGGCCCGTCCGGCGCGCCGACACCGACCACCCCGACGAGCTGCGCATCGACCTCGACCCCCAGCCCGGCACGGGCTACGCCGACGCGGTGCGGGCCGCGCTGGAGCTGCGCGAGGTGCTGGACGGGCTCGGCCTGACCGGCTGGCCCAAGACCTCCGGCGGCCGCGGGCTGCACGTCTTCGTACCCATCAGGCCCGAGTGGACCTTCGTCCAGGTGCGGCGGGCCGCCATCGCCGTCGCCCGGGAGCTGGAGCGGCGGGCGCCGGAGCGGATCACCACCGCCTGGTGGAAGGAGGAACGCGGAGAAAAGATCTTTGTCGACTACAACCAGACCGCCCGTGACCGCACCATCGCCAGCGCCTACTCCGTCCGGCCGCGTCCGAACGCCACCGTCTCCGCCCCGCTGCACTGGAGGGAGGTGGCCGACGCCGTGCCCGAGGACTTCGACCTGGCGACCATGCCCGCCCGCTTCGCCGAGGTGGGCGATCCGCACGCCGGAATGGACGCGCGGCCCTGTGGTCTGGAGGCGGCGCTCGACCTCGCCGCCCGTGACGAGCGCGAGCACGACCTGGGTGACCTGCCCTACCCGCCCGAGCACCCGAAGATGAAGGGCGAGCCGAAGCGGGTGCAGCCCAGCAGGGCGCGTAAGGGTGACGCCTGACGGACCGTAGGCCATCCGGGGTCGCGACTGGATTTGTGTTTATGGCGACATTTCATGTGGAACTTGGGCATTGCGTGATCAACTTCGCATCAAGGGAGTTCCCATGTTCAGGACATTCGCGCTCCGCGGCAGGAAGGTCCCGGCCGCCGTCCTCGCCGCCACCGTGCTCGGCGGGTCGCTGCTCGTCACCGGCCCGGCGCAGGCTGTCCCGCCGACCAGGCCGTACGGCACCTCCACCGCGGTCAAGGGCCTCAACGAGCGCTCGTACCCGAGCACCGACGCCTCCGTGCGCGGGGTCATCAAGTTCCACAGCCAGGTCGGGGTGCGCTGCAAGGTCCACGCTCAGGAGGTGGCCGGCAACAGCGTCTGGTACCTCCTGCGGGACCGGGCCACCTGGGTGGCGGCGAAGTACGTCGAGAACACCGGGGACGTGCCCCTGTGCAAAGCCGTCAACCGCAACGCCATGGACGACAGTCCGGAGTCCCACAACGCCGTGGGATGACGAGGCCCGGCCCGCGGGGCGTCACCGGGTGGCACGGGCGGCGCCGGACCGCCCGGCGCCGTGCGCGGCCGGCTCGCCCGTCATGACGAGGCCGTCCTTGCCGGCGCCCCGCGACAGCACGGCCTCGCGGATCCGGTCGCGGGCGGCCGACAGGCGCTCGCGGCCCGGCTGCTCCCCGGCCGCACGGCTCAGGTCGAGCACCCTGAACCCCCTTGCCAGGTCGGTCAGCTGGGGCACGAACTCCGCCTTCGTCACCGTCCAGCGGCCGCCACGCCGTGCGGGCGGCGCGAAGGAGAAGCGGGCGAGGGAACTCTGGTTCCCCCGCTCGTCGGGCGCCCCCTCGGGGTTGAACATCCTCCCCGCCAGCTGGTCGCCCATGCCGTAGACGACCCACGTGCCGTTGACCTTCTCGTAGGCCTGCGGCACGTGGTTGTGCGTACCGATGATCAGGTCGACGTCGGGGCGGCCCCCCGTGGCCGCGGCCGTGAGCCGCCGGGCGAGCGTCAGCTGCTGCTCGTCCGGCTCCGGCTGCCACTCGGTGCCCCAGTGCAGGCTCACCACGACGACGTCGGCCCCGGCCTTCCGGGCCGCCCGCGCGTCGGCGACGATGCGGCCGCGGTCGATGAGGTTGACCGTCCACGGCCGGCCCTCGGGCAGGGGGACGTCGTTGGTCCCGTAGGTGTACGCGAGGTGGGCGACCCTCGCCGGGCCGGCCCGCAGGAGGTTCACCCGGGCCGCCTCCGCGGCCGACCGGGCCGAACCGGAGTGCCGCAGCCGTACGGCGTCCATGGCGTCCAGCGTGCGCCGCACCCCCTTGGCGCCGGCGTCCAGCGTGTGGTTGGAGGCGGTGGAACAGGAGTCGTACCCCGTCTCCTTGAGCGCCCGCGCCACGTGCGGCGGTGAGACGAACGCCGGATAGCCGCGGAACGGGCCCTTCTCCTCGCCGTACACGGTCTCCATGTGACAGATCGCCACATCGGCGGCGGAGACGACCGGCTGGACGCCGGCGAGCATGGGCCGGAAGTCGTAGCCGGTGCCGGACCGCCGGCCGTCCTGCCGCGCCTGCCGGATCACCTCGGCGTGCGGAAGCACGTCACCGGTGGCCACGAGCGTGAACCCGCCCCGCCCGGCCGCGCGCGAGGGCGCGGGGACGCTCGCCCGGGGCTCCGCGCCCGGCGAACAGCCCGCCGCCGCGCCGCCGAGAAGGCCGAGCGCGGCCAACAACACCCTGCCCGCGTGCTTCCTCACCGCCCGGACTCCGCCTCTCCCTCGAAAACCCCACGCCTTATATGACTTATAAGGGAGCCTCTGCCGGATTTCACGGCGACGGGGGCCGTCAGTGGAGGGGAAAGCCGGCCGCGACCTCGGAGCAGGCGCCTAGAGTTGCGTCACGCTCTCGTATCGGCCGGAAGGAAAACGTGTTGGACCACCCGACCCACGGCTGTGTCCTGCTGCTGGACGGCACCCCCGACCGGCGGCGCGGCGCGCTGCCCAATCCGACGGCGCACGCCATCGCCGGCGCCAGCCCGCGCGGGTTCCTCGCCGCCGCCTCCGCCGACGTCGTCCAGCTGCCCGCCATGGCCGGCCCCCAGAGCGTGCTGGCCTACCTCCAGGACGCGGCGCGGGTCCCGGGCCCCCTCCTGGTGTGGGTCACCGGCCACGTGATGGTCCCCGCCCGGCGCAGCACCGAGCTGCACCTGGCCCTGCGCGAGAGCACCGCCTCGACCGTCCGCTACACCGGCCTGCCATGGGAGTGGCTCACCAGGACCCTGCGCGAGCACGCCGGCCCCACCCTGCTCCTCGTCGACGCCGAGGCCGACGCCCACGCCTGGCCCCACGTGAGCGCCGCCGCCCACGACGGAAGCCTGGCCGCGGGCCTCGCGGTGTGCGGGGTCCTCACCCCGGCCGCGGCCAAGCCCTCTCCGGAGGCGGGGCCCTACACCCGCGCCTTCCTCACCGCCCTGTCCGTCGGCCACCCCGCGGCGGGGCCCACGCTCGACCCCGTGCTGCCGCACCAGCTGGCGCTCACTCAGGCCACCCTCCCCGAAGGCTTCCTCGCCCTCCAGTACGGCGCCACGGGACCCGTCCTCGCCAACCGCGCCGCACCCGGACCGGCCGCGGGCCCGCCCGCCGTCACCGCGCCCCCGGCGGCCGCCCCCGAGCCCCCGCAGCCCGAGGAGGACCCCCTGCCGCGCATCCTCGCCGCGGCCCGGGCCGGCCGGCACAACGAGGCCGCGGCCATGGCCGCCGCCTGGGAGCAGCAGACGCTGCGCCGGCACGGCCCGCACAGCGCCGAGGCGGGACTGTGGGTCGAGGTGCGCGCCGACCTCGCCCGGCTCGCGGGCGACCACCCCCGCGCCGCCGAACTGTGGATGTCCGCCGCCTCCCACCGCCTGGCCCGGGGCGGCCCCGCCGACACCGAGGCCCTCGCCGCGCTGAAACGCGCCCACTACTGCTGGCAGCACAGCGGCGACCGGGCCCGCCGGCTGGCGCCCGCCCTGCTCGCGCTGTGGGAGCAGCTCCCGGACGGGAGCGAGGCCGCCGCCGACGTCCGGACACGCCTGGAGGAGACACCGCCGACGCTGTCCCGCTAGCGGACGCCCGGCGGGTCGGCACGCGCCCGTCGGGCACCCCCGGGGCACGTCCCGCGCGCGCGTGCCGTACGCCCGACGGCGCGGGCCCGGCGGGTCAGCCCCGCGCGGTCGTCCACCACCGGGCCTTGTAGATGCCGCCCCGCAACAGCGTCCGGGCGCCGTCGGGCTGGTAGAGGACCAGGGTCGTGGTGCACCAGGAGCAGGCGTGGCCCGGCTCGGGCCGGGTCACCAGCACCTGCCCCGTACGGGGGTCGTCGCCGACGCTCTTGATCCCCGGAGCGCTGACGCGGGACTGCAGGGCGTACGGCACGAACGCCTGCTCAGCCGTCGAGTACTGGTACACCGCCGAGCCTGTCGTCACCCACAGCCGGCCCGGACTGGCGAGCACCGGCGCGAGGTCGTGACCGTTCCGGGTGGGCAGGGTGACACGCCGGACGACGGTCAGCGTCGGGTCGTCCTCCTCGCCGCCCGCCTCCAACGCCACCAACTGCCGGCTGCCCACCGCCCACAGCAGCCGCGTCCGGGGATCCCAGTGCACCCCGTGCGCCCCGGCCAGCGGCACCTGGGCGTGCCGGGTGGCCCGCGAACCGGTGGCGGCGGCGTAGAGCCGCACGAAGCCGCCGGTGCTCGCGGCCACCGCCACGTTGCCGTCGGGCAGCAGCTCGATGCTGTGCGCGTTGCCCCTGCCGGTGTCGGTCGCCCAGTACACCTCCCGGCCCGGGTACCCGACCACGGCCGCCAGCCCGCCGGAGGCCGTGGCCAGCAGATAGCGCTTGCCGCCCAGGCTGCGGAACTTGACCTCGCTCGGATTCGACCACGAGGTCCCCGGATCCAGGTCGGCGAGGCCCGCCCGCCGGTCCGCGCTCCACGACCACAGCACCCCCGGGTCGTCGTCGTCCTCCGCGTCCCAGCGCGACCTCGACGAGTCGAGGACCAGCACCGACCGCGTCGTCTGGTCGGCGGCCACGATCGGTGAGGACGACGGTGCCCGCGGTGCCCCGCGCTCCCGTGCCTGTGCCGCGCCGGTCGCCGCCAGTATCAACAGAACCGCGAGCACAGCGGCCACCGGCCGTCTCGCCCCCGCCACCCGTGTGGGCTTCCCGCACCCGTACTCCACCCCGGCTCCCTCCCTGTGGCGCGCTCCGCGCCGGGAGGACCGGCGGGACGCGCGCGCCGACAGCATCGGGCCGGGGCAGCGGGGGCGTGCCGCCGCCACGCCCGTGACTCACGCAAACGGGTAAGTCTTCATACCGGTGGGCGGACCCGCTGGGCCGGACGGGTGATTTTCCCCCGCCGCCTCGCTGCCCCTGCGTCATTTCGGGGAGCGTGGGCAGTGGACGGATGTGCTCGATGCAGAACGGGTGGAGAGCCGATGACCACGAGCGAAAGAGCGCCGGACCGATACCCCGTTCGCTTCTGGGACGTGGGGGACCTCAAGGGCCTGGACTTCGATCCATTCATGGCCGACCGACTGCGCGACGATCCGGTGTCCCGGGTCAAGCTGCCCCACGGCGAGGGGCACGCCTGGCTCGTGACCCGCTACGAGGACGTCAAGTTCGTCACGTCCGACCCGCGCTTCAGCCGGCAGGCCGTGCTCGGCCGCCCGATCACCCGGCTCGCCCCGCACTTCATCCCGCTGGACGAGGCGGTGGGCTTCGCCGACCCGCCCGAGCACACCCGGCTGCGCAAGTCCGTGGCCAAGGCCTTCACCGCCCGCAGCCTCGACCGGCTGCGCCCCGGAGCCCAGCGCGCCGCCGACGAACTGCTCGACGCCATGGAGCGGCAGGGCCCGCCCGCCGACCTGATGGAACACCTCAACGGACCGCTGCCGCTGGCCGTGATCAGCGACCTGATGGGCGTCCCCGAGGAGGACCGGCCGCGGATGGCCGAGTGGACGAACGTCCAGCTGTCGGCCGGACACGGACGGAAGGCCAGCGAGCAGGCCAAGGAGAACATGGCGGCCTACTTCACGGAGCTGCTCGGGCACCGCTGTGCCGAGCCGCGCGACGACCTCGCCGGGGACCTCGCCCAGGCCACCACGCAGGGCGAGCTCAGCATGGCGGAGGCCGTGGCCGTCGCGCTGCTCATCCAGGCCAGCGCCGCCCACGCCGTGCGCAACAACAGCGGCAACATGGTCTACGCCCTGCTCACCCACCCGCAGCACACGGCGCGGCTGCGCTCCGAACCCGGCCTGCTGCCGCAGGCGATCGAGGAGCTGCTGCGCTTCATCCCCCACCGCAACGCCGTGGGCCTCGCCCGCGTCGCCACCGAGGACGTCGAGGTGGGCGGCGTCCTCATCCGGGCCGGCGAGGTCGTCCACTCGTCCTACCTCACGGCCAACCGCGATCCGGCCGTCTTCGACCGCCCGGACGAGCTGGACTTCGACCGCGAGCACAACCCGCACCTGTCCTTCGGGCACGGACCCCACTTCTGCCTGGGGTCGATGCTGGCCCGGCTGGAGTCGGAGATCATCCTCGCCACCCTGCTGCGGCGGTTCCCCCGTCTCCGGCTCGCGGAGCCCGTGGAGAGTGTCCCCTGGCAGCGGGACGCGCTCATCCGGGGCCCGGAGCGCCTGCCCGTCACCTGGTAGGCGCCCCCGCACACGAAAGGCTTCGCACGATGACGCTCATCACCGCGCCCGACGGCCTGGTCGTGCCCCCTGGGGAAGGCCGCACCCTCGTCACCCCGGCCCAGCAGGTGACCTTCAAGGTCACCGGGGAGCACTCGAAGGCCGCCTCCAGCTTCGAGGTCGTCGTCCCGCCCGGCTTCGACGTCGGCGCCCACCTGCACACCCGCAGCGAGGAACTCTTCTACGTCCTGGAGGGCGAGCTCGACGTCCTCGCCTTCGAGCCCCGCATCCGCACCCGGGACAACTGGCGGGAGTGGGAGTCCCCGAGCGGTCAGCGGTGCGTGCGCGCGACCGCCGGCACGGTGATCGTCGTGCCGGCGGGCTGTCCCCACGCGTTCGCCAACCCCACGGGGGACCCGGCCCGCATGTTCTTCCAGGCCTCGCCCCCGCCGGACCACGAGCGCTACTTCGAGGAACTCTTCGAGATCCTCAACTCCGGTCCGCCCGTGGACGAGGAGGCCGTGGCCAAGCTGCGCGTGCGCTACGACATCGAGCAGCTCACGCCCCTGCGGATGACCCCGCGGGGGGAAGGACGCGCCGCTCCCGCTCCGTGATGGCCAGGTCGTTGACGCTGGCGAAGCGGCGCCGCATCAGCCCGTTCGCGTCGAACTCCCAGTTCTCGTTGCCGTAACTGCGGTACCACTGGCCGGCGGCGTCGTGCCACTCGTACTCGAAGCGCACGGCGATGCGGTCGCCGGTGAAGGCCCACAGCTCCTTGCGCAGCCGGTAGTCCAGCTCGCGCTCCCACTTCGCGCGCAGGAACGCCACGATCTCCGTCCGGCCGGTGAGGAACACGTCGCGGTTGCGCCACTCGGAGTCCTCGGTGTAGGCGAGGGCGACCCGTTCGGGGTCGCGGGTGTTCCACGCGTCCTCGGCGGCCCTGACCTTCCGCAGAGCGGTCTCGGCGGTGAACGGCGGGCACGGCGGCCTGGTGTCGGGCATGGGTCTCCTCTTTCCGGGCAACTCTTTCCGGGCAACGCGGAGAACGACCGTTCTCCGCCGTGTGCGGTAGCGTAGGAGAACGATGGTTCTCATGCAAGGGGAGACGACGATGGGCGGCACGACGCCGACGGCGGCGGAGGTGATCGAGGCGCGGGTCCTCGACGCCGCCGAAGAACTCTTCTACGGCCAGGGCCTCCAGTCCGTGGGCATGGACGCGATCCGTGCCGCCTCCGGCGTCTCCCTCAAGCGCCTCTACCAGCTCTTCCCCTCCAAGGAAGCGCTCGTGGAGGCCTATCTGCGCCGTCGCGACGAGCGCTGGCGCGAGGCGCTGGAAGCCCACGTCCACGGGGCCTCCGCCGGTCGCGACCGCGTCCTCGCGGTCTTCGACTGGCTCGGGCTCTGGTTCGCCGAACCGGACTTCAGGGGCTGCGCGTTCGTCAACTCCTTCGGCGAACTGGGCGCCGTCTCCCCGGGCGTCGCGGCCGCGGCCCGCGCGCACAAGGACGCCTTCCGCCGGTACCTCGCGACCCTCGTGTCCGAGGCGGACGCGCCGCCGCGACTGGCGGACCAGTTCCTGCTGCTCGCGGAGGGCGCGATGACGACGGCCGCGCTCTGCGGCGACCCCCGACCGGCCCGCCACGCACGCGAGGCGGCGTCGGTGCTTCTGGACGCGGCCTAGGGGGTGTCCGATGGGTCAGCACGGGCCCTGCGGCGCCCGGCACGGCACCTCGCTGCGTTGTCGCATCAGCCGAGGACGCCCGGTCCGAGGCAGATGCTCCGCCTTGCGATGCACCGCACCGGACACCGCAGGACCCGCACCGACCCATCGGACACCCCCTAGGCGCGGTTGGGAGGGGCGTGGCAGGGAAAGGGCGGGGTTGTGCAAGATCCACTTATGTTTCATCGTCCGCGCCGGAACACCCACCCCTCCCAAGGAGCACGCGTGCACCGCCTCACCTACGACGACGTCAAGCGGGCCGCCGACCGGGTCGCCGGGCACGTGCGGCCCGTGACCGTCACCGCCGCGGCGCCCGGCCTGTGGCTGGCGCTGGAGCACATGCAGCACACCGGTTCCTTCAAGGCCCGGGGCGCCCGCAACTTCCTCGCCGCCCACCAGGAGGACGGCACGTTGCCGGCCGCGGGCGTGACCATCGCCTCGGGTGGCAACGCCGGGCTCGCCTGCGCCTGGGCCGCGCGGGCCCAAGGGGTGCGGGCGACCGTCTTCCTCCCCGAGAACGCCCCGCACGTCAAGGTCGCCAAGCTCCGCTCGTACGGCGCCGACGTCCGTCTGGTCGGCACCGAGTACGCCCAGGCTCTCGCCGCCTGCGAGGAGTTCGCCCGCACCACCGGCGCCCTGCCCAGCCACGCCTACGACCACCCGCTGATCGCCGCCGGCGCCGGCACGCTCCTCGACGAGGTCCGCGAGCGCGTCCCCGGCCTCGACACCGTCGTCGTCGCCGTGGGCGGCGGCGGGCTGTTCGCCGGGGTCGCCACCGCCGCCCGCCACCACGGCGTCCGGACCGTCGCCGTCGAGCCCGAGAACTGCCGGGCGCTCAACGCCGCCCTGGACGCCGGACGCGTGGTCGACGTGACCGTGGACTCGGTCGCGGCGGACGCGCTCGGTGCCCGGCGGGTGTCCGCGGACGCCCTGGCCCTCGCGCGGGACGGGGGCGTGCGGTCCGTCCTCGTGCCGGACGACGAGATCGTGCGTACCCGCCAGACCCTCTGGGACGACCGCCGGCTCGCCGTGGAGCACGCGGCGGCCACCGCTCTCGCCGCCCTCGCCGGCGGGGAGCGGGCCGCCTACGTGCCCGCCGCCGGCGAACGCGTCGCCGTGGTGGTCTGCGGCGCCAACACCGACCCCAGCGACCTCGTGCAGCGCTAGGACCTCACCCGGGCCGCCGTTGCAACACCCCGCCGGGCGAAGGGGGTTCAGCACCCTTCCGCACATTGCGGACTCTCCGCTAGAAATGCGGCAGACGCAGCCGACGGGGGGAGTTCGCATGGATCCGCACGACCCGGTACCGCCGCCCGAATGCCCGGGCTTCGTCGACGTGAGCGTCCGCCTCACCGGCTTCGACGAGTTCACACTGCGGGGCACCGGCCTGGTCCGCCTCTACCACGACACCACCGTCGAACAGGTGGGCCGGGCGGCGGTGGGCCGCTTCCTCGACGACCTGGCCGCCGCCGGGGGAGACCCCGGCGGCCTCACCGACGAGGTGTCCCGCGACATCGCCCGCGCCATCACCCACCTGTGGTACCTGGGCGTCTGGCCCCAGCTCTCCCGCTCCGTGCACGCGGCCCTGGGCCGCGAGAAGCCCAACACCGCCTTCACCGTCTCACCCGAGGCGTACACCGAGGGACTGGTCTGGCAGACCTTCCACGGCCACCCGCCCGGCGCCAAGGCCCCGGGCTTCGGCACCTGGGCGGACCCGCCGCCCGGCGCCCCCGCCCCAGCCCGGCGCACGGGGGAGGACGCCCGGTGACCGCCGGACCGGCGCGGCCCGCCACGCCGCGGTACGACGTCGTCGTGGTGGGCGCCGGGCTGGCCGGCTCGCTGGTCGCCAAGCGGCTGGGTGACCGCGGCTGGCGGGTCCTCGTCCTGGAGGCCGGCACCCGCACCCTCGACAGCTGGCCCGGCCACCTCGACGCCCTCGACACCGCCCACGCGGCCCTGGCGAAGGTCCCCAACGCGCCCTACCGCCGCAATCCGGCGGCCCCCTTCCCCGACGTCCTCGACCTGACCGGCCTGCCGGACGGCGGCTACCGCGCCGACGGCTACTTCCTGCAGAACGGCCCCCTGCCCTACGGCAGCGACCACCTCCGGGCCACCGGCGGCACCGCCCTGCACTGGATGGGCCTCGCGCCCCGCATGCACCCCGACGACTTCCACGTCCGGCGCGCCTACGGCTACGGCCGGGACTGGCCCCTGGCCTACGACGACCTGGAGCCCCACTACCGCGCCGCCGAACGCGAACTGGGCGTCGCCGGCGACGCCGACGAGCAACGCGACGCCATCGGCCTGCCCTTCCCGCCCGGCTACGGCTACCCCATGCACAAGATCCCCCGCAGCTACCTCGACTCCGTGATCGCCGCCCGCCTCGACGGCGTCCGGCTCCGGGAGGCACCGGACGCTCCCGAGACCACCCTGCGCGTCGTCACCACCCCCCACGCCCGCAACAGCACCCCCAACCCCGGCTACGACAGCGGCCGCGGCCACCGCCCCCGGGGCGCGGTCGGTACGCCCAACTACGGCGAGCGCTGCGTCGGCCACGCCTTCTGCGTGCCCATCTGTCCCGTCCAGGCCAAGTACACCCCCCTCAAGACCCAGGCCACATGGAGCGACGACGTCACCCTCGTCGCCCACGCCGTGGTCTCCCGGGTCCTCACCGCCGGGAACGGCCGCGTCCTCGGCGTCGAGTACCAGCGCTACGACGACCCCGCCAGCCCCGCGCACACCACCCGCACCGCGGAGGCGGACCTCGTCGTCCTGGCCGCCCACGCCGTCGAGAACGCCAAGCTGCTCCTGCTCTCCGGGCTCGCGGACGCCAGCGGGCAGGTCGGGCGCAACCTCATGGACCACCCCGTGCTGCTCACCTGGGGACTGCTGGACCACCCCGCGGGGCCGTTCCGCGGGCCCGGATCCACCTCGGGTCTGGAGTGCTTCCGCACCGGCCCCGCCCGGCGAGACCGCGCACCCTTCCGCGTCGAGATCGGCAACTGGGGCTGGTCCTGGCCGGCCGGCTCCCCGTCCGGCGACGTCTCCCGGCTGCTCGGCATCACCGGCGACCCGTCACAGCCGCGCGGCAAGGGCCTGTTCGGCGCACGGCTGCGCCGGGAACTGGGGCACTTCGTCGGCCGCCAGTTCAGCTTCCAGTTCGCCTTCGAACAGGACGCCGAGAGCCGCAACCGCGTGACCGTCGACCCCCGGCACCGCGACCGGCTCGGCATCCCCCGGCCCGTCCTCACCTACGACCTCTCCGACCACGTCAAGCGCGGCATCGCGTCGGCCAAGGCCGTCTCCGACCAGCTGTTCCGGCTGCTGGGGGCCGAGGACCACACCGCTTACGCCCCCGGGACGTCCGCACCCGGCTGGTTCCGCCACGGTGACGGCGCGTTCGAGTTCAAGGGCGCCGGTCACGCCGCCGGCACCCACGTCATGGGAGCCTCCCGCGCCGACTCCGTGGTCGACCCGTGGCAGCGCTGCTGGGACCACCCCAACCTCTACGCCGTCGGCTGCGGCAGCATGCCCTCGGTCGGCACCTCCAACCCCTCCCTCACGATGGCCGCCCTCACCTTGCGCAGCTGCGAGCGGATGCACCGCGACCTGACGGAGCTGCACCGGCCGGCGGCCCTCCGGCTCCCGGAAGGACGGCCATGACCGAGCCCGCGGTTCTCGCGGAACCGCCGTTCCGGGTGCCGCGCGACCGCGCGGACCTCCAGCTCTTCCTCCAGGCCGCGTTGACGCTCGAACACCTCACCATCCCGCCCTACCTGACGGCGATGTACTCCCTGCGCCCGGGCCGCAACCGGCCCGCCTCCCACATCATCCGGAGCGTCGTGCTGGAGGAGATGCTGCACATGACGCTCGTCGCCAACCTCCTGAGCGCGGTCGGCGGCGAGGCGCTCGTGGCCGACTCCCGCTTCGTCAGCTCCTATCCGGCCGTGCTGCCGTTCAGCAAGGAGAAGGTCCCCGTCGCCCTGCGCCACTTCGGGCCCGAGGCGCTGGAGACCTTCCTGTACATCGAACGCCCCGCGTACGTGGCGGAGCCGCCCGGCCACCCCTCGGTGGGCGAGGACGACGGCTGGACGTCCGTAGGGCAGTTCTACGCGACCCTTCGCGCGGGTGTGCTGCGCCTGTCGGCCGAGCTCGGCGAACGGGAGCTCTTCTGCGGCGACCCGGCCCGCCAGGTCGGCCCGGCGGACTTCTACGACTCCGGCGGCGAGGTCTTCGCGGTCACCGACCTGGCCTCCGCCCTGAAGGCCCTACGGGTCGTCACCGAGCAGGGCGAGGGCGCCGACGGGACCGTCTTCGACTCGGACGAGGAGCTGTTCGGGGAGACACGGCAGCCCGCCCACTACTTCCGGTTCGACGAGATCCGCCGGGAGCGCGCGTACGGCCCGTACGACACCCCCGCCGGCGGACCGTCCGGCCCGGACATCGCCGTCGCGTGGCAGGACGCCTATCCCCTCGACCCCGGGGCCAAGGTCGCCCACTACCCGCCCGGCAGCGCCGTACGGCGGGCGGCGGACCGTTTCAACGAGGTCTACGCCCGCCTGCTGTGCGTCCTGCAAGCCGCCTTCACCGGCACCCCCGCCGTGCTGCGGGCCGCGGTGCCCACCATGCTGGAGCTGCGGGCGCTCTCCGAGCGGCTCCACCGCAACCCGCACCCCGATCCCGCCAGGCGCGCCGCGGGGCTCCACGCGAGCCCGACCTACGAGGTCACGGAACGGCACTTCGAGCGGGCCCGGGCGGAGCTTGCCCTCCGGGAGTGACGGCGTCCGGGGGCGCGACGGTCCTGGACGGCACGGGAGCGGCGGTCGTCCGCAAGGGCGGTGCCGCGGCCGTGGTGCGGGCCGGGGGCGCGGCTCCGGTGGTGTGGGCGGGCGGTGCCGCCGCGGTGGTGTGAACCGGGGGCGCGGCGGCCGTCGTCCGTGCGGCGGTCGGCTGCACCGCGGCGGCCGAATGGCTGGCGACCGGCGGCTTGCCGGTGGCGGGCGGCCTGGACGACGCCGGGGAACCCGTCCTGGGGGGACCGGCCGACGTCGCCGGCGGCTTGCCGCTGGGCGGCTTCGACGTGACCGGCCCGCCCGTGGACGGCCTCCCGGAGGACGGGCCCGGGACCGACGGCCCGCCGGATCCGGACGGCGTCCCCGACGTGGACGGCGACCCGGACCCGGACGGCTCGCCCGGCCCGGACGGGGAGCCCGTGCCCGGCGCCGAGCCGGACGGCGTCGGCACGGTGGACGGCGGCGGGGTGACGGGGTAGGGCTTGCTGTCGGTCGAACCGTCGCTGCCGGCCGGCCGGTTGAACCCCCTGTCGGGATGCTGGACGTCGATGACCGGGAGGGTCTCGCGCGGCCCCTCTTCGGGGCTCCGCACGATGATGACCGTGACCTGCGTGCTCTGGAAGCTCTCCCACCGCTTTCCGGTGTACGTGGACGCCTCGCGGTCGATGCCGTTCTCCGGCTGCCGCAGGGGGTTGCCGCAGTTGCACTTGACCGCGGGGTTGTCGTACGGGTCGAGGAGCACGGCGGTGCCGACCTGGAGGACGGACAGGTACGCGACCGTCTTGCCGTCGCCCTCGTAGTTGTGGTTCTTGACCAGGGTGTCCTCCGGGACGATCTCCTCGGTCAGTGACCTGATGTGCTCCGCGATCTTGTCCGCGGGGATGCCGCGCGCCTTCGCCCAGGCGTCCGCCTTGACCTTGTCGGCCGTGATCTGCTGGATCAGCGTCGCCTTGTCGCAGCGGGTCCTGCCCGGCGTCCCGCCGAACGCGCCGCGGCTGCGGGCTCCCGTGACGGCCTTGACCCCCCGGAGGTCGGAGTCCGGGGCCTCCATGAACGGCTTCGGGGCGATGACGCCCGCCGCCTCCAGGGAGATCCTGGCGGCCTTCCTCTCCGTGTCGTTGCCGCAGCCCGCCACACCCGCGCCGCCGAGCAGCGCAGCCGCGGCGAGCAACGAGACGAGACACTTCCGTTTCCGCTGCACAGCCCACCCCCGAGGTGCCGATCCGTCTCTTCCGCCGTTCCCGTTCAGTGGTTCTGGCACGTGACCCATCCCCCGCCACAGGTCGGGCCGGGGCTCTTCCACGGCGTCGCGGACGGGGTGGGGGAGGGTTCCGGCTCGGTGGCCTCGGTGGCGGACGGCGTGGGGTCCTGCGCGTTGGAGGCGTCGTCCCCCGTCTGCCCGGCCGTCGCCGTCGCCACGGGGCCCCCGTCCGAGGTGCCCGGCGACGTGCCGTTGCCGCTGTCGCGCAGCGCGGCCAGCGCCGCGACGCCACCGGCGACGAGCACCAGGGTCACCACGGCCGCCACGATCCACGCCACCTTGCGCTGACCGGCCTCTCCGGTGCCGGGCCGTGCCGCGGGCCCGGGGAAGACGGGGTTCCCGGGAGCCGGCCCGACGAGCGGCGTCGCGAGGCCGCCCTGCTGGAGCCCGGCCGGCACGCCGACGGGCGCCGGGCCGTAGCCGGCGGGCGGGCCCGGCCGGGTGAGGGCCGCCGAGGACACCGGCGTCGGCGGACCCGGCGCCCCGCCCCGCACCGTGCTCCCCGCCGTTCCGCCCGGCTCCCGCACCGACCGCCGGTCGAAGGTCGTGGGCGTGTATCCCGGAGCCTGGGTCAGCTGCCCGCTCGCGACCGCGTCGAGCAGCCGCTCCGCCTCCGCCGAGCCCATGCGGGCGTCCGGGTCCTTGCGCATCAGCCCTTCCAGCAGCGGCGTCAGCGGACCAGCGCGCCGCGGCGGGGAGGGCTCGTCGTCGACCACGGCCCGCAGGGTGCCGAGCGGGTCGCCGCGCCGGAACGGGGACACCCCCTCGACCGCGACGTACAGCAGGGTGCCCAGCGACCACAGGTCCGAGGGGATGCCCGGCCGCCGGCCCTGCGCCCGCTCCGGGGCGAGGTACTCGGCGGAGCCGACCAGATCACCGGTGCGCGTCAGGGTGCCGGCCCCCTCGACGAGGGCGATCCCGAAGTCGGTGAGCACCACGCGGCCCCCCGGCTCCAGCAGCACGTTCGCCGGCTTGACGTCGCGGTGCAGCACACCGACGGCATGGGCGGCGCGCAGCGCCTGCAACAGCGCCGCACCGATCCGGGCGGCCTCCTTGGGTTCGAGCACTCCTTCCTGACGGAGCACCTGGTCGAGGGACTGGCCGCGCACCAGCTCCATCACGATCCAGGGGCGTCCCTGCTGCTCGACCACGTCGTGCACGGTGATGACGCCCGGGTGCGTGATGCGCGCGGCGGCGCGGGCCTCCTGTTTCAGCCGCGCGTAGAGCACCCGCACCTCGTCGTCGCCGAGGTGCTCCGGCGCCCGGACCTCCTTCGCCGCCACCTCGCGGTCCAGTACCTCGTCGAGCGCGAGCCAGACCACCCCCATCCCGCCGTGCCCCAGCTGCTCCAGGAGCCGGTAGCGCCCGGCCACCAGCGGATGGTTCCGTCCTGTCTCCATGCCGTACGCCCCCTCCCCCTGCGTACGGCGTACCGAGCCGTGCGCGTTCGGGCCACACCGGCTGGGACGTGGCGGTGGCTCGAACCGTTCCCCTCGCAAGTGAAGGGCGTGTGAGGTTACGACTGACGGCACTGAGGGGTTTCCCGCTGTGGGGGCCCTTTCAGCTCACGGCTGTCCGGTGGTGGGCTCCTCCGGCGTCGCCGCACCGGTCAGGGGCCGGCCGCAGCGCAGGTTCCACCGGCCCGCCCGGCCGGTGAGCTCGGTCGCGGTCAACGGGGGGACGTCCAGGCGCCAGAAGGCCGCGGGCGGCAGGCCGAGCGCGTGGACGAGCACCGCGCGGACCACCGCCGGCTCGGCCACGGCCAGCACCCGGCCGGCGTCGCCGGACCGCTCGTCCAGCCAGGCGCCGGCGCGGCCCACCAGCTCCGTCACGGACTCACCGCCGTGCGGCGCCGCGCCGGGATCGGCCAGCCAGGCCGCCACCGCCTCCGGCTCGGCGGCGAACACCTCGTCCAGGGTGCGGCCGCGCCAGCTCCCGGCGTCCAGGTCCCGCAGCTCCGGTGCGACCCGCGGGTCCAGGCCGAGGGCGGAGGCGGTCAGACGGCAGCGGGTGGACGGAGCCGTGAGGACGAGGGAGGCGCGCGGCAGCGTGCCGGCGACGGCACGGGCGCCGCGCAGACCCGCCTCCTCCAGCGGGCCGTCGTCGTCGAAGCGGACCTCGCGCAGGGCGGAGCCGCTGGCGGGCGAGATCAAGATCACACGCAGGGTCATGGGGTGTCCTCCTCCCGTGCTTCCGGGGGCGCTTGGGTCCCGGCGCCCGGTGGGCCACCGCATCGGGCGGCGTGTGCGCCGGGTGTGCGCGCCCGCACGCCGTAGCGCGGTGATTCACCAGGCGGTACGGTCGCGTGTACATGACGACGGTGCGCTCGGAAGCCGGTGCGAATCCGGCACGGTCGCGCCACTGTAATCCCGACAGGGCCCCGGCGATCACCGGGGCGGGGGCGGGGGAGTCAGACCCGACACCGTCGTCCGCACCAACGATCGGGACGCGTGTTCCCCAGGAGGTTCTGTCATGGCCCAGTCCGCCGCCCCTGTCTCCGGCAGCCCCGCCATACCCGAGATCGCCCCGATCTCCCTGAAGGCGATCGCCCCGTGGGCCGCCTTCGTCGGCGTCCTCATGCTGGTCCTGCTCTACTTCGTCGGCGCGGAGCAGGGCGCCACCGCGCTCATCTCCGGCGAGGGCGTGCACGAGTGGGTCCACGACGGCCGTCATCTGCTCGGCTTCCCCTGCCACTGAGACCAGGGGTACGAACTCGTGAACTCCGTATCCGTCCGGACCCTGCTGGTCCGCGGCATGCTGGCCGGTCTCGCCACCGGGGTGCTGGCCCTGATCACCGCCTATCTGCTGGGCGAGCCCCATGTGGACTCGGCCATCGCCTTCGAGGAGGCGCACAGCCACGACCACGGCGACGGCGTGGAACTGGTCAGCCGCACCCTTCAGTCCACCGGTGGGCTGGCCACGGGCATCCTGGTCTACGGCGTCGCCCTGGGCGGCATCGCCGCCCTGGCGTTCTGCGTGGCGCTGGGCCGTGTCGGCCGGTTCGGCCCGCGGGCCACGGCGGCCCTGGTCGCGCTGGGCGCCTTCGTCGCGGTCTTCCTGGTGCCGTTCCTGAAGTACCCGGCCAACCCGCCGGCGGTGGGCGACCCCGACACCCTGGACAAGCGCACGGCACTGTTCTTCCTGATGATCGCGCTCAGCGTGCTGCTGACGGTGGCGACGGTCATCCTGGGCCGGCGGCTGGCGCCCCGCCTGGGCAATTGGTACGCGACGGTCGTCGCGGGCCTCGCCCTCGTGGTCGTGCTGGGCCTCGCCTTCGCGTTCCTGCCGTCGGGGGACAACGTGCCGGAGGGCTTCCCGGCCACGCTGCTGTGGGAGTTCCGGCTCTCCTCCCTCGCCACGGAACTGGTCCTGTGGACCGGCTTCGGGCTCATCTTCGGTGAGCTGGCGGAGCGGGCGCTGGTGCCGAAGGCCGGCCGGGCCGCGCCCGAGCGCGACACCGAGCCCGCAGCCGTCTGACGGGCGAACGCACGAACGCCGGGCCGGTCACGGCGCCCTCGGGGCATCGTGACCGGCCCTGTCGTTTCACCGGCGCCGGCTGCGCGGCGAGTCCGGCCGTACGTCCGCTCACGGCGCGGTGGGGGGTTCGGCCTCGTAGGCCCGGTGGAGCAGCTCCAGGAAGGCCGGTGCCTGGGGCAGGGCCACCGAGCCGATCCGCTTCACCGCCACGCCCGGCGACCAGGAGTTCATGACGACGCCACCGGACAGCGCCGGCAGGTCGGCGAGCGTGACCTCCTGGAGGCGCTGGGGGACACCGAGCCGGTCCAGCTGCCGGCGGACGACGCCCATCATGGTCCCCGTCAGCATCTCGGCCTCGGGCCACACCACCGCCTCGCCGTCCCAGAACGCCAGGTTCCAGATCGACGCCTCACTCAGCCGGCCCCGGCGGTCGACGAACGCGGCGTCGTCGAAGCCCTGTCCGACGGCCTGACGGGGCGTGTACACCTTCGCCACCTCACCGACGTGCTTCACGGCGGGCAGGAACCGCTCGTACTCCACCGCCGCCAGCGCCAGCGGGCACTCGGGCGCGGACGCGGCCGGCCGGGTGCGGACCAGCACGTCGGGCTCCACGGCCGCCCCGGCGGCGACGGACTCGTGGGCGGGCGCGTACATCGTGGCCGTCAGCGAGACGTCCCCCGGACCGGCCTCCAGCGCCGTCCTGAGGTGGGCCCGCACCCGCTCGTCGGGCACCGCCCGCCCGAACATCTCCAGGGAGGCGAACCGCAGCCGCTCCAGGTGGAGGTCGAGACCCCGGACCCGGCCGTCCCGCACCTGCATGGCGGTGAAGTGGGCGTAGCCCGCGAAGGCGAGAGGCGCCAACTCCTCGGCGGTCGCCGCCCGGCCGTTACGTTGGGCAACAAAGGTGGTCATGCGGCACTCCAGCAGTACGGGATCGAGCGGACGGGGAAGCGGCCTTCGCCCGGGAGCGACCTTAGACGTTGACATCGATGAGAAGGTCAACCCCCTGCGCGGGCAGGTCGCGCGCATCGTCAGCCGCGTGGAGGCGAGTCGGGCACGGACATGTCGCCCTTCGGCCCGATGCCTTTGAGCCGGGCCGGTGTTCCGGCCGGATCGAACGAGTGGTGGAAGGTGAAGGCGTGCGGTGCGTAGCCGTGGTCGTGGAGGTGTTCCAGCCTGGTGACCCCGTCCTGCCAGGTGGGTATCGCGCCGTCGGCGACCCACCAGGACACGTGACTCGGGTGTCCCGTCCTCTCGAACCAGTCGTGACGCCTGTTGAGCGCCACGCGGTGCAGACCGGTGTAGACGGCGTCGATGGCGGATCCCAGGTCGGTCCAGAGTGAGAGGGTCGCGGCCAGGGCGGTGGTTTCCGCAGTGCGGCCCTTCCCGTACCAGGCCGGAACAGCGAACTCTCCCCATGCACCCCAGTCCGAGCCGAAAAGTGCGCCTCGGCTGTGCTCTGCCGGTTCAGCATGAGCGATGTATCCGGGGTGCTGGCCGATCTCCCGGTAGACGGCCTCACCGCTTTCGTAGAACTCCTGCGTAAGACGTGCGGGATCGGCGAGGGGTGACTTCAGGACGCCGAACGTGTACAGAGCAAGATGGGGCATGCGTATCTCCCTGGCTGAGGGGGCCTGGTGGGGAAGTCCCTGACGGTCTCGCTGTCCGGGAGCGGACTCGATTCGGCGCCTGGCGCGTGGGGGGCGGGGAGCCGTGGCGGTGGTCGGCTCGTCCCCTTGCTGGTGACTCAGGCTGATGGAACCCCTGTGCGGCTGTGGGCGGCGCCGAATGTGAGGAGAACATAGCCCCCCGCCGCAGGCCCTGTCTAAGTTGCCTTTTCCCTGTCCGAATGCCCTCTTGCGGACGCCCTCAAGGGAGCTGGGGTGGCGAGGCGTTGCCTGGACAAGGCCGCCCGCCGCGATGACCTGCCGGGGTGCGAAGGGGCGGCGCCTGGCCCGCCAGATCCTCCCCGTCCGCGCAAGCGGATGAACGGGGCTCGCGACTGTCCCCTCACGTCGGCCGGTTGCCCTGTACGCCCCCGCTGGACGCGCCGGGAGCGGCAGGTACCGTGGTGCCAGGGAACGCAGTTGGCACGGGGGGAACGCGTCATGTCGTACAGCTTTGCCGTGGGATCCGGCGACGGAACGGCGGCCGGAGGAGCGTCAGGGCAGCCCGCGCCCTTCACCCACCACACGCCCGCGCTGCTCACGGCGGCACTCGGGCGCATACCCCCGGACTCCGTGGCCGAGTTCACCGGATCCTGGAACGACCTGCCCGCGGACACCCACGTCGCCGCGGACCCGCCCTACCGCTTCCGCCGCTACGGCAGGTTCCGCGTCGGCGACGGTCTCCTGGAGCCGCTGCCGCACGTTCCGTTCTTCCAGGACCGGGCCGTGAACAAGGTGCACGGCGGCGTGGCGCGGATGTTCGCACCGCTGGACGGCGGCGTGGCACAGGGCGCCGCGCTGCGCACGGTGGTCCGTACGCTGTGGGAGCACCTCCCCGGCCCGCGCACCGGCATCGACACCTGCGGCATCCACCAGATCCGTGTCACCGCCACCCCGGACGCCGAGGGCCTCCCCGCCCCGGAGGGCGTCCACCAGGACGGACACTGCTACGTCGCCCAGGTGCTGATCGGCCGGGCGGACGTCCGGGGCGCGGAGTCCTGCCTCTACGACCTCGACCGCACGCCGGTGTACCGGGCGTCGCTGGAGTCCCCCTGGGAGACGATCGTCCTCGACGACCGGCGGGTGTTGCACGGGGTCTCACCGCTCACGCCCACGCCGGGCGCGCGGACGGGCGTACGCGACATGCTGCTCGTCGACTTCTTCGGCGGCGACGTCCGAAGGTGAGCCGCGGGCGCGCGGACGGGGCCGGTAGGGGTGACGAACGGCCCGGGAGACCCCTTTGACTACGGACCGAGTAGTCGCCGACGACTCGGTACTCGAAACGAACAGCCCAGCAGTCAGGAGATCACATGCGGTACGCAGACGGCCCGAGCGTTCACGAGGAGGTCCACATCGACGCTGCCCCCGGCCGGGTGTGGCACCTGGTGACCGACATCGGCCTGCCCGCCCGGCTCAGCCCCGAGCTCCAGCGCACGGGGTGGCTGGACGGCGCCACGGCACCGGAGCCCGGTGCCCGCTTCGAGGGGTACAACCGCCATCCGCTCGTGGGGGAGTGGCGGACGATCTCCCGCGTGGTGGAGCTGGAGCCGGAGAGACGGTTCTGCTGGGAGGTCACGGACCCCGACGGCCGGTACGGGGGTGACCCCGACGAGCCGCTGGCGACCTGGATGTTCGAACTCAAGCCCGAGGGTGACGGCGTCCTGCTGCGGCAGTCCGTCCGTGTCGGCCCCGGCCGGTCCGGGGCCAGCCTCGCGATCGACCGGGCGCCGGAGAAGGAGGAGGCGATCGTGGAGATGCGCCTCGGTGAGCTCCGCACCGGCATCCAGGCCACCCTGCGGGGCGTCCGGGAGATCGCCGAAGCGGGGGAGTGACGACTTCCGGGGCACGTGCGAGCCCCGTCCGATGCGGAGGACGGGCAGTGATTGCGAGGCGAAGCGGCACGCCTGGTACGGAATCGGCGGTTCTTCGCTCATGGTGATGCCATGACCAAGATCAAGGCCGTCGCCTTCAGCGACTACGGCCCCGCCGACGTGCTCCGGCTCGTCGACGTCGACATGCCCGTGGCCGGCCCGGGCCAGGTCCGCATCGCCGTGCGCGCGGCCGGCGTCAACCCGCTCGACCACAAGCTCCGCGGCGGCGGCCTGGCCGAGGTCTTCCCCCTCGCCCTCCCGCACATCCCGGGCGTGGAGGCGGCTGGGGTCGTCGAGGCCGTCGGCGAGGGCGTCGCCGGGGTGCAGGCGGGGGACACGGTCCTCGGCCGCACCCTCACCGGCGCCTACGCCGAGCAGGCCCTGGCCAGGGCCGACGAGCTGGTCGTCAAACCGGTCTCGCTGTGCTGGGAGCGGGCGGCCGCCCTGCCGGTGGCCGCGGAGACGGCCTGGCGCACGCTTGCGGAGCTGGGCGTCGGCGAGGGCGAGACGCTGCTGATCCACGGCGCGGCCGGCGGGGTCGGCACCCTGGCGGTGCAGCTGGCCCGCTCGCGAGGAGTGCGGGTCATCGGCACGGCGAGCCGGTTCAACCACGAGTACCTGCGCGGGCTGGGCGCCATCCCCGTCGAGTACGGGGAGGGGCTGGCGGACCGGGTGCGCGAGGCGGCCCCGGAAGGGGTGGCGGCGGCGCTGGACGCCGTCGGCAAGGGCGACGCGGTCGGGGTGTCGGTCGAGCTGACCGGCGACCCCGGCCGCGTGGTGACCATCGCCGACGCCGGGGGAGCCGCCCGCCACGGCGTGCGCTTCAGCTCCGGCGCCCCGGCCGCGCCGGACGGCGCGAGCACGACGGCCGTACCGGCCCTCACGGCCGCGCTGGCGCTGCACGACGCGGGCATCCTGCAACTGCCCATCCACCGGAAGTACCCGCTGGCCGAGGCGGCCGAGGCCCACCGCGCCAGCGAGCACGGCCATCTGACCGGGAAGATCGTGCTGACGGTGCCCTGACCGCCACCGGCCGGCCGGACCTGGGATCGCCGACGTGAACGCGTTCAGCGGAGGTGAGTTCCTCCTGGAGACGACCACCCGAGGACGGGGCGGCGACGGCCTCGTGCGTCGGACCGGGTGCCGACCCCGCTGCCGCACGGGGACGCCTGCGTCTTCCGCACGGCGCAACGCCCCCGACGGCGGCGCGACCGGTCCCGGTCGCATACGGGCACCCGCGCGCGCACGATGGAAGGAGGAGCTTCCTCAAGCCGGGAGGTGGTGGGCGATGGCCAAGTTCATGGACGTCCATCGCGACATGCAAGGCATCACCAAGGAACAACTGGCGGCGGCGCACCGGGCCGACCAGGCGATCGAGCGCGAGGAGGGCGTGCGCTTCGAGCGCGCCTGGGCGGACCCGAAGGCAGGCGTCGTTCTACTGCCTGTCGGAGGCGCCCTCGGCGGACGCCGTCAAGCGGATCCACGAGCGGGCGGGGCATCCGCCCACGGAAGTGCACCCGGTGACGATGGAGGTCTCCTGACGCCCCGGTCCGGCGGGCCCCGCGCGATGGCGGGGCCCGCCGGGTGACGGGAGGCCGAAGTGCCCGCGCGTCAGCCCACCCGCTCCGCGCCGCCCCCGGCGAGCGCCTCGTCGACCAGGGCGCCCGCCGCGCCCGTGTAGGCGGCCGGGTCGAGGAGGGCCCTCAGCTCTTCCGGAGGCAGCAGATCGAGGAGCTCCGGGTCGCTGTCGAGCGGGCGGCCGGTCCGCGCGGTCCGGGCGGTGGCCTCGTCGAGGAGGCGGCGCGCCGCGGACTTGCCCAGGCGGGGGGTCAGGTGCGCGCTCAGGCGTTCCGAGGCGATCCGGCCGCCCGTCAGCGTCAGGTTCCCGCGCATCCGGTCGGCCCGGACCTGGAGGCCCTCGGTGAGTTCCGCCGCCGTGTGGGCCGCGCCGCCGGCCAGTCGCAGGCACTGGCGCAGCGGTTCCCACTCGGCGTGCCAGGCCCCCGCCGAGCGCTCGTCCTCCGAGAGCAGGCTCGCACCCAGCACGGAGGCCAGCGCCGGGGTCTGCAGCGCGGCGCTGCGGATGAGCGTGGCCAGCACGGGATTGCGCTTGTGCGGCATCGCGGAGGAGGCACCGCGCCCCGCCACGGCCGGCTCCGCCAGCTCGGCGATCTCGTCCCGGCACAGCGTCTGCACGTCGACGGCCATCTTGCCCAGCGCCCCGGTGGTCAGCGCCAGGGCCGCGCCCAGCGTGGCGACCGGGGTGCGCAGCACGTGCCACGGCAGGGCGGGGCGGGCCAGGCCCGTCTCGTCGGCAAAGGTGGCGGTCAGCCGGGCCAGATAGGCCGGCGCGTCCCAGCCCGGCCCCTGGTGGGCTTCCGCCGCGTGCTCCAGGTAGCCAGCCAGCGTGCCGGCCGCGCCGCCGAGGGACACCGGCAGGCCGGTGTCCAGCAGGGCGGCGAGCCGCTCGTCGGCCTCGCGGACGAGCTGGAGCCAGCCGGCCGCCTTGAGTCCGAACGTGATCGGCACCGCCTGGAGGGCGAGGGTGCGTCCGGCCATCGGGGTGTCCCGGTGCTCGGCGGCCAGCCGGGCCAGCGCGGCGGTGACCCGTGCCAGGTCCGTGCGGATCAGCCGCAGTGCCCGCGCGGCCACCAGCATCATCCCGGTGTCGAGGATGTCCTGGCTGGTGGAGCCGCGGTGCACGTAGGGGGCCGCCGCCGGGTCCTCGGCCGCCACCACGTCGGTGAAGGCGGCTATCAGCCCGACCACGGGGTTGGCCGTCTCCCGGCAGGCCAGCGCCAGTTCCCGGGCGTCGAGCAGGTCCGCCCGCGCCGCCGCCGTGATGGCCGCGGCGGCGGAGGCGGGCACCGTGCCCAGGCGGGCCTGGGTGCGGGCCAGCGCGGCCTCGGCGTCCAGCATCGCCTGGATCCAGGCGGCGTCGCTGACGGCCGCCTCGACGGGGGTGCCGGCCCGTACGGGGGACAGCAGCCCGGAGTCGAGCAGGTGCGGCAGGGCGTTGGTCCGGGGGCCGTCGGCCGTCGTGTCGTCCACCGTCGTCTCCTCCGTCTTCGGGGTCCTGCTGAGGGGCGCTGCCGGCTGGAGGTCCAGCACGGCGCGCGCGATGGCGTCGGAGTCGCCGAGCGTGACCGAGTTGACGCCCGGCCGGATGCCCGCGGCGGTGACCCAGTGCACGGCCTCCGTCGGCACGCCGTAAGCGAACCGCCGCGGGTGCGGCCGGCCCCGGGCGTCCACCACGTGGTACGGCCGCTCGGTGACGGCCAGCCCCCCGGTCTCGTAGGGGGCGCCGCCGGAGGCCGCGACGGCGTACGGGCGGGCCGAGCCGCCCTCCAGCAGGCCGCGCAGCAGCGGGTCGGCGGTGCGGCGCAGATCGGGCTGGTGCAGCCGGGCTTCGACGAGCACCCGGGCGCGGATCGGCTCGCCGGGGACCACGGGGGAGTCGGCGACGAAGGCGGAGCCGTCCGGGGCGAGACCCATGCGGCTGGCCGGCCCCGTCATCTCCAGCAGCCCGGCGTCCATGACCGCCACCAGCTCCTCGATGCGGCTGGCCGGCGGGCCGATGGACAGGTAGGCGTTGAGCGGGGTGTACCACTTCTCCAGCGCGTCCCGGTGGGAGTCGCCCTCCAGCCCGCCGTGGTCCACGGCCGTGCGGATCTCGTTGCGCAGGTCCCGCAGGACGTCCAGCGCCGCCTTCAGGGGACCGCTGACGTTGCCGGCCTCGGCGTGGGCCACGTCGGCGGCCAGGTGCTCCAGCAGCCAGGCACGGAAGTCCGCACGGCCGGTGAACCGCCGGGCGCCGTAGGGGCGTTCGATCAGGTCCCAGTCCCAGCGCTCGCCGCCGGTGAGCGCGTACCGCGTCAGGAGGTCCTCCCGCTGCCGGGCGCCGGCCGTGCCGAGGTACTGCTCCGCGAAGTGCTCCGCCTCCCCGTCCGGGAGCCGGTCTGCCAGCAGGGTCCGGTAGTAGACGGCCTCCACCTCGCGGCTGATCAGTGGCCACAGGTCGGCCTCGAAGCGCTGCCGGCCCGTCCCGCCGCGGACGCCGCGCAGCCGCAGGGCCTCGGCGAGGGTGAGCAGCCGGGGTTCGTACCGCCCGTGGGCGCCCTTCTCGTTCCGGCCGCGCGCGTGGTACGGGACGCCGCGCCGCGACCCGGCGTACAGGAGCGGTTCGCGGCCCGACGGCCGGTACACCAGCCGGCCCCCGGCGCCGCGTTCGAACGAGCCGCCGCGGCCGAGGGTGAACAGGGCGAGGTGGTCGAAGAAGTTCAGGCCCAGGCCCCGCAGCAGCACCGGCTCGCCGGGCTGGACAGCCGACAGGTCCGCGTCGGCGGGGTTGCCCGGGGGGACGAGCAGCAGCCCCCGCGAGCGCGCCTGCCGGGCGGTGTGGACCGCCCGGGCGTCGGGGAGTTCCGGGACGTGGCCCTGGGCCAGCACCACCGCGTCCAGGCCGGACAGGCGCGAGCCGTCCGCCAGCAGCACCGTCTGCGCGTCGCCGTCGCCCTCCAGCCCCACCGCGCGCCGGCGGTGGACGACCACCGAGACGTGCGGCGGCGCCTGGGCGACCACCTGGTCGAAGACGTCCTCCAGGTACCGGCCGTAGAGGGCCCGGGTGGGATAGGAGTCGGGCGTCAGCCGCCGTGTCTCGGCCAGCAGTTCCGCATCGATCGCGCCGGGCCGCACGTCGCCGTCCGGGCCCGGCGGGCCGCCGGCCGCCGCGACGGCGGCGGCCCACTCGTACAGGGACGGGCCCGTCTCGACCGGGCCCTCGATCTCCACGCTGTCGTCGGTGAACACTGTGACCTGCGAGGCCACGGTGTTCATCAGCAGGTGTCGGGACTGTCCGGTGCGCCAGACCTGGCCGGCGCCGGGCCGGGCGGGGTCGACGACGTGGACGGTGACGGCGGTGTGCAGGGCGCTCTTGCGCTCGTTGGCGCACAGTCGTTCAAGGACCGACAGACCACGGGGGCCGGCGCCCACCAGGCACACCCGTAACGCGTCACTCTCCATGCCGCACATCGGTCATGTAGGCCTTGAGCGGCTGGGGCCGCATCCCGTAGCGGACCTTGAACTCGCCGTTGCGACGGCCCCCTTCGAGCGTGGGCACACCGGCCCGCAGCCCGAGCTTGATGATGGCCGACATCAGCACGTAGTAGGAGCTGAACGGGCGGCCGCTCGCCACGTCGGCGTTGCGGTCGTACCCGCCCGCCCAGGCGTGGATCTTCTTCGTCTCCAGGAAGACCACCGCCTTGGCGATGATCTCGCCGTCCATGGTGACCTCGATGATGCGGGCGCCCTTGCGGGTGTAGCGCAGGAACGCGGCGATGCGCTCCTTGCTGTAGTAGCCGGCCGACCCGACGTTGGCCATCAGCACTTCGAAGATCTGCAGGCTCTGCGGGTCCTCCTCGCCGTCCGGCACCCGCTCGGTGACCTTCACGCCGCAGTCGTCGGCACGGCGCAGCTGCCGGGCGTACTCGCGACGGGCGTTGTAGCGCAGTGTGGACAGGTAGCCCTCCCAGCTGCCCGCGGCGGCCAGGTCGACGGTGTAGCGCGTGTCCAGATCGGTCCCGGTCAGCCCGGCGCCCTCCAGCGCCAGCGCGGAGGGCGAGCCGGTGGCCACGTTGATGAAGCCGCAGCGCGCGAGGCCGGCGGAGGCCGCGATCTCCCGCATGCGCGCCACGATCGCCCCCGCGACCCGGGAGTCGGTGCGGGTGCTGGCCAGCTGGGTGTCGCTGCAGTGCCAGACGTGGCTGAGCAGCGCCTTCTCGTCGGGACCCATCCCCAGGGCCCGCAGCGGGTCGCCCTGCACGTAGCAGGGCGTCAGCGCGATGACGCGGTCGTCCTCGTCGAGCACCTCGATGTAGTACACCGCGTGCACCGGCTGGATGGGCTCGCGTTCGTAGGCGCGCAGGAACTCGTGGCCGTAGTAGAACTCCGAGGCGCCGGCGGCAGCGGCGAGCTCGGTGGTCTCCGGGGCCAGGTCCTCGACGGTGCGGACGACGCGCGTGCGGTAGGTCTCAGTACGTCGCAAAGTACTCACGGTGCTCCCATTCGGATACATGTGCATCGTCCGCCGCGGCGCCGGCCTGCCACGCCGTGTACCGCCGCAGTTCGCTGGTCTTCAGCCGAAGCAGACACTCTGTCAGGGGCGCGCCGAGCACCTGCCGGTAGAAGTCACTGGCGGCAAGGGCGTCGAGCGCCTCCCGCAGGCTGCGCGGCAGGGGTGGCAGCGCGGTGTCGTGGGGGTCGGCGGCCGGCCCGTCGGGGACGAGCTTGTGCTCCATGCCGTCCAGCCCGGCCGCGAGCTGGCCCGCCAGGTAGAGGTACGGGTTGGCGCAGGGCTCGCCCATGCGGTTCTCGATGTGGGCCGCGGGGTCGCCGTGGGCGCCGAGCACCCGCAGGAACGCGCTGCGGCTCTCGACCGACCAGGCGGCGCGGCTGGGCGCCAGCGAGAACCGGTCGTTCATCCGGCGGTAGCCGTTGACGGTCGGCACGCAGAGCAGGGCCGCGTCCGCCGCGTGCGCGAGCAGCCCGGCCAGGAACCGGTCACCGGTCTCCGACAGGGCACTGCGGTCGTCGGGCGCGGTGAACAGGTTCTCGCCCGTGGCGGCACAGGCCAGGGACTGGTGCAGGTGCCAGCCGCTGGCGTCCAGTCCGGGGAGACCGGGCAGCGCCATGAACGAGGCGTGGTGTCCCAGCCGGGCGCAGACCTGCTTGGTCGTGGTGCGGAACAGCAGCATGGCGTCGGCCGCGTCCAGCGCGCTCTGCGGCGCGAAGGTGAACTCCAGCTGGCCGGGGCCCGATTCGTGCTCGACCGACCGCAGGGGCAGGCCCAGGTCGGTCAGCGCCCGGGTCAGCGGCGCGAGGACCGGCTCCAGCGCGTCGGTGAGGCCGTCCAGGTTGAACTGGTACCCCCCGTTGACCGGCTGGACGGCGGGCGGCAGGCCCTGCACGCCGAACCCGCCGGGCTGGCCGGAGTAGTGCTCGTCCACGAGCCGGGTCAGGTACCACTCGACCTCCAGCCCCACGACGTAGTCCAGCCCCTTGCCGCGCAGCTCCCCGCAGAGCCGGCGCAGCAGCGCGCGGCTGGACAGCGGGTGCGGGGCGCCGGACCGCAGGTACTCGTCACCGATCACCCAGCCGGTCCGCGGCCCGGTGTAGGGCAGCTCGCGGAAGGTCAGGGGGTCGGGCACCAGGACGAAGTCGCCGGCGCCCAGGAGCTCGTCGACGCCGATGCCGCCTCCGGCGACGGTGAAGTCGACCGCCGTGGCGTGCCCGGTGTCGAAGACGAACGGCCCGGGGCTGTAGTCCATGCCGTTGCGCAGGACGGTGCGGAACGCCTCGGCCGTCAGCGTCTTGGAGCGTGCCAGGCCGTGCGGGTCGGCGAACACCAGCCGTACGAAGTCCAGCGACTCCAGGGCCGCCTCGAGTTCGGCTGCGGCCGTGCGCTGGCGGTCGTCCCACAGGTGGTGGCGCGCGATGAAGTCCCGGCTGCCGGTGCTCACGTCGCCGTAGGCGCGGCGGGCCGCCGGGTGGGGGGTGTCGGTCACGTCAGGTCCCGGTCCTTTCCAGGGTGTGCGTCGCGCCAGGGGTTCGCACGTTCGACTTCTTTGGCGACGCGCAGCACGAGCGCGTCGTGGTGACGGGCGGCGGCCAGCTGGAGCCCCACCGGCAGCCCCTCCGGTCCGAAGCCGGCCGGCACGGAGACGGCCGGCAGGCCCGCCATGTTGAAGGGGAAGGCGGCGGGTGCCCAGGACAGCCACGCCAGGGGGTCGTCGTAGGCGGGCGCGTCGGGGTGCCAGGCGTCCACGGCGAACGGCGGCACCGGCACGGTGGGCATGGCGAGCACGTCGAACCGTTCCAGGCAGGACGCCAGCTTCCCCGTCAGCTCGGCCCGTTCGGCCTCGGCGCGCACCAACTGGACCGCGCTCAGCGTCCTGCCGTGCCGGACGACGGCCAGCCGCGCGGGGTCGGCCAGCGCCTCGTCCGCCGCGGGGGAGGCGGCCGCCTCGGCGGCGGCCAGGAGGGTGACCAGCGCCGGGTAGGCGTCGCCGAACGGCGGCGGGATCTCCTCCACGTGGTGTCCGGCCGCCGCGAGCCGTTCGACCGCCGCGCGCTGCCGGTCCGCCGGCCCGGTGGAGCCGGGGGCCGTGAGCCCCTCGATCCAGGCGATGCGCAGCGGCCCGTCCCCGGCGGGCGGGTCGTGGGGCGGGAGGAGGGAGTCCGGGTCGCGCGCGTCGGGCCCGGCCATCACGCGCAGCAGCAGCTCCGCGTCGTCCACCGTGCGGGCCAGGGGGCCCAGATGTGCCAGCCGGTCCGGGCAGTGCGGTACGTAGGGGACGCGGCCGTGGGTGGGTTTGAAGCCGACCACGCCGCAGAACGCGGCGGGGATGCGGATCGACCCGGCGCCGTCGGTGCCGGTCCCCGCGATCCCCAGCCCGGCGGCCACGGCGGCGCCCGCGCCGCCGCTGGACCCCCCGGCGCTGCGCGAGAGGTCCCACGGGTTGGCCGCCGCGGGCCCGAGACGGTTGACGGTGCCGGCGCTCCAGCCGCCCTCGGACGTGGTGGTCTTGCCCAGGACGACCGCGCCGGCCCGGCGCAGCCGGGCCACGGCGGGCGCGTCCTGGCCGGGCACCGCGTCGCGCAGGGCCAGCGAGCCGCGTGTGGTGCGGATGCCCTCGGTCGCGGTCAGGTCCTTCACGCTCAGCGGCACGCCCAGCAGCGGCCGGCCCTCCCAGGCCGCCTCGCCGAGGCGCAGGACGCGTTCCTCGGCGCGCGCGGCCTCCGCCAGGGCCCGGTCGGCCGCCACGGTGACGAACGCGCCCAGGGCCGGGTCGAGGTCCGCGATCAGTGCCAGGGTGTCCTCGGTGAACTCGACCGGGGACAGCTGCCGGGCCGCGTACAGGCGGCGCAGCCCGGCGGTGTCGAGGTAACGGAGTGCGTCATCCATAGAGGGCGCGGAACCATTCGTTGCCGAAGTCGCGGACGGTCGCGCGGTGCCGGCTCATCGCCTGGTGCAGCACGGCGAGGACCCTGCCGGAGGCGACGGCCGCCCGCAGGTCGTCCGTCGTGTACTGCTCGCCGGCGGCGCGCATCAGCCGCAGGTCGTACAGCCCCGGCAGGTGGCGGCCGGCGTAGTCGATGCCGAGGGGGACCCGGATGGCATAGCGCACGCTGAAGGTGACGTGTCCGGTGTGGTGCTGGTCGGAGTGGTGCGTGACGTCCGGCATGGTCGGGGCGAAGAACCAGTCGTCGCGCCCCGGTTCGCGGTCGGTGATGCCGAGGGTGTGCGGCAGGTAGTGCCAGGTGTTGAAGCGCATGCGGGCGCTGTAGGCGCTGAGGGTCTTCACCAGGAGAGTGCGGTCTTCCCCGAAAGAGCCGGCGAAGGCGGGACTGGGCGCGACGCAGCAGAAGAAGTCGTTGGTCTTCAGCGTGAGCGGATCGTCCTTCCCCGTGCTGCCGGGCTCCAGGGGCGCGAAGGAGCGGGGCCCGCGGCCCATGGCGACGTCCGAGGCGGTCGCCTCGGCGAGGGTCGTCATGAAGCGGGTGAGCAGGGCTTCGTACGCGCTGCTGAACCCCTCGGGGGCGGGGGCCGTGTGGAGCGCGTCGCCCAGCTCCTCGAAGGCGGCCGTGGTCTCCTCGACGGTCGCGGTGTCCGCCGCGATGCCCGCCTCCCGTTCCAGGAGGGCGCGCAGCGGGGCGGGAACGTCGGCGTAGCCGACGGCCGGCCGCAGCATGTGCTCCGTCTTGTTGAGGTTGGCCCCGTGGATGAGCCGGTAGAAGACGGTCCCGTTTCCGAGGTGGGCCAGCCGTTCGGCCGCGCAGTGGCGGGCGAGGGCTTCGAGCCGGGCGACGGTGGAGGTGTCGCCGGTGGGGGGCGGTTCGGCGCCGTATCCCCGGATGCGCTCGGTCATCAATGCCGCCACACCGGCGGACGTGAGGTGGGTGCCGTTGACTTCTTCGAGCCGGGCCTGGGTGCCGCTGCCGAGGAGGAAGGTCGCCAGCGCGACAAAGGCTGCTTCCTCGCCGGACCATTCTCCGACCGGAGTGTCCCCGAGCCGGGCGAGGATATTTCCGGCGGCCGTGGGGGCCATGGATTTTCCGGGAAGATTGCCGGACCGGCTGAGATTCGAAAAGGATTTGTCGCCCACGTAGACCTGGACGGGCGCCATATGCAGCAGTACGTGGCCGATGCGATCCAGGTCCTCCTGGACCTCCTCGGGGGAGCGGCCCATCACATGTTTATGGAGTTCGGCGCGGTCCGCCTCCTCCGCCGCCTTGCGGGCCTGATATTGGCGGTGTAACTCCGTGCGCGTCGGCTCGTCGGTCACGAGGGAACCCACGATGTGGGATCCGGTCGGCGCGCCGGCTGCGTCCCATAAGAAACGCATGCGACCGGTGTGGTCGAGGATCAGCAGGTCAACGCCTGGGGCTGCCGGGTCCAGGCGTAATTCCCTGGCGGTTATCTCGTCGGCGAGAAAATGGTCGGCCGCGGTGAGGGCCGCTCGGCCGACTTCTTCGGGAAGGCGTCCGTCCAGAGTGAGGACGAGGCGTAAGGACTGCTGCGTGCTGCCGCACTGCTGGGCGCGCGTGGCGGTCGATTCAAGTAAATGAGGAAAACCCTCGGATCGAATTGAAATCACCCACCCCTGTTGGGCGCTGCCCATTACAGCGCGCTGAGGTTGTTGCCACTTCAAATTCCACTAAATCCAGACGTTAGCACCGTGAACGACGGGTAGACCAGGGGTTAACAATGTGACCAAGATCACACCATCGAACGGTTGGCTGACTCCCCGGTAAAGGGAAAGCTTTGGCGCGTCGGCCGCGTAATCAAAAGCGATGGCGGCCAGCCCGGCCAAGCCGCGGCGCCTATCGCCGGAACGTTGTGATAGGAATACGCTCAGCCGCCCCTCGCACGGAGCCAATGGTGAAAGACGGCGCCGTCCTCCGGCTGTGTCAATCCCGGCCCGTGAGCCGGGTCATTTCACGGGTAAGGTATATCTAGACGTGAGCGAATTACTTACCGAGTTAGCGCGGCCCGCCACCGCGGCCGAGCTGGCGAATCTCTATTCCGCTCTCGACGGTCAGGGTCTCGTACCGGACACCGTGGTCCCCTCCGTCGTGGTCGTCGAAGCGCCGGGCTCCCCCACCCTGGTGCCCGGGCTGACCGAGCGACTAGGGCCGTTCGGGGTCAAGGTGATCGCCCTCCCGGCACCCGCTTCCAGCACGCCGGCGCGCACCACCTTCCTCCTCGGCGGCGAACTCCACGGCTGGTGCCTGGAGTCCCCGGCGGGCGACGACCCCGCGCGGGACGAGGAGAGCGACGAGGCCGAGCTCATCGGCTCCGCGGTCGTCGCCGCCCGGCTGCGCGCCTGGGCCGCGGCCACCCGCCCGGTCCCCACCGTCACCCGCTTCCACCGGCCGGGCTCCGACTCCATCGGCGTGGTCCAGTTCGACGCCGGAGCCGAGACCGAACTCGTCGCCAAGATCGGCGAGGCGGGGATGATCCGCTCCGAGACGGGCTTCACCTCCCGCACCAACGACGACCTCGCCCGCATCGGCCGCGACCCGCTCTTCCCCCGCCTGCACGGCGTGCACATCGAAGGCCACCAGGGCGTCAGCATCATGGAGGCCGCCGAGGCGGCCGACCTGGAGCAGCGGCTCTTCAGCGACGAGGACCGGACGGAACCCGCCCCCGACGCGGCCGACGTCCTCGCCCCCTACCTCGACCAACTGGGCCGCTGGTACCGGCTGACCGCCGGCGGGACGCGCCCCACCAGCGCCGACTACCTCTACCGCGAGCGCTTCCACGCCCTGCGCGAGCAGCCCGCCTTCCGCTCCACCTTCCGGCTCTGCTTCGGCGACCGGGACCTCGACGAGCACCTCGCCGCCGACCTCGTCCTGCCGGACGGCAGCCGCATCCCCGGCTACACGGCCGCGACCGCCTGGCTCGACGAACACGCCCCCGCCCTGCTCCCGCGCACCGGCAGCCAGGTGCACGGCGACATCTACCCGACCAACATGCTCCGGCGCTCCGGCGGCGGCCCGGTCTTCATCGACCCGCGCACCGTCTGGGAGCAGCGGCAGCGCCCCGACGTCGGCTACGGCGACCCGGTCTTCGACCTCGCCACGCTGCTGCACGGCCTGCTGCCGATGCCCGCCATCCTCCACGCCGCCCGGCAGGGCAAGCCCGAGGCGCTCTTCGGCGACGCCTTCGACCCGGCCCGGCCGCACGACGTCTCCGCCCTCCGGCTGCCCCTGCGCTTCTCCGACCGGCTGCGGTCGATGGAGCACCGGCTGATCGAGACCGCCCCCGGCGACGAGCCGGCGCACACCGTGCGCTGCCGCCTCTACATCGGCGCGGCCTGCTCGCTGGCCGGGTGGCTGAAGTACGAGAACACCCTGCGCACCCCCCAGGTGTGGACGGCGACCTACGCCTACACCGCCTGGTACCTGTGGCAGGCCCGCACCGTCCACGAGCAGCACACCACCAAGGAGCTTGCGTGACCGCGTTGGACTACAACCAGCTCGCCGCCGAGTACGCCCGGCACCGCCGCCCCTACCCCGGGCTGGTGGAGTTCCTGGCGGAGTTCGCCGGCGTCACCGGTGACTCGGCCGTCCTCGAGATGGGGTGCGGCACCGCCAACCACCTCGCCTCGCTCCAGCGGCTGACCGGCGCCTGCGCCCTGGGCGTGGACCCCTTCCCGGAGATGCTCAAGGCCGCCGGCACCCACGAAGCCGAGCTCGAACTGCGCACCGGGCGCGCCGAGGAGATAGCCGCCCTCGACCTGCCCGAGGCGTCCTTCGACCTGATCTTCTCGGTCGACATGATCCACTACGTCCGTGAGCCCGGCCGCTACTTCGAGGGCGCGTTCCGCGCGCTCAAGCCGGGCGGCGTGCTGTGCACCGCCACGGACTCGGAGGAGATCATCCGCACCCGCGTCCCCGTCGCGCAGTACTTCCCCTCCACCGTCGAGGTCGAGCTCGGCCGCCACCACGCCATCGACGACCTGCTGGCCGAGCTGCGGTTCGCCGGGTTCACCGACGGGCAGCAGCGCGTCTTCGAGAGCACCTACGAGCTGACCGACGCCACCAAGTACCGCGAGAAGGCGTTCTCCTCCCTCCACCTCATCCCTGACGAGGAGTTCGAGACGGGCGTCGCCGCGCTCACCGCCGAGCTCGCCAAGGGCCCCCTCAAGGCCAACAACCGCACCTGCGCCGTCTTGGCGCGGAGGCCCGAGTGATCCCGCGCTACTCGCGTCCGGAGATGGCCGGACTGTGGACCGACGAGGCGAAGTACGCCTCGTGGGTCCGCGTCGAGGTCCTCGCCTGCGAGGCGCAGGCACGGCTGGGCACGATCTCCGAGGCCGACCTCGCCGCCATCCGGGCCGGCCGCGTGCCCACCCCCGAGGAGGTGCGCGAGCAGGAACGCACCCGTGACCACGAGATCCTCGCCTTCCTCGCCGCGTACACCGCCTCCCTCCCCGACGACGCGGCACGCTGGGTCCACTACGGCATGACCAGCTACGACCTGGTCGACACCGCGCTGGGCCACACCCTCGCCGCCTCCAGCGACCTGCTGCTGGCCGCGGCGCAACGGCTCCTGCGCGCCCTGACCGAGCGGGCCGTCGAGCACTGGGACACCGTCTGCGTGGCGCGCACCCACGGCATCCACGCCGAGCCCACCACCTTCGGCCAGAAGATGGCCGGCTTCGCCTTCGCCGTCCACCGGTCAATCGTCCGGCTGCGGGCGGCCCGCGCCGCGGTGGCCGTCGGCACCATCTCCGGTCCGGTGGGCACCTACGGGAGCGTGGACCCGTTCGTCGAGACCTACGTGTGCGAGGCCCTCGGGCTGGGCGTCGAGCCGGTGCCCACACAGGTCGTGGCGCGCGACCGCCACGCCGAACTGCTCGGCGCCGTGGCCGTCCTGGGCGCCGTCGTCGAGCAGATCGGCCTGGAGATGCGGCTGTTGCAGCGCACCGAGGTCCGCGAGGTGGAGGAGCCGCGCTCCAGCGCGTACCAGGGCTCCAGCGCCATGCCGCACAAGCGCAACCCCACCACCAGCGAGCGGCTGTGCGGACTGGCACGGGTGCTGCGCGCCAACCTCGGCGCCGCCCTGGAGGACGTCGCGCTGTGGCACGAGCGGGACCTCGCCCACTCCTCCGTCGAGCGCGTCGTGCTGCCCGACAGCCTCATCGCCGCCCACTACCAGGTGACCAGCGCCGCCGAGCTCATCGAGGGGCTGCGCGTCTTCCCCGACCGGATGCGTGCCAACCTGGAGCAGACCGACGGCCTGATCTACAGCTCGACCGTGATGCTGCACCTGATGGCCGCCGGCTCCGAACGCGAGAAGGCGTACCGCACGGTCCAGGACGCGGCCACCGAGACGTGGGAGACCGGCCGGCACCTGCGCGAGACCCTGCGCGAGCGCGGGATCGACACCGGCGACGACGTCTACGATCCGACCCGCTTCCTGCGCTCGCGGGACGCCATGCGGCAACGACTGGAGGAACTGCTCCATGTGGAAATGTGAAGTCATCGACGCGGCCGACCTCGACGTGGCCGAGGTCGCCGAGCTCTACCGCGCCTCCGGCCTGGCCGAGCGCCGCCCGGTGGAGGACACCGAGCGGTTCACCGCGATGGTCCGCAACGCCAACCTGGTCGTCGTCGCCCGCGTCGACGACCGCCTGGCCGGCATCGCGCGCTGCGTGAGCGACCGCTCCTACGTCACCTACCTCAGCGACATCGCGGTCGACCGCGCCCACCAGCGGCGCGGCATCGGGGTGGACCTCATCCGGCACGTCCAGCAGGCCGCCCCCCAGGCGAAGATCGTCCTGCTCTCCGCGCCGGCCGCCACGGAGTACTACCCGCACATCGGGTTCACCCAGCACGGCTCCGCCTGGGTCCTGGACGCGGCGAAGTGAAGGGGAAGACCATCGACAAGCCGACGGTGGGCATCACCACCTACCAGGAGGACGCCTCCTGGCGCGGGTGGCACCGGCACGCCTCCCTCGTCCCGACCGACTTCGTCGCCGCGGTCACCGCGGCCGGCGGCGTCCCCGTCCTGTTACCGCCCTCCGGCGCCGAGCCCGAGGCCGCCTCCGTCATGGCCGGCCTCGACGGACTGCTGCTGGTCGGCGGCGCCGACATCGACCCCGCCCTCTACCGGGCCGAACCCGGCCCGCACACCGGCACGCTGGCCCCCGAGCGCGACACCTGGGAGAGCGCCCTGCTGCGCCTGGCCCTGGAGGGCGACCGGGCGGTCCTCGGGGTGTGCCGCGGCATGCAGCTGATGAACGTGCTGCGCGGCGGCACCCTCCTGCCCCACCTGCCCGACCTGGTCGGCAACGACGACCACATGCCCGCCGAACCGGTGTTCGCCTCCAGTCGGATCACCCTGCGCACCGACGCCCTGCCGGGCTCGCTCCTCGGCGCCGAGAGCGACCTGCCCTGCTTCCACCACCAGGCCGTCGACACCCTCGGCACCGGCGTCGTCGCCACCGGCTGGAGCGCCGACGACGTCGTCGAGACGATCAGCCTGACCGGCCACCGCTTCGCCCTCGGCATCCAGGGACACCCCGAAGTGGGCCCCTCCCGACCGGTGTTCGAGGCGTTCGTGGCGGCCGCCGCCGCCCACCGGGCCGCCCGCGAGCAGGGCGGTGTCACCGCCGCATGACCGCACCCGACCCCGGCCCCCTCACCGGCCTGCTGCGGCGGAGCGCCTTCGCCGAGCGGGTGGAGCACGCCCGCCGCCGCTCCGCACTGCCGTGGGAGCCCTGGCCCCCCGCGGCCGCCGCCCCCGGCGACGACACCGGCTCCGCCCTGTGGAACCTGCTCCACCTCGGTCGGCGACCGGACCGCCGCCTCGCGCCCGCCCTCGCCGAACGGCTCACCGCGCTCGGCCTGGCCGACGACGCGGGCGGCCCGGGCCGCTGGGAGGTCACCGCCTTCCGCGGCCTGCTCGCCGCCCGCGACCGGCCGGCCGAGGGCGGCGAGCCGGGCACCGGCAACGTCTACGTCGGCGAGGACTCGCTGCGGTTCGTCGACACGATCCTGCGGGCCCGCCCCACCGGACGCGCCCTGGACGTGGGCTGCGGCTCCGGCATCACCACCTGCGCCCTCGCCCTGGGGTGCGCCGAGGTGACCGGCGCCGACCTCCAGCAGGACTGCCTGGACGCCACCGCCCTGACGGCCGCCCTCAACGGCCTCGACGACCGTGTCCACACCTGGCACGGCGACTTCTTCCGCGATCACACCCCCGACGCCCCCTTCAACTGCGTCGTCGCCAACCTCCCCTACGCGCCTGTGCCGCCCGCCCTGCGGTACTCCGCGGCCGGCGACGGAGGGCCCGACGGCCTGGACCTCAACCGCCGGCTGCTGCGCCGCGCGGCCGGTCTGCTCGACCCCCGGGACGGGCTGCTGATCACCCGGTTCCAGAGCCTCGGCGACGCCTCGGGGCCCCTGCTGCTGCCGGACATCGAGGCCTTCGCCAAGGAAGCCGGCCACGACGTCACCGTCGTCGCCGACGGCCGTACGGTCCCGGAGGTGCGGGCGGCCCTGACTGCCCTGCACGCGCGGCGGCACAACCCCGAGCTGACGTCGGCGCAGGTGCTGGACATCGTCGACGACCACATGCGCCGCTTCGAGCAGCCGCACTACTTCGCCTGCGGGATGATCAGCCGCTCCGGCGGCACGGGCGAGGTCACCTTCACCGACCTCTCCGCACCCCTCACGCTCGACGACACGCTCACCGCCGTGGGCGGCGCCCCGGACGACGCGGCGCCCGCCGCCGTGCGGCTGTACCGGGGCCGGGCGCTGGACCTGCCCGACGGCTTCTGGGAACTGGGGACCGCCGACGACGTGGCGGTGACCGAGCAGCGGCTCCCGGCCCTGCTGGCCGCCCTGCGCGGCGCGGGCCCGGCCGGCGCCACCGGCCGCGACCTGGCCGCCGAGGTCTTCGCGGACCGCTTCGGGGCCGACCCGCTCCGCTCGCGCGCCCTGCTCGTCACCACCGAGCTGATGGCGGGCTGCCTGGCCGACGAGGGCCTCGTGGAAGGCGGCACCGCTCGGTGAGTCGGCAGCACGATGAGGGACGGGCCGGCATGTCGCACCGGTCGGCGGTCCTGGTCCTCGCCCTCGGCGCCTTCGCCGTCGGCACGGACGGGTACGTCACGACCGGCATCCTCCAGTCGATCGCGGACGACTTCCACGTCTCCGTCTCGGTGGCGGGCCAGCTGGTCACCGTCTTCGCCCTCAGCTACGCCGTCAGCGCCCCGGTGCTGATGACGTTGACCGCGAACGTCAGCCGGCGCGTCATGCTCTACGGCTCACTCGGCCTCTTCCTGCTGGCCAACCTGCTGGGCGCCCTCGCCCCCGACTATCCGACGCTGCTCGCGGCCCGGGTCCTGGCGGGTGCGGCCGCCGCGGTGTACATGAACACCGCGGTGGCCGCGGCCACGGCCATGACCGACGAGCGCCACCGCGGCCGCGCGGTGTCCCTGGTCGTGGGCGGCCTGTCGCTGGCCACGGCGCTCGGGGTGCCGATCGGCACCCTGGTCGGCGCCCTGGGCAGCTGGCGCGCCACGCTGGGGGTGATCGCCGGGCTCGCCGGCGTGGGCATCGCCGGACTGGCCGCCACGCTGCCCGCCACGCCGTCGCCGCCCCCGATCACGATGGGGGCGCGGCTGAGGGTCGCCGCCGAGCCGGCCGTACTGCTCGTCGTGCTGGCCAACACCTGCGCGGTGGCCGGCAGCTTCACCGTCTACACCTACCTCGCCGTGTTCGCCCGCGACGTGACGGGGCTCAGCGCGGCGGGCGTCAGCGCGGTGCTGTTCGCCTGGGGTGTCGCCGCCGCGGCCGGCACGGCGCTGGGCGGCCGGATGAGCGACCGGCGGGGGCCGGACCGCGCCTACCTGACCGGGGTGCTCGGCGTCATCGCGGCGTTCGCCGCCCTGGCGCTGGCCGCCCTCGTCACCCGGGTCGCCGAGGGCCCGGCCACGGTGGTCTTCCTGGCGGCGACCGTCGCCTGGGGCGTCCTGTACTGGATCGTGCCGGGTGCCCAGATCCAGCGCGTCATGGACCGCGCGCCGGCCGCCCCCACCATCGCCGTCTCCGTCAGCAGCGCGTCCTCCTACCTCGGCGTCGCGCTCGGCGGCGGCATCGGCGGGGCCACGCTCTCCCTGACCTCCTCCTGGGCGCTCCCGCTGGCGGGTGCCGCGCTCCTCGCCGTCGCCGCGGCCCTGACCGCCCGCCAGGCCGCCGGTTCGGCGGTGCCGTCCGGGAGCCCGGGCCCCCGCGGCTGACAAAGGCCGGCCCCCGTACCGCCCGGACCGTGCCCGGTCCGGGCGGTACGAGCGCGCCCGGGGCCCACGCGTACGTCCCGTCCGGATCCTGGGCCGTGTCCGCGAAGCAGCGCCGTGCGCTCGCCGGACGTGGTCCGGGGCGTCGGGTGCCGGGGCACCCCCCAGCGGTAGCCGGGGGAGTCCGGGCCTTCGCGGACACGGCCTACGGCCCCACGCTCAGCTCCGCGTTCGGCGCGACCTTCGGCAGCCGGGCGTTGGTCACCAGGGTGAGCTCGTGGCCCCGGCGCCGGCCGGAGCGCCACTGCCCGCCGATCAGCGGCACCAGGGCGATGTTGGGGGTGGGGCCGGCCGTGAAGTCCAGCAGGCCGGCGACCGTCGCCAGCCGGGTGCGGCCCAGCGCGGCGGCCACCGCGTGCCGGTCCATGGGGTCGTCGGCGGTCGCCAGCGCGTGCGCGGCCACCTCCAGCAGGGCGTGCGCGAGCCCCAGGGGCTGGAGCCAGGGCCGGCCCGTCGTGCGCTGGTACTCCTCGGCGAGCCCGGCCGTGGTGGTGCCGTCCAGCGAGGAGCGGAAGGGGTGGCGCGGCGTCCAGTAGACGAGCGTCGCGACGTCGGCCTCCGCCAGGCCGTCCGGCACGCCCCCCTCGCCCGGGTGGGTCAGCCAGCGGGAGCAGGTGATCAGCCGGGGGCGCAGGCCGGCCTCGCGGGCCTGCCGGTGGAACAGCGCCATGTCCCCGGCCGTGGCCGCGCCGGTGACGACCTCCACCCCCGCCTCCTTGAACCGGTGGACGTGGCCCTCGAAGCAGGTGGCCGGTTCCCGGTACCCGCCCGGGTCCACCAGGGTGTGGCCCCGCGCGGCCGCCACCGGAGCGAAGCCGTGCCGCGGGTCGCGCAGCAGCTGGCCCTGCGGGCCGGTGTTCCACAGGCAGCCCACCGTCCGGCCCGGCCCGAGGTGCTCCCACAGCTCCGCGAACACCGTCGCGATGTCGTCCAGTCCCCACGCGAAGTGGTACGTCCAGCGGAACGGCCGCGCCGGGTCGCCGCCCCGGCCGAACACGTACGCCTGCCACGGAAAGCCCGTGGACAGGCACGGGATGCCGAGGACCTCGCAGGCGTCCGCCACGGCGGGCAGCACCCGGGTGCCGCCCAGGGTGACCACCATCCGCGCGCCCTCGTCGCGCACCAGTTCGGCGACGGCCCGGCGGGCCCCGTCAGGGTCGGACTGGCTGTCGCGCCAGGCCAGCCGGAACGTGCGGCGCCGGTTGCCGCGGCCGGGGCGGGCGAGCCGGGGCGCCAGCCGTTCCAGCGCGAAGGCCAGGGGGTCCCCCAGCCGGGCCAGCCGGCCGGTCCGGGGGACGACGGCGCCGATGCACAGGTCGTCCGTCCGCCGCAAAGTCACCGCGATCTCCTCCGCTCCCCGCCCGACGACGTCCGGGAACAAAGTCCCCTCGCGGCGCCCTTGTTGACACGCGACACCCCGGACCCGGAAGGGTGATTCCCGGCGCGCCCCCCGCCGGCGGCGGATGACCGGAAGCGTGTCCTTCCGCAGGCCGCGGAAGATGACGGACGCGCGGGCCGAATGCATTGCGCAACCGGCATATCCGACAGCCGTCATCAGGCCGATCTCAAGACTGCGGAGGCGTCCGGGGCCCGGGTGTGCCGCCGCCCGGGGAGAGCGAGCCGTGGGGCGCCGTATACAGAAGTTGACACAGGTCACCCACGTGGTGGCCCCGCGGGTGTCCCGCCCGGCCCGTCCGGCAGCCGTCCCGGCACGGCGGCGGCTTTCGGCCAGAGAGCCCGGAAGGGCCGCGGCCTACTCCTCCGTGGGCCCAGCGCGCCGTTCGGGCATGGCGCACTATATGGCTGAGCGGTCGAGGGGTGGGAACGCCTTTCGAGGCCGTGGCACTCCCGTGCCCGGAGCCCGCGTGGTTGTCGTGCGTCCCCGGCTCCGGGCGCACGGCTCGGAACCGGACATCGGCGGTCCGTTCCGTGGCAGGGGAGGAGCGTGAACGGCCGTAATGGGGATTCCGGCCGTGTGGCGGAGCCGATGGCAGAACATTCGAGGTGCCGCGCGCCGTGAACGGCGCCGCGCGCACGTGTCTTGTACGGACGGCCGCGCGAGCGAGCGTCGCCGTCCGTCCCTGGGGGGAGAAGCGAATGGGGCGTACAACACGTCTGGTCGCGGCGTGGGCCACGACCGTCTTCCTGGCGATGGCGCTGCCGTCGGCCGAGGCCGGAGCCGCCGACGCGGCACCGCGGATCGACCTGCGCCTGCTGGTCGTCGACGACGGCGGCCCCGCCGTCGAGGCGATACGTGCCGAGCTGGACGGCGACGGCACGCCGTACACGAGGGTCGACCTGGACGCCGCGGGCCGCCCCCGCATCGACGAGGCGTTCCTGAGCGACACCGTGGAGGGCAGGCCCCGGGCCAAGTTCCAGGGCGTGATCCTGCCCAACGACAACCCCTTCGGCTCCGCGGCGGAGTCGGAAGCCCTGGCCGGATACGAGAAACGATTCGGCATCCGCCAGGTGGACGCGTACACCTATGCCCGTCCGGCCGTCGGACTGAACGTCCCGGCCGACGGCGGCTACGCGGGCCCGCTGGACGGCCAGACCGCCCAGGTGACCCAGGCCGGAGCCGCCGGGCCCTTCGGGTACCTGAGAAGAAACGTTCCTTTCGAGGACAACGACGGCACCGTCAACGAGAGTTACGGCTACGTCGCCGTGCCACTCGAACGGCAGGCGGACGGGGCCTCGTACACCAGCTTCGTCGACGCCCCCGTGCCCGGCCGCTCCGGCCGCGGCTCGCTGATCGGCCAGTACACCCACGACGGCCGCAGCGAACTGGTGGTCACCTTCGTCGCCAACCAGTACCAGACGCAGTTCCGGCTGGTGGCCAGGGGCATCGTGGAATGGGTGACCCAGGGGGTCCACCTCGGTGCCGCCCGCAACTACTTCGGCGTGCACGCGGACGACGTCTTCGCCTCCGACGACCGGTGGGACACCAAGCGCAAGTGCACCCCCGGCGACGTGGACTGCCCCGGCAACCCCAGCCCCGACAGCCCGCCGATCCGCATGACGGCCGCCGACGCCCAGTACGCCAAGGAGTGGTCCCGCAGCCACGGCCTGACTCTCGACCTCGCCTACAACGGCGTCGGCAGCGAGGAGTACCGCTCCGAGCACGGCGGGCTGCCCGACCCGCTCCTCCAGCAGCTCCTCGCCGACCAGAAGTCCTACCGGTGGATCAACCACACCTACACCCACGCCTTCCTGGGCTGTGAGCAGAACACCACCGTCGTGCCCTGGAAGTGCGCCACCGACCTCTTCGGCAGGACCCGCTGGGTCAGCGGCCCGACCATCGGCTACCAGGTCGACGAGAACCTGCGCTGGGCCGCCCGCCAGGGTCTGGCCCTCGACAAGGACGAGCTGGTCACCGGTGAGCACTCCGGCCTGAAGACCCTGCCGCAGCAGACCGTCGACAACCCCGAACTCGCCCCCGTCCTCAGCCGCTCGGGCGTCTCCTGGATCGCCAGCGACACCTCCCGCGAGCGGCAGCAGCGCCCGGTCGGCACCGCGCTCACCGTGCCCCGCTACCCCATGAACGTCTATTACAACGTCGGCAGGGCCGCCGAGCAGACCGACGAATACAACTGGCTCTACACCAAGAAGGCCGACGGCGGCAGCGGCGTCTGCGAGAAGTACCCCGAGACGACCACCTGCCTGAAGGCCCCGCTGGACGTCAGGACCGGCTTCGCCTCCTACATCGCCCCGCTCGAGTCCCGCATCGCCCTGGGGCATGCCCTGGCCAACGACCCGCGGCCGCACTTCATGCACCAGTCCAACCTCTCCGAGGAGCGGATCGGCTACACCGTCCTGGAGAAGGTCCTCGCCGACTACTCCGGGCTGTTCGCCGACAACACCCCGCTGGTCAACCTGCGGATGAGGGACATCGGCGCGGAACTGGCCAAGCGGGCCTCCTGGACCTCGGCCCTCGCCGCGGGCAAGGTCACCGCCTACCGCATCGGCAACGCCGTCACCGTCACCACCCCCGCCGGCGTCCAGGCCGGCCTGACCCTGCCCGACGGAACCGTGGAACAGGGCACCGGCACCGCCTTCGGATCCCCCTACGCCGGAGCGCGCTCCGGCTGGGCCGCCCCCGGCGCCGGCCAGGCACAGCTCGCCCTGACCCTGCCCGCCGCCGCCCCCGCCGCCCCCGTCCTCACCGGCAAGGCCGCCCGGGTGCAGGCCCCGGCCGCCGCCCTCCCCGTGCCCCGTGGCGTGACCCACCGGGTGCCCTACGGGCCCAGCGACACCACCCGGCGCTGATACCGGCAGTACCTCCGTGCTGAACCGCCCCGTCCCACTGTCTCCTGGAGAGAACCGACTTTCATGCACGGACCGTCAGCCCAACCGGTGTCCGCCGCCCCCTCGGTCACCCTGCTCACCGAGGGCACCTACCCGCACAGCCACGGCGGGGTCAGCGTCTGGTGCGACCAGCTCGTCCAGGGCATGCCCGACATCGACTTCCGCGTCATCGCCGTCACGGGCACCGGCCGGGAGCAGCTCGCCTGGCAACTCCCCGGACACGTACGGCAGGTGGACAGCGTGCCGCTGTGGGGACCGCCGGCGCCCGGCCGCGCCCCGCGCGGCAGGCGGCTACGCCGCTTCCTGACCTGCTACGAGCAGTTCCTCGAAGCCCTGCTCGACCCGGCCCGCGAGCCGCACTTCGCCCGCGGCCTCTACCGCCTGTCCGACCACGCGGCCGACGGCACCCTGTCCGCCGCCCTGCGCGACGAGCCGGCCGCCCGGCTGCTGGCCCGTCTCTGGAACCGGCCCCACCTCGCCACGGCCGCCGCACGCCCCACCCTGCGCGACGCCCTGACCGCCACCGACCTGCTCGAGCACGCGCTGCGCCCGCTCGCCGCTCGGGTCCCCGCCGAGGGGATCACCCACGCGGTGAGCGGGGGCCTGGCCACCTTGCCCGGGCTCGTCGCCCACCACCGCCACGGCACCCCCTTCCTCCTCACCGAGCACGGCATCTACCTCCGGGAGCGCTACCTCAGCTTCCGCGCCGAGCCCTACCGCTGGCCCGTCAAAGCCCTGATGCTGGGCCTCTTCCGGCTGCTCGCCCTGGAGAGCTACCGCCGGGCCGCCCTCGTCACCCCCGGCAACCGCTACAACCGCCGCTGGGAGGAGCACGGCGGCACCCCGCCCGAGCGCATCCGCACCGTCTACAACGGCGTCGACCCGGCGGCGTTCCCGCCCGCCGGGCCCGAACCCGACGTCCCCACGCTCAGCTGGGCCGGCCGGGTCGACCCCATCAAGGGCCTGGAGACCCTCATCCGCGCCTTCGCGCTCGTACGGAAGGAGATACCCGACGCCCGGCTGCGCCTGTTCGGCGGCACCCCGCGCGGCGGCGAAGGCTACCGCACCGCCTGCGAGGCCCTCGCCGCCGAGCTGGGCGCGGCCGACGCGGTCACCTTCGAAGGGCGCGTCGAGGACATCCGCGACGCCTACGCGGCCGGCAACGTGGTGATGCTCTCCAGCATCAGCGAAGGGTTCCCCTTCACCCTGATCGAGGCCATGTCCTGCGGGCGGGCCACCGTCTCCACGGACGTGGGCGGGGTGCGCGAGGCCGTCGGCGACAGCGGGCTGGTCGTGCCGCCCCGCGACCCGCAGAGCATGGCCCGGGCCGCGCTGCGGCTGCTGAGGGACCCGGGGCTGAGGGCCACCATGGGCGAATCGGCCCGGCTGCGCGTCGTGGAGCAGTTCACCCTCCGTCAGACCATCAGCGCCTTCCGCGACATCTACCACGACCTCGCCCGGCGGCGGCAGCCCGTACCCCTGTCCGTCACCGTGCCGCAGCCCGTCCCCGTCATGGCCCTGGCCGCCGGCGGTGCCGGATGAGCGGACTCCTGCGGCTCGTGCCGGACGAGCCGGAACCGTGCCACGACCTCGCGGCGGCCCCCGCGGGCCGTCCCCGCTCCACGCCGCGGTGGGCGGCGGACCCGCTCGACGACCTCGCCCAGGAACTGGCCGAGGTGTGCGCGGCCGCCGTCCACCCCGACGAGATAGCCGCGGTCCTCGAAGCCGACGGGCTCACCGGCGAACAGATAGCCGAACGCTACGGACGTTCCGACGCCTTCGAACTCGCCGCCGAGCTCTTCGCCCGTGTACCGCGCGGCCACCCCGAGCCCGGCCCCCGCCCCGACCCCTGGCGGACCGGGGCCGGCACCTGCCTGCTCCGCTCCCTGGTCTTCACCCTCCCGGGCCTCGGCTACCCGCTCGGGGCGCCCCTGCTGGCCGGCCCCCACGACCGGTTCGGCCTGCCCGCCGGCACGACGGCACTGGTGGCCGCCGGGCTCGCGGCCTGGGCCTGGAACCAGGGGCTCGCCCACCGCGCCTACCTCCGCCTGGCCGCCGGCGGCCGCGCGGCGGCCGGACGGTGCCTCGCCGTGGGCGCCCCGCTCGGGGCCCTGCTCGCCACGGCCGCCGCGCCGGCCTTGCGGGCCGCCCCGGGGGCGCTCGCCCTCGCGGCCGGCCAGGCGCTCTACCTCGCGGCGGCCACCGTCCTGCTGGTGCTCGGCAGGGAACGCCTCCTGCTGCTCACCCTCGTCCCCACGGCCACGGGAGGGGTCGTGATCCTCCTCACCCAGCCGCCGCCCGTCGTCGGTGTCACCCTGCTGTTCGCCACCACGGGCGGCGCCCTGCTGGCGGCCGCGTACGAGACCGCGCGCGCCCTGCGCGAAGGCGAGCCGCCGGCCGGGGCGGCGCCCCCGAGCCTGCTCGCCTCGGTCCCCTACGGCCTGTTCGGCCTCGGCTGCGGGGTGCTCACCACCGTCGCCGCGCTCGGCGACCTGCTCGTCGGCCGCCGCGCCGGAGCCGGCGGACCCGAGGTCATCGCCCTGACCCTCAGCATGGGGGCCGCCGAATGGCTGCTCTACCGCTGTCGCAGCCGCGGCCTCGCGGCGCTCGGCGCCTCGGTCACCACCGCCGGCCTGCTCCTTCGGGCCGCCCGGGTGTTGGTCACCTGCGTCGCCGCGTACCTGGCGGTGCTCTCCGTCCTCGTCCTCGCCGCCGAAGTCCTGTGGCACGGCGGTCCACCGCCCTTCCCCCTGCGCCTCGCCGCCCTGCCGGCGCTCGGCGCGGTGCTGTGGACCGGACTACTGCTCCAGGCCTACGGCACGGCCTGGACACCGGCGCTGCTCTGCCTGGGCGCCGCCGGCGCCGAGACCGCCGCGCTCACCCTGCGCGTCTCCACGCCCGCCACCTTCCAGCTCGTGATCTGTACGGGCACGGCGATTGCCCTGCTGGCCGTCGCCACCGCTCTGCTCGGACGGATCACCACCCACAGGTGATCACCGCCCCACGGTGATGACCGACGCGTCACCCGCTCCTCACGCACCGCCGCACCACCGTCCCTTGTCCGTCGTCCCGTCGTCCCCGAGGGAGACCCACATGTCCGCACCGTCGCTCGTCGCCGTCACCGGCGCCGAAGGCTTCATCGGCTCGCACCTGGTCGAGGCGCTCGTCGCCGACGGCCACCGGGTCCGCGCCATGGTCCAGTACAACTCCTTCTCGTCCTTCGGCTGGCTGGAGGACCTGCCCGAAGACGTGATGGCGCAGGTGGAGGTGGTGCTCGGGGACGTCCGCGACCCCGGCTCCGTCCAGGGCCTGGTGACCGGCGCCGAGACCGTCTACCACCTGGCGGCCCTGATCGCGATCCCGTACTCCTACCGGGCTCCGCACAGCTACGTCGAGACCAACGTGATGGGAACCCTCAACGTCCTGGAGGCGGTGCGGCACCTGGGCGTCCCGCGCCTGGTCCACACCTCCACCAGCGAGACCTACGGCACCGCGCAGACCGTGCCGATCAGCGAGGACCACCCCATCAACACCCAGTCCCCGTACGCCGCCTCCAAGGCGGGTGGCGACCGCCTCGCCGACAGCTACCACGCGAGCTTCGAGCTTCCCGTGGTCACCCTGCGGCCCTTCAACACCTACGGCCCCCGTCAGTCCATGCGCGCCGTGATCCCGACCGTCGTCGCCCAGGTGGCCGCCGGAGAACGCACCATCACCCTCGGCGACCTGCGCCCCACCCGGGACTTCAGCTACGTCAAGGACACCGTGGCCGCCTTCCGCGCCGTCGGCACCGCCCCCGCCGACGACGTCGTCGGCCGCACCTTCAACGCCGGCACCGGCGAGGAGATCTCCGTCGGCGACCTGGTGACCCTCGTCGGCAAGCTCATGGACACCGACCTCACCGTGCGGGAGGACCCCCGGCGCCTGCGCCCCGCCGGCTCCGAGGTGATGCGGCTGGTCTGCGACTCCTCCCGACTGCGGGCCGCCACGGGCTGGGCGCCCGCCCACACCCTCGAAGAGGGCCTCCGCGAAACCGTCGCCTTCTTCCGCGACCCGGTGAACCTCGGCCGGTACAAGACCGGCACGTACCACGTCTGAGCCGCTCTCCCCGCGCACGGAACTCACCGAGAGACCACCCACCGCAGAGAGGAACGGCACCCCATGCACGTAGTCATCCTGGCCGGAGGCAAGGGCGTCCGGCTGCGCCCCTACACCACCGCCCTGCCCAAGCCGCTGGTGCCCATAGGCGACCAGCACGCCATCCTCGAGATCGTCATGCGCCAGCTGGCCCGCACCGGTTTCACCAGCTGCACCCTGGCCATCGGCCACCTCGGCCACATCATCCGTGCCTACGTCGGCGACGGCTCCCAGTGGGGCATCAGAGTCGACTACACCACGGAGGAGAGTCCCCTGGGCACCATGGGCCCGCTCCTCACCATGGTCGACCGGCTGCCCGAGCACTTCCTGGTGATGAACGGCGACGTCCTCACCGACCTGGACTTCGGCGACGTCCTGCGCCGGCACACCGGGTCCGGGGCCCAGCTGACCATCGCCACCTACGCCCGCCGGGTCAGCATCGACTTCGGCGTGCTGACCACCGAATCCGGCCGCGTCGTCGGCTTCGCCGAGAAGCCCAGCATGGACTACCGCGTCTCCATGGGGGTGTACGGCGTCTCCCGCGGGGCCCTCGCCCGCTACACCCCGGGCCTGCCGCTGGGCTTCGACGAGCTGGTGCTCGACCTGCTGGACGCCGGGACACCGCCCGACGCCTACGAGTTCGACGGCTACTGGCTCGACATCGGGCGGCCCGACGACTACGACCGTGCCAACGCGGAGTTCTCCGTCCGCCGTGACCTGCTGATCAAGGGAGCGTGACCGGCACCGATGCGCATCCTCGTTCTGGGCGCCACCGGATTCCTGGGCCGGCACGCCGCCGAGCGCCTGCGCGCCCTTCCGGGCGCGCGGGTGCTCGACGCGGGCCGCTCGCCCGGCGCCGCGCTGCCCGTCGACCTCGCCACGGCCGACCCCGACCGGCTGGCCGCCGCGCTGCGCGGGGCGGCGCCCCACGCGGTCGTCAACTGCGCCGGCGCGGTGGGCGGTGACGCGGTGACCCTCACCGGAGTCAACGCCCGCGGCCCCGCGGTGCTGTGCGCGGCCCTCGCGGCGGCGGCACCGCAGGCCCGCCTGGTCCACCTGGGGTCCGCCGCGGAGTACGGGCCGGGCGACCGGCCCCGCACCGAGGGCGACCCCGCCCGCCCCCTCGGCCTCTACGGCGCCGCCAAGCTGGCCGGCACCCTCGCCGTCACCGGCTCCGGGCTCGACGCGGTGGTCCTGCGCGTCTTCAACCCCGTCGGTCCGGGCGCCCCCCTCTCCTCGCTCGCCGGCCGGCTCGCCGCCGGGCTCCGGGAGGCGGGCCCCGGCGGCGAGGTCCGGGTCGGCGACCTCTCCGCGCACCGCGACTTCGTCGACGCCCGGGACGTGGCCGAGGCCGTCGCCCTCGCCGTCACCGCGCCCGGCCCCCTTCCCCCCGTCCTCAACATCGGCAGCGGAACGGCCCGCCCCGCCCGGGAACTCGCCGCGGGCCTGGCCCGGGCGGCCGGCTTCCGCGGTCGGCTGACCGAGGACGGGGACGGATCCCCCCGCTCGGCCGCCGTCCCCTGGCAGCAGGCCGACATCGCCCTCGCCCGCGACGCCCTGGGCTGGGCGCCGCACCGCGAACTCGCCCGGTCCCTCGCCGACCTGTGGGCCGAGAGCCCCGACCGGACCGAGGAGCGCGCCCGGTGAGGGCCGCCGACGCGTCACCGGACGGACAGCGGCTGCTCGTTCCGCTGTACGTGCACCCCGCGACCGACCCGGCGGCCTGGCAGGACCTGGTGGCGGCCGCGCCCCGGCTGCACGGCGTGGTGCTCAACGTCGCCGACGGGCCCGGCCACCGCCCCGACCCCGCCTTCTCCGCCGCGGCCGAACGCCTGCGCGGCGCCGGGGTGCGGCTGCTCGGCTACGCCGACACCGGTTACGGCCGCCGCCCGCCCCGGTCCGTCGTCGCCGACATCCGCCGGCACCGCAGGTGGTACGGCGTGGACGGGGTCTTCCTCGACCAGGTCCCGGTGCAGGCCGCGCTCGTGCCCCGCTACCGCAGGCTGGTGCGGGTCGCCAGGGCGCTGGGCGCACGCACCGCCGTGCTCAACCCGGGCACGCATCCCGATCCCGGCTACGCCCGGATCGCCGATCTCCTCGTCACCTTCGAGGGCTCCTGGGAGGACTACCGTCGCGCCGGGGTGCCGGACTGGACCGCCGACCATCCGCCGGGACGCTTCTGCCACCTGGTCCACGGGGTGCCCGACGGGCGGGCGGAGCAGGTGGCGCGCACCGCCGGCCGCCGGGGCGCCGGCGTGCACTGCGCGGTGCCGGGGACCGGGGCCAACCCCTGGCGGAGCGTGCCCCTCACGGGCTCCGGGCTGCCGGGGGCGGCGCGGTGACGCGGCGGTGGGGGAGGGCCGGGGCGCTGGCCGTGGCACTGGCGCTGCTGGCCGGGTGTTCCTCGTCGTCCTCGGAGCCCGGGGACGAGGCGCCGGAGGCGGGAGCGGAGCGCACGGCGCGGCCGGGTGCGACGGGGACGCCGGACGCGTCCGGCACGGCGGACACCCCCTCGGCTTCGCCCGGGAGCCCGTCGGCCTCCCCGGGAGCCCCTTCGGCCTCGCCCGGAACCCCCTCCGGTGCCCCGGCCCGCTGGCGGCCCCGGCCGGGCACCCGCTGGCAGTGGCAGCTCGACGGCACGGTGGACACGTCCGTCGACGTGCCCGTCTACGACATCGACGGTTTCGAGAATTCCGCGGACACCGTCGCCGAACTCCACGCCCGCGGCCGGAAAGTGATCTGTTACGTCAACGCCGGGGCGTGGGAGGACTTCCGGCCCGACCAGGCGAAGTTCCCCTCGGCGCTGCGCGGCAGGAAGAACAAGGGGTGGAACGGCGAGAAATGGCTGGACATCCGCCGGCTCGACGTTCTGCGGCCCCTCATGGCGGGCCGCATGGAGATGTGCCGGCAGAAGGGATTCGACGCCGTCGAACCGGATCTGACGGAGGGATTTCGCAATGACACCGGTTTTCCCCTGACCGCCGGTCATCAGCTGGCATTCAACCGGATGCTGGTGGAACTGGCCCATGAGCGTGGCCTGGCCATCGGTTTGAAGAACGACCTCGACCAGATTCCGGAACTGGTCCGCGACTTCGATTTCGCGGTCAACGAGCAGTGTGCCCAGTACAAGGAGTGCGAGAAGCTGGCGCCGTTCGTCCAGGGGGACAAAGCGGTCTTCCACGTCGAATACGACCTGGAGCCGGGGGCGTTCTGTGGGACCGCGAAGCGGTTGGGGCTGAGTTCCATGCAGAAGAAGCTCGATCTGGACGCCTGGCGCCGCCCCTGCTGAATCGCGCCTTCCGGTTGTTCCGCCAAGGCCGGAAATCCCCTCCGTCGCCTGGGAGAACGGCCTTCCAGGGGCGTTCCGGAAAGGGCCGGTTCCCGCGCTGGGCGCGAAGTGAAGAAGTTCACAGAAGCCCGTTTCGGGGCGGATCCGGAGCGGTCGATGATGCAGGATCTGTGCTCGAACACAAGATCCCGTCACCGAGGCGGGCGACCCGGGCGGACGCCGAGTCCTGCCGCCGCACCGGGTGCGGAAACGAATTGACGGATCGGCAGGAGCGGGAGACCCAAGCGGTACGGACCACGAAAGCGGTGGTCCTTGGGGTGAAGCCACACGATGGCCGGGCAACTTCGCAGCCCGAACCCGACAGGTCACCTTTCGCAGGCGGATGTCGAAGGGCTTTGGCATGTCTGCGTTGCCTCGCATACCCGTGCTCGTTTCCCGCGCCGGCGCCGCGTCGGCCATCACCGCGGCCACGCTCGCGGCTTCGGTGCTCGTCCCCGGCCTCGCCACCGAGGCCTCCGCGGCCACCGCGGGGGAGCAGGCTCTGAAGGCGGCGGCCTCCAAGCAGGGCTCGCCCTACCAGTACGGCGCCGCGGGCCCGAACCGGTTCGACTGCTCGGGTCTGACGCTCTACTCGTTCAAGAGGGTCGGCAAGTCCCTCCCGCGCACCGCGGCGAGCCAGTACAACTCCACCCGGCATGTCTCCGGTGGCTCCCGCCAGGTCGGCGACCTGGTGTTCTTCCACTCGGGCAGCAACGTCTACCACGTCGGCATCTACGCGGGTAGCAACAAGATCTGGCACGCCCCCAAGCCGGGCACCTCCGTGCGCCTGGAGAAGATCTGGTCCAACAGCGTCTGGTACGGCCGGGTCAAGTAGGTCCGCGACCGGCGCGTCCGCTCCCCGTCCGAAGGGCGGGGAGCTTTCGTCGTCGCGCGGCCGTCATCGCGCCGGGGTGCCGCCGAACAGCCGGTCCAGGTGGTGGCGCAGGACGGCCGTGGCGGCCTCCGCGCTGCGCTGCCCGACCAGCACGCTCGTGCCGAGCCCGGCCGACATGGCCAGCAGGCCGATCGCCTCGGTCCGCGCGTCCAGGCCGGGCACGGCGGCGCCCTCCTCGCGGGCCGCCTCCAGCTGGCGCGTCAGCAGGTCCTCGGCGGCGCGCGGCCCGTCGATGAACGGCTGGGCGGCCAGCGCCTCGTCCGTCACGGCGAGCACCGCGTAGGCGGTGTAGACGAGATGGAAGACGCGGCTCTCCTCGTCGGTCGGCAGCGACTCCAGCAGCACCGCCTCCACGACCGACCGCGGCCCGCCCTCGCCTCCCGCGGCCGCCACCCGGGCGCCGACGCGCGCACCGAGGCCCTCGGCGAGGTGGTGCAGCCCGTAGAGCAGCAGGTTCTCCTTGGTCTGGAAGTAGTACTGCACCAGGCGCAGGGAGACGCCCGCCTCCGCCGCCACGTCGCGCATCCCGACGGCGTGCAGGCCCCGTTCCCCGGCAACCCGGAGCAGCGCCTCGGCGATCTGTGCGCGCCGCTGTTCGTGGTCGACCCGTTTCGGCATCCGCCGCGCCTCCGCCCGTTTCCGTCCACCAGTCCGGTCGTGCCGGCTGCGCTCCATGATACAGCCGTATCACCATGGTGATACGGTGGTATCACCAAAAGGACGAGGCGGAGGTGCACGACCGTGTCCGAGAACATGACCCGTGACCGCGGGGGCGACGACCGTTCCGTCGGGCGTTATGTGAGCGAAGAGCTGCGCGACCGCTACTTCGAGGCGTGCGAGGCGGTCATGGGGCTCGGCCCGATGCCACGTGAGGAGGTCGACGTGGAGACCGACTTCGGCACCACGCACGTGTACCTGCACGGTCCCCGCGTCGGACCCGACGCGCGGACGCCGGTCGTGCTCGTGCACGGCGCCGGCGGCAACTCCGCCCAGTGGTACCCGAACGTGGCGGCCCTCGCCGGGCGCCGGCCCGTCTACGCCGTCGACACGCTCGGCGACCCGGGCCGCAGCGTGCAGCGCGCGCCCATCCACGAGCCGGAGGACGCCGCCCGGTGGCTGGAGCAGGTGCTCGACGGCCTCGGCCTCGACCGGGTCCACCTGGTGGGGCACTCCTACGGCGGGTGGCTCGCGCTGAACCAGGCGCATCGCGCCCCCGGCCGGCTGGCGTCCGTCACCCTGCTGGACCCGGGCGGGCTGGAGAAGACCGGCCTGCGCTTCTACGCCTGGATCTTCGTCAGCGCCCTGGGGATGGTCGCGCCCGTGGCGATCCGCCGGAGGCTGGCGGCGTGGCTGGACCAGCCCGTCCTCGTGGTCCCGGAGCTGCGCGCCATGATCTGGTCGAGCCTCCGGGCGTTCCGCATCCGCCGCCCCTCACCGCTCCCACTGACCGAGGCCGAGCTGCGGACGATCCGCACCCCGCTCTGTCTGCTCCTCGGCGAGCGGAGCCTGTTGGTCCATCCGGCCCGGCAGGCGGAACGGCTGCCACGGCTGGTCCCCACCGCGCGCGCCGAGATCATCGCCGACACCGGGCACGGGCCCAATCTCGATCATGCCGGGCAGGTCAACGCCCGCATGGTCGCCTTCATGGACGCGGTGGACTGACGACGGGCGGTGTGCGCCGGAGGTCCTCCGGCGCACCGCCCGTGGGGTCGGCGGTGGCGTCAGCGGGTGGCGGCGCCGAACGCGGCCAGGCCGTGGTCCACCTGGTCGGCGGTGGCGTGCCCGACCGCGAGGACCGCTGCCCGGTCACCGTCGACGGCCAGCAGGGTGGGGAAGCCCTGGACTCCGAAGCCGGCCGCGCGGCGGAAGTCGGCGCGGGCGGCGGTCTGCGCCGCCGGGGCGCCGAACGCGGCGGTCACGGCGTCCGCGTCCAGGCCGGCGCCCGAGGCGATCCGGCGGTAGGTGGCCGCGTCGGAGAGGCTCAGCCCGGCCGCGTAGAACGCCTCCTGCATCGCCGCGGCGAGCTCCGCGGCCCGGTCCGGGGCGGCCTGGCGGAGGGCCGCCATGCCGCGCGCCGCGGCCTCGGAGTCCATGACGAAGGAGCCGTCCGCGATCAGCCGGTCGTAGGGCTGCCCGAACGTCACCCCCGTCAGTTCGCTGATCTTGGCGTTGGCGCCCTGGACGTAGCCGAATTCGCGGATCGGCACCCTCCGGGCCCCGGTGAAGAGCCCGCCCGAGACGACCTCCACCGCGAGCTCCGGGTGGCGGCGGGTGACCTCGGCCAGCACCGGCGAGAAGCCGTAGGACCAGCCGCAGTAGGCGTCGAAGACGTAGACGAGCTTCATGGGGGAGTCTCCAGGGTGCGGAGCCCGCCGGACGCGGGCGATTCGCCTGAAGCAACAGTATCTGATGTGTCAGGTATTCCGGGGGGTGCGGTGTGGGCGAGCGCACCCCCGCAGAGCGCCGTAGCCGGTCACAGGCCCGGTATCTCGCGCAGGCGGCGCAGGGGCGAGCAGGCGATCGGCACCCAGGTCAGCGCCAGACTGAGGGCGCCGGCCCACAGCGCGGCGCGGACCGAGAGCAGCTCCCCGAGGAGGCCGGCCAGGGCCGCACCCGCGGCGAGGGAGCCGGTCAGGACCAGGCGCATGGTGGCGTTCACCCGGCCGAGCAGCCGGTCAGGGGTCACGCTCTGGCGGAAGCTGACCGCCAGGACGTTGTCCACGCCGACCTTGAAGGTGGTGACCAGCCAGCCGCCGGCGGCCAGCCAGAGCGCCGGGCCCCGGTCGATCACGGCCAGGGCCATGCCGAACGGCGTGACGACCAGGCCCAGCAGCCAGAGAACCCGCCCGGCGCCGAGCCGGCGCGCCAAAACGCGGGCCGACAGGGAACCGCACAGAACGCCGACTCCGCCCGTGGCGAAGAAGAGACCGATGACGAAGCCGGGCAGGGCGAGTTCCCGGGCGAGCAGGAGGGGCAGGACGGTCTGGCAGAGCTGGATCGACAGGTTGGTGCAGGCACCCGCGACGGCGACCGCCCTCAAGGAGGGGTGGCCGAAGACGAAACGCACGCCCTCGCGGATGTCCGCGAGCAGATGACCGCGGCCGGTCGCCTCGGGCGCCGGTTCCGGTCGCCGGATCCGCGCGAGGCAGAGGGCCGACCAGAGGTAGCTGGCCGCGTCGATCACGATCGCCGCGGGGGCGGACACCAGCGCGATGAGGAATCCGCCCGCGCTGCGGCCCCCGATCAGGGCGGCGGCGTCGACCGTCACCAGCAGGGAGTTGGCCTGGGCGATCCGGTCGCGGCCGACCAGCTGCGGCAGATGGCTCTGCGCCGCCACGTCGTGGAAGACGGTGGCCGCGCCCGCCAGCAGGACGACGGCGTACAGCTGTCCGATGGTCAGGGCGCCGAGCGCCCAGGCGGCCGGCACGGAGAGCAGGAGAGCCGCTCTGGTCAGGTCCGCGGCGATCATCACCGGCCGCCGGCGCATCCGGTCGACCCAGGCGCCGGACGGCAGCCCGATCAGCAGGACCGCCAGAGTGCCCAGGGTCGCCAGCAGGCCGACCTGGCCGACGGTGCTCCGCAGAGCCACCACGGCGACCAGGGGGATCGCCAGGTAGCTGACCGAGCTGCCGAGCTTGCTCACCACCGTCGCGGTGACGAGCAGCCGGTAGCCGGGATCGTGGAGCAGGGGGCGGGGGGTCGTGGTCGGGCGGGCGCCGAGTTCGGTCGTGGTCATGGCGCGAGCCTGTCCGCCGTCCCGGGGCCTCGGCCATGAATTTAGGCTGTACTGAATCCGCAGGACCACGGGGACGGGCGAGGAGAGGGACAAGGCGTGCTGGAGCTGGAGTTCACGGCCCGGGACCTGGCGCGGACCAGGTTCGCCCTGTCCCTTCTGTGGGAGGTCGTGGCCAGCGTCCGGATCCTGAAGAACGACCACGAGGAGCACGGGCTGTTCCGGCCCTGGACCGGGCAGGCGCGGCGACGACTGGCAGCCGCCGGGCTCGACTGGGCCCTGCTGGCCGATCTGGTCCCCGCCCCGCCCCGGACCGTCCCCCTCTTCGTCGCGCCGCCTCCCACGACCCCGCTGGCCGACCTCGGGGTGGAACTGGCCGTGCTCCGCGCCACCCCCGTGGAGCAGGTCCGCTCCGGCCTCGACGGGCGGTGGGCGCCGCGCTCCGCCCGCGTCGAGGCACTGCGCGACGATCCGCGGCGCGGCCTCGCGGAGCTCGCCGAACTCGTCGAGGCCTACTGGGAGGTCGCGCTCGCACCGTACTGGCCGAGGATGCGCTCGCTGCTGGAGGGCGACGTGCTCCACCGGGCGCGGCTCCTGGCCGAGGGCGGCACCGACAGACTGCTCAACGACCTGGACCCCGCCGTCGGCTGGGACAGCGACACCTTGCGCGTCCGGCACCTCTACGTCCGGGGCGCCCGGCGGCTCGACGGGCGCGGTCTGCTGCTCGTGCCGTCGGTGTTCGCGTGGCCGCGCGTCTTCTCGATCACCGCCCCCGGCTGGCAGCCCACGCTCCGCTACCCGCCGCGCGGCGTGGCCACGCTGTGGGAGCGGCGCACAGCGGTCGCCGAGCCGCTGGCCGCGGTGATCGGACGGGGCAGGGCCCGGCTGCTGGCCGAACTCGACACCCCCGCCGCCACCGCCGAACTGGCCCGCCGCACCGGGATGACGCCGGGCGGGGTCTCCCAGCACCTGACCGCGCTCCGCGCGGCCGGCCTGGTCGACGGCCACCGGACCGGCCGCTACGTGCTCTACACCCGTACCGAGGCCGCCGAGGTCCTGCTGGCCGCCGCGGACCGCCGGTGACACCTGCCGGGCCCGCGCAGGGGTGACCGCCTTCGGCAGCGACGCCCGCCCCCGCCGAAGGCACGCTCAGGGGCCGGTCACGGCCCTCGGCGGCCTCACCGCAGCCGGGGCAGCGCGTCCCGCGCCGCGTGGCTGAGGGTCCGCAGGTCCTCGGCGAAGCGCTCGCGGTGCTCCGGCGGCAGCGGCTCCAGGAAGAAGCGCCGGATGTTCTCCCGGTGGACCCGGGCGGCGCGCACCACCGTCTCCTCGCCCACGGCGGTCAGCCGCACCAGCCGGCCCCGCCGGTCGTCCGGATCGGTGTCCCGCACCACCAGCCCGGCCGCCTCCATCCGGTCCACCAGCCGGGTCACCCCGCCGGTGCTCAGGACGCGCTCCTGCGCGATGGACCGCATCGGAAGGCCGGCCTCGCCGGCACGGCCCAGGATCAGCAGTACCTCGAACATCAGGTGGCTGATGCCGCACTCCTCCTCGATGGCCCGGCCGAGGATGTACTCCAGCCGGTTCGCGGCCCCCTGGAGCCGCCCGAAGGCCAGTACGAGGCCGTCGTTCGCCGCCTGCTCGGCCGTCGCGATCCCCGCTCCGCCGGCCGTTCCGTCGCCTCCTCCGGCGTCCGTTTCGTGTGCCACCTGGCCCCTCTCACCGCGTCCGACCGCACCTCATGGCGCCCACGCACCACACCGGAGCCTACGAGGAGAAGCACCGCCCCGGTCGCACACGGTACGCACGCGGTCTTGCCGAAAAGCCGTCCCCCCGCCAGATTCCCTTCAGCAGTGTCGATGTGCGTGACGGCCGTCACGCGGGAGGGGGAAGTCGTGGACGTGAGCCGAAGACTGAGCCGAAGAGGGCTGTTACGCGCGGGACTGGGGGTGGGCGGCGCCGTCGCCTGGGCGGGAGCGCCGGCGGCGGCCCGGGCGTCGACGCCCCTGCCGCTGGACCGGGCGGCCTGGGCCGCGCCGGCGGCGCGGGCGGGACTCTTCCCGGAGTGGAGCAGGTTCGCCCGGCTGGCGGACGGCACCTTCGACGAGGACGCGGACCCGGCCAGGGACATGAAGCCGGTGGTCGACGCCCTCAAGGCACAGAACGTCAGCGTCATCGAGCTCGACACGATCCTGTCGAACTGGCTGACCGGGGAGGAGTTCACCCAGCACCTGGACAAGGTGCGGAGCTTCGTGACGCTGGCGCACACCGCCGGCATCCGGGTCGTCATGTACTACCCGTCGCTCGAAGTGATCAGCGTCGGCGGGGAGAAGGGCCGGTCCTTCTACAAGGACGGCGGCGGCAAGGCATGGGTGCAGCGTTCGCTCGACGGCAAGCCCAACGTCTTCTACGGCAGCCTGGTGGTCTGGGTGGACCCCGGCGACGAGAGCTGCTGGGTCAGCCCCAACTCGCCCTGGCGGGACTTCTACCTGGGCCGGATCAAGGCCCTCGCCGGCACCGGCCTCGACGCCGTCTGGCCGGACGTCCCCATCTACTTCGACGGGGCGCTGACCTGGTGCGACGCCTCGTCCTGGGCGGCGGACGCGTTCAAGGCGGACACCGGCCTCGCCCTGCCGGCCAAGGCCGACTTCTCCGCCCTCCCCTTCCGCCGCTACGTCGAATGGCGGCACCGCGACCTGCTCCAGTGGCAGCTCGACATCGCCGCCGCCGGCCGCTCGGTCAACCCCGAACTGGTCACCTTCGTGGAGACCGTGAGCATGGACTACCAGTACGCCACGCTCGTCGGCCTGGACGGCGCCTACCTGCGCAAGGCCGAGGGAGTCAGCCAGATGTGGGAGGTGGACGTCCTCGCCAACTACGACGGGATGCGCCACGCCACCGCCACCGACTGGACCTGCCTGATCTCGATGTACAAGTACGCGCGGGCCGCCAGCGGCACCAAGCCGGCCTGGGCGTTCTCCTACGGCTGGAAGGCCGACGACGCGTCCTTGGTCATGGCCGAGCTGCTGGCCGCGGGCTGCAACCCGTACGAGGTCAAGAGCCCGTTCAAGAACGAGACCACCGACAAGGCGATGCGCACCCGGATGTACGCCTTCGTCGCGGCCAACCAGGACAAGCTCTTCGACGCCACGCGCGTCGCCGAGGTCGGTGTCTACCACTCCTCGGCCTCCCGCGACTTCGTCAGCCCCACCGCCGGCACGGGCATGTACGCCAACACCAAGGCGCCGTCCGGGGTCAAGGACTGGTGGAGCTCGGGCAGCGCGGAGGAGAGCTGCACCCGGCAGGCGTGGCTGGGCGAGTTCCGCGGCACGGTGAAGGCCCTGGTGTACGCGCACGTCCCCTTCACCACCGTCACCAGCCCCTTCCTGGCCGCCGAGGACCTGGCGGGCCTGAAGGTGCTGATGCTGCCGAACCTCCAGGCGGTCTCGGACGCCGAGGCCGCGGTGCTGCGCGGCTTCGTGGCCGGCGGCGGCACCGTCGTCGTCACCGGCCCCGCCCCCACCGCACTGGACGAGCTGGGCACGGCCCGCGGGGAGTACGCCCTCGCCGACGTGCTCGGCTTCCGCAAGGGCGACCCCCTGCCGGCCACTCTGCAGAACCGATTCGGCTCCGGCGTGTGCTGGTACGTCAAGGACCGGCCCGGCCACAGCTACCTGGCGAAGACCGACAGCGCGGCAGCCGACCGGATCCTCGCCCCGGTCCGCGCCGCCGCGCCGCCGGCCGTGACCCTGACCGGGGACAGCCGCATCCACCTGGAGCTGAGCCGCCGGGGCGACGACACCGTCGTCCAGCTGGTCAACTTCACGTGCTTCGGGGACACCCCGGCGGCGTTCCGCACGACACCGGCCACCTGCACGGTCGCGCTGACCCTGCCGGAGGGCAGGCGGGTGCTGTCCGCGACCGTCAGCTCGCCGGACACAGCGTCGCCCGCGCCGCAGCCGGTGCCCTTCACGGCCACCGGCACGACGGTGGACGTCACGCTGACGGTGGCGCAGTACTCCCTGCTGACGGTCACCACGGGCTGAACGGTCTCACCCGGTGCCGGGGGCGGGGATCCGCCACAGCGAGGACGGCCGGTCCTCGTCCCCGGCGTGGGACTCGAAGGCGATCCACCGCCCGTCCGGCGACCAGCTCGGGGCCCCGTCGTAGCGGCCGTCGTCCCTGGTCACCCGGACCGGGCGGCCCCCGCCGTCCGCGGGCGTGACGAAGATCTGCGGCAGGTCCAGGCCGCCCTCGGTGGAGGAGAACACCACCCACCGGCCGTCGGGCGACCAACTGGGATCGGTGTGCTCGCCCCGGCCCCGCGTGAGCCGGCGCAGCCCCGAACCGTCGGCGTTCACGGTGTACAGCGCCCAGTCGCCGTCGCCCTCGCGCCGCTGGAAGACCAGCTTGTCCCCCTTGGGCGACCAGTTGGGCTGGCGGTTGTCGCTGCGGGTGGCGGGCCCGTCCAGCAGCCGGACCGCTCCAGTGCCGTCGCGGCGCACCTTCCACAGCGAGCCGCTGCCGGCGTGGTCGCCGGAGCCCTCCCGCTCGACGCTCTCCTGGAAGACGATCCACGCGCCGTCCGGCGAGAAGCTGGGCTCCAGATAGCCCGACGCCCCCTCGTGCGCGGTGACCCGGGCGGGTTCCCCGCCGGGCCTGAGCACCCAGACCTCGTCCCGGCCGGCCCGGTCCGAGGCGAAGGCCACCTCACCGGACGGACTCCAGCTGGAACCCGGCAGGTTCACCGCGGCCCGGTCGGCCTCGTCGAGGAGGGTCGTGGGCTTCGCGCGCGCCGTGCCGCGCGCACCGAGCGGCAGGACGCGCAGGGCGGCGGCGCCCTCGTTGTAGCCCTCCCGGAAGAGGGTGAACACCACGGACGCGCCGTCGGGCGAGAACGCCGGGTTCTGGGCACTGGCCCGCCCGCCCCCGCGGAACAGCAGCTCGGCTCCGTCGGCGCGTGCGGCGTGCGGGGACTCCGCGTCCGGCCCGGGGTCCGTGCCGCCACCGCCGCACGCGGTCAGCAGGGCGACGGCGGTGAACGCTGCGACGAACAGACGACTGCGCACCGGGCCGACCGTAGCGGAGCCGGCCGCCGCGCGACAGGGGCGCGACCGGGTGGGGTCCCTAGAGCGGCAACGGGACCGGCAGCGGTGCCGCGTTCGTCAGGAGCTTCGGCACCGAGGTGAGGAGGGCCTGGAGGTCCGCGACGACGGTGTTGACGAGCGTCGTGACCTTGGCGACGTCCTTGGCCTGGACGGCCGCGAGGAGATCGGTGACGTCCTTGACCAGCTTGTCCAGCTGTCCCTTGACGTCCGACACCGGGTCGGCGGCCCTGGCCGGGGTCTGGGCCCGCACGGCCGTGTGCAGCCGGTCGGCCGACTCCCGCAGCCGCTGGCGCAGTTCCTGGAGGCGCTGGAGGTCGACGGTGCGCGAACGGGCCTCCGTACCGATCCTGGAACCCAGCGAGAGGGTGTCCCCCAGACCGCCGATGGGATCGAGCCGGTCCGCGGCGGAACCCGGCGCGGACTCCACGACGGCGGGCTCGGACGCCAGACCGTCGGCGAGGGCGGGCCCGGCTATGCCCAGGGCGAGCGAGCCGCACACGGCGGCCGCGGCGGCGGTGGTGAACTTGGTGACGCGCATGCGGGAGAACTCCCTTCGAAACGCCTGTGGGATGCGACCACCGTCCGCTGACCCACCCGGGGGCGCAACCGCTCACCCGAGCGGCCGCGGAGTGGGGCGCGGGCCGGGACGACCCCCCTGAGCTGTGCTTTCGCACCGGAGGGCAGCGGATTTCAGCCCCGGGCGGCCGTGCAGCCGAAAGGGTTCGCGCACGGCGCTCACCCGGGCGGCCGCCCCGGACCGGCAGCGGGCACAATCGAGGCGTGTCCAGAAGAAACGCACGCCGGGAGCCGGCGATCACCACCACCTCGCCCTGCCCCTGCGGGCGCGCCGCGACCTACGGGGACTGCTGCGGCAGCTTCCACAGCGGGCGGGCCGCCGCCCCGACGGCGGAGCGCCTGATGCGCTCGCGCTACAGCGCCTTCGCCGTCCGGGACACCGCCTATCTGCTGCGCACCTGGCACTCGACGACGCGGCCGCCCGCCCTGGACCTCGACGAGGACGTCCGGTGGACCGGCCTCGACATCCTCGCCACGACCGGCGGCAGCGCCTTCCACACCGAGGGGACGGTCGAGTTCCGCGCCCACTGCGTCGTCCACGGCCACGCCGACTCCCAAGCCGAACGCAGCCGTTTCGTGCGCGAGGACGGGAACTGGGTGTACCTGGACGCCGCAGGCTGAGCGCGGCGTCGTCAGCCGAGCGCGCCCAGGAGGGCCAGCTCGCGGCTGGACGCCTCGACCATCGCCCTGATCCTGTCGTCCGGCGCCCCGGCCCCTGCCGGGGCGAGGGCGTTGAGGCTGTACCCGTCGGGGGCCAGCCGCAGCAGCGTCGCCGCGGCCAGCCGGCGGACGTCCCAGAACGGGCGGGTGCGCAGCGCGGCGCTGAGGCCGCCGAGCTCCTCCCACGCCCCCGCCCCGGCGAGCACGACCCGCACGACCGTGAACTCGGCCCGCGCCAGGCGGGCGAGGGGCGCCGCCAGGTCGCGGGCGGCCGGGCCGTGCTCGACCCGCCGGGCCTCCCGCACGTAGCGGTGCAGGAGCAGGCGCAGGACGCAGCCGGGCGGCGGGGCGGGGGACAGGGTGTCGAGCAGCGCCCCCAGCCGCTCCACCAGCCGCCGCCCGGCCGGCTCCAGGTCCGGTGCGCGCCCGCTCGTCAGGCGTTCCCTGAGGTAGTGGGCGCGTTCGCACGCCGGTGCCCGCTGGCCCGGGGAACAGCACAGCGCGAGGCGCACGTACGCCTGGAAGGCCGCCACGGCGCGGTCGACGTCCCCCGTGTTCGCCGCGCCGAGCCCCGGCGAGTTCCAGGGGAAGACGATCGTGCGGCGCTCGAGTCCGGTCCCGGCATCGCTCAAGGAGATCGGCCCCCACGTCAGGGCGCCGCCCTGCCCCTGGGGAGACACGGCGACGCTGTCGGTGTGCCTGTCGGGATACGAGGTTCCGCCGGTAACGGTGGCACCGCCCGGTGCGGGGGTCAACCGGCCGTGTGCTCCCGGAATCAGCCATACCGACGGGCCGGGCCGCGCCGCCGTGACGCCGCGCGCGGCGGCTTCGGCATCGCCTCCGTCGTCGCGTCTCGGCGGGCATCGTCGTCGCCGTGACCCTGCTGACCGTGTTCATGGTGCCGCGCGGCTTCAAGGTGACGGGCGGCCACTGACGGCCGCCCCGTCCCCCCGCCCACCGTCCGGGCGCAGGAACGGAAGTGACGCCGCCGAGTCCCGCCGCACCGCCGCGTGCACCGCCAGCAGCACCCCCGCCGTACCCGTCCCCAGGTCCATCGACAGCCTCAGCAGCCCCTCCGTGGGGAACGCCAGCTCGCCCTGGAAGCGCACCGCGTGCAGCCCGAGCCCGCGCAACTGGGTCCGCACCGGTGCCCCGCGGCCGCCCAGGTGCGTCAGGGCGTACAGCAGCCCGGCGTGCCCGTCCAGCAGGCCGGACGACAGGAGCAGCTCCGTGCCGAGGCTGTCGCGGACGCGGTCCCGCAGCCGCGCGAGACGCGGGTCCTCCCGGTGCCGGAGGTATTCGTGCAGGACGACGCCGACGCCCGCGCCGCCCCCGCCGAGCGTGGGGAGCCACCGCTGTCCGTCCCGCACCCCCACGTACCGTTCCCCGCTCACCCCGCACCGGGCGACGTCGCGCGCCAGCGCGCGTTCCGCGTGGCGCAGCAGCGCGCTCTCGCCGGTCGCGGCGAAGAGGCGCACGAACAACAGCGCCGGTCCCGACCAGCCCCGCAGCAGGCCCACGCCGCCGGCCGGCGCCGGGCCGTCGTCGTCGAGCGCCGTGGCCAGGGCGCCGCCGAGCCGGGCCGCGGCCTCCACGTCACCGAAGCGCAGCAGGACCAGGGCGATGCCGGCGAGCCCCCCGAAAAGCCCCGGCCCGCAGCCCTTGAGGTCGAAGGAGGCCAGCCGGCCGAGGGTCTCGCGCGCCACCTCGGGGCGCCCCAGCTCGTCGAGCACGTACGCCACCCCCGCCAGCCCGTCGTAGAGCCCCGGCCGTGGCCAGCGGGTGCGCTCCACCGCGCGGGCGAGCCAGTCGACGTACCCCTCGAAACACGGACCGCCGTCCTGCCCGGTGCGCCGGAGGGCGTACAGCACCCCGGCCGCGCCGAACGCCAGGGCCGTCCCCTGGCCGTCGAACTGCCGCACGTCGCCCGGGAACAGGCGGTCGGCGCGCTCCGGCGTGGCGCTGCGCCGGATCGCCTCGCCCAGCGAGTCCAGCACCGCGTCCCAGCGGCAGGGCCCCGCGCCCGGCCCGTCCGGGCCGCCGTCCGGCCAGCCCGCCGCCGGCGGCGGGGGAGCGGCGACCGGCGGCGCCAGGCCCTTCCGCAGCCGGTCGCCGTAGCCCGGCGGCACCGGGAAGCGGTTCTCCACCAGCCGGATCAGCTGCTCGTGCTTGTGCGGATCGAAGCGCGTCAGCTCCGTCAGGGGGCAGAACACCGCCAGCCGCAGGCAGTCCAGGGCGTACGCGTCGACGGCCCGGCCCGAACGCGCCCACGGAGCCACGAAGCCCGCCGTGCCCAGCACGGGCGTGAAGCCCTCCCCCTCCTCGAAGGCCGTCTCGAAGTCGACGAGACAGACGCCGCCGTCCGGCCGCACCAGCACGTTGCCGGGGTGGAGGTCCCCGAAGACCACCCCCCGGCCGTGCAGCGACGCGACGGCCGCCTCGATCCGCTCCAGGACGGCGCACGCCCACCGGGCGTACTCGGCCGCCTCCCCCTCCCCGGCGCCGGGCCGGAACAGCGGATGGCGCCGGGCGATCGCCTCGTGCAGCCGTTCCCCCTCCACGAACTCCTCGACCAGGAAGTGGTGCTCCCAGTGCCGGGTGCGGGCGATCACCTCCGGCACGCAGCGCAGCCCCCGGAGCCGTTCGAGCACGGCGTGTTCACGGGTCAGCCGCGCCACCGCGTCCATGCCGTTGTCGTCCACACCGGCGTACGGGCGGGCCTCGCGGAGCACCACCCGCCGGCCGGTGCGGCGGTCCGTCGCCCGGTAGACGCCCCCGCCGTTGGAGAAGTGCAGCGCCTTCTCCACGGTGAAGGGCAGCCCGCCGGAGCCGTCCGCCCGGGCGGCCCGGATCCGCTGGTCGACGAAGCCCGGCACCCGCGCCCACGGCGGCACCCTGAAGACCGGTCCGCGCACGTCGGGCACCGGCTCGCCGTCAGGGCGCACGACGGCGGGCACGTACTCGCCGTCGCGCGCGAAGCAGTACCGCGGCGAGAACCCGCCGTACCGCAGGTACAACGGGCCCTCGTCCCAGCGCAGATCGCTGAGGATGTAGGGCCCCTTGACTCCGCGCAGCAGCGACGACAGCTCCTTGAGCGTGCGCTCCAGCGCCTCCTCGCCGCGCGGGTAGATCGTCACGAGCTTGCCGCCGGCCGACCGGGGCGCCCGCTTGCTGTTGACCAGGGCCAGCAGGGCGCGGCTGCGCAGGAACTTGAAGCTGACGCCCCGCTCGACGCAGTACTCCCACACGGTGTCGACCACCCGGGCGGCCTCCTCGGCCGTGGCCGACGCGTGGACCTTCCAGCCCTGGGCGGGCAGCCGCACGCCCCGCCGCCGCAGCGCCACCCAGCCGCCGCGCTCCGCCCGCCGCCAGCCCGGCGGTGCCGGCTGGCCGCTCCGGGCGAACCGGCTCGCCGTGTCCTCGATCCGGTCCGGCGCGTCCACGAAGAGGGGGTCGGCGACGAGGTGGCCTTGAGCGAGCACTGTCTCTCCTTCGCGTTGCCGCCCGTGCGGTCGACGGCGCGGCTCAGACCTGCCCGAGGGTGCTGTGGTAGCTGTTGCTACACGGCCACTGGGCGGGGGGCTCCTCCTCCAACTCCTGCAGTTCCAGGATCTCCGACACGTCGCTCACCTCCCCTCCGGGGCGGGACGGCGACCGGCCGCGCCTTGTCGAGGAAGGGAAGGACCGGTCCGGTCCGCTCGAACGCGGCACCGAGCGCGAGCAGCACGCCCGCCGCCCCGGTCGCCAGGTCCGAGGAGAGCCGCAACATGCGGAAGCCGGGGAAGACGAGATGCCCCCGGTAGGTCTGGGCGTACCAGCCCAGGCGGCGGACCTGCCGCAGCACAGCCGGCCCGTCCGGCCCCTCGCCGAGCGCCGCGAGGACGGCGACGGCTCCGGCGCGGCCCCGCAGCAGGCCCGCGTTGCGCACGTACACCGGATCGCAGGAGCGCCGCAGTGCGGCCAGCAGCTTCGTGCGGGCCGGGTCGGGGCGGTGGACGAGGAGTTCCCGCAGGACGAGCGCGCACCCCGCGCCGCCGCCCTGGAGATAGGGCTGGTGGGTGGTGCCGTCGAACAGGGCGACGGTCTGGTCCGGGAGCGTGACGAGCCGGGCGAGGTCGTGGGCCAGCGCACGGTCGGCCCGCTCCAGCCAGCGGGCCTCACCGGTCCGTTCGTACCACCGCAGGAAGAGCAGGGCGACGCCGGTGGCGCCGTGCAGCAGGCCGTACGGCGCCGGGTCGCCGGGCCCGGCCGCCGGCGGGCCGTCCTCCAGGAGGCGGACCAGGGCGCCGGTCAGCCGCAGCGCGCGGTCGTACAGGCCCGTGTCCCGGGTCAGGGACGCGAAGCGCAGCAGGGTCAGGGCCACGCCAGCCGCACCCCCGTACAGGTCGGCGCGGACCAGCCGGTCCTCCTGCGCCCGGCAGCGGTCCAGGAGGGCCAGGGCCTCCTGGCGCCGGCCGAGTTCGTCGAGGACGAGCGCGACCCCGTGCAGGCCGTCGTAGAGGCCCGGCCGCGGCCCGGGGTCCGCGGTGGCCGCCGTCACCAGCCAGGTCACGTAGGGCGCGGGGACCGGTGCGCCCACCCGGTGCAGGGCGTGGAGGACCCCGGCCGCGCCGTGGGCGAACGCGGGGCCGCCGAGGGCCCGCCGGCCAAAGGGCGTGCCGGGGAAGAGCCGGTCCGGACGGTCCGGCGTGGCGCAGGCGTGGATGCCGCGCACCAGCGCGTCGCGGAGGGCGGGCCAGTGGGGCCGCTCCGCCGCGAACAGGGCGCCGCCTCCGTCCTCCTCGGCCACCCGGCCGGGCGGCCGCAGCCCCCGCAGCAGGGCGGCGCCGAAGCCGGGGGGCAGCGGGTAGTGCCGCTGCACCTCCGCGGTGAGGGTGCGCAGCTGCGCCGGGCCGCGGTGGGGGACGGGCAGGAAGAGCCACAGGCGCAGCCGGTCGAGGAGCCACCGCGTGGCGTCCGCGCCCGTGCGGCCCGCCGGCACGGTGAAGCCGGCCTCGCCGACCGGTGACGGACGGTCGTCGGCCCGGTGCGTCGCCGAGTCGAGCCCGGTCAGGACGACCCGGCCGTCGGGCCGCAGCAGGACGCGCTCGGGGTGGAGTTCCCCCAGGCGCAGCCCCTCGCGCCAGAGGGCGATCAGGGCCTGCTCGACCCGGCGCAGGACGCCCAGCGCCCAGTGCGCGTACGCGCCCGACTCGCGCGCGGCCCGCCCGGGGGACGTCAGAGGGAAGGCGAGGGCCGCGGCGGCCTGCAAGGAGGTGCCCTCGACGTACTCCCGGGCGAGGTAGTGGTGTTCGCCGTACCTGCGGTGATCGGTGAGCCGGGGGACGCAGTCCAGGCCCGCCAGCCGTTCCAGCGCCCCGCGCTCCCGCGCCAGCCGGGCCACGGCGTCCTCGCCCCAGCGGTCGACGCCGGCGTGCGGCCGGGCCTCCCGGAGCACCACGCGTCCTGCGCCGCGCGGACCGGCCGCGAGGTAGGTGCCGCCCCCGGGGCGCAGCCGCAGGGCCCGCTCGACGCGGTAGGGGAAGTGCCCGGCCGGCTTCGCGTGGAGCGCCCGGAGGTCGGGGCGCAGGGCGTGGGGGAGGGGCAGCCAGTCCGGCACGGTGAACACCGCTCGTCGCCCGTGGGGTTCGGCCGTGCCGTCCGGCCGCCTCAGGGGGCGCCCGCCGGTGGCGGCGTACTCCGTGTACAGCGGGCCGTCGCCGTGGCGCAGGGCGCCCAGGACGTACGGCCCGGGCAGCCCCGCGAGCAGCGCGCCCAGTCCGCGCAGGGCCTGGACCAGTGCCGCCTCGTCGGCGGGCCGGACCGTGATGAGCCGGCCGGCGGCCAGCCGGTCGCCGTGTTCGCCGGCGGTTTCACGGGCCGTGCCGGGGCTGCGGACGAAGTCGAAGGCGAGGCCGTGCCCGGTGCAGTGGTCCCAGACGGTTTCGACGGCCCGGGCCAGGTGCGGCAGCGTGACGGAGACGTGGACCCGCCAGCCCTGCGCGGGAGGCGCGGCGCCGGCCGGCCGCAGGGCGACCCGCCAGCCGGACTCGTCGCGCTCCCAGCCCCGAGGGGGCCGCCGGAGCGCGGCGGGGAACCTGTCGTGGTCGTCCGGGTAGCGCTCGGGGAGCTCGTAGAAGTCGGGATCGGCCAGGCAGAAGCGGTCGTAGTCCTTGAGCGTCAGCACGGCGCGTCCCTTTCGGGGCGAGGACTCGGCGGTGAGCGGGGCGGCAACCGGGAGGCGGCGGCGCGGCGGGGGCGGTCACAGGGCCAGTGCGGTGAATTCCGGTGGATTCGTGCGGACCGAACGGCGCTCGATGCGCGAGCGGACTTCCTGGGAGCCGAAGTGATAATCCATGCGGCGCACGGCTTCCGCCCAGTCCTGCATCGTCCGCACCGCTGAAAGCGTCTCGACGACGAACGGGTCCCGTAGCCGGGAAACGCCCCGGTACCAGAGGTCCAGGGGCGACTCCTGAAGGATGTTCCCCACCGTTCCTTCGTAGACGGGCAGCGCCCGGACGTCACCATCCGGTTCGATCTGCATCACCAGTGTGTCGACGCCACTGGCGAACCGGTCCGGTCGCATGACGAGATTCTGGTTGTCGGTGGTGAAGACCCGTACGCCCGCCGGGGCCAGCTCCTGGAGCCGGGCGCGTCGGTGCTCACTCGTGAGGTCGGCCACCTGCTCGTCGTCGAGGAGCTCGAAGCGGCCGAATTCCGGGCGGCTGGCCAGTCCTTCGGGCACGGCGGCGTTGAACGTGAGGGTGCGCAATTCCGGAAACCGGGGGGCGATCGCCGTGCAGAATTCCTCCAACTGGGGGAAATTGCTGCGGATGACCACGCAGTCGATGCCGAACCACAGCGGCGAGCGCTTCTGGTGACGGCGCTCCCGGGCGACGCCGTCGAGCAGCGTGAGGGCGCTCAGCGCCCGGTCGAAGGCGCCCCGCCGGCCCCGGATCCGGTCGTGGACCTGCGCCGTCGCCCCGTCGAGGCTGACGATGACCTCGTCGAACACCGTGGCGAGTCCGGTGGCCATCCACGGTTCCATGACCCAGCCGCTGGTGTAGACGGCCGTCTTCACCCCGGCCCGCGAGAGCCGCCCGGCCACCTCGAAAATCCCCTTGACGACCAGGGGTTCGCCGCCCGAAAGCGCGACCACCCGCGGATTCAGCGTGATCAGCGCGTCGGCGACCCGCAGCATGTCCTCGTGGCTCAATTGCCGCGGCGCCCGCCGGCCCGATTCCGAATAGCAGTGCGAGCAGCGCAACGGACAGGCGTAGGTGGTGTCCCAGACGACCACCTCGGGACCGGAAGACGCACTCATGGTTCCCTTTCGGCTTTCCTTGGATCGCACAGTCGACCGTCACGCGGCGGAGTGGGGCGGGGCAAATGGCGGACAATCCCGAGTCTGCCGGGCCCGGGCCGCCGCGAACACCCCGGAATCCTCCGATCGGTTTGGGGGTTTTCCGCTATACCGGCCCGTCCGGCATCATCTGGACTGCTGCCGGGGAAGCCCCCGATAATGTCGCGCGTGAGGGCTAGTGGCCGGCCGATACTGATCGCTGCGTTCTTCGGCGGGCTGTGCCTGCTCTGGGCGGCGACCACCGGAGCGTTTCTGCTGCGGAACAACACCGTGACCCTGCCGTGGATCCTCGGCTCGGTCCTGCCCTGTTACTGCGCCGGCCTGTTCGCCTGGTGGCACGCACCGGCCAGCCCCGTCGCCCGCCGGCTGCTGCTGATCGGCGTCGCCCTGGCGGTGAGCATCGGCATCCGCTACACCTCGGCGCTGCTGACCGCGCGCTACGGCTGGGACCTGGACGTCCCCGAGGACGGCCTGCCGTCGCTGGAGGCGTCCCTCGTCGTCCTCCCGGCCGAGTGGGACAACCTGACGGTCAGCGTCCTCGTCGCCCACCTGCTGGCCCTGCTGCCCGACGGCCGGTACCGATTCCCCGGCGAACGCCTCGCCCTGCGCTCCCTGTGGGCCCTGCTGGCCCTGCCGCTCGCGCTTCCGATGGCGGGCGTGCCCACCCGGATCGTGGAGTACGCGGTCTTCTACTACCCGGAGGCGTGGCTGCCGGGGCTGGGTGCCACGCTGCTGGTCGTCCGCTGCCTGCGGGCCCGGGCGGCCGGCCGGCGGGACGTCGCCGCCCTGCTGCCGGTCGCGGTCGCGGCGGCCGTGCTCTTCCTGGGCCGGGCCTCCTCCCGGCTGTTCCGCACCTGGCACGGCGAGCACGGCGTCCTCTACCTCATCGGTTCGGTCCTCGGAGCGCTGCCGTACGTCCTGATCTCGCTGTCCGTCGTCTACGCCGCCTTCCGCTACCGTCTCCTGGGCGTCGACATCGTCATCCGCCGCTCGGTGGTCTACGGCACGCTGTGGCTGATCATCAGCGGCTGGTACCTGGGCATGGCGATGACCCTGGGGCTGACGGCCGGTCAGTACTTCCCCATCGGGCTGTCCGTGCTCGTCACGGTCACCGCCACGGTCCTGTTCCAGCCGCTGCGGGCCCGGCTCAACCTGCTCGCCGAGCGCCACGTCTTCGGCAGACGCCTCAGCAGCTTCGAGCTGATCGTCCAGTTCGGCAGCGCCCTGGAGCACGCCTACGACCTCGACCGGCTCGCCCCCCAGCTGGCCGCGGGCCTCCAGGAGGGCCTGGGCCTGAGCTGGGTGCGGGTGAGGCTGGGCGGCGCCGGCGACCTGCCCGTCCACCTCGGCACGGCCGGCGGGACGCCCCCCGGCGGACGGCCGCACGGCACCGCGGGCGGCATCCCGCTCTGGTACGGCAACGACATCCTCGGCCTCATCGAGTACGGCCCCAAGGCCGGCGGCCGCTTCACCCCGGAGGACCACGACGTGGTGGAGACCCTCGCCCGGCAGGCCGCGCTCGCCGTGCACAACGCCCGCCTCGCCGCCGAGCTGTCCACACGGGTCGACGAGGTGCAGCGTCAGGCCGGGGAGCTCGACGCCTCGCGCGCCCGCATCGTGCACGCCCAGGACAGCGAGCGGCGCCGCATCGAACGGCGCCTCCACGACGGCATCCAGCAGGACCTCGTCGCCCTGGTCGCCAAGCTCAGGCTCGCCCGCAACCGGCTCAGCCGCGGCGGTGACGTCGACTCCGTCCTCTCCGAGGTCCAGGACGACGCCTACCGCGTCATCGACGAGCTGCGCGAGGTCGCCCACGGCATCCACCCCCCGGTCCTCACCGACCAGGGCCTGGTGGCCGCCGTCACCTCGCGGGCCCGCCGGATGCCGATCCCCGTGACCGTGCACATCGAGGAGTCCCTGGACCGGGTGCGCTTCGCCCTCGACATCGAGGAGTCGGCCTTCTACCTGATCTCCGAGGCGCTGACCAACGTCCTCAAGCACGCCGACGCCACGCACGTGACGATCCGCATATCGCGCGCCCACGGCTGGCTGCTGGTGGAGGTCGGCGACGACGGCGTCGGCTTCCCCACCGACACCACCCGCGGGTCGGGACTGACCGGGATGCGCGACAGGATCGAGGCGGTCGGCGGGGACCTGCTGATCACCAGCCGGGCGGGTGCCGGCACCGTCATCCGTTCCAGACTGGCCGAGCGTGTGCGGGAGGAGATCAGTGACTGAACGACCGATGCGCGTCGTCATCGCCGAGGACCACTATCTGGTGCGCGAGGGCACCCGCCGGCTGCTGGAGGACACCGGACACGTCACCGTCGTCGCGGCCGTGGGCGACGCCACCGAGCTCCTCGAAGCCGTCGGGGAACTGCGTCCCGAAGCCGTCATCGCGGACATCCGCATGCCGCCCAGTCACCACACCGAGGGGATCGCCGCGGCCCACGCCATCCGGGTGGGCCACCCGGGCATCGGCGTCGTGATGCTCTCCCAGCACGCCGACGAGAACTACGCCTTCGACCTCTTCCAGCGCGGCACCGACGGCCTGGCCTACCTGCTCAAGGAACGCATCGGCGAGCTCGACGAGCTGCTGCGGGCCCTGCGCGAGGTCGCCGCCGGGCGCTCCGTCGTCGACCCGCGCATCGTCGAGGTGCTGATGGGCAGCCACACCCGCGCCGCGGACGCGCCCCTGGCCGGGCTGACGCGCCGGGAGCTGGACGTGCTGCGGCACATGGCGGAGGGGAAGACGAACCGGGCGATCGCGGCGGAGCTCGTCCTGTCGGAGTCCACGATCGAGAAGCACGTCAACTCGACGTTCGCGAAGCTGGGCCTCGCCGAGGAACCGCAGCTGCACCGGCGCGTGAGCGCGGTGCTCGCGTACCTGCGGCACGCGCCGCGCGGGGCGGGGTGAGGGGCCCGCCCTACTCCCGCACGTCCTCCCACGTGATCACCGGGCTTCCGGCCCGCAGACTGAAGTCCATCGCAGGGTCCCGCACCGGCCACTTCAGCCGCAGCCAGCTGGGGATCGTGGCCGGAATTCCATCGTCCGCCGCCAGGTGCCAGAACGTGTTCGAGTCCTGCCGGGCGAAGTACGGGCAGAAGAACGAGATCACCAGGGTCACCCGGCGGCCCCTGGTGACCGGCGTCACCGCGTGGAAGATCCGGCTGCCGTGCAGGAACAGCGCCGTGCCCCGCTCCCCGCACGGAGCCTCGCGGATCCGGGGGTCGTCCTCCCGGACGCCCGGGAACTCGTCCGTACGGCCCTGGAAGTACAGGAAGCGGCCGCCGTCGTAGTCCTCGTAGCCGTTGAGCTGGATCGTCAGCACGTAGTCCATGCCGTCGCGGTGCCAGCGCACGATCTCGGGGCGGCCCCGGCCCTCGAAGTAGTTGATCTGGGCGGTGGGGATGCGCAGCGGGTGCGGGATGAGCGGGACGCCGGCCAGCCGGGAGCAGGCCAGGAGGAAGTCCCGGTCGCGGATCATGTTGTTGATGAACGCCGACATCAGATCGGCGCTGCGCAGCCGCCTGGTCGCGATGAACCGGCTGCTGCCGGCGGACGGTTCGAGCCGGTCGCAGACCTCGGCGAGGCAGTCCAGCCCCTCCGGCGTCAGGATCCGCAGCGGGCCCACGAGCGCGGTGTCGTCGACGGTGCCGTGGGCGTGGTTGAGCTCGTGGGAGCCGTAGCCGAACTCCTCCAGGGAGGTCCGCGGCCCGGCCGCGTCGCGCCGCACGAACTCGCGGCGCCAGCGCGGCTCGCCGGGCAGCCCGGTGGCGCGCCGCGGCTTCCTGCCGCGCAGGGCGTGGAGGACCTGGTCGAATCCGGTGGCCGTCCTCGGGAGGTTGAGGACGGGGGATCTGCCGCGTGTGGTGCGGGCCGTCGTCATGCGCTCATTGCAACGCCGGGCACCCGGTCCGGCAAGAGAGCGTTCGCGCCATGGCCGCTCACCGGGCCGGCCGGGGCACGGGCCAGGGGTAGCGCACACCGGTCAGGTCCTCGGACAGCTCCCACAGGCCGCGGGCCAGAGCGGAGTCGGCGGTGAGCAGGGGCGGCTCCACCGGCCCGGGGGCGCCGCGCTCCTCGAAGCGGCCGGTGGGCCCGTAGAACCCGCCCGGTACGACGCCGGGGGCGGTGGCGGCGTACAGGGGCGTCCAGGCTGCCCGCTCCACGGGCTGGCCGACGAAGCGTTCCAGCGTCAGCCTGGCCAGGGTCCGCACGGGCCGGGAGGCGTACCGCTGCAGCCCGGTCAGACTGCTGCCCGGGTGGACGGCCACGCTGGTCAGGGCGGCGCCCACGACGTCGGCACGGCGCTGGAGCTCCCGGGCGAACAGCACGTTGGCGAGCTTGGACTTGGCGTAGGCGGCCATGGGCCGGTACTTGTGGGTGCTCTGGGGGTCGGACAGCTCGGCGATCGGGCTGCGGGAGAGGGCGGCGCTGACGGTGACCACCCGGGGGGCCGGGGCCCGCAGGAGCAGGGGCAGCAGGCGGCCCGTGAGGGCGTAGTGGCCCAGGTGGTTGACGCCGAAGGTCAGCTCGAAGCCGTCCTCGGTGGTGCGGCGCTCCGGGACGCCCATGACCCCCGCGTTGTTGACCAGCAGGTCGACGGGGTGCCCCGCGTCCGCCAGGCGCCGGGCGAAGCCGGCGACGGACTCCAGGTCGGCCAGGTCCAGCACCTCGGGGCGCACCCGGGCGCCGGGCACCTCGCCGGTCAGCCGTACGGCGGCGGCCCGGACCCGCTCCGCGTCCCGGCCGGTCAGCAGGACCTCGGCCCCGGCCGCGGCCAGCGCCCGTACGGTGGCGTAGCCGATGCCGCCGTTGGCGCCGGTGACGACGGCGGACCGGCCGTCCTGGCCCGGCATGTCCTCGGGTGTCCAGCTGGCGTGCACATGGCTCCTCGGCGGCCGGTCGGCGGCGGGCGTCCGTATTGTGCGACGCCCGACGGGCCGTCACGGGTGAGGCGCGCCCGTGGGCGGCTCGCGCACCCCCCGGCCCGCGTCCGCCACGTCGTGCGCGACCTGCCGGGCCTGCCGGACGACGTTGCGCAGGTGGTTGGAGAAGGGGACGCGCGGGTGCGTGCCGACGCCGGCCACCCAGACGGGCTCGGGCGGGGCCCCCGGCCACTGCCGTACCCGCAGGTCGGCCTCCAGCCGGTCCACCGCCGTGGCCCCCTCGGGCGGCCCGGTCAGGTGGAGCGTACGGCCGTCGGGGGAGTGGTGGAGGACGGGCAGCTCGAAGCCGGTGGCGTTGACGACGTGGTCGAAGCGGTCCGGGGCCCCCGAGCCCGGCCAGGACACCCGCCACGCGCCGTCCGCGAAGGCGACCGTGTGCGGGTAGGAGCCGGCCAGGGCGAGCGCCCCGGTGGCGAAGTGGGCGAGCAGCCGGCGGGCGTTGACGACCGTCATCGCCGTCACGTAGCGGGCGGTGAACCAGTCGAAGCGTGCCAGCAGGCCGGCGCGACGCTCGGCCGTGAGGCCGGGGCCGAGCGCGATGGCGGCCTCCATGACCGCCATGACGACGCCGCTCCACGCGCAGGCGCCCGCCTCCACCAGCGCCGTCTCCTCCCGCAGCCGCCGCACGGGGTCGGTCGCCCGGGAGGTCTGCCGGCGCAGCGGCCGGTCGTCCAGGAGCCGGACCGCCTCCACGACGCGGCGCGTCAGCCGCTCCGCCAGCAGGGGGTCGGCCGGGTCGAGCGCGGCGACGGCGCGGACGGGCGGCAGGTCGCCCGCGGGCGCCCCCAGCGACACCCGCACCGCGGGCAGCCGGCCGGAGGGCGAGGTCATCGTGGCCCGGTGGCCGTCGCGGCACAGCAGCAGCGCCGCGTCGACGGCGGACTGCCGCGTGCCGAGGACCAGCACCCGGCTGTCCGGCCGCACCTCCCGGCGGAGCCGCGCGGCCGGATAGGGACCGTCGAGGTACCGGGGGTGGCGCGTGAACTCCGCGAAGCCGGCCGGCACGCGCGGCCGGTGGACCCCGGTGCAGAGCACGACGTCGTCGGCCGGCAGCTCCCGGCCGGTGCTCAGCCGCAGCAGCCGGCGGCCGTCGCCGGCGGTGCCGACGGACTCGGCCGTGGCCCGAGCGTGCCGCACCTCGACGCCCAGCGCCGTGGCGGCCGCGCGGGCCTCGGCGTAGCGGTCGTGGCAGTACTCGGCCATGCGGGCCCGGGGGACGCAGTCGCGCGGATCGCCCGCCCAGCCGCGTCCGCGCAGATAGCCGACGAAGTCCGCGGGCCGGTCGGCCAGGAGGGAGTTGACCTCGGCGGCGCTGTTGCACAGCAGCAGAGTGTCGCTGTCCCCGAACGCCAGTCCCCAGCCGACCGGGTGCGGGTCGACCAGCGTGACCGCCCGGACCGGACGGTCCCTGAGGCGCCCGAGCGCCTGGATCAGGTGCAGGAACACGCTGGTGCCGGCGACGCCCGCCCCGACGACGGCCACCTCCCGCCCCGGCCTGCGCATGGGCTCGGCGAACTCCATGGGCGCCTCCCTTCCGTACCCCACTCTGCCCAGCGGCCCGCGCCCCGACGCGCCGCCCGGTTCAGCGCTCGGCGATTCCGCTGAGAGCGTGCGGCGCTCCCCGAAACGGCCGTCGGCGTGCAAGGTCGAGGCATGAGACTGCTGATTCTCGGTGGAACGGAATTCGTCGGACGGGCCGTCACGGAAGAGGCCCTGGCCAGGGACTGGGACGTGACGGTCTTCCATCGCGGCCGGCACGGGGCGCCGCCGGGCGCGGCCGAGCTGCTGGGGGACCGCACGGCCGAGGGCGGCCTCGCCGCCCTCGCGCGGGGCGAGTGGGACGTCGTCGTCGACACCTGGTCGGCCGCCCCCACGGCCGTACGGGACACGGCCCGGCTGCTGGCCGGACGGGCCGGGCACTACGCCTACGTCTCCACCGCCTCGGTGTACGCCTATCCGCCCCCAGAGCGGCTCTCCGAGGCGAGCCCGGTGGTCGACGGCTCACCCGACGCGGAGGCGCGTGACTACGCCCGGGACAAGCGGGGCGGCGAACTGGCCGCGCTCGACGCCTTCGGCGACCGGGCGCTGCTGTTGCGCGCCGGACTGATCCTCGGGCCGTACGAGAACATCGGGCGGCTGCCGTGGTGGCTGCTGCGCATCGCCCGCGGCGGCCCGGTCCTCGCGCCCGGCCCGCGTGACCTGGCCCTTCAGTACATCGACGCCCGCGACCTCGCCGCCTGGACGCTGAGCGCCGCCGAACGCGGGCTCGGCGGCCCGTACAACCTCGTCAGTCCCTCCGGTCACGCGACCATGGGCGGCCTGCTGGAGGCGTGCCGCCGCGCCACCGGCTCGGACGCGGAGCTGCGCTGGACGGACCCCGGGCGCATCATCGCGGCCGGGGTCGAGCCGTGGACCCAGCTGCCGGTGTGGATGCCACCGGGGGAGATGCACGACGCGTTCCACCGCGGCGACGTCGCGAAGGCGGTCTCCGCGGGCCTGCGCTGCCGGCCCGTCGAGGACACGGTGACCGACACCTGGAACTGGCTGTGCGACCTGGGCGGGGTGGCCCCGCAGCGCCCGGACCGGCCCCCGGTCGGCCTGGACGCGGAGACGGAGGCGAAGCTGCTGCGGGGTGAATGAGCCCCTCGGGGCCCCGGACGGGCCGGCCTGAGGTCAGCCCGTCCGCCAGGGGCCGCGCACCCATCCCGTCGTGTCGTAGTCGGCCATGCACTCGTGCGCGAACGCCTCGTACGACGAGACCGCCCCGCGCCGCGTGGCCCACTTCAGCGCGTCCAGCCGCACCTGCTCGCCGTTGCCCGAGTAGTTGCGCTCGTACAGCTCGTGCCGGCCGCCGAACTCCGTGCCGATCGCGTCCCAGATCAGTTTGAACAGCTTGATCCGGTCCAGCGCGGTGACGTCCGACCCCCGGTAGAAGCGGTCGATCAGCGGACGCAGCTCGGGGTGGTCGAGGTCCCGGGCGCTGGAGGGCACCACCAGGGGCGCGCCCCCGAGGGTGGTCTCGAAGATCTCGTGCACCCGGTTCCAGACCTGGGCGTTGTACATCCGCATGGCCGAGGCGTACTCCAGCTTCGGCAGCACGATGCCGTCGGTGCCCGGCTCGGGGTCGGTGGCCATGGCGGTGGTGAGCCCCCACACCATGTCGCGCAGGGTGACCAGCTCGCCGACCGCCGCCTGCACGCCCCGGAAGGCGTCGGTGCCGTTGGCGCGGGTGCCCAGCGACAGCAGCCCGGCCATCAGCTCCAGCTTCACGCTCAGGCGGACGCCCGACTGGAAGTTGTAGAGGTTGGCGAAGCCGGAGCGGGCGTAGAAGCCGGTGGACCGCTCGACGTCCCGGTGGACGAGGACGTCCTCCCAGGGGATCAGGGCCCGGTCCAGCACCAGCACGGCGTCGTTCTCGTCGAAGCGCCCGGACAGCGGCGCGTCGAAGGGGGCGCGGTCCGGCCGTGCGTAGGGGGTGCGGCAGATCAGCTTCACGCCCGGGTTGTCCATCCGGGCGAAGAACACCACGGCGAAGTCCTCTCCCCGGCCGGGAGTGAGCGCCGCGGAGGCCACGGGTGCGACGAAGCTCGCGTTGGTGATGGCCGAGCCGGTGGCGAGCATCTTCGCGCCGGAGACCACGATGCCCGCGTCGGTCTCCTTCTCGACGTGCACGAAGACATCGCGCATGTCGTGGACGGCCTGTTTGCGGTCGGTCGGCGGGTTGATGATCACATGGTTGAGGTAGAGCCCCCGGCCGGCGAACTCCTTGTACCAGCGCACGGCGTTGGGCGCGAACTCGCCGTAGAAGCCGGCGTTCGCCGCCAGCCCCGACATGAAGGCGGCCTTGTAGTCGGGGGTGCGTCCCAGGAAGCCGTATCCCATCCGGGACCAGGCGGCGACGGCCTCGCGCGCCGCCAGCAGGTCGCCGGACGAGCGGGCGGGCTTGAAGAAGTGGTGGGTGCGCAGGCCGAAGTCGTCGGTGCCGGTGAGCACGTCACGGGTCTCCGGCGCGTGCAGGGCGTCGTAGAGCCGTGCGACCGACAGCGCGGAGTTGGCGAACGCCGGGTGCTCGGTGACGTCCTTGACGCGCTCGCCGTCGACGTACACCGCGCGGCCGTCGCGCAGGCTCTCCAGGTACTCCTCGCCCGTCATGAGCGACGGGGAGCCGGTGCGCCCGCTCATCGGACCAGCGCCGTGTTCTTCAGCGGCGGGGTGCCGAGCACGTGGACGCGCCGCAGGTGGCGCGGGGAGCGGCTGGTGAACGCCTCCCGCCCGTGCAGCAGCGTGTAGTTGTCGGCGACCACCATGTCCCCGGTCCGCCACTCGTGGGCGTACAGGTGGCGCGGGTCGTACAGCGCCGCCCGGAGGGTGCTGTGGAACTCGGGCAGCAGTTCCTCGGGCACGCCCGTGAACTCCAGGTCGGGGTGGTTGAGGAACTCCTCGTCCGGCGGCACCGGCTCGTTGTAGCGGATGACCGGGAAGCCGTCGGGGTGGGTGGTCACCACAGGGGAGACGCACTCGCCGGCGTACACCTGCGCGACCTCGCGCCGGTACCGGCCGGTGACCCGCTCCCACAGCGCCCGCTGTGCCGGGTCGGCCTCCCGGAGCACGGCGGCGGTCTGCGAGAAGGTGGTCCGCCCGCCGTCGCCCTCACCGGGCGCGCTGACGCAGTGGAACACCTGGAACTGGGCTATCTGCTCCCGGTACATGCTGTCCCAGTGCAGGGGGACGTAGCGGTGGTCGAAGATGTGGTCGTCGGGCTCGTCGTGCTCGACCAGCTCCAGCACGGCCCCGTACGGCCACATGCCGAGCTCTCCCCAGCGGGCGCTGTACTCGGCCAGCTCCTCGGCGCCGCCGGGGCTGGCGAAGCCGCGCAGCAGCAGGAGGTGGTGGCTGCGGACCAGTTCGCGCAGGCCCTCGACGGGCAGTTCGGTGACGGGGGCGCCCGGCGTGGCGGCGTCGACGCGGACGCCGAACGGCTCCATCGGGGTGCAGGGATGGCCGGCTGTGCGGGCGTCGTCCTGGGTCGTGCTCATGGGAGGCGGGGTCCTTCGGTGAGGTGGGTCGCGGATCTCGTCCGGGTGCGCGGGGCGGCGGGTCAGGCGGCGAGCGCGGCGCGCAGCGCGTAGTGGCTCGGGCGGCCGCCCTCGCGGACCAGTTCGGCGCCGCGCGCCTCGGCCTCCTCGCGCTTGACGAGGACGAAGCCGCCGGCCCCGGTGTCCAGCGCCACGCTGTGCCAGGGCGTCAGCCAGTTGTCGGCCGTCTCCACCAGGTGGATGCCGAGCTTGTCCGCCCCGCAGGGCTGCGGGTGGATCGACAGCCGTACGGCGCCGGGGAACTGGTCGGCCAGCAGGTCGCCCCACGCCTTGCTGCGCTGGATGACGATGTAGGCGCGGGCGCGGGCGTCCCGCTGGAGGGCGGCCCGGCTGCCGGTGTAGCCGGGGGTGTTCCCGTCCTCGAACAGGAACCGGGTGATCGCCCGGTACAGCGCGGTCTCCTCGCCCGCCCGGACCCGCTTGCGCAGCTGTTCGAGGGGCTCGGCGTACCGCTCGGTCAGCACCTCCCGCATGCGGTCGTGGCCGAGACCGGCCAGTTCGGGCAGGTCCTCCAGGTTGAACAGGCCCAGGCCCGAGGGGCGCGGCAGCGCGTCGATCAGCGTCTGCATCTCGCGCTGGTACGCCGTGATGTGCTCGTCGGGGATGCCGACGGCGTCGCTGAAGACGCGCCCGTCGGAGCAGATGAGGATCTCGGCGCCCGGCGCGTACACCTCCCGGATGCGGCCGGTCAGGCCGCTGAGGAAGTCGAGCGCGAGGCGCTCCGCCATGTCGGGCAGCACGCCCAGCACCTTGGCGGTGTTGGGGGACTTGCCGGGGAACGCCGGCAGCACCATGCGGACGGGCTCGCCCGCGGCGACGTACCGCTCGACCCGGTGGAGGTGGGCGTCCCGGCAGGCGGGGCAGGGCGTGTGCGCGCAGTCGCCCGTCCGCTGCCCCTTGCGCTGGTGACGCAGGATCAGCTCCATGACTCGACGTGCGATGCGCGGGACGTCGGAGTCCGCCATCGGTGCCCTCCCCGGTCGTGCTGTTCGACGATGTGCTCGCCGCCGACCCTCACACTTATTGGAAGTTTCAAGTAATCCCATTCGATCATAGGATCGACCTATGGACCTGGAAGTTCGCCACCTGAAAGTGGTCTGTGCGATCGCCGACGCCGGCAGCATCACCAAGGCGGCCGCCGCGCTGGGCGCCTCGCAGCCCACCTTGACCGCCCAGCTGCGGCGGATCGAACGACTGCTGGGCGGGGCCCTGTTCGTCCGGTCCCGCAAGGGCGCCTCGCCCACGGCGCTGGGCGAGTTCGTGCTCGCCCGGGCGCGCTCGGTGCTGCCGTCGATCGAGTCGATCCAGCGCGAGTCCGCGCTGCACACCGGCTCCACGCAGGCCCGCCGCCCGCTGCGCTACGTGGCCACCCCCGGCCCGCTCGCCGTCGGCCTGGTGCGGGAGCTCCAGGAGCTCTTCCCCGGCGCGCTGCCCACGCTGCGCACCGAGGCGAACATGTCCACCGCCGCCGGCCTCGTGGCCAGCGGCCAGCAGGACCTGGCGGCGGTGGTGGAGTACGTGCGCTCCTTCGCGCCGGGGCTGCCCTCCGGGCTGCGGTCGGCGACGGTCGCGGTCGAGCCGGTCTTCGTCCTCCTGCCCGCCACCCATCCGCTGGCCGGGCGGGCGGCCGTGGGTCTGGCGGAGCTGGCCGACGTCGAGTGGACGCTCCCGGCCAGCCTGGGGAACGGACTGTTCGAGTCCTTCAGCGCGGCGTGCGCCGAGGCCGGCTTCACGGCGACGGTGCGGCACGAGGCGGAGGCGGCGGCGGCCCGCGAACTCATCGCGGACGGGCAGGCGGTGGGGCTGGGCCAGGCCACGTTCCGCGGCACCCCCGGGGTCGTCCCGCGCCCGCTGGAGGGCATGCCGTTGCGCGTGCGGCACCTGCTGCTGTGGCACGGCGAGGGCGCGCTCGCCGCCCACGCGCCGGCCGTCGCCGCGCGTGCCGAACGCGTCTACGCGGCCGCGGTGCGGCGCAGCCCGCACTACCTCGACTGGCTGGCCGACCACCCGGTACCCGCGGCGTGACGGGGTGAACGGCGGCCCCGGCGCGGCGTTCGGCGGGCCCCTCCGGCCGCCGTGAGCGGGACCCGGCCGGGCCCGCCCTGCCCCCGGGCGGCTCTCAGCGCTCCCGGCGGACCACCAGCAGGGCCGCGTCGTCCGCCAGCCCGCCACCCGTGTACGCCCGCAGGTCGGCCACGATCCGGGCGGCCAGGGGGTCGGGGGCCAGGTCCGGCATCCCGGCCAGCCGCTCGGCCAGCGGGTAGAAGCGTCCGGACGCGTCCCGCGCCTCCGTCACGCCGTCCGTGTAGAGGACGAGCTGATCGCCCGGCGCGAAGGAGAAGCGCCGGCGGTGGTACGGGCCGCCGACCAGGCACCGCAGGGCCAGCGGAGGGTCGGGTACCGGCGATTCCAGTTCGGTGACCTCCCCGCGCCGCCTCAGCAGGGGCGGTAGGTGGCCGCAGTTGACCAGCTCGCCGGCGTCGCCGGCCCCCGGCATCGCGACCACGACCGCCGTCACGAACTCCTCGCGCACCCGGCGCCGCGCCACCGTGGCGTCGAGGCGGCGGGCCACCGCCGTCAGGTCGGACTCCACCTGGGCGGCCTCCCGGAAGGTGCCCAGCACGTCGGAGGCGGTCTCGATCGCGGACAGGCCCTTGCCCCGTACGTCGCCCATGAGCAGGCGGACCCCGAACGGTGTCGCCAGCACCTCGTACAGGTCGCCGCCCACCCGTGCCTCGGCGGCGGCCGCCTGGTAGCGGACGGCGACCCGGAAGCCGTTGATCCGTTCGGACAGGGGGCGCAGCAGCGTGCGCTGGGCCGCTTCGGCGACCGAGCGCGACTGCAGCAGCTCGCGCTCGCGGGTCGCGACGAGGATGACGTTGGCGGTGCTGACGCAGGTGATGGCCAGGACGGTGGCTCCGGCCGTCAGGTGGACGGGGAGGGCCACGTCCGGGTCGGCGAGGGCCAGCGGGGCGACGATCGCGAGGGCCAGCAGGCCGGCCAGCAGCGGGACGCGGGCGCGCCGCGTGCCGATGCTGGCCAGGACGGGGGTCGTGGCGAGGACGGGGGAGAAGGTCAGGGTGGGGTTCGTCGCCAGGTCCGTCACGACCGCGACGCCCAGCAGCGCGTAGGCGGCCACGACGAGCGAGCGGGCCGCGCGGGGGAGCGGGGGCGTGCCGGGCGGGGCGCCGGGGCCGGGGTCGCGCTTCATGATTGCTCCCCACCCTAGGGGCGGGGGTCCGGGCCGCAAGCGGGCCGGCCGCGCGGCGTCGGCCGCGTCACCGGCGCGGAGGCGGCAGGCTTGACTCAAGGGTCCTGCGCGCCGCGATCTGGCATGGCATAACCTGTCGTATGCCCCTAAAAAAGGACATTACTCCATAAAGGTGATCGCCGTCGCCTTCGGCGGTGCCGTCGCCGCCCCCGAACCATCATGGCCACTGTGAGCGGCAAGGTGGAGACGCGCGACGTCCTGATCGTCGTGTACGACGGAGTGCAATTGCTGGACGTCGCGGGGCCTTTGGACGTCTTCGACCGGGCCGGGCGCGAGGCGGACGCCGGATACCGGGTGCGGCTGGCCTCGGTCGGCGGCTGGGACGTGGCGACCTCCGCCGGGGCGGCCCTGGGCGTCTCGGCCGATCTGGCCCGGGTCCGCAAGCCCCCGGACACCCTCGTGGTGGCCGGCGGTCACGGCTACGCCGCCGCGGCCGGCGACCCCGACCTGGTCCGGCACGTGCGCCGGCTGTCGGCGGGTGCCCGGCGCACCGGGTCGGTGTGCACCGGGGCCTTCGTCCTGGCCGAGGCGGGACTGCTCGACGGACGCCGGGCCACCACCCACTGGGCGTACTGCACCGAACTGGCCGCCGGCTACCCCGCCGTCTCCGTGGAGCCGGACGCCATCTTCGTCCGCGACGGCACCGTGGTGACCTCCGCGGGGGTGACCGCCGGCATCGACCTGACGCTGTCCCTGCTGGAGGACGACTGCGGCCCGGAGGTCGCCCGGGCCGTGGCCAAGTTCCTGGTCGTCTTCATGAAGCGGCCCGGCGGCCAGTCCCAGTTCGGCAGCCGGGCCAGGAACGAGACGCTGCGCGGCGGCGCCCTGCGCGACCTCGTCGACGCCATCGACGGCGACCCCTCGGGCGACCTGTCGGTCCCCGCGCTGGCGGCGCGCCTGGGCATGAGCAGGCGGCACTTCAGCCGGCTGTTCACCCAGGAGGTGGGCGTGAGCCCGGGGGCCTACGTCGAACGGGCGCGGGTGGCCGTGGCCCGCTCGCTGCTGGAGGGCTCCGCCGACGGGGTCGACGCGATCGCCGCGCGGTGCGGCTTCAACACCGTCGAGACCATGAGGCGCGCGTTCGTACGGGAGACCGGGGTCTCGCCGGCCGCCTACCGCGACCGGTTCCGCAGGGACTGACCGCCCGCCGCGGCGGGGCGGCGCCCCGTCACTCCGTGCCGGGGACCTTCCTCGTGGTGACGGCGATCCGGTTCCAGGCGTTGATCGTGAAGATCAGCGCGATCAGGTGGGCCAGCTCCTCCTCCCCGAAGTGCCGGGCGGCCCGCTCGTACACCTCGTCGGGAACGAAACCGTCGGTCAGGACGGTCACGGCCTCGGTCAGCGCGAGCGCCGCCTGCTCCTTCTCCGTGTAGAGCCCGGCCTCCCGCCAGGCGCCGAGCAGGTGTATCCGCTCCTCCCGCTCACCGGCCTCGCGGGCGTCCCGGGTGTGCATGTCCAGGCAGTACGCACAGTGGTTGATCTGCGAGGCGCGGATCTGGACGAGCCCGACGAGGACCGGGTCGAGGGCGGCTGTCGCGGCCGCGTCCAGGGCGATCATGGCCTTGAAGACCTTGGGGGCGGACTTCGTGAAGTTCATGCGCGGGGCGCGTTCAGTCGTGGTCACGAGGAAGACCCTAGGTGCCGAAAAGCCCACCCCCATGGTGCAATTCCCCGATGGAACCGATGGTCAATCAGGGGGACGGGCCGCACGGCGGCATACGGGGCGGGGGCGCCGCCGAGGGGCTGGGCGGCGACCTCCACCTGGAGCTGTCCGACGGCCCCGGCGGCCGTCGCGGCGCGCTGATCCGGGCCCTGCGCGACGCCGTCCGCACCGGCCGGCTGGCCCCCGGCACCCGGCTGCCGCCCTACCGTTCGCTCGCCGCCGACCTGGGGCTCGCCCGCAACACCGTCGCCGAGGCCTACGCCGAACTCGTCGCCGAGGGGTGGCTCACGGCCCGTCAGGGCTCCGGAACCCGCGTCGCCGCACGCGCCGAACCCCCGCGCCCCGTCCGCCCGCCCGGCACCCTCACCCCGCCCCTGCCCCGGCGACCCCGCTACGACCTGGTGCAGGGCGCCCCGGACGCCGCCTCCTTCCCCCGCGCCGCCTGGCTCGCCTCCACCCGCCGGGCCCTGACCGCGGCGCCCAACGAGGCCTTCGGCCCCGGCGACCCGCGCGGCCGCCCCGAACTGCGCCGCGCCGTCGCCGACTACCTGACCCGCGCCCGCGGCGTGCGGGCCGAACCGGACCGCGTCGTCATCTGCCCCGGGTTCGCAGGCGCCCTGCGCCTGCTGGGCCGCGTCCTCAGCGGAACGATCGCCGTGGAGTCCTACGGACTGGGCTTCCACCGCTCCCTCCTGGCCGACGCCGGGCTCGGCACCGTCGTCCTGCCGATCGACGAACACGGGGCGCGGGTGGAGGAGCTGGCGGCGACCGGGGCCGGCGCGGTGCTGCTGACGCCCGCCCACCAGTTCCCCACGGGCGGGTCGCTGCACGCCGAGCGCCGCGCCGCCGTCGTCGACTGGGCCCGCGCCACCGGAGGGCTGGTCCTGGAGGACGACTACGACGGCGAGTTCCGTTACGACCGCCAGCCCGTGGGCGCCGTCCAGGGCCTCGACCCGGAACGCGTCGTCTATGTGGGTTCCGTCAGCAAGAGCCTCTCGCCGGCGCTGCGCGTGGGCTGGATGGTCCTGCCGGCCCACCTGGTCGACGCCGTCCTCGCCGCCAAGGGCGAGCGCGAGTCCTGGACGAGCGCCCTGGACCAGCTCGCGCTCGCCGACTTCATCGCCTGCGGCTCGTACGACCGTCACGTGCGCCGGATGCGCCGCCACTACCGGCGCCGGCGCGACCGGCTGCTCACCGTCCTCGCCGAGCGCGCGCCGCACGTGAGGGTCACCGGCATCGCGGCGGGTCTGCACGCGGTGCTCGAACTGCCGCCCGGCACCGAGCGGACCGTGGTGCAGGGCGCGGCCTGGCAGGGGCTCGCGGTCGAGGCGCTCGGTCCCTACCGGCACGGGGAGGCCACCGGGGTGCCGGGCGACGGCCTGGTCGTGGGGTACGGAACCCCGCCCGAGCACGCCTTCTCCGGGGCGCTCGACGCCCTCTGCCAGGCGCTGCCACCGGCGCGTTAGCCGGCTGCGGGACCGGAACGCGCCCGGACCGGGATCTCCCTCGACGAGTACCGGACGGCCGTCTCCGTCCTGGAGCGCATGACCGACAACCTGGAACCCGCGATCGGCGCCGCCCGTTGACGGGCCGCCGCCGCTTGGTACAGTCGATAGGACTGCTCAGTCCATCACAATGACCTCCATGGCTGAGTCGACGACCCGAGGAGAGGCGCATGGCGACCGGCACCGCCGACATCAAGGCCTGGCTCGACACCGTGACCATCGACCCCGCCGTGCGCGACCTGCGGCCCGACTACCGCGCCCTCGTCGTCGTCGCGGAGGGGCTGCGTCCCGGCCCCAGCGACGAGGCGAGCGGGCGGCTGCTGGCCGCCGCCGAGGAGAGCGCCCGGCGGTGGGCCGCCGGAACCGCCGTGGAGGACCACCCGCACCTGGCCGCCTGGCGCGAGGCGTTCCGGGCCTTCGGGGCCAAGCCGCAGCGCACCCGCCCCAGCGCGGAGGCCCTGATCCGGCGCGCCGACGCGGGGCTGCCCCGGGTGGACCGGCTCACGGACGTCTACAACGCGGTCTCCGTCGCGCACGTCCTGCCGCTGGGCGGCGAGGACCTGGACCACTACGCCGGTTCCGCGCGCCTGGTCCGGGCCACGGGCGAGGAGCCCTTCGAGACCACGGCCGGCGGCGAGGCGGTGACGGAGCACTGCCCGCCGGGCGAGGTGGTCTGGCGCGACGACGCCGGCGTCACCTGCCGCCGCTGGAACTGGCGCCAGTGCACTCGCACGCGCCTCACGCTCGCGACCACCCGCGCGGTGTTCATCCTCGACGCCCTGGGCCCGATGGACGACACCGCGCTGGCCGCCGCCGGGGACGCGCTCACCGAGGCGCTGGCCGACGGCAGCCCCGGCGCCTCCATGGCCTCGCGCCTGGTCGTCTGACCCCCGCACCGTGCCGGGCGGGCCGGGGGGACGACGAGGGGCCCGGCCGGACGAACCGGCGGGGCCCCTCGTCGCGGCTCGCCGCCGGGCTCCGCTCAGCTCTCGCGCGGCGAGAGCTCCGCCATGGCCGACCAGCCCTGGCCCGGCACCTCCACGTTGATGATCTCCGGGGTCCGGGCGATGACGTCCGGCATCCAGGCCATGGCCGTCTTGAAGTGCTCCGAGTTCACGTGCGCCTCGCCCGCCTCGGGGCCGGCGAACGCCTCGACCAGCACGAACTGGTGGGGCTCGTCCACGCTGCGGGACCACTCGTAGAAGATGTTGCCGGGCTCCTGCCGGGTGGCCTCGGTGAAGTCCTGGACGAGGTCGAGCCACTCCTCGCTCCGCTCGGGGCGGACGGTGAACTTGACGACGATGAAGATCATGGCCTGTGCTCCTCGGTTTCCGGGACGAACGCGCACCATCGTGCAGGCCCCCGCCCCGGACCGCGAGCGGGGATCCCGCGGATTCCGGCTCCGCCGGAAAACGGGACCCCGGTGAACGTGCCGCCGGGCCCCCGACGGGCGTCCCGTAAGACTTTCGTCATCGAATGCGCGGATCCCCGGGGCCCCGCCTCGCGTTTTCCCAGGTGACAGTGGCGAACGGCTTCAGGAGGCGGAAATGGGACGCGTACGACGGGTGCTGGGCAGGCCGATCGTCATCGGGCTGCTGGCCGTGGGGATCATGGCGGGGGCCGCCGGGCTGTACTGGTTCCAGCCGTGGAAGCTGTGGGTGGACGACACCGTCCGGGAAGCCGCCCCGGCGGCCGCGGCCGGCGACGCGCGCGGCGGCGGGCCGCGCACCCTGGCCACCGGGAAGCTGATCAGCCACGAACACGAGACCAGCGGCTCGGTGCGGATCCTGGAGCTGCCCGACGGGACCCGCACCCTGCGCCTGGAGAACCTCGACACCAGCAACGGCCCGGACCTGAGGGTCCTCGTCAGCGACGCGCCGGTGAAGGAGGGCCGGGCCGGCTGGTACGTCTTCGACGACGGCGCCCACGTCAGCCTCGGCAAGCTCAAGGGCAACAAGGGCGACCAGAACTACGCCCTTCCCGCGGACCTCGACCTCGGCCGGTACCGCAGCGTCAGCATCTGGTGCGACCGGTTCGACGTCTCCTTCGGCGCCGCCGCCCTCTCCCGCGGCTGACCGGGGGCCCGGCCGCTACGAGGCCGTGACCTCGGTCGTCGCGGCGACCGGCGCGGTGCCGGAGACCGTGCAGTTCACCGTCACCCCGAAGACGTGCACCGCCGCGTCACCGGGCGAGAAGGTGGCCGTGCCGGCGGTGTCGAGCCGGACGGACGCCGTGCCGCCGGTGAGGGTGACGGCCGAGCCGCCGGGGATCGCCGAGGTGTTGGTGAAGCCGCCGGCCGTCACGCGGCCGGAGCCCGCGCCGCCCAGCTGGAGGTCCAGCTCGCCCGTCACGCTCTGCGCCGGGATGCCGAACGGCACCTTCAGCTCCGTGGCGACCTCCAGGGTCAGCTCCGCGGTGCCGCCCTGCGCGACCGTGGCGGGGGCCGTCACGGTGACCTGCAAGGACTGGACGCCGTCGGGGGCTCCCGGGCCGGTGCAGGTGTAGCCCACGGACACGGGGTCGGCCGTGGCCGAGGGGGCCCACAGGCCGACGCCGGCGATCGCGAGCGCCAGGGCGAGGGCCGCGTTCGCGGGCGTCCGCCGGTGTCTCTTCAGGAGGGTGGGGGTGTTCATCGTCGTGCTCCCTTCCGTGCCGGACGGCCGGGCCGGGCGGCCCGCGGCCGGTCACGAAGAGCGGGGTCTGATGTGAACGCGTCATCCATTGCAAGGGGTGGCCGAGAAGTCAACACGGGTCCGCCCCCGGGGCCCGCCGCGCCGCCCGTAATCGGCCACGGCCCGGCCGCCCGCCGCCAGACGCCTTCGCGGTCCCCGGCGGCGCTGGCCTACAGTGCGGGCATGGAGACAGAGCAGGGAACGGTGCGGATCGACAGCTGGATCTGGTCGGTCCGGCTCACCAAGACGCGTGCGCTGGCGGCCACCGCCTGCCGCGGCGGCCACGTCCGCCTCAACGGAGAGCGCGCCAAGGCCGCCCAGCCCGTCAAGCCGGGCGACGAGGTCCGGCTGCGGCAGGCCGGGCGCGAGCGGATCGTGGTCGTCAAGCGCCTCGTCCGCAAGCGGGTGGGCGCGCCCGTCGCCGCGGAGTGCTACGTCGACAACAGCCCGCCGCCGCCCGCCCGCGAGGAGGTCGTGGTGGCCGGGGTGCGCGACCGCGGCACCGGCCGGCCGACCAAGCGCGACCGGCGCGAGCTGGACCAGCTGCGCGGACACTGAGCCGCCGCGTGACGGGGCCCGCCGGCCTGCGGGCCCCGCCCATGACGCCCCGTCAGGCCGGTGCCCCTCCGCGATGCTCCGTTGGGTGGACTGGACGGCCGCGACCGGCGGTCGCCCGTCCCGCCCGGGGCATTCATCTGCTCCGTGAGGGACGCCGACTGGTGCGTCCTCGTCGGCCCTCGCCACGGCGAACGCCTCGAACGCCGGCGGCCGAGGAGAAACGGAGCAGCGAAGATGCGAATGCCACACCGGGCCACGACAGCGGTGGCGGTCCTCGTCCTGGCCGGAGTGACGGCCCCCGGCACGGCGCTCGCCGGCCCCGCCGGCGGCCGTGCGGCCGACAAGGACGACGCCGTGCTCACCAAGCTCCACCAGGGCGGCATGGCGGAGGTCGCCGGGGGCCGGGACGCCCGGCGCCACGCGGTCGCCCGGTGCGTCAAGGACGCCGGACGCGTGCTCGTACGCGACCACACCCGCATGGACGAGCAGGTCAGAAAGGTGGCGAGCCGGCTGCGGGTGTCACTGCCGACGACGACGACCGCGGAACAGCGCAAACAGCTCAAGGACCTCAGGGCCAAGGCCCGGACCGCCGACTACGACCGGCTCTGGGTGAAGACCTACGGGACCGCGCACGTCAAGACGCTGGCCCTGCTGGACGACGAGATCGCCCACGGCAAGAACAACGACGTCCGCGAACTGGCCCGCAAACTGAGACCGGTGGTCCAGTCGCACCTGAAGATGCTGTTCCAGTGCGGCGCGGGCGGCCACGGCGGCCGTAAGGACCAGGGCGACCAACAGGGCGGGGACAACGGGCGCGAGCACGGTCAGGGGAACGGTCAGGGCCAGGGCCGGGACACCGGGCGTGACAACGGACGGGACCAGGGCCGCGACAGGACGCACGCGAGCAGCCGCGACCACGGGCGCACGCACGACCGTCACCACCGCGATCGCCACGACGGCCACCACCGCGACTAGCCGCACCCCCTTCCTGCCCGGGCACCGCGGGCCCGGGCAGGAGCCCCCGCGTGACCGGTGCCACGGGTGCGGCGACACCCCATGACGGCTCACCGACGGGAACCACGGGAATTCCGTTCCCGTTTGGGAACCGCCAGCTGTGGAAGGCCCTCTCTCAGGCAGAGACGTACGGTCACGGGACAACCCACCTGTGGGGGCGGTAAATGACGCGGAAAGTCGTACAGCAGCGGTCGTCGGCGGCGCGGAAGGCCGCTCTGAGAACCGCGGCGGCGCTGACGGCCGGCCTTGCCCTGGTCGCCGGCGCGGCCGGGACCGGACAGGCCGCCGGGGCCGCACCGGCCGGCGGCGGCGCCCAGGCGGGAGCGAGCTGCGGGGAAGCCGCCCCGCAGGCCGCCCCGGCGGCACCCGCCAAGGCGGCCGCGCCCGAGGCCGCGCCGGCGCCCGCGGCGACGGGCACCGCCTCGCAGAAGATCTCCTACGGTGTGGACTCCCAACTGCCCATCGGCCTCTGGTCGTCCGCGGGCGTGACCCTGCGTACGCCCGTCTCCCAGGGCAAGGTCCGGCTGGACGTCAAGACCGCCGGGTTCAGCACGGCGTCCCTCGTGGTGCAGCGCTACGAGCCGCGCACCCACCGCTGGATCGACCTGGACGCGAGCACGGGCGGCGGCAGCTGGCCCGACCGGGGCGTCTACACCTTCCCCGTGACCGCCGCGGACGCGAGCCCCCGGCACCCCAGGACCGTGGCCCTGCGCCTGCAGGACCTCGACCGGCCGGGCACCGTCACGGTCGCCGCCTCCGTCTCCGACGGGCGCGGCCACACCTACCGCGCCCCGGCCCGCACCACCACCGCCACCCGCCCCCAGGTCACCGTCGACGGCTGGCGGCGCGGCACCACGCTGGAGCGCGGCGGCGCCCCCCGCCCTCTCACGGTCACCGTGAAGAACACCACCAACCGGGCCTACCCGGCGCTCACCGCCTCGTACTACGCCTACGGCGCCGGCAAGAGCCGGGCCCTGGTGCCCAAGGACGTGACACTGCGCCAGTACCGGCCCGGCAAGGGCTGGGTGAGGGTGCCCCTGCTCGCCGGCGGCTGCGACCCGGGCATGAGCACCACCCTGCCGCCCGTGGCCAAGGGGCCGCTCGCCCCCGGCGCCACCGCCGTCTACCGGCTCGACCTGGCCGTCGCCGGATCCGCCCCGCGCGACGTGACCAGCGCGGACGCGGGCGTCACGGTGGCCAACGGCGACCAGTCCTTCTTCTCGGCCCAGCTGCCGTTCGCCATCCGCGGCGGCGCCCGGCAGGACCACAAGCCCAAGGCCGAGCAGGAGCGGTAGGAACCGAGCAGGGACGCAAGGAGAAGCCGGCCGCGTGAGCGCGGCCGGCGGCATGAGGGTGTAATCCTCCGGTGCGGGGCGGGCGGCGAGCGGCCCCCGCCCCCTTCGTCTGTCACCGTGGTGCCCCACAGCCCCGAGCCGGAGGGACCCGCCCGTGACCGCCGTGCTGACCGTGGCGTGCGCCCTCCTGTCCTCCCTGGCCAACGCCGCCGGCACCGTCCTCCAGCGCAAGGCGGGGCGCGCCGTGCCCGAGTCCCACGCCTTCAGCGCCCGGCTGATGGGGGATCTGCTGCGCAGCCCGGCCTGGCTCGCCGGGATGGCGGCGGAGATCTGCGGGGCGGCGCTCCAGGGGCTGGCGCTGTCGCTGGGCTCCCTGGCGCTCGTCCAGCCGATCTTCGTCAGCGAGCTGCCGTTCGCCCTCGTCATCGGCTGTCTGGTCTTCCACCGGACGCTGCCCGTCGCCGGCTGGGCGGCGGTCGTCTCGATCGCCGCCGGCCTCGCCCTGGGGCTCGCGGCCGCGGCCCCCTCGGGCGGGCACACCGACGTGGAGCCGGGGCTGTGGGCGCTGGCCCTGACGGTGGGCGGCGGGGCGAGCGCGCTGTGCGTCCTCGGTGCCCTGCGGCACCCCCGGGGCAAGGCGCGGGCGTTCCTCTTCGGGGCGTCCGCCGCGATCGCCTACGCGCTGACGGCCGTGCTGATGAAGGCGGCGGCCACCACCTTCAGCCTGCACGGCGCCGGCGCGTTCTTCACCAGTTGGCAGACGTACGCCTTCGCGGTGGCGGGGGCCTGTTCCCTGTTCCTGGTCTCCAACGCCATGGAGTCGGGCCCGATCGTCGCCTCGCAGCCCGCGCTCACCCTGGGGGACGCGCTGGTGAGTCTGTTCTTCGGGGTGCTGCTGTACGAGGAGCACCTCCGGACGGGCTGGTGGCTGCTGCCCGAGGCCGTGGGAGCCGTGCTGGTGATCGGGGGCACGCTGGTGCTGCCCCGGGTCGGCGCGGACACGGCCTAGGTGCGTTGTTCGGCGAGGTTGGTTCCGCGGCTGGCGGGTGTGTGGCCGCCGATGCCGGTGTGGGGTCGGTGGTAGTTGTACCAGTGCAGCCAGTCGGCAAACGCTTCCATCCGCTCACCGTCTGAGGTGTAGGGCCGGTGGTAGGCCCACTCCTCGAGCAGGGTGCGGTGGAAGCGTTCGACTTTGCCGTTGGTCTGTGGCCGCCAGGGGCGGGTCCACCGGGGGCTGATGCCCAGATCGTGGCAGGTCTGGCGCCAGGTGTTCTTGCTGTAGGCCCAGGCATTGTCGGTCAGCACACGTTCGACGGTGATGCCCTGTCCGGCGAACCAGGCGGTGGCCCGGATGAGGAAGCCGGCGCAGGTCGGAGCGGTCTCGTCGGGCAGGTCTTCGGTGTAGGCCGGGCGGGAGTGGTCGTCGAGCGCGGTGTGGAGGTAGGCGTATCCGGCACCGTTGAGCCGGTCTTTGTTCGGACTGCCGGCCGCCCGGCCGAGGGCCTTGTGGCCGCCGCCGTCGGGGATCCGGCCGAGCTTCTTGACATCGATGTGGACCAGTTCGCCCGGGCGGGCGCGTTCGTAGCGGCGGACGGGCTCGCCGGTGGCACGGTCCAGGCAGGCAAGGGGCGGCTGGCCGTGCCGCTGGAGGATGCGGTGGACGGTCGAGGGTGCGATGTGGCAGAGGACGGCGAGCCTTAGCGGGCCGATGCGGTGTTCGCGCCGCAGCCGAAGTATCTCCGCTTCCACCACGGCCGGCGTCCGGGCGGGCTGGTGGTGGGGGCGGCTGGATCGGTCACTCATTCCGGCGACCCCGAGCGTCCGGTAGCGGCCGGCCCAGCGGGCAGCAGTGGTGTGGCTGACCTGGAAGCGTTCCGCGGCTCGGCGAAGTGGCCAGCCGTCGTCCACGACACAGCGGGCCAGGCGAAGACGCCCGGTCTCGGTGAGCGGGGCGTTACGGTGGGGCACGAGGGCCTCCTGTAGTCGGTTGAGATGTCGCAATCCCCACCGAGCCAGAAGGCCCTCACCCGTTCAAGCATCCAGCACGCGTGTCACCAACGTCCCGGGACAACACACCTAGGGGGTGTGCTCAGAACCCCTGGCAGGTGGCCGTGGCGTACGCGCCCCGCGCGCTGTCCACCACCGGCTTGCCGTCGTCGACGGTGACCTTGCAGGTCACCGTGCCGCCCCCGGCGCCGGTGCTGGCGGCCAGGACGCCGCCCTTGGCGAAGCCCTTGGTCGTGATCACCTTGCGCCAGGGCAGCGAGGGGAGCGGACCCGCCTTGGTGGCCTTGATGGCTCCGTTGTCCCACGTGCTGTAGGAGACCGACGCGTCCTTGGCGTCGCCGGTGACCTCGTACCGGACCGTGACCGTCTTGTCGTACTCCTTGGAGACGATCAGGAACAGCGCCGCGCAGCCTCCGACGATGAGCAGCGCCAGGACCAGCAGCACCCAGGGCCACTTCCGGCGCTTGCTGGCATGCGGCGGCATCGGGTGGGACATGAGGGCACCTCGTTCTCTGGGCAGTGGCCGCCCTCGGGTCCCGCCGGCCGTACCGGGCCGGGGAGAGGTCGGCCACTTTGTCCCAGAGAATCCCATGAAAGGCGTGGGGTTCGGCGTCCGACACGAGAGGCCGCGCCGTTCCCCACGCCTGGGGGACGCTAGCCCTTGGGGGCCGGGGTGTTCGCCTGGGTGACGTTCACCGCGGCCCACGCCGCGTCCACCGTCTTGTACTCGGTGCTTCCGGCGCCGTAGACGTCCGCGGCGGCCTGGAGCGTGGCGGTGCGGGCCTCGTGGAAGTCGGTGGTGGAGACCATGTAGCGGGTGAGCGCCCGGTAGAAGATCTGCTCCGCCTTCGCCCGGCCGATGCCGGTCACGGACTGCCCGTCGTGGGTGGGGGAGTCGTAGGTGACGCCGCCGACGGTCTTCCGTCCGCTGCCCTCGGCCAGGAGGTAGAAGGCGTGGGAGGAGACGCCGGAGCCGGCGTGGACCTCGCGGTCGTACGAGCCCTCGTCCCAGTAGTCGACGGTGCCCTCCAGCTTGTCCAGGGACGGCTTGTCGAGGCGGCGCAGGAACTTCTGCTCCAGGCCCAGCTTCTCGCCCAGCAGGTAGTTCGGCGGGTTGACGGCGTTGTTCGTGCCGAACTCGACGCCCGTGCCGAAGATGTCCGCGAGGGACTCGTTGAGGCTGCCCGCCTCGCCGTACTGGTTGCCCTGGCCGTCCACGCGCGTCGGCTGGAAGTTGGCGGTGGCCTCGATGACGCCGTGGCTCAGCTCGTGGCCCGTCACGTCGAGGGCCACCAGCGGCTGCTTAAACGTTTCTCCATCGCCGTCGCCGTAGAGCATGCAGGCGCAGTCGGGGGACCAGAAGGCGTTGCCCACGTTGTTGCCGAAGTGCACGAGCGCGTGGGGGCCGACGCCGTCGTTGGCGATGCCGTTGCGGCCGAAGGTCTTCTTGTAGTAGTCGAAGGTGCTGGTGATGCCGTACTGGGCGTCCACGGCGGCGCTGGCGGCGTCCTTGCTGGTGCCGTTGCCCCACTTGTTGTCCGCGTCGGTGAACTGCTTGCCGCTCGCGAAGGTCTCGAGCTCCTGGCGGCCGGCGTTGCGGGTCTCGCCGTTGCCGCGGCTGGGGTCCTTGAGGACGAAGGTGCTCTTCGCGGTCTGGGTGGTGATCAGGGGCACGCCGCCGGCGAAGATCGAGGCGCCGGTGCCGTTCGCCGGTGCGGGGAAGGCGCCGGTGGCCGGCTTGGCCGGGGCGGGCGTGCCGGGCTTCGCGGCGGTGCCGGGGGCCGCGGTCTGGCCCAGGCCGCGCAGGGTGCTCTTGAGCTTCGGCGAGATGAACGCGTCGCTGAGCGGGGTGCTGCTGATGACCTTGCCGGACGTGGCGTCGACGACGACGGAGTGCGCGGCGCCGGTCTCGGTGCCGGCACCGCCGGTGACGGTCACCTGGTAGGCGAGGACGCCGTCGCCGGTGCGGGCGTCCACCACCAGCTGAGTCTTGTTCGCCGTGCCCTTGGCCGACTCGGCTGCCTTGTCCGCGGCCTGGCCCGCGGTCAGCTTGGGCGTGACGGTGGGGACGGTGACCTGGTGGCCGATGGCGCGGGTCACGCCCAGGTACGTGTTCTCGGCGTCGAGGTGGACGACGAGGTCGCCGCCGATGACGGCGACGCCCTGGTGGCTCCGCTCGAAGCGCACGTGGCGCTTGCCCTCGGGGTCGACGAGGGTGTCCCGGACCTTCAGCGTGTCGGAGGAGCCGACGCCGGTGTCCTTGGCGTGGGCGAGGGCGGCGGCGCGGGCCGCCTTGACGACGTCGGCGCCGGCGGGGGAGGAGGCCGTGGTCCGCGCCGCGGGGGACGGCGCCGCGGCTGCCGTGCCGACCATGGTCGCCGCCGCGGCGACCGCGACGGCGACGGTGACCACGCGTCTCTTGGACGAGGCCGATATGGAGGATGTGGGGGATGTACGCACTTGTCAGCGCCCTTTGTCATGAGGGCGGTTCGGGCATGCCCGGCCGCCTGCGTGCACGCGGCGCCCGCCTTGCCGGCACCGCGGGAACCTGCGGTCCCGTGCAAGACCATGCATGTATTGGCATGCTCATGAAAAGGGAAATTTCCCCATCCGTCGAACAGTTGATCAGGAGTTAACAAAGCGTCAACACTCAGTGATCAGGAGGCGACTTCCCGTCCATCCACCCAGCAGGACGGGACAACCGCGCCCGAGGTTGCCGGGTTTGGGCCTCCGCTCACCATGTGAGACGGGTTCACCCGGTCCAGTCGCCGCCCACGACGCGCGTACCGGACGCCCGCAGCCGCAGCGCCGTCGCCTCCGCCGCGAGGTAGACCCAGGCGCGGACCGTGCCGGCCCCCTCGACGAGGACCTCGCGCTCGACGCGTTCGTAGAGGTTGCGCGGGTCGCCCGGCCGGTAGCCCTCCAGCTCGTCGAGAGCCGCCAGCACGGGCCTGTACCACCGGGGAGCGACGGCGATCAGCTCGCCGTGGACCTCGCCGCCCCGCTCGGCCACCGCGAACGGATAGCCGGGCCCCTCGTACAGCACCGCGTCCCGCATCCGCGCGGGCCGCTCCGCCACCGTCCGCCCGCGCAGCAGACGGTCGTGGTTGCGCAGACCGGGACGCAGCGTCCCGTAGACGAAGACGGGCAGGCGCCCGGCGTCCTCCCCCAGCACGTGGGCTCCTCATCTCACCGGCGCCGGAAGGCGCGCTCGGCCGGACAGCCGTAAAATTACCCGTATGGGAGAGCGGTCGGTCGTGCCCTCCGCCCCCTCCGCCCCCGAACTCGTCGTCGAAGCCGATGGCGGCTCGCAGGTGATGAGTCCGAGCCGGATCTACCACGTGGGGCGCGACCCAACGAGCGACATCGTGCTGCAGGACCCGCGCGTCTCGTGGCACCACGCCGTCCTGCGCCCCGTGCGGGACCACTGGAGGCTGGAGGACACGGGCAGCACCAACGGCACCTACGCCGAAGGCCGGCGCGTGCGGTCGCTGGACGTGGGCCCCGGCAGCGTCGTCCGCTTCGGCAACCCCGCCGACGGCCCGGCGGCCAGGGTCACCGACGCGCCGCCGCACCCCACGGGCCGGCCCTCCGTCGTGTCCCACCCCTCGGGCACCACGACCTTCCGCCAGCCCACGTCCGTACGCCCCCTGCCCGCCCGCACCGTGCGCATCGGCCGCAGCCCCGACAACGACCTGGTCGTCGACGACCTCGTCGTCTCCCGGCACCACGCCGAACTGCGCACCCTGCCGGACGGCGGTTACGAGATCGCGGACCTCGGCAGCCACAACGGCACCTACCTCAACGGAAGTGCCGTGCAAGCCGCCCCCGTGGCGCCCGGTGACATCATCGGCGTCGGACACTCCGCCTTCTGCCTCGTCGGCGACGAACTCCAGGAGTTCGTCGACAACGGAGAGGTGTCGCTGGAGGTCCAGGACCTGACCGTGCAGGTCGACCGGGGCCGCAAGACGCTGCTGGAGGACGTCTCCTTCCCCGTGAGTGCCAAACGCCTGCTCGCCGTCGTCGGGCCCAGCGGAGCGGGCAAGTCCACCCTGCTCAACGCGCTGACCGGGCTGCGCCCGGCCGACCGCGGGACCGTGCTCTACGACGGCCGCGACCTCTACCACGACTACGCGGAGCTGCGCTCCCGCATCGGGCTCGTCCCGCAGGACGACATCCTGCACACCCAGCTGTCCGTGCGCCGCGCCCTGCGCTACGCCGCCGAGCTGCGCTTCCCCGACGACACGGCCAAGGCCGAACGGGAGGCCCGGGTCGAGGAGGTCATCGGCGAACTGGGCCTCCAGCAACGCACCGACCAGGCCATCCACAGCCTCTCGGGCGGTCAGCGCAAACGCGTCAGCGTGGCGCTGGAACTGCTGACCAAACCCTCGCTGCTGTTCCTGGACGAGCCGACCTCCGGCCTCGACCCGGGCATGGACCGCTCGGTGATGAACATGCTGCGCGGCCTGGCCGACGACGGGCGCACCGTCATCGTCGTCACGCACAGCGTCCTCAGCCTGGAGGTGTGCGACCGGCTCCTGGTGCTCGCCCCGGGCGGGCGCACCGCCTACTACGGACCGCCAGGGGAGTCGCTGGCGTTCTTCGGCTTCCGCCAGTGGCCGGAGGCCTTCGAGGCGTTCGAGAACGAGACCGGACGGGACTGGGCCGGGCAGTACCGCGCCTCTCCCGAGCACAACCGCTACGTCACCGCCGCCATGGAGCAGCCCCGGCTCGGCGGCAGGGCGGCCCCGGCCCCCACCCCCGAGCCGGTCAAGGCGCAGAGCTGGGGCGGTCAGCTGTGGACGCTGATGCGCCGCTACGCCATGGCCCTCACCGCCGACCGCACCTTCATGGTCATCATGGTCGCGCTGCCGTTCGTGATGGGCGCGATGACCCGGGTGCTCGCCGGGAGCCGGCTCGGCGCGCAGATGACCATGAACGTCCTGCTGCTGCTGTGCGTGGGAGGCGTGCTGACGGGCGCGGCCAACGCCGTGCGCGAGCTGGTCAAGGAACGGGTGATCTACCAGCGGGAACGGGCGGTCGGGCTGTCCAGATCCGCCTACGTGATGTCGAAGGTCCTGGTCCTGGGCCTGATCACCGTGGCCCAGGCGGTCGTGCTGACCCTGGTCGGCCTGGCGGGGGTGGACACCCGCGCGCCCGGCGGCAAGGGCGTCCTCCTGGCACCGCTGCCCGAGATCACCCTGGCCGTCGCCCTGCTGTCCTTCAGCGCCATGATGCTGGGCCTGCTGGTGTCCGCCCTGGTGCGCAAGGAAGAGGTGACCATGCCGCTGCTGGTCTTCATCGCCATCGTGCAGGTCGTCTTCTGCGGCGCGATGATCGACCTGGCCGGCAAGCCGGGCATGGAACAGCTGGCCTGGCTGGTGCCCTCCCGCTGGGGCCTGGCCGCCATGGGCGGGACGATCGACGTGGCGCGCATCGCACCGCAGAACACCGACCCGCTGTTCCACCACACCGTCGGCACCTGGCTGCTCAACATGGGCATGCTGGCGGTGCTGTCGGTCGTCTTCGGCCTCCTCGTCGCGCGCCTGCTGCGCCGCCACGAGCCCGCCGTCATGCGGAAGTGAAAGGGAGGCCGCAAGTGAACCAGGCAGGCGGGAGTCCCCGGTGACCGCATCCGCGACCTCCTCCGGCGCGACCGGCTTCTCACCGACCCACGTGGTCCCGGGCGGCGGCCTGGCCACGTGGGCGGTTCCCGACGCGAGCGTGCCGAGCGACCCCCTGGACCCGCTGCTGCCCGTACGGCTGCTGAACCGGCACGGCGACTGGGGCCAGGTGCTGTGTTCCAACGGCTGGTCGGCGTGGGTGGACGCCCGGCTGCTGGTGGCCCTGCCGCAGCGCCCGCCCGCCGCGGGCGGACCCCTGGTCCGCACGGCCGACGCCCGCAAGCTGCTGGCCCGGGTGGAGACGGCGATCGAACGCTACCGGCAGGCGGTGGAGGAACTCGCGGCCGGGCGCATGGACGGGGAGACCTTCCGCGCGACCACCCGTGGGCTGCGGATCGGAGCCGTCGTCGAAGGGGAGGCGGTCTGGCTCTACGACGCCCAGCGGGACCACTGGTGCTACTGCGACGGCACCGCCATGACCGTGTTCGCGCCGTCCAGCGGGCCCCAGTCGGCGCCGGGGCCGGTGCCGCGGTCCTCCGCGGCCGAGGAGACCCGGCTGGACTCGCCGCCCTCGGGCCCGCCCCCCGCGCCGGGCGGGTGAGGCCCGATGGCAGCCGGCGACGACCGCCTCGCCCACCCGGACGCCACGCTCGGCGGCGGCCCGTCCGGGCTCATCGGCCGCCGGATCGCCGGCTACCAGGTGGAGAGCGAGATCGGCCGCGGCGGCATGGCCGTCGTCTACCGGGCCACCGACCTGCGCCTGGACCGCACCGTCGCCCTCAAGCTGCTGGCCCCCGAACTCGCCCGCAACGACACCTTCCGGCAGCGCTTCGCGCACGAGTCCCGGGTGGCGGCCGCCATCGACCACCCGCACATCGTCCCGGTCTTCGAGGCGGGCGAGGTCGAGGGCGTCCTCTACATCGCCATGCGCTACGTGCCCGGGCAGGACCTCAGGGCACTGCTCGACCGGGGCGGCCCGCTGGAGCTGCCCGCCGCCTGCCGGATCGCCGGCCAGGTCGCCTCGGCGCTGGACGCCGCCCACGCCCACGACCTCGTCCACCGGGACGTCAAACCCGGCAACATCCTCGTGGCCGAGGGCACCGACAGCGACCACCCCGAACACGTCTACCTGACCGACTTCGGGCTCACCAAGAAGTCGCTGTCGCTGACCGGGTACACCCGGGTGGGCCAGTTCGTGGGCACCCTGGACTACGTGGCACCCGAACAGATCTCGGGCAAGCCGGTCGACGGTCGCTGTGACGTCTACAGCCTGGCCTGCGTCGTCTTCGAGACGCTCGTGGGCCACCCGCCGTTCCGGCGCGACGACGACATGGCCCTGCTCTGGGCGCACCAGTACGATCCCCCGCCGAAGCTGTCGGACCACGTCCCCGATGTCGTGCCCGGCGTCGACGAGGTCCTCGTGAAGGCGCTGGCGAAGTCTCCGGACGACCGGTACGACGGGTGCCTGGAGTTCGTGACCGCCCTGCGCCTGGCCGGGCGGGGCGGCCCCCCGCCGCCCCCGGAACCGGAGCCGACGGGGCACGCGTCCACGCAGGTGGACATGCGCCTGGACGACCTGCCGCCCGAGCCGCCACCCCCGCCCACGCCCCCTGCCTGGGCCAGGCCCGTCTTCCCGGAGCTCAGTCCCTAGGGTTCCGCCGGCCCGCCGGGCTCCGCCCCCGCGGGCTGCGGGGCCTCGCCCCGGCGCCGGACGCGCCGGGCGAGCAGGCCGCCCAGGAAGCCGGCGACCAGGCCGGACAGCAGCCCCACGCCCACCAGTCGCGGCAGCTGCGCGCGCAGGGACACCGTCCCGCCGAAGTCGTCGCCCAGGTCGCCGATGCCCAGCAGGGACAGGCCGTAGCGCGCCGACACCCGGGTCAGCAGCCCGACCACGAGCAGGGTGAGGGCCGTGGCCACCCCGAGCCGGACCGCGTGGTGCCACGACCGCGTCCCGGCGGGCGACCGCACGGCCGCCACGAAGCCCGCCGCCAGCAGCGCGAGCGCCGCCAGCGGCACCAGGAGCCAGGCCCGCCCGTCCTGTTCGGCGAGCGAGGAGACGGTCACCGTGGCCGGGCCGCCGTCACGAGGGCGCAGCACCGCAGCGAGCGCGTGGGGCATGGGCAGTCCGATGGCGTGCGGGGCCTGGCCCTCCCAGGCGCCGCCCAGACCCACCCCGAAGGCGATCCAGGCGAGGTTGGGCAGCCCCAGCAGCAGCACCGCGGCCGTCCGCGCCGGCTCCCCGTGGGTGCAGGCGACGACCACCCCGAGCACCAGGCCCAGCACCACATAGGCCAGCAGCACCACGAGCAGCGCGAACGCCGCCGGCCGGACCGAGTCCTGGAAGCGCAGCAGCCGTGAGGGGAGCGGCGTCTTGCGCGAGACGGCCACGGCCACGGCGAGCAGCACCAGCAGCCACAGCAGGCCGTACCCCAGCGTGGGGCCCACGGCGGCGCGGAAGCCCACGGTGGGCGTCGCGCCGAGCGCCGCGCCCAGTTCGTCGAGGAACTCCTCGCCCACGCTGAAGCGGAAGGTGTGCCGGGCGGCGAGGGCGACGAACAACAGCGCGAGCAGCCACAGCACGGCCGTACGGGCGACCCGGGCGAGGAGCCCGGCCCCGCCCGCCACCGCGTGGTGGCGCAGCGGCAACAGGAAGACCACCGCGAGCGCCAGCGCCCCGGCCAGGGTCACCGACAGCGGCACGACGTCGAGGTCCGCACCCGTACGGCCGAGGAAGCCCGCACCGCCCGCCAGGTCCACGGTGCCGCCCACGGCCGTCACCACCGTGGCGGCCACCACGGACGGGAACGCGCCGCCGGGCAGGTCGCCGGCCCCCGCCGCCCACAGGCCCAGGGCGGCCACCACGACCATCGCGGCCAGCCCCGCCACCACGGCCGCGAGGGCGTCCCACCAGGCCCGCAGCTCGCTCATGCAGCCAACGTAAGGCAGGGTCCGGCGCGCCACCTGTTCGCGCGGGCGGCCGGGGGACGCGCGGCGCACGTGATGCGTACGCCCGCTTGCGAGGCGCCCGGGTCTGGTACACACAATGAGCGCGGAGGCGGTGAAAAGGCGTAAAACCTCTGTACCCCTCAAATGATGTGGAACCAGGAGAAAATACTCCGAGTGTAGGAGAAGGGCCGTGTCGTCCCAACCCCCGTCAGGAAACCGCCCCACGGGCCCGCCGTCCGGCCCGCTGTCCGGACGGGGACCGGAGCCGCCGGCCGAGCCCGGGGCAGCCGAACCGACCAGACCCGACTGGACGGCCAGGCCGTCCACCCCGTCCGGCGGCGGACCCGTCGGACCGGAACAGCCACCCGGCCCACCCGGCCCGCCCGTCCCGCCGACGGGCGGTGGCGGCGGGGACGAGGGCGGTGGTGCCCCGCGCAGGGGCCCGGCAGGCGGTGGCCGGCCCTGGTGGCGGTCCCTCAAGGGGGCCCTCCTCGCGGGCGCCGTGCTCGTCGCCGCCGGCCTCGCCGTGTTCTTCCTCCGCCAGGGCAAGGGCCCCGGTGAGGTCTTCCTCCAGGCCGCCTCCTCCCACGGCAGGGACCCCTTCACCGCCTCGACCGCGTTGAGCGGCGGCGGTGCCGAGGCCGCCTCGCCGGCCCACGCCGGCGGCACCAGCGACAGCGCCCGCAGCATCCAGGGCGGCACGGAAGGGCTCTTCGGCGGCACGCGCAACGTCTCCAGCTGCGACGTCGACCGGCAGATCAACTTCCTGACGAAGGACCAGGCCAAGCTCCGCGGTTTCGCCGGAGTGGTGGGCCGCGACCCCGGTGACGTCCCCGCCTACCTGCGGAGCCTGACGCCGGTACAGCTGCGGGCCGACACCCGCGTCACCAACCACGGCTGGCGGAACGGGTCCGTCACCAGCTTCCAGTCCGTCCTCCAGGCGGGCACGGCCGTCCTGGCCGACGAGCGCGGCATGCCCAAGGTGCGCTGCGCGTGCGGCAACCCGCTGACCGAGCCCGTCGCCGTCCAGGGCGCCCCGAAGCCCCAGGGCGACACCTGGCCCGCGTACCGCCCCGCCGACGTCGTGGTCGTCACCGAGGCCGAGTCGGACCTCAAGTTCTTCGTGCTCTACGACGCCGCGACCCGCGAATGGTTCAAACGGCCCGTGGGCACCCGCGGTGACGAGGACGAGCTGATGGGCGAACCGCCCAAGGGCGGTGGCCTGCCCACCAGTCCGCCCAAGCCCACCGCGCCGGCGCCCGGCCCGGCGACCTCCAAGGCCGCCACCACGCCGGAGAAGAAGACCACGCCTCCGACGACGGCACCCCCGACGACGAAACCCCCGACGACGACCACACCGCCCACGGAGCACCCGACCACGTCCCCGCCCACTTAGGGCCCTCTGACCCCGAACTGAGAATCATGCCCGATCCGTACACCGCCGCCCGCCGGGCCGCCGCCGTGACCGAGCGGCGGCCCCGGCGGCGGCGGACGGCCCCGCCGAGCGCGTGGGCCCCGCTGCTGCTGGTGGCGGCGGCCGCGGTCTACAACGACTGGCTGCTGGAGTTCGTCCTGCCCACGGGCCTGGACGCCCGCCACTCCTACGTGAGCGAGCTCTACGCCGCCGACCAGCCCTTCCACCGGCTGTTCGGCGGGATCGAGGTCGTCGCCGCGACCCTCGTCATCAGCGGGGCGCTGCTGGCCCGCCGCCGGACCCCCGGCGGCCCGGCGACGGCCGGATGGTGGGCGCTGGTCGCCTTCGGCGTCTTCTCCGTGGCCGACGTCGTCGTGCCCATGCACTGCGCGCCCTCGGTGGAGAGCCCCTGTGAGGCCGTCAACCCCTGGCACACGACCACCAGCGCGCTGGTCCACGCCGCACTGTTCGCCTCGATGGCCCTGCTCATCATCGCCGCGAGGCCCGGCCGGCCCCTGTGGCCGGAGGTCGGCCGCCGGGGCCCCTGGGTGCTGGCCAGCGCCCTGACGACGGCGCTCGCCACGGTCGGGCCGCTGTTCGGGCGGCCCGGCTGGCACGGCGTCCCCCAGCGGGCCCATCTGGTGCTCGTCGGCGTCTGGTTCCTGCTGCTCGCCACCGCGCTGCGCGCCGAGGCACGGCGGGACGGAAACCGGGCCGTCGGCGTGGGGAGCGGCGGCCGGCCGGCCGGCGAGGTCGCGCGCCCCGCGTCCGGCTGAGCGCCGGGCCGCGCGGCGTGCGCTCCCTGCCGTGGTGCGTGCCGGTGACAGCCCCGGCGGCCTATCCGTCGCCCTGTTCCGGACCCCGGGCGCGGGGAGCGCGAGCCGGTTCGATCAGGCGCCGTTCGGCCAGCCGGGCGAGGAAGGACCGCACGTCCTGGGCCACCACGGGCTCGTACGTCCGGGACAGCCGCTTGACGATGCCGCTCACGTCCGTGTGGCCGTCGCAGAGCGCGACGACGGCGGCGCCGGTGGCGTTGAGCAGCAGGACGCCCTCCGGGTGGAGCAGCACCTTCACGTCCCGTACGGGGTCGTGGCCGAGCCGGACGCCGCCGCTCAGCCGCCAGCGCACCCCGTCCGCCCCCATGGCCGCTCACCCCGCCCGGCCTGTGGGCCCGACGGGGGAGCGGGCGTACGACGTCATGGTCCCCCCTCATCCGAGCGCGGCCGGCACCCGGGTTCACTCGTCCTGGTTACAGGGTCCGCAACGCGCGGGCTCGTCCACAATCGCCGGATCGGGTGAAGCGCGCACCAGGCGGCCTTCCGGCGGGGCGCCACCCGTCCGGCGGACGGCCCGCGACGGTTTTTGTTTGCGGCCGCCGGGCCCGGGTACCCGGCGGCGGTGACGAAGAGAAAGAAGCCGTCGGTCGTCGTCGTGACCGGCGCCAGCGGCGGCGTGGGCCGGGCCACCGCCCGGGCCTTCGCCGAGCGCGGCGCGAGCGTCGCCCTGCTGGCCCGGGGCCGCGCCGGACTCGACGCGGCCGCCGCGGAGGTCCGCGGCTGCGGCGCCGAGGCCCTGCCGCTGCCCGTCGACGTGGCCGACCACCGGGCCGTCACCGAGGCGGCCGACACCGTCGAGGAGAAGTTCGGGCCCGTGGACGTCTGGGTCAACAACGCCTTCACCGGCGTGTTCGCGCCCTTCGTCGAGATCGAGCCCGACGAGTTCCGGCGGGTCACCGAGGTCACCTACCTGGGCTACGTCTACGGCACCCACGCCGCCCTGTCCCGCATGCTGCCGCGCGACCACGGCACCATCGTCCAGGTCGGCTCGGCCCTGGCCTACCGCGGCATCCCCCTGCAATCCGCCTACTGCGGCGCCAAGCACGCCATCCAGGGCTGGAACGAGTCGCTGCGCTGCGAGCTCCTCCACCAGGGCAGCAAGGTCCGTACGACCATGGTCCAGCTGCCCGCCCTCAACACGCCGCAGTTCGACTGGGTGCTCTCCCGGATGCCGCTGCGCCCCCGGCCCGTGGCGCCCGTCTACGAGCCCGAGGTCGCCGCCCGCGCCATCGTCCACGCCGCCGCCCATCCGCGCCGGCGGGAGTACTGGGTGGGCGGCAGCACGGTCGCCACACTCCTCGCCAACGCCGTCGTCCCCGGCCTGCTCGACCACTACCTCGCCCGCACCGCCTACCGCGCGCAACAGCGTCCGGGACCCGTGGCCGGCCTGCCCCCGGTCAACCTGTGGCACCCCGTCGACGGCGCCCGCGACCACGGCGCCCACGGCGACTTCGGCGCGGGCGCCCGCGCCCGGCCGCCCCAGCTGTGGCTCTCCGAGCACCGGGGCGCCCTGGCCGCCGGCACGGCGTTCGCCGCCGCCGCGTTCGCCGCGCTGCGCACCCGCATGGACCATGGGCGTCATGACCGGTGACACGCACCTGACCGACTCCCGGCGCCGCACCCTGCTCGCCCGGCACGGCGAGGCACTCGACCTGTTCACCGACCGGGTCCACGCCGTCGGCCCCGCCCAGTGGGGCAAGCCCACACCCTGCACCGAATGGACCGTGCGGGACCTCGTCAACCACCTGGCCGTCGAACAGATGTGGGTGCCGCTCCTGCTGGACGGCGCGGCCGTCGAGGACGTGGGCGACGCGCTCGACGGCGACAAGCTCGGCGAGGACCCCGTCGACACCTGGGACCGGGCGGCGGCCGACGCCCGCGAGGCGTTCCACGCCCGCGGCGCCCTCCAGCGGACCGTCCAGCTCTCCTACGGGGCGTCCGCAGCCCACGCCTACTGCGCCCAGATGATCGCCGACCTGGTCGTGCACGCCTGGGACCTCTCCCGCGCGATCGGGGCCCCCGAACGGCCCCCGAACGCGCTCGTCGAGTTCACCCGGCACGAGGTCGAGCCGTACGCCGACGGACTCGCCGGATCCGGCCTGTTCGCGCGCCCGGTGCAGCCGCCGCCCGAGGCGGACTCCTGGGAGAGACTCCTGGCCCAGCTCGGGCGGCAGCCCTGAGCCTCAGCTCCCGCCGCCGGCCTTGCCGAACTCCTCGACGAACGCCTCGCAGAACGCCTTCAGATCGTCCGGCTTACGGCTGGTGATCAGGGTGTTGGGCCCGCTCGCGCACACCTTGACCTGCTCGTCGACCCAGGAGCCGCCCGCGTTCTGGACGTCGGTCCGCAGGCTCGGCCACGACGTCAGCGTCCGCCCGCGCAGCACGTCGGCCTCCACGAGCGTCCAGGGCGCGTGACAGATCGCCGCCACCGGCTTCCCCGAGGTGAAGAAGTCCCGGACGAACGCCACCGCCCGCTCGTCCATGCGCAGGAAGTCCGGATTGGCCACCCCGCCGGGCAGCACCAGCGCGTCGTAGTCCGGCGCGCCCACCTCGCCGACCACCGTGTCGACGGGGAACGCGTCGCCCCGGTCCAGGTGGTGGAACGCCTGCACCTTCCCTGGCTTGGTCGACACCAGGTGCGCGGTGCCGCCCGCGTCCTGGACCGCCTTCCAGGGGCTGGTCAGTTCGATCTGCTCGACGCCCTCGGGCGCCACAAGGAACGCGACCTTCATCATGACTTCCTTTCCGTGAACTGCTCGTCCGTCGACCGCCCGGACCTCTTCCGGGCCTTCCGGCGCCCGCGGGCCCCGCGCACGCACCGCACGAACTCCTCCGCGTACGGCAGTGCCACGCACGCCGCGACCCCCAGGCCGATCCCCGCCAGGTAGGAGCGGGGGAGCGGATCGCGGCGCGGCACCAGACGCCACGCCTTCGCGTCGCCCCGGCCGCCGCGCAGCAGCGAGCGGACCTGCCCGGGGTGCAGGCACATCAGCGAGGCGAGGGCGGCGAAGGGCAGGGTCTCCAGGAAGCTGTGGATGTGCTGTTCGACCGGCTTCACCTCGCGGTCGCTGCGCACGGCCGTCCGCACGTCCCACAGCGCGGTGGCCTCGTGCGCGGCCGTCGCCCCCAGCTGCACCGTCATCAGCAGGGGATTGACCTCGCACAGCAGCGTCAGCACGATGGGCACGCCGACCTCGGCCATCATCAGGGAGTGGATGGCCGACTCCTTGGTGCCCGAGGTGTCCTCGATGCGGGTGCGCCGGTGCATGACCCAGTCGGCGAGACCGGGCACGAACCACCCGGGCAGCACCCCGTACATCAGGTAGCGGGTGGTGGCGTCCTGGACGTCGTTCATGTCGACTCCTTGCCTGCGTGGACACATGGGTTGTCGGCGCGGTGGTTCACAGCACGCGGTGGGCGGCGGCCTCCTCGCGCCGGAAGCGCATCCCGTGGCCCGGCTCCCCGCCGGCCCCGGGCCGTACCGACCCGCCGGACGGGTCGAGGGCGCCGGTGAAGAACGCGGACTCGATGCGCACGTGGTCGTGGAACCATTCGAGGTGCCGCAGGTTCGGCACGCACGCCGCCGCGTGGGCGTGCACGTGCGGGGCGCAGTGCCCCGAGACCTCCAGGCCGTGGGCCTCGGCGACGGCCGCCGCCCGCAGCCAGGCGGTCAGCCCGCCGCAGCGCGTGGCGTCGGCCTGGAGACAGTCGACCACGGGGGCCATCCGGGCGAAGTAGGGCAGGTCGTAGCCGTACTCGCCGGCCGCCACGTCGCAGGCGCACAGGTCGCGGACCACGCGCAGGCCCGCCAGGTCGTCGGACGAGACGGGCTCCTCGAACCAGCCCACGCCCAGATCGGCCAGCGCCTGCCCGACGCGCACCGCCTGCTTGCGGGTGTACGCGCCGTTGGCGTCGACGTACAGCGAGGCACCGGGGCCGATGGTCTGCCGGGCGTGGCGCACGCGGTCGAGGTCGCGCGGCACGGCCCGGCCCCAGGACTCACCGATCTTGATCTTGACGCGCTCGATCCCGTGCCCGTGCACCCAGCTGTTCAACTGCGCCGCCAGATGGGTGTCGTGGTACGTCGTGAAGCCGCCGGAGCCGTAGACGGGCACCTCTTCCGTCACCGCCCCGATCAGCCGGACCAGCGGCACCCCGAGCAGCCGGGCCTTGAGGTCCCACAGCGCGACGTCCACCGCCGACAGCGCGCACGCCACCAGCCCCTGGCGGCCGGCGTTGCGCACGGCCCGGCCCATCGCCTCGTTGGCACCGGCGACGTCCAGCGCGCAGCGGCCCACCACCGCGCCGGCGAGCAGCCCGGAGACCGCCGACGCCGCCGCGGCGGGCGCGTACGTCCAGCCCAGCCCCGTCTCGCCGCCGCACCGCGCCTCCACCACCACGACGGTCGTGCTGTCCCAGGCCAGCGTGCCGTCGGCCTCGGGAACCTCGGTGGGGAAGGTGTAGGCCGACGCCTCGACGGCCTCGACCGCGGGATCCGTGCTCATGCCCCGCCCCTCGCGATCAGCCGGGTGGCGGCCCGGTCGGCGAGGGCCATGATCGTCAGCGCCGGATTGGCGCTGCCCTGCGTGGGCAGCACACTGCCGTCCGTGACGAAGAGGTTGGGGATCGCGAACGACCGCAGATCACCGTCCACCACGCCCTCCTGGGGCGTGCGGCCCATCCGGCAGCCGCCCACCAGGTGCGCGTAGCGCTCCACCGTCATCAGCTCCGTCGCCCCCGCGGCCTTGAGGATCCGCTCCATCACCTCGCGTGCCGCCTCCAGCAGCAGGCCGTCGTTGGGACAGTGGCTGTGGTCGAAACGGGCGACGGGCAGCCCGTGCCGGTCGGTCTCGTCCGCCAGGGTGACGCGGTTGTCCGCCTGGGGCAGGAACTCGCACAGCGCACCGAGCGTCGCCCAGTGCGTGTAGTCGGCCATCCGCCGGCGCAGGTCCGCGCCCCAGTGGCCCTGGGCCGCCACGTGCTCGGCCCACATGATGGGCAGCGGGGAGACGGTCTGCACGGAGAAGCCCCGCCGGTAGGGCTTCGCCGGGTCCGTCTCGTAGAAGTCCTCACTGCTCACCTCCGGCGGCGGGCCCTTGTACATCCGGATCTCCTCGGCGAAGCGGCCGGCGGTCTGGGGCGCGCCCTGCACCATGACGTACCGGCCCACCAGGTCGTGGTCGTTGCACAAGCCCTCCGGGAAACGGGCGTTCGCGGAGTTCAGCAGCAGCCGGGGCGTCTCGATGGAGTAGCCGGCGACGGCGACGGCCGCGGCCCGCTGGAAGCGCTCCCGCCCACCCCGCACGTACCGCACGCCGGTCACACGACGGCCCTCGCGGTCGGTCTCCACGCGGGTGACCATCGAGTCGGGACGGATCTCCGCGCCGTGCACGATCGCGTCGGGCACATGGGTGATCAACGGCGAGGCCTTGGCGTTCACCTTGCACCCCTGGAGGCAGAAGCCGCGGTAGATGCAGTGGGGGCGGTCACCGAAGCGGCCGTTGGCGATGGCGACCGGCCCCACCCGCGCCTCGATGCCGAGCGCCGCGCAGCCCGCCAGCATCACCTCGCCGTTGCCGCTGACCGGATGCGGCGGATGGGGATGCGGATGCGGGTCGCCCCACGGCCAGAACTGCCCGGCCACCGGCAGCTCGCGCTCCAGCCGCTCGTAGAACGGCTTCAGCTCGCCGTACTCCAGTGGCCAGTCGGCGCCGACGCCGTCGAGCGAACGCGTACGGAAATCGGAGGGGTGCAGACGCGGCGCGAAGCCCGCGAAGTGCACCATCGAACCGCCCACGCCCCGGCCGGAGTTGTTCGAGCCGAGCGGCACGGGGTGGGAGCCGCCGACGACCCGGGGCTCGTTCCAGTACAGGTGGTGCGAGCCCCACTCGTCACTGACCCAGTCCTTCTCCGGATCCCAGAACGGGCCGGCCTCCAGGCACACCACCCGCCAGCCCGCGTGGGCGAGCCGCTGGGCGAAGGTCGCCCCGCCGGCTCCGCAGCCCACCACGGCCATGTCGACCTCGTCACCGTCGTCGTAGCGGCGCATGGTCTCCCGCAGCGTGGTGACGTGCGGCAGCCAGGCGGAGGCGTTACGCCGCCGCACGTCACCCTGCGGACGCGCGGACTCCCTCAGAGTCCGCCACCACGCGCCGGTGGCCGCGCGCGCGTCGCTCGCTGCGTTTTCTTGTTCGCTTCTCCGCCCGCGCGGCGCCGGTGCGGCTTTCGCCGTCGTCTGCGCGCCGGTGGCCGCGCGCGCGTCGCTCGCTGTGCTCACCGGGGGTCCTCCCACGGCTCCCGCAGCCCCCGGCCCAGCCTCATGTAGCCCCGCGGGTAGGCGGGGCCCCCGAAGCCGATCTCGTCCCAGGCGTAGGGGTGTGCGTAATACGCCTCGCAGGCGTAGCGCGTCCACAGCGACCACACGTGCGACGCCGGCATCCCGTACCAGTCCCGGCCGCTCAGCTGCACGACGTACCGCAGCAGCCGGTCGCGGTCGCCGTAACCGATCCGGGCGAACTCCCTTCCGCCGTGCCGCGTCCGCGCGTCCTCGTCCAGACCGGCCAGCGAACGCCGCCACGCCTCGGCGTCCTCCGGGAGGTCCGCGTAGCGCCAGCCGTCGCTCTCGCCGGTGGCCAGCCGGGCGTCGATGACCGGCAGCACGGGAATGGGCGGATCCTTCGGGGAGCGGGCCAGCAGATGGTCCATCAGCGCCTCGGCCGCCGCCTCCTCCGCGGGCGTGAAGAAGCGCAGCGGCGGCTCCCGCCGCGGCCCGAGCCGGGCCAGCACCACACCCGCCGTCACGGTGTCCCAGGTCCCCGCCCGGCCCACCGCCCCGGCGTCGTCGCCGAGTCGTGTGCCCGTCATCGCATCGACCGCCTCACCGCTCCCGCCGCAAGGCGCTGGCCAGCAGGCCCATGCCGCCCACCATGCTCATCAGCAAAGGCGCGAAAAGCGGCGGGCCCAGCTCGATGTTGTAGCGCGCCATGCGCCAGCCACCCGGCTTCTGCGCGATGCCGCGCACGTGCAGATACGTGCCCTGGAGGCCGTTCGCGACGATCGCCGCCGACGCCAGCGGCAGCGCCGTGCGCGCCGCCCGCGCGTCGGCGAAACCCGCCAGACCCGCGACCACGCCGACCGGCCCCAGGGCCACCGGCCACCACATGACCCGGTTGCCGAAGCCCGCCCGGTCGTGCTCCAGGAAGATCTCCGCGGCCGTCACCGCCGAACCGGCCGCCGTCAGCAGGGACATCGAGCGCTGCAGCCGCCCGTGCCGCACGTCGTACGCGGCCCGCCGGGCGCCGGCCCGGCCGCGGGCGTGCCTCCCGGGACTCACGATCCCTGCCCCTCCGACGGGCCGGCACCGGGCTTCTTGTGACCGCCCGGCAGGAACTCCTGGATCTTCGCCTTGAACCCCTGCCGGATCATGGCCTTCCGGTCCGTGTCGCCCTTGACGATCGCCGCGGCCGTGGCCTCGATCTGGTCCCAGTCCGCGTGCGGCGGGATCGGCGGCACCGCCGGGTCCGTCACGAACTCCACCACCGCCGGACCCTTCGCCGCGAGCGCCTCGCGCCAGGCGTCCACCACGTCGTCCGGCTTCTCCACCCGGACGCCCGTCAGCCCGAGCGAGCGGGCGAACTCCGCGTAGGAGACGTCGGGCAGCTCCTGCGAGGGCAGGAACTGCGGGGAACCGCTCATCGCGCGCATCTCCCACGTGACCTGGTTGAGGTCCCGGTTGTTCCACACGCCGACGACCAGCCGCGGGTCCTCCCACTGGTGCTGGTACTTGGCCACCGTGATCAGCTCCGCCATGCCGTTCATCTGCATGGCCCCGTCCCCGACCAGCGCCACCACCGGCCGGTTCGGATGGGCGAACTTCGCCCCGATCGCGTACGGCACCCCGGCGCCCATCGTCGCGAGGGTCCCCGACAGCGAGCCGCGCATCGTCCCGCGCATCCTGATGTGGCGGGCGTACCAGTTGGCGACGGAGCCGGAGTCGGACGTGAGGATCGTGTCGTCCGGGAGCAGCGGCGACAGTGCCCGCGCCACGAGTTCCGGGTTCACCGGATCGGCGCTCACCTCGGCCCTGCGCTGGAGCATCTCCTCCCACTGCTCGACCCCGGCGATGATCCGGCTCTGCCAGCCGCGCTTGTCCTTGCGCTCCAGCAGCGGGACGAGCCGCAGCAGCGTGGCGCGCGCGTCACCGATCAGGTTGACCTCGTAGGGGTAGCGCAGCCCCGCCCGGTGGGGGTCGATCTCGATCTGCACCGCCCGGGCCTTGCCGAAGTCCGGCAGGAACTGCGAGTAGGGGAAGTTGGACCCGATCGTCAGCAGCGTGTCGCAGTCCCGCATCATCTCGTACGAGGGCCGTGTGCCCAGCAGGCCGATCGAACCGGTGACGTAGGGCAGCTCGTCGCTGAGCACATCCATGCCCAGCAGGGCCTTCGCCACCCCCGCGCCGAGGATCTCGGCCACCTGCTCGACCTCGTGCCGCGCCCCGGCCGCACCCTGGCCGGCGAGGATCGCCACCTTCTCGCCGGCGTTGAGGATCTCCGCCGCCCGGCTCAGGGCGTCGTCGGACGGCACCGCCTGCCAGCCGCTGCGGTCCAGGCTGGAGGGAACCATCTTGAACGCGTGCGTCGGCGGGGTGTAGTCCAGCTCCTGCACGTCGGCGTGGACGATGACGGCGGTGGGCGCGCGCCGCGCGTACGCGGTGCGCACCGCCCGGTCGAGCACGTTCGGCAACTGCTCCGGCACGGTCACCGTCTCGACGAAGTCGGAGGCCACGTCCTTGAACAGGCTGTGCAGGTCGACCTCCTGCTGGTACGAGCCGCCCATCGCCGACCGGGCGGTCTGGCCGACGATCGCCAGCACCGGCACGTGGTCGAGCTTGGCGTCGTACAGGCCGTTGAGCAGGTGGATCGCGCCGGGCCCCGAGGTGGCGGCGCACACCCCCAGCCGGCCGCTGAACTTCGCGTACCCCACGGCTTCGAACGCCGCCATCTCCTCGTGCCGCGCCTGGATGAAGCGCGGCTGGTCACCGGCCCGCGCCCAGGCCGCCAGCAGCCCGTTGATCCCGTCACCCGGATAGCCGAAGACCCGCTCGACACCCCATTCGCGCAGCCGCGCGAGGATGTAGTCCGAAACCTGGTCAGTCATGCCGTTCCTTCCACACTGTCGCTCGTGCCGCGGGCGGGATCGGCACACCCGGGCCGTCGCCGGCCGGCACGGTCCGCCGGGGTGCTCAGACCGGACGGGTAACCCCATGCCGCGGAGTCGAAACCTCCCGCCGGCCGCCGCCACGGCGTCCGGGACACGCGAGCGCGCACCTCGCCGCATCCCCGTCGGCCATGGCCGATACTCGGGATGTTCCAGGCGTTCAGTGGACCGAACGGACACGGGTGCGGAGGTGGACGACGGTGCTGCGCGGTGCGGCCGCTGCCGCGGAGGTCCTTGGCTGGTGGGCCGGGCTCACCGCCTGCTGGGCCGTGCTCATCAGCACGCTCGAACCGCTGGACCTCCAGATCGGGGCCGGCGCCGCGCTCCTGGCGGCCCTGGCCGCCCGCGGCGCACGACGGGCGGCCGCCCGGTGAACTGGTGGCTGGCGGCCGCCGCCGCGCTGATCGCCGGCGGGCTCGGGCCCAGCCTCTGGGCCGCCGTCCGGGGCACCCCCGGCCGCCGGGTGGTCGCCCAGAACATGGCCACCCTGCTGCTCTGCCTGGTCTTCTTGCTGCTGGCGCAGGGCTACGGACGGCCCTCGTACACCGACCTCGCCCTGGTCGTCTCCGTCCTCGGCCCGGCCGGCACCCTGATCTTCGCCCGCCTGCTGGGCGAGGAGATGGAGAAGGACCCGCCCGGCGCGCGGCTGCTGACCCCGGCCGTGGCGGCCCTGGCCCCCGCCACCGTCGTGCCCCTGTGCGTGGCCACCGGCCCCGGCCGGGCCATGCTCAAGCTCCTGCTCGTCGGCGTGCTGCTGGTGGCGGGGGGCGTCGTGACGACCAAGGCCGTGCGCCGTGCGTGAGGCCCTCGACGACCTGCTCCTCGCCCTCGCCCTGCTGCTCGTCGCGACCGCCGCCACGGCCGCCGTCCTCAACCGTGAGCCGGCGCGCCAAGCCGTCGTCCTGTCCCTGCTGGGCCTGTGCCTCGCCCTGCTGTTCACCGTCCTCCAGGCCCCCGACGTCGCACTGTCCCAGCTGGGCGTCGGCTCGGCGGTGACCCCGCTGATGATCCTGCTGACGGTACGGAAGGTCCGGCGCCGGAAGCGCCGCGAGTGAGGCGCCGGGCCCGTCTGTGGACGCTGGCCGCGGGTCTGGCGGTCGTGGCCGCGCTGCTGGTGGCCGCCTGCCTGAGGCTGCCGCGCTTCGGCGGCGAGAGCCATCCCTACGGCGACCGGGCCGTGGCGGCCGCCCTGCGGCAGCACACCGCGAACACGGTCTCCTCCGTCAACTTCGACCAGCGCGCCTTCGACACCCTCGGCGAGGAGTCCATCCTCTTCGCCTCCGTCCTCGCCACGGTCGTCCTCCTGCGCCGCGCCCGCGACGAGCACCGGGTGCCGCCGCAGCCCGCGCCCGTGCCCTCCGCCCTGCGCCGCTACGGCACCCTGCTGCTGCCCGGCGCCCTGCTCATCGGTCTCTACGTCATCGCCCACGGCCAGCTCAGCCCGGGCGGCGGCTTCCAGGGCGGAGTCGTCGTCGCCACCGCCCTGCACCTGCTCTACATCGGCGTCGACTACCGCGCGCTGGAACGCCTGCGCCCCGTGGGCCTCTACGAACTGGCCGACGGCGCCGGGGAGGCCGCCTACGTCCTGCTCGGCGGGGCGGGCCTGCTCGCCGGCTCGGCCTACCTGGCTAACACCCTGCCGCACGGCACCTTCAACACCATGGCGTCCGGCGGCACCGTGCCCCTGCTCAACGCCGCCGTCGGAGTGGAGGTCGCCGCCGGCGTCGTCGTCCTGCTGGCCCACTTCCTCACCCAGGCCATCGAGATCACCGAGGACGAGGAGGCCGGAGGGTGAACGTCCTGCCCTACCTGACCGCCGCGTGGGTGTTCCTCGTCGGCGTCTACGGCATGGCCACCAGCCGCAACCTCGTGCACGCCGTCGGCTGCCTGTCCGTGACCCAGTCCGCTACCTACGTCCTGCTGCTGGCCGTCGGCTACCGCCGCGGCGGCACCGCACCGGTGTTCTCCGACATTCCCGTCGGCACCCGCGTCGTCGACCCGGTCGTCCAGGCCCTCGCCCTCACCGACGTCGTCGTCGGCGCGACCGTGACCGCGCTGCTGCTGTCCCTCGTGGTCCAGGTCGAGAAGCGCCACGGGACCGTCGACCCCGACGAGCTGTCCGAGCTGAAGGGCTGACCGGATGGACCGGCTGATTCCGCTGATCGTGGCCGTGCCGCTGCTCGGCGCCGCCGTCCTGGTCGGGGCCGGGCGCAGGGTGCCGCGGCCGGTCGCGGAGACGGCGGGCCTGCTGTGCGCGGCGGTCTCCGCCGCGCTCGCGCTGGTCGCCCTCACCCGGGGCACCGCCGTGGTCTGGGCCGGCGACTGGCGGCCGGTGGGCGGACAGGGCGTCGGCATCGTGCTCGTGGGCGACCGGGCGGGCCTGGGCCTCGTCGTCCTCGCCTCGCTGCTCGTCCTCGCCGTGCAGGTCTACTCCTGGCACTACTTCGACGAGCCGCCGCGCGGCCACGCGGGCGCCTACCCGGCCCTGATCCTGCTCTTCCAGGCGGGCCTGTGCGCCTTCGCGCTCAACGGCGACCTCTTCGACGCCTTCGTCTACTTCGAGCTGATGGGCGTCGTCGGCTACGCGCTGACCGGCTACCGCGTGGAGGACGCGCGGGCCGTGCAGGGTGCCGTGAACTTCGCGTTCGTCAACTCCCTCGGCGGCTACGCCATGCTGACGGGCATCGCCCTGCTCTACGCCCGCACGGGGGAGCTGGGCATGGCCCAGACCGGGCGGGCCCTGGACGCGTCCCCCGGGCCGGACGCCCTGGTGGTCGCCGCGTTCGTCCTGACCCTCACCGGGCTCCTGGTCAAGGCGGCGGCCGTGCCCTTCCACTTCTGGCTGCCCGACGCCCACGCCGTGGCGCCCACACCGGTGTGCCTGCTGTTGTCGGGCGTCATGGTGGAGACGGGCGTCTACGGAGTCGCGCGCGTCCACACGGCCGTGTTCGCCGGTCCCGGCGGGGTCCCGGCGGCGACGGTCCGGGGGGCGCTGCTCGTCCTGGGCGTGACGACCGCGCTGGTGGGGGCGGTGATGTGCTGGCAGCAGCGGCACGTGAAGCGGCTGCTCGCCTTCTCCACGGTGGCCCACACCGGGCTCTTCCTGACGGGCGTCGCCCTGCTGACCCCGGAGGGCACCGCGGGCACCTGCGTGTACGTGCTGGGGCACGCGGGCGCCAAGGCCGCCCTCTTCGGCTGCGCCGGGATCCTGCTGGACCGGTGCGGCAGCGTCGACGAGTGGGAACTGCACGGGCGGGGGCGGGACATACGGGGCGTCGGGCTGCTGTTCGCCGCCGGGGGGCTGGCGCTGGCGGGCCTTCCGCCCTTCGGCACGGGCCTGGGCAAGGCGCTCGTCGAGGAGCAGTCCCCGTGGCTGCCGGCGCTGTTCGTGCTGGTGTCGGCCGTGACCGGCGGGGCGGTGCTGCGGGTCGCGGCGCGGGTCTTCCTCGGCGCGGGGGACGGCGGAGGTGAGGAGGCGGGCTCCGCGGAGCCGGAGACCACGGGCGACGACGAGGAGCCCGAGACCGGCCGCCGGCTCCGGCTGCCGCCCCCGCCGATGGTCGCGGTGCCCGCCCTGCTGCTGGCCGGCGCGCTCGCCGTGGGCACGGTGCCGGCTCTCGCCCGGGGCGCGGCCGCCGCCGCGCGGGGCCTGACCGATCACGCCGCCTATGCCGCCACGGTGCTCGGCGGCCCGGCCGGAGGACCGACGGCCGAGGCCCACGCCTGGTGGACGGTGTCCGGCGTGGGCCTCGGCCTGCTCTCCGCGGCGCTGGCGTGCGCGCTCGCGCTGGCCGCCGTGCGCCGGTGGGTCCCGGCCGGCGGGTGGAGCGCGCCGCTGCGGCGGCTGCACTCCGGTCACGTCGGCGACTACGTGGCCTGGACGGTGGCGGGCGTCGGCCTGCTGTCCCTGCTGACCTGGTGGCCGGCGTGGTGAACGGCCGTCGGCGTCGTCACCCGGCGGCGCGCTCGCGGGGCCGGGTCAGCAGGGCGGCGGCGAGGGCGGCGGCGAGGACCAGCAGGACCGCGACCCAGCCCAGGGAGGTGGTGAAGCCGTGCACGGTGGCCTCGGCACGGGCGCCCGGGTGGCCGGCGAGGTAGGCGGCCGTCTCGCCGGCCGCCAGGGTGTTGAGGACCGACGTGCCGATGGCCGCGCCCGTCTGCTGGGCCGTGCTGACCATCGCCGAGGTGACCCCGGCGTCGCGGGGCGGCGCGCCCGCCGTGGCGGTGGCCATGACCGTCATCATCGTGGCGCCCATGCCCAGGCCGGTGAGCACCAGCCCCGGCAGCACGTGGGCGGCGTACGACGAGCCGGCCTCGACGTGGCTGAGCACGAGCATCCCCGAGGCGCCCAGCAGCAGGCCCGGCACCACGACCAGGCGGGGAGCCACGAAGGGCACCAGCCGGGCGGCTATCTGCGTGGAACCCACGACGACGGAAGCCGTCAGGGGCAGGAACGCAAGCCCCGTTCGCACGGCGGAGTACCCCTGGACGACCTGGAAGTAGTAGGTCATGAACAGGAACATCCCGAACGTGGCCACCGGTGAGAGGCCCGCGAGCAGGAAGGCGCCCGCCCGCCGCCGGTCACGCACCACGCGCAGCGGCAGCAGCGGGTGCGGGGAGCGGGCCTGCCACAGGACGAACAGGGCCAGGAGCAGCGCGCCGCCGGCCAGCAGCGACGGCACCACCGTGCCGCCCCACCCGCGCGACTCGGCCTCGGCGCAGCCGTAGACGATCGCGACCAGACCGCCCGAGCCCAAGGCGGCCCCCATGAGGTCCAGCCGGCCCCCGGCGCGCCCGGCGGGGTCGTCCAGGAGGAGGACCGCACCGACGAGGACGACGACCTCGACGGGCACGGCCACGTACATGCACCAGCGCCAGTCGAGGTACTGGGTGAGCACCCCGCCCAGGATCAGTCCGGCTGCGGCCCCGGCCCCGGCGATGGCCCCGAAGATCCCGAACGCCTTGCCGCGCTCCCTGGGGTCGGTGAACGTGGTCGTCAGCAGGGACATGGCGGACGGCGCGAGCAGTGCCCCGAACGCCCCCTGCAGGGCCCGCCCGGCGAACAGCACGCCCGGCGAGGGCGCGGCCCCCGCGAGCGCGGAGGCCGCGCCGAAGCCGGCCACGCCGATGAGGAAGGCCCGCTTGCGGCCCACCAGGTCCGCGATCCGGCCGCCCAGCAGCAGGAGGCCGCCGAACGCGAGGGCGTAGGAGGTGACGACCCACTGCCGGGCGCCGTCGTCCATGCCCAGGTCGGCCTGCGCGGAGGGCAGGGCGATGTTCACGACCGTGCTGTCCAGCAGGACGATCAGCTGGGAGAGGCCGAGGACGGCCAGGCCCCACCAGCGCCGGGAGTCCGCCTTCGCCGGGGACGGCGCCTTGCCGGAAACGGGCCGAAGGCCCCGGACGGGTGTCGAACGGTCCGCTTCGGCAGCGGATGCGAGAGTCATGGCGGCGGTCCCCCTGGTGTGCGGTGTGCCTCGGTGAAGAACGTATGACCTCAAGTTGACTTGAGGTCAAGGGGCGTCGTGGGTGGCTGGAAAGCCCGTGCGAGGAGGGTGGGAACGCAACCAAAGGAAGCCGGGCGCTGTCATATCGTTCATGACAAGTTCACCGAGCAAGACGGCACGCCGGCTCGGCGTGCTTCTCGGGGCGGCGTGCCTGACCGTCCCCCTGACGGTGGCGCTGGGGGGAACCGCGCAGGCGGCCCCCTCCTCGTGCACCGCCGGAACCGGCCCCTTCCAGAAGAACGCGGAACGGTTCCTGGGCAGAACGGTGGACGGCCGGCAGTCGGCCGCCGACTGCCGGGCCATCCGGGCCTTCCAGCTCGACCACGGCATCAGCCCGGCGATCGGCTACGCCGGACCGGTGACCTGGTCCGTGATGGACCTCGTCGGCAAGCAGCGGAGTGCCGGCGACCGTCCCAACGCCGCCGGCAAGTGCCCCGTCGACAAGGGGCGCGTCGCCTGCGTCGACCTGACCCGCCAGCTGAGCTGGATACAGGACGGGTCCAGGCTGAAGTTCGGCCCCGTGCCGATACGGTCCGGGCGTGACGGCTACGAGACGCGCACCGGGCTCAAGCGGGTCTACTGGCGGAGCGTCGACCACTGGTCGACGCTCTACAAGGTCCGCATGCCGTACAGCCAGTTCTTCGACGGCGGGCAGGCCTTCCACGCCATCGACGGCAGCGTCTGGTCGGCCCCCGGCTCGCACGGCTGCGTGAACATGCGGCGGGCCGACGCCAAGAAGTACTGGTCGCTGCTGAAGAACGGCGACGACGTGTACGTCTACGGCAGCAAGCCCGGCACCTGATGGAACGTCACATCGGTGGCGGGCCGTCGTCCGCCACCAGGACGGCGGCCCCGGTGACGCGACCGGTCGCCAGGTCCGCCAGCGCGTCGCCGGCCCGGCTCATCGGATAGGGCCGCACATGGACGACGGGCCGGTGCCGGGCCGCCTCGGCGAGGTAGGCCCGGCCGTCGGCCCGGGTGTTGGCGGTGACACTGCGCAGGGTGCGCTCCTGGAACAGATGGCGCCGGTAGGTCAGCGCCGGGATGTCGGTCAGGTGGATGCCGGCAACCGCGAGGGTGCCCCCGCGGTCGAGCGCCTCCAGGGCCACCGGCACCAGGTCGCCCACGGGCGCGAAGAGGATCGCCGAGTCGAGCGGCTCCGGGGGAGCGTCCCGGGCGTCGCCCGCCGACGCCGCCCCCAGGTCCAAAGCCAGCCGCCGGGCCGCCTCGCCCCGGGTCAGCACGTGGACGACGGCACCCCGGGCGATCGCCAGCTGCGCCGTCAGGTGTGCCGAGGCGCCGAACCCGTACACGCCGAGCCGTCCACCGGGCGGCAGGGCCGCCCGCTCCAGCGCGCGGTAGCCGATGATGCCCGCGCACAACAGCGGCGCCAGCTCCTCGTCGGCGGGGCCCTCGGGCAGCGCGTAGGCGAAGCGCGCGTCGGCCACCGCGTGGGCCGCGTAGCCGCCGTGCACGTCCCAGCCCGTGTAGCGCGAGCGCGGGCACAGGTTCTCCCGGCCCGCCCGGCAGTACCGGCAGCCGCCGCAGGTGCCCGCCAGCCAGGCGGCGCCGGCCCGGCCGCCGGGCGCGAAACCGCGGACCTCGGGCCCCACCGCCAGCACCCGGCCGACGATCTCGTGGCCCGGCGTGCAGCGGGGCACGCGCGGCGCCAGGTCCCCCTCGGCCAGGTGCAGGTCCGTGCGGCACACCCCGCAAGCCCGCACCGCGAGCAGCAGGTCGTGCGGCCCGAGGGGCCCGATCGGGCGCTCCACGCGGCGCAGGGGCCGCTCCGCGGCGGGCGCGGTCCGCTCGACCACCCACCCCCACGTCACCGGAGGCACGTCCATCGCCCTCACCTCCGCTCGTCGCTTCCACGGTGCGCCGTCGCACGCCGCGCGGCAAGGCCGCAGGGCACACCCCCTAGTGGTGGAACGCCGTGGCCACCGTCTCCGGCCGTCCCAGCGGTCCCGGCTGGCGTCGCAGTTCCGGCAGCAGCGCCTCCAGGTCGGACAGGAACAGCTCGGCGAGGTCCAGCGAGAAGCCGTTGCGGCAGACGATCCGCAGCACGGCAAGGTCCTCACGGTGCGGTGGCATGGTGTACGCCGGGACGAGCCACCCGCGCTCCCGCAGCCGCCGCGAGACGTCGAAGACGTCGTACGCGTCGACGCCTCCGGCCGTCGTGAAGGCGAAGACCGGCAGCTGGTCGCCCCGCGTGAGCAGGCGGAAGTCGCCGAAATCCGCGATCCGGGAGGACAGCGTGCACGCCACGTCCCGGGCGTTCTGCTGCACCGCGCGGTAGCCCTCGCGGCCCAGCCGCAGGAAGGTGTAGTACTGCGCCGCCACCTGAGCGCCCGGACGGGAGAAGTTCAGGGCGAAGGTCGGCATGTCGCCGCCCAGGTAGTTGACCCGGAAGACCAGCTCCTCGGGAAGCGCCCGCTGGTCGCGCCACAGCGCCCAGCCCACCCCCGGGTACACCAGCCCGTACTTGTGCCCCGAGGCGTTGACCGACGCCACGCGCGGCAGCCGGAAGTCCCACGCCAGGTCCTCGTCGAGGAACGGGGCGACCATCGCCCCCGACGCGCCGTCGACGTGGACGGGGACGTCCAGGCCCGTCCGCTCCTGGAGCGCGTCCAGGGCGGCGCAGAGCTCGGCGACGGGCTCGTACGACCCGTCGAAGGTCGAGCCGAGGACGGCCACGACGCCGATCGTGTTCTCGTCGCACAGCCGCGCGGCGGCCTCGGGGTCGAGGTGGAACCGGTCACCCTCCAGCGGCACCTGACGCGCCTCCACCTCCCAGAAGTTGCAGAACTTCTCCCAGCACACCTGGACGTTGGCGCCCATCACCAGATTCGGCCGGGCGTCGGCCGACGGGTAGCGGCCGGCGTTGGCGAGCGCCCAGCGGCGCTTGAAGGCCAGGCCGGCGAGCATGCAGGCCTCGCTCGACCCGGTGGTCGAACAGCCCACCGCCGAGGCGGGGTCGGGAGCCCGCCACAGGTCGGCGAGCATCGCCACGCACCGCCGCTCCAGCTCGGCCGTGCGCGGGTACTCGTCCTTGTCGATCATGTTCTTGTCGCGGCACTCGGACATCAGCACCCCGGCCTGCGGCTCCATCCACGTGGTGACGAAGGTCGCCAGGTTCTGCCGGGCGTTGCCGTCCAGCATCAGCTCGTCGTGGACGAACTGGTAGGCGGCGTCCGACGGCATCGGCCCCGAGGGCAGCCGCCACCGCGGCGGCTCGCTGGTCATCGCCGCACCCAGCGGGTCGGCCTCCCCGTAGAACGGGTTGAGCGCCCAGCCGCGCCTGCCGGTGCGGTTGTCCTTGCCCGGGTGCAGTGCCATCGTGCGCCGCCTACCCCTCGCTGTGCGCCGCGTGCGGCTCGTCGGATCCTCGCGAACGCGACGATACGGACTGAGGGCGGGCCGGGCACCCGGACGCACCGGGGCGCGCCGGCCCGGGTGGGGCTGACCCCACCACCGCCCCTGCGGGACGCCGGATGGTGCCCCGGCCGCCCGGCGCGCGACCATCGGGTCATGTCACCCACAGGACCCCGGCGCCGGCGCTCGGCGCTGTTCCTCACACTGCTGCTGTCCCTCGGGACGTTCACCGCCGCCGCCGGGCCCGCCCAGGCGGGGCCCCGCGCGGACGACCCGGCCGAGGCCCTCGCCCGCGCCGCCAGCCCGCTGCGTACCACCGAACCCCTGGGCGACCTCGGGGACCTGAGGCCACTGGGCCGCATGGTCGGCGACGCGTCGGTCGTCGGCATGGGCGAGGCCACCCACAGTTCGCACGAGTTCTTCACCGACAAGCACCGGGTCTTCCGCTACCTCGTCGAGGAGAAGGGCTTCACCGCCTTCGCCCTGGAGGCCCCCTGGAGCACCGGGCTGCGGCTCAACGACTACGTCCTCCACGGCAAGGGCGACGCGCGCCAGATCATGAAGGAGGAGTTCCAGCGCGACTACACCTTCTGGAACACCCGCGAGTACCTCGACCTCATCGAGTGGATGCGCGCCTACAACACGCGCCACGACCGCAAGGTCCAGTTCGTGGGCGACGACATCGGCTACACCGGCCCCCAGGTCTTCGACGAGATCACCCGCTACGTCGCGGCGCACCACCGCGCACTCCTGCCGCGCTTCACCGAGCTCTACCGCGCCCAGCGTCCCGCGCCCGGCACGAGCGTGGGCGATGCCATGCGCGCCTACCTCCAGCGGCCGCTGGCCGAGCGGCGCGACATGGCCGAGCGGGCCCACCGGGCCCTGGACCTGCTGAGCCGGCAGCAGCCGGGCCCTGACCGCGCCGCGTTCGACCTGGCCGTCCAGCACGCCCGGGTCGTCGCGCAGACCGCCGACGAGTACGCCTACGACCTGGAGGACGCCCAGGACGTCGCCCGCGCGATGCGGCACCGCGACGAGTCGATGGCCGCCAACGTCGCCTGGTGGCACGAGCGGACCGGCTCCAAGGTCCTGCTGTCCGCGCACAACGCCCATGTGGCGTACGAGAGCGAGGACCCCGGGCACTACCCGAGGATGCAGGGGGCGTTCCTGCGGGAGAAGCTCGGGAAGGGCTACCTCGCCGTCCGCCAGTCCTTCGGCCAGGGGTCGTTCAACGCCACGACCGACCCGGACGAGTCGAAGATCGAGGTCTGCACGGTCGGCCCGGCCGAACCCGGCGGCAACGAACACACCCTGGACCGGGTGTCCCGCGAGGACTACCTGCTCGACCTGCGCACCGCCCCCGCCGGTGCCCGGTCCTGGCTGGCCACCGCCCGCCCCAGCCGTGACATCGGCACGGCCTACCCGGAGCCGCTCCACCCGGTCGCGCTCGGCTCCTCCTACGACGTCCTCATCCACCTCCACCGCGTCACGGCGGCCCGGCGCCTGGGCTGACGGCGCGCACCGGACACGGACCGGCCCCGGCCACACCCCCCGGCGGGGAGCGGCCGGGGCCGGCGGCGCTCAGCCCTCGGTGCCCTCCTCGGCCGGAGCCGCCGCTTCTTCGGCCGCCGCCTCCGCCCCGGCACCCTCCTCGGCCTCCGCCTCCTCCTCGGCGGGCGGCTCGGTCTGCGCCGCCACCACCTGGAGCACGGCCGACTCCCCGTCGATCGCCAGGGAGCTGCCGCGCGGCAGCTCGATGTCCTGGGCGTGAATGGTGTGACCGGCCTCCAGGCCCTCGATGGAGACGGTGACCGACTCCGGAATGTGGGTGGCCTCCGCCTCGACCGGCAGGGCGTTGAGAACGTGTTCCAGGAGGTTCCCGCCCGCGGCAAGTTCACCCTCGGTGTGAATGGGGATTTCGACGGTGACCTTCTCCCCGCGCTTCACCGCCAGGAAATCCACATGGATCAGGAATCCCTTGAGCGGGTCGCGCTGCACCGCCTTGGGAATGACCAGCTCGCGCTTTCCCGAGATGTCCAGGCTGATCAGTACGTTCGGTGTCTTCAGGGCCATCATCAGGGAGTGGCCCTCAAGCGACACGTGCTTCGGGTCGGCGCCGTGACCGTAGATGACGGCCGGGACCTTGTTCTCGCGCCGGGTGCGACGGGCGGCGCCCTTGCCGAAGTCGGTGCGCTTTTCGGCGGTCAGCTTTACCTCGGCCATGACGGCACTCCTCGTGTTCAGACTGTCAGCGGCCGTTACCCGGACCCCGACGGACCTGTACGAAGCGCGGCCAACAAGAAAGAGCCGCACCCCGTCAGTACGGCCTCCCTCGCCGAGCAACTCCGGGAGTGTATCCAGCCCGGGAAGCCGTAAAGCCTCACCTTGCGCCATTCGGCCGAACCGTGGATTTCCCGAAGGCCCCGCGCGGCCACCGGAGTTCCCGGAGCGCCACCGACGGGCGCGGGCCGCCGGCCGTGTGCGCCCTCGACGCGCGCCGGGGCACGGACACGCCGGCCGCACCCCAGCTCGCCGGTCACTATTGGTGACGATATGAACACGAGCTGAAATCATCGGAAGGCGCGCGCCACCGCGGCCGGAGCCCCGGCGCTCCGCGAGCAAAGGGGGGTCTCCCTTGCCAGAATTCCGCCTCGAACCACCGCCGGAACGGTCCGGGCTCGCCGAGTTCCCGGCCGTCGTCGAGCCGCCGATCAGCGACATCCCCGCCCCCGCCGCCCCGCCCGGCCCCGCCGAGCCCGTCACCTGGGAACGCACCGTCACCCCGTCGAGCGAGGAACTGCTGGACCGCGCGGTGCCCCTGCTGCTGGCCGACGCCCGCGTCCGGACCGCCCTCGACGGACACCGGTACGTCTTCCTCGGCGCGAGCCTGCTCGCCGACGACAAGGACCGCACGACCCCCGCGACACTCGTCCTGGTCCACGACTACACCGACGGACGCACCCTGGAGATCACCCTCGACGCGGACGAGCACCCCGCCGTCCTCGCCCTCGCCGAGAGCGCCGCACAGCCGGGCCTGTCCGACGCCGAGATCGCCCGCGCCGTGGCCGTCGCCCGGACCCACTCCGAGGCCGTGCGCCGGCTCCCGGCCTACCACGTGCCCATGGTGCTGCTCACGAGCGACGTCCACGAGGGCGACGAACACCACGGCCACCGCCGCGCCTATGTGGGATTCGGGCAGCCCGACAGGCGGCTGCCCCGGCTGCGGGTCGTCGTGGACCTCGGCGAGGAGCGGGTGCTGGGCCCGGGAGGAGGCGGCGATGAGTGAGTCCGGGCGGATCTCCTGGCCCCCCGACCAGCCCGTGTGGACGTTCGACTGGCGGCTGGCGGACGCCCCCGACGAGGAGGGCATCGTGATCCTCGGGGCTGCCTACCGCGGTCACCAGGTCTTCGCCAAGGCCAGCCTGCCCTCGCTGCGGGTGCAGTACAGCGGCCCCTGCGGCCCGTACAAGGACCCGCTCAACTACAACAACTCCCACCCCACGAGCAGGTGCCCCGGAACCCGGGTGTGCGTCTACTCCTACACCAGCGGCGGACAGCGGGCCCTGAGCCTGGAGTCGTACCACACCATCGGCGCCTACCGGCTGACGCACCGCTGGGTCTTCTGGGAGAGCGGCGTGGTGATGCCCCGGCTCTTCAGCGCCGGCCTCCAGTGCCCCTACGACCACCGCCACCACACCTACTGGCGGCTCGACCTCGACATCGACGGCGCCGGGCGCGACCTGCTGCTGGAGTACAACACCTACACCGCCGACGAGGGGTGGGGGCAGGGATGGCACCCCTTCCGCAGCGAGGTCCGCCGGGTCAAGAACCCCGCGTCCCGCCGCAGCTGGGCCGTGCTCGACCTGGACAGCGGCCGCGGCTACCACCTGCTGCCCGGGCCGAACGACGGCACGGCCGACTCCTTCTCCTCCGCCGACCTGTGGCTGCTGCGCTACCGCAGCGGCGAGGACCGCTACGGCAGGCAGGGCAGCGCGGCCGCCGACGGGCTCGACGCCTATCTGGACGACGAGAACACCGACGGCCAGGACCTGGTCCTGTGGTACTGCGGGCACCTCTTCCACCGGGTCGGCGAAGGCGGTGACGACTGGCACAGCGTCGGCCCCGACCTGATCCCCTTCGGGCCCTGGTGACACGACGCCGGACGCCGGGCCCCGGCGACGGGGCCCGGCGCTCAGACCTCCAGGTCCGCCTCTATGCGCTTGAGCTGGTGGCGGGCCATCGCCAGGTTGGCCCGCTTGACGTCGAGCACCAGGTACAGGAAGAGCCCGTGGCCACTGCGCCCGGTGAGCAGCCTGATCAGGTGGTACTGGCTCCCGAGGGTGATGAGGATGTCCTCGATGGTGTCCTGGAGGTTGAGCATCTCCATGGCGCGCAGCTTCGCCCGTACGACGTCGGTGTTGGCCGCCGCCGCGACGTTGAGGTCGAGCGACGAGGACCCGCCGAGGGTGCCGAGCGCCATGCCGCTGCCGTAGTCGACGAGCGCCACGCCCACGGCCCCCTCGATCGAGGCCATCGCGTCCTTGAGTGCCATCTCTGTATTCGCCATGGGAATCCGTTCCTCGTGATGACGGGTTGTCGGGGGAAAGGGGAAGCTGAGGGGGAGGGGCCGGCCGGGCGGCTAGCCCTGGCGCTGGCGCTCCAGCGAGGACTCGGCCAGCGCGGCGATGCGCGCGCCCGCCCTGCGGGCCTCCAGGTTGAGCCGGCCGACGTTGGCGTCGGAGGAGGCCAGCAGCGTCAGGACGCAGGCCGAGCCGGCCGCGTACGTGGCCACGTAGCCCTGGTCACCGCAGACCAGCAGCTCACGGAAGCCGCCGTGACCCACCGCCGCCGCCAGCCGGGAGCCCACGCCGAGCGCCGCGGCGGTCAGGGCGGCCACCCCGTCCGGTTCCATGCCGGTGACGAGGTGCGCGATCACCAGGCCGTCCGTGCTCGCCACCATCGCACCGGTCAGATGCGGGACGCGCACGCGCAATCCCTGGAGTTCGGCCAGCACCTCGGGTGCGGCGGTCATCGGCTGTCTCCTTCCGGCGAGCTGTCTCAGGGCACGCCTCATCATGAGATCGGCAGGGCCCGGCTCGTGCGCGGCACGTTCACAGGGCGGGTCACAGGGCCTCCAGGGCGTCGCGGATCCGGTACAGCAGGGAGATCTCCGGCAGGGGGGAGACACCAGGCCGCGGGTCGCCGGGCGGCGGGGCGGCCGCCGAGGGAGCCCGGACCAGCCCCTCCGCGGTCAGCCGCCGGACGTCGAGGAGGGTGGCGAAGACGGAGCGCCCCAGCACCCGGGCGATCCGGGCCGGCGTGCGCACCCCGTCGGCCGCGCCCAGCACCGCCAGGCGGCCGCACGTCGGCCGGGTGGCACCCGGTCCGGGGGCCGCGGCGCCGGGGACGGGGACCACGGGGGCGGAGTCCACGTCCGCCCACGGCCAGGCCTGTTCCAGCAGCGTCCGCCGCCGGCGCACCTCCGCCTCCAGCATCGCCACCGGCACCGGGCGGACCGGGCCGAGCCAGTGCCGGGCCTCCTTGAGGAACCGCTCCGGCGCCCGCTGCGACCCGTCGAGCGGGGACAGCAGGACGTAGGCGGCGTCGAAGAGCGCCGAGAGGTGGCACAGCTCCAGCTCGCCCCGGCTCAGCCGGCCGTGCTCGACGAGGAAGCTGCCCGCCCGGTAGCCGGGGCCGCCCTCCGCGACGGCCTCCTCCCACACCTCCGGGGACAGCCGTCCCCCGGCCGTCAGCCGCCAGCCCACGTCCGGCACCACCGGGCTCTCGGCGTGCACCACGGCGCCGTCGGCGAGATAGAGCGCTCCGGCGCCGCCGTGCAGCGCCCCCGTGGCGCCTTCGGCGGCCAGCCGGCTCAGGACGGTGATCTCGTGGGTGCCCGCGGCGGCCGTCGTCACGGCAGCACCAGACGGGCGGTCAGGTCCTTGAGCCGGAACAGCGCCACCGCGAGGTTGGCCTCGGTGCGGTCCAGCCACAGGTAGAGGAAGACGCTGCTGTCGAAGGACGTCTCCACGAAGCGCATGAGGTGGTAGCTGCCGCGCGCGGTGACGACGAGGTCCTCGACGGGCCCGGAATCCGGCGTGGCCCCGGTGAAGGCGCCGTTCTCGAAGGCCAGCCGGGCCAGTTCGGCCGCGCCGGCCGCCGCGGTCTCGTGATCGCTGTCCGGCCCGTGGCCCGCCGCCCCCAGGGCGAGCCCGCTCGACCAGTCCACCAGGCTCGCGCCCCGGGCTCCGGGCACGGTCATGGCCTCGGCTAAGCACCCGTCGATACCGGTCACACGATCCTCTCCAGTCACGCGGTGACGACGTGCCGCCGCGACTATGTGCGAGTGACGACTACCTGTGGCGTGGTCGCCGCAACGGAAGGTAATCGATAATGACTCCCTCCGGTAAGACTTTTGGCATTTTCATGCGGCACATGTGTGGGTGTGCCCCCGGCCGGGGGACGGGCTCCCCGCCGAGGGCACACACGGGGACACCCCCTAGACCGCCGCCGGTTCGGCGACCCCCTCGGCCGACCGGTGGGCGAGGCTCCGCCCGTAGCGCCGCAGCAGCAGGACCGCCGTCGTTGCGAGCCCCGCCAGCAGGGCGAGCCAGACACCGAGCGTCTTCAGGTCCAGCGCGTAGCCGAGCAGGCCCGCGGCCGGCAGGCCGACCAGCCAGTAGCCCACGAGGGTGATGCGGAACCCGCTCCTGGTGTCGTCCAGGCCGCGCAGCAGGCCCACCCCGATGTTCTGCGCGCAGTCGAAGAACTGGAGGACGGCGACGACGAGGAGCAGCCGGGTCGCGATCCGCACCGCCTCCGCGTCCGCCCCCGCGCCCGTGTCGAGGAACGGGCGCAGCACCAGCGAGGGAAGGGCGAGGTAGACGACCGCGACGACGGCCATCACGGCGGCGGCACAGGCCAGGGCGGTGTTCCTGATGCGCCGGGCGGCGTCGAAGCGGCCCAGCGCCAGCTCCCGGCTGACGTTGATGGAGGCCGCGTGGGACAGGCCCACCGCCACCTGGAAGACGATGTAGACGAGCTGGTTGACGGCCGTGTGCGCGGCCAGCGCGGCGGGCCCGAACGAGCCGGCCATCAGGGCCGTGACGGAGAAGAACCCCGCCTCGGAACCGTAGGTCGCGGCGATGGGCACGCCCAGCCCCAGCAGCCGCCGCACGGTCGCCCGGTCCGCCCGGGCGGGATTGAGGGCCAGCAACGGGGCGAGGACGGGGTCCCGCCGCGCACAGGCATACAGGGCCAGGAAGGACAGCGCGTGGACGAGGGTGGTGGCCAGCCCGACGCCGGGCAGCCCCAGGCGCGGCAGCCCCCAGGAGCCGTGGAGGAACGCCCAGTCGAGGCCCGCGTTGACCGCGACCGACGCGATGGTGATCCGCAGCAGCGCCTGGGGCCGCCGCATGCCCACCGTGAACTGCCGCACGGCCTGGAACCACAGGCACGGCAGCAGCCCCGGCGCGAGGGCGAACAACATGGTGCGCGCGCGGTCGGCCACCTCCGGATCCTGCCCCGCCAGCCCCAGCACCTGGCCCGCGCCGGCCATCAGCAGGGCTCCGGCGAGCCCCGCGAGGGTGGCGACCGCCATGCCGGCCCGGACCACGCGCCGCACCTCCGCGTCGCTCCCGCCCGTGCCGGGGCCCGTGCCGTCCGGCGCGGCCTCGGCACGGGCGTGGGCCGCGGCGATCCGGTTGCCGACGGACGTGACCAGGCCCACCCCCATGGTGCGCAGCTGGTTGAAGATGACGATAGCCAGGCCGCCCGCGGCCAGGTCGGTCGCGCCGAGCAGCCCCATCATCACGGTGTCGGTCGTGGTCAGGGCCACCTGGGCGAGCTGGGTGAGGACCAGCGGCACCGCCAGGGCGGCCAGGGCGCGGCCGTCGCGCAGGAGAAGGGTCGTCTTCGTCATCGGTGCCGGTCCCCGCGCCACCCGGTGACGATGCCGTGGATCTCGTGTTCGAGGACGGGGTCGAGCAGGTCGCGCTCCTTCATCCACTCGTCGTGGAAGACAGTGTCCAGGTACTTCTCGCCCCCGTCGTTGACGAGGGCGACCACGGTGGTGCCCGGCGGCAGCGCCGGCAGCCGGCGCAGCGCCTCGTACACCACGCCGCCGGCGGAACCGCCGACGAGCAGACCGGTGCGGGCGACGGCGCGGGCGGTGGCGAAGGCCTCCACGTCACCGACCTTGACGCCCTCGTCGATGAGGTCGAAGTCCACCAGCGCGCCGATCTCCGCGCCCTCGGGGGTGCCGGTACCCGACTGGTAGTAGTCGTGGGCGGGACCCCCGAAGGCGATGGACCCCTTGGGCTCGACCCCCACGGTTCGTACGTCCGGGAGCAGTCCGCGCAGCTCGCGGGCCGTGCCGCACAGCCCGCCGCCGGTGCCCACGGCGCCGATGAGCACGTCGACGCGGCCGTCGAGGGCCTGGTGCAGCTCGTGGGCCACCGGGTGGTAACCGACGGCGTTGGCGGGGTTGTTGTGCTGTTCGGTGAAGACGGCGTTGTCCTGGCCGCGGGCCAGCTCCTCGGCGAGCTCCTCGCGGGCCGCGGTGGCGAGCTCCCCGGTGCCGTCGCCGGTGACGTAGACCAGCTCCGCGCCCAGCGCCCGCATGGTGCGCAGCTTGTCGGAACAGGCGTGGTGGTCGACGACGGCGGTGAAGGAGTAGCCGCGTTCGGCGGCGACGACCGCGAGTCCCAGGCCGGTGTTGCCCGAGGTGGACTCGATGATGCGGCCGCCGGGCCGCAGGGCGCCGCGCTCCTCGGCGTCCAGCACCATCTGACGGGCCATCCGGATCTTCGCGGTACCCGTCGGGTTGTACATCTCCAGCTTGAGCAGCAGCCGGCTGCCCTCGGGGGTCCGGCAGAGTTCGAAGAGGGGGGTGTGTCCGATGAGTTCGGAGACGCGGGAGACCACGGCGGGGCGTATGAGTGCCTCGTTCACGGCAGGGTTCTCCAGGGGCCTTGGGGTGGGGGTGGTCACAGGGGAGGGCGGCGGTCGAGCCGCCAGCGGGGCCGTCCGCCCGCGGCGGCGGGTTCGAGGACGGCCTTGGGCGGCAGCGGCAGGTCGTGGAAGGGCGACTCGTTGGAGTCCATCTGGTACCCGGCGGTGTTGGGGTAGACCAGGAGGTCCCCGGGAGCGGGCCGGGCCGGGAAGGGGATCTTCCGCCAGCTGAGCATGTCGGACTCCAGACAGGTCGCCGCCCCCACGCTCGCCGGGTGCACCTCCCCGGCTCCGGCCTGCCGGCCGCCGGAGCGGTCCGGGGCCCGGACGAGGCGGGGTTCGGGCAGGTACTCGCTGGCGAACCACTGCTCGGACAGGCTCAGGCTGGTGCCGTCCACGGTCACCAGCGCGTAGCCGGCGCGGTCCTTGACGCCCTGGACGCGGAAGACGGAGTGCCCCGCACCGTCGAGCAGGGCCCGCCCGGGCTCCAGGAGCAGCTCCGTCCCCGTCTCCCGCAGCCGCGCGGCCAGAGTGACCCCGCCGCCGTCGGGGCGGGTGGCCAGGACGGCACGCAGCGCCGCTGCCCCGGCGACGGGGGAGTGGTACGGGTAGAAGTCGCCCGCCGTGAAGGTCTTGCCGGCGTGGTAGTGGGCCGGCCGCTGGGTGGCGAGGAAGGTGTGCCAGTCGTCGGCCGCCGCGTAGTCCACGGCGAAGCCCCCGCCGATGCTCACCCGGTCCGCGGGCAGGCCCATCGTGCGGGCCCGCAGGCACTGTTCGACCAGCTGTCCGGCCAGGTCGGCGCGCGGCTGCACGGCGTAGCCGGACAGATGGAAGCTGAAGCCCTCCATCCGCACCAGCGGTCCCGCTTCGGCGCAGCGCGCCAGGGCCTTGTCGAGCTCGGCCTCGTCCAGGCCGAAGCGGCTGTGCGGCTGGGTGGGCGGCAGGCGCCGCAGCAGCACCCGGGCGGGCCGGGCGGGGCCCGCCCGTGCCACCTCGACGATCCGGTCGAGCTCGTCGAGGGCGTCGACCGCGATCAGCGCGCCCTGGAGGACGGCGACGCGCAGGAGGGCGGGGTCCTTGGCGGGGCCGGTCACCACCAGGTCCTCGCCGCGCACCCCGTGGCCGAGGGCTTCCCGGAGCTCGCCGGCGGAGGCCACGTCGACGCCGGTGCCGGTGGCCGCGCACCGTTCGACGAAGGCGGCGGCCTTGTTGGCCTTCTTCGCGTAGTACACCCGGCCCGTCACGCCGGCTTCGGCGAGCGCCGCGCGGAAGGCGGCGGCGTTCGCGTCGAGGCGCTCGGGCACGAGGAGGTGGAAGGGACCGCCGAAGGCGTGCGCGAGCTCGTGGAGCAGTCCGCTGGCGGCGGCCTCGTCGAGCCGCGGGTCGGGGTGCGCCGGCAGGGAGGGTAGCGAGGCGCCGGCCGGGAGCGCTATCGCCACAGCGGCACCCGCGTTCCCCGGCCCTCGGCGATGGCCAGCTGGGCGAGCCGGTGGCCGAGCGCGATGTCGGTGACGACCAGGCCGCTGTTGTAGGCGAAGACGTGTTCGTCGGGGGAGCGGCGGCCCTGGGCCAGCCCGGCGAGGACGGCCGGGAACTCGGCGTCCACGGCGGGCAGCCGGCCCTCGGCGTCCGCCATGTCGGTGCCGGTGACCCGCATCTGCGCCTCGCTGGTGGCCACGACCCGGTCCGCCCGGTGCAGGGTGGAGGGCGCCAGGCCGTGGCCGACGAGGATCGAGAGGCTGCCGGGCGCGAGCCAGGAGGCGTCGACGGCGGCGGGGGTGTGGGGACCGGCGGTGGCGACGACGACGTCGGCGGCCCCGGCGGCGGCCCGCAGGTCGGTGACGACCTCCGCCTCCCGGCCGGGGAAGTGCCGCCGCAGTTCGGCGCGGACGGCCTCGACGCCCTCGGGGCGGGTGCCGAAGAGCATCAGCCGGTCGAGCGCGGGGAGCGTGGTGAGCAGGAACGGCAGGGCGAGGCGGCCCTGGGTGCCGGTGCCGACGACCAGGGCGCTGCGGGCCCCGGGGCGGGCGCACTCGCGGGCGAGGAGGGCGGAGGCGGCCGGGGTGCGCAGGGCGCCGATGCGGCCGCAGTCCATCATCGCCACCGGCAGGCCGGTGACATCGTCGTAGAGGGTCAGCGCGGTGTAGTAGTGCTGCCCGTCACGCTCCCGGTCCAGGCCGTGCTTGTACGAGGTCTTGATCGCGACGACCTCGCGGGAGCCGTCGCGGCCGAGCATGGCGTAGGAGACGGAGTGGCCGTCCGGGGGCTTGACGGTGAGCTTGCGCGGATTGTCGGACCGTCCCGCCGCGAGGGTGCGGTAGGCGTTCTCCACGGTGGCCACGACGTCCGCGAGGGATATGTCGATCTGCGCGAGGTCGCTGGTGGACAGGACGCGCAAGGTTTTGTCGTCGCCGGGGGCGTCCGGTGTGCGGGGGCCGGGTGCGGGGCTGCTGGTGGTCATGGGGGTCCTCCGTCCGGAAGGGGGCCGCGCACCGGGTGCGGGTGCGCGGCGTCCGCTGGCTGGGGTGCCGGTCGGCCCGGCGGTCAGGCGGCGGCGTGGGCTTCGAGGGCGGCCTGGCCGTAGCCGTGCTCCAGGGCCTCGGCCTCCGGGCGGCTGCGGCGGCCGGGCACGCGCACGGAGGCCCGCTTGAGCCAGCGGTCGGTGCCGTCGTAGCGGGCCGTGAAGGGCACCCGCCCGTGGACGACGAGGTCGTTGTCGACGACCAGCACCTCGCCCGGGCGGAGGCTCACCGCCCGGGAGACGCGGCTCAGTTCGCCCTCCAGACGGTGGTAGGCGGCCCGGTACGCGGCCGGTGCCTCGCCGAGCGGGGTGTAGGCGGGGTCGAAGCGCAGGGTGGGCCCGTCCTCGGACCGCCACACGGTGGGCACCTTCGGGGGCTCGCCCGCGAAGCCCTGCGCCTCCACGTAGGCGTCGTCGGGAAGGATCGGCAGCACGGGGCGCGAGAGGCAGTCCATGTCCTCGTCCGTCAGCCGCACTTCGCGTACCGAGGCGGCGGTGGTCGCGATGTCGTCGGGGTTGCGCATGCAGCACAGCATCAGCAGATGGGCGCGGCCGGGGTGGAAGGCGTCCTCGGTGTGGGGGCTGAGCAGCACGTCGCTGCTCGCACCGGTCTGTTCCTGCTCGCGGCCGGCGGTCGGGACGATGTTGTGGACGAACCGGCCTTCCTGCTGGCCCTCCCAGGCGATCGGGTTGCCCATCGCGGTGGCGAGGAGCAGGAGTACGACGTCCCATTCGGCCGCGGCGTCACCGGCGACCGCCCAACTGGCGGGAGTCGGGCCGATCCCGGCGTCGTCGACTTCGAGGCCGCGCAGCACGAACAGGCCGTGGGCGGTGTCGACGGGGCGGCACTGGTGGCGGACGGCCGGGCTCAGCGCGGCCGCCTCCCGGGCGATCCGGGCCAGCAGGCCGGGGTGGGTGGCGGAGCTGCCGAAGGCGTCGAGGACGCGTGCGGCGGAGCGGCGGAGTTCGGCTACCGAGGCGGGGTCCAGCTGGCGTACGGGCGCGGCCGTGCTCATGGCGAAATCATCCGTTTCCGTGGAGGAGGTGGAGACAGGTGAGGTCGAGACGTAGGCGGAGAGAAGTGGCGGAAAAGCGTCGGTGAGGGAGCGCCGGGCAGGACGGGGGCGATCACGGGACCCATGGGTCCCGGGCCAGGGTGCGGCGGTCGGCGACTCCGGATGGCAAGGAACTTACCACCGAAGTTAGGTAAGGCAAACCTAACTTGCAGCTCGTCCGTTTTGTTGTTCAAGGGAAGCCTGATGCCTATTGACGTGCATTGATTGCCCTCTGTGTGGGGGCGGGAACCGGAAGGCTTGCGAACGCAGCGCAAGTTAGGGTAGGCAACCCTTATCAGCTGTACGGGCAAGGGAACGAGGACCGACGTGAACCTGAACAGGCGCCAATTGCTGTGGGCGGGCGGGGGAATGGGCGTTGCCGCGCTGCTCACCGCCTGCGGAGGCGACAAGGAATCGGCCACCTCACCCGCCGGCGACGGGGGCGAGCCCCGGCGAGGCGGCACCTTGCGGGTCGGGGCGCTGGGGCGGGCTTCGGCCATCACCCGGGACCCGCACGGCACCCAGGGAAACGAGAGCGACTACCTCATCATCTCCCTCGTTCACGACACGCTCGCCGCGCCGGGGGCCAAGAGCAACACCGTGCCCCGGCTCGCCTCCGGCTGGACCTCCTCCCCGGACCTGACGACCTGGCGCCTCACCCTCGCCAAGGGGGCGGCCTTCCACGACGGCACCCCGGTCACCGCCGCCGACGTCGTCTGGTCGCTGCGCAGACTGCGGCGCACCCCCGCCGGCTCCGCCCGCCTCCCCGGCATCCAGGAGGACAACATCAACGCCGACGGCGAGGACGCCGTCGTCCTGGTCTCCGACTACCCCAACGCCGAACTCCCCCTGCTCACACGGCTGACCACCTTCGTGCTCAAGAAGGACACCCCCGACAAGGAGGTCGCCAAGGCCCCCGGCACCGGTCCCTTCGTCCTCGACTGGTTCCGCGGCGGCAACGCCCGGCTGGTCCGCAACGACCGCTGGCACGGCGGACGCGTCCACCTCGACGCCATCGAGGTGACCATGTTCGAAAGCCCCCAGGCCATGACGAACGCACTGCTGTCGGGGCAGATCGACCTCGCCTCCAACGCCGGTGCCGTCGCGGCCCGCACCGCCGCCGCCCGCAAGGACCTCCAGGTCGTCCGCCGCCCCGACGACATGGCGATGCCCCTCGTCATGCGCACCGACCAAGGCCCCTTCGCCGACCCCCGGGTCCGCGAGGCGATGAAGCTCGTCGTCGACCGCGAGGCCATGGTCAAGCAGGTCCTCTCCGGCTACGGGACCGTCGCCAACGACGTCCTCGGCACCGCCGACCCCCGCTACGCCAAGGACATCCCCCAGCGCACACGGGACCTGGAGCGGGCCGGACGGCTGCTGAAGGAGGCGGGCTTCGACTTCGGCAGGACCTACGAACTCGTCACCACCGAGGACGTCCCCGGCCTCGCCGACTCCGCGACGCTCTTCGCCCACCAGGCCCGCGAGGCAGGTGTCAAGGTCGAGGTCGTCAAGCAGGAGTCCGGCGCCTTCTACGAGAAGACCTGGCTCAAGGGCGACTTCTACACCAACTACTGGGGCACCAACGACTCCGTGGTCTTCTTCGCCTCCAAGACCATGGTCACCGGCGCCGGGCAGAACGAGGCCCAGTGGTCCGACAAGGACTTCGACGCGGCCTACCGCAAGGCGACCGCCGCCGCCGACGACACCGAGCGGGCCACCGCCCTCCACGACCTCCAGAAGCTCGAGTTCGAGCGCTCCGGCTACCTCCTGTGGGGCATGGCAGACGGCATCGACCTGGCCGCCGCCAAGGTCCACGGCCTGCCCCGGCTGCCCGGCTACGGGCGGGTGCAGCTCGAAGGCGTCTGGCTGTCGCGTTGAACGGGACCACCGCGAACGAGACCACCGGGCAGCCCGGCGCAGCGACCGCACACTCCTCGGCCGCTCCGCCGGGCCGGCACGCCGCACGCGCCGTCGCGGCACGCGCCGTCGCGGCACGCGCCGTCGCGGCCCGCGCCCTGGGACTCCTCGCCCGCCGCGCCGCCCTGCTCGTCGTCCTCCTGGCCGTGGTCTTCGCCGCCGTCCGGCTCCTGCCCGGAGACGCCGCGTCCGCGACCTCCGAACGGGGGGAGGGCGCGGCGGGCGTGGCCGCGCGCCGTCACCTCCTCGGCCTGGACCGGCCGGTGTGGGAGCAGTTCGCCGACTGGATGACCGCCCTGCCCTCCGGCGACCTCGGCACCTCGGCCCGCGGCGAACGCGTCGACGACCTGCTCGCCGCCCCCTTCCCCAACACCCTGCTCCTCGGCGGCACCGCCTTCCTCCTCACCGTCGCCGCGGCACTCGCCCTCGGCTGCTGGGCGTCCCTGCGCCCGGGCGGCGCGGTGGACCGCCTCGTCACCCTGACCTCCACCGCGGCCTTCGCCCTGCCCGAATTCGTGGTGTCCGTAGGGCTGTTGCTGGTCCTGTCCCTGTGGACCGACTGGCTGCCCGCGGCCACCGTCACCGGCGCCGACGGCACCCCCGCCTCCTGGACCATGCTCGTCATGCCGGTCCTCGCGCTGACCATCCCGCAGACCGGCTGGAACGCCCTGGTGGTCCGCGCCGCCCTGGCCGACCAGGCCGCAGCCCCGCACGTGGAGGCCGCCGTCCTCGACGGCCTGCCCCCCGCCCGCGTCCTGCTGCGCCACGCCCTGCCCGGCGCCCTGCCCGTCATGGCCACCGGCTTCGCCACCTCCACCGGAATGCTCCTGGGCGGCGCCGTCGTCGTGGAGACCCTCTTCAACTACCCCGGCACGGGAACCGTGCTGGCCGGAGCCGTCGCCGACCGCGACACCCCCGTCATCGCCGGCGTCGTCGCCTGCGCGGGCGCCGCCGTCAGCCTCGTCCTGCTCCTCGCCGACCTCATCCGCGCCCGGACGACAGGGGCCCGCCCATGACCGCGGCCGCAGCATCGCCCCCCGGCTCCCCCCACCCGCCCCGCCCGGACCCGCGCCGCGCCCTGCGCGCCCTGCCCGCCCTCCTGCTGACCACCCTCGCGCTGGCCGGACCGCTCCTGGCGCCGCACTCCGTCGACACCCCCGTCACCGCCCCCTACGCCCCGCCCGGCGGTGCAGCACTCCTGGGCGGCGACCAGTTGGGCCGCGACGTGCTCAGCCGGCTGCTGCACGGCGGGAGCGCGCTGGCCGCCAGCGCCCTCCTCGTCGCCGTGGTCGTCACCGCCGTCGCCGCCGTCATCGGCTGCTTCGCCGTCCTCAGCCGCCGCCTCGGCGGCCTCGTCGAACGCACCGCGGACGTCGCCATCCTGCTGCCGGCCGTCCTGGGCGTGATGCTGCTGGCCATGGCCTGGCCCGGCGGCGGCCGCTGGACCGTCGTCCTCGCCGCCGTCGTCCTGGGCGTGCCCTACGCCGTCCGCGTCGTCGCCGGCGCCGCCGCCCCCCTCGCCACGGCCGGATTCGTCGAGGCCGCCGCGGCGGGCGGCGAACACCTGACCCACCTGGCCCTGCGCGAGATCCTGCCCAACCTGCGCGCCGTCGTCGCGGTCCTCTTCGGACTGCGCTTCGTGGAGGCGGTCTACGTCGTCTCCATGGCAGGGTTCCTCCAGATCGGCCCCCAGCCGCCCGCCGCCGACTGGGCCCTGATGATCCGGGAGAACGCCGGCGGCATCCTCCTCAACCCCTGGGCCGTCGTCGCCCCCAGCATCACCATCGGCCTCCTCGCCATCAGCGTCAACCTCGCCACCACGGCCCGGCCGGCAGCCGGTGCCCGTCGCGGCCGCCCGGACGTGAGCACACCATGACCCCCGAGGACGTACCCCTCCCCATGACCGAGCCCACCACCCCCCTCGCCGAGGCCCGGGGCCTCGCGATCCGTCTCCCCGGGGGGCCCGTGCTGCTCCCGCCCACCGACCTCACTCTCGCCCCCGGCACGGTCACCGCCCTCACCGGCCCCTCCGGCTCCGGCAAGACCACCCTCCTGCGCGCCCTCGCCGGCGCCCTGCCGCCCCGCGCCGAAGTGGCGGCCGGCACCCTGACCGTGCTCGGCCACGACGTCCTCCGCCTGCCCGCCGCCGAACTGCGCGCGCTGCGCCGCCACCGCATCGCCCATGTGGGACAGGACCCCGCCTCGGCCCTCAACCCCCGCATGCGCGTGCGCCGCATCGTCACCGAACTGGCCGGCACGGCCGACGCCGGCACCGCCGCCCGCCTGCTCGCCGAATGCCGGCTGGACCCCCGGGACGGCCTGCTCGAACGCCGCCCCGGCGCCCTATCCGGCGGCCAGCAACGCCGGGTCGCGCTCGCCCGCGCCCTCGCCCGGGCCCCCGAGGTCCTCCTCCTCGACGAGCCCACCGCCGGCCTCGACCACCGCCTGCGTGACGAGATCGCCGACCTGCTGCGGGAGCTCGCCACCGCACGGCATATCGGCGTCCTGCTCACCTGCCACGACCCCGGACTCGTCGACCGCTGCGCCGACCACGCCGTCGCCCTGACGTCCCCTCACCATCCGGCGCCCCGGGCCGCCACGCCCGAACCGGCCGCCCCTGCGATACGGGCAGCCACGGCCCCTTCTTCCACGGCCCCGCGCTCCGGGGGGCTCACCGCACGCGGCCTCCGCGTCACCTTCGACCGCCGCCGCACCGGGCGTCCCGCCCTGGCGGATGTCGACTTCACCGCGCCGGCCGGCACCACCACGGCCCTCATCGGTGCCTCGGGCTCAGGCAAGACCACCCTGCTGCGCGTCCTGGCCGGACTCCGCCGGCCCGACGGCGGCACCCTCACCCTCGCCGGCGCCCCGCTGCCCACCGTGAACCGCAAGCGCACCGGGGAGCAGCGCCGCGGCATCCAGCTCGTACCGCAGAACCCCCTCGGCTGCCTCAACCCGGCCCGCACCGTGGGCGCGATCGTGGCCCGGCCCCTGACCCTGCACCGCACCGTGCCCGCCGCCGCCGTGCCCGGCCGGGTGGCCCGGCTGCTGGAGGACGTCGGGCTGTCGGCCGACCACGCCCACCGCCGTCCCGCCGAGCTCTCGGGAGGCCAGCGTCAGCGCGTGGCCCTCGCCCGGGCCCTTGCGCCCGGGCCGGAGGTCCTGCTGTGCGACGAGATCACCTCCGCCCTGGACCCGGACACCGCGCACTCCGTGATGCGCCTGCTGGCCCGGATCCAGGCCGCGCACGGGCTGACCGTCGTCCTGGTCAGCCACGAACTGCACCTCGTCGCCGCCTACGCCGACACCGTCCACCTGCTCGACGGGGGCCGCGTCACCCACCACGGCCCCACGGCCGACGTCCTCGACGCCGCGCTCCCGGGCCGCCGATGACGGCCCGTCACCGCAAGCTGAGCAGCTCCGCGATCCGGACCCCCGAGGTCCCGAGGCCGGTGGGCCCGCCCGGCACCGGCGCGGCGGCCGGGGCGGGCACCGCCGGCACCGTGTGGTGCCGCAGCAGGTCCTCCTCCCGGTAGCGGCGGCAGCCGTCGTGCCAGGTGAGGATGGCGGGCATCCAGTGCTTCAGCTCCTGGGCGTAGCCGTCCAGGGTGGCCCGGGCCTCCGCGTCCAGGCCGAACTCCGCGCACAACGCGGGCAGCTGCACGGCCAGCACGTGCTCGAACTCCCTCATCCGCGACGTCATCAGGTCGTTGACGATCTTCAGGGCCTGGTCGCGGCCGCAGTCGAAGAAGTTCTGGACGACAAGGACGGCGTTGTGGACCTCGCCCTCGAACTGGATCTCCTTCTGGTAGGAGAAGACGTCGTTCATGAGCATGGCGTAGTCCGAGGCCGCGTGCTCCATGGCCTGGACCGGCCGGGAGCGCAGCACCTCGGGCGGAAGCGACTTGCCGTGCCGCAGCCGGGCGAGGGACATGGTGAGGTCCGAGCCGAAGGTCTTGCGCCGCATCTCGATGTAGTCGACGGGCTCGGGGATCCGGTTGAGCGCCTGGTTGTCCAGCTCCCACAGCCAGCTGTCCAGCATGTCCTCGATCGACTGCCGCAGGGCACGGCGCGCCTCGGGGGGCATCGGCGCCACCGTGCGCGACCAGACGTCGGCGAGCCCGCGCTCCATGCAGTTCAGCGCGGGGACGCCGGGCTCGCCCTCCAGGGGCATGAACAGCCGCAGCCGTTCGTTGCACGCCTTGGCCGAGGCCAGGTCGCGGGCCCGGCCGAAGAGCGCGGGGTAGACGTCGTCGCCGTAGGTGCCCCAGGTGAGCCAGTCCGTCCCCAGGTCCAGTTCCGCCACGGTCGCGTCGGGGTTGATGCCGGCGGCGCACAGCCCGAGGTCGTAGTCCCTGAGTTTCTCCTCGTTCCAGAACCCGGCGAGCGGGTCGGCGGGCGAGGGAGTCAGGATGCCCGTCCGCTGCGACCAGTCGACGTTGTGCCGCCGGGTCGCGGCCAGGTGGGGGTTGAGCCGGGTCTCGTACGGCATGTGGAAGTCGGGCAGGGGCAGGTGCCCCACCCGCTGGAACGGGACGTGGGTGAAGCTGCGCGCCCGTGCGGGCAGGGAGGCCAGGATCGAGGGCACGAGACGGGCCGCCGAGGTGCCGAGCCCGAGGGGACCGCCCAGCAGCGCGCCGGCGACCGGCGAGGAGGCGTGGCCGGAGGACTCCTTCATGTACCGGCTGGAGCGCATGTGCCATTCGTGGCCGCCGGACTGCCAGTCCTGGAGTCCCTTGACGTAGGCGAAGACGTCGGCGTACGCCGTGGGGTCCAGACCGTGCTCCTGGAGCAGGGGCCCCACCTCGGTGAGGGCGGTGTGCTCGAACTGCTGGAGCCGGGTGGTGAGCAGGTCGTTGACGGCGTCCGCGGCCTGCTGGGTGTCGCAGTCCAGGAAGCGTTCGAAGACGAGGACGGCGTTGGACAGCTCGCCCTCCGCCTCGATCTCCCGCTGGTACGAGAAGAGGTCGTTGCGCAGGTGCACGCCGTCGGCGAAGGTGTCCCTCAGCACGCACAGGGGCCGGCTGGCCGCCACGGCGTCGGGGACCTCGGCGCCCGCGGCGTGCTCGATCAGGTTGGCCGACCAGGGGGCGCCGCCCACCTTGCGGCGCATCTCGATGTATTCGACGGGGTTGGCGACCCTGCCCTCGTTGATGTTGGACAGCTCCCACATCGATTCCTCGAGCAGGTTCCAGGTGCTCTCGCGGAAGCGCCGGCGCCACCCCTCGGACATCCCCGGGACCGTACGGGCCCACAGGTCGGCGAGGCCCGCCTCCACCTGGTTGGCCGGCTCGGGGGAGGGCTCGCCGGCGTCCAGCGGCATGAAGGCGTAGAGCCTGTCGAGGTACTCCCGCGCGCCCCGGGTGTCCCCGGTGCGCTTGAACTTCTCCAGGAAGTCGTCGTCGAAGAAGAACACCCACACGTACCAGTCGGTGACCAGGTCCAGCTCGGGACCGGAGGCGTCGGGGTGGGTGTAGGCGCACAGCAGGGCGTAGTCGTGCGAGTCGAAGTCGGACTCGTCCCAGATGCCCGAACCCTCCACCATCCGCATGTCCCGGGCCCACGCCTTGGAATGCGTCCGGGCACGTTCCAGATGGGGGTTCAGGCGGGCCGGGTACGGCATGTAGAAGCGGGGCAGCTCGAACGGGTTCGCCATCGCGTGCGCGGCCTTTCGGGGCGGGGCCGGGGTCCTGACCGCCGGATACCCGGCGATCAGGAGGCACGCTAGGGCCGGACGGCCGGAGCGGGGGTCCGAAAGTAATCTTTCCCCTCAATGTGGTGAACAGCGGGGCGATTCCGGTTAAGGATCTTGCTGGGGGAACGGGGCGGGCGAGGGGGTGGCCCCCTCAGGTCGTTCTGTCGCTCCAGGCCAGTTGTATCGATTCGAGGATGCGCGCGTTGCACCGCGTGGGGTCGTCGGTGAAGCCGCTCAGTGCCGCGACGCGGTCGCGGACGTCCGTGAGGGTGACGGCGAGGGGGTCGGTGCCCGGGTGCTTGCGCGCGAGCCCCGCCGCGATCTGCTCGATGTCGGTCCATCCCATGGGCCCGAGTGTGTCCCACGGGGTGCGCGGGGTCCAGAGCGCCGGCTCGCCACGCCCCCCTGTTCTGCCTAATCCTCACGGGACCGGCGATTAGCCGGCCGGCGCGCGGGTTACCCATCAGCCGCGGTGCGGCCGCCGCGACGTCGAGGCACCCGGCTGGGCAGGGAGCGTACCGAATGCTGTTCCGGAGACGGAAGGAGCGGACCCGGCAGCGGGTCCGCGCGGCGGCCCTGGCCGGCTTCACGGCGCTGGACCGCCGGTTCCCCGCCGCCGCCCTGGGCAGACAGCTGCTGCGCAAGGCCTTCCCCGACCACTGGTCGTACCTGCTTGGCGAGCTCGCCCTCTACAGCCTCGTCGTGCTCGTCCTCACCGGCTGCTACCTCGTGCTGTTCTTCGACCCCAGCATGGTCGAGACCGTCTACTCCGGGGCGTACGCCCCGCTGCGCGGGCAGCGGATGACGCAGGCGTACGCGTCGACCCTCGACATCAGCTTCGACGTGCGCGGCGGGTTGCTCATCCGGCAGGTGCACCACTGGGCGGCACTGGTGTTCGTCGCGGCCATCGGCGCCCACATGCTGCGGATCTTCTTCACGGGCGCCTTCCGCAGGCCCCGGGAGCTCAACTGGGCCGTGGGGGTGACGCTGTTCCTCCTCGCCCTGCTGGAGGGCTTCTGCGGCTACTCGCTGCCGGACGACCTGCTGTCGGGGACCGGGCTGCGCACGGCGAACACCATCGTGATGTCCATCCCCGTCGTCGGCACCTATCTGAGCTTCCTCGTCTGGCGCGGCTCCTTCCCCGGCACGGCGGTCATCCCGCGGCTGTACGTCGTGCACGTGATGTTCGTCCCCGGCGTGCTGCTCGCCCTCGTGGCCCTGCACCTCTTCCTGGTCGTCTACCTCAAGCACACCCAGTGGAGCGGGCGGGGCAGGACGAACCGCAACGTCGTCGGGCAGCCGATGTTCCCGCAGTTCACCATGAAGTCCACCGGCCTGGCCCTGATGGTCTCCGGCGCGCTCGTGGTGCTCGGCGCCGTGGCGCAGGTCAACCCGGTGTGGGCCTACGGGCCCTACCGCGCCGACCTGGTGGCCACCGGCTCGCAGCCCGACTGGTACGTGGGCTTCCTCGAAGGAGCCCTGCGGGTGATGCCGCCCTGGCAGAACGCCGTCGCCGGGCACACGCTGATGTGGAACGTGCTGCTGCCGGCCGTCGTGCTGCCGGGCCTGCTGTTCATGATCCTTTACACCTACCCGGTCTTCGAGAAGTGGGTGACCGGCGACCGTACGGAACACCACCTGTGCGACCGGCCGCGCGACCGGCCCACCCGCACCGGCCTGGGCGTCGCAGCCGTCGTCTGCTACGGCCTGCTGCTCCTGGCCGGCGGGAACGACGTGATCGCCTACTCGTTCCGGCTGTCGGTCGACGGCCTCACCCGGGTCCTGCGGGCGCTGGTCCTCCTCGGCCCCGTGGTGGCGTTCTGGGTCACCAAGCGGCTGTGCCTGGCCCTCCAGGCCCGCGACCGCAGACGCCTGACGGAGGGCGAGGAGGACGGACAGGTGGAGCAGAGCGTCTACGGCGGCTTCGGTGAGGGCCACCAGGCGCTCTCCCCCGAGGAGAGCTACCGCCTGATGGTGCGGGAGGCGCCCGCACCGCTGCCGGCCCCCGAGGGCCCGGCGCCCCGCCGTGTCCGGCTCCGGACGGCGCTGAGCTCCTGGTACTACCGCGACCGGCTGGAGATGCCCGTCACGCCCGAGCAGCGGGACCAGATCGCGGGCCGGCTGGCCGCCCCGGCGGTCGAGCCCGCGGAGCCCGCCACGGAGACCGAGGGGACGTGAGCCCCCGCCTCACTCCGCGCGCTGGACGTACTGGAACACCAGGCCGAGGACGCCGGCGAGGAGCACCCCCGCGGCCGTCAGGAACAGCCACAGGCCGTACACGACGCCCAGCGCGACGAGGGCGATGCCGGCCGCGGTGAGCACGGGGTAGGGGCTGTGCGGCGGGAAGAAGTCCAGCCGTCCCGCGCGCTCGGCCACCAGGGCGTCCTTGCGGTCCTCCGGGCGCGGCCCGCGGCGACGGTGGTTCACCCCGCAGAAGAACGAGATGACCGAGGCCATCAGGAACGACACCGTCAGGGCCGCCGTGCCGGCCGGCTCCACCGTGAGCCCGGCATAGACGGCGTCGGTGACCAGGAAGAAGCCGGCGACCCCCGCGAACAGCCATGCCTCGGTTTTCATGAACGCCCCTCCTCTCGCGGGCCGGCGGCGGGCCCGGGCTCCGCCCCGCCCGGCGCGGCGGGCAGGGGCTGGGGTGCCGCCTCCGGGTGGTGCAGGTCGAAGGCGGGGGAGTCGGACCGCACCTGGGGCAGCGTGACGAAGTTGTGGCGGGGCGGCGGGCAGGACGTCGCCCACTCCAGCGACCGGCCGAACCCCCACGGATCGTCGCGGTCCACCTTCGGCGCGTGGCGCGCGGTGTGCCAGACGTTGTACAGGAACGGCAGCGTGGAGAGCCCGAGGAGGAACGCCCCGATGGAGGAGACGGTGTTCAGCGTGGTGAAGCCGTCGGCGGCGAGGTAGTCGGCGTACCGCCGGGGCATGCCCGACTCGCCCAGCCAGTGCTGCACCAGGAAGGTGATCTGGAAACCGGCGAACAGCGTCGCGAAGTGCACCTTGCCCAGCCGCTCGTCCAGCATGCGCCCCGTCCACTTCGGCCACCAGAAATAGAAGCCGCCGAACATCGCGAAGACGACCGTCCCGAAGAGCACGTAGTGCAGGTGAGCCACGACGAAGTACGAGTCGGTGACCTGGAAGTCCAGCGGGGGCGAGGCGATGAGCACGCCGCTGAGGCCGCCCAGCAGGAAGGTGACGAGAAAGCCGACGGCCCACAGCATGGGGGTCTCGAAGGAGATGCTCCCCCGCGACATGGTGCCGATCCAGTTGAAGAACTTCACCCCTGTGGGCACCGCGATCAGGAAGGACATCAGGGAGAAGAACGGCAGCAGCACCGCGCCGGTGGCGAACATGTGGTGCGCCCACACGCTGGCCGACAGCATGGTGATGGCGATGGTCGCGCCCACCATCCCGGCGTAGCCGAAGACCGGCTTGCGGCTGAAGACCGGAATGATCTCCGTGATCACGCCGAAGAAGGGCAGCGCGACGATGTAGACCTCGGGGTGGCCGAAGAACCAGAACAGGTGCTGCCAGAGCACCGCCCCGCCGTTGGCCGCGTCGAAGACGTGGGCGCCGAACTTCCGGTCCGCCTCCAGGGCGAGCAGTGCGGCGGTCAGCACCGGGAAGGCCAGCAGCGCGAGGATCGACGTGAAGAGGATGTTCCACGTGAAGACCGGCATGCGGAACATCGTCATTCCGGGCGCGCGCAGGGTGACGATGGTGGCGATGAAGTTCACCGACCCCAGCGTGGTGCTGAGGCCGGCGACGACCAGTCCCATCGCCCAGAGGTCACCGCCCGCGCCGGGCGTGCGGACCGCGCTGTTGAGCGGGGCGTAGGCGAACCAGCCGAAGGACGCCGCGCCGCCGGGGGTGAGGAAGCCCGAGACCACGATCAGGCCGCCGAAGAGGAACAGCCAGTACGTCAGGGCGTTGAGGCGGGGGAAGGCGACGTCGGGGGCCCCGATCTGCAGGGGCATGACGGCGTTGGCGAACCCCGCGAACATCGGGGTGGCGAACAGCAGCATCATGACGGTGCCGTGAATGGTGACCAACTGGTTGTACTGGTCGGCCGAGACGATCTGGAGCCCCGGCCGCGCCAGCTCCGCGCGCATGACCATCGCCAGCAGACCGCCCAGCAGGAAGAAACCGAATGCGGTCACCAGGTACATGTTGCCGATCGTCTTGTGATCGGTGGTGGTCAGGTACGTCAGGAGCCTGCCGCCCAGGGCCGTCGGACGGTTCTCCGTGCTCCCGGCCGGCTGGACGCGGGGCCGGTGCTCCAACTGCGGCATCGCCTCTCCCAGGGCCGGACGTGGCCCTGCGACCGCACCGTTGCGAGTCCTGCCGGCGGTCGGCGGGGCGCCTGGTGTCCTAGCCGCGATCACGTGGGGGCAAACACCGCCTGCGCCATCCGGCCGTACCCCGTCGGCCGGGTGTTACGGGAACCCGTCCGGCCGGGTGACCGCTCCGGGTGACCCTTCGGGAGCCCTAGGGAGGAGGAGACCTAGGGGTGTCGTCAGGAGACCAGCCGGGGCAGCACCTCGGCGCGGTAGAAGTCGAAGAAGCCCCGCTGGTCGGGGCCGATCTGGCTCACGTGGACGCGGTCGAAGCCGGCGTCGGCGAACTCCCGCAGGGTCGCCACGTGGGCGTCCACGTCGTCCCCGCACGTCACGTTCCGGGCCACCGTCTCGCGCGGCACCAGCTGCGCGGCCTGCTCGAAGTGGGCCGGCGTCGGCAGCACCTGGTTCAGTTCGCCCGGCAGCTGTTCCACCGCCCACCTCCGGTGCGCCAGGTCGATGGCGGCCTCGCGGTCCCGGCCCCAGCACACCTTCACCCCGCCGAAGACCGGCTTCCCGGCGCCGCCGTGGGAGCGGAAGCCGTCCACGGCCTGCTTCTCCGGCTTGATCGCCACCAGCCCGTCGCCGATCCTGCCGGCCAGCTCCAGGGCCGCCGGGCCGAAGGCCGAGACGTCGACGGGCACCGGTTCGCCGGGCAGCGTGTACAGCCGGGCGTTCTCGACGGTGTAGTGCCTGCCCCGGTGGTCGACCCGGCCGCCCTCGAAGAGCCGGCGCATCACGTGGACGGCCTCTTCGAGCATCTCCAGCCGCACGGCCGCCGGGGGCCAGCGGTCGCCGAGGACGTGCTCGTTGAGCGCTTCGCCGCTGCCCACCCCGAGCCGGAAGCGGCCCTCGCCCAGCAGCGCCGCGCTGGTCGCGGCGGCCTGCGCCGTGATCACCGGGTGCATGCGCAGGGTCGGGCAGGTCACAGCCGTCTGGACCGGCAGCGAGGTGGCCCGCGCCAACGCGCCGATCACCGACCACACGAACGGGCTCTGGCCCTGCGCCTCGCACCACGGATGGAAGTGGTCGGAGATCCACAGCGAGGTGAACCCGGCGTCCTCCGCCATCCTCGCCTGCTCGACGAGGTCCTTCGGGGTGTTCTCCTCACAGGACAGGAAGTAGCCGTACTCGGTCATGGCGGTGACGCCTCCTCGTCCGCGTGCGGCGTGTGCCGGCACCGGACGGGTAACCACCCCGGCCGGGGGCAAACCCGGCCGTCCGGGCGGCCGGCGGACCCCTCGCCCGGTTTTGCGGCCCGGGGCCCGGGTACCCGGGACGCGGCGTCTCCCGGGGCCGGATGGAGTACGCGTGCCGGGCGGCGGCCGGGCGGTCGTGCCAGCGTGGCAGGGCGCGGACCGTGCCGCCCCCGCCGCCCGCCGCCGGCCCCGCGAAGGACCGCCGGCCGGCCGGAACGGCCGGTCCCGCACCGACTCACGAGGATGGGGATGCACCAGCTGACGACTCCACCCGACCCGGTACCTCCCGAGCCCACCCCGGCGCCCGGTCCCGGCGGCCCCGACCCGGTGCCGCCCGCGCCCCCGCAGCCCGGTCCGGACCGTCCGCCGCCGCCCCCGCCGCCCGGCCCCGACCCGCTGCCGCCGCCGGGCCCCCTGCCCGGTCCCGGGCCCACCCCGTCCCCCGCGACCCGTGCCGGAAGGAGAGCGGTGTGCGAGCCCTGACCTGGCACGGAAGGCGGGACGTCCGCGTGGAGACCGTGCCCGACCCGAAGCTGGAGCTGCCCACGGACGTGATCGTCCGCGTCACGTCCACCGGCGTCTGCGGCTCGGACCTCCACCTCTACGAGCTGCTCGGCCCCTACCTCGACCCCGGTGACGTCCTCGGTCACGAACCGATGGGGATCGTCGAGGAGGTGGGCCCGGAGGTGACCTCCCTCGTCCCCGGCGACCGGGTCGTCGTGCCGTTCAACGTCTCCTGCGGCACCTGCTTCATGTGCGGCCAGGGTCTGCACTCGCAGTGCGAGACCACGCAGGTCCGCGAGCGCGGCAAGGGCGCCGCGCTGTTCGGGTACAGCAAGCTCTACGGGCAGGTGCCCGGCGGCCAGGCCCAGTTCCTGCGGGTGCCCTTCGGGGACACCCTCCCGGTCAAGGTGCCCCACGGGCCGCCCGACGAGCGGTTCGTCTACCTCTCGGACGTCCTGCCGACCGCCTGGCAGGCCGTCGAGTACGCCGCGGTACCGGCGGGCGGCAGCCTGACCGTCCTCGGCCTCGGGCCGATCGGCGACATGGCCGCGCGCGTCGCCCTCCACCGCGGGGCCGGGCAGGTCATCGGCGTGGACCTGGTCCCCGAGCGGCTGGAGCGCGCCCGAGCCAGGGGCGTGACCACGCTGGACCTGCGGGAGCACGGCAAGGACCTCGTCGCCGCCGTCCGGGAGCTGACCGGCGGCAGGGGGACGGACGCCGTCGTCGACGCGGTCGGCATGGAGGCGCACGGGGCACCGCTCGCCCAGGCGGCCCACCAGTTCGTCGGACTGCTGCCGGACGCGCTCGCGCAGAAGCTCATGGACCACGCCGGCGTCGACCGCATGGCCGCCCTCTACACCGCGATCGAGGCGGTGCGCCGGGGTGGCACGGTCTCCCTCGCCGGCGTCTACGGCGGCATGGCCGACCCGCTGCCGATGATGACCCTGTTCGACAAGCAGATCCAGCTCCGGATGGGACAGGCCAACGTGCGCCGCTGGGTCGACGACATCCTCCCGCTGCTCGACGACGCCGACCCCCTCGGCGTGCAGGGCTTCGCCACGCACATCCTGCCGCTGGAGGAGGGCCCGAAGGCCTACAAGGCCTTCCAGGCCAAGGAGGACGGCATGATCAAGACCCTACTGACCCCGTGAGGCACACCCCGTGACGGCGTACGACGACATGAGCACCCCGGCCCGGCCCGCCCGCCCGCGGGCGGCCGTCTTCGACGTGGACGGCACGCTCGTGGACACCAACTACCTCCACGCCGTCAGCTGGTGGGAGGCGTTCCACCAGGCCGGCCACCGCGTCACCATGACCGACATCCACCACACCGTCGGCATGGGGTCGGGCCGTCTGATCGACCGGCTGCTCGGTGAGGACCGCGACCGCTCCGGGGACGAGGCCGTCAGCGCGGCCCACAAGGCCGTCTACGCCACCTACTTCGACCGCCTGCCGGCGCTGGAGGGCGCGGCCGAGCTGCTGCGCGCGCTCGCCGACCGGGGCTGGCGCGTCGTCCTGGCCACCTCGGCCCAGGGCGTCGAGCTGGAGGCGCTGCGCCGGGCGATCGGCGCCGACGACGCGATCCACGCCGCCACGAGCGCCGACGACGTGGACGCGAGCAAACCCGCGCCCGACGCCGTGGTCCAGGCACTCGAACAAGCCGAAGCGCCGCCGGAGCGCGCGCTGTTCGTCGGCGACACGGTGTGGGACGTGCAGGCCGCCCGCGCCGCGGGCGTCGACTGCGTCGCGCTGCTCTCCGGCGGCATCGGCAGAGCCGAACTAGAGAGCGCGGGCGCGGTCGCCGTCTACCGCGACCCCGCCGCGCTCCTGGCCGACCTGGACGCCAGCCCGTTCGCCCGCGTGGAATGAGGTCCGCCCGCACGGGGCGAACAGGCCGGCCCGGTCGTCTCAGGTCCTGGAACGGGCCATTCCACCACCTCCGAACCGACGCCCGGCTCACGGTCCGGGCGGCGGGCTACCAGCGGTACCAACGGCCTCCGCCCGAACGGGCGACGAACCCGATCAGCCACAGGACCAGCACGACGAGGGCGATCCACCAAAGGATCTTCACTGCGAAACCCGCGCCGAAAAGAATCACCACGAGAAGCAGGACCAGGAGCAGCGGCAACATGGTCATCACCTCCAGCCAGCGCCTGCCCACATCGAATACGGCCTAGCGCTTACAGTGTCCTCCCTTCCGGCCCGTCGCGCTCGCCGCACCGCATACCGCCGCACCCAGGGGGTACTCGGCGCACCGGAGGAGACACCATGAACGCGGAGCGCCACGGACGGGACGAGTCACAGGAGGAGCGGGCCGACCGCCGCTGGGCCGAGCTGCTCCAGGAGGTGCGGGTGGCCCAGACGGGGGTGCAGGTCCTCTTCGGCTTCCTGCTGACCGTCGCCTTCACCCCGCGCTTCGCCACCCTCGGGGACACCGACCGGATCATCTACGTGATCACCGTCGTGCTGGGCGCCGCGACCACCGGCGCCCTCATCGGCCCCGTCTCCTTCCACCGCATCGTCACGGGACGGCGGCTCAAACCCGAGACCGTCGTCTGGGTCTCCCGGCTGACCCTGGCCGGCGTCGTCCTGCTCCTGGCCACGGTCGTCTCGGCCCTGCTGCTCATCCTGCGCGTGACCCTGCACAACGCCGCCGTGCCCTGGGTGGTCGTGGGCCTGCTCGTGTGGTTCCTGCTGTGCTGGTTCGCCCTGCCGGGCTGGGCGCGGATGCGCTACGGCAAGGACTGACCCCCGCCGTCCACGCCGTCAGTCGGGCAGGCGGTAGACCACCAGCGCCTCGTTCTCCTTCTCCAGCGTCAGCGAGCGCGGCGCCGGGGCCACTTCGCCGTCGTAGGCCATGTGCGTGCCGGCCGGGACGTCCTCCACGCGCAGCCGCCGCACCCGTGCCGTCCGCAGCACCGGCGAATGCCGGAGCCCGCCGGTGAGCGCCGCCGTCAGCAGGCGCGTCCGGGCCAGCCGACCGCCGCGGATCATGCGGACGTCCAGCACCCCGTCCGCCAGGTCGTGCCGGCGCACCGGGGCGACCCCCAGCCCCCGGTAGACGCAGTTGCCGGCGAAGAGCATCCACAGCCGCCGCTTGCGGCCGTCGACCCGCACGGGTACGGGCTGCGCGGTGCGCAGGACGTGCACGGCGGCCAGCACGCCGGCCGGCCAGGCGCCGATCCGGTGGGCCCACCGCTCCCGCACCCGGACCAGGTCGGGGTAGGCGCCGATGCTGAAGGTGTTGAGGAAACGGAGGCCGTCGACGCGCACCAGGTCGACGGCCACGGCCTCGCCCGTCTCCACGGCACGCGCCGTGTCGGCGACCGACTCGATGCCGAGGTCGTGGGCGAAGTGGTTGTAGGTGCCGCCCGGCAGCACGGCCAGCGGCAGCCCGTGCCGCCGGGCGACGGCCGCCGCCGCGTTGACGGTGCCGTCGCCGCCGAACACGCCGAGCGCCCCGCCGCCGGCAGCGGCGGCGGCCCGCTCCAGCACGTCCGCCGGCGAGTCGCCCTCGGAGCACTCGACGATCTTCGCGTCGGGCAGGACCGCGCGGATTCCCGGGACCGGGTCGGGCCGGGACGCCGCCCGCTGCCCCGAACCCCGGCTCACGACCACCACCAGGCCCCTGCCGCCCGGCAGCGCCGGGGCCTCCGCGCGCGGCCTCGCCGGGGGAGCGAGCTGGGAGCGGGTCGGTGCCACCCCGCGCACCGCGAACGCCGCGCCCACCCCGAGCAGCGCCCCCGCCACGACGTCCCCGGGGTAGTGCACACCGGTGTAGACGCGGGAGAAGCACACGGAGGCGGCGAGCGGCACCAGGGCCAGGCCCCAGGCCGGGTTCTCCAGCGCGACGCCCGTGGTGAACGCGGCGGCCGAGGCGGCGTGCCCCGACGGGAAGGAGGTGGTGAACGGCTGCCGGGCCAGGTGCCGGATCGTCGGTACGACGTCCAGCACCGGCCTGACGCGCCGCACGGACCGCTTGCCCAGCGTGTTGACCGTCGCCGAGGCGACCGCCAGCGACGCCACGCCGCGCAGCGCGGCCCGCCGCGCGGACCGCCCGCCCAGCAGCGCCGCCCCCGTGGCCACGCCGAACCACAGCACCCCGTGGTCGGCACCGCGTGACAGCTTCGGCAGCACCCGGTCACCCCCCGGCCAGTGCCGCGCCGCGACCTGCTGGAAGAGGGACCGGTCCCAGGAACTCACCATGGTGCGCATGCGCGACGTGTACCCGCTGCCGTGCGGCGCACGCAGGGATGGGGACCCGCCTGCGGCCGTACGGGCGAGTGCCGGACACGGCCTGGCGCCCCCGGCTGAGGACGGGTCAGCCCGCCTTCTCCAGGGGCACGACGCCCAGTGAGGACTCCACCAGGCTCCCCAGGTACAGCCCGCCGGCGTGTTCGCACACGCTGGTCACCATGTGGTAGCCGCGCCCCGGCCGCTGGAGGTCCCGCACCACCCGCCCGTCGGCGTCCAGGGCGATCGCCCAGGCGGTGCGGCGCGGCCCGGGGAGCAGCGCGGACGGCAGGGCCCACAGGGCGCGGCGCAGGCCCGGACGCGTACGGTGCAGCAGATCGAGCACGGGATCCCTGGGCGCGGCCATCGCCACCCAGATCAGGCCGCCGGGACCGGTCGACAGGTTGTCCGGGAATCCGGGCAGGTTCGCGGCGAAGACGTCGTCGGCCCCCGCCTTCGGACCCGTCAGCCACAGGCGGCGCAGCCGGTAGGCACCGGTCTCGGCGACCACGACGAACGAGCCGTCGGACGCCAGGGCGACCCCGTTGGCGAAGTGCAGCCCGTCGAGCACCACTTGGGCGTCGCCGGTGGCGGGCTCCCAGCGGACGAGGCGGCCGGTGCCGGAGTGCTCCAGCAGGTCGCCCATCCAGTGGGCGAGCGGGAAACGCCGGCTGGCGTCACTGACGTACACGGTGCCGTCGGCCGTCGTCACGGCGTTGCTGCACACTCCCAGCGGCGTTCCGGCCACCTCCCGCAGCAGCCGTTCGACCCGTCCGGACCCCGGCTCGACCCGCAGCAGCCCGCGCTCCGCGTCACACACCAGCAGCCGCCCGTCGGGCAGCGGGCACAGGCCCAGCGGCCGTCCCCCGGTGTCGGCGACCGTACGCACCCGGCCCCCCACCGGGTCCACGCCGAGCACCCGCCCGTCCGACACACCGGTCAGCACCCTTCCCTCCGCGTCGACGCGGACGTCCTCGGGGCCGCTCGCGCCGAGCGGCAGCCGGCGCACCGGCGGCAGCGGGTCCGGTCCGTAGCGGGCGCGGGCCCGGGCGGGGCGGGGCGGCGGCTGCCAGACGACCGGACGCAGGGCGGGTTTGCGCTGGGACATCGCAGGACCTTTCGTCGCCGGATGAGTCGGAGAACGTACCCGGGGAACCTCCCCCGAAACGCCGCCCCGCAGCAGCCGGCGACGACCGCGCACCCACCGTGACGGCCGGGCGCCGGCCCCGCCCCGAGCGGCGGCGGCCGCCCGCCCGGGTGACACTGACTCCAGAGCTAGGAGGTGGGCCCATGCCCCGCTCGTCCCACGACGGCCTGACCGGCCGTGCCGCGCTCGTGACCGGGTCCTCCCGCGGCCTCGGCCTGCTCATCGCCCGGGAGCTGACCCGTCGGGGGTGCCGCGTCATGCTCTGCGCCCGCGACGACGACGAGCTCGCCCGCGCCGAGCGGATGCTGCGCGAGGAGGGAGCGGACGTCCGCTCCCTGGCCTGCGACATCACCGACGAGCAGGCACCCGGGCGGCTCGTGGAGGCGACCGAGGCCGCGTTCGGCTCCCTGGACGTCCTGGTGAACAACGCGGGCGAGATCCAGGTGGGGCCCCTCTCCGCGATGGCCGAGGCGGACTTCCGCAGCGCCATGGAGACCATGTACTTCGCCCCCCTGCGCCTCGTGATGGCCGCGCTGCCGGCCATGCGGGCCCGCGGCGAGGGGCGGATCGTCACCATCAGCTCCCTCGGCGGCCGCGTCGCCGCCCCCCATCTGCTGCCCTACGCCGGCGCCAAGTTCGCGGCCGCCGGACTGTCCGAGGGGCTGCGTGCCGAGCTGGCGGCCGACGGCATCAGCGTCACGACCGTCCTGCCGGGCCTGATGCGCACCGGCTCGCACACCGCCGCCCGGTTCAGCGGCCAGCCCGGCAGGGAGTACGCCTGGTTCGCCGCGGCGGCGGGACTCCCGGTGCTGTCCATGGACGCCGAGCGGGCGGCCCGCGCCGTCGTCACGGCCGCCGAGCGGCGCCGGCCGGAGGCCGTGCTCAGCCCCGTCGCCAAGGCGGCGGTGCGGTTCCACGGCGTCGCCCCCGCCACCACGGCCCGGCTCCTGGCCCTGGGCGCCCGGCTGCTGCCCGGCGGCGGGACCGCGCCCGAGCACGACGTGCCCGGCCGCGTCGCCGCCCGCAGGATCGACTCCGCCGTGCTGAACCGGCTCACCCGGCTGAACGACCGCGCCGCCCACCGGTTCAACCAGCAGCCCGGCTGAGCCGCCGGGCCGTGTGACCCACCCCACCACTCCGCCCCCGCCGCCCGTACCGGCAAGGAGCGGCGGGGGAGGGTGACCGACCGCACAGCGCGCGAACTTCTCAACGCCGGGAAGCGCTTGTGACGATGACATGGACGCCGGAAGCGACCCCCGCCCAGGGGCGTCGCGTCCCGGTGTTCTTCCCGGCCCCCGCCCTGGGTGACGCACCCGGCGGGGTTCTCGACGCCAGGACCCGCGGACCGCCCCCGGCCCGCCCGAGGCGCGACGTGCCGGCCCAGCCGCTTCCCCTACCCCCGGACCGGATCCTTGCGCCCTTCCTCCGTCGCCCCTGCCACGCCCGACTCCGCCGCCGCGCCCGCCGCGCGGCCGGTGCGCGGTCTGCTCGGCCGCCGCAAGAACGCCGCGGCTGAGGACCGGTCCCCCTGGCGCTGCCTGCGCAGCCGCAGCATGCGCTGGTGGTCCGCGGCCAACCTCGTGTCGAACCTCGGCACCTGGATGCAGCTCACGGTGCAGAACCTACTGGTCCTCCAGCTCACCGGCTCGGCCGCGACCACGGGCCTGTCCCTGTCGGTCCAGGCCGCTCCCGGCCTGCTCTTCGGACTGCTCGGCGGCGCCGTCGTGGACCGCTGGCCCCGCAAGGTCACCGCGGCCGTGAGCCAGGCCCTGCTGGCCGCCGTGGCCTTCGCCACCGCCCTGCTCGTGGCCTTCGGCGCGCTCAATGTGCCGGTGCTGATGGTCCTCGCCGGCATCACCGGCCTGATCGCCACCGTGGACGGCCCGGCGACGGCGCTGCTCGGCAACGACCTCGTCCCCGAGAAGGACGTGCCCTCGGCGATCGCCCTGGGGTCCGTCGTGCACAGCGCCGGACGTCTGGCCGGCACCGCCCTGGCCGCGGTGGGCATCGCCACCGTCGGCACGGCCGGCGCCTACGCGGTCAACGGCGTCTCGTTCCTGTTCGTGACCGCTGTGATCCCGTTCCTGCGCCTCCAGCCGCACGCTCGCGAGGAGGCCCTGGCCGCGGCGGCCCGCCCGCGCGGCGCCGCCGCCGAGGACGGGCGCGGTGGCCTGGCGTTCTTCCTCAGCCGCCGCAGCCTCGTGGCGCTCGCGGTGATCGCCGCGGTCAGCGCCGTCCTGGGCCGCAACTACCAGCTCACCCTGGCCACCCTGGTCACCGGCCCGCTGCACGGCGGCGCCGGCGCCTACGGCCTGGTCTCGGCCCTCCTCGCCGTCGGCGGCATCGCGGGAGCCGTCGTGGCGGGCCGGCTGCGCAGGCCGACCGTCCGGCTGGTGGCCCTGCTGGCCGCGGCGGGGGCCCTGCTCCAGATCGTGGCGGGCCTCAGCCCCGTCCTGCTGATGCTGCTGGTCATGGTCGTGCCGATGGCCATCGTGGAGTCGGTCTCCGACACCGCGACGACGACCGTGCTCCAGACCGACCCGCCCGCCCACATGCGCGGCCGCGTCCTCGGCGTCTGGCGCAGCGTCAGCACGGCCTGGGGCCTCGCCGGCCCGCCGCTGCTGGGCCTGCTGGTCCAGGGCGCGGGCGAGCGCGGCGCACTGGTCCTCGGCGGCGCCCTCATCGTGGGCGTGATCGGCGCGGGCGCCCTCGCCCACCGCCGCCGGCGCACCGCGGCCCGGCGCCCCGCGCCGGTCCTCGCGCCCGAGGCGGCCTTCCAGACCGCAGCCTGAGCCGGCCGGCCGCGGGCCCGGGCCCGCGGCCGGAGCCCGGTCACATGGCGACGAGCGCGGCCCAGATGATGACGGTCACGGCGAACACCACGACGAGGGCGCCGATCGCGATGACCGGCCCCTTCGCCCAGCCGCGCGTCGGGTTGTACGTCTCCCGGGGGCCCGCGCCGGCGGTGCTGTCCTCGCCAGGCGGGGTCTCGGTCGGCGGTACGCCGCCCTCCTGGCCCGGAGTGCGCGGCGTATCGGGTTCGGGGCTCGCGGTGGTCATGGGGAACACCTTCCTTCTGTCTCTTCTTCCACGGTGGCACCGCCCGGCGGGCGGGCCCGCGCGCTCACCCGGCCGGGGCCTCCCCTCGGGCCAGGGCCGCGAGGACCTCCTCGGGCCGGATGCGCAGCAGCAACGGATCGGGCCGCCGCCCGTGCGGGTTCCCCGGCGGCCCCGGATGCCACAGCGCCGTGTGGCGCGGCGACGGCGGCGGGCCCCACAGCGCGGGCGGCACCGGGCCGAAGAGGGTGACGCTCCGGGTGCCGTGGGCCACCGCCAGGTGGGCCACGCCCGTGTCGCCGCTGACCACGGCCCCCGCCCCGGCCACCAGCGCGGACAGGACCCCGAAGGGAAGGCCCCCCGGGAAGGCGGCGGCCCCCGGCACCGCCACCCGGGCCACCAGGGCGTCCTCGCCCGGCCCGCCGGTGACGGCCACCCGGTGCCCCCGCTCCAGCAGTCCCCGCGCCACCGCCGCGTACCGGTCGGCCGGCCAGCGGCGCGCCGCCGAGGCCGCACCCGGGTGCAGGACCACCGCGCCCGGCGCCGGCGACGTGCCGGCGGGACGGGGCAGGGCCAGGTCGGTGGGGTCGGCCGCGATGCCGTAGGACCGCAGCAGTCGGCACCAGCGCTCCCGCTCGTGCTCGTGCGGACACCACGCGGGACCGGCCACCGAGGGCGTGCCGGGGTGGGCGAAGGCCAGCAGCCGGCCCGGCCGCAGCGCCAGCAGCAGCCGGTGGCTGGGCGGTCCGTTGCCGTGCAGGTCGACGGCGACCTCCGGCGGCGGGCCGCGCCACGCCAGCGCGCGGGGCACCGCGCGGCCGGGGGCGCAGGCGGGCAGCAGCCGGTCCACGGCCCCCGTGGCCGCGGCCGCCGGGGCCAGCTCCGGGGGCGCGGCGAGCACCAGCTCGTGCCCGGGGAACGCCCCGCGCAGCGCCCGCAGCGCGGGCACGGCGGCGAGCAGGTCGCCCAGGCCCAGGGCCCGCAGGACGAGCAGCCGGGGCCGGCCGTCCGGCGCGGTCACCGCCGCTCCACCGGTGGGGAGGCGCCGGCCGGGGCGGTGGTGCGCCGCGCCGCGGCCAGGCCCGCCGCCGCCCGCGTGGCCAGCAGCGTGCTGGAGCGGCCGTCGAGATAGGGCAGGAGCACGGCCTGGCCGCCCCAGGACGCGAGCTGAGCGGCCTCCGGAAGCTGCTCCACGGCGTAGTCGCCGCCCTTGACCCAGACGTGCGGGCGCAGCCGCGAGAGCAGCCCCTCGGGGGTGTCCTCCTCGAACACGGCGACGGCGTCGACGCACTGGAGTGCCTGGAGCACCCGGATCCGGTCGCGCAAGGGGGTGAACGGCCGCCCCTCGCCCTTGCGCCGGCGCACCGAGGCGTCGGAGTTCAGGCACACGATCAGGCAGTCGCCGAGGCCCCGGGCCTGCTGGAGCAGGCTCACGTGCCCGGCGTGCAGCAGGTCGAAGCAGCCGCCCGCGGCGACCACCGTGCCCGAGGCGGCCCGCACCCGCCGCGCCAGGTGCAGGGCGTCGGCCTCCGGGACCGGGACGCCGGGCACGGCGGTGGAGGAGGGACCCGTGGTGGCGGTCCGCGCACCGCCCTCGGCCACGTACCGGGTCGCCGCCGCCACCGCCCCCTGGACGGCCTCGGCCGGCAGGGCGCCGTCGCCGAGCAGCCCGGCCGCCGTGGCGGCGAAGCAGTCCCCGGCGCCGCACGCGTCCCCCGAGTGCTGGGAGGCGGCAGGCACCACCAGGGGACCGTCCCCCTGGCACAGCAGCGCCCCGCGCCGGCCCAGGGTCACCGCCACGGACACCGCCCGCCAGCGCCGCACCAGCTCCGCCGCCGTGCGGGCCACCGCGCCGAGCGAGTCGCCGTCGGCCGCCCCGTCGCCCGCGAACCGCCGGGCCTCCTCCCCGGTGGGCGTCACCAGCCGGGCCCCCGGCACCGGGGGCCCGCCGCGCGGATGCGGGTCCCAGACCAGCGCCGTGTGCGGGGCGCACGCGGCCAGCACCTCCCGCAGGACCTCGGCCGCGCCCCGCGCGTAGTCGGCCACCAGCACGGCGGGCGCCTCGGCCACGGCCCGCAGGGCCCTCTCGCAGGGGCCCGCCGCCCGGCCCGTGCCCTGGTCGAGCCGCACCACCGGCCGTCCGCCGGCCATCACCCGGGTCTTCTCCGGCAGCGGACCGTCCAGGGGCAGCGTCACCAGCGTCACCAGCGGTTCGAGCAACGCCCGCACCTGCCGGCTCGCCGCGTCCGTGCCCAGGGGGGCGACGAGCGTGACGGACCGGCCCGCGCGGGCGGCCAGCAGGGCGGCCAGCGCCGCGCCGCCGGGGCGCAGCAGCTCCCGGCAGCCGTCCAGCACGGGCACGGGCGCGTCGGGGGCCAGGCGTTCCGCCGTGCCGACCAGGTCGCGGTCGAGGAGGGCGTCGCCGACGACCAGCAGCGGTGTCCCGGTACTCATGAGGTCCCCTTTCCTGCCCGGGCTTCGCGGGTCACGGCCCGGTGCCGAGCGCCGAGTCGAAGGCGTCGCACATCATGTGCACCGCCACCAGGTGCAGTTCCTGGACGGTCGCGGTCGTGGCGGCCTCCACGCACAGCCGCTCGTCGCCGAGGTCGGCCAGCGGGTTGGGCGCGGGCCCGGTCAGCGACCACACCTCCGCGGCCGCCGCGCGGCCCGCCGCGGCCGCGCACAGCAGGTTCGGGCTGGCCCCGCTCGTCGAGAGCAGGATCAGCACGTCCCCGGGACGGGCGTGGGCGCGCACCTGACGGGCGAACAGCTCGTCGGCCCCGTAGTCGTTGACGATGGCGGTGCAGCTGGAGGTGTCGGTGTGCAGGGCGAGGGCCGAGAACGGCGGCCGGTCCTCGCGGTAGCGGCCGACCAGCTCGGCCGTCAGGTGCTGGGCCTGCGCGGCGCTGCCGCCGTTGCCCGCGGCGAGCAGCCGGCCGCCCGAGGCGAGGGTGGCCGCCAGGTGCGCCCCCCAGCGCTGGGCGACGGCCGCCTCCTGCGCGCGGAACCGTTCCAGGGCCGCCAGCAGCCGGCCGCAGTGGTCGCCGCCGGCCAGGGCGGCGTCGTGGGTGGTGGTGCGGGTGACGGTCATCGCGGCACTCCTGACGGGACGGGGCCGGCGACCCGGTCGTAGACGCGCTCCACGCCGTCCGCCACCTGATCCCAGGTGAAACGGGCGATCACCCGCGTCCGGCCGGCCCGGCCGAAGGACTCCAGGCGCTCGGGGTGGCCCAGCAGCTCGCGCACCGCGCCGGCGAGCCCGTCCGGCTCGCCCGGCGGCACCAGCAGCCCGGTCACGCCGTGCGCCACGGTGTCGCGGTGCCCGCCGACGTCCGTGGCGACCACCGGCACGCCGCACGCCATCGCCTCCAGGGGCACGATGCCGAACGGCTCGTAGACCGGGGTGCACAGCACCACGTCCGCGCTGCGGATCAGCGCGGGCATCTCCTCGTGCGGCACGCACCCCAGCAGCACCAGGCGGTCGGCCACGCGCAGCCGGCGGGCGAGCGCCAGCAGCCGCATCGCCTCCGGGTCGTGCACCAGCCCGTCCCTGGGCGGACCCCCGGCCACCAGCAGCTCGGCGTCCGGTATCCGGGCCAGGGCGCGCACGGCCAGGTCCACGCCCTTGCGGGGGACGAGGCGCCCCACGCACAGCAGCCGGTGCCGGGCCCGCCGGCCCGGGGCCAGGGCTATCCGGCCGCGGGCCGCGAAGTGTTCGGTGTCCACCCCGCAAGGCACCACCGAGCAGCGGTCGGGGGCGACGCCCATCCGGCCCAGCTCGCGCACCTCGTCGGAGCAGGTGGCCAGCACCCGGGCGCAGGAGGCGGCGATCCGCCGCTCGGCGTCCAGGCGTTCGGCCGGGCTGGTGTCCGCCGTGCCCTGGTGGCGCCGCTTGACGGTGCCCAGCGCGTGGAAGGTCTGCACGACGGGCGTCCCCAGCCCCCGGCAGCCCAGCAGCGAGGCCATGCCGGACATCCAGAAGTGGGCGTGCACGACGTCGGGCCGCTCACGGTCCCACACCCGCGCGAGGTGGTTGCCGAACTCGGTCATGTGACCGAGGAGTTCGTCCTTGGGCAGCACCCGGGCCGGGCCGGCCGGTACGTGCTCGACGACCACCCCGCAGGGCAGCGGCACCCGGTCGGGCAGCGCCGCGTCGTCCCTGCGGGTGTGGACGGTCACCTCGTGACCGCGGCGGGCCAGGAGCTCGGCCAGCCGGGCCACGTACACGTTCTGACCGCCCGCGTCGGGGCCGCCGAGCGCGGCGAGCGGGCTCGCGTGCTCGGACACCATGGCGATCCTCATCGGGTCACCTCCTTGATCAGCCGGTCCCAGTCGTCCAGGAACCGGGGCAGCCCGTAGCGGGCGAGAGCCGCCGCGCGCGCCGCCCGCCCGGTCTCCCGGGCGCGCTCGGGCTCGGCGAGGAAGCCGCGGACGGCGTCGTGCAGCACCTCCAGCCGGTTGGAGACCACGCCGGCGCCCGCCGGCACGGCCTCGGTCACCTCGGTGGTGGCCAGCGCCACCACGGGCATGCCCAGGTGCATGGCCTCCAGCAGGGACAGTCCCAGCGACGTCCACCGCACCGGGTGCAGGTACACCCGGCGCCGGGCCAGCGCGCCGTGGAGGTCGCGCTGGACGAGTTCCCCGGCCCGGCAGCGGTCGGCCGCCAGGCCGAGCCGCTCGGCCAGGCCGTCGGTGCCCATGCCGAAGACGTCGAGCGGTGCGGCCCGCGAGAAGTACTCCAGCAGGTCGGTGCCGGTCGTACGGCCCCGCCGCAGCGGCTCGTTGACGACGACGGCGGCCCGCTCCAGAGTGCCGGTCCACAGCGGGCCCGGGTCGACGACGCCGTGCTCGACGACGGTGGTGGGCGTGGCGCCGCAGTCCCACATCAGCCGGTTGAAGTGGGTGACGTGCACGACGGTCAGCCCGGGCCGGCCGGCGGCCGGGTGCCGGGTGTCCGGCACGGGACCGCCGGGCGCGTTGTGCTCCAGGTACACGGTGGGCACGTCCAGGCCCGGCCGCCGGCCCAGCCACCGCCGGGCCAGGTCGAACTCGTGGGGCCGCTGGAGGACCAGCAGGTCGACGTCGGCGTCGCGCAGGCGCTCCGGCGGCAGTTCGACCACGGACTCAGGCCAGTCGAAGGTGCGGGCGCGGCCGAGGCCGTCGGGCCCCCGCTCCGGGGTCACCGGCACCAGATAGGTGTGCGGGCCCTGGACGAACGCCGTCGTCCACGAACCGTGCACGTGCCACAGCAGGATCCTCATGGCGTCCGCTCCAGACAGGGGTCGAGACCGGGCGTCCGCCCGGTCAGCTTCTCCACGGCGGCCAGCACGTCCTCGGGCGACACCCCGCTCAGGCAGGGGTGCCCGGCGACGGGGCAGACCCGGGCCCGGCTGCTGGCGCAGGGGGCCCGCTCGTCGCCGAGGAGCACATGGGGCACGCCGTACGGGGCCCACCGCTCGGCCGGCACCACGGGGGCGAACAGCGACACCACGGGCGTGCCCACGGCGGCCGCCAGGTGGGCGGGCCCGGTGTTGCCGACCACCACCGCGGCCGCCCGGGACAGCACCCCGGCCAGCTCGGCGGGGCCGGTGCGCCCGCCCAGGTCGAGGGCGCCCCCGGCGGCCACGGCCGCCGTCAGCCCGCGCTCCCCGCGGCCGCCGGTGACCACGACCCGGTAGCCGGCGCGCACCAGCAGCCGCACCGCGGCCGCGCACCGCTCCCGCCCCCACCGCCGGGCGGGCACCGCCGCGCCCGGGTGCACGACCACGTACCCGGCCCCGCCCACCAGGGCGTCGGGGGCCGGCGGCCGGCGCACGGCCAGCCGCCCGTCGTCCCCCTCCGGCAGCGGGAAACCCGCCGCCGCGGCCACGTCCAGGGCCGCGAGCACCTCGTGCCGGTGCGGCGCACGGCGGTGCCGCACGTCCAGCAGCGAACCCGGATAGTCCTCGCAGTCGGCCGCCAGGCGCCCGGCCCCCGCCATCCGCAGCAGCAACGCCGTGGGCAGCGGGCTCTGGTGGAACGACGTCAGCACCACGGCGACGTCCGGGGCCCGCCGCGCGACCCGCTCGACGAGGCGGCCGACGTCGCCGCGGTCGACGGCCGGAGGGTCGAGGCCCACCCAGGGCGCGTCCCACACGATCACCTCGTCGACCCCCGGCAGCATGCGCGCGGCCGGGGCGCCGCGCGGGCCGCACAGCAGCGTCGTGTGCCGGGCGCGCGCGGCCACGGCGCGCACCGCCGGCCCGGCGAGCAGCACGTCGCCGAAGCTGTCCAGGCGTGCCACCAGCGCCTTCACCGCGGACTCCGTTCCGCCGGCCGGCCGGCGCCCAGCAGGCCACGCACCGCGGCCAGGAGGTCCGGCGCCCGGTGCGCGGCCCGCCGCACCTCCTCGGGGCGCGTCACCGAGGTCGGCACCAGCACGCCCAGGGCCCCGGCGGCCGCGGCCGCCGCCATGTCGCTGCCGATGTCGCCCACGACCGCGCACCGGGCGGGGGAGAGCCCCAGGTCGCCCGCGGCGGCCAGGACCAGGCCCGGTGCCGGCTTGCGGCACCGGCAGCCGTCGTCCGGTCCGTGCGGGCACACCGCCCACACGTCGAACGGCCCCAGCAGCCGCTCGACCCGCTCGTTCACCCGACGCACCTGATCCATCGTCAGCAGACCGCGGGCCACGCCCGACTGGTTGGTGACCACACCGGTGCGCACGCCGTGCCGCCGCAGCAGGGCCAGGGCGGCCCGGGCCCCGGGCACCGGGGTCACCCGGCCCGGGTCGCCGTTGTAGGGGACGTCCTCGACCAGCGTGCCGTCCCGGTCGAACAGCACGGCGGCGGGCGGCCGGCCGCCGGTCACGGCACCGGTCCTTCCCGGAGCGCCGACCGTACGGGGACCTCGACGACCGGCGGCGGCACCGACGGCTCGCGCAGGGGCCGGGCGGCGCGGTACCGCCACGTCCCGCGCAGCCGGTGGTAGACGGCCAGCGGCGGGATGGCGGCGCTGGTGGCCAGCATGGTCGCGACCTCCCGCGCGGTGCGCGGCCCCGGCGCGATCCGCGACCGGGCGAACTCGGCCGTCCCCAGCGCCCAGCCCGCCGCGGCGGCCGCGCCCGCGCTCCGGCGCCCGCTCAGGGCGAGGGCCGCGGCCGCCACCCCCGCGGCGGTGACCGCCGCGTGCCCGCGCAGCCTTCCGCGCGGCGCCCCGGCCCGCCGCCACCAGCCGGCGCCGTGCAACCGCACCATGAGCGCGTCGTCGGCGTTGCCCGCCTGGGTGCGCAGCGACACCCAGCGGTCCGCCGGCCGCACCGGATGCCGGGTCGTCCGGGCACCCGGCTCCAGCCTCCAGCCGGCGGCCATGACCCGCAGTGCGAGGTCGGCGTCCTCCCGGAACGCCCGGGGGAACCGCTCGTCGAAGCCGCCCACGGCCGTCAGGGCGGCCAGCCGGTAGGCCATGTCCGCGGTCGCCCAGCGGGCCCCGGCCAGACCGGCGGTGTTGCGCTCCCAGTCCGTGGGCCGCCGCCCGTCCGGCAGCGGCACCTCGATGATCCCCTGCACCCCGCCCACGTCGGCCGCCGCACGGGCCAGTTCGCAGGCGAGCTCCGCCCGCCACGCGGCGCCGACCCGCACGTCGTCGTCGAGGAAGACCACCCACGGGGCGCCCACCGTCCGCCAGCCCGCGTTGCGCGCCGCGGCCGGGCCGCGCCCGCCGCTGCGGAGCGTCCGGGCGCGGCCGCGCAGAGCCCCCAGCTCCTCCAGGGGCAGCGGTGCCCGCGTGTGCCGGGCCCCCGGCCGGTCGTCGACGACGACCACCTCGACCGGTGGCGGCCCGGCGGCCGCCGCCAGCGCCCGGAAGCAGTCCACGAGGCACGGACGGCCGATGGTGGGTACGACGACCGCGTACGGCAGCGACTCCGCGGTGCTCATGACGTCTCCTCCCCGCCCCCGTAGGCCCGCCCGCGCCGGACCGCGTACGGGCCGATGGCCAGCAGGTCCACCGGCGCGGAGCCGAAGCACTCCAGGGCGTCCCGGGGATCGTCGACCATGGGCCGGCCCGCCGTGTTGAGGCTGGTGTTGACGACGACCGGCAGCCCGGTCCGCCGCTCGAACGCGGCCAGCGTCCGGGCCACCAGCGGCTCCCGCGCGGGGTCCACGGTCTGGATCCGGGCGGTGCCGTCCACGTGGACGACGGCCGGGATGCGCTCGCGCCACGGCTTGGCCACGTCGTGCACGAAGAGCATGTACGGACTCGGCAGCGGACCCTCGAAGATCTCCGCCGCACGGTCGGCGAGCACCATCGGCGCCACCGGCCGGAACTCCTCCCGCCCCTTGACGTGGTTGAGCCGTTCCAGGTTCTCCGCCCGCCCCGGATGGGCCATCAGCGACCGGTGGCCCAGCGCCCGGGGCCCGTACTCGCTGCGGCCCTGGAACCAGGCGACGACGCCGTCGCGGGCCAGCTCCGCGGCCACCGCCTCGGCGATGTCCGGCGGCCGCTCATAGGGCACCCGCGCCCGCTCCAGCCAGCCCCGCAGCTCCTCGTCCGACCAGCCCCGGCCCAGGTCCGCGCCCTCCATCGGGGCGGCCGGCTCACCCCGCTCCGCCGCCAGGTGCAGGGCCGCGCCCAGCGCCGTGCCCGCGTCACCGGCGGCCGGCTGCACCCACACGTGGCGGAACGGGCCCTCGGCCGCGATCCGCGAGTTGGCCACGCAGTTGAGCGCCACCCCGCCGGCCATGGCCAGCGCCCGGGCACCCGTACGGCCGTGCAGCCACCGCGCCAGGTCCAGCAGCAGCTCCTCCAGGCACGCCTGGGTGCTCGCGGCCAGGTCCGCGTGGTCCTGGGTCCACTCCTGGCCCGGCGGCCGCGGCTCGGTGAGCGCCGTCCACGGCACCGCGTGCGCGTGGAAGCCGCCGTCCCCGGTCGCGTGCATGTGCTCCCGCAGCTCGGTCAGGAAACGCGGTTTGCCGTAGGCCGCCAGCGCCATCACCTTGTACTCGTCGCTGCTGCGCAGGAAGCCCAGGTGCTCGGTCAGCTCCTCGTAGACCAGCCCCAGCGACTGGGGCAGGACCTGCGTGGTGAGCACCTCCAGCGTCCCCGCGCGGTAGCGCCCCGCCAGGTGCGAGGCGCACTCCCCCCGCCCGTCGAGCACCAGCACCGCGCTGTCGGGGTGCGGGGCGGCGAGCCCCGCGGACGCGGCGTGCGCCACGTGGTGGGGGACGAAGCGCACCCGCTCGGCGTCCAGGCCCGGCAACGCGTCGGCGAGGAAGGAGGGAGCCTCCCGGGCGTAGGTCTGCCGCAGGTGGTCCCACGGGTCGTCGAGGCCCATGGCCCCGGCCGGCCGGGCCAGGTCCGGGTCGTAGGAGTACCCGACGGCGTCCAGGTCGCGGGGCGTGAGGCCCGCGTGCTCAAGACACCAGGCGGCCGCCTGCCGGGGCAGCTCCCAGGCCGCGAACGGTACGGGGCGCTTGCCGTGCTTCCGCCGGGAGAACCGCTCCTCTTCCGCGGCCGCGACGATCCGCCCGTCGACGACCAGCGCGGCCGCAGGGTCGTGGAAGAGGGCGTTGATTCCGAGGATGCGCATGCCGTGCTCCGTGTCTCGTCGGGGATCCAACGGGCGTACGTACGCGGCCGGGGGGCCGGGCCGGCGGTTCAGCCGGGCGTGCGGTCGTCGAGCGCTCTCGCGCCGTTCACAGGAGGGCGGATCGCGCGAACCACTCCACGGTCCGCTTGAGCCCCTCCTCGCCGTCCACACGGGGCGACCAGCCCAGCTCGCGCCGGGCCAGGGTCGTGTCGGGGCGGCGCTTCGCCGGGTCGTCGGCGGGCCGGTCCACGAAGCGGATGACGGACGCCGAGCCGGTGAGGTCGACGATGCGCCGGGCGAGGTCCAGCACCGACGTCTCCTCGCCGCCGCCGATGTTCACCGGGCCCGGGTGGCCGCTGGCGGCCAGGGCCACGATGCCGTCCACCGTGTCGTCGACGTAGGTCAGGGAACGGGTCTGACTGCCGTCGCCCGCCACCGTCAGCGGCTCGCCGTCCAGGGCCTGCCGGATGAACGTGGGCACGGCGCGGCCGTCACCGGCGCGCATCCGCGGGCCGTAGGTGTTGAAGATCCGCACGATCGACGTGTCGGTGCCGTGGGTGCGCCGGTAGGCCGTCACCAGCGCCTCGGCGAACCTCTTGGACTCGTCGTAGACGCTGCGCGGCCCGATCGGGTTGACGTTGCCCCAGTACTGCTCCCGCTGCGGGTGCTCCAACGGGTCCCCGTAGACCTCCGAGGTGGAGGCCAGCAGGAAGCGCGCGGCGTCGCGGCGGGCCAGGTCCAGGGCGGCGCGGGTGCCGTTGCTGCCCACGTCCAGGGTCTGGAGGGGCAGGCGCAGGTAGTCGGCGGGCGAGGCGGGGCACGCCAGGTGCAGCACGAGGTCCACCGGAGCGGACACCGCCGCCAGGCCGTCCGGCCGCGAGACGTCGGCCTCGACGAAACGGAAGCCCGGATGGGGGAGGAGGCGGGCGACGTTGGCCCGGGAGCCCGTGACCAGGTTGTCGACGCAGCACACCTCGCAACCCTCGGCCAGCAGCCGCTCGCAGACGTGGGATCCGACGAACCCGGCCCCTCCGGTGACCACCACGCGGTTCCAGCGTCGTTCGTCCATGATCACGCTCCTTCGCGTACGCGGGCCGGATGAGGAGTTCGCCGGCCGCCACGACGGATGCCCTTCGCGCGCCGGGCGTTCGGCGCGGGCCTGCCGGCTCTGGGGAACGGGATGCCGCCGGCGGGGGCGGCGCCGCCCACTGCGGGGCGGCCGCTCGACGCGCGGCCGGTGCGGCGGCTTCGTCCGCCGTGCCGGGTGGCCGGTCCTCGTGATTCCCCGGAACCTCCGGTCCGGGGTGCCCGCGATCCGCGGGCCCACACCATGACCACCCGTAGTCGAAACGACTCAAGCAGCAGCGTCGCACAGAGCCGCCGGTGCTTCCACTCGAAGCGGTCCGGACGCGGCACCCGCCCCGGTCCCGCCCGGTTTCGGCTTGCCCGCCCGGGGAACGCGGGTGAGCCTGAGGCGAGCGGCGCCTGCCGACGGACGCCGTCCCTCCACCGAGTGCCCCCCGAGGGAAGGAAGTGCCCGCGTGTCCGCCCACCACCAGTCAGCAGGCCGGGGAGACCCGCCCGCGCAGGACGCCAAGGACCAGCAGCTCGCACGCTTCCGTGCCGCTCCCGAACACGACGCGCTCACCACCGACCAGGGCGTGCGGGTGGACGATACCGACAACGCGCTCCGCGCCGGAACGCGCGGACCGACGCTGCTGGAGGACTTCCACAACCGGGAGAAGCTCACCCACTTCGACCACGAGCGGATCCCCGAACGCGTCGTCCACGCCCGGGGCGCGGGAGCCTACGGCTACTTCGAGGCCTACGAGCCGCTCACCGAGTACACCTGCGCCGACTTCCTCGCCGAGGCCGGCCGCCGCACGCCCGTCTTCGTCCGCTTCTCCACCGTGCAGGGCCCGCGCGGCTCCGCCGACACGGTGCGCGACGTGCGGGGCTTCGCCACGAAGTTCTATACGCGGGAGGGCAACTACGACCTGGTCGGCAACAACATGCCGGTGTTCTTCATCCAGGACGCCATCAAGTTCCCCGACTTCGTCCACGCGGTGAAGATGGAGCCGGACAACGAGATGCCCACCGGCGGTACCGCGCACGACACCTTCTGGGACTTCGCCTCCCTGCAGCCGGAGACCACCCACATGCTCATGTGGGCGATGTCCGACCGGGCCATCCCGCGCAGCTTCCGGATGATGCAGGGCTTCGGCGTGCACACCTTCCGCTTCGTCACCGCCGACGGGCGCGGCACGTTCGTGAAGTTCCACTGGAAGCCGAAGCTCGGCGTGCACTCCCAGGTCTGGGACGAGGCGCAGATCACCGCCGGACGGGACCCCGACTACCACCGGCGGGATTTGTGGGAGGCCATCGAGTCCGGCGAGTACCCCGAGTGGGAGCTCGGCGTGCAACTGGTCCCCGAGGAGGACGAGTTCTCCTTCGACTTCGACCTGCTCGACGCCACGAAGATCATCCCCGAGGAGCAGGTGCCGGTGCGTCCCATCGGCCGGCTCGTCCTCGACCGCAACCCGCAGAACTTCTTCGCCGAGACCGAGCAGGTGGCCTTCCACACCGCGAACGTCGTGCCCGGCATCGACTTCACCAACGACCCGCTGCTCCAGGGCCGCAACTTCTCCTACCTGGACACCCAGCTGATCCGCCTCGGCGGACCCAACTTCAGCCAGCTCCCGGTCAACCGCCCCCTCGCGGACGTCAACCACAACCACCGGGACGGCTTCGGCCAGCAGGTGATCCACCCCGGCACCAACTACTTCCCCAACTCCCTGGGCGGCGGCTGCCCGGCCCACGCCGGGGCCGGCGGCGGCGCCGGCGTCTTCCGGCACTACGCCCAGCGCGTCGACGGGGAGAAGATCCGGGTGCGCAGCGACAGCTTCCAGGACCACTACAGCCAGGCGGCCCTGTTCTGGAACAGCATGGCGGACTGGGAACGCCGCCACATCGTCGAGGCCTTCCGCTTCGAGCTCGGCAAGGTCGGCTCCACGCAGGTGCGCGAGCGCATGGTCGGCAACCTGGCCAACGTCAACGCCCAGCTCGCCGAGATGGTCGCCGACGGCGTCGGCGTGGCCGCCCCGCAACCGGTCTCCGGGGTCAGCACCGCCTCCTCGCCCGCCCTCAGCCAGGAGAACCTGCTCGGCGAGGGCATCCGCACCCGCAAGGTCGCCGTCCTCGCCGCCGACGGCACGGACGCCGGCCAGGTCACCGCCGTCCGCGAGCGGCTGACCGCCCAGGGGGCGATCGTCGAGGTCCTCGCCGCCAAGGACGGCAGCGTCCGCGGCTCCGACGGCGGCGGCCTCGACGTCGACCGCGCGCTGCCCACCATGGCCTCCGTCCTCTACGACGCCGTCCTCGTCCCGGACGGCAAGGAGGCCGTCGCCGCGCTGGCGGCCGACCCCGCCGCCGTGCGGTTCGTCGAGGAGGCGTACCGGCACGGCAAGCCGATCGCCGTCCTCGGTGAGGGCACCCGGCTGCTGACCGAGGCCAAGCTCCCCGAGGAGGTCGTCCTCGGTGAGTCGGCGCCGGACTTCGGCGTCCTCACCGGCAACGGCACCACCGCCCCGGGCGACCTCGCCGACGCCCTCGCGACCGCCCTCGGCCGGCACCGCTTCCCCCGCCGGCCGGGCCTGCTCAACTGACGGGCGGCGCGCGCCATGGGGACCACGGCCAGGGACCGGGAGACGGTCCGGGCCCTGCTGCGGACGCACGGGCGGACGTACGCCGAGGAGGCCGGGATCCGGCTGCGGGACACCCCCCAGCCGCTCTACCGGCTGCTCGTCCTGGCCTGCCTGCTCAGCGCCCGCATCCGGGCCTCCGTCGCCGTGGCCACCGCGCGCAGCCTGGCGGAAGCCGGTCTGAAGGACCCGCGCCGGATGGCGGAGGCCGGCTGGCAGCGCCGTGTGGACGCCCTGGGCGAGGGGGGCTACCGGCGCTACGACGAGCGCACCGCCACCCAGCTGGGCGACGGCGCGCGGTTGCTGCTCGACGACTACGGCGGTGACGTGCGGCGCATGCGGAAGAAGGCGGACGGCGATCCGGGCGCCCTCCGGTCGGTGCTCCAGGAGATCCCGGGGCTGGGCCCGGCGGGCGCCGACATCTTCCTGCGCGAGGTGCAGGGCGTCTGGCCCGAGGTGTTCCCCCGCTTCGACGGCAAGGCCCTGCAGGGCGCCGGGCGTCTCGGGCTGCCGACCGAGCCCGCCGGGCTGGCGCGGCTGGTGGAGCGCGAGGAGGCCCCCGCGCTCGCCGCCGCGCTCGTCCGGGCGGCCCTGGACGAGGCGGTGGCCGACGACGTGCGGCGTTGACCGAGCCGGTGGGACGTGCGGGGCCGACCGGCCTCGCGGGCTGACGCCGGCGGAGTGCGCCTGCTCGTCGCCGCCGGGCGCGCGGCCCGCCCCCGCTGCGCGGCCGGCGTGAACCGGCCGCACCCTGGGCTGCGTACGGGCCGGTGACTCAGAGTTCGCGCAGGGCGGGGAGCAGCTCGGCGGCCGCCCAGTCCAGATAGCCCTCCTGGTGGGCACCGCCGATCTGCACCAGGGCGATCTCGGTGAACCCCGCCTCCACGTAGGGCCGCACGGCCTCGACGAAGTTCTCGGTCTTGTCCCCGCAGGGGATCGACTCCGCGACGTCGTCCTTGCCGACGAACTGCGTCGCCGAGGCGAAGGCGCCGTCGTGGGGCAGCTCGGAGTTGACCGGCCAGCCCAGCCCGAACCAGCGGAACTGGTCGTGGGCCCGCTCGATCGCCGCGTCACGGTCGGTGTCGTAGCAGACGGGCAGCTGGCCGATCCGGGGCTTGCCGGCCCCGCCGTGCCGGTCGAAGGAGTCCAGCAGCTCCTTCTTCGGCTCGGTGGCGACGACCACGTCCGCCAGATGGCCGGCGAGCCGGCAGGACCGTTCGCCGGAGACGGCGATCCCGATGGGCGGGGCCGTCTCGGGCACGTCCCACAGCTTGGCGTGCTCGACGTCGTAGTGGGGGCCGTGGTGGTCGAGGGTCCGGCCCTCGAACAGGGCCCGGATGATCCCCACCGCCTCCTCCAGCATCTCGTGCCGCACGTCGACGCCGGGCCACCCGCCGCCCACGACGTGCTCGTTGAGCCGCTCGCCGGATCCCAGCCCGAGCCGGAAGCGCCCCTGGGACAGCAGCTGGACGGTGGCGGCCTGCTGGGCGACCAGGACCGGGTGGTAGCGGACGGTCGGGCAGGTCACGAACGTCATCAGCGGCAGCCGGGTCGTGGCCTGCGCCGCGGCGCCCAGGACCGTCCACGCGTTGGGGGAGTGGCCCTGGGAGGCCAGCCAGGGGAAGTAGTGGTCCGAGATGACGGAGAAGTCGAAGCCCGCCTTCTCGGCGCCCACGGCATGGGCGACCAGCTCCCGGGGGCCGGCCTGCTCGGTCATCATCGTGTAGCCGAATTGCACCATAAGTTTCGGGTTTCCACGGACTCCGGCGGGAAACCCGGCCGGTGCCCCACGACAGCCCGTTCGGCCGAACGCCGAAGTGCGCTCCGGCCGGCGGCGGACGACACTCGACGACGGAGGGGACCGAGCATCAGCCCGCCGTGACAGGGAGTGCCGCACCATGAGCGCCAAGGACAAGGCCAAGGCGAAGGCCGAGAAGATGAAGGGCCGGGCCAAGCAGACCACGGGCCGTGCCACCGGTGACAAGCACACGCAGGACGTGGGCCGCCTGGAGCGGGCCAAGGGAGAGGTCCGCGACGCCGTGGAGAAGGTGCGCCACAGCACCAAGGGCAAGCACGGGCGCTGACCGGGCCCGCGGCCCCCGGCCGGGAGCCGTTCCCCCAGCGGGTCACGGCAGGTCGCGCACCACCCGTTCCGCCGCCTCGCTCGCCCCGGCCGCGGGGGACAGCTCGTCCAGCGCGTCCAGGTCCGTGTCGTCGCGGAGTTCGGTCCGCCAGGCCGCCGCCAGCTGGTCCTGCCGCTCCTGCGGAAGCTGCTGGACCTTCTCCCGGCTCGCGGGGCTGAGCGCGGCGAGGAACCGCTTCAGATCGTCGTTCGGCATGGTTCTTCCTCCCGGTGGGCCACTGGTACCTCTTCCAGGGCGGGACCCGGAATTGTCGGCCGGTCCGCCGACCTCACCTGAAAGACGGACGGCCATGGACCTGGAGAGCGTCGTCGACGAGCTCTTCCGGCTGCGGCCGGAGGAGTTCACGGCCGTCCGCGACCGGCGGGCGGCCGAGGCCCTGCGGGCCGGCGACCGCGAGCTCGCCCGCTACGTCAAGGCCCTGCGCCGCCCCACGCTGGCGGCGTGGGCGAGCAACCTGCTGGTGCGCGAGCGGCCCGACGAGGCCGAGGCGCTGACCGCGCTGGGCGAGGGCCTGCGCGAGGCCCACCGGAAACTGGACGGACGGCAGCTGCGCGAGCTCGGCCGCCGGCAGCGCGTCCTGGTCGCCGCCCTCTCCCGGCAGGCGGGCGAGCTGGCGGCCGAGGCGGGCCACCCCGTCGGCGAGGACGTGCGACGGGAGGTCGAGGACACGCTGCACGCCGCGCTGGCGGACGCCGCGGCCGCCCGTGAGTGGGCCGCCGGCCGGCTGGCCCGGCCGCTCGCCGCAGCGGCCGGCTTCCCGGGGCTGGCCCCCGACGCCGCCGCACGCCTCGCGGCGCCACCCGCCCCCGCCCCGCCCGGGCCCGCCCACGACGGCGCGGCCGGCGTCACCGACCTCGCCCAGGCGCGCGAGACGCGCCGCGCGGCACAACGGCACGAGGAACGCGACCGCGCCCAGCGGCAGGCCGAGCGAGCCACCCGGGACCTGCGGGCCTGCGAAGAGGATCTGGCCCGGCTCCACGACGAGGCCGGGCGGGCGGAGCGCGACGTGCGTGACGCCCAGCGGCGACTGGACGAACTGACCACCGTGCTCCAGGCGGCGCGGGACAGCGAACGAGACGTCCAAAGACGTCTGCGGGAGGCGGAGGAGGTCGTACGGGCGGCCCGGCAGGCGGCCCGGGAGGCGGAGACGAAGGCGGACCGCCTGACGTGAGGCACGGGTTGCGGCTGCGCAGCACGACGCGGTGTACGTGCGAGCCGGCTGACCCGCCCCGTCGGTCCGCGCCCGGTGACGGCCCCCGCCGCTACGCCGCCCCCGGCACCGCCTTCCGCAGGGCCGCCATGGCCGCGGTCAGAGCCTCGACCGTCGGCTCGTCGGTGACGCGGTCGGCCGTACCGTCGAGCTTCGCCGCGACGAGGCCCACGCACAGGCACGCCTCGGCGACGACCTCCGCCGTCATCATGGCCAGCGTGCCGCACAGCTGGGTGTTGGCCTGGTCCCCTCCGGCCGGCATGGGCGAAGCGGTGATCACCGCGACCGGCTTGCCGACGAACTCGCCGCTGCTCACCAGCCAGTCGAGGGCGTTCTTCAGGACGCCGGGCACGCCCCGGGCGTACTCCGGGCTGACGATCAGCACCGCGTCGGCGTCGGCGACGGCACTCCGCAGGGCCGCGACGGGCGGGGGAGGGACGGCGCCCTCGCCGTCGTCGTCCGGGTTGAAGTGGGGGAGCGCGCCGATCTCGGCCGCCCGTGCCGGAGCCCCCGACACATCCAGCGCGGTGCGCAGCACCGCGGCATTGGCCGACCGGGCGCGCAGGCTGCCCGAGAGAGTGACGATCTTCATGACGGGACGGTAAGGGACGGGGCGCCGGGCCCCGTCACCGGGGGGAGCGCTGCCGGATTCCCTCCCTACGCAGCCGCACCATCCACCACTTCCTGGCCAACCTGTCCGCCTGCTCCGGCGGGGCATCAGGCACTCCACCAGCAACGCGAGTGAGGTGGAGGGGGCACTGCGTGGCCGGTCCTGTGCGGGCGGTGCTGCCAGACGGCGGCCGCCTCCCTACGCTCCTCGGCCATGCGACCGACCACACTCAGACGTTTCGGCCTGTCCACCCTCCTCGCCTGCGCCGTCGGCCTGACCGGCCTGGCCCAGCCCGCCTCCGCGGCCGCCCCGGCGATGGCCATCACCACCGACAGGGCGACGGCCACGCCCGGCTCCACGGTCACCATCACCATGACCTTCACCAACGACCAGAGCACGAACACGCAGTTCGTGTACCAGTCCATACAGCCCACGTGGAACACCTCGCAGGACCCGGGGCTCAAGTACACGTTCAAGTCCTGCACCGGGGACGCCGTCCAGTGCGACGTCTCCGCACAGAGCGGCACGGTGCGCTACAACGTCCCCGTCGTGCCGGGCGCCAGCCGTACGGTCAAGCTGACGTACGCCGTCGCCGCGGACTCGGCCTGCGGCCCCAGCCGGCGCATCGAGTTCTACTCCTACCTGTACTACGAGTACCAGGGTGGCCAGGCCAAGAAGGACGGGATCTACCCCGTGGGCACCGACATCACGTGCGCGACCACGCCGGGCGCGACGGCGTCCACGCACAAGTAGCGAACACCACTCGGATCCCGCCCGGCCAGGAACACCCTCCTGGCCGGGCCTCTCCGCGTTTCGTTCAGCTCCTTCCGCTCCCCGTTCCGGTGTACTCGACTCGACGCGCCACGCGTCGGCCCCCGTTCCGTCGTTCCCGCCCGCAGCGAGGAGACCTCCGTGCAGAAGATCACGCCCTTCCTGTGGTACGACGGCCAGGCCGAGGAGGCCGTGGAGCACTACACGTCCGTCTTCGACGATTCCCGGATCGTGGACGTGCAGCGGTACGGCGAGGAGGGGCCCGGCGAGCCGGGCACCGTCATGACCGTCACGTTCGAGCTCGCCGGACAGCGTTTCGTCGCCCTGAACGGAGGGCCGGAGTTCACGTTCACCGAGGCCGTCTCGTTCTCCGTCGACTGCGCCACGCAGGACGAGGTCGACGAGCTGTGGGCCCGGCTCGGCGAGGACGGGCAGGAGGGGCCGTGCGGATGGCTGAAGGACAAGTTCGGACTGTCGTGGCAGATCACCCCGAGGGTGCTGACCGATCTGCTCAGTGATCCGGACCCGGTCAGGTCGGGCCGGGTCATGAAGGCCATGATGGGCATGACGAAGATCGACATCCAGGGCCTGCTGGACGCCTACGACCGGTGATCCAGCCCGCCCCGGGGGTCACCGGGCCGGACGCGCACCGCCGGTGCGCGGGGCGGAAGGGGTCGGGAGCATGGGCAGGACGTACGCCGGGGCGCGGCTGCGCCGGCTGCGCGAGGAACGGGGACTGAGCCAGGCCGCCCTGGCCCGGCTGCTCGCCATCTCGCCCAGCTACCTCAACCAGATGGAACACGACTCCAGGCCGCTGACCGTGCCCGTCCTGCTGCGGCTGACCGAGGAGTTCGGCGTCGACCCCGGCTTCTTCTCCGAGCGCGACACCGGCAGGATGCTCGCCGACCTGCGGGAGGCCCTGGCCGACGAGCTGGCCGCCGCCCGGGTCACCCCCTCCGAGCTGTCCGAACTCTCCTCCCGGCTCCCGTCCGTCGCAGCCGTCCTGCTCGACCTCGGCCGGCGCACCCAGGTGCTGACCGAGCAGCTCGCCCTGGCCTCCGAGGGCCGCGCCGACGCCCCCGCGGCGCCGGGCGCCCGTTCACCGCACGAGGAGATCCGCGAGTTCTTCTACCGCCGGCGCAACTACCTGCACGACACGGACACCGCCGCCGAGGCGCTGGCCCGGGAGCTGGGGATCCGACCCGGCGAGGTCCGCAGGGCCCTCGCCGCCCGGCTCTCCGAACGCCACGGCGTGCGCGTCGCCGACGGCTCCGACCGGCTGCACCGCTTCGACGCCGCCGAACGGACCCTGCACCTGTCGCCCCGGCTGCGCCCGGGCCAGCAGGCCTTCCGGATGGCCACCCAGCTGGCCCTGCTGGAGCACGGCGCGGAGATTTCCCGGCTGGCCGCGGAGGACTACGAGGAGGGCTCCGACACCTGGTCGCTGACCCGCATAGGCGTCGCCAACTACTTCGCCGCGGCCCTCGTCCTGCCGTACGGCGACTTCCACGCCGCGGCCGAGGAGCTGCGCTACGACATCGAGCGGCTCACCGACCGGTTCGGGCTCGGCTACGAGACGGTGTGCCACCGCCTGAGCACGCTCCAGCGCCCGAGCACGCGCGGCGTCCCCTTCTCGTTCGTCCGGGTGGACCGCGCCGGCAACATGTCCAAACGGCAGTCCGCGACCGGCTTCCACTTCTCCCGCGCCGGCGGCACGTGCCCCCTGTGGAACGTCTACGAGGCGTTCGCCGCACCCGGCCGCATCCACGTCCAGGTGGCCGCCATGCCCGACGGCGGCCGCCACCTGTGGACCGCCCGCACCGTCACCCGGCACCGGGGCGGCTGGGGGGAGCCCGGCAAGACCTTCGCCATCGGGCTGGGCTGCGAGGTCCGGCACGCCTCCCGGCTCGTCTACTCCGACGGCCTCGACCTGGGCAACGCCGCGGCCGCGACCCCCATCGGCATGGGCTGCCGCATCTGCGAGCGCCTGGACTGCCCGCAACGAGCCGTCCCCCCGCTCGGACAACCCCTCGCCATCGACGAGAACAGCAGCACCTTCGTGCCGTACCCGGTGCGCCCCCGCGAATCCCGCTGAGCCACGCGACCGCCCCGCTCCAAGCCGGCTTCGGGCGGACGCCAACTGAACATTAGTCACATCGAGCGAGTGCTCAAGAGCAAGGCGAGACACCGGATACGCGTGTGTCGCCGCTCCCCTCCGTCGGGCCCGCCCGCCCGGCACATCACCCGTGTACCGCCTTTTCAGGCCACCTCCAGCCGGGCAGGCATCGGGGATGACCTTCGGCTCACCGCTCGCACCGGCCCCGTTCACCCCCGGAGGCTTCGCCCCATGACCAGGACGTCCGCCGTTCCGCTGCGTCTCGTGCCGGGCCCGCGCGGTCTGCCGCTGCTCGGCAACCTCCCCGCGTTCGGCAGGGACCCCCTCGGCTTCCTCGTCCGGCTGCGCGACGGCTACGGGGACGCGGTCCGCTGGTCCCTGGGCCCCCGGCCGAGCGTCTTCATCTTCCATCCCGAGCACATCGCCGAGATGCTCGGAGGCGTCGAGCGGACCTATGAGATCCTGGACATCGGCTGGGCGTTCCGGCAGGTGACCGGCGACAGTGTCATCCTCAGCAAGGGAGCGGCGTGGCGCCGCAAGCGGGCGCTGGTCCAGCCGACCGTCCGCCCGCGCCAGGTGCGCGGGTACGCCGAGACCATGGTCGACTGCGCCCGCGCGGTCGCCGACGGCTGGCGGGACGGCGGGCGCGTCGAGGTCTTCCGGGAGATGGCCCTGCTCACCCAGCGGGTCGTGCTCCGCACCCTGTTCGGCAACGACCTGGGTGAGCGCAGGCACGTGCTCGGTGACGCGATGGCCGTGGCCGAGCGCGAGGTCGGCGCCGAACTCCACGGCGTCAGCCTCTTCCTGCCCGGCTGGATCCGCACGCCCTCGCGGCGGCGGCTGCTCGCCGCCCTCGCCACGGTCGACGCCGAGGTCGGGCGGCTGATCGGCGACCGGCTGGCCGCCGGGGACACGGGCGGCGAGCGGGACGACCTGCTCGGCAGGCTGCTCGCGGCCCGCGACGACGAAGGCCGCCCGCTGACGCCCAAGGAGGTCCGGGACGAGGCCGTGACCCTGTGGGCGGCCGGGCACGAGACCACGTCCACCGCCCTGACCTGGGCGTGGTACCTGCTGTCGGAGTCCCCGCCCGCGCGCGCCAGGCTCACCGAGGAACTGGACCGCGTGCTCGGCGGACGGCCCCCCGGCATCGATGACTACGAGCAGCTCGTGTGGACCCAGCAGGTCGTCAAGGAGGCCCTGCGCGTCTACCCGCCCGCCTGGCTCATCCCCTCCGTGGCCTGCGAGGGCGCCACGCTGGGCGGCCAGCCGATGCCGGCGGGGACCATCGTGTGGTGCAGCCAGTGGGCCACGCACCGCGACCCCCGCTGGTTCCCCGACCCGGCGGTCTTCCGCCCCGAACGCTGGGGCGCCGACGCGCCGGACGCGGTGCCCGACCACGCCTGGTTCCCCTTCGGCGGGGGCCAGCGCACCTGCCTGGGCGCCCGGTTCGCCCTGGTCGAGGCGGTCCTGGTGCTCGCCACGCTGGCACAGCGCTTCGAGGTGCACGTCGACCGGTGCGAGGTCGGCCCGGCCCCCGGTCTGCTGCTCCAGCCGGCGACGCCGCTGCGGGCCACACTGCGCGCCGTGGACCGCGCCGGGCAGGCCTGACGAGTCGTCGGAGCGGTGGCGTGAGCGGGCGTCCGCCGGGGCAAGAGCATCGAACGGGACAGGACGGGTGGCGTTCCGGACACTTGCCGTCCGGTTCCCGTAAAGAACCGCGCGGTTCACCGGGAAGTGGGTTCATATTCACTCAGCGTTTTCCACGGCCGGGAGCCCGCCGTCGCCTCCCGGCCGTCCCCCTTCCCGACGTCCGAGAGCGGAGCCATGGACTCGCTACGCCACCTTGTCGCCCACCTGGGTCTCGATCTGGCCGCCATCAGCCTGCTGACCTTCGCGATCTACTACCCCCGGCACCGTCGCCGCGATCTCGTACCGGCCTATCTGGCCCTCAACGTCGCCCTCTTCACCGTCGTCGCGGCCCTCGCCGAGATGAACGGCAACGGTGGCGCGGCGCTCGGCTTCGGGCTCTTCGGCGTGCTGTCCATCATCAGGCTCCGCTCCGACGCCGTCCAGCACGAGGAGGTCGCCTACTACTTCGTCACCCTCGTCCTCGGCCTCCTGTGCGGCCTGCCGCACCTGCCCATCGGTCTCGCCGCGGCCCTGAGCGGAGTCCTGCTCCTCGTGGTCTACACGGCCGACCACCCCCGGCTGCTGGCCCGGGTCCGCCGCACCGTCGTCACCCTCGACACCGTCCACGGCGACCCCGCCGCCCTCCGCGCCGACCTCGCCCGGCGGCTGGGCGAGCCCCTGCGCTGGACGGTCATGGAAATCGACTACGTCCGCGACCTGACGGTCGTCGACGTGCGCTACCGCGAGCCCGAGCCGGGCACCGCGCCCGGGTACGGGACCGCGAACGCGGAGCCCGTCCAGCGCACCGCGCCCGCCTGGGAGTCCGTGTGACCACCGAGGTCCCCGCGCCGCTCGCCGCCCCGGCCGCGACGGCCCTCGGCGAGGCGGTGCGCGCCGCCGCCCCCGTCTCGCTGGACGAGGTCAACCAGCGGGCCGCACTCCTCGCCCGCTTCGACCACAGCTACCTGGTACCGGCCGACGTCTTCCTCCGGCTCGCCGGCCGGCTCACCGACCCGGGCCGGCCCGGCGGCCCGTTCCGGGCCCTCACCATCGACGGCCGCCGCACTTTCCGCTACCACTCGGTCTACTACGACACCCCGGGGCTGCGCTCCTTCCACGACCACCGCCAGGGCCGCCGCCTCCGCTTCAAGATCCGTGAGCGGCTCTACGAGGACTCGGGCGAGCGGCAGTTCGAGATCAAGCTCAAGGGCCGCCGCGGCGAGACGGTCAAGCACCGCCGCCCCCTCACGGGCCCCGGCACCCCGCTCGACCCCTGCCACCAGGCGTTCCTCGCCGAGACCCTGCGACACGCCTACGGCATCGAACCGCCCGCCGCGCTGCACCCCTCCCTCAGCACCGACTACCTCCGCGCCACCCTCGTGGCCGACGGCGCGCGCATCACCTGCGACGCCGGGCTGACCTGTGAGGACCTGCGCGCCGGCCCGAGCGTGCACTGCGCCGGGGACCTCGTGCTCGTCGAGACGAAGACGACGGGTCACCTCACCGAGGCCGACCGCCTGCTGCACGCCTACGGCGTCCGGCCGGCCGTCTTCACCAAGTACTGCGCCGCCCTGGCCGCGCTGCACCCCGCCCTGCCCGCCAACCGCTGGCACCGCGCGGCCCGCCGGGCGTTCGGGGCCCACGGCCGTTGAGGGGCGGTCGGTTTCGCCGCGGCTCTCGGTCATGGTGCCGGGAGCCGCTCGCGCGTGCGGGCAGCCCCGTGGCCTGGGACCGGCCTCCTGCGGCAGGGCGCCGACGGGGCGTCACGACCGGCGCGAAAGCATCGGAACCGGGTCGGTTTTGCCTTCGGAATATTGCTCCATGACCAAACCTTGACTAACGTCCGTTCGCAGCCGGCCGGCATCACCACCACGCGTACGCGCCCCCGGGGCGGGGTAGTCAGGGCCAGCGACCCCGCACGGCCCACACCTGTACGACCGATTCCCCCTACACGTGCACGGACTGCCGGTACGTCAGGCAGACCGGACACGCAAAAGAACCCGGGGGCACGTCGCGCCTGACCGCGCGACGACCCCCGGGCTTCCTTCTACCAAACCGTGACGCCGGCCAAGTGACCGCGAGCTGTAGCGGGCAGCGGTCACCATCACGCGCCGGCGCAAACCAGTTCTCGGAGGGTACCGTGAACCACCCGGATCGGCTACGTGCCGCGGTAGCGGCAGAGGGCACCACACCTCTCATCGGTGTCTTCGACATGTTCTCCGCGTCCGTCTCGGCCCAGCACTACGACGGCATGTTCATCTCCGGATTCGGCTTCGCCGCGTCCCATTACGGGCTGCCGGACATCGGGTTCATCGCCTGGCCGGACATCGTCGCCTTCGTCCAGCGGCTGCGGCTGGCCTTCCCGGAGCAGCACCTCCTCGTCGACATCGACGACGGATACGTCGACCCCGAGACCGCCTGCCACACCGTCCAGCACCTGGAGGCGATCGGCGCCTCGGGCGTGATCCTCGAGGACCAGAAGCGCCCCCGCCGCTGCGGGCACGTCAACGGCAAGCAGATCCTGCCGCTGGAGGAGTACCTGGAGAAGCTGAACCTCGTCCTCGCCGCCCGCCGCGACCTCGTCGTGGTGGCTCGTACGGACGCCACCGAGGAGTCCGAGATCCTGCGCCGCGCCAAGGCCCTGGCGGCGACCGACGCCGACGTGGTGCTGGTCGACGGCGTGCGCAGCGTGGAGTGGATCCGCAAGGTGCGCGATGTCATCGGCGACAAGCCGCTGCTGTTCAACCAGATCGCCGGGGGCAAGTCGCCCCGCCTGAGCCTGCCCGAACTCAGCGACCTGGGCGTGGACGTGGCCATCTACAGCACGCCGTGCCTCTTCGCCGCCCAGACCGCGATGGACACGGCCCTGAGGCGGCTGAAGGAGGACGACGGCCGCCTGCCCGAGGTCACGCCCTCCGGCGTGGGCGTCGCCGAGTGCCTGGCGCTGCTGGAGAAGAACATCAGCCGCCACCACCGCCGGGAGGCGACGGTCGCGCGCTGAGGGACGCGCGGACGGTCCGGTGGCCGGGCGGCGGGAGCCCGCCCGGCCGTTGGCCGTCCGCGACCGTCTACGGCACGTCCACCGTGCGGGCGAAGGCCGTGACGGACAGGTCGCCGTTGGTGACCGTCTTGTCGAACGGGACGGTCAGGTGGTCACGGGACGCGGGCGGGGTGATCTCCAGGTAGCGGGCCTGGACCATCGTCGGCGCGTCGGCGTGGGCCCAGGCCAGGCCGGCCTCGGCGGACTCGCCCGGCCGCAGGCGGAGGGTCTGCTTCCCGGGGTCGGGTATGAAGTAGGTGCTGCCCCAGGAGGTGTGGGTCTCCAGCGGCCCGTGGCGGGCGTCCTCCAGGCCCAGGCCCGGGTAGCCGCGCAGGGCGCACGTGTGGTCCGAGGTGTTGGTGAGGGTCAGGACGGTGCCCTCGTGGGACATCCCCGACTGGCCCCCGGGGCTCTTGTCGGCCAGTGAGGCGCGCAGGCCGGACGTGCCGCAGGTGGCGGCGGCCTCGGCCGGCGCGGCCGAGGCCGCCCCGGCTCCCGTGACGAGGGTGGCGGCGGCCAGCGCCATCGCCGCGCCGGCGCCTGCGGCCTTCCGAGCCGTGGTCCGCATGATCGGACGCTCCTTCCTTGCGATGCGGTCCCTGGCTGCTCCAGGGCCGCACGCGTCGCCTTACCACCGCTTCACCCCTCAAACAGTGAAGGCCCTGTTTTTCAGGCCACTTTGGAGAGACGGGGGCGTGAAAACGGCGCGCGGCCGGCGAACGCCCCTGAGGGCGGTTCGCCGGCCGGGCCGGGTGGGAAGGAAGGGACGTGCCGCGGTGACGTACGAGGCGTCAGTGGTCCCCGTCGCGGTTCCCGGAGCCGTTGCCGCTGACCACCGGGATCTCGTCGAGGAGGTGCGAGAGCGGGTCGTCGCCGTCGACGATCGTGGAGTTGTCCGTGCACTGCTGCTGTTGCTGCGAGGTGAGGACGGGAATGTCCTGCACGCCGATGTTGATCAGCAGGAGCAACGACTGGAGGCCGAGCTTCCCGACGCCGACGCACAGCTTGTCCAAGGACCCCTGGACGGCGGTCATCTGCGGGCTGCGGTGGCCGCCGGTCACGGTGTTCCCGTGCGCGGTCACCGAGTCGTTGCCGTTGGCGACGTGCCGTCCGTCCCGCTCAAGGGCCGCGGTGGGAACGGCGGCGGCGCCGACCGCCGTGGCCGTGAGGGCAACCGTCGTGAGCACCTTCTTGAACACGTCCCTGCCTTTCGATCGCTGGGCGTTCCCGAGAGGGAAGCGATCTGAGTAACTCGGGTGCGGAAGGGAGGTTCCGATTGCTCACCCGTTCGGCCCGGCGGGAAATACAAAAACACCCCGGCCGCATTGCGGACGAGGTATTTCCCTGCGTATATTGAAGGTTTCCATGCCCGCTGCAACACAGGGTATGGGGAAGCTTTATGAGGCCATAATATCCGGGCGGGAGTCGAATTGTCAAACGCGGAATTGCGTCACGAGCAGGATTTCATCGATCTGCTTCACGAGCGTCTGGCCGAGCTGCGTGCGGCGACCGAGGCGGCGCTCAAGGACGCCCTCGCGCCGGCCGGGAACACCCTCCAGGCACGGCTGGAGCGCGACGTGCTGGTGGCCGAGCGGTCCGGGCTGCTGGCAGCCTTCAACGCGGGGGAGAACGGGCTCTGCTTCGGCAGGCTGGTCCACCGCGACGGCCGCGACCACCACATCGGTCGCATAGGCATGCGCCGGGACGACGCGGAGCGCACCCCGCTGGTCGTCGACTGGCGCGCCGAGGTGGCGCGCCCGTTCTACCTGGCCACCGGGCACACCCCCATGGGCCTCCGCCGCAGGCGCCACATCACCACCCGGGGACGCGAGGTCACCGGCCTGCACGACGAGATCCTCGACCTCACCGACGAGGAGCGCACCGGGCACGAGGGCACCGACGCCGACGCCGTCCTCCTCGCCGCCCTGGACGCGGCGCGCACCGGCCGCATGCACGACATCGTGCAGACCATCCAGGCCGAACAGGACCGGATCATCCGCGCCCCGCACCGCGGGGTCCTGGTCGTCGAGGGCGGTCCCGGCACGGGGAAGACCGTGGTCGCCCTGCACCGCGCCGCCTACCTGCTCTACGCCCACCGCGAGCAGCTGGCCCGCCGCGCCGTGCTGATCGTCGGCCCGAACCCGGCGTTCCTCGGCTACATCGGCGAGGTGCTGCCCTCACTCGGCGAGACCGGCGTCCTGCTCGCCACGCCGGGCGAGCTGTTCCCCGGCGTGACCGCCACCGGCGCCGACACCCCCGAGGCGGCCCGCGTCAAGGGCGCCGCCTCGATGGCCGACGCCCTCGCGCACCACGTGCGCGACCGACAGACCCTGCCCGGCCCCGGCACCGTGATCCCCCACCAGGACGGCGAGCTGCGGCTGGACGCGGACCTCGTGGCCGAGGCCCGCCGCCGGGCACGGGAGACCCGGCTGCCGCACAACCTCGCCCGTCCGTACTTCGCCTTCCACGTCATCGACGCCCTCACCGCCCAGCTGGCCGACCGACTCGGAGCGGACCCCTACGGCGGGCCGAACTTCCTCGGCCCGGACGACATCGCCCAGCTCGGCAAGGGCGTCGCGGCCAGCGCCGACGTCCACGCCGCCATCGACGGGCTGTGGCCCGTGCTCACGCCGCAGCAGCTGGTCGCGGACTTCCTCGCCGACCCCGTCCACCTCCCGGAAGCCGACGCGGACGCGATCCGCCGCGAGGGCGGCGAGTGGACCCCCGCCGACGTCGCGCTGCTCGACGAGGCCGCCGAACTCCTCGGCGAGGACGACTCGGCGGCCCGCGCGGCGGCCGATGCCGAGCGGCAGGAGCGGATCGCCTACGCGCAGGGCGTGCTCGACCTGTCCTACGGCTCCCGCACCCAGGAGTTCGAGGACCGCGACGACGAGGATTCGGAGGTGCTGGCCGCCCACGACCTGGTCGACGCCGAACGGCTCGCGGAGCGGCACGAGGAGGCCGACCACCGCAGCGCCGCCGAACGCGCCGCGGCCGACCGCACGTGGGCCTTCGGCCACGTCATCGTGGACGAGGCCCAGGAGCTGTCGGCCATGACCTGGCGGCTGCTCATGCGGCGTTGCCCGACCCGTTCCCTGACGCTGGTCGGGGACCCGGCGCAGACCGCGGAGCCCGGCGGCTGCGGTTCCTGGCGGACGATCCTCGCGCCGTACGTCGGCGAGCGGTGGGAGCACATCAGGCTCGGCGTCAACTACCGCACCCCGTCCGAGATCATGGACGTGGCCGCGCGGGTGATCCGCTCCGTGGACCCCTCCTTCGCGCCGCCCCGCTCCATCCGTTCCACGGGCGTACGGCCGTGGGCGCGGCACACCGGCGACCTGCCGGGCGCCGTCGCCGACGCCGTGCGCGCCGCCCGGCGGGACCACGTCGAGGGCCGGCTCGCGGTGATCGCCCCGCGTGACCGTCATCCGGCGGTGGCCGCGGCCCTGCCCACCGCCTCCCACGGCGCCTCGCCGGACCTGACGGAGCCCGTCGTGCTGCTGGACCCCCGGCAGGCCAAGGGCCTGGAGTTCGACACGGTGATCGTGGCGGAACCGGCGGAGTTCGGCGTGAGCGACCTGTACGTCGCGCTCACCCGGGCCACCCAGCGGCTGGGCGTCGTGCACACCGGCGCGCTTCCGCCGGCCCTGGAGGCGCTGGCGGCGGCGGAGTGAGAGGCGGCGAAGGGGACCGTCACGCATGAGGGGGGAATGAGAAGCGAGTGGCGGGGCAGGCGCGTGCTGGACACCGTGTGACCTTCAAGGAGGCATTCATGCTGCTGGCTCACCCCGCCGTTCTCCACGACCTCGTCGAGCGCTACACGGCACTCGAGCGTGCGGTGACCTCGGGGAGCGCGGACCCGGTGACCAGGCAGAGGCTGGCCGACACGGCCTACACCCTGTGCGTGTCGACCGGGACCCGCGACATCGACGCCGCCCTGATCGCCGCACGCCACCGGCTGCCGGGTGCCCGCGTCGAGGACGACAGCGTGCTGAGCCCGCGGACCCCGGTCCGCGCGGGCGCACGTACGGACGGGCCAGCCCCCGTACCGGTGAACTGACCCGATCCGCAGGGGAGTTGGGAGGCTCTTGGGGCAAGCTTTGAGGTGGACGCCCGCGGTGACAAGAGGACGGTCGTGTTCCTGGGGTTGTCGTACGACGTTAATCGTTCTGACGCTCGACCCCTCACGCCCGTGTTGCTAGGTTCTCCGCACATCCGCCGCATCGGAGGGAGCCTCTCCCGTGGAGCGCACCGTTATCGGCGTCACCCCCTTCGGAGAGCCCGGCGCACGACTCGCCGCCGCCGTGAGCAGGGCGGGCGGGCTCGGCGTCCTCGACCTCGGCGCGGGCGGGCGCGCCGCACGGGACGCCCTTGAACAGCTGAGCGAGTGGGCCCCCGGCACCTTCGGCGTCCGCGTGCCCGCGGGCTGCGCCCTGCGCCCGGAGGAGTTGCCCGCCCCGGACGCCACCGGCCCGCACACCGTGCTCCTCGCCCCCGGCGCACCGTGGCGACCCGGCCGGGCCGGCCCCCGCACGGTCCTCGCCGAGGTGTGCTCCCTGAGCGAGGCCCGCGCGGCCGTACGGGCCGGGGCCGCCGGGATCGTCGCACGCGGCAGCGAGTGCGGCGGCCCCGCCGGCCGGCTCTCCACCTACGTCCTGCTCCAGCAACTGCTGGCCGACGCCCGGGTGACCGTGCCCGTGTGGGCCTGCGGGGGCATCGGAGCGCACACGGCCGCGGCCGCGGTGCTCGGGGGCGCGGCCGGAGTCGTCCTCGACGTCCAGCTCGCCCTGCTCGACGAGGCGTGCGCCCCGCCCGCCCTCGCGGAGCTCCTGCGCACCCTGGACGGCAGCGAGACCGTCGTCGTGGACGGGCGGCGGATCCTCGATCCCCGGCGGCCCGGCCTGCCGCCCCTCCTGCGCGAGCAGCCGCTGCCGCTGGGCCAGGACGCCTTCCTGGCCCGGAGGTTCGCCGAACGCCACCGCACCGCGGCCGCCGCGGTGCGGGCGGTCCGCGAGAGCGTCGACCGGGCCGTCCGGGCCGCTCACGCCCCCCGGGCCCTGAGACCCGGCTCCCCGATGAGCCGCTCCCTGGGCACCGCGCTGCCCGTCGCGCAGGGGCCGATGACCCGGGTCAGCGACCAGGCGGGGTTCGCCGCGGCCGTCGCCGGCGCCGGTGGGCTGCCGTTCATCGCCCTCGCCCTCGCCGGCCCCGCCGACACCCGGGCCGTGCTCGCCGAGACCCGCGCCGCCCTGGGGGAGCGGCCCTGGGGCGTGGGCATCCTGGGTTTCGTGCCCGAGGACGTCCGCACCGCCCAGCTCGCGGCCGTCCGCGACGCGCGCCCCAGCCACGTGATCATCGCCGGGGGCCGGCCGTCCCAGGCCGCCGAGCTGGAGGCCGACGGCATCCCCGCCTTCCTGCACGTGCCCTCACCCGGCCTGCTCGCGCAGTTCCTCGCGGCGGGCGCCCGCCGCTTCGTCTTCGAAGGAGCCGAGTGCGGCGGCCACATCGGGCCCCGCAACAGCTTCCCCCTCTGGGAGGCCCAACTGGCCGTGCTCGACGACTTCCTGGACGCCCGGGACGGCCGCGCCGCCCCGGACCCGGTCGAGGTCCTCTTCGCCGGGGGCGTCCACGACGAGCGCTCCGCCGCCATGGTCGCCGCCCTCGCGGCCGGCGCCGGCGGCCGCGGCGTCCTCACCGGCCTCCTCATGGGCACGGCCTACCTCTTCACGGAGGAGGCCGTGGAGTGCGGCGCCATCCGGCCGGTGTACCAGCGGCAGGTCCTCGCCGCCGAGGACACCACCGTCCTGCACAACGGCCCCGGGCACGCGATCCGTTGCGTACCCAGCCCCTTCGGCGACACCTACCGGGCGCTCAAGGCCGAGCTCGTCGAGCGGGGCGTACCGGAGAGCCGGGCGCGTGAGGAGCTGGAACGCCTCAGCCTGGGCCGGCTGCGGATAGCCGGCAAGGGCATCGAGCGGGTGGGGGAGGAACTGGTCCACGTCGACGAGCGACGGCAGCTCGACGAGGGCATGTTCATGGCCGGCGAAGTGGCCGTGCTGCGCGGCGCGACCACCACCGTCGCCGCCCTGCACCACCAGGTCGGCGAGGCGGCCGCCGCCTTCTACGAGCGTCGCGCCGCCGTACTGGCCGAGGCCGCGGGAGCGCCGTCCACCACGGACGGCCACGCCCGGGCACCCGAGCCGCTCGACATCGCTGTCATCGGCATGGCCTGCATGTTCCCCCAGGCCCCCGATCTGGCCGCCTTCTGGGCCAACGTGCTCGCCGGGACCGACGCCGTCACCGAGGTCCCCGCCGACCGCTGGGACCCGGCCCTCTACCACGGCGAGGCGGCCGCCGCCCACGACGTCACCACCTCGAAGTGGGGCGGTTTCCTGCCCCGCATCCCCTTCGACCCGCTGCGCTACGGCATCCCGCCGGCGTCCCTCGCCGCCATCGAGCCGGTCCAGTTGCTGTCGCTGGAGGCGGCACGCAGAGCCCTCGCCGACGCGGGCTACGACCGCCGGGACTTCCCCCGTGACCGCACGTGCGTGGTCTTCGGCGCCGAGGCCGGCAGCGACACGGCGAACGCGACGACCCTGCGGGCCGTCCTGCCCTCCTACCTGGGCCGGCTCCCCGAGGAGCTCGCCGCCCAACTGCCCGTCCTCACCGAGGACTCGTTCCCCGGCATGCTCGCCAACGTCATCTCGGGCCGCATCGCCAACCGCCTCGACCTCGGCGGTGCCAACTACACCGTCGACGCGGCCTGCGCCTCCTCCCTGGCGGCGCTCGACGCGGCCTGCAAGGAACTGGCCACCGGAGCCGCCGACCTCGCCCTGTGCGGGGGAGCCGACCTGCACAACGGCATCAACGACTACCTCCTCTTCTCCTCCGTGCACGCCCTCTCGCCCACCGGCCGCTGCCGCCCCTTCGACGCCGGCGCCGACGGCATCGCGCTCGGCGAGGGCGTCGCCTGCGTCGTCCTCAAACGCCTCGCCGACGCCGAGCGGGACGGCGACCGCGTCTACGCCGTCGTCAAGAGCGTCGGCAGCGCCGGCGACGGACGCTCCCTCGGGCTCACCGCGCCCCGGCCCGAGGGCCAGCGCGCCGCCCTGGAGCGGGCCTACCGCCAGGCCCGGACGTCACCCGCCGACGTCGGGCTCGTCGAGGCCCACGGCACGGGCACCGTCGTCGGCGACCGGACCGAACTCGCCACGCTCACCGAGGTGTTCGAGGAGGCGGGCGCCGCGCCGGGCGGCTGCGTCGTGGGCTCGGTCAAGTCCCAGATCGGGCACACCAAATGCGCGGCCGGCCTGGCCGGACTGATCAAGACCGCGCTCGCCCTCCGCACCGGCGTCCGCCCGCCGACCCTCCACGTCCGGCGGCCCAACCCCGCGTGGCGGGCCGAGGACAGCCCCTTCGTCTTCCACGACCGGGCGCTGCCGTGGCCCGGGCCCGCCGGACGGCGCGTCGCCGGCGTGAGCGCGTTCGGCTTCGGCGGCACCAACTTCCACGCCGTCCTCGGCGCCCACGCCGGCGCCGCACCGCCCCGGCACGGCCACCACGACTGGCCCGCCGAGCTCCTCGTCCTGCGGTCCCCCGACGACGCCCGGGAGCTGCTGCGGCTGACCGGGCTCAACGACCGCGCCGGCCGCCCCTGGCGCCTGCGCGACCTCGCCCTGACCGCCGCCCGGCGCAGCGGGACGCAGCCGCCCCGCGCCGCCGTGGTCGCCGACTCCCTGGACGCCCTGCCCGGCCTGCTGCGCGCGGTCCTCGACGCCGAGCCGGCCCCCGGCGTCCTCCTCGCCGGCGCCCCGCCGGCGGACCCGGCGCGGACACCGGCGGGGAAGGTCGCGTTCCTCTTCCCCGGGCAGGGCAGCCAGCGCCCCGGCATGCTCGCCGACCTCTTCACCGCCTTCCCCGAGACCCAGCGCCGGCTGCGCGGGGCCCCGGCCGGCGACCTCTTCCCGCCCGCCGCCTTCGACCCCGGGGCCGCCGAGGCCGCGCGGGCCCGGCTGGCCGACACACGCCGCGCCCAGCCCGCCCTCGGTGCGGTCTGCCTGGCCGTCCAGGACGTCCTGCGGACGGCCGGAGTGCGGCCCGACATGGCCGCCGGGCACTCCTACGGCGAACTGGTCGCCCTCTGTGCCGCGGGCGCCCTGTCGCCCGGCTCGCTGATGACCCTGAGCATCGAGCGCGGCGAGGCCATCGTCGCGGCGGCGGGGGACGATCCGGGCGCGATGGCCGCCGTCGCGGCCGCCCCGGACAAGGCCGACGCCCTGCTCGCGGAGGCCGGGCTCGCCGGCCGCGTGGTGGTGGCCAACCACAACGCGCCCGCCCAGAGCGTCGTCTCCGGCCCCACCGCCGACGTCGAACGGGCGGTCGCGGTGCTGCGGGACACGGGGGTGACGGCCCGGCGCCTCCCCGTCTCCTGCGCCTTCCACAGCCCCGTCGTCGCCGGCGCCGTCGACCGGTTCGGACGGGCGCTGGCGACCCACGAGGTGCGCGCCCCCGAGATCCCGGTGTGGTCCAACGTGACCGCCGCCCGCTACCCCCTCGGCTCCCCGGACATCCGGCGCACCCTCGCCGCGCAGATCGCCTCGCCCGTGCGCTTCGCCGAGCAGATCGAGGCGATGTACGAGGCCGGCGCCCGGGTCTTCGTCGAAGCGGGCCCCGGCACCGTGCTCACCGGGCTGGTCCGGCAGGTCCTCGACGACCGGCCGCACGTCGCCGTCCCCTTCGAACCGCGGGCCGACGCCGGACTGCGCGGCCACCTGGAGGCGCTGGCCCGGCTCGCCGTCAGCGGCGTCCCGGTCGCCGCGGCGCGGCTGCTCGCCGGGCGCGGCGCGGTCGTCGCCGACCCGGAGGCGGTGCCCGCCCGTCCGGGCTGGACGGTCGACGGCCACCTCGTGCGCACCGCGGACGGCGAGCCGCTGCCCGGCGCGCTGCGGCCGGCGCGGCGGCTGGCCCCGGCCGCCTCGCCCGGGCCGGCCGTCGACACGCCGGTGCCCGTCGACGAGTCCGCTCTGGTCAGCGAATTCCTGCGCACGAGCCGCGAGATGGTCGCGGCCCAGAAGGACGTGCTGCTGACGTACCTCGGGGCGCGCGCCGGCGGCCGTGCCACGCCGGACACGCCGGCGACCGCACCCCTGCCGCCGTCCACGCCGCCGCCTGCGCCGCCCGGCACCGCAACTCCTCCAAAACCGGCCCCCGAGCCGCCTCACGCCCCCTCCGCCGCCCCCGACGTCCTCGCCACGGTCCTCGCCGTGATCAGCGAACGCACCGGCTATCCCGTCGAGATCGTCGAACCGGACCTGGACCTGGAAGCCGACCTGAGCGTCGACTCCATCAAACGCACCGAGATCGTGGGCGAACTGGGCCGCCGGCTGGGCGCGGCGACCGGCCGCGGCCTGGACGTGCGCGCGATGCCGGACGCCGAACTGGAGGACCTGCTGCGGTGCCGCACCGCCGCGGCGATCGCCGACTGGCTCACCACGCGCCTGGACACCGGCCCGCCCCCCGACACCGGCCGGCAGGACAGCGAGCCGGCGGCACCCGCGAACGCGCCGCCGGGACGGTATCTGCTGCGGCGCGTACCCCTCGCCCCCGCACCCGCCGAAGGATCCCTGCACGGCCAGGTGTTCGCCGTGCCCGGCCAGGACACCCCCGTGGCCCGGGCGCTCGTCGACCGGCTCCGGGCCCTCGGAGCCGTCGCCACCCGCGGCGACGCGGACCCCGAAGCGCACCCCGGCCCCCTCGACGGCGCCATCCACCTCGACGCCCTCGCCCCCGGCGCGGAACCCGTACTCCCCGCCGCCTTCCCCCTGTTCAAGGCCCTGCTCGGCAAGAAGCCACGCCGGCTGTTGTGCGCCCGGCCCACCGGTGACCCCGCCCACGCGGCGGGACTGGGCGGATTCTTCCGCACCGTCGCCCGCGAACACCCCGGCACCCTCGCCCGGGTCGTCGCCCTGGACCCCGCGAGCCCCGCCGAGGCCCTCGCCGACGCCCTCGTCGGCGAACTCCTGGCCACCGACCCGGACCCCGTCGTCCTCCGCACGCCCGACGGCGCCCGGTACGGCACCGAGCCGTGCGAGGCCCCGCTCGCGCGGCCCGCCGCAGCCGTCCCCGAGGACGCGGACCCGCTCCTGGCGGAGGCGGCGGCCGCCGGGCTCGGGCCCGGCTCCGTCGTGCTGCTCGCGGGCGGCGCCCGCGGCATCGCGGCCCACCTGACGACCGCGCTCGCCGCCGCCGGCTGCCACCTCGAACTCCTCGGCCGCACCGTCCTGCCGGCCGACCCCGAGGACCCCGCGCTCGCCGCCGCCTCCGACGAGGCCGCGCTGCGCGCCGCCCTCGCCGCCCGCGGCGGCCTGCGGCCCGCCCTGATCGGGCAGGAGACCCGCCGGATCCTCGCGCGCCGCGAAGTGGCCGCCACCCTCGCCGAGGCCGAGGCCCTCGGCTCCCGGCCGCACTACCGCGCGGTGGACCTGAGGGACGCGGCGGCCGTGCGCGAGGCGGTGGAGGACGTCCACGCCCGCCACGGCCGGATCGACGCCGTCGTCCACGCGGCCGGGGTCATCGAGGACCGGCTGCTGGCCGACAAGACCCCGGAGTCCTTCGAGCGGGTCCACGGCACGAAGACCGAGGGCGCCCGCGCCCTGCTCGCCGCCCTGCGCGCCCTCCCCGAAGTGCCGGGCCTCCTCGTCCTGTTCGGCTCCGTGGCCGCCGTCACCGGCAACCGGGGCCAGGCCGACTACGCCGCCGCCAACGACGCCCTCGCCACCCTCGGCCGGCAGTGGCGCGAGACCACCGGGGGCCGCGCGCTGACCGTCCACTGGGGGCCGTGGGCACCGACCGCCGCCCACACCGGCATGGTCACCCCGGAACTCGGACGGGAGTACGCGCGGCGCGGCGTCGGCCTGATCGACCCGCGTGAGGGCGTCCTTGCGCTGTTGCGCGAGATCGCCGGGGGCGACGCGGCCACCGACGAGGTCGTCCACACCGCCTCCGGCTGGTGAGCCGTGACCGCTGACACCCCGGGGCCCACCGGCCCCGTCGCCGTCGTCGGCATGGCCGTCACGCTGCCGGGAGCCGGTGACCTCGACACGTACTGGCGCAACATCGTGCGCGGGACCGACGCCATCAGCGACGTCCCGCCGGGCCGCCTGGACCCCGACGAGGTGGAAGGGATCCACTGCCGGCGCGGCGGCTTCGTCGACGACGTCGCCGGCATCGACCCCGCCGCCTTCGGGATCATGCCGGACTCGGTGGCCACCACCGAACCCGACCAGCTCATCGCCCTGCGCACCGCCGCCGCGGCCATCGCCGACGCGGGCGGCGCCCTGCCGCGCGACCGCTCCCGGGCCGGCGTGGTCCTGGGGCGCGGCGGCTACCTCACCGCGGGACTCGCCCGCCTCGACCAGCGGGTCCGCACCTGCGGCCAGCTCCTGCGCACCCTGCGCGAGGTGATGCCCGAACTCGACGGCGAGCGGCTCGCGCAGCTGCGCACGGCCTTCCTCGACGCGCTCGGCCCGCGGGGCGGCGAACACGGCATCGGCCTCGTGCCCAACTTCGCCGCGTCCCGCGTGGCCAACCGGCTCGACCTGCGCGGCCCCGCCTACACCGTCGACGCGGCCTGCGCGTCGTCGCTGGTCGCCGTGGACCAGGCGGCCGGCGAGCTCAGGGCGGGACGGTGCGACGTGATGCTCGCGGGCGGAGTGCACCACTGCCACGACATCACGTTGTGGAGCGTCTTCGCCCAGCTGCGCGCCCTGTCGCCCACGCAGCGGATCCGTCCCTTCCACAGGGAGGCGGACGGGGTGCTCATGGGAGAGGGCACGGGCGTCGTCGTGCTCAAGCGGCTCCGCGACGCCCAGCGCGACGGGGACCGGGTGTACGCGGTCGTACGGGGTGTGGGTGTCGCCAGCGACGGCCGTACCGCCTCCCTGGTCAACCCGGACCCGAGCGGTCAGGCCCGCGCGGTGCGGCTCGCCTGGGCGGCGGCCGGGCTGGATCCCGCCCTGCCCGGCGCGCTCGGCCTGCTGGAGGCCCACGGCACGGGCACACCCCACGGCGACCGGGCCGAAATGGCCATGATGGCGGAGGTGTTCGGCGGCGGGGACGGTCCGGCGGACGCCGTCGTCGGCTCGGTGAAGTCGATGATCGGGCACACCATGCCCGCCGCGGGCGCCGCCGGGCTGATCAAGGCGGCGCTGGCCGTCCACCACGGCGTCCTGCCGCCGACCCTGCACTGCGACGACCCGCATCCCGCGCTGCTGGCCACCCGCTTCCGCCCGCTCGCCGAGGCCCGTCCCTGGGAGGCGGACGTGCGGCGGGCGGGCGTGGACGCGTTCGGCTTCGGCGGCATCAACGCCCACGTGGTGCTGGAGGAGCCGCCGGCACCCGCCGCGCGGCGCCCCGCCCGCCCGGCGGCCCTGGACGTGGCCGAACCCGAACCGCTGCTGCGGCTGGCCGCCGCCGACCAGCCGGCCCTCGCCGTGCTGCTGGACGCCGACGACGCGGCCCTGCGCCACTCGGGGGAGCCCGGCCCCGGCCCCGCCCGGCTGGCCGTCGCCGGGCCCACCGCCAAGCGGCTGGCCCTCGCCCGCAAGGCCGTGGCGCGGGGACGGCCCTGGGGCGGCCGCGGCGACGTGTGGTTCGCCCCGGGCCCGCTGCTGGGGGCGGCCGGAGGGAAGACGGCGTTCCTCTTCCCCGGGCTGGAGGCCGATTTCGTCCCCCGCGTCGACGACGTCGCCCGCCGCTTCGGGCTGCCCAGGCCGGGCCGGCAGGACGCCCGCGTCGGCGACGTGGCCCGGCACGGTGCCGCCGTCGTCGGCGTCGGCAGGCTCCTGACGCACGCCCTGCGCCGCGTCGGCGTCACCCCCGACGCCGTGGCGGGACACAGCGTGGGGGAGTGGACCGCGATGGTCGCCGGCGGGATGTTCGCGGACGACGAAGTGGACGCCTTCCTGCGCGACTTCGACCCCCACGCCCTGGAGGTCCCCGGCCTCGCCTTCGCGGCCTTCGGGGCGCCCGCGGCCCAGGTCCGCGCGGCGCTGACGGACCTCGACGGCGTCGTGCTCTCCCACGACAACGCCCCGCACCAGTCGGTGGCCTGCGGCCCCGACGCCCGGGTGCGGGCGCTGGCGGCCCGGCTGCGCGGCGAAGGGGTGCTCGGCCAGGTGCTGCCCTTCGAGTCGGGCTTCCACACCCCCATGCTCGCCCCCCACCTCGGGCCCATCCGCGAGCAGAGCCTGCGCTTCACCCTGCGCCCGGCGACGGTCCCGGTGTGGTCGTGCACCACCGCGGAACCCTTCCCGGCCGACGAGTCCGCCGTCCGCGAACTGTTCGTGCGCCACCTGCTGGAGCCGGTGCGCTTCCGGCAGCTCACCGAGGCGATGTACGCGGCGGGCTTCCGGGCCTTCGTCCAGCTCGGCACCGGCCGGTTGCCCTCCCTGGTCGGCGACACCCTGGCGGACCGCGACCACCTCGCCGTCGCCGCCAACTCCCCCCGCCGCAGCGGCCTGGCCCAGCTCGCGCACGTCGCGGCGGCCCTGTGGACGGCCGGCGCGGAACCGGACTTCGCGGCACTCCTGGGGCCCCGCCCGGGCACGCGGATCGACCTGGGGGCGGGCCCCGTCTCCCTCGCCCCGGCGGACCGCGACCGGCTGCGCCGGACCCTGCGCGGCCCCGGCGGCGGCGCGAGCCCCCTCGCCGCCTGGGCCCCCGGCGTCCCCGCGGCCGCCGAGCTGGACGCCCTGCTGACGGAGACGGCCTCGGCGGCGGCCGACGTCCTGGCCGCCGCGGCGACCGCCGCGCCACCGGTGGTGTCCCCGGCCGCCCCCGGCCCCGCCGTGGCGCCCCCGCTCCGGACCCGCGTACGGGTGGGGGTGGAGACCATGCCCTACCTCCTCGACCACTGCTTCTTCCCGCAGCGCCCCGGCTGGCCCGACCTCACCGACCGCTGGCCCGTGGTGCCCGCGACGACGATCGCGCAGCACATGACGGACGCCGTCGCCGCGGCCGGAACGCCCGTCGCGCTGCGCGGCGCCCGCTTCCTGGAGTGGGCCGTCGCCGCGCCGCCCGTCGACGTGGACGTCACGGCCACGGCCGGGAGCGACGGCTGGTACGACGTCGCGTTCGGCCGCTACGCCCGCGCCGAGGTGCGGGTGGCCGACGCCTATCCGGCGCCGCCCGCGCCCTGGCCGGACCCCGGCCCGGGGATCCGTCCCCCGCTCACCGCACGGGAGATGTACGACGAGCGGTGGATGTTCCACGGCCCCCTCTTCCGGGGGGTCACCGCCGTCACCGCGCTCGGCGAACGCCATGTCCGCGGCGTCCTCACCGCCCCGCCCGCCCCCGGCGCGCTCCTGGACAACGTCGGCCAGCTCCTGGGCTACTGGCTGATGGCGACCCACCGGGAGCGCACGGTCGTCTTCCCGGTCGGCTTCCGGGAGGCGGTCTTCCACGGTCCCCACCCCGGCCCCGGCACCGCCCTCGACTGCCACATCCGCATCACCACACTCACCGACACCACCCTGGAGGCGGACGCGGAACTCGCCCGCGGCCACCGCGTCTGGGCGCGGATCCTCGGCTGGCAGGACCGCCGCTTCGACTCGACCCCCGGCACGGACGCCGTGCACCGCCGGCCGGACCGCCGCACCCTCTCCACCGAGCAGCCCGGCGGCTGGCAGCTGCTCTTCGACCGCTGGCCCGACCCGGCCTCCCGCGAACTGACGATGCGCAACCAGCTCGCCGGCGAGGAGAGGACCGCCTACGCGGCCCACCCGCCGCGCGGCAGACGGCAGTGGCTCCTCGGCCGGATCGCCGCCAAGGACGCGGTGCGCCGTCACCTGTGGGACCACGGCGGCGGCCCCGTCTTCCCCGGCGAGATCCGGATCCACGACGACGCGGCGGGACGGCCCCGCGCCGGGGGGAGGCACGGACGCCGGCTGCCGCCGCTGGCCCTGTCCCTCGCCCACAGCCGGGAGGCGGCCGTCGCGCTCGTCCGCCCGGCGGGCACCCCCGCCGGCATCGGCATCGAGGAGGTCCCCGAAGGGGAGCCGGCCGACCCCGGGAACACACCGCTCCACCGGGCGGCCGCCAGGGCGGCGGCCGCGGCCGAGGGCACCGCGCTCCCGGCCGACCCCCGCGGGACCGCCCTGGCGAGGACCGGCCCGGACCGCCTCACGGCCCGCACGCCCTCCGGCCGGACGTACACCGTCCGCCTCACCCGGACCGGCAACCCGCCCGGTCTGCCGCCCAGGACCTACGTCGTCGCCTGGACCGAGGAGAACGAGGAGCAGCACCCATGACCGAACCGACCACCGTCGACGAAGCCGGCGTACTGGCCGAGATCACCGACGTCCTGCGGCGCGTCCTCGACGACCTCGAACTCGAGGACATCCCCGTCACCCCCGACACGCGCTTCGTCGAGGACCTGGACCTGGAGTCCATCGACCTGGTCACCCTCACCGCCGAACTGCGCGCCCGCTACGGCGAACGCGTCGACTTCCCCGCCTTCTTCGCCTCCCTGGAACTGTCGGAGATCATCGGCCTCACCGTCGGCCGGCTCGTGCGCCACATCGTCGGAAGCCTGCGGTGAGCGCGGTCCAGGCGGGCCCGACCCGTCTGAACGTCGAACGGCTCGGCACCCCCGGCGGGGGCGAGACCGTCGTCCTCGTCCACGGCATCGCCACCGACAACCTCACCAGCTACTACTTCACCCTCGGCCCCCGGCTGGCGGCCGCCGGACACAGCGTCGTCATGTACGACCAGCGGGGCCACGGCCGCAGCGAACGTCCCGCCAGCGGCTACCGCCTGGAGCGGTTCACCGCCGACCTCGCCGCCCTCCTGGACACGCTCGGCCTCCACCACCCCGTCCACCTCGTCGGCAACTCCTTCGGCGGCACCGTCGCCCTCGACTACGCCCTCCACCACCCCGGGCGCGTCGCCGGCGTCGTCCTCGTCGAGTCCGAACCGCCCACCGCCGCCTGGGCGCGGAAGATGGGCGGACTGCTCGCCGGCTCGGCCTACTGGCTGCGCGACGCGCGCACGCTCCCGTGGATCGAGGAGACGTACGGCCGCCACGAGGCCCGCCTCGCCCGCTGGTCCTGCCGGCTGCTGCACGACACCACCCTCGCCGCCGACATCGCGGCCAGCCGCATCCCGGACGCGGACCGCTGGCGCTCCCTCGACGTCCCCGTCCTGGCCGTCTACGGAGCGGACTCCGACCTCGCCCCGCAAGGGGCCCGCCTCGCGGCCCTGCTGCCCCGCTGCCGCACCGTCACGGTGCCCGGCCACGGGCACTCCGTCCTGGTCGGCAGCCCCGGCACGGTCGCGGCCCTGCTCCTCGACCGGCTCGGCGCGGGCCACCGCGAGCAGCCGACGGCGCCGGCACGATGAGCCGCTTCCTCTTCGTCGTGCCCCCGCTGACCGGGCACATCAACCCGGCGGCGGCGACCGCCGCCGAGCTGACCGCCCGCGGCCACCGCGTCGCCTGGGCCGGATGGCCGGACCTCGTCGCCCGCCTGGCGGGCGCCGGCGCGACGACGTACGCCTGCGCGCTCCCCGCCGGCGTGCGGCGGCCGCCCGAGCTGCGCGGCGTCGCCGCACTGCGCTTCCTCTGGCAGGACTTCCTCGCCCCGCTCGCCGAGGCCATGGCCCCGGCCACCGAGCGGGCCGCCGCCGACTTCCGCCCTGACGTCCTCGTCGCCGACCAGCAGGCCCTCGCCGGAGCCCTGGTCGCCGAACGGCTCGGCGTCCGCTGGGCGACCTCCGCCACCACCTCCGCCGAGTTCACCGGGGCCGTGGCCGGCCTGCCCAAGGTGGAGGAGTGGATCCACGGACTCCTCACCGGCCTGCGGCAGCGCCTCGGCGACCCGGCCGCCACCCACGACCCCCGCTTCTCCCCCCACCTGACCCTGGCCTTCACCGTCGCCGAACTGGCCGGCGCCCCCGCCCTGCCCGAGGTCCGGTACGTGGGGCCCGCCGTGCCGCCGCACCCCGCGGCGGCGGAGGACTTTCCCCGGGAGTGGCTCGACCCCGGCCGGTCCGCGGTGCTGGTCACCCTCGGCACCGTCAACGCCGACACCGGCGCCCGCTTCCTAGCGGAGTGCGCCGCGGCGGTACGGGAGCGGGCGCACCGCCTCCAGGCGGTGATCGCCGACCCGGGCGATACCCTGGGCGGCGTCCGGGACGGGGACGTCGTCGCCCTGCGGCACGTCCCGCAACTGGCCCTGCTGCCCCGGATGTCGGCGGTCGTCTGCCACGCCGGGCACAACACCGTCACCGAGTCGCTGTGGCACGGCCTACCGCTGGTCGTCGCCCCGATCCGCGACGACCAGCCCGTCGTCGCGGGCCAGGTCACCGCGGCCGGCGCGGGGGTGCGGGTCCGCTTCGGGCGAGCCGACCGGACCCGGCTGGGGGCGGCGCTCGACGCCGTCCTGGGGGAGCGTCACCACCGCGACGCGGCCCTGCGCCTGCGGGCCGCGCTGCGCTCGGCGGGCGGGGCCGCGACGGCCGCCGGTCACCTGGAGGACCTTGCGGCCCGGCCGTGACGGCGTCACCGCCGGCGCCCCCGCCGTGCCCCGGCCGGCGTCACCCGGCCCGCGGCGCGGGCTCCTTGGGGCCCGGGCTCCCCGTCCGCTCGCCCGGTCAGGCGGCGCCGGATGGGTCAGGCGTCGTCGAGCACGGCCCGGGGCAGCGTCTCGACGGAGTCGGCGAGGGCGCGGACCGCGGGTGACCAGGGGCGCCCTTCCGGGCCGCACAGGACCAGGCGCCTGCAGTAGCGGGGTTCGACCGGGACGAGGACGAGGTCGGTCGGCAGCAGGGGGCGCGAGACGCGCGGCAGGATCGATATGCCCATGCCGGCCTGGACCATGCTGATGAGCGTTCCGAGGTCCCGGACCCGGTGCGCGGGGGAGAAAGGGGTGCCGGCCGCCCGGTGGATCCTGTGGACGTGGCGTTCGCAGCCGTTCGGCGACAGGATCAGCGGATCGTCCTCCAGGTCCGACACATGGACGGCGTTCTCGCGCGCCAGGGGGTGGTCCTGCGGCAGCAGCGCGAGGAACGGGTCGGTCACCAGGGGCGTGCCGGCGCCGGACGGGGGGTCGGCCACGATGACGGCGTCCGCGGCCCCGTTCTCCAGCCAGGTCACCGCTTCGTCGCTGCTGCCCTCGAAGACCCGCACCCGGACGCCCGGCAGGTGTGCGGACCAGTGCCGCTGGAGGGCCGGCAGCAGCCCCTGGCAGACCGTGGGCGTGGAGGCGAGGCGCACGGTTCCGCTGACCTCGCTGCCGTGCCGGGCGGCCGCGTCGCGGAGCGCGTCCGTCGCGGACACGGCCGCGCGGGCATGCGGAAGGACGCGTTCCCCCAGGGCCGTGGTGCGTACCGGAGTGGAGCGGACCAGCAGGGGACCGGCCAGGATCCGCTCCAGCGAGGCGACGGCGTGGGAGACCGCCGACTGGCTCAGCCCCAGGTCCGTCGCCGCCGTGCCGAAGCCCCCGGCGTCGACCACCGCGACGAAGGCCCGCAGCTGGGGCAGGTTCAAGGGCATGTGTCCCCCTCATGAGTCCATCGATCACATCGGTTGGACTCACTATCGCTGACCGGGAACGCTTCAGGAGTGTCCTCACGGCGGGGCCGCGGCCACCGCGGCCGCCCCTCCTCGGGCTTCGCCGTGCCACCTGTCCTCAAGGAAGTGATCACCCATGCCGTTCATCCGCGTCACCGTCTCCGACCCCGGCCTGGTGCCGGCGACCCAGCAGGCCCTCGCGGACGGCCTGACCGCGCTGGCCGTGTCCGCTCTGGGCAAGTCCGCCGGTCGCACCACGGTCCACGTCCTCCTGACCCCGCCCGGTCGCTTCTTCGTGGCCGGCCGGCCCATGGCGGAGTGCACCGGTGCCCACGTGGAGGCGAGCATCACCGCCGGCACCAACAGCGCGGACGAGAAGGGCCGTTTCATCACCGGGGCCTACGAACTGCTGCGCGAGACCCTGGGCGTGCTGCCCCCCGTCGCCGGCGTGGCGCTGTACGAACTCCACCCCGAGAGCTACGGCTACAACGGCATCACCCAGCTGGAGCACTACCGCCGGAGCCGGTGACCGGAAGGACGTGCGCAGGCGGGCGTCGACGCGCCTCAGTCCCGCCGGGCGACCAGCCGGTAGGCGTTGGACAGGCCCGCGCGCCGGGCCACGGGCGCCACGAGCCGGTCGAGCCCGTACGCCGCCGCGACGGCCGGCAGCGCGGCCGCGAGCACGGCCGTCCGCAGGGAGCGGGCCAGCGCGGTCGGCGGCCCGGGGTGCCAGGGGGCGTCGCCCCTGGGCATCAGGTCGAACATCCGCAGGGCCACGGCGGCCGCGAGGTCCACCGGCTGGTGGGCCGCGCCCCGCTCGGTGGTGACCACGGTGAAGCCGAGTTCGCAGACCGCCCCGCGGAGGTTGCGCGACGGGATGAGGTGCAGGTGCTGGGGCTGGAACCACGGCAGCCACCAGCGGCCGAGCAGCGTGGCGTACGCGGATTCGGGGTTGGGCACCTCGACGAGGAGGAGACCGCCGGGGCGCAGCGCGGTGCGGGCGGCCGTCAGCTGCCGGCGCGGGTCGGGGGTGTGCTCCAGGTAGTGGTGCATGCTCACCACGTCGTAGTGCCCCGCCATGCCGTCGGCCAGTTCGGTGAACGAACCGCGGTGGGCCTCCTCGATCCGGCCCTCCCGCGCGGCGGTCTCCACCCCCTCGCCGAGGTCCAGCCCGTCGAAGGCGGTACGGGGGAAGACCTCCTTGGCCACCTTGGGGAAGTGCCCGTGCCCCGTGCCCACGTCGAGCCAGCGCCGCGGATCGGTGAAGGGCGCGACCGACCGCGCGACCGCGCGGTGGCGGGCCTCGCTGCCGGGGGAACGGAAGATCAGGTCGGCGGTCCGCGCGCCGAGGCCGTCGTAGAAGTCGCGGTAGTAGAAGTCCAGGCCCTCCGGGGTCAGCCGGGGGTTCTGGAAGCGGTGGCCGCAGGCACGGCACTCCTCGACGACGAAGGTGCCGGGCTTGTGCTGGATCAGGTCGGTGGTGCGCAGCCGTTCGCGCAGCCGGTCCGACGAGCACCAGGGGCAGGTGACCCTCCGGGGCTCGAAGAACCGCTCCACGCCCGGGGCGAGGTCGCGCCGGTAGCGGTGCCGGAGTTCGGCGACCGTCTCGGCTTGCGCGGTCATGACGACGCCCGCAGGGCGGTCAGCGTTTCCCGTGCCATGGCTTGTTCCCCCAGGTGGTTGGGATGGAAGGGCGCGGTGGGCCGGGTGGGCACCAGGGCCTCGCTCCAGCGGACGCCGTCGCGGGCGCAGAAGTCGTGCCCGGCGCTCGCCGGGTGGAGGCCGACGAAGACGGCGTGGTGGGCGCGTGCGGTGCGGGACAGCGTGGCGTCGAGCCGGTTCTCCACGGCGTCGAGGTGGGCGAGGTCGCCGTCGGCGAAGGTCTCGCGCGGCCGGCAGCCGTGCGGGGGAGCGGGGAAGACGTCCAGGTAGCCGACGAGCAGCACGAGGGCCGAGGGGGCCCGCCGGTGGACGGCGTCGAGGGCCGCCCCGACCTGGGGGCCGGCGGCGTCGGCGCGCTGTTCGAGCCCGTCGCGGCCGTCGTGCCGGTAGGTGTCCCGGCAGGGGTGGCCGTGGGGGCGGGCGGCGCCGAGGAGGCTGCAGAGCGCCAGGGCCTGGACGATGCCCACGTCGTTGGCACCGATGGTGAGGGTGACCAGGGTGGTCTCCGGCGACAGCGCGGCCAGCTGCGGCCCGAGCGTGGTCGTTCTCGCGCCGCTGCAGGTGACGTCGGCGAACGAGGCCAGGTGGAGCTCGCGGGCGACGAGGTGGGGGTAGTTCTCGCCGGAGCGCAGACAGCTCAGGCTGGTCTGCGGGGGGACGAGGGCCGCCGCCGCGGCGGAGTCGCCCATCGCCACGTACCGGACGGCCGGTGGCTCGGCGGCGGTCGCGAGTGCCGGTCCGGTGGCGCAGGCGAACAACAGGAGCGCGGCCGCCAGACCGCCGCGGCGGTGGCGGCGCTCGGGGCGCGCGGCGGGACGGGTTCGTCCGGGGCGGCGGTACACGGCGGACACGGGCGGCTCCCCGGGGGCTGTGGCCGGATAGGGATGGACAGCTCTTGTCGTACCGCACCCCTCGCGACGCAGGGGCGTCTCCGTTCCGGGCCACCTTAACGGGCGACCCGCGTACGAAAGGAGAAGGAGGCGCAAGAACCTTTTCCTGACGTCTGGTTGACGTGGCGTCAGTGCTTCACCGGTGCGACGAGCGCGGCCGTGGCAGGGCGTCCCGGCTCCTGGTGAGGGGGCTCCCGGCGGGTGGCGGGCCACCAGTTGGCGCGGCCGACCAGGCACATGACGGCGGGGACCAGCAGGGCCCGCACCACGGTGCAGTCGAGGACGACGGCCACGGCGAGCCCGAAGCCGATGACGCGCAGCATCACGATGTCGCAGGCGGCGAGGGAGGCCATCACCACCGCGAAGACCAGGGCGGCGGAGGTGAACAGCCGTCCGGTGCGCTGCAGGCCCACGGCGACCGCGCGGGTGGTCGGCGTCCCGCCGCGCTGCTCCTCGACGATGCGGGAGAGCAGGAAGACCTCGTAGTCCATGGACAGGCCGAAGGCGGTGCAGAACATCACGGCGGGGATGATGACGTCGGTGGTGCCGGGGCTGTTCAGCGGCCCGGTCAGCGCCTCCAGGCTGCCCTGCTGGAAGATGGCGACGATGATCCCGAAGGTCGCCGCCAGGCTCAGCGCGTTCAGCAGCACCGCCTTGACGGGGACGAGCACGCTGCGTGTGTAGAAGAAAAGCAGCACGAGCGTGGCCGCCACGGTGAGCAGCACGGCCAGCGGCAGCGGGTCGGTCAGCGCGTCCTCGGTGTCGGTCAGCCGTGCCCCCGAGCCGCCGACCAGCGCCGCCGCGGGGGCGGGCTCCTCGCGCAGCCGTTCGGTCAGCTGCCGGCCGTCCGGGGAGAGGGGCGAGTCGGTGGAGGGGGTGACGCTGAGCCAGGTGCCGGCCGGCCCGGCGTACGCGGCCGCCCACGGTCCGGCGGGGGCGGTGCGGTGCCCCGCCCGGTAGACGCCCGTCGCCGCCCGCACCTGCCGCACGCCTGGCAGTCCGGACAGCCGCGCGGCGTAGTCGGCGACGGCGGCGGCCTGGGACGCGGACCGCAGGCCCGGCCCCGCCGCCGGCTGCCCCGCCCCGGGCGGGGCCTGCCCGGCCGGCGCCGGAACCGTGACGTGGACGTCCGGCAGGACCACCGTGGCCGCGTCGTCCATCCCGGCCGTGAAGTCGTCGCGCAGGTGGCGCGAGGCCTGGGCCACCGGCGAGGAAGCCGGCAGGACGCGGTCGTCGTACATCCCGAACCGCGCCCCGGCCCCCGGTGCGGCGAGCAGGCCGAGCAGCAGCAGGGCGCCGACGGCGACAGCCGCCGGACGCCGCGTCACCCACATCGCCAGCCGGTACCAGCGTCCCTCGTCCACCGGCCGGCCGGCACCGCGGCGCCAGCGCGCGAAGAGGTCGTAGCGGTTGACGCGCGTTCCCAGCAGCACCAGCAGCGCGGGCAGGACGAGCAGGGCCCCGGCCGCCGAGCACAGCGCGACGGCGGCTCCGCCCAGCGCCAGCGAGCGCGTGAGCGGCAGGGGGAAGACCATCAGGGCGCCCAGGGCCGCCGCGACGGTCGTCGCGGAGAAGACCACTGCCCGGCCCGCCGTGCGCATCGTCCGCTCGGCCGCCCGCACCGGTGGCGCGCCGTCGGCGAGTTCCTCGCGGAAGCGGCTGACCATCAGCAGGCAGTAGTCGACGGCGAGCCCGAAGCCGAGCGCGGTGGCGATGTTCAGGACGAACACCGACACCGTCATCATCTCGCTCAACACCCGCAGCAGAGCGGTCGTGGTGAGCACGGCGAAGGCGCCGACCGCCACGGGCAGCAGGGCCGCCACCAGACTGCCGAAGATCCACAGGAGGATGAGCAGGACCAGCGGGGCCACGATGAGCTCGGCCACCATGGCGCCCTCGGTGCTGAGCCGCTCCATCTCGGTGAACAGCGGGCCCTCGCCCGCGACCGAGACCGTGAGCGGTCCCGCCCGCCCTGCCACCCGCCCGGCCATGGCCTTGCTGGCGGCGAGCACGGCCCGTTCGTCACCGCTGAAGCGCACGGCGATGACGGCGCTGCGGCCGTCGCGACCGCGCAGTTCGGGCGCCCGGTCCGGCCAGTAGCCGTGCACCCAGGCCGTGTGCCGGTCGGCGGCCAGGCGGTCGGTGAGCGCGCGTCCCGCGCTCTCGGCGGCGGGCGAGTCGACCGGGCCCTTCGCCGAGACGAGCAGCATCAGATGGGGCTCGCCGGCCCCGAAGCGCTCGGCCAGGAAGTCGTCGGCCCGGGCCGACTGGGCGTCGGCCGGGATCCAGCCGCCCGGAGCGAGGCGTTCGCCCACGCCGTGCCCACCCACGGCGGCCGCCAGGGCCATCGTGCACAGCAACAGCAGCATGCTCAGGGCGCGGCGGGACGAACCGAAGGCCACGGTCGTCCAAAAGGGCCGTCGGGGTTTGCGGAGCAGCATCACGAGGGCGTCCTTCACAGGGGCGGACCGGGCGAGGTGGACACGGCGCGGGCCGGTCGTCGTCAGTCGCGTGCGCCACTGCCCATGTGCGCATTCATAGACTAATCGGGCAAAGAGGAAATGCGAGGATGCTGTTGCCCGGGCGCGGCGAAACCGCCCTCCGCGGGGGTGCCGCCCCTCCCGGCCGGCTCCGGCGGGGGCCTGCTCCAAGGCCCCCGCCGTCGTCGGCGCACCGCCCCCGGTTCAGTCGGCGACCGAGAGGACGATCTTGCCGGTCACCCTGTTGGTCTCTCCGAGCTCATGGGCCCTGGCCGCCTCCGCCAGCGGTACGACGGCGTCCACCCGCACCCGCAGCCGGCCCGAGGCCACCAGGTCGCCGATCGCCTCCAGCCCCGCGCGGTCCGGCTCGACGAGCATGAACACCGCCCGTACGCCCGCCGCGCGGGCCTCCTCGGCGGGGAAGGTGTCGTCGGGCGGCAGGATCGCCACCAGCGTGCCGCCGGGGCGCAGGGTGCGCAGCGAACGGGCCCCGTACTCCCCGCCGATGGGGTCGAGGACGACGTCGACGTCGGAGAGGACCTCGGCGAAGTCCTGCCGGGTGTAGTCGACGAGTTCGTCCGCGCCCAGGGACCGCAGGAAGTCGTGCTTGGCCTCGCGGGCCGTGCCGATGACGTACGCGCCGCGGGCCTTGGCGATCTGTACGGCCAGGTGGCCGACGCCACCGGCTGCCGCGTGCACCAGCACGCGCTGGCCCGGCCGCACGTCGGCCGTGTCCACCAGCGCCTGCCAGGCCGTCAGCGCGGCCAGCGGGAGGGCGGCGCCCTGGATGTGGTCCAGTCCCTCCGGCAGGCGGGCGAAGTGACGTGCCGGCGCGGTGACGTACTCGGCGTAGGCGCTCGCCGGGTGCGGGAAGCGCGGCATGCCGTGCACGGCGTCGCCCGGCTGGAGGACGGTCACACCGGCGCCCACCTCCTCGACCACCCCGGAGACGTCGAAGCCCAGGACGAAGGGAGGCGTGACGCCGCCGGCGAACGCGCCCCTGGCGCGGATCTTCCAGTCGGCCGGGTTGACGCCCGCGGCGTGCACCTTCACCAGCACCTCCGTCGGCCCCGGCACGGGACGGTCGGTGGTGATCAGCCCGAGCACCTCCGGGCCACCCGCGGCGTCCTGGCTGACGGCGCGCATCCGGGGAACCTGCGGGGCGTCGGACGTGGTCATGCGCTTCCTGCCTTCTGTGGGATTCGTCAGGGGGTTTGGCTCCGGCTTCTTCCGGCGCGCCTCCAGCCTGCCGCCGTCGAGCCCCCCGGGACATGGCCTGATGGCCAACGTCTGAAAGAATCGGGCCATGCACCGCATCGGAGTCCTGGCCCTCGACGGCGTCCTTCCCTTCGAGCTGGGCATTCCGGCGCGCATCTTCGGCGCCGCCCGCAGCGACCGCGGAGACCCGCTCTACTCCGTCACCACGTGCAGCCTGGACGGCCGCCCGGTGCGCACCCAGGCCGACTTCGACATCGTGGTCTCCGAGGACGCCTCCCTGCTCGCCGCCGTGGACACCGTGGTCGTCCCGCCCTCCCACGCGCTGGGCGCCGTCCGGGAGGAGGGGCGGCTCTCCGACGGACTGCGCAGGGCGTTCGAGGGCGTCCGGCCGGGCACCCGGATGGTGGGCCTGTGCACCGGCACCTTCGTCCTGGGCGCCGCGGGCCTGCTCGAGAACCGCCCGGTCACCACGCACTGGATGGAGGCCGGGCTGCTGCAACGCCTCTTCGCGACCACCCGCGTCGATCCCGACGTCCTGTTCGTCGACGACGGCGACGTCCTCACCTCGGCGGGAGTGGCCGCCGGAGTGGACCTGTGCCTGCACATCGTGCGCCGCGACCACGGCAGCGCCGTCGCCAACGAGGTGGCGCGCGCCTGCGTGGTACCACCCTGGCGCGACGGCGGGCAGGCCCAGTTCATCCGGCAGCCCGTGCCCGGGCCCTCGGCCGGCAGCACCGCCCCCGTGCGCGCCTGGGCCCTCGAACACCTCGGCGAACCCCTCACCCTGGCCGGTCTCGCGTCCCGGGCGGGCATGAGCGTGCGGACCCTCACCCGCCGCTTCCGCGACGAAGTCGGCATGAGCCCCGGCCAGTGGCTGGCAGGCCAGCGCGTGGAGCGGGCCAGGCACCTGCTGGAGACCACCGACTGGCCCGTCGACCGGATCGCCCACCACTGCGGCTTCGGCACGGGCACGTCCCTGCGCCAGCACCTGCACAGCGCCGTCGGAGTGGCGCCGCAGGCCTACCGGAAGACCTTCCGGACGGCGCCGGCGGCGGTCTGATCCCGCCCGGCCCGCCCCCGGGGCCGTCCGCCGTCGCCGCGCTGGAGCGCCTCGCACGCCGGGGCGTCTGAGCGAGGTCCGCGCCGCGCCCGGCCGCAGCCGGTCGGGTGAACCCGCCGGGTCCACCGGACGGGCGCGGGCGGACGGGTGTCGAATCGTCGGGAACGCAACCACAGGCACCCCCGTGCCGTGACGAGGAGTGAGGGCGGACTGCGATGAAGCGACTTGCCGCACGAACGCGCCGGGCCCTGTGCGCCGGTCTGGTCGCCCTGGGCGCCGTGGCCCTGCTGCCGGCCACGGGCACGGCGGACGCCGCGCGCTGCGGGGGCGCCACGTGCGTCATCGTCGAGGGGGCCGGCCGCTACGTCGCGAAGGTGTCGGTCCAGCCCGCGCAGGACGGCGACTTCTTCGGGCACTTCCACCTGCGCGGCGCCGGCCTCGACGGCGACAGCGCCCTGCGGCACTGGCGCCACGGCCAGTTCTACACCGTGGCACTGGGCCGCAAGGTACCCCAGCACACGGTGATCTGCGCCGAAGGATGGGAGCACGTAGAGGAGAAGGTCCAGCCCCACGGGCGGGTCTGTGTGGACGTCCGGGAGTAGCGACGGCGCCCACGGAACGCGCCGTACCACCCACCGCCCCCGGGCGCGGCGGGGTTGCGCGCGGTGATCGGAGGCGTATGGACATGGTGGACGTCTCCGGCAGAGAATCCTTCCATGACGACGTCCCCTGACTTCCGCACCCGAGTGGCACGGCCGTCGGAGGCCGAGCGGAACCAGGCGCTGGAGATCCTCAGGGACGGCGCCGGGGACGGCCGGCTCTCCCACGACACGTTCATACGGCGTATGAACATCGTGCTGACGGCCCGTAACCGCGCCGAGATCGACCAGGTCATGGCCGACCTGCCCGCCCGGGGGCGGCTCTCGGACGTCGTCCTGCGCGCCGTGGCCCGCGTGGCGATGCTTCCCGTGCGCGTGCGCAGGGCCTGGAACACCGCGCGCCTGCCCGGCCTGCGCCTTCCCGAACCCGGCACCGGTCCCTTGCACATCGGCCGGTCCCCGCTGGCCGATCTGCGCTTCGAGGACGACACGGTCTCCCGGCGCCACGCCGAGCTGCGCTTTCTGGACGACGACTGGCGGCTGTCCGACCTGGGATCGCGCAACGGCACCTATGTCAACGGCCTGCGCATCGCCGGCACCGTGCGCGTGCGCCCAGGTGACCACGTCGCCTTCGGAAGCCTCGGCTTCCGTCTCTCCGCGTGAACGCCCTCGCCCGGCCGGCGCGCGCGGCACGCGCACCGGCCGGGCGAGTGGGCACGTCAGTGCGGGTTGAACATCACGCTGGCGAAGGACCTGTCACGCGGCGCGTGCTCACCCGGTGAGAGGCGCAGCTGCTTGCCCTTGCACCCCTTGTTCGCGTAGACGGCCAGCGGCTTCTGCGTTTCGTTGCGCGCCGCGTGGGCTTCCTGGCCCATGGAGAAGCACTTGCCCTCGGGCGGATTCTTGACGAAGTAGATCTTCCCCTTTGGGCCTTCCCAGATGAACTGGCCGTTCGCGGCCGCCGCGGTGGCGGCGGGCAGCGAGACGGCGAGCAGGAGCCCTCCGAGGGCGGTGGCTGCGGTGCGGAACAGGCGCATCACAAATCCTTGGTCTCGACGGTGGAACACACGGGCAAACAGCCCACAAGCGGACAACGATGCTCGTCGCCCCACGACACGCGGACCTGCCCGGTGAATGACGGCCCTGTCGACCTCGGTGCCTCGTTCGGCCCCGGGCGGCGTGCGGAGGCCCACAGCGGGCAGAAGGATGGTCCCGCACCGCGAATCCCCCCGCCGGGTGCGAGTGCCGGGCCGCGCCCCCGGACGGTACGGCAGGCCGCGAGAAGGAGAGGGTGGTGATGAGCGGACCGGTGAGGCTCTTCAGCGAGAGCCCCGAGGACCCGTTCTCGGTCAGCCGCGCGGCCTCGGCGGTGCTGGACCAGCGGGGGACCGTCGTCGGCTGGGGGAAGCGTGCCGAGAAGCTGCTCGGCCACCGGGCCGACGAGATCATCGGGCGGCCCGCGGCCGACGTCCTGGTGGCCCCCGCGGACCGGGCCGACGTCGGCGAGGCGGTGGCGGCGTGCGTCGGGGCCCCCGGCTGGTTCGGAGTGGTGCCCGTGGTGTGCCGCGACGGCACCCGCTTGCGTCTGGGCGTCCGCGCGCGCCGGGTGGCGCGGAGCGGTGGCGACTGCGAGTGGTTCCTGGTCGGCGCGCTGGCGGAGGACGTGGTCCAGTGGGAGACCGACCGCTCGGTCCTGGACGGGCTCTTCCGGCGTTCGCCCATCGGTCTCGCCGTCATGGCGCCCGACCTGGGCGTCCTGCGGGTCAACCGGGCGATCGCAGGCATCGCCGGCCTCCCGGCCGAGCAGATCCGCGGACACCGCACCGGGGACTTCCTGGTGAGCCAGGACGCGGAGACGGTGGAGCGGCGTCTGCGGCACGTGCTGGAGACGGGCCGGCCCATGATCTTCACGGAGCAGCCCTGCCGGCTGCGCGCCGACCCCTCCCAGCAGCGCTACGTCTCCGTCTCCGCGTTCCGCATGGAGGACTCCGAGGGAAAGACCCTGGGCGTCACCCAGTTGGTCGAGGACGTCACCGAACGCCACCGGGCCCAGCTGCGGCTGGCCCTCCTCAACGAGGCCGGCGCCCGCATCGGCACCACCCTCGACGTGCCGGAGACCGCCCGCGAGCTGGCCGCCGTGCTCGTCCCCGAACTCGCCGACTGCGCCACCGTGGACCTGCTGGAGCCCGTCAGCCGCGGCGAGGAACCCTCCCCCGACGGCGCCGGGGAGCTGCGCAGGGCCGCGGCCGAGTGCGTCGTGGAGGGGGCCGACGAGGTCCTCTACCCGGTGGGAGGGCTGATCACCTTCCCCAAGGAGACCCCGCAGGGCCGTTGCCTGGCCGAGCAGCGCCCCATCCTGATCCCGCACGTGCAGGGCCCCACCGGTCTCGCGGCCGTGGCGCAGGAACGCGCCGACCGGGCCAGCGAGCTGGGCGTCCACTCCGTGATGATGGTCCCGCTCGCCGCCCGCGGGCTGGTCCTGGGCTTCGTCACCCTGTGGCGGGCGCGCTGCCCCGACGCGTTTGTGAGCGACGACCTGACCCTCGCCGGGGAGTTCGCCGCCCGCGCGGCCGTCTGCATCGACAACGCCCGCCGCTACACCCGGGAGCACGAGGCCGCGCTGACCCTCCAGTGCCGTCTGCTGCCGGGCGAAGTGCCCGACCTCCCGGCCGTCGAGGTCTCCCACCAGTACACGCCCGCCGGGGCCGTGGAAGGCGTCGGCGGGGACTGGTTCGACGTCATCCCGCTGTCCGGGGCGCGCGTGGCCCTCGTCGTCGGCGACGTCATCGGCCACGGCATCGACGCGGCGGCCACGATGGGCCGGCTGCGCACCGCCGTCCACACCCTGGCCGACCTCGACCTGGAGCCCGAGGAGGTGCTCTCCCACCTGGACGACCTCGTCCACCGCCTGGCCGAGGAGCAGGAGGCCAGCAGCCGCGCCTTCTCCAACGACCAGGTCACGGGCGCCAGCTGTCTGTACGCCGTGTACGACCCCGTCTCCCGGTGCTGCACCATGGCGCGCGCTGGCCATCCGCTGCCCGCCGTCGTGACGCCCGGGGGCGGGGTGAGCTTCCCCGAACTGCCCGCCGGGCCGCCGCTGGGTCTCGGCGGCCTGCCGTTCGAGTCCATGGACCTGGAGCTGCCCGAGGGCAGCCTGCTGGTGCTCTACACCAACGGGCTCATCCAGACGCGCGGCAACGACATCGACGTCGCGCTCGCGCGTCTGTCGGCGGAGCTGTCCGCACGCGAGCGGCCGCTGCCGGAGCTGTCGAAGGCCGTCGTCAAGGCCCTGCTGCCGGCCCGCCCCACCGACGACGTGGCCCTGCTGCTCGCCCGGACCCGCACGCTGGGGGAGGAGCGGGTGGCGACGTGGACGCTGCCCGCGGAGGCGAGCGCCGCCTCGCGCGCCAGGGCGCTGATGGCCGAGCAGCTGAGCGCGTGGCAGCTGGACGAGATGGTCTTCACCACCGAACTGATCGTCAGCGAGCTGGTCACCAACGCCTACCGCTACGGAGGCGGCCCGGTGACGCTGCGGCTCATCCGCGGCCCCCGCCTCATCTGCGAGGTCTCCGACGCCAGCAGCACCGCGCCCCACCTGCGCCGGGCCCGCAGCACCGACGAGGGGGGCCGCGGGCTGTTCCTCGTGGCCCAGCTCACCGAGCGCTGGGGCACCCGCTACGGCCGCGACGGCAAGACGGTCTGGACCGAGCAGGCGATCCGCACCGGACCGGGGGCCGCGGCCGACCTCCTCCAGGCCGACGTCTGGGGCCTGTCCGACATGTGAGGCCCGTGCGGCGGCAGCCGACGGGAGCCGAGCGTCACCACGAGTACCGCCCGCCTTCACGCTGGCGAAACCGCGCCTTCCCCGGCGCTCCATGCTCTTGGAACACTCTGCGAACTCCCGTCCTCACACCTCAAGGGGTCCCCGAACCCATGGCTGAACTCAACCGCCGGCGCTTCCTCCAGATAGCCGGCGCGACCGCGGGCTTCGCCGCACTGTCGAACAGCATCGACCGTGCCGCGGCCATTCCCGCCCGGCGCAGTTCCGGAACGCTCAAGGACGTCGAGCACATCGTCGTGCTCATGCAGGAGAACCGCTCCTTCGACCACTACTTCGGCTCGCTCAAGGGTGTCCGCGGCTTCGGCGACCCGCGACCGGTGACCCTGGCCGGCGGCAAGTCGGTCTGGCACCAGTCCGACGGCACCAAGGACGTCCTGCCCTACCGCCCGGACGCCGAGGACCTCGGCATGCAGTTCATCGCGGGCCTCAACCACGACTGGGCGGGCGGCCACCGGGCCTGGAACCAGGGGAAGTACGACCAGTGGGTCCCGGCCAAGTCGGCCGGGACCATGGCGTACCTGACGCGCGAGGACATACCGTTCCACTACGCGCTCGCCGACGCGTTCACCGTGTGCGACGCCTACCACTGCTCGTTCATGGGAGCCACCGACCCCAACCGCTACTACCTGTGGACGGGACACACCGGCAACGACGGCAAGGGCGGCGGCCCCGTCCTCGGCAACGAGGAGGCGGGCTACGACTGGACGACGTACCCGGAGCGCCTGGAGCGGGCCGGCGTGTCCTGGAAGGTCTACCAGGACCGGGGCGACGGCCTGGACGCGGCCGGGTCCTGGGGCTGGATCAAAGACGCCTACCGCGGCAACTACGGCGACAACTCCCTGCTCTACTTCAACCGTTACCGCGACGCCAAGCCCGGCGACCCGCTCTACGACAAGGCGCGCACCGGCACCGACGTCAAGAACGGCGACGGCTACTTCGACATCCTCAAGGCCGACGTCAAGGCGGGAAGGCTGCCGCAGGTCTCCTGGATCGCCGCCCCCGAGGCGTTCTCGGAGCACCCCAACTGGCCCGCCAACTACGGAGCCTGGTACATCTCCCAGGTGCTGGACGCGCTGACGTCGCATCCCGAGGTGTGGAGCAAGACGGCCCTGTTCATCACCTACGACGAGAACGACGGCTACTTCGACCACGTCGTCCCGCCCTTCCCGCCGGCTTCGGCCGACCAGGGTCTGTCCACGGTCGACACGGCGCTCGACCACTTCGCGGGCAACGGCCGTTACGGCGCCGGCCCCTACGGCCTCGGCCAGCGCGTCCCCATGATCGTGGTCTCCCCCTGGAGCACCGGCGGTTACGTCTGCTCCGAGGTCTTCGACCACACGTCCGTCATCCGCTTCATGGAACGCCGCTTCGGCGTGCGCGAGCCCAACATCTCGCCCTGGCGGCGCGCGATCTGCGGCGACCTCACCTCGGCCTTCGACTTCCGGCTCGGCCGCACGGAGCCCGCCTCGCTTCCGGACACCGCAGCCTACGCGCCCAAGGACCGCGAGCGGCACCCCGACTACGTGCCCAAGCCGCCCGCCCACCCCGCGCTGCCGAAGCAGGAGCGGGGAGCGCGCCCCACCCGCCCGCTGCCCTACGCACCGCTGACCGACGGGTCCGCGAACGCGTCCACCGGGCGCTTCACCCTCACCTTCAGCGGCGGCGAGAAGGCGGGGGCCTGCTTCACCGTGACGTCCGCCAACCGCTCGGACGGCCCCTGGACGTACACCGCCGAAGCCGGCAAGAAGCTCTCCGACACCTGGAACACCGCCTACTCGAAGGGCGTCTACGACCTCTCGGTGTACGGCCCGAACGGGTTCCTGCGCGCCTTCCGGGGATCCGGCACCACCGCCGGCCCGGAGGTGACCGCGCGCCATGACGCCCGTACCGGGCGCGTCGAACTGACCATGGCCAACGCGGGCGGTACCGCCTGTCACCTCACCGTCACCTGTGCTTACGGCGGCCGCGCGCGGACCTTCACGGTCCCGGCCGGGGGACGCGTGGTGCACGCGGTGGAGCTGCGGAGCAGCAAGCGCTGGTACGACCTGTCCGTGGTGTCCGACACGGACGGCACCTTCCTGCGCCGCTTCGCCGGACACGTCGAGAACGGCGAGGCGGGGGTGAGCGATCCGGCCATCGTCACGGCCTGACCGGCACTCCCGGAAACACGGGGCACCGCCACCCGCCGCGCGGGGGCGGTGCCCCCGCCGTGTGTCGGCTTTGTTTCACCAGGTGTCCAACTTGCCGTCGTTCAAGGGGGTTTGCAGTTACGAAAGAGCGTTGCGTATGTCACACCTCGGTGCGGGAGTTGAACTGGGCGCGTCAAACCTGACAGGGTTTTGGACCACCCGGAGGCGGATCTTCCATCGCCGCCGGGTGTGTTGCGACGACTCGCAACGCCCCCCCACAACCGCACGAGGAGGAACCCTCGTTATGGCAACTCACAGGCGCACGACGCGCAAGAGGCGTCTCGCGATAGCGATATCCGCCGCGACGGCCGCCACGGCCGGTGCCGCCACCCTGTTAACGCTTCCCGCAGGCGCCGCGGCGCCCGCGGAGGGCACCGTCCACGGCGCCGACGTCAAGGGCGCCGTCGACGGCAGCTACATCGTCATGCTGAAGGACGGCAAGAACGGCGTCGCGGCCCGGTCCGTCTCCGCGGAGAGCAAGGACCTCGCCGAACGCTACGGAGGCAAGCTCAACCGCACGTACACCTCGGCCGTCCACGGTTTCTCCGCCAGCGGACTCGACCGTGACGAGGCCAAGCGGCTCGCCGCCGACCCGTCGGTCGCCATGGTCGTCCAGAACCACCGCTTCAGCGTCAACGCCACCCAGGAGGCCCCACCCTCCTGGGGGCTGGACCGCATCGACCAGGCCGAGACCAAGGGTGACGGGAAGTACGCGTACCCCGACGGCGCCGGCGAGGGCGTCACGGCGTACGTCATCGACACCGGAGTCCGCATCAGCCACAAGGACTTCGGCGGCCGCGCCTCCTACGGCTTCGACGCCATCGACAACGACGACAAGGCCGAGGACGGCAACGGTCACGGCACGCACGTCGCGGGCACCATCGCCGGCACCACCCACGGCGTCGCCAAGAAGGCCAAGGTCGTGGCCGTCCGGGTGCTGGACAACCAGGGCTCCGGCACCACCGAGCAGGTCGTCGCCGGCATCGACTGGGTCACCAAGAACCACAAGGGTCCCTCCGTCGCCAACCTGAGCCTCGGCGGCGGGGTCGACGAGGCGCTCGACGCGGCTGTGCAGAAGGCCATCAGCTCGGGCGTCACCTTCGCCGTCGCGGCGGGCAACGAGTCCTCCGACGCGGGCAAGAGCTCGCCGGCGCGGGTGAAGGAGGCGATCACCGTCGCCTCCACCACCAAGGACGACCAGCAGTCCGACTTCTCCAACTTCGGCAGCGTCGTCGACCTGTACGCCCCCGGCTCGGACATCACGTCCGACTGGAACGACAGCGACTCCGGCACCAAGACCATCTCGGGCACGTCCATGGCCACCCCGCACGTCGCGGGTGCCGCCGCCCTCTACCTCGGCGGTCACAAGGACGCGACCCCGGAGCAGGTCGCGGGCGCGCTGACCCAGGGCGCCACGGCCGACAAGGTCACGGGCCCCGGCGCGGGCACGCCGAACAAGCTGCTCAAGGTCGTCCCGTAGCCGTCCGTCGCGCGGCGGGCCCCTGACAGGCGTCCCGGCCGGTCGTCGTTCCCCACCCCCACGGGGCACGACGGCCGGCCGTCCGGCGTGGGCCCGCCCCGCCGGTGCCCGTCCTCAGCCCTTGCCCGGGGCGGTGCCGGCGTGGCCGGACGGCTGGGGGGCGGCCCGGGGCGGCGGGGGCTCGGGGGCCCGGCGGCGGAGGCGGCGGGCCAGGGGTTCGGTCCAGCGCGCCGTGAGGGGGCCGAGCGTGACCATGATGACGACGTAGGCGGTGGCCAGGGGGGCGAGGCCCGGCGCGACGCCCGCCGACAGGCCCGCGATCACGATCGAGAACTCGCCGCGCGCCACGAGTGCACCGCCCGCCCGCCAGCGGCCCGCGGGCGGGGCTCCGGCGCGTCGCGCGGCGTACCAGCCGGTGGCGATCTTCGTGACGACGGTGACGGCGGCGAGCAGCAGCGCCGGGGCGAGAACCGGCGGGATGGCGGCCGGAGCCGTGCTCAGGCCGAAGAAGACGAAGAAGACGGCGGCGAACAGGTCGCGCAGCGGGGACAGCAGGTCGCGGGCGCCCTCGGCGACCTCGTCGGACAGCGCGATGCCGATGAGGAAGGCGCCCACCGCTGCGGAGACGTGCAGCCGCTGGGTGACGCCGGCGACGAAGAGCGTCATGCCCAGGACGACGAGCAGCAGCATCTCGGGGTTGTCGCAGGAGACGGCGCGGCTGATGAGGTGGCCGTGGCGCAGGGCCACGTAGAGCGCGAAGGCGACCGTGCCCAGGGACGTCACCAGGGCTAGGCCGCCCGCGGCCGGGCTCAGGCCGGCCAGCAGGGTCGTGAGCAGGGGGAGGTAGACGGCCATGGCGAGGTCCTCGATGACCAGGACGCCGAGCACGGCCGAGGTCTCCCGGTCGCCGACGCGGCCGAAGTCGCTCAGCACCTTGGCGATGACGCCGGACGAGGAGACCCAGGTGACGCCGGCCAGGGCGACCGCGGCCACCGCCCCCCAGCCCAGCAGCCAGGCGGCCACGGCGCCCGGCACGGCGTTGAGGACGAGGTCGACGGCGCCGGAGGGGTACTGGGTCAGCAGGTCGGTGACCAGCTCGGAGGCGCTGTACTCCAGGCCCAGGAGCAGCAGCAGGAGGATGACGCCGATGTCGGCGCCGGCGGAGACGAACCCCGCGCTGGCGCTGAGCGGGCGGACGCCGCCGTTCCCGAAGGCCAGGCCGGCGAGCAGGTAGAGGGGTATGGGGGAGAAGCCCATGCGTCCGGCGAGGCGGCCGAGGAGTCCCAGGCCGAGGATGATGACGCCGAGTTCGATGAGCAGAGCGGTGGTGTGGTCCATGGGCGGCTGTCCTCCGGCGGTCGGTTTTCCAACGGCTCACCGTGAGATGGCCGTCCGGTCGCGGGGGTGTGGCGCTCGCTTCGTCAGGGGGGAGTGGGGGCCGGGCCCGAGCGGTGGTTCAGCGGGTGGGGCGCGTATCGGGCACGGCGTCGCGGGCGTGAGCGACGGCGCGCGAGGTGCGGGGGAGGGGCCCGGCGGCAAACGCGCCGGCGGTGACGGCGAGGGGCGGCCTCACGGCACGGTTGCCCGGCTCCATCACTGGCCCCCCATCACGCCGGCCCGCCTCGGCCTCGCGGGGACGCCGGCGATTCCTCCCCCAAACAGGATGACGAGCTGACGAACGCTCAATCCGCTCATCGGACCAGCGTCGGTGCTCGTTGGAGCATCGTAGCGGAGGGGCAGTCCGCCCGGGGCGGGGTTGGTGCCGCTTCGGCGCACCGGGCCCAACGCATCAGGGCGCCGCCGTTGAGGTCGTACGGGGCGCCGGTGAAGTGCGCACCGGCGGAGGCCGGCAAGGCGGCCGGGCGGCCGCCCCGAGGCGGGCGACGGGGCGGCGGGGCCCCCGCGGGCGGGCCGGCCCACGCCGGCGGAAGCGGGTGCGAACGGCGTATACCGCCGTGCCGCGGAGATATCGAAACGTTCTTTCCGGGGCCTTCGGCGCCCGGTTGGCGGCGGCCTGGGGGAGGATCTTCCATTGATTGGCTGATTTGCCCCTCTGACCTGCAAAGCTTGCCATTTCACCGAGAGAGTGTTCTGGTTTATCGGGTGCTATGCCGTTTTGCTCTCGCCGATGTCGGGGCCCAAGGCCGGGTCGTGCGGACGGAAAGCGCCGGGTCGATATCCCGCCTTTTGTGGAATGTGTGATTTCGACCCGACAGCGAGCTGGTCACATTTTGGCTCCGGGGTTGAGAACAATGGTCTCAGTCGTCGAATATGACCGGCTATCGGGCAAGCCTTGGCCTTAGGTAAGCCTTGCCTTTGTAGCCTGCGTCTGGAGAATCACTTGTCCGCCATGCCATCCGAGTCGTCCCTGTCCGTCGTGCCCACGCCCCTGCCGTCCCGTGCGACGAGCCCCGGCGCCCGGCACGCCCGGCCCCTGGGGCTGTACGACTCGTGGTGGACGCTCGCCGGCGGCGGGCTCGCGGTGTGCGCGGCCTGGGCGGTCTCCGTATGGATCTCCGTACACCTGCAGGCGGACGCGACCCTGCACACCGCCGCTCTCTTCATCCACCTGGCCTCGCTGGTGCTGGGCTTCGGCGCCGTGCTCGTGGCCGACTACTACGGGCTGCTGTGGATCACGGGCCGCTGTACGCTCCGTGAGGCCCTCGACGCAGCGGGCCGCCTCCACCTGCCCATCTGGGTCGGCCTGGCGGGCCTCGTCGCCAGCGGCATGATGCTCCACCCCAACCCCTCCGCCACCCTCACCTCCGTCAAGCTGGTGATGGTCCTCGCCCTCAGCCTCAACGGCCTCCAGGCGGGGATGCTCAACAAGCGCATGGCCTCGCAGACCTCCGGCGCCCCCACGACGGGCCTGCTGGCCTGGGGCGGCGCCACCGCCCTGGTGTCCCAGGTCGGCTGGTGGGTCGCGGTGGTCGTCGGCTTCCTCAACAGCCAGCACTGAGCCGTGGGGGCCGGGGCCGTCCCCCCGTGCGCCGAGAGGCCCCCGACCGCGGGGCCTCTCACGCGTTCCAGGGCCCGGATCAGCCGGCCGGAGCGGCCGTGACCTTCGCGCCCTTGTCGTCGACGGCGAACCACAGTCCCTGCTTGCCCTGGCCGTTGACGTCCCCCGGCTTGCCGTCACCGGTGAACCAGTACACCGGCCAGCAGTCGATGGCGAGCTGCTTGGTGCCGTCGGGCCGCGTCACGGTCGTGACGAGCTTCTCCGCCACGCCCTTGACGCTGGCCTTGTCCACGGGCTTGGCGGGCTTCCACGTCTCCAGGCAGGCGTCCGTGCAGGCGAACTTCATGGGCCAGGCGCTGTCCTTGTTGAAGCGGTAGAGCGTCCGGCCCTGACCGTCCACCAGGATCTTGCCGAGCTTGGCGTTGTCGGAGACCGAGACGCCCTCGGGAGCGGGCTGCTCCTTCTTCTCGCCCTTTCCGCCCGCCTTCTTGCCGTCGGGGGCGAGCGCGTTCCAGGTGCCGCCGACGCCCTGGCCCTTGGCGTCCCCGGGCGCCGTGTCCTTGGCGTAGCGGTAGACCGGCCAGCCGCCCAGGGTCAGCTGCTTGCTGCCGTCGGACCGGGCCACCTCGCCGAGGGCGCCGGCGTCGATCCCCACGGAGACCGACACCTCGCCCGCGGGGACCGGAGGCCAGGCCTTGGCGCAGTCACCGTCGCACCGGGAGGCCGGCGGTTTCGCCGAGTCCTTGTCGAAGCGGTAGAGGGTGAAGCCCTTTCCGTCGGTGACGAACTGACCGAGGTCCGGTGTCTCACGGACGGCCAGTTTGCCGCCGGGTTCACCCGGGGCCGCCGCCCCCTGGGCATCGCCCGCGCCGTAGCCGCCGGCGGCCCCCGCCCCGGCTCCGTAGCCGTAGCCCTTGGCCGCCTCCGAGCTGTTCGCCGCGGGCTTGACGTCGTCACCCTGCCGCTCCTTCGCCGACGGGCTGCCGCCGCACGCGGCCGTCAGCATCATCAGGGTGATCGCGCCGGCCGCGAGGGCCGCCTGTCGCTGGTTGACCATGTCGGTGTTCCTTCCTGGGGGGCCGGCTCGGGAGTCCGCCGGCGAAGGGGGGTACGCACCGGGCGCCGCACGTGCTCAGCGGGGCCCGGAAGTTGTCACAGGACGTCAAAAACGCTTATTCGGCGGTCTCCAGGCGCAGCGCCAGGGCCGGGCAGCGCCGCACCGCGCGCAGCGCGCGCTGCCTCATCCGCGCCGGCACGGGGATGGCGGCCCGTTCCGGATAGCCGTCCGGGCCCAGCCGCAGCAGGCCGGGCAGCAGGTCCGCGCACAGCCCGTGCCCGCCGCACAGCGTCCAGTCCACCAGGAGCCGTTCGCGCGGCGAGGGCCGCACCGCCCGGGCGGCGGTGACCGCCGCGGCGCCGCGCGCCCCCGGGGGCAGGGGCAGCGCACCGAGGACGGGCCGCCCGCAACCGCCGCTCACCGCGTGCGCCTCGAAGTCCTCGGCGAAGACGGCGAGCGAGGAGGCGACGAAGCGGGCGGTGCCGTCCGGGTGCGCGCAGGCGCCGCGCCGCTCCACCGCCCGCATCCGGGCCCGTACGCCCTCCAGGGCGCGCCGGCCGCCACCCTGCGCGGCCTCCAGGAGCTGCTCGGCGAGCGCGGGGAGTCCCTGGAAGCAGGGCCCGCACTGCCCGGCCGTCTCCGCCGCCAGCCAGCGCGCCACCCGTGTCGTCTCCCCCACGGGGCAGGTGGCTTCGGGCAGGGGCAGCAGCGCGCCCGCCCCGAACGCGGCGCCTGCCGCGGCGACGGACTCACGGGAGACCGTCGCCGCGCGGGCCCGGTCGGCGGACAGCCAGGCGCCGTGGTAGCCGCCCACCAGCACGCCCTGTCCCGGGCCGGTGCCGCACAGTTCGAGGGCGTACGGCAGGGGCAGCCCGGTGGGCGTCTCCACCACGTGTGCCCCGGCGACGGTCAGCAGGACGGTGCCGGGCTCCTCCGGCAGGCCCAGCTCGCGGTATCCGGGAACGCCCAGCCGGGCCGCGACGGCGAGCTGCGCGAACGTCTCGGTGTTCGACACCAGCGTCGGCAGGCCGCCCAGGCCGCTCTCACTGGAGCGGACCTTGCGCCCCGACGGCAGCGCCGGGCCGCCGCCCACGCCCCGCACCAGGGCGGTGCCCTCGCCGGTGACGAACCGCTCCGGCAGCCGCACCACCCGGACCCCCACCTCGTCCGGGCCCCGTTCGGCCGCCGCACGGCTCACCGACTGCTCGACGTCCGCCCGGGTCACCCCGACGGCCACCTCCTCCGCGCCGAGCGCCGTGGCCGCCAGCAGCGCCCCGTCGAGCACGAGGTGCGGCACGTGCAGCAGCAGCGCCGTGTCCTTGAGGCAACCGGGCTCGCCTTCGGTGCCGTTGACCACGACCGCCGCCGCACCGCCGGTGCGCCGCAACGCGTCGGTGACGGCCCCGAGCTTGCGGGCGAAGGGGAACCCCGCGCCGCCGCGGCCGCGCAGTCCGACGTTCTTCGCCAGCTCCGTCAGCTCGCCGGCGGACAGCGCCGGTTGCGCGCCGTGCAGGGCCAGGTGCGCCGCGCGGTCCAGCCAGGGCCGCTGGTCGAGCCCGGCCAGCAGCCGGGGCGGGCCGACGGCCGCCAGGGTCGGTACGGGGCCGGTCACGAGCCGCCTCCCTCACTGCCGCGGGCCCGGCGCAGCCTCAGCACCAGGGCCGCGGCGACCCCCGCCAGGCACAGGGCGTACGCCGCCGTCACCCAGCCGCTGGCCGGGCGGCCCGAGTGCAGTCCGTGCACCAGCGCGCCGCCCCAGGCGGGGTACGCGCTCATGTGCAGGGCCCGCCAGGCGCGGGAGCGGCCGACGGAGGCGAAGGTGCTGCGGACGGCGCCGGTCACGGCGACGGTGACGAAGAGGTAGCCGGCGAGGGTGCCCAGCCCGATGAGCAGCGGACTGGCCGGGTCGGTGAACGGCACGGCCACGGCCGCCCCGCTCGTGTGCCCCTCGGCCACCTTGACCCAGACGTGCAGGGCGAGGAAGCCGAGGCCCGCCACGGCCAGGCCCCGGTGGACGCCCTGGGCGAGCAGCCGGTGGGCGGAGCCGAGCAGCATCCGGTCGGTGGCGGCGAGCCCCCACAGCACGGTCGCGGTGAGCGAGACGAGCGCGAGCACGCCCGCGCCGAAGTCCAGGAACGCCTCGGTCCGTTCCGCCACGCCGGAGCGGGCGGCGGCGGCCAGCAGCAGCAGGATCGCCGCGGGCAGGGCGGGCCTTGCCGACGGCCGGTTCGCCGGCCGGGAGCGGGCCCGGCGACGGTGGGGGGCGAGGGGCGAACGCGCCCTGGGCGGTGCCGGCGCGGCGAGGGGAGGCGCCGGCGGTGGCGCGGGGGACAGGGGTGACGGGGACATGTGGGGGCCTTTCGCGGCCGACCCGCCGCGATGCCGGGCGAGAAGCCGTGTTCCTGAGAAGTCCGGAAATCCCGCGCATCGGGGCAATTTCGCCGCGCGGTCGAATGAACAGCAGCATCCTCGGATTTTGCAAGTCCTCCATAAGCTTTATCGCTCTGTGACAAATTCGCGCATGGCCCTCCCCAAGCCGGTGGACGGCTGTTTGATGATGCCCACTCACGCGAGAGGGTCCGACTGCACGTTCGATCCCCTTGTCCGGTGCAGAGGTCCGGAGGTAGATGATGTGTGAAATGTTGAACCGCATCTGGTCACGGCCACGTGGTGAATGGACTCGCGTCCTCAGAAAGGAACTTCCCGCCGTCGCCGCACGGCTCGTCGAGGAACTGCTCCGCAGCACACCGGCGTTCGCCGAGGCCACGGAACGGGTCGGGAAGGACGCGGCGCGGGCGGCGGTCGAGCAGGCCCTGCTGCTGGCCCTCGGCCTGCCCGGCAGGGCGGCCGCCGACCGCCGGCCACCGCGGCCGCCGGGCCCCGGCGCCCTCACCGGACGGGGCCGCGAGGCCGTGGTCACCCCCATGCCGGGCGGCCGGGCGCGCCAGGCGCTGTTCGCCGCGCTCGCCGAGGACCGCTGCCTGCCCGAGGAGGTCCTCGCGCAGCTCGCGCACCGGGCCGGCTGGCCCCTGCCCGGCCGCGCCCGGGCCGTCGTCCTCGCCGGCACCTCCTCCACCGAGGCCTCCCACCTGGCCCTCCAGCTGTCGGACGCGCTCGGCCAGGGACTCCTCGGCACCGTCGACACGGACGTCTGCCTGCTGGTGCCCGAGCGCGGCCCCGGCCCCGAGTCCCGCTCCGTCCTGACGGCCGTGCTCGGCGGCCGCGCCGCCGCCGTCGGACACGCCGTGCCCCTGGCCGACGCCTGCTCCTCCCTGCGCTGGGCACGCCGGCTGCTGGCCCTGAACCCGGCCGGTGCCGACTCGGGGGAACGGCTCGTGTTCGTCGACGACCACCTCTCGGACCTGCTGCTCCTCCAGGACGAAACCCTCGCCCGCGCCCTGGCGGCCCGCTGGCTCGGCCCCCTCGAAGGGCTCACGCCCCGGCAGAGCGAGCGGCTCGAAGTGACGCTGCTGGCCTGGCTGGAGAGCGGCGGCGCGCCGGAGGCGGCCCGGACGCTCCAGGTCCACCCGCAGACCGTGCGGTACCGCCTCCGCCAGATCGAGAAGCTCTTCGGCCCCGCCCTGCGCGAGCCCCGCACCCGCTTCGAGCTGGAACTGGCGCTGCGCAGCCGGCGGCTGCTGGCCCGGTCCCGGCGGCTGCGCTCGCGGGCCCAGTCCCGCGCCCGCGTCATCGGCGCCACCGTCCACCCGCTGGGCCTCGCCCGCCAGGCCCGGGTCAACGGCCTGTGAACCCCTCCGCACGTCGTGCGGCGGCCCCCGGACCCTTCGCAGGTACCGGGGGCCGCCGCGTTCCCGGCGCCGGGCGGCAGGGCGTCGACGGGGAGCACCCGGCGCCGGGGGACCTCAGCAGCGGCGCCCGCTGTTGACGCAGGCCACCGCCTTGGCCATGAGGGCGTCCGGCATGACGTTGATGAAGTCGCCGTGGTCCGTGACCGGCTTGTGCAGCTGCTCGGGGAAGCTGTCCACGGCGAACGGGGTGCCCGACGGCACCTGGTAGGTGATGCGCTGCACGAGCTGTGGCACGGCCCGGAAGCCGCGCGGGCACGACCCGTCCTGACGGGCGAAGGCGACGTGGGTGCGGTGGTTGGCGCTGTCCGTCGACCTGCCGTCCCAGCAGCTCTGGAAGGCGAGCGTGCGGACCACCTCCGCGCCCCGCGGGCAGATGGGGTACTTGTCCTTGAACTGGCGCTCCTCGAAGCCGACGCAGCTCCACGAGGCGTTGGCGTTGGCGGGTCCGCTGGTGAATGCCTTCGCGTCCCCGGTGATCACCCGGAGGAACCGCGGCATCGCGGAGACCTTCGCCACCGGGCTGCCCCGGAACTGGAGCGTCACGGAGGAGGGCCGCAGCACCTTGCCCATGTTCCCGTCGTGGCCGCCGCCCGGCTTGTCGGCGTCCGGTGCGGCCTTGCCGTCCAGGAGCCGCAGGACCGGCCAGTAGTGGGTGGACAGGTCACCGTTGGTGCACGTGGTGCCCGCGGCGGCCAGGCTCGCGTCGGTGGAGAAGGCGTTCGTCGAGAGGTTGCCCACGTAGTCGTGCGTGTGGTGGGCGCCGTTGCTCACGCCCGGGGTGACGATGACGTTGTCGGAGTTGAAGTGGCCGTTCTCGTTGCGCCCGCACGCCGAGGTGAACGTGCCGGCCGAGCCGCCGGCGCGCGTGGCCGGCCGGGGCCTCGCGGGCGCGGTGCGGATGTCGGCGAAGTCGGCGGGCGAGGGGCCACCGGGCATGGGCCGCCCCAGCACCGGGGCGCCGGAGGCGCCGCGGGCGGCGTCGGTGCGGACCTGCTGGGTCCGGCAGGCGCTCAGCTCCGTCAGCTCGGCGGGCCGTGCGGACTTCTCGCCTATGGCGTCGGCCATGCGCCCGATCGTCGTCGAACGCTGCTGTTTGAGCTCGCCCAGCACGGCGCCGCTGTCGCCGCCGGGCGCGGCGGCCTTCTCGTAGGCCCGCGCGATCTGGGCGTCGAGCTCCGCCAGGCCGGCGGAGACCTGCTGCCGCGCGGGAGCGGGCACGTCCTGCAGGCGGTCGCCGACGTCGGGACACGCGATGGTCGTCGCTGTGGCCGCCGCCTGCTCCTGCGCACCGCCCGCGGCCGGCCGGTGGGTTCCGCCGGCCGAGGCGTCGGCGGCGACCAGCGCCGTACCGCCGCCGCCCAGCAGCAGGGCCGCGGTCGCGAGCAGCGCGCGCACCTTCACCGGTACGCGGCGTTTGTGGCCGTGTCGTGTCGTGGGGGTCATCGGATCACTTCACTTCCTCGTAGCTGTGCTGCCGCGCCGGTGCCTGCGGGGAAGCAGGATCCTGCGACGGGGCGGGATCGTGCGGCGAGGCGGGTGCCTGGGGCATGGCGGGGGTCCCGGCCGGGGAGGCCGGCCGGGGATCGGTGTGGGGGACGCCGGCCTGTCCGGTGTTCTCCAGGACGGTGATGTGGTCGAGGACGACCGTGTTGGCGCGCGTCGCCAGCTCCCGGACCAGGGAGTTGCCGGTGCGGTCCCGTACGAGCGCGACCAGGCCGAACACCTTGCCGTGCGCCGCGCGCACCAGCTGGGCGAAGGCCCGGTCGAAGGCGGTGCCGCGGGCGGCGTCCATCTGGTCCAGCCAGCCCTGCTGCTGCGCGGACGGCCGGTCCGGCAGGCTGATGCCCAGCACCCGCCCGGCGTCGAGGGAACGGCGGTCCAACTCCGTGTGACCGCCGATGAGATGTTCCCCCGCGACGCGGACGTCCTCGGTGGTGCCGCGCTCCTGGGCCAGCCGGCCCGCGGGTTTCTCCCACAGCCCGGCGAGGCGCACCTTGCGCACGAAGTCCCGGTCCAGGGCCGACAGCGGCCCGAACGCGGTGTTCTGCACGCCGGCGCCGTCGTCGCTCCAGGCGGGGCCGGCGGCGGCCGCCGGCCGGGCGCTGCCGAACAGGGACACCGGCACGAGCAGCGCCACGAGCGTCGCGGCGAGCGCTCCGACCACCAGCCAGGTGCCCACCGCCCGGCCGGCGGCGGGCCTTCCGCCCTCCGGACGGGTCCACCGGGCCAAAGTCCTGATCAGGCCCGCTGTCGTGGCATGGGTCGGGCGTACGGAACGCATGCGCCGCCTCCCTCGTGGCTCGGCTGTCCGTCGAATGCGCAGCGACGCTAACCGCTGGGACGGCCGGGCGAACAAGGGTTCTTCGGCAGATGACAAAGCGAGGGCCACCGGCCTCCGGGGCTGTTACCGTGCGCCCGGGTGCCGGTGGACCGTGGGGGGAGCCCCCCCTGCCGGGGGCTGTGCGCCGTGCTCCGGGAACGTCCCGCCGGCGCCCCCGGCCCGGGCGGTGACCTCTCGCCCCGCGCTACGGCTGGAGGGCTGGGATCACCGGGGTCCGGGCCGGTGGCGGAAGGGGGACGGGCCGTTCAGGCGGCTTTCGAGAGGGCCCCCAGGGTGGCCCCGTGGCGTTCGGCCCAGGTCTCGAGCGCGGTGCGGCAGGCGTGGTCGAGATGCCGCAGCTGGGAGAGGTCGAGCTCGACGACCCGGCCCTGCGGCAGCGCTTCGAGGGTCTCCAGCATGCGGGGCAGGCGGAGGAAGGTGGCGTTGCCCGTCACGGAGACGACGAGGCGGTTCTCGGCGGGCTCGTGGACCTCCAGGTGGATGTGCGAGGTCTCCCAGGCCGTCTTGATCACGGCGAGGAGCAGGCCGAGGAGGACGCCCTCGAACATGTTGGTGGTGACGATGGCGATGGCGGTCACGGCCAGCACCACGGCCTCACCACGATGCTCGCGCCACAGCGGCCCCAGTTCCTTGACGGGAATGAGCTTGCAGCCGGAGTGGACCAGGACACCGGCCAGCGCGGCCAGCGGGATGACGCCGATCGCGGCCGGGAGGAGGGCGGCGAAGAGCAGCAGCCACAGCCCGTGCAGGATGCGGGAGAGCGAAGTCTTCGCGCCCGCCTGGACGTTGGCGGCGCTGCGCACGATGACGGCGGTCATGGGCAGCGCGCCGAGCACGCCGCAGACGGTGTTGCCCAGGCCCTGGGCCATGAGCTCCTTGTTGTAGTCGGTGCGCGGGCCGTCGTGCATCCGGTCGACGGCGGCGGCGCTGAACAGGCTCTCGGCCGAGGCGATGAGGGCGAAGGCGACCACGGTGCTCAGGGCGGCGAAGCTCGCCAGCGAGGAGAAGTCGCCCGTGCCCGGCGGCTGGACGGCCGACAGCAGTCCCTTGACCTCGACATGGGGGACGGACAGGCCGGCCAGCGCGGTCACCGCCGTGGCCAGGGCGACCGCGGCCAGGGCGGCGGGCACCATCTGCGCCCGGGAGGGGAGCTTCTTCCAGAGCATCAGGACGACGATGGTGCCGGCTCCGACGGCGAAGGCGGTCAGCGCGTCCCCGTCGGTGGCGATCTCCGAGACGAGACGGGGCAGCCCCGTGATCTTGTCGATGCCGGAGCGGGGCTGCTTGACGCCGGCCATGGTGTAGAGCTGGCCGAAGAGCAGGACCAGTCCGATACCGGCGAGCATGCCCTGGACGACGGCCACCGAGATGGCACGGAAGAGACGCCCGAACTTCAGGGCGCCCAGGCCGAGTTGGACCAGCCCCGTGGCCAGCACGATGGCGCCGAGCGCACCGAGGCCGAACTCCTGCACGGCCTCGTAGACCAGGACGGTCAGGCCCGCGGCCGGTCCGCTGACCTGGAGGGAACTGCCGGGCATGGCGCCGACGACGAGACCGCCGACTATGCCGGTGATCAGGCCGAGTTCGGCGGGCACTCCGGAGGCGACGGCCACGCCCACGCACAAGGGCAGGGCCACCAGGAAGACGACGAGGGAGGCCAGGACGTCACGCCGCAGGCCTACGGGATCTTTGAGGGTGGAGAGCATGGGTGAGGTTCCTCGCACTGCGGAAGGGGAGAGGGTCGGGGCGGCCCGTGGGGCGGGCGTATGTGGTTCACAGCGGCCGGAACCACTCGTGTTCGGACGCGTCCGCCCGGTGCACCTTGACCGCGCCGGTGTGCACCTCGTAGTACCAGGCGTGCACCGACAGCGAACCTTCTTCGACCCGCTCGGCGATGAAGGGGTGGGCGAGGAGCCGCTCCAGCTGGGCGACGGCGTGGCGCTGCACCGCGTCGGCCAGGTCGGGGGAGTCGGCGGCCGCCGGCTCCGCCCGTGGCGCCGCGCGCTCCAGCCAGCCCCGCACGGCCGGCGCCCCGGAGAGGTCGTCGCCCCGCACCAGAGCGCTGACGGCACCGCAGTGGGAGTGCCCGCACACGATGACGTCGCGGACGCCCAGCACGCGCACCGCGTACTCGATGGTGGCCGTCTCCCCGGTGGGGTGGTCGCTGCTGTACTCGGGGACGATGTTGCCCGCCGTGCGCAGCTCGAACAGCTCACCCGGCTTGGCGCCCGTGATCAGTGACGGCACCACGCGGGAGTCGGAGCAGGTGATGAAGAGGACTTCCGGGGCCTGGCCTTCCGCGAAGGCGCGGAACGTGTCGGCCCGTTCGGCCACGTGCGTCGCGAAGGATCGGGCGTTGTCTACCAGGGACTTCATGGTGGCCTTTCTCCTGCGCCCCCGAAGATGCGGAGGGCGCGGTGTGTTCAAGGTCAGCATTGGATGTCGGGGTGGGGGCGGCGGGGCGGACGGCATGCCGGCCCGCCGCGTGCCACGTCGTCGTTGACGCGGGGCAGCGGTCCGGACCGGACGCCGGCCACGGCTACGACGGGGGGTGTGTCACCACGGCGTCGTGGTAAAGGAGGGAACGCGTACGGCCCGGAACCAACCGTCCCGGCCGGCGTCGTGAGCCGAGTGGCGACCGTCGTCGTTCCATCAGCACATACTCCCCCGAGTAACGCGGCCGGCGGCCATGCGTCGCCGCCGGCCACACGTCGTGCGTGCCACTGCGTTCGGAACGGACGGCGGCCGCGTCAACGGGACGGAGCCGCCGCTCCTTTGCACACACATTACCTTACAGGCTCTGGGTCAAGCGACGCTCAAATAATGTTCTCAGATGGCTAATTGGCGCGCCATGGACTGCGAACAACAGGGGCGCGCGCCTCAGCGGTCCGGCGTCGGAGTGCGCCCCCTTGAGTGCTCGTGATCGCTTCTGTGCTGACCTGTTCGCGACGGAGGTGAACTCGCCACGATTCGCAGCACATTCCGTATGCAAAGCTTTCGGCGCGTCGTCATGCGCGTCGTCCGCCCATGGCGTCCTCCGCCGGTACGGCACGCGGCCGGGCGGCGGCCAGCGCGAGCGGGGGCACCAGCAGGAGGGCCAGGACGCCCCCGCCGGCGGCCAGGACGGCATAGCTCCCCGAGGCGACGACCACGCCCGACGCCATCCCGCCGGTGGAGCCGGCGATGGCGACGCCCACGTCCACCATGCCCTGGGTCGAGGCCCGGGTCTCCGGCGGCGCCGCCTCGGTGACGATCGTGGTGCCGCTGACCAGGCCGAAGTTCCAGCCCAGGCCCAGCAGGACGAGCGCCGCCGCCAGAGCGGCCACGGAGTGCGGGGGCGCCAGCGCGGCCAGGGCGCCGGCCGCGAGGAGGGTGAGGCCGGACGCGACGGCGATCCGCGGCGGCCCGAAGCGGTCGACCAGCCGGCCCGTGAGCGGGGACGGGAGGAACATCGCCCCCACATGGAGGGCGATGACGAGCCCCGCGGCCTGGGTGCCGTGCCCGTGCGCGGTCATGTGGACGGGCGTCATCGTCATGATCGCGATCATGACGAGCTGCGTGAGCACCATCACCGCCGTGCCCGCGACGAGCGCCCGGGAGGGCGCACGCCCCGCACGGGTCTCCCCGCCGGGGCCGGGGGGAGGCGGCGCCGGACGGCCGGGCCCCCCGGCTGCCGCCATGGTGCGTGCCAGCAGCAAGGGATCGGGCCGCAGGAGAGTGCCCAGGGCCACCGCCGCGGCCCCGAAGGCGACCGTGGCCAGCAGGAACGGCCCCGCGAGCCGGGGCACCCCCCAGGCGTGCGCGAGGTCGCCGGTGACGTCCACCAGGTTGGGGCCCACGACCGCGCCCAGCGTGGTGGCGAACAGCACGCTGCTCACCGCGCGCCCACGGCGTGCGGGCGACGCCAGGTCCGCACCGGCGTACCGGGCGAGCAGATTGGTGGCGGTCCCGGCTCCGTAGACGACCAGGGAGACGAAGACCAGCGGCACACTGCCGGCGGCCGCCGCCACCACGACCCCGAGGCTGCCGACGGCACCGGTGGCGTACCCCAGGGCCAGGCCGGGCCGCCGGCCCCGGCGCTGGCAGAGCCGGCCGATGGCCACGGCGCCGAGTGAGGACCCGGCGGTGAACAGCGCGGTGGGGACGCCCGCGAGGCCGGTCGAGCCGAGCATCTCCTCGGCCAGCAGCGCGCCCACGGTGATGCCCGCGGCGAGCCCCAGGCCGCTGAGGATCTGGGCGATCGCCAGGACGCGCAAGGTCCGCGCCTGCTCCGGGGGTTCGCAAGGTGGCGCGGCCGGTTCGCCGTCGCCCCCGGCCGTGGCGCTGTCCTTGCCGGCGTTCCCCGAGCGTTTCAAGGCGTCTCCATGGGTGTCCACGCGGGCCCGCGCGGGATCACGGGGACCGTCGGTCGTCGGGCCGGGCGGTGCGGCGCGCCGCACCTACGCCGCGGACTCCAGCGGTTCGAGTGCCGAGATCTCCTCCAGCGACATGTCCATCCGCTGGTGCAGGAAGCGCACGATGGTCCAGTGCGGCAGGGCGCCCTCGTCGAAGGGACCGAACTCCCGGCAGTACAGGGGGATCCACCGCAGGGCCTCCTCCAGCGCCTGCTCACGGCCCGGTTCCTGCTGGTAGGCCTCGTAGGCGATGCTGCGGTGGTGAATGAGGAAACGTCCCGGCAGACGCTCCTCGCACAGGGCGGCGTACTCGCGGGTCTGGAGGATGAGGTAGTGCCAGATCTCGTCGATCTCCTGCTCGACGGGAAGGAAGAGGCCGCTGAGCCGCTCCCGGTGGCGCGAGACGAGGTAGAGGTACCGCAGGCACTCGGTCACCTGGCGCTCGACGAAGTCGGGCGCCGCACCGGTCTTCTCCAGGAAGTGCGCCACCACTTCGGCGTGGAGCGCGTCGCCGAGGAGGGCCTTGAGGTCGTCGGTCGACACGTACGGCTGTGGGGTCATGGTTCCTTGTCCGTGGTCTTGGTCAGCGGTCCTGTACGAGCCAGGCGTACTTGCCGGACTTGCCGACAGGGATGTGCTCACGGTGCTCGATCCGGCTGCGCAGGCCGGTCAGTCCGCGCAGCTCCCGCTCCAGCACGGCACAGGCACGCGGATCGAGGGGCTCGCCGTCGAACGTCGTGTGGTGGAGGACCGCCTCGCCCGCGGTGACGTGCAGCTGGTGGAGGAAGACCCGGGGTGAGGCGTCGGCGATGCGGTCGTCCAGGTCGGCCTGGGCCACCGGGCCGTGCGGCGTGGCGAGCAACTCCTTCTCGCGCCCGCAGAACCGGGAGATCTTCTCCGGGTCGGGGCTCCCGTCCAGGGTGCGGGCGCAGTCTCCCGAGCGGTAGCGGATCAGGGGCATGTACGGGTTCCGCACGCTCGACACGATCAGGCTGTGGATCCGGCTGCCCGGTGCGACCGGGACCAGCTCGACGCTCATCTCGTCGAGGTAGGGCCGGTAGTGCCCGTGACGGTCGCTGTAGTACAGGTAGCCGAGTTCGGTGCTGCCGAAGAGGTCGACGACCGGGCAGGTGAAGTGCTCGCGCAGGTGGCGCCGGACGTTCAGCGGGGTGTACTCGTAGGCGTGGATGATGCTCGCCGGCTGGGGAAAGTCCTCCCACAGGCCCCAGGCTCGGGCCTTCTGCACCAGGTGCGCCAGGTGGTAGCCGGAGCAGTCGAGGTGGTACCAGCCCCGCGGGTGTGCCTGCTGGGCCGTGCGGATCTCGGCGAGCATGCGGACGACGTCGTCGCGCTCCCACAGCGCCGGGTCGAGCCGCAGGTTGAGGTAGAGGGTGCGCGCGTCGAGTCGCCTGTCGTCGAGCGGCGGCACCGCTTCCGGTTCGCCGCCGCGCTTCTTGGCGTTGACGCGGGCCACGTGCTCGGTCGCCAACACGGTTGTGAGGGAGACGCGTTGGCATCCCGCTTCCCAGGTGGCGGAGATGTCGGGGTGCTCGCTCCAGAGCTTGTAGTACGAGTTCAGCAGGAAGTACGGGGGGCGGATGATCTGCATGCGGGCGTGGTTGGTGCCCGTCGAGAGCACGAACTCCGCCTCGCCCGCCGCCAGGGCCGCGGCGAGCCGGGGCGTCATCCAGTTGTCCGGGAAGCCGTCCGCTATCTCGGGCTTCTCCAGGATGGGGAAGTGGCCGCGCTCGACCGACGTGCGGTAGATCGGAATGTCCTTGACCTGGTCGACGACGTCGGCAGTCGGCTGACCGTCCATTGCCACCCTCTGTGCGCTAGGAGGAAGGGGGCCCGGCAGGGCCCGGGGCCGCGCGGCTGAAGAGCCCGGAGGGGGCCGGAACCCGCGGGGCGCGCGCCCCGGCCCCCGGGGGCCTCAGCTCACGAGGCTTCAGGAGATACAGCCGGCCTTGGGCGCCGTGCTGATGCAACCGGCCTTGGGGGCGGCGCTGATGCACCCGTCCTTGGCGGCCTGCGCGGAGTTGGCGGCCACCCAGCCCTGCCAGACCTGGTCCTGGGCCATCTTCTTGATCAGCTTTTCCATTGCGAACCTCCATAAGGCGGTGACGTATGGGTGGTGATCACGCGCTGCAGTCGCGTTGTCAGACAGTAAAGGCATGGCCAAGGAAGTGTCAATGGGAGGCAATATAGCCGTGCGGTGAACGGGAGGTGACGGCTTGTCGGGTGGGACGCGGAGGGCTCATGGAGGGTTCAGTGGGGGTGGTGTGATGTGCGTCCCTCCAGTGCCGGCCTCGCGTATCCGTCCGAAGTGCCTGCGCTGGAGTAAGAGTTGACTGAGGCGACTTTTTCTTGTTTATCCCGCAACCACATCGGCGGTGTGCGGCGAGGGGGTCGAGTGGATATATGAACCCCGAACAATTAACCGCCGCTTTACCCGGCTGCTGACCCCGGGTGGAATCCAGGCGATTCCGGGCGTGAAGGAGTCAATTCCCGCTCACTCCCGGCGAGCAGGCGGCCGGACGGTGGTGGCGGCACGGCACGGCAGCTCTCAGCCCACCGGGGCGGCTGTGACTCATTGGAGCGCATGGACCGCCGCGGAGAACAGCCGGGGCAGACGGCAGGCCGCAGGAACGATCAACCCCGCCGCACGCGGATGCTCACAAGCGCGCACCAGACACTCCGTCAACACCCGGTGCCGTCGCGTCAGCCGGTACCACGCCGCCTCGTACGCGTCCGGACGCCCGGCGGTCAGGCAGTGCACCGCCGCCCCGGCCGTCGCCAGTGCCAGCGCGATGCCCTCGCCCGTCAGCGCGTCCACGTAGCCGGCCGCGTCACCGACCAGCAGCACCCGCCCGGCCACCTTGCGCCGTGTCCGCCGGCGCAGCGGACCGGCACCGCGCACCGCGCCGGCCGGGACCCCGGACAGCAGGTGGGCCAGCGCGGGGAAGGCCGCCATCCGTTCCTCGTACCCACCGCCGCGACCGTGGCCGAGCAGGGCCACGCCCACCAACTCCTCGCCCACGGGCGTCACATACGCCTCTCCCCGCCGGGACCAGTGGACCTCGACGAAGTCCGTCCAGGGACGGATGCGGTAGTGCCGGCGCAAGCCGTACCGGACCGGCCGCGCACCCCCGGCCACATCCAGGCCCAGCGACCGGCACACGGGGGAGTGGAGCCCGTCGGCGGCGACCAGCCAGCGCGCGGTGCGGCCGCCCACCGTCACCCCGTCGGCGTGCTGCCGGACCTCGCCGGCCCTCTCCGGCACGATCCGCACCCCCAGCTCCCGCGCGCGCCGGTGCAGCGCCGCGTGGAGCTCGGTCCGGCGCACCCCGAGCCCGGCCTGGTGGCGGAACGACGCCTCGACCCGGCGGGCGCCCTCCACATAGCGGATGCCGCGCAGCTCACGCCCGGACACCTCGACGCCGAGCCCGGCCAACGCCGTCACACCGCCCGGCATGATGCCCTCGCCGCAGGCCTTGTCGACCGGTGCGCCGCGCGGTTCGACGACCACCGTCTCCATTCCGGCGCGAGCCGCGTGGATCGCGGCCGCCAGACCCGCCGGCCCGCCCCCGGCCACCAGGAGGTCGATCACGGCCGCACCTCCGCCGGCGGAGCGGCGGCGCCCGCCCGGACACCGGCCGTCGTGCGCAACGCCGCGTCCTCGCAACGGATCCGCACGGTCAGCAGCAGCGCGTTGAGCGCGGTGAAGACCACGGCCGTGAGCCACGCGCCGTGCACCAGCGGCAGCGCCACGCCCTCCACCACGACGGCGACGTAGTTGGGGTGGCGGCAGAGGCGGTACGGTCCGGTGGTGGTGAGCGGCAGGCCCGGCACGACGATCACCCGCGTGTTCCACCGCCGTCCCAGGGTGTGGACGCACCACCAGCGCAGGGCCTGCGCCGCGGCGACGGCGGCCAGCATCGTCCATCCCAGCGGCGGGACGAACGCCCGCCGCCCCAAGGCGACTTCGAGCAGGCACCCGGCCAGCAGACCGGTGTGCAGGGCGACCATCACCGGGTAGTGGCCGGCGCCGTACTCCACCCCGCCGCGGGCCGTGCTCCAGCGCGCGTTGCGCAGGGCGACGGCCACTTCCGCGCAGCGCTCGGCCGCCACCGCGAGGACGAGGATCACGTACCAGGTCATGGGCCCTCCGCCCTACCAGCGCAGCAGCACGAGTTCGGAGCAGAAGCCCGGCCCCATCGCCAGGAGCAGGCCCGGCGTGCCGGGCGGAGGCGGCCGCTCCGCCAGGGTGTCGCGCAGGACGTGCAGCACGGAGGCGGACGAGAGGTTGCCCACCTCCGCCAGCGAGCGCCAGGTGACGTCGAGCGCGCCGTCGGGCAGGTCCAGGACGTCGGCCACGGTGTCCAGGACCCTGGGCCCGCCGGGATGGCAGACCCAGGCCGTGACGTCCTGGGGCTTGAGCCCGTGCTCGTGGAGGAACCCGTGCACGTCGTCCGCGAGGTGGCGGCGGACCACGTCGGGCACGCTCCGGTCGAGGACCACCTGGAAGCCCGAGTCCCCGACGTCCCAGCCCATGGTCCGCTCGGTGCCCGGGTAGAGGTGGCTGCGCGTCGCCACGACCCACGGACCCGACGCGGCGGGCGTGGCCGGCGTGGCCGGCGCGGGGTCCGCGGGGCCGCGCCACCGGGCGCCGCAGGCGACGACGGCCGCCGCCCCGTCGCCGAACAGTCCCGTGGCGACGAGGTTGGCCGTGGACGCGTCGCCGCGCTGGAAGGTGAGCGTGCACAGCTCGACCGACACCAGGACGGCCACGTGCTCGGGCCAGCCGCGCAGATAGTCGTGGAGGCGCGCGATCCCCGCCGCGCCCGCGACGCAGCCGAGACCGAAGACCGGAAGTCGTTTGACGTCCGGCCGCAGTCCCAGCCGCCCGACGATCCGGGCGTCGATCGACGGCGTGGCGACGCCCGTGACCGAGGCGAACATCAGCATGTCGACGTCCTCGGGCCCGAGCCCCGCGCCCCGCAGCGCCCCGCGCAGCGCCCGCGCGCCCAGTTCGGTGGCGGCCTCGACGAAGACGTCGTTGGCCGCGCCGAAGCCGTTCAGCCGCGCGTACCGGTCCAGGGGCACCACCAGGTGACGCGCGCGGACGCCGACGCTGCGGTGCAGCCGGTCGAGAACGCCGCGGTCGGCGCCGGCGGGCAGACACAGACCGGCGATGACGTCCGTGATCTCCTGCTGGGCATGGCGATGGGGCGCCAGGGTGCCGTGCACGGCCGCGATGCGGGTCGTCATGCGTCTGCCACCTCAGAAGTTTGCCTTCTTCACGTGTGCCCCAGGAGAGCTCTTTGATACCGCCAATCGCCCGTCCGGCGGCCCGCGGAGCACGGTCCGCCTGCCTACGATCGTCCGGTGGAGAGCTGTGAACCGCGCCCGGACGGCAGCCTGGCCCCCCGCTGGACCGGCCCCGCCGCGGCCCTGCCCCAAGCGTGCCATCCCGGGCCCGTGGTCGCCGTCACCGCCCTGGCGACGGCGCTGGCCGTCGCCGCCGGACAGAGCGGCCAGCGGTGCGCGTGGGCGAGCGGCGCGGTGCTCGCCGGGCAGCTCTCGGTGGGCTGGTGCAACGACGCCTTCGACGCGCGCCGCGACACCGGCGCCGGGCGCCGCGGCAAACCCGTCGCCGCGGGCCGGGTGAGCGTGCCCGTGGTGTGGGGCGCCGCGATCACCGCGCTGCTGCTGTGCGTGCCCCTGTCGCTCGCCTACGGGCCGCTCGCCGGCGCCGTCCACCTGACGGGCGTCGCGGCGGGGTGGACGTACAACCTCCGGCTGAAGGCCACGACCTTCTCCTGGCTCCCCTACGCCGTGGGCTTCGCGAGCCTGCCCGCCTTCGTCGCCCTCGGCCTGCCCGGCCGGCCGTGGCCGGCCTGGTGGGCCCTCGTGGCCGGGGCTCTCCTGGGCGTCGGCGCGCACCTGGCCGACGCGCTCCCCGACATCCCCCGCGACCTGGAGGCCGGAGTGCGGGGCCTGCCCCAGCGGCTGGGCCCCCGCCTCACCCGGCTCACGCTGCCCCTCCCGCTCCTCGCGGCCACAGCGGTCCTGGCCCTCGGCCCCGGCGGCGCCCCCGACGCCGCCGGGCTGACGGCCCTGGCCCTCGCGGCGGCGACCGCGCTGACGGGAGCCGGCCTCGGCAGACGGCGGGAGGGGGCCCCCTTCGCGGCGGCGGTCCTCGTCGCGGCGGTGGACGTGGCGCTGTTGCTCGTACGGGGCTCCACCTTCGTGTGAGCGAGTGGTCCTCCTGGGGTGCCATGGCGCTTCCGCCGCACGGCGGAGGGGCACCGGCCCCCAGTGCGATGTCCGGGACCGTCCGGCGGCGGCATCGTGGTCACCGGCCCGGAGGACACCGGGCAGCGTCGACCCGGCCGGTGCCGCACCGCACCGCCCGTACAGGAGGAACCCATGCCTCGCGCCCGTCACGCCCTCGCCGCCGCCACGGCCCTGACCCTCTGCGCCTCCGCCGCGCTGACCCTGGGCGCGACCACGCCGGCCACGGCGGGACCGGCACACGTCGCCGGAAAGGCCGCCGACGAGCCCTCGCTCACCGGCTTCGGCAAGCTCAAGCGCGAGCCCGGCGACAACCCCTACTTCGCCGTCGACGCCCGTGGCTTCGGCGACAAGGCACACGGCGACTTCTACGTCAGCCACCACGTCGGCAAGGAATGGGGCGGCCACTTCAAAGGCCGCGTCGACTGCCTGCTGACCGGCGGCCCGGTCGCCGTCGTGACCGGAGTGGTGACGGAGTCGGAGTTCAAGGGCGCACCCGGCATGCCGGACGTGGGCGACCTCAAGGGCAAGCGGTTCGGCTTCACGGTCATGGACGACGGCAAGCACGACCGAGTGGGCTACAGCTGGGCCATGGACGGCATGCCCAAGAACAGCGTCGGCAAGTGCGTGAGCAGCGCCCCCTTCGAGACGCTGGAGAAGGGCGACTACAGCGTCCACCACTGGATGCCGCCGCGGCAGTCCGCGAAGCCCTGAGCCGCACTGGACGAACCCGGCCCTGGAGGAAGGACGGCGCCGCATGGGCGTGTACAACGTGCACGAGCGTCTGCTGGCCGCGCGGAAGAGCGAAGTGGGCGCGCTGATCGACACCCTGGCGGGCGACGGCGACGAACTGTGGCCCCACGGGGACTGGCCACCGATGAGGTTCGACCGCCCGCTGGCCGTGGGGGCGGCCGGCGGACACGGCCCGGTCCGCTACACCGTCACCGCCCACGTCCCGGCCACCTGGGTGCGCTTCACCTTCCGGGCACCGCGCGGCTTCCACGGATTCCACGAATACGCCGCCCTGGCCGTCGACGAGCAGCACACGCTGCTGCGCCACACGCTCGCCATGAACGCGCGAGGCCCGGCCCGCCTCACCTGGCCGCTGCTCTGGGGCCCCCTCCACGACGCGTGCCTGGAGGACAGCCTCGACCGCGCCGAACTGGCCGTCACGGGCACGGTGGCGCGCCCGGCCCGCCGGAGCCCGTACGTCCGTCTGCTGCGCGCCCTCGCGCGCTGACCCACCGGACCGCGCGCTCGCGTTCACGCCGCATCGCAGGGGAGTGCGGCGCGGACGCGAGCGCGCACGTGTACGAGAATGGGCGGATGACCACCCTTTCGATCGTCCGCGGCGACATCACCGAGCAGCAGGCCGACGCCATCGTGAACGCGGCCAACTCCTCCCTCCTCGGGGGCGGCGGGGTGGACGGCGCCATCCACCGTGCGGGCGGCTCGGAAATCCTCGAAGCCTGCCGCGCCCTGCGGGCCTCGCACTACGGGAAGGGCCTGCGCACGGGAGCGGCGGTGGCCACGCCGGCGGGCAGACTCCAGGCGGACTGGGTGATCCACACCGTGGGTCCGGTGTACGGCGCGGACGAGGACCGTTCGGAACTGCTGGCGTCCTGCTACCGGGAGTCCCTGCGGGTCGCGGACGAGCTGGGCGCGAAGACGGTGGCCTTCCCGGCCATCTCGACGGGCGTCTACCGCTGGCCGATGGAGGACGCGGCGCGCATCGCGATCGAGACGGTACGGCAGACGCCGACCTCGGTGGAGGAGGTCCGCTTCGTCCTCTTCGACGAGAGGGCCTACGAGGCGTTCGCCGCGCGGGCGAGCTGACTCAAGCCGCTGCTGCCGCCGTTGTGCTCTCGGGTGCACGCGCTGCGTCGACACCACCGTCGCTCAGGACCGCGGCCGTTGCGCGACCGGCCGCTGTCGAGCTGGACGATGAGGGCGACAGCGGCGAGGACGCGGTCGCGCTGATGCCGCTGCTCACCGTCGTCCGGCACGCCGTGCGCCGTGGGTCACGGGCAGGAGACGGCGGCCGGGGCGTGCGGCTCTCTAGCGACCTGCGCCGTTGCCGGAAGGCGGGCGGTGATGGTGCAGGTGGGCGGGTGCGGGTTCGCCGCGGCGGATGGCGCCGGGGGCGCGGCGGGCGGGGTGGTCGGCGCGGGAGGAGGAGGTGAGCTGCCAGGGGACGCTGGTGACCATGACACCGGGGGTGAACAGCAGCCGGCTCTTGAGCCACAGCGCGGACTGGTTGTGCAGCAGGTGCTCCCACCAGTGGCCGACCACGTACTCGGGGATGAAGACGCTCACCACGTCCCGCGGGCCGGCGCGCCGGATGGAGCGCACGTACTCGACCACGGGGCGCGTGATCTCGCGGTACGGCGAGGCGACCACGCGGAGCGGCACGTCCACGTCGAGCTCCTCCCACTGCCGCTCAAGTGCCTTGGTCTCGTCCCGGTCCACGGCGACGGTCAGCGCTTCCAGGAGGTCGGGCCGGAGGGCGCGGGCGTAGGCGAGGGCGCGCAGGGTGGGTTTGTGGATGGTGGAGACCAGGAGGACGGCCACCACGCGCGAGGGGCGGACGAGTTCGGCGCGCGGGTCGGTGACGGCCAGTTCGGCGGAGACGGAGTCGTAGTGCCGGCGGATGCCGCGCATCGTCGTCCACAGCACGACCGCGGCCACGACGGCCAGCCACGCGCCCTCAAGGAACTTGGTGGCCAGCACGATCACCAGGACGAGCCCGGTGACGACGGCGCCGGTGGCGTTGATGACCCGGGCGGTCAGCCCTCGCCGCCGCACTGCCGGGTCGCTCTCGCCGCGCAGTGCGCGGTTCCAGTGCCGGACCATGCCGGTCTGGGAGAGGGTGAAGGAGGTGAAGACGCCGAGGATGTAGAGGTGGATGAGGCTGGTGACGTCCGCCTTGTAGAACCACAGCAGCAGGCCTGCGGCCAGGGCCAGGGCGATGATGCCGTTGGAGAAGGCCAGCCGGTCGCCGCGGTTGTGCAGCTGCCGGGGCAGGTAGCGGTGCTGGGCGAGGATCGAGGCCAGCAGGGGGAAGCCGTTGAAGGCGGTGTTCGCCGCCAGGACCAGCACCAGGGCGGTGGCCGCCTGCACGAAGTAGAAGCCGAAGCTGTGCTCCCCGCCGAAGACCGCGGACGCGAGCTGGGCGATGACGGTCCGCTGCGTGTACGCGGCGCAGTCGCCCGGCAGGCCGGTGAGCCGGCAGGAATCCCCGGCGATGTGCACCTTGGCGACCAGCGCGAGAGTCGTCACTCCGACGAACATGGTCACCGCGATGACGCCCATGACGCTCATCGTGGCAGCGGCGTTCTTCGACTTGGGCTTGCGGAAGGCCGGCACGCCGTTGGAGATCGCCTCCACGCCCGTCAGGGCCGTGCAGCCGCTGGAGAAGGCGCGCAGACCGAGCATGACCAGGGCGAGGCCCGCCAGGTCCGCGTCCGCGGGGTCGGCCGCGATGCCCAACCCGGCGCTCTCCGAGACGGGCGGGTGGCCGAGCAGATACCGCAGCAGCCCGGTGGCGACCATGATCAGCACGCCGGCGATGAAGAGGTACGTCGGGGCGGCGAAGGCCTGGCCGGACTCGCGCACCCCGCGCAGGTTCGCACCGGTGAGGAGCACGACGAAGCCGATCGCCATCACCACCCGGTAACCGGACAGCTCCGGTACCGCCGAGATGATGTTGTCCACGCCCGAGGCGACGGACACCGCCACCGTCATCACGTAGTCGACCAGCAAGGAGGCCGCGACCACCAGGCCGGCCGACGCGCCCAGGTTCGTCGAGGCGACCTCGTACGAGCCACCGCCACTCGGATAGGCGTGCACCACTTGGCGGTACGAGAGGACGACCACGGTCATCAGCGCCACGACCGCGGCCGCGATCCACGGCGTGAAATGCAGGTACGCCATTCCGCCCAGGGTCAGGACGAGCAGGATCTCCTGCGTGGCGTACGCGACCGAGGACAGCGGGTCGGAGGCGAAGATCGGCAGGGCCAGCCGCTTGGGCAGCAGCGTCTCGTTCAGCTCCTCGCTGCGCATCGCCCGCCCGAGCGCCAGCCGCTTGAGAAACCCCGTCACATCGATCACGGCACGAGCGTAAATTGCCCATACCGGATGTCCGGTGCAACGCGTTCCGCGGTGCGGCGTCTGTGGCGGCGTGTCAGAAGCGCGTCAGGGAAGCGGCGCGCAGCTTGTGCCGGGCAACCCGGATGCCTTGGATGGTGAGCGTGAACAGCCACCTGCGCCACGACGACCGGCCGCCTCATACGGCGCTGTCCGGCACCGCGCGCTGCTCACGTTCCGCGCGCTGAGGGCGTTTTCCTTCCGCGACTCTGCGACACCGCGACCGTGCCCGGCGCACCGTCGCGTTGTCTTCGCACCCCAACCGGTCCGTCGGCACGCACATTCCCGTGCGCCACCGCTGACGTCGCCTTCTGTTCGCACGGCAGTCCGCCACGGGGCGGATCCAGCTGCCGCTTTGCTCGAATTCCCGGAGTGGATTCCCATGTCTTCTGCTGTCTCGCCCGCTCCCAGGACCGTTCTGGTCACCGGTGCCACCTCCGGCATCGGCTGGGAGACCGCCCGGCTGCTCGCCGGCCGGGGGGACACGGTCATCGTGCACGCCCCCGACCAGGCCTCCGGCGACGACGCCGTCACCCGCCTGGCCGCGGCCGGCGCGGACCCCCTGTGTCTGCGTCTGGTCGTCGCCGACTTCTCCCGGCTGGACGAGGTACGGGCCATGGCCGCGCGCGTCGCCGAGGAGCACCCCGCCGGCTGTGCAAGCTCGCCGACCAACTGGTCGCACAGACGGCCTGAACGTCGTAACGCCGCAGCATCCCGCTATCGAAAGAAGAAAGAAGGACGACACCTGATGTCCAAGCGCGCCCGTAAGAAGCGAGCCCGCCGCAAGAAGGCCAACCACGGCAGCAGGGCCTGCGCCTGATCAGGCCATCACCACTGGGGCGGGCGGTGCGGCACCGCCCGCCCCGCGGGTTCTCCGGAGCCGTCATGCCGAACGACGAACCGCAGTCCTTCCACCGACGCCGGGTGGGCCGGCGTCGGTGGACGGTTGCTCAGCCGACGTGGACGCGGGGGCGGCGGTCGCGGTCCGGTTCGGCCTCGCGCAGGATCTCGCGGGTGACCGGAGCGACCTCGCCCTGGCCGAAGAGGAAGAAGCGGACGAAGTTGGTGAAGGGGTTGCCCTCGGTCCACTCGAAGAAGACGTGGGGGCGGGTGCCCGTGAGGTCGCGGGCGTGGAGGAGGAAGGCCGCGAGGGCGTTGGGGACGGAGGAGCTCTCCATCGTCAGGACGCGGTAGCGGTCGTGCATGATCTCGCCGCGGACCGTCAGGCCGGCCTCGAACTCGGAGGGGTCGGTGACCGTGACCTCGACGAAGACGAAGTCCTCGGTGGTGGGGATGTCGTTGTCGGCGCGGATCTGTTCGATCTTCTCGCGGTATTCGGTGACGTCGCGCTCGTCGGGTTCGTTGGCTATGAAGCGCGGCGTGCGCTGGGAGATGTCGCGGATGAACCGCTCGGCCATCTCGTCGAGTTCCACATGCGTGACGCGGAGTTCGAAGGCGCGGCCGAGGCGGGAGAGGAGGGAGACGAGGAGGATGCCGGCGGTGAAGCAGGCACCGATCTTCACGCCGTCCGGGCGCTCGATGACGTTGACGACGGTGGTGTAGAGGAAGACGGCCGAGATGACGCCGAAGCCGATGGTCCAGCCCCGCTGGCCGGCCTTGCGGGCGGCGATGGTGACCGCGATGGCGGCGGAGCAGATGAGGACGAGGACGCCGGTGGCGTAGGCGCCGCCCTGGGCTTCGACGTCGGCGTCGAAGATCCAGGTGACGAGGAAGGCGACGAGGGTGAAGACGATCACCATGGGGCGCACGGCGCGGGCCCAGTGCGGGGCCATGCCGTACTTGGGCAGATAGCGCGGCATCAGGTTGAGCAGACCGGCCATGGCGGAGGCACCCGCGAACCACAGGATGAGGATGGTCGAGACGTCGTAGACCGTGCCGAAGGCGTTGCCCAGGTACTCGTGCGCCAGGTAGGCGAGCGCGCGGCCGCTGGCGTCGCCGCCGGACTCGAACTCCTGGTGCGGGATGAGCACGGTGGTGATGAAGCTGGTCAGGATCAGGAAGACGCTCATGATGAGCGCGGCGGTCGTGAGCAGCTTCTTGGTGCCGCGGGTCCGCCCGGCAGGCCTGTCCTCGGTGTCGTCCGGGGCGCCCTTGACGTGCGGCATCACGGCCACGCCGGTCTCGAAGCCGGACAGGCCGAGCGCCAGCTTCGGGAAGACGATCAGGGCGACGCCGACCATGACGAAGACGTTGCCGTGCTCGGCGGTGAGGGCGGCGGTCCAGTCGGTGACGACGTGGCCTTCGGTCAGGACGTGCCACAGGCCGGTGACCACGACCACCGCGTTGAGCGCGAGGTAGACCGTGACCAGGACGACGGCGACGCCGATCGCCTCCAGGAAGCCCTTGAGGAACACCGCGCCGAGCAGCGCGATGAGGATCAAGGTGATCAGCACCTGCTTGTCGTGCAGGGCTCCTTCCAGATTGGGGTTCTCCACCAGGTGGGTGGAGGCGTCCGCGGCCGACAGCGTGATCGTGATCAGGAAGTCGGTCGCGGCGAAGCCCAGCAGCGTGAGGACGAACAGCTTGCCCTTCCAGAAGGACAGCAGCCGCGACAGCATCGCGATCGAACCCTCGCCGTGCGGGCTCTCCTCGGCCACGCGCCGGTAGACGGGCAGCGCGCCGGCCAGGGTCACGATCACCAGCACGATCGTCGCGACGGGGGAGAGCAGACCGGCGGCCAGGGCGGCGATGCCGGGCTGGTAGCCCAGTGTCGAGAAATAGTCGACACCGGTCAGGCACATCACCCGGTACCAGGGCTGGCCCTTGTGCTCGGGCGCCGGCGCGGCCTGCGAGGGACGGCCCCTGCCCATGTCGGAGAGCCCCTCCAGCATCCACCCCCGAAGACGACTCGTGGGCGTGTCGGTCGGGGTGGCCATGGAGGTGCTCCTGGTGTTCTGCCGGGGTCGGAATTCGGCCATCCTGCGGACAGCCGAGCCAGCGTAAGCAATGGACTCTCCGCCCCGGCCGGGGAGGGGCGTCAGGAAAGCGTCAAGATCTGCTTGCCGGGCGCGGCCGGGCCCCGGAGCGCAGGTGAACCGGCCGGCGGCGGGCGTGTGCGGGGGGCCTTCTACCCTCGTACAGTCGGGTCGTCCCACGTCTTACGGAGCACGATGGATTCTCATACCGCCTCGCCCGGTGGGGCCGCCGGCCTGCTGCTCGAGGACTTCTCCCTCGAAATGACCGGCAAGGACGGCCCGGCCCTCGAAGAGGCCGGACACCTCCTCCCCGCGGGTACGCGTGTCAACGTGACCTTCCTGGGCAACGAGGAGATGTCGACGCGGCTCACCGCCGCCCGTGCGGTGAAAGCCCTCGGCTTCGAGCCCGTCCCGCACCTGTCGGCCCGCCGGATGCCCTCACGCGCGGCGTTCGAGGAGTTCCTCTGCCGGCTCCGGGCGGACGGGACGTCCGGACAGGTGTTCGCGGTGGGCGGCGACCCGGCCGTGCCGGAGGGGCCGTATGAGGACTCCCTGGCACTGATCCGGTCGGGGCTGCTGGAGCGGTACGGCGTCCAGCAGGTCGGTCTCTGCGGTTACCCGGAGGGGCACCCGGCCATCACCGGCCCGCGCCTGTGGTCGGCGCTGGAGCAGAAGGCCGCCGCGCTCTCCGAGCGCGGCATGTCCGGTCACGTCGTCACGCAGTTCGGCTTCGACCCCGACCCGGTCCTCAGATGGATCGAGGAGGCGCGTGACCGCGGTGTCCACCTGCCCGTCAGGGTCGGTGTGCCCGGGCCCGCGGGGGTGCGCAGGCTGCTGGGGTACGCGGCCCGGTTCGGCGTCGGGACCAGCGCGGGCATCGCCCGGAAGTACGGCCTCTCCCTCACCCACCTCATGGGGACGGCCGGCCCGGACCGGTTCCTCCGCGCCCTCTCCGAGGGCTACGATCCGCAGCGGCACGGCACCGTCAAGCTGCACTTCTACACCTTCGGTGGCCTGCGGGCCACCGCGGAGTGGGCGGCGGGCTTCCGTGAGGCGAGCCCGTCGGCCTCATAGCGCGCGGCGGCCTCCCGTCCGGTGCGGGCCGTGACGGACGGCGCCGGCCGCCGCCGGGGCCCTGACGGGCGGGATCCGGAGAGGACCGCCGCGCCGGCCCCCGAGGCCCGCCCGGCGCCCCGCTGACCTCGGCGTGCGATCCGCCCGATTTCCCAGCACAGCCGACAATCACCGCGACCAGCGATGAACCCCCCCTTAAGGGCGGCTACCGATCCTGTGCACCAACCTCAACTGATGTTCCTTGAGTTGGCTGGTTATGATCGGCACCCACTCCGAAACGGCCGGCTGTGTTACGAGGACTGATGACTCCCACAGGATCCGAAGGCCCGGGCGAGCCGGTACGCAGAAGCCGACGAGGGGCCGTGCGCCTGCGTACCCTGCTCGTCTGGCTCGCGGTGGTGCCCACCGTGGCGATGGGCGCCCAGGTTCTCATCAGCTCCGACCGGTCGGTGCAGGAGTCCCGGCACCTGCGCAAGGACGTGATGGCCGGCCGGCAGACCGGCGTACCCCTGTACCGGCTCATGACCACGCTGCAGTCCGAGCGCGCGGTCACCGCCGCGTGGTGGTCGGGCATGCCCGTGTCCAGTGCCGAACTGCGGGACCGCCGGGCCGACACCGACCGGGCCGTGGCCGTGTTCCTGAAGTCGTCGGACGCCGATCAGCTCCACTCCGACCGGGCGAAGGACCGCCTCCGCGACGTCGCGCGGCGACTGGCCGACCTGGGCGCTCTGCGCGAACGCGCCAACGCGCGCCACGGCAGCCCGGACGACGCCGTCGACTACTACACCGACGTGATCGGCGGAACGATCCGTTGCTTCGGAGACTTCAACCACGTCGACGACGGCGGGCTCACGCAGGAGGCGACCTCACTCGTGGCCCTGTTCTCGGCGGCGGAGGTGGTGGCCCGCGAGGACGCCATCCTCGCGCTGTCGGGCCCCTCCGGAAAGCTGACGTCCGCCAGGTTCCGCGAATTCGTCGAAGCGGTGGGCGCGAGCGACTACCTGTACGACACGGTCGCCCTCGATCTGCCCCTCGACGACCAGGACGCCCTCCAGCGGATCCTCACCTCGAACGCCTGGCAGACCAAGTCCCGCATCGAGAACGCGATCGTCTCCGAGCACCGGGACGTCTCTTCCGGCGTCGTGCTGCCGCCGGACGTCCGGGACTGGCGGGCGGCCTACGGCACCTTCTCCGGCCAGTTGGACACCCTCGACGAGAGCGAGCTGAAGGAACTGCTCGCCCACGCCGACGAACGGGCGGCGCAACTGGAGGACCAGGTCGTCCTGCTGGTGGCCGCAAGTGGCGCCGCCCTCCTGCTGGTCGTCGCCGTCGTGGCCTTCACCACGCGTACGGTCCTGCGCCGCCTGCGCTCTCTCCACGACCGCACGGTGGCGGTCGCCGAGGAGACCCTCCCGGACGTCCTGGACCGCCTCCAGCGCGGAGAGGCCGTCGGCAGCGACGCACTGCCGCGGCCGGAGGGCGAGCAGGACGAGGTCGGACGGATCAGCGACGCCTTCGCCCGCGTCGTCGCAGTCTCCGTCGAGGGACACCGGAAGCTCGCCGACGAGCGGCAGGGCTTCAGCGTGTTCGCCTCCGGCATCGCCGCACGGACCGGGAACCTGGTCAGCCGGCAGCTCGCCCTCACCGAGCACATCCAGGACACCTACGGTCAGGACGAGGCGCTCCTCGCCGACCTCATGAGGTCCGACCAGCTCACGGTGGGCATGCGGCGGCAGATCGAGAACCTGCTCATCCTGGCGGGTGGCGAGATCTCCGACCCGCACATGGAGCCCATGCGCATCGCCGACCTGCTGCGGGAGGCGGCCGCCGAGGTCGAGGACTTCCGGCGCATCGACCGGCACGCCATGGACGAGACCAGTGTGGAGGCCGGCGTGATCAGCCAGCTCAGCCACCTCCTGGCGGAGCTGCTGGACAACGCCACGCGCTTCTCCCCGCCGACGGCGAGGGTCGCCATCCGGTCCGAACTGGTCGGCGACGGCCTCTGCATCGAGATCGAGGACCGCGGCCCGCGGGTGACCGCCGAGAGGTACGAGGAGATGAACGGCCGGCTGCACTCGGCCCCGCCGTACTCCGAACTGGCCAGCAACGCGCACCGGCTCGGCCTCTTCGTGGTCGGCCACCTCGCCGACCAGCTCGGGGCGACGGTCACGCTGCGCCGGTCGGCGTTCGGCGGCACGTCCGCCGTCGTGATCGTCCCGAGTGAGCACCTCGTACCGGCCCGCGAGGGCACCGCGGTGCCCGAGCCGGCGAAGGAGCCCGCGCCCGTACCGCGGCCCGCACAGCCCACCGAGGAACGGCGGCCGAAGCTCGTCGCGCGGCAGCAGACCGGTGACCCGGCGGGCGATCCCGCGCCCGGCGCGCCGGAACTGCCGCGCCGCCCGCGGAAGGAGCGGGTGCGGCAGGCCGGGAACACGGCGCCGGAGACACCGCCCCGGTCCGGCTCCGGGGACGTCCCCGGCCGGCCGGCTCTCCCCGAGCGCGTCCCCCAGACCCACATCGCCCAGCGGCTCCGCGAGCCGCGCGCGGACGAACCGGTGGGCCGGGACGCCGCCACGCCCGAAGAGGTGGCCGACGCCTGGGCGGACTACGAAGACAGCACCAGGCAAGTGGAACTCGAGCTCCGAGGGGACCAGTCATGACGACGACACAGAACGATGCGATCTACAGCATCCTGGACAACAACCTGAGCAGGATCGCGGGGATCCAGGGAGCCGTTCTCCTCTCCAACGACGGGCTCAAACTCAGCGCCTACATGCTGGAACGGGACCAGGCCGAACGGGTGGCCGCGGCGGCCTCCGGCATCGCGTCCACCATGAAGGCCATCTCGCGGGAGATCGACGGCGGCGGAGTGATCCGCCAACTCGTCGAGATGGACGACCGGTACCTGTGCATCGTCGGGTGCGGAGCGGGCAGCACGCTGATCGTGGTGGCCTCCCGCAAGGCACGGCTCGGAGAGCTGGGCGGCGAGACGGTCCGCGCCGCGCAGGCGCTCGGCGAGTGGCTGGACACCCCCGAACGCTCACAGGCGCCCACGTCGTAATGGCGGCCGACCCCCAGCCCGTACGGCGCCGCCGGACGCGGTTGTACGCCCTCACCGACGGGCGTACCACCGCATCCCGGCATGGTCTGACGATGGACACCGTGATCACAGCGGTCGCCGACCCCGGCCACGGTCACGGAAGCCTGCCCACGGAGTGGCAGGAGATCCTCGCCATGTGCCCGTCGCCGAACGGACGGGCGGTCGCCGAGCTCGCCGCCCGGATGCGGATGCGCCTGACCCCCATGACGGTTCTGCTCGGCGAGCTGCTGGAACGCGGTCTGATCCGCCACCGGCCGCCGCTGGACGCCTCCGAGACCTCCAACGTCCACCTGCTCATGAAAATCAGGGACAACCTTGCCCGCCTATGACACCGCCGCACCGGAAGCGTCGCCCGTCAAGATCCTCATAGCCGGGGGCTTCGGAGTCGGCAAGACGACTCTGGTCGAAGCGGTCTCCGAGATCGATCCGCTGCGCACCGAGGAGCGGCTGACGTCCGCGGGCGTCGGGGTCGACGACCTCGACGGCATCGAGAGCAAGACGGCGACCACGGTCGCGATGGACTTCGGCCGCATCACCCTCACCGACGCCGGGGTGGTCCTGTACCTCTTCGGCACACCGGGGCAGGAACGCTTCTGGTTCATGTGGGACGACCTGCTGTACGGGGCGCTCGGGGCGATCGTCCTGGTCGACACCCGGAGGCTGGACCGCAGCTTCGCCGCCGTCGACTTCTTCGAGAACCGCGGACTGCCGTTCATCGTCGGCGCGAACTGCTTCGACGGCGAGCAGCCGTACACCACCGAGGAGATCAGGGCCGCCCTGCACCTGAGGGACCCGGACACCCCCGTCCTCCTGCTCGACGCCCGTTCCCGGGAGGACGTGCGCGGCTGCTTGCTCTCGCTGCTGGACCGGCTCATCACTCAGGCGCACGTCACCGCATCCATCTGAGGGCGTCCTGGGTGGATACCGCGCCGCCCGGGGGCGCCGTGCTGCTGCTCGTCGCAGGCTTCCGCGTCGTGCGCCTGACGTACTCCGGACCGGGACGAAAGGATGCTGCCCTCGGTACGCGGTGGCTTCACGGGAGGGGCGGGCGGACATGGGCGGACGGTTCCCATGGGGCAGGAGGCTCGGGTGCGTGGTGGCGGCGTCGCTGGCCGCGCTGGTGCACGCGGCGCCTGATACGTCGGCGCACGCTTCGCACGCTGCCGCCGCCGTGAGCTGTGCGGGGAACAACACCGTCTCGTTCTCGCCCGGTCTGTCGCTGGCGGCGCGGCGGACCCGGATCGGCGGCAGCGGTGCGTACAGCTGTCTTTCCACGGACCCGGCGCTGCGGTCGGGGACGTCCTCGATCAGTGGTGGCGGGCGGAACGGCTGCTTCTTCTCCGATGCGACCACCGTCGAGCGGATCACCTGGAACACCGGGGAGCGGACGACGGTCGCCTACCACGGGGGGAACGTCCAGCAGGTGGCCGGACAGGCGGTCGTCCTCGTCGTGGGCCGCGTGGTGAAGGGGAGGTTCAAGGGCCGGGCGGTGGCCTCGCCGGGGCCTCAGGTCACGGTCGATCCGCTGAGGCGCGCGTCGAAGGGCGGGGTTCAGCTGATCACCGGGCCGTCGACGCTGGTGATCGTCTGACGGGGAGGCCGGTCAGGGGCGGCGGATGTCGCGCCAGGCGTCGCGGCCGTGACGGGTGACCAGGTCCAGCACGTACGCGACGTCGGCACGGGTGCTGGTGGGGTTGATGGTGCACATGCGTAGCACGGTGGCTCCTCGCACCGTGGTGGTGAGGAGGACGGCCCCGCCGTCGGCGCACACCCTTCGGCTGATGTGTGCCTGCGCCGCGTCGGCGTCCCATGGCGCGGACGCGTCCCGAGCCGGTAGCGGAAGGTGAGGATGGCGAGACTGGGCGGCGTGACCAGCTCCAGCTCGGGGTGGGTCTCGACGAGTCCGGCGGCGTACTCGGCGAGGGCCGCACCCTGCTCGACGGCTCGACGGAAGGCTCCGGCGCCGAAGGTCTTCAGGGAGAGCCAGAGCTTCAGGGCGCGCAGGCCGCGGCTCTGCTGCGGGCCGTAGGCGGAGAGGTTGACCTCCTCGCGTGCCGGGGCGGCCGGATGGGCCGGCCGGAGATACCCCTGGTCCAGGGCGTGGCGCGCCACGCCGAAGGTCTCCGGGAGCAGTTCGGGGCGCCGTAGCAGGACACAGCCGATCTCGTAGGGCTGGAACAGCCATTTGTGCGGGTCGACGGTGAGGGAGTCGGCCCGGCCGAGGGCGTTCCGCAGATGGTGACCGCGTGAGGTGCCGGCGACGGCCGCGCCGTGGGCGCCGTCGACGTGCAGCCACAGGCCTTCTTCCTGGCACACGTCGGCCAGGTGGTCGAGCGGGTCGACGGTCCCGGTGCCGGTCGTGCCGGTCGTGCCGGTCGTGCCGGTCGTGCCGAGCGTGGCGACGACGGCGAAGGGGAGGGGCTCGTCGAGGGCGCTCCGGAGCGCGCCGGGTGAGGGGGCGTGGCAGGGCGGCCGGGAGCCGGGGGTGGTCATCCGGTCGATGACGAGATCGATGGCGTGCCGTCCGGCCTCGCGCATCGCCCGCTCGTTCATCCGCAGGAGCGGCGTCTCCTCCTCCCCCGACGGACGCCCGGGGGCTCGCGCCGCCCCGGGGCGTCCGTCGGGGACCGGCCCCGTGGTGGTCCTACTCCCTGCGGGGCGGGCGCGCGGCCGCCCGTCGGCGGAGGGCGCGTCCCGCGTAGTGGCCGATCGCCATGAGGGCGATGCCGGGAAGAAGCAGCCAGCGGGCCCACCAGACGCGGTGGTCGTCCATCCAGCCCATCACGCCGTTGCCGGTGCACACGATGCCGACGGCGTAGCAGAGCGCGGTGGCCAGACCCTGGATGCGCAAGGGCAGGGGAAGCCCTCGCGGGTCGATCGGCGTCGTCGGCGGCGCCACCACCAACGGCTGCGGCCCGAGGGCCGGCGAGGCCGGCTGTGGGCGCGGCCTCCGCCTGAGCACCACGGCCACGGCGATCAGGGCACCCAGGACGCCCCAGCGCAGCGGCACCACATCCCACGCATCCGACCAGGTGAAGCCCCCGTCTGCGGCCCTCCGCGCCTCGGCCGGTGACGGGCCGCCGCCCAGCAGGAGGGTGCGCGCGCTTCCGTCACCGCCCGGCACGGGCCGGTCCCACGACCGTTCGGCGCTCTTCGCCGCGTCGGGCCACTCGGCCTTGAACCGGCCGTCGTCCACCTTCCGGAGGGGGACGTTCGACAGGTCGACGCCACCGAACACGTACGTCTTCTCGTAGATCGCGTCGCCCTCCGTCGTGCGGCGCGTGACCTTGAACTCGCCCTTCTTGAAGGAGTCGACGTAGGCGTCGAACGTGTCGCGCGGCTTCCAGCCGCTCCGGGTGGTCCACTGGCTGACGTCGCCCCGGTCGATGAGCTTCGCGTACGTGGCGTTCTTGCGGCGGCTGACGTCGCGGTACCACTCGGCCGCGACCCGGCTCAGGTAGACGCGGCGCAGGTCGGCGTATTCCGGTGCGGTGTTCACCGCCTCCTCCACCTTCGGCAGGATCATGCTGCGGAAGAGGGACTCGTTGCGCTCCTCCGCGGCCTTCCCCTGCCGCGTGCACGCCGCGCTGCCTCCGGCGCCACGCCCCTGGAAGTACTGGGTCTCCATCTTCACCTTGAGCGGGGCGTCCAGGATGTACAGCTCGTCCGGTGTCGCACGGACCTCGGCCTCGCCGGGAACGATCCAGGTGCGCATGGACATGCACGTGCCCTGGAGCCGGCTCCAGTAGTCGGAGCCGAGTCCGGTGTCCGGATGGATCAGCTGCGCGACCGTCTTCTTCATGCGCAAGTCGGCCTGCAGCAGGATGCGTCCGGCGTCGGTGCGCCCGAACGCGGAGTCGACGATGCGGTCGGGCTCGTTGGGGTTGAGGTTGACCCAGAACGCGGAGGGACGCAGTGACAGCCAGACGAAGAACGCGTCCGACGTCTCCTTCAGCGCCTTCACCCCGTCGGAACGCCGGTTCTGACCGCTGCTCCCGACGGGCGCCGCGCCCATGGAATAGCGCAGGCCGGTCTTCGCCGAACCGGTGTCGGCCATGTAGCGCAGGTTCAGCGAGGAGAAGTCGATGCCGCCGGGGTCGGATTCGGGCATCGTGAGGATCTTGGCGAGGGCGGACGGCTGCTTGGCCTTGGCGTCGCTCTCCGAACCGCCCTCGCCGCAGGGGTGGTCAGCGGTGACGACGGAACGGGCGAGCGGAGAGTGCGCCGCCGTCAGGGCGAGCGACGGACCGGACTTCAGCCGGCCCGCGCCGGAGGTCTGGCAGTCGTCGGCCGTGTGGGGGGCGAAGGCGGAACCGACCGTGGCCTGCGCTTGCGGGTCGGGCGCGGACTTCTGCTTCGCCCTGCGCTCGCGCTCGGCTTCGAGGCCCTTCCGGATGTCTTCGGCGTTCTGCTTCGCGCTTCCGTCCCCCCAGTCCTTGTGCGTGGTGGAATCGAAGACCTTCACGTGCGGCGCGTACGTCTGGAGGAGCCGGAAGCAGGACGTGTCGCCTGCCGCGCACGGTGAACGCTCGGTCCACAGGGCCAGAAGCCGCTCCCAGGAGATGTTCTTCTTCTTCAGCGTCCAGAGGAGCTCCATCTCGGCATGGCGTTTACCCGGGTTGAACTTGCCGTTCGCGTCGCGCGACGGGTTGTTGAGCCGGGGGACCACCATCAGTGCCGTGACTTTGGGGTCCAGCCCCAGGGACGCGAACAGGTCCGGCTGGTCGGCCGCCTCCACGATCTTGAAGTTGCCGTACTTCTCGCTGAGCCGCGCCGACGCCTGCCCGTGGTCACCGGAATCCCGTTCCTCGGTGAGCTCGGACGTCATGTCGACGAAGCCGACCACCGCATTGCTGTACAGGTTGGCCTCGTCGTAGGGATTCGCCTTGCGGGCCGCCACCCGCAGCTCGTAACCGAACTGGCTGATCGGGTGGTCGTAGAGCGGTATCCGTGTCCAGTCACCGGGTACCGGCGGCTTCGGTTTCGGCTTGGCGGCCACGGGCAGGGCATGCGCCGCGGGCAGCGCTTCCCCCGGCAGTGAGGCGAACACCGCCGCCACCGCGACGACGGCAGTCACGAGCCGGAGCACCCATATGCGCCGGAGACGGGGTGCGGGTGTCACGGGCGCCCGCCCTCCTCCGGGCACTTGCGCAGCGCGAACACGCCTCGGGCGATCTCGATGGCCCCCCAGATCGCGGGCCCGTACCAGATCACGTAGAAGCCGCCCTCGGAACGCAGGTACGTGTACAGCGAGAAGAACACGCCCAGCAGGATCCACGCCGCACCGAAGAAGATGTGGCGTTGCGCCTGCCTCCGCTGCACGACGCGCTGCTGGTCGGCCGTGAGGTGGGCAGGGGTCCGAGTGCCGAATATGGGCATGATGACTCCGGTTGGCTGTCTGCATTGGTGCCCCAACTCTCCCTGGAGTCGCTGAAATACCGGTGAAACGCCATGTCCGCGCGAGGTGCGTCGCCCGGGGCGGCTGGGCACCTGTCGCGCGACGACAGGGTGGCCGGGTGCCGTGGCAGGGGTCCGTCGCGCCGTGAGCTCGCCCTCGGCCTGTGTCGTCCCGTCCCTCCCTCGCCGACTCGTGCGATGCGGGTCCGGCCGGGATCATGGCAGTGTGGACGGGAACGCGGTGTTCGGCGGGGCCGAGCCGTGGGGTGCGTCCGGGGTGGCGCCCACGGCTCGGACGGCGGTGGCGTGGCTGCCGCCGCCGGAGCTGTGGCCTGCGATCCAGGACATCCGCTGGGAGCACGATCCGCAGGTCCGGCGGTGGCCGCCGCATGTGAACCTGCTGTTCGGCTTCGTGCCGGAGGAGGAGTTCGCGGGCGCCCTGTCGCTGCTCTCCGCCGCAGCGGCCGAATGCGCGGCGTTCACGGCGCGTCTGGCCGGTGTGCGGTACTTCCGGCACCGGCACTACTCGACGGTGTGGCTCGATCCGGCCGCGGCGGGCCCGGCACCGTGGGCCCGTCTCCACCAGGCGCTGGAGCTGCGGTTCTCGCTCTGCCACGGGCGAGGCGGGCGCTTCACCCCGCATCTGTCCCTCGGCCGGACGCAGGACCCGAAGGGGCTGGCCGCCGAGTGCGCCGCCCGGCTCGGGACGCTGTCGGCCGTGGTCGGAGAGGTGGTCCTGCTCTCCCGGCGCGGCGAGGAGCCCATGCGGCCCCGGGCCGGGATCGCCCTGGGCACGGGTGAGGTCCGCCGAACGCCGGAGTCCCTGCCGGGGTACTGACGGCGGACTCAGGCGAAGACGCCGACCAGCAGCTGTACGCCGAACATGAACAGCATGCAGAAGCCGGCTGCCGCCAGAAGCCACTGTGCCGCGCCGCGGGGAGTGTCGAACTGGACGAAATATCCGCCGACGCCCGCGGTTCCCAGCAAGGCACCGCCCCAGAAAGCAGCGCCCTCGTGCCACCGCGCCAGTACGGCTATGCCGGCGAGCAGCAACGCCAAAGCCGTCAGCTGGCCGCGTGTGGCGAACCGTCGTGTCTCGTCCCCCGTGTGTGTCATGCGCCGGATCCTAGCCGCTTCTTCCGGCTCACCGGTCATCGGTTGCAGCACGCCGAACAGCTGGCGAGTCCGGAGGGAATTCCGGGGAAAGTCCGGCGATTCGGCGGCCGTTGTGGAAGCTCAGTCACGTGAGTTACCGAAGAGAATGCGGTAGGCGATGAGCAGAACCAGCGATCCCGCGATGGCGGAGCCCCACGTTGCCGCGTCGAAGAAATGATTGCTGATGGACCGGTGCAGGAACTTGGCGGAGAGCCAGCCGCCGATGAACGCCCCGGCTATGCCGATCAGCGTGGTGCCGACGAGGCCGCCCGGGTCGCGGCCGGGCAGCAGGATCTTGGCGATCGCCCCGGCCAGGAGGCCCAGCACGATCCAGCCGATGATGCCCATTTCCACTCGTCCTCTCCACGGCGGCCGGCTCGCGAGGAGCCTGGTTGTGTTGTGGAGGACGCAAGCCAAAGGGGTGCGGTTTCAGTGATGGGACGGTTTCCGGTCTGACCGGAAGAGAACGCCCACGACGACGCCGTCGCCGGGTGCCCGCTGGTTTCCGTATCCGCGCCAACGGTAAAGTGCGGGCGGAAACAGGGCGCTTCAGGCGGGGTGCCGGCCGCTTGGTTGGCCGAGATGCCGCCGTTCTTACAGGGTTCGCGGTACGGAAAGGGGGAGCGGTGGCGCTTCGGCATGGACGTTCCGGTGTTTTTGTCGCGGGTGTTTGTGTGATCGGTGTCGTGCTGTCCGGCTGCGGCAAAAAGGGCAGCACTTCCCAGCCGCCCTCTTCCGCCGCGCCGTCGAGCACCGTGACCTCGCCGGGTGACGGCAAAGGAGGCGGCAGCGCCCCGTGGCCGGGGCTGACGTCGGCGGCGGAGGCCCGGAAGCAGCTGGTGGCGCTGACGGAGGCGAAGCCGCGGTCGATGTCCGGCTACAGCCGGGCGAAGTTCCCGCACTGGGCGCAGCAGGGCGGCAAGTGCGACACCCGGGAGACCGTGCTCGCCCGCGACGGCAAGAACGTCAAGAAGGACGACCAGTGCCGGGCCGTCTCCGGCACGTGGCACAGCCTGTACGACGGGAAGACGGCGACCAAGGCGTCCGAGGTGGACATCGACCACATCGTGCCGCTGGCCAACGCCTGGCGTTCGGGCGCCGACCAGTGGGACAACGACCGGCGCAAGGCGTTCGCCAACGACCTGACCCACCCGCAGCTGCTCACCGTCTCCGCCGGGTCGAACCGTTCCAAGGGCGACCAGTCGCCCGACCAGTGGCAGCCGCCGGACCACGCCGCCTGGTGCGTGTACGGGCGGGCCTGGATCTCGGTGAAGTCGACGTACAAGCTGACCGTCACCGGCGAGGAGCGCGGCATGCTCACCAAGATGCTGGACACTTGCTCTTCATGAAGGAACACGAGCCCGAGTGCTGCAGCAGGGAAGTGACCGCCGGTCCTGGCGGGGCCATGACCGACGAGGTCGGCGTCGTCACCGGGGACCTCACCCTCAAGGTCATGCGCCGCCCCGACGGCCTCACCGACGTCCGCGTCCAGTACACCGGTGCGGAGGAGTGGTACACGCTCACCGGCGGCCCGGTCCGTGTCCCGCCCGGGGGTCTCGAAGGCCTGTGTGAGGCGACCGCCGCGGCCGTACGGGCGGGAGGCGCCGCCGAAGTGCCTCGTTGAGGCGGCCGTCGTCGCAGCCGCGTCGTCACGGGCGCCCGCTGCCCGGCCGGAAGCGCTCGACGAGTGTCCAGAAGACGAAGAGGTTCGGGACCTCGGACACCGCGCAGGCGAACCCGTGGCTCGTCCCGGCGATGACGACCTCGACGAGCCCGTTGCGGATCTCGGTCCGCCGCACCAGCGGCCACCGCGCGGCCACCTCCCCGGATCCGATCTCCTCCCCGGACAGCCAGATGTCCCCGAAGACGAGCCGCCGGCCCTCGTCGAGGGCGTCCAGGGCACGGGGCAGCTGGGCCTGGGCGACGGCCCGCTGGATCTCGCTTCCCCACGCCGGCGCCCCGCCGCGCTCCGGCCGTCCCCCCAGCACGACCCGTTCCCCGTGCACATCGGTGAGCGTGTAGGCGGTGGCGACCCGCCCCGCCTCGTCCTGACACGGCACGATCTCCTGGAACACGGCGGTGGTGTCGTAGCGGACGACATGGATCCGGTCCTTGACGGCCACCGTCATGCCGCGCTCGTACAGGTCCAGGCGCGCGTCCCGGCCCGCCTTCGGCGCGGCGGACCGGAGGTACCGGGTGCGGGCCAGCAGGCCGTGGATGCCACGGGGCGGCTCGGCCCGCTCACGGGCCGTGTGCGCGGAAGCGGAGTAGGTGGCGCGCCGCTTGCCGACGCGCTCGCGGCCGGCCGCCGCCGAGATCCTCGCCAGCAGGAGTTCCTCACTGCGCGTGCGCGATGCCGGCCAGCTCACGACGTCGACCCGATGGCGCCGGGGCCGGCGGCGTTCCCGCGCAGGATCATCTGCCGCGTCCGCAGCAGGACCGGACCCGGCGGCACGCCCAGGTCCTCGGCCAGCCGGCGGCGGGCGCGGTCGAACACGGTCAGTGCGTCGGCCTGCCGGCCGTCGCGGTACAGCGCGCTCATCAGCATGGCGGCGACCGGTTCGTTCAGGGGCTGCGCCGCGGCCAGGGCCCACAGCTCGGCGATCGCCTCGGTGTGTTCGCCCAGCCTCAGCTGCCAGTCGAGTTTCCGCTGCGCGAGGACGCCCCTGCGCTCGGTCAGCCGCAGCCGCTCCAGCTCGGCGAACGGCCCGGGCAGGCCGGCCAGCGGCTCCCCGCGGAAGAGCTCCAGCGCCCGGGAGCAGAGGCGGACCGCCTCGGCCAGCTCGCCCGCCCGCTCGGCCTGTCCGGCGGCGGAGACCAGGTCCTCCATGCGCGTCACGTCCACCGTGACCGCTGCGGAGAGCAGTCGGTAGCCGCACCGGTCGCGCTCGATCACCGCGTCCGAACCGTCTCCGGTGTGCAGGGCCTTGCGCAGCCGGTAGACGTACACCGGTACGACCTTCGTGGCCGGCGGCTCCATCCCCCACACGCCGTCGAGGAGTTCCTGCTGGCTGACCGTCCGGCCCGGGCACAGCACCAGGTTCGCCAGTACGGCTTGCTGGCGCAGGTGCCCCAGGTCCACGGGCCGGCCGTCGCGGCACGCCCGCAGCGGTCCGAGGACGGAGATCCGCAAGCGCGGTCCGGACGGCCGGCGGACGGCGGTCCGCGGCACCGGGCCCGCCGTGCGCCGGCGGGGGCCGTGGCCGGGGGCGACCAGGCCGCAGTCGAAGGCGTGGACGATGGCGGCGGCCCGGTCGGGCAGCCCGAGTTTGGTGAGGATCCGCGTGAGGTGCCCGGCCACGGTGCCCTCGGGGATGGCGAGGGCGGCGGCGATCTCTTCGTCTCTCAGGCCACACCCGACCGCGTAGAGCACCTTGCGCTCCTGCTGTCCGAGCGGGGTGACGGTCGGTTGGCCGGTGGTCGCGGTCGTCGGCATCACGGCTCTCCGTGCTCCTGGTGGTCGGTCCGGGGGATGCCGCCGACGGTGGCCCCGAAGCCCGGGCCACGGACAGGCCACAAGACCGGCCGTATGCGGCCGGTGGTCGCGCTAGAGTCGCCCACCTGGAGAAACGACATGTTCCGGGGGGGAGAACGTGACCTGTGGCCAGTGAGTTCAGCACGCTGTTACGGCGGCTGCGGCGCGAGGCGGGGATGACCCAGGAGGCCCTGGCGGAGCGCGCCGGCGTGGGCGTGCGCACCGTCCGCGGACTGGAGACCGGTGAACGCGCCGACCCGAGGGTGACCACGGTGCGCCTGCTGGCCGACGCGCTGGGGCTCGCCCCGGAGGAACGCGAGGAGTTGCTGGCGGCCGTCGTCCGCAGGACCGGGCCCGGCGACGAACCGGACACGCCGGATGACGCGGCTGAACGCGTCGCGCCGGTGGCCGGACGTCCGGGGCCGGCCGATCGCGTCGCACCGAGTGCCGGGCACCAGGGTGAGGGGCCGGCCGATGGGGCCGAGCCCGTCGGCGGGTATCCGCATGACGGGTCGGCCGAACGCGTCGCGCCCGTCGCCGCACACCCGGGTGACGGCTCCGCCGCCCGCGCCGCGCCGGTCACGGAGCCGCGGGGTCCGGTGTCGCACGGCACCCTGGCCGACGTCGCCGAGCAGCTCGCGCAGGCAGTGGCCGCCCGCTGGCAGCGCGAGGAGGAACAGCGGCAGGTCCACGACCCGTACCCGCTGCCGGTGCGCTGGCGGCCGGCCCTGGAGGAGCTGACCGACCACTGGGCCAACATCCGGCGCCTGCCCGCCGGGGCGGTGCCCGGCCCGCTGGACCTGAGCGGGCGACTGGACGCCATCGTGGAGGTGTACCGGCGGGTTCCGTCGGGGCGGCTGGTGGTGCTGGGCCGGCCCGGCTCCGGGAAGACGGTGCTCGCCGTGCGGTTCGTCCTGGAACAGGTGAAGTCGAGGGGCCGCACCGGGACCGTACCGGTGATCTTCAGCATCGGCTCATGGGATCCCACCGCCATCACGCTGCGGGACTGGCTGATCGCCCAGCTGACGCGCGACCACCCCGGCCTCGCCGCCCCGGGCCCCGGCGGGTCGAGCCTCGCCGCCGCACTGGTCGAGACCGGCCGGGTGCTGCCCGTCCTGGACGGTTTCGACGAGATAGCCGGCGGTCTGCGTCGCCCCGCCCTGGAGGCGCTCAACTCCACCGTCCTCCCCTTGCTGCTGACGAGCCGTCCGTCCGAGTACGCCGCCGCCGTGGCGGAGACCGACGTGCTCACCTCCGCCGCCGCCGTGCAGCTGACCGATCTCACCCCGGGTGACCTGGCCGACTACCTGCCGCGCACCACGCGCAAGGCGGGGGGCGGGGACCCGGCGGCGACCGCCTGGGACCCCGTGCTGCGCGAACTGCGCGACCGGCCGGACAGCCGGGCCGGCGCGAACCTCGCCGCGGTGCTGACCACGCCGCTGATGGTCATGCTCGCCCGTGCCGTCTACAGCGACACCTCCGGCCACGACCCGGCCGCCCTCCTGGACACCCGGCGGTTCGGCAGCGCCGAGGAGTTGGAGGAGCACCTCCTCGACAAGTTCACCACCACCGTCTACCGGCCCCGGCCGGAGCACCGCCCCGGCGGCGGACCGCGCCGCAGCTTCGACCCGGAACGCGCCCGGCAATGGCTGGGCCACCTCGCCCACCACCTCACCCGGCTCGACACCCCCAACCTGGAGTGGTGGCGGCTCGGTTCGGGGACCCGCCGCTCCACGCGCACGCTGGTGACCGCGGTGGCGGTCGCCCTGACGGTCGGACTGGTCGACGCCGTCGTCGGCACCCTCTTCGACCCCGTCGGGTTCCAGCTGGCGGACGGGCTGGTGGCGGGCCTGCTGGCCGGGCTCATGTTCGGGATCACGTACTGGTTCCTGATCGCGTCCCGAGGCGCCGCGGTGGCGCCGTCCGGGGTGCGCCTGAAGATGTTCGGCCGGGCCGGGGGGACGGGGCGGAGAACCGCGCACCGGCTCGCGGTCGGGTTGCTGTGCGGGGTCGTCTTCGGGTCCGGCTACGGATTCGTGCGGGGGGTGCTCAACGGCGTCGTCCGCCACTGCGGCCTCCTGGTCACGCTGCGCGTCGGCCTGGACGACGGCGTCGTCTACGGCCTGGTGTTCGCCCTGGCGACCGGCCCCACCTTCGGCGTCCTGAGCCTCCTGGAAACCCCTCTCGACGTCCGCTCCGCCGTCAACCCGGTGGGCCTGCTGCGCACCAACTGCCGAACGGTCGTCGCCCAGCTCCTCATCTGGGCCCCCACCTTCGGGCTGCTGGTCGCGCTGGGGGCCTGGGGGGCGATGCGGATCCTGCCGGCGCTTCTGGGCCCGCTCGTCTGGAACACCACGGCCACGCTCAAACTCGGCCTCATCAGCGGACTCGGCGGCGCCCTCGCCTACGCGCTCGCCCTGACCGGGTGGGGCCAGTGGCTGGTCTTCGGCCGGTTCTGGCTGCCGCTGACCGGGCGGCTTCCCTGGTCCGTCGTCACCTTCCTGGAGGACGCCTACGAGCGAGGCGTGCTGCGACAGGCCGGCGCGGTCTACCAGTTCCGCCACGCCCGCCTCCAGGACCACCTCGCCCGGGCCCACCGCACGTCCCGGGGCTCCCAGCGGCCGGCCGGGCCGGGCGGGGCCGAGCCCACGGAATGACGGTGCGTCCCCGGCCGCCGGCCCCCGCCGGCGGCCGCCACGCCTACGGATGCATCTGTCCGGCCATACGTAACCAAGAACCGACCGTCACGTTAGTCCCCGGCGAGGGCGACTGGATCTTCAGCGTCGCCGCACCACCGGTGCTCGACGCGATCCGTGGTCCCCACCGGCCGGTCCCTCTCGCGCTGACGCCCGGCACGGCGGTCGCACTCGACGGTGGCGTCGCCAGCGACCCACGGCGCCCGGACGACAGACAAGGAGCAGGCATGCCCGTGCCGCCGCAGCGTGATCCGTCCCGCGCCCGCGAGGTGATCACGCGATGGCTGACCGACCGGTTCCCCGCTGACGGGACCCCGACGGTCGGCTCCCTGAGCACCCCCGCCGAGACGGGGTTCAGCGGGGAGACCCTCCTGTGCGACGCGACGTGGGACCACCGGGGCCGGAGCCTGGTCCGGCCCCTCGCCGTCAGGGTGGCTCCGGCCGGCCACCGCCTGCTGCCGGAGTCCCCGTGGCACCGTCAGGTCAGGCTTCAGGAACTCCTGGCCGGAACGGACGTGCCCGTGGCCAGGATCCACGGCAGCGAACCCTCCGGCGACCTCCTGGGCGCCCCCTTCGTCGTCATGGAACGGATCGAGGGGCGGGTACCGGGGGACATCCCCTCGTACCACCGGTCGGGCTGGCTGGCGGAACTCCCCCCGGCCGACCGCGCGCAGGTCTGGAACGGCGGTCTGCGGGTGATGGCGAGGCTCCACCGCCTGGACCCGGACGCCCTGGACCTGTCCTTCCTGGACGACCCGGCCCACGGCGCCGCCGGCATCGGCCGCCAGTTCGGCGAGTGCCTGGCCCACCTCGAGTTCTACGGGGTCCAGGACGATCCCGTCGTGGCGCGCGCCGCCGACTGGCTGCGGAAGCACCGCCCGGAGGAGCCCGACCCGCCGCGCCTGCTGTGGGGCGACGCCCGCATCGGCAACATCATCTACTCGGGCCACACGCCGGTCGCCCTCCTGGACTGGGAGATGGCCACGCTCGGCGCACCCGAGAGCGACCTGGCCTGGTACCTGTTCACCGACCGCTACCTGAGCGAGGGCCTCGGCCTGCCCCGGCTCCCCGGCCTGCCGAGCCGGCAGGAGACCGTCGCGGCCTACGCGTCCCTCCTCGGCCGTCCGCTGCGGGACCTCACCTTCTACGAGGTCTTCTCCGCCTTCCGGTTCAGCCTGATCACGTCCCGGGTCACCCGTCTGATGACGGGCACGGGCATCCACTGGCCGGGCGGGCGGACTCCCTACGTGCAGAGTGCGGCCCTGCTCGTCAGGGCGCTGGACGAGGCCGACGAAGGGGCCTCCTGACCGTTCTCCCCACCCTGATCACCTGTACGGGTGAACGAGGACGAGGCGCGGCCGTGGACGACTCCCGCGCGGCCGCGTCGGGGCTTGCGGTGCGGCCGGCGGGAAGGGGGCTCCGGGGCGGGTGGCCGGGCCCGGCCGCCGGAGCGCTGCGTCTGGTTTGTATGGATATGCTATGAGCTGTGATCAAGCCTGGACGGCCGCGGCTCCGGCGTCGCCCCGACCGGGGGCCGCTCACCCTGCTGTCGCCGGTGATCCTGACCGTCGTCATCGCCACCCTGGCGTACACCACCCCCAGGGAGGTGGCCTTCAGCCGTCTGCTGCCCGCGGCGCCGGCCCTCGCCGCCGCCATGTGGCCCGTGCTCCCCACCGTCCTGCTGGGGACGGTCTGCCTGTTCCTCATGATCGGCCTCGGCGTCGTGTTCCCCGGCCTGGGGACGTGGTGGACGGCGTCGGGGATCGTCGCGGTCACCGTGGCGGCCGCCTACGGAAGCCACGTCCGGTTGCAGCGGGAACGGACCCTCTTCCAGGTGCGGCTCGTCGCCGACGCGGCGCAGCAGGTGGTCCTCAGCCCGATGCCGCGCCGCTTCGGGGGCGTCGAGATCGAGGCGCTGTACCTCGCGGCCGCGGCGGAGGCCCGCATCGGCGGCGACTTCTACGAGGTGGTCGACACGCGGTACGGGGTCCGCCTGCTCATCGGCGACGTCCGGGGCAAGGGGCTGCCGGCGGTGGGACAGGCCGCGGCGATGGTCAACTGCTTCCGGGAAGCGGCCTACGACGAGGCCGACCTGGGCAGCGTCGCCCGTCGTCTGGACGCCAGCAGCACCCGCTACAGCGCCGCGTTCCCCCCTCAGGACCTGATGGAACGCTTCGCCACCGCCCTTCTCGTCGAGATCCCGCACGGGGGCAGCCGCATCGGGATCCTCAACTGCGGACACCCCCCGCCGCTGCTCCTCAGCCGGGGAGAACTGCGCACCCTGGAACCCACCGCCCCCTCGCCGCTCCTCAACCTCGCGGAGCTGACCGGCGACCACTACAGCATCGACTCCTTCGGCGTCGTCCCCGGCGACCTGCTGCTCCTCTACACCGACGGGGTCACCGAGGCCCGCGACCGCGACGGCGAGTTCTTCCCGCTGGCGGCCTGGATGCGCCGGCAGGCCCCGCCGGGCCCCCGGGAACTGCTCGGCGCCCTGCACCGCGACCTCCTCCACTACAGCGGGGGAGGGCTCGACGACGACATCGCCGCCCTGGCCGTGCGGTTGCGCGAAGTCCCCGAGCCGCTGGAGACCCCGGGGGACCCGGCCGGCTGAGCGACGGTGTGATGGGGAACGTCGCCGGACTCCTCGTCGAGCCGGTCGACGAGCACCATGGCCACGTCGTCCGCCAAGGAGCCCTCGGTGTGACGGATCAACGCCTGGTGCAGCTGTTCCAGGAACTCCGACGGGGCGCAGTCGTGCACGCTCGCCATGGCCTGGGGCAGCGCGAAGAAGTCGTTGTCGCGGTTGCGGGCCTCGATCACGCCGTCGGTGTGCAGCAGCAGGCGGTCGCCCGACGTGAAGGGGTAGTTCTCCGGTTCCGACCGAAGGCCGGTGACGAACTCCTCTAGGCCCAGGGGCGGAAGGGGAGAGGCGGGCGTCAGGGCCCGCACCTCACCCTCGCGCAGCATCAGGGGAGGAGGGTGGCCACGGTTCACCACCTGGACCGTGGCCAGGTCGGGCACCTGGGCCACGAGCGCGGTGACGAAGTCCTCCACCTGGTCCGCCCCCACGCTCCCCGCGCCGCGGTCGGAGAGGGCCGACACGGCGCGCTCCCGTTGCAGCGCCGCCGCGCAGTGGTTCATCACCTCCACCAGATCGGCCTCGTAGTGCACCGCCTCCCGGAACGCGCCCAGCACCGCCGCCGCCAGGCGCACGGCCGGCAGCCCCTTGCCGCGCACGTCCCCCACGATCATCCGGACCCCGTACCGCGTCTGCACGGCCTCGTACAGGTCGCCCCCGATCTGAGCCCCCGTCTCCGCCGCGAGGTACATGCTGGCCATGCGCACCGGCCCCAGGCGGGCGGGAACGGGCCGCAGGAGGACCCTCTGCGCCGCCGCGGCGATGCGGCGGACCTGGTCCAGCTCGCTCTGCCGCCGCGTGTGCGCGGCGCTGCTCGTCATGACGCTGGCGAGGGAGACCAGGAGGATCGCCGTGAGGTTGGTGTAGACCTGCTGGGTGCCCCACGCCTGGTTGTGGGTGGCGGTGGCCACGCTGATGGCCAGGGCCAGCCCCGCTGCCGCAAGGGTGCCCTTGGGGCCCATGGTCACCGCGGCCAGAGCCGGCGTCGCGGTGAGGAGGGGGCCGGTGTACAGGAAGTGTGCGGGCGAGAACTCGATCCCCACCACGATCAGCGCCAGAGCGAACGGCACGCACTGCGCGAGTGCGAAGAGGAACCGGCTGTGACCGCTCGCTCCCCGGCGGGGGAGAGGGCGGCGGAGTGACCGCATGGGTCCAGCCTGCCTCGCCGGAGTGCGGTCTTCCACTCATCGCACGGGCGCCGGTTCCCGCGGCGTGCGCGCGGCCCGGACCGGCCGAGCCGCGCGCCGGGACGGCACCGGAACCGCCACGCCGCCGCTCCGGGCGCCCGGAGCGGCGGCGTGGCGGTTCCGGGCGGGGTGAGCCGGGTCTCACAGGGGCCGGGCCCTCTTGCCTATGAAACGAGTTGCATAGATGATCCAGGGCATGGCGCTCGAGCACGCGATCCTCGTCTCCCTGCTGGAGAAGCCGGGCTCCGGCTATGAGCTGGCCCGGCGGTTCGAACGGTCCATCGGTTACTTCTGGACCGCCACCCACCAGCAGATCTACCGCGTCCTGAAGCGGATGGTCGGCGACGGCTGGATCGACGTCCACGAGGTGGCCCAGCAGGGCCGGCCGGACAAGAAGGAGTACTCCGTCGCGGCCCCCGGGCGGGAGGCCCTCTCCCAGTGGCTGCACGAGCCGGTCGAACCGGAGAGCATCCGGCACGACCTGGCCGTGAAGATCCGCGGTGCGGCCTTCGACGACCCGGCCGTGCTGATCCGCGAGGTCGAGCGGCACCACCGGGTGCACAGCGAGCGCCTCGCCCACTACCTGGCGGGCGAACGGCGCGACTTCACCGGGCCCGGTGCCGCCGGCACGCTCGACGCCGGGCGGGAGCTGCAGCACGTCGTCCTGCGCGGCGGCATCGCCTACGAGCGGATGACGCTCGACTGGCTCGACGACGTCCTCGCCACCCTCCACCGCATCCACGGGCCGGAGGCGGGCGGCTGACCCGAGCGCCCCCCGTTCCCCACCCGAGCGCCACCCCCGTTCCCCCCTTTGACCCGCCCTCGACCGGAAAGGCGAACAGCCATGGCCGACCCGCTTCTCTTCAACCCCCGCACCTACGACCCGGCGCACTTCGACCCCGAGACCCGCCGGCTGCTGCGCGCCACCGTCGACTGGTTCGAGGAGCGCGGCAAGCGCAAGCTGATCGAGGACTACCGCTCCCGTGCCTGGCTGGCGGACTTCCTGGCCTTCTCCGCCAAGGAGGGCCTGTTCGCGACCTTCCTCACCCCGGCCGCGGCCGCCGACGGGCAGCAGGACAAGCGCTGGGACACCGCCCGCATCGCGGCCCTCAACGAGATCTTCGGCTTCTACGGGCTCGACTACTGGTACGCGTGGCAGGTCACCATCCTCGGCCTCGGCCCGGTCTGGCAGAGCGACAACGCCGCCGCACGCGCGCGTGCCGCGGAACTGCTCGCGCAGGGCGAGGTGTTCGCCTTCGGCCTGTCCGAGAAGACGCACGGCGCCGACATCTACTCCACCGACATGCTGCTGGAGCCCGACGGCGACGGCGGCTTCCGGGCCAGCGGCTCCAAGTACTACATAGGCAACGGCAACGCCGCCGGCCTCGTCTCCGTCTTCGGCCGCCGCACCGACGTCGAGGGGCCCGACGGCTACGTCTTCTTCGCCGCCGACAGCCGCCACGAGGCGTACCATCTCGTCAAGAACGTCGTCGACTCGTCGAAGTACGTCAGCGAGTTCCGCCTCGAGAACTACCCGGTCGCGGCCGAGGACGTCCTGCACACCGGCCGCGCCGCCTTCGACGCCGCCCTCAACACCGTCAACGTCGGCAAGTTCAACCTCTGCACCGGCGCGATCGGCATCTGCGAGCACGCGATGTACGAGGCCGTCACCCACGCGCACAACCGCATCCTCTACGGCCGTCCCGTCACCGCCTTCCCCCACGTGCGCCGCGAGCTGACCGACGCCTACGTCCGCCTCGTCGGGATGAAGCTGTTCAGCGACCGCGCCGTCGACTACTTCCGCTCCGCCGGTCCCGACGACCGCCGTTACCTGCTCTTCAACCCCATGACGAAGATGAAGGTGACCACCGAGGGCGAGAAGGTCATCGACCTGATGTGGGACGTCATCGCGGCCAAGGGCTTCGAGAAGGACACCTACTTCGCCCAGGCCGCCACCGAGATCCGGGGCCTGCCGAAGCTGGAGGGCACCGTCCACGTCAACCTCGCGCTGATCCTCAAGTTCATGGGCAACCACCTGCTGAACCCGGCCGAGTACGCGCCCGTGCCGACCCGCCTCGACGCGGCCGACGACGCGTTCCTCTTCCGCCAGGGACCGGCCCGCGGCCTCGGCGCCGTCCGCTTCCACGACTGGCGCACCGCCTACGACGCCTACGCCGACGTGCCCAACGTCGGCCGTTTCCGGGAGCAGGCGGACGCCCTGTGCGCGTTCGTCACCACCGCCGCCCCCGACGAGGAGCAGAGCCGCGACCTCGACCTCCTCCTCGCCATCGGCCAGCTCTTCGCCCTCGTCGTGCACGGCCAGCTGATCCTGGAGCAGGCCCGCCTGACCGGCCTCGACCAGGACGTGCTCGACGAGCTGTTCGCCGTCCTCGTCCGCGACTTCTCCGCGCACGCCGTCGAGCTGCACGGCAAGGACTCCGCCACGGAGGACCAGCAGCGCTGGGCGCTCGGCGCGGTGCGCCGCCCCGTCGTCGACGAGGCCCGCTCGGCACGCGTCTGGGAGCGCGTCGAGGCCCTGGCCGGGGCGTACGAGATGGCCCCGTAACCCCACGGAACGGAAATCCGGGCCCCGCTTCGGCGGGGCCCGGATTCCGGCGGTGCGCGCGAAGCGCACCCTTGCGCCGGAATCTCGGCGTGTAGTCCGCTACCCCCATGACGACAAGAAGCACCACCACGCTGATCGTCGCTCTGGTCGCGGGGGCCCTTCTGGCGGGCGCACCGGGCCCGCTGGCGAGCGCCGCCGAACCCGGCGCCGGCCGTGCGCGTCCGCCGGCCGGCGCGTCCCCGGCCCTGGGGATCGACCTCGACACGGTGACGATCCCGGAGCTGCAGGCCCGCATGTCGGACGGTTCCCTGACCTCGTCGGCCCTGACCACCGCCTACCTGCGGCGCGTCAAGTCCCTCAACCCCAGGCTCAACGCGGTCCTGCGGACCGACCCGACGGCCCTTCGCCAGGCGGCCGCCAGCGACGCCAGACACCGGCAGGGCGCCACCCGGAGCCCGCTCGACGGCATACCCGTCCTGCTCAAGGACAACGTGAACACCCGCAATATGCTGACCACGGCCGGGTCGCTGGCGCTGGCCGGGAGCCCGCCGGACACCGACGCCGCCCTGGTGACCCGGCTGCGGGAGGCCGGCGCGGTGATCCTCGGCAAGACGAACCTGTCCGAGTGGGCGAACTTCCGCGCGGAGAAGCCGACGTCGGGGTGGTCGGCGGTGGGCGGGCAGACCCACAACCCGTACGTGCTGGACCGGAACCCGTGCGGCTCGTCCTCCGGTTCGGCCGCCGCACTCGCCGCCTCGCTGGCGCAGGTGGCGGTCGGCACCGAGACCGACGGGTCCATCGTCTGCCCCGCCGGAATGAACGGGGTGGTCGGCCACAAGCCCAGTCTCGGGCTGGTCAGCCGGGACGGAGTGGTGCCGATCTCCGCCGAGCAGGACACCGCCGGGCCCATGGCGCGCAACGTGACCGACGCGGCGCTCACCCTGTCGGTACTGAGCGGCGGCGCCGGCTCGCGGATCGGCAGCCCCCTCGCCCCGCCCGGCCGGCTGCCGCGTTCCGGCGGCCTGCGGGGCAGACGCATCGGCCTGTGGCGGCTGCCCTCGCTCGGCTCGGCGGTGGACGCCGTGATGACCCGTACGGCGAACAGGCTCCGGGCAGCGGGGGCCGAGGTCGTCGAAGTGACGCCGCCGTACCAGCAGCGCATCGCCGAGCTCGAGTTCCCCGCGCTGCTGAGCGAGTTCCGCCGGGACGTCAACGCCTATCTCGCCACACGCCACGGACCGCACGACCTCGCCGCACTGGTCGAGTTCAACCGGAGCCACCCCGCGGAGCGGACCTGCTTCGCCGGTCAGGAACTCTTCGAGCGGGCCCTCGCCGCGCCCCCCACCACCGACCCGGACTACCGTGCCGTACGCGCCGAGCTGAAGACCCTCTCCCGGCGTTCCATCGACGAGACCCTGGCCACCCACCGCCTGGACGCCCTCGCCGCGCCGACGAACCCGCCCGCCTGGACCACCGACTGCGCGCGGGGGGACAACGACATCATCCCGTCCTCGACGCCCGCGGCCGTCGCCGGCTACCCCTCGCTGTCCGTGCCCGCCGGATCCGTGAACGAGCTGCCTGTCGGAGTGCTGCTGATGGCGGGCGACCACCAGGACGCCGCGTTGCTGTCGCTGGGGGCCGCGGTGGAGCACCGCCTGAACGCCTGGAGGGCGCCGCGCTATCTGCCGTCGGTGGGACCTGACAGCTCCCGTCGAACGGCCCGGCCGGCCGGTGACGGCCCCGGACCGGCGCGGTGACGAGGGCGGCGGCTGCGTGCTACCGGGAGAGGAAGGCCGTGCCCGTGCGCTGGATAGCCTTCTCGGATGACCGACCATCGATTCGTACCGGACGACTTCGTCGTTCCCTCGGGCCTCACCGGCCGGGGATTCCGTCTGGAGCCCCTGGGGCCGGAGCACAACGCGGCGGACCACGCCGCCTGGACGTCGAGCATCGGGCACATCCGCGGCACCGCGGGCTTCGAGCAGCGCGGCTGGCCCCCGGCCGCCGGCATGAGCCTGGCCGAGAACCTGCGTGACCTGGAACGTCATGCCGGTGACTTCGCGCGGCGAGCCGGGTTCACGTACACGGTGCTCGACGACGACGGGACCGTCGTCGGGTGCCTGTACATCTACCCCTCGCACGCGGATCCGCAGGTGACGGAGGTGCGCTCGTGGGTGTGCGCGGACCGCGCCGAGCTCGACGAGCCGCTGTTCGAGGCCGTCAAGCGGTGGCTCGCCTCCGACTGGCCGTTCCGCGACGTCCGCTACCGCCCCGTCGCGTGACCCCCTTCGGCGAGGCTTCCGACGGCATGGGCCGGGGAACAGCTCTGTGCATCAGGGATCCAGTGAGCAACGCCATGCATGGCGTGACGGAAGGGGCCTGCGATGTCAGAGATGTCAGATGAGCGGCTGTTGGTCGTCTCGGACGAGGTGCGTGAGGCGCTCGACCGCGGCCGGCCGGTGGTCGCCCTCGAGTCGACGATCATCGCGCACGGGCTGCCCCGGCCGCGGAACCTGGAGGTCGCGGAGGAACTGGAGGCGGTCGTGCGCGCCGGCGGCGCCGTGCCCGCGACGATCGCCGTGCTGGACGGACGACCCCATGTCGGCCTCGACAAGGAACAATTGACGCGGGTGGCCTGCGAGGACGGCCTCCGCAAGCTGGGGCACCGGGACCTGGCGCCGGCGATCGCCGCCGGGGCCGGCGGGGCGACGACGGTGTCCGCGACCGCCTTTCTGGCCGCACGCGCCGGGATCAGGGTCTTCGCGACGGGCGGCCTCGGCGGCGTCCACCGTCAGTGGACCCGGAGCCAGGACGAGTCGGCGGACCTGCACCTGCTCGCGAAAGTGCGGATCGCGGTGGTCTGCGCGGGGGTGAAGTCGGTCCTCGACGTGCCGGCGACGCTACAGCGCCTGGAGACGCTGGGCGTCGGTGTGCTGGGCTTCCGGACGACGGAGTTCCCGGGCTTCTACCTCAGCGGTTCCGGCGAGCCGGTCGACTGGACGGCCGGCTCCGCGGCGGAGGTGGCCGGCGTGCTGCGCGCCCAGGACGCGCTCGGCGGTCCGCCGTCGGCTCTGGTCGTCGCGAACCCCGTGCCCGTCGCGGAACAACTGGACCCGGCTCTGCACGACCGGGTGCTGGCCGAGGCGCTGGCAGCGTGCGCGCGGGACGGGGTCACCGGCCAGGCGGTCACCCCCTTCCTCCTCGACCACCTCGTGCGGCACACGGACGGCGCCTCCCTGGAGGCGAACGTGGCCGCGGTGCGGGGCAACGCGCGCCTGGCCGCCGAGATCGCAGGGGCGTACGCCGCATGACCGGCGCCGGGCCCGGGGCCCTGCTCGTCGTCGGCGACGTGGTGACCGACGTCGTCGCCCGCCACCGCGCACCGCTCGCCCCCGCCACCGACACGGCGGCCCGCATCACCGTGCTCCCCGGCGGCGCGGGCGCCAACGTGGCCTGCTGGGCCGCCCGTTGCGGTGTTTGGGACGTACGGCTCCTGGCCCGGGTGGGCGCGGACGCGGTGGACCGGCACGAGCACGCGCTGCGCGCAGCCGGCGTCCGCCCCCACCTGGTGACCGACCCCGAGGCCTCCACCGGCACGGTGATCTCCTTGGTCGGCGCGGACGGCGAACGGACCTTCCTCACCGACAGCGGAGCGGTGCTGCGCCTGTCGGCCGCCGACTGGAGCGACGACCTCCTGGCCGGAGCCGGTCATCTGCACGTGTCCGGGTACCTCTTCTTCGACGGTACGAGCCGCACGGCCGTCCGGCGGGCGGTGGAGGCGGCCCGCGCCCGGTCCGTGCCCGTGAGCGTCGACCCGGCCTCCGCGGGCTTCATCGCCCGGTTCGGAGTGGACCGTTTCCTCGCCGCCGTCGCGGGGGCGGACGTCCTCCTGCCCAACCACGACGAGGCCGCACTGCTCACCGGCCTGCCCGAGCCGGCCGACGCGGCGGCCGAACTGAGCCGCCTCTTCCCCCTCGTGGTCTCCACAGTCGGCTCACGGGGCGCACTGGTGGCCGCTTCCGGCACGGTCGTCGCCCGGGTCCCGGCCGAGCCCGCCACCGCCGTGGACACCACGGGCGCGGGCGACGCCTTCACCGGGGCCTTCCTCGCGGCGCGTCTGGCCGGCCGCGACCCGGCCACCGCCGCCCGCCAGGGCTGTCGTGCCGGCGCCCAGGCGGTCGCAGTCGTCGGCGCCCGCCCACCCGTTCCCGCGTGACGGCCCCGGCGGGCGCCGGCCGCCCGCCGCGGTCAGCCCGTCTGGAAGACCGTCGTGCAGAGCAACGTGTCGCCGCCGTCGACCAGCCAGGCCCAGTACCTCCTCCGGTCGTTCGGCCCCTGCACGCAGTCGCGGGCACCGGCACCCGCCGGGGCGCGGTAGACCCCGGTGACGTACATGACCTGGTTGTAGGCGGCGGGGACCCGTTGGGCCCGGCAGTCCACGGCGGTCATCGGGCCGATCGTGACCCTGTCGCCGGACTTCCTGCCGAGCAGGCAGTAGTGCTTGAGGTAGACGCGGGTGACGCAGAGCTTCGTCGTCCTGCCCGAGGCGGGCGACGCGTACGTCCACGACGCCTTGCCCGTGCCGCCGGGGCAGACGCTGTCCGTGGTGCTGGTGACGCGGACGACGCCCGCCGACTGGCTTCCGCAGGACACGGGTTTCGGCGGCAGGCCGGCGCTCCAGTCGATGGTGGTGCCGCGGCGGCCGGTGTCGTAGACGGCCAGGCAGTCACCGACCGAGACGGCTGCGAACGCCTTTTCCGTGGGGTCGGGGGCGGGGGACGTGGCCCTGGGCACGGGCTCGGCGCCGCTGCGGTCCGAGGAGTCCGTCCGAGCCGTCGGGCGCGCCCCGGTGCCGGTGTCCGGACCGGTGTCGCGGGTGGTACCCCGGGGGGCGCTGGGGGAGGCGCCGTTCTTGCCCGTCAGGAGCGGGCTCGACGACGAGCGAGGTGACGCCTCGCCCTTGGAGCCAGAGGTGTCGTCGTGCTTCCAGGGCTGCCAGATCGCCAGCGCGAGCACGAGCAGGACCGCCAGGGCCCAGCCGCCGCCCGACGAGTCCCCCTTGCCCGCCGTGCCCCGTCGGCCGGCCGCGCCCGGTGCGGGGCGCGGTGTGCCCTGCTGCTTCTTCCTCGCCTCCTCTTTCCGCTTCTCCGCGGCCCGCGCGTCTTGCGCGGCCCTCGCGCGCGCGGCGGCCGCTGCCAGGTCGCGCAGCTCCCGCTCCCTGCGCTCGCGGGCCTCCCGTGCCTCCCGCTCCCGTTCCCGGCGGGCCGCCCGTTCCCGGGTGTCGAGGAGGGTGGGCGCCGGCGGCGGCACCGGGCGGGTGTGCTCGTCGTCCATCGCGGCCGCGGCACCCCGGTCCGCGCCCAACGCCCGCCCGTGCGCCTCGTACGCGTTGATCAATGCCGTCCAGCGCACCGGCATCCAGCGCCGTTCCGACCGGCGCGCGGGCGCCCGGTCGGCCTTCTCCAGGAAGCGCACCAAGAGGTCCTTGAGGGCGGGGCGCCGATCGGGGTCGGGATCCAGGCAGGGGCGGACCAGGGGGGCCAGCTCCGCCGGCAGCCCGGTCAGGTCGAGCCTGCCGGCCTGCACCCGCGCCAGCCGCTGGAGAGGGCCGTCGTCGGTCTCGGGGTACGGTGCGCGGCCCACGACGAGGTGGAAGAGCGTCGCGCCCAGCGAGAACACGTCGGACGCCTGGGTGGAGCGCCTGCCGAGCGCCTGCTCCGGCGACGTGTAGTCGATGGTGCCCAGCGTCAGCGACGTGGTGGTCTTGTCGATGGCGTGCGAGATGCCGAAGTCGATGACCAGGGGCCCGGTCAGGGGCAGCAGGATGTTCTGGGGCTTGACGTCACGGTGCACGACGCCCTTGTCGTGCAGGGCGAGCAGGGCCTGTACGGTGCCCGCGGCGACCCAGGGCAGGGCCGGCGGCGGCAGCGGCCCCGCCGCGCGGACCAGGTCGCCGAGGGAGGGCGCCGGAACGTACTCGATGGCCATCCACGGGGGCTCGGCCCGCGCGTCGGCGTCGAGCACGCGCGCCGTGTAGGCGCTGTCGACCCGCCGGGCCAGCTCCACCTCGCGAGCGAACCGTTTCCGGTCGGGTTCGCTGACGACGCCTTCCGCGAGCAGCGTCTTGACCGCCACGAGCGGGCCGTCCGCCGTGGACCGCGCCAGGTAGATCCGCCCCATGCCGCCCGTGGTCAGCCGCCACAGCAGCCGGTAGGGACCGAGCCGCTTGGGGTCGTCCTCGCCGAGCGGCCTGATGCCGATGCCGGCCATCCCCCGTCACCCCCCTTGGTCCCGCCGGTCGCCGGTGCCGGCCGATGACCGGATCAAAGAGCGGCGGCGCAGCGGGAGTTGAGTGTCCAACACCTGGGGGTGACGCGACAACCGCACACGGCACGGCCGCACTGGCCGCATCCGTTCTCGCCGCCGCCGGGCTCGCGGCCACCGCGCCGCCCCGGCTTCAGGAGCCGTCCGGTCCCCGCGTCCCGGACCGTCGAAGAGCGAGGCGGCGCCTGCGGCAGTCACCCGGCGGGCTCCCGTAGGCGGCCTTGAACGCACGGCTGAACGCCGCCGGGTCCGTGAAGCCCCACCGGGCGCCGACGGCGGCGACCGGCAGGTGGGCGAGGCCCGGCTCGCCCAGGTCGGCGAGGCAGCGCTCCAGGCGCGAGGACCTCACCGGGGCGCTGACGGACCGGTCCTCCTCGCGGAACAACTGGTGCAGGTGACGCACCGAGATGCCGTGGGCGTCGGCGATGGCCCGCGGCGTGAGCCCCGGGGAGCCCAGGTTCTCCCGGATGAACGCCTTCACCCGCAGCCGCAGGACCGACTGCCGTGACTCCGGGGCGAGCAGTCCGTCCGCCCGGGCCAGGCCGCCGAGCAGGACCGTCGCGAGGTCCAGGGCGGCCGAGCCGAGCCTGGCCGCGTCCGCCTCGGGCCAGTCCTCGCCCGTCTGCTCCGCGAGCTGCTCCAGATAGCGGCCGAGCAGCGCCCCCGCCCCGGCCCGGGTGGGGACCGGCCGGGCGGCCAGGGCGCGTACGGCCCGTTCCGGCAGGGGAGCCCAGCGCCGGGGCAGGCAGGTCCTGGGTGCGCCCCGCCCGCACACCGGACGTGAGGCGCTGAGCCGGAGGCCGCCCCGGATGCCGGCACCGGGGCGGCCTCGCTCCGCCCTCGAGTCAGCCGCCCCGGCCCGGGCCGGGCGTCGTGGCGGCGGGCCGTGGCGTCACCGGCCGCCCGCTCCCTCCCGGTGCCGGGTCACCGCGCGGCGCAGGGCCGTGTCGACGGCGGGCAGGGCGCCGGCGATGTCGCTGTGGACGACGTACTCGACCGTCGCCACCGTGTGCAGGCCCTGGACGAGAAAGGTGTAGTCGCGGTCCCTCTCCAGGAGCAGGACGATCGGCTTGTCGAAGGCACTGGCCCAGCCGATCTCGATGTGGGTGCCGGGCGAGGCGGGAGAACCCGGCAGGGCGACGAACGCGTCGGCCTTGCGGATCTCCTCCTGGTCGATACGGGTGCATTCCTCCGGGCGCATCAGCTCCGCCCCCCACGCCTCCCGGCGGTGCGCGTTGTGGACGGACAGGCGCTGGGCCTCGAAGTGCTTGATCAGGGTGTCGAAGGGGTTGCGGGCGCTCTCGGGCATCTCCCCGGTGGCCGGGTCCAGGAGCTGGAGGAACGGGCCGGCGAGGAAGACCGAGCGGATGTCCGGGTGGTGGCCGGGAGCTGCGGTGGTGGATCCGGGTGTCACGGAGACCTCCAGGGCGGCGGGCGTCACGGGCCCGCCGGACGGTGATGGCGGCGTCGCGGTCGGGGTCGGGGTGGTGCGGGCGGTGCGGGCCGGTCAGTCCTTGCGGAAGCACTGCACGTAGGCGTCGCCCCTGGTGCCGTGCGTGTACTCGGTCGTGTCGTACGCCACGTACGGGTGGCGCTCGACGCGGATGGTGCGGAAGTGCGGCAGGTACTGCCAGCGGAGTTCCGGCTTGGTGCTGAAGAACGGGATGAACACCCCGCCGGGGCGCAGCACCCGGACCACCTCCGGCATGGTCCTGGCCCACAGGTCCGCGTTCGTCCAGACGTCCATGTCGAGGGCGGGGTCGAAGAACATCCCGTCGACGCTCTCCGAGGGCAGCTCGAAGACGCGCCGGAAGAAGTCGCCGCGTTCGATGGTCAGGTTGTCCGGCAGGTGCGGGTGGCGGGCCCGGAAGAGGTCCTCGACCTCGTCGAAGAGCTCCAGGACGGTGTGGCTGCGGGTGGCCGGGTTGTTCGCGATGCGCAGGGCGGACAGGCCCAGGCCGAGGCCCACCTCGTAGAAGTCCTGGCCGTACTCGCACAGCATGTCGGCGCTCGCCCACATCAGGTCGCGCTCCCATGCCTGCATGGCCTGCTCGCCGCCGATGCTCAGGGTCACTTCGCCGTCGCGTTCGACGAGCTCGATGGTGGGCGTGGTCGGGTGGTCCATGGCAACCGTCCTTCGTCCGTCGGGTTCCGCCGGGTCCGCGAGAGGGGCGGCCGGCGGCTGTGTCACGTCGGTGCGGGGGTCTCAGCTGCGGCGCGGCACGACGCCGAAGTGGCGCCGGGCGGTGGAGACGGCGAGGTCCTGCACGGCGAAGACCGTGAAGTAGTAGGCCTGCGGCGCGGTGGCGTCGGCGAACCGCACCCGGAACAGCACGTCCCTGGGCTGCTCGGCGGAGCCCCGCACCTTGACCGTGACCGGTTCGACGGTGGTGTCCTCGCGCAGGTACGTCGGGACGAACAGGCCGAGCCGTACGGGCCCGGGCCGGGACGCCGTGAGCTCGGCGCGCACCTCCAGCACCCCGCCCTGCTCCACCTCGTCGTCGGCGTGCGCCAGCAGCGCCGGCGCGTCGGGCACCCGGAAGGTGACGTCTCCGCAGCGCATGCAGACCGCGCAGGTGGTGTCGAGTACGTGCGGGAGCAGACCGCGCCGGGTGAACTCCTGGGCGGGCCGCCCGCAGTGGCAGGTCACCTCCCGTACGTGCGGGTCCAGGGAGCTGCGGTCCCCGAAGTGCGCCGGGTAGTTCATGAGGTCGTTCTCGGGGTTCGCCGCGACCTGCTCGGCGATCACGTGGTCAAGCGACTGGAGGTCGGCGGCGAGCGAGGAGCGGATCTCCCGCGGCGACTGGTCGGCGGCGTGGGTGGGGCGGGCCACCCACTGGTCCACCTTGCGGGCGAGCTTGTCCAGCCGGGGGCGCAGCGGGTGGTTGTGCGGCAGCAGCCCGGAGGCCAGCAGGGCGGTGAGCCGGCGCCCGGTGGTGAGGAGCAGGGGGTCGGGGCTGTGGTCGGAGGGCCGCGGCGCGGCGGGTGTCCCGTCCGGCTCGCCCGGCATGCCGAAGCGCATGAACGCCGGGTAGGGGTGCGAGCCCGCCAGGCTGGCGTTGAGGGTGTCGACCGAGTCCGCGCCGGAGAGGGCGGCGCGCATCCACGCCACGTTCTCGGGCCGGTCCGAATCGTGGACGGACACGGCGGACACCACGGTGCGGGCCGGGCCGTCGAGGGCGTTGAGCAGCAGCTGGTACTTGGGGTCGTAGAGCGCGAGGTCCGCCAGGGGGCCGCTGTTGCAGGCGCTGAGCACCAGCTCCACCGCCTCGACCCGGTGGAGGGGGACGAGCTTGTCCTCCGGCTTGTAGCACGGCAGCCCGTAGGCGCACCGCGGGCCCAGCAGGCCGGGCACGGCGGCGACGGCCGGGTTCAGGCCGCAGATGGTGAACTCGCCGAGGTTGACGCTGTCGTCCTTGCCGTGGCCCTGGAAGACGACCCGGCGCCACCGGGTGCCGAGGATCTCCGCCTGGATGTCGGCGCGTTCGAAGTCGCGGTCGTCGAAGACCCGGACGCCCGGCAGGTGCGGGGGCCGGTCGGTGTCGGTGAACAGGCCCAGCGCCTCGACGTCCGCGGCCGGACGGGCGTACTGCTTGGCCACGTTCCAGGCCACCGAGACGCCGTCACGGCCGCTCAGCAGCGTCAGCGCGCGCTCCGCACCCCGGTAGGTGGCCAGGAGCAGGGCCCGGACGGGGGAGAGGTTCAGCCGGTCGTAGGAGCCGACGAGCAGCAGGGTGCCCGGGTGCCGGTGGTGGAAGCCGTCGTCGGCGAGTTCCTTCTCGTCCAGCCACTGACGAGCGAGCGGGCCGGCCAGCTCCGGCAGGCCGTCGGGCAGCTCCTCCGCGCCGAGCACCACACCGAAGTCCAGGGGCGCCGGCGTGTGGACCGCGCCGTACAGGCCGTTCGCCGCCGCCACCCCCCGTACCAGATCGGCGCGCCCGTCGACCGGCACGGGCACGGGCGTCCGGCCGGGTGCCGCCAGGAACTCCCCGACGGCCGAGGGGAACCGGTCGAGGGCGACGGTGCGGAAGAGGCCGCTGTCCGGTGCGGCGGGCGGCTGCTCGGGCCGCGGTCCGGTGACGGCAGGGTTCATGGGGGGATACCTCGTGTTCGTGGCTGACCGGGAGAAGGGGGACGACGGCGGGGCGGGGGGAGGGGGCCGGGCGGCGGCCGGGCGGCCCCGGGCCCCCTCACGCGGCGCACTCCGCGGGAACGGCCACGCGGCGGCCGAGCAGCCCCCGGCAGGCGAACGCCAGGGCGGCCCCGGCCAGGGCCACGCCCGAAGCCACCGAGAACACCCCGTGCGGCCCCACCGGTTCCATCAGCAGCCCGCCGGCCTGCTGGCCCACCGCGTCCCCCACGACGGTCGCCAGGGACGCCCACGTGAACGCCTCCGTCAGCAGACGGCCGTCCGCGACCGTGCTCACCAGCTTCATCTCGCTGGCCGACACCAGGGCGATGGGAGCGCTGCCCACCGCCAGGGCCATCCCCAGCGTCAGCTCCGAAACGGCCAGCAACGGCAGGGCCGTGCCGACGGCGTACGCGAGGACCAGGCGCGGGAACCGCCGGTGCACCGCCACCTCGGACTGGGAACGCCCCAGCCACAGCGCCCCGACCGCGCTGCCGACGCCCCAGCACGCGTACACCACGCCCGTGCTGCCCGGCGATCCGTGCGCGTCGACGAAGGCCGGGATCGCGAGCGTCATCAGCCCGATGGGCACCGCGCACACGGCCATGACGGCCGTGAGCGCCAGCATCGCCGGCTCCCTGAGCGGCCCCAGCAGCCCGGGCGCCGCCTCCCGGCGCGGATCCGCCCGCTCGGTGCCGGCGGGCAGCGGGGTGAGGGCCAGCCCCAGCGCCCCCACGCCGCCGATCGTGGCCACCGTCGTCAGCGCCAGACCGGCGGACGCCGGGAGCATCAGCGCGGCCAGCATCAGCGGCGCGCCGATGACCAGGACCTCGGTGAGCAGCGCCTCCCACAGATAGGCGATCTCCCGTTCGCTGTCCTTGAGCGGAAGCCGCGCCCACAGCGAGCGCATACAGGCGTTGGCGGGCGGCAGCGCCACGCCGGCGACGACCGCCACGACGGGCTGCGCCCAGTCGCCCGGCACGGTGGCCCACACCAGCACGGCGAGCGCCGACGGATAGACCACGCCGGTCGCCACGAGCACCGCCCGCCGGCCCCTGCGGTCGGCGTACCGGGCGACGAGGGGACCGCCCACCGCCATGCCGGCGGTGTAGAGGGCGGCCACCAGGCCGGCCCGCGCGTAACTTCCGCCCTGTTCGCGCACCACCAGCACCATGGCCAGCGACATCAGATACACCGGCATCCTGGAGACCACGCTCCACCAGGCCGGTCCCGCCACATGGCGGCGCGTCAGCAGATCGAGGAACCGGCGGGGCAACCCGTTCGTCACTGTCTCGGACTCCGTTCGGTGGCCGCGCCGAGCGGCCGGGCCAGGGCCGGTGTCGCCGGGCGCGCCCCGCGTACGGGCGGGCGCGCCCCGGAACCGGCCGGGATCAGCGGTGCGCGGCGCCGGCCTCCCGCGCCCCGGCGGCGGGAGCCACGTCGATCGTGAAGGTGTCCAGGACCTCGCGCATACGCCGCTCCACCTCGCCGATCGATGTGCCTGTCACATGGACGTACCCGGACGCGTTGTGCGAGGCACGGCGTGCCGCCACCACGTCCCCGACGCCCACCTTGAGAACGGCGTCGACGACCCCGGGGATGCGCAACAGCTCCTCCCTGGGGGTGACGGCGCGCACGACGCCCGAGCCCGGCAGCGGCAGCAACAGGTCGCCTGCGCACCGCCGCAGGCCGTACCGGAGTGGGGGACGCCGGCCCAGGTACACGTCCAGCGTGGCACCGAAGACGTCGAAACCGTATGCCAGTCCGTGGTTGGCGGTGATCTCGCAGCCCGCCAGCCGCACCCCGATCTCACCGGCGTGCACCTGCCCGTCCACCAGGAAGAACTCCATGTGGACGTAGCCGTGGTCGAGGCCCATGCCGGTGGCGATCCGCTGGAGGAGCGCCCGCAGGTCCACGCCCGGTCCCTCGCCGGTGGCGACGCTGATGTTGGCGTTCAAGGCGCCGTCGACGATGTCCAGCGGCCGGCACGGCATCGCGCTGGGCCAGGCGTCCAGCACCCGCCCGTCGTGGATCAGGGCGCACACCTCCCACTCGGTGCCGCCGAGGTGCTCCTCGACCATCCACTCCCGTGCGCCGAAGTCGGTCCCGGCGAGGCAGGAGGGGCCGTCCAGGCGGAAGGTGTCCACGCAGGCGAAGGAGTCGGTGGGCTTGAGCACCAGCGGCCAGCCGCACCGGGCCGCGAACCGTTCGACATCCGCCGCGCACGCCACGCGCGCGTACCGTGCGGTGCGCAGCCCCAGTTCCCGGAACCTGTCCTTCATGGCGGCCTTGTCGCGCACCCACGTCACCTGGCGTTCCGTCAGGTGGGGCAGGCCGGCGAGCCGGGCGAACCGCTGCGCCACCGCCTGCCGGGGCTCCGACGGGTTGCAGAAGCGGCTGGGCCGCACGGGCAGGCCGTCGGCCCACCGGGCGTAGCGCCGCACCTCCTCCTCCAACGGCACCCCCTCCCGCACCCAGAACGCCGGCAGGTGCGCCGTCTCGCGCAGGTAGTCCTCCGACAGATCCCGGCGGACCTCCGCGAAGCGCAGCAGCACCAGCCGTCCCGCCAGGTGCCGCGCCGCGTACCGGGTGAAGGAGCCCGCCCGGTCGTCCGCCATCAGCAGCACCGGGCCGCCCCCGCTCACACGGCCTCCAGGACCTGGCGCAGGGTCTTGACCGCGAGGACCTGGTCGGGCTCGGACAGCTCCGGCGACAACGGCACGCACAGGGTGCGGTCGAGCAGGTCGCGGGTGCGGGCGAAACCGTCGCGGCTGAGCATCAGCGGCCGGTCGGGGGCCAGGCTCCAGGGGAAGCCGTCGCTGTAGAGGGAGCGCCGGCCGGTGATCACCGGGTGTTCCGGCAGCAAGTACTTGTCGAGGGTCCAGTTGGCGATGCCGCGCCGGGTGAGCGCGGCCACCGCCGCGTCGCGCAGTTCCCGGCTCTCCCACCGGAACCGCAGACTGATCTTCACGTCCCCCGTGGCCCGCGGCAGGACGCGCAGGTCGCCACGGTCGGGGAGCGCGTCCATGGCGATGGCGTGCTGGCGTTCGAGCCCGGCCAGGAGCTCGTCGAGGTGGCGGAACTGCTGGAACTGGACGGCGGCCACCCCCTCGCTGGTGACGAAGTTCTCGCCGTAGTGGGCGTCCGGGTTCCACGTCGGGTAGCGGCCGGGCACCCGGGCCGAGCCGTGGTCGTGGTAGCAGCGCATGGTCGCCCAGGCGGCCGGGTCGCCGGTGACGACCAGTCCGCCCTCACCGGAGGTGAGCACCTTGTTGTGGTGGAAGCTGAACGTCCCCGCGTACCCGGCGGTCCCGGCGTGCCGCCCGTCGGGGAAGGTGGCGCCGAGCGCCTGGGCGCAGTCCTCGACGACGTAGGGCACGCCCTGGGGCAGCGGGGCCACCGTTCCCTCCATGTGGGCGACGATGACCCGTTCGGTGCCCGGCGGCAGCAGTGCGGCGTCCAGGGAGAGCGATTCGTCGACGTCGACGAGCACGGGGACCAGCCCGCTGGAGAGCACCGCGCCCGCGACGGCCACGAACGTGACCGCGGGAATGTGGACGAGGTCGCCGGTGCGCGGCCGGGTGGAGATCAGGGCGAGCCGGAGGGCCTCGGTGCAGTTGTGCACGGCCAGGACGTGGCCGGCGCCCAGCCGTTCGGCGACGCGGCGCTCCAGCCGGGAGGCGACGGACTCCCCGTCCGTCTGGTAGCGGAAGAGCACGCCCTGCTCGATGGCCTCGCGCAGTTCACGCATGTCCGACCAGTCGAGGTAGTTGGCCCCGTAGGGCAGGAAACGCTGTCCGAGCCGCTTGTCGAGGGTCATCGCGCATCAGGCTCCGTGATCGGGTGGACGGCGGTGCCGACGACCATCTCCTCGCCCCGGTAATTACGGAGCAGCAGGCCGTCGGCGGTGGGGGTGAAGTACGGCCGGGCGATGGGGATCTTGCCGATCCGGGTGGTCAGCACGTACTGCGGCACCGCGAAGCCGGTGATGTGGCCCTGGAGGCCCTCCATGATCTCCCAGCCCTTCTCCACGGAGGTCATGAAGTGGGCGACGCCGGTGACGTTGTCGCAGTGGTAGAGGTAGTAGGGGCGGACGCGGATGCGCAGCAGCTCCGTCATGAGCGTGCGCATCGTGGTGACGTCGTCGTTGATCCCGCGCAGCAGGACGGTCTGGTTGCCGACCGGAACGCCGTGGCGCAGCAGCCGGTCGACGGCGGCGGCGGACTCCGGCGTGATCTCCTTGGGGTGGTTGAAGTGCGTGTTGAGCCACACCGGGTGGTGGCGCGCGAGCATGGCGCACAGGTCGTCGGTGATGCGCTGCGGCAGCAGCACCGGGAAGCGGCTGCCGATGCGGATGATCTCCACGCTCGGGATGGCCCGCAGCCCGGAGACGATCTCCTCCAGCTTGCCGTCCTGGTACGACAGCGGGTCGCCGCCCGTCAGCAGCACGTCGCGGATCTCGGGGTGGTCGGCGATGTAGCGCAGGTCCTCGTCGAACGAGCCGCCCTCGTCGTCGCGGAAGTAGGTGCCGGTCACGTCGGTGGTGTGGAACTTGCGGGTGCAGTGCCGGCAGTAGACCGGGCAGGCCTCGGTGACCAGCATGATCACCCGGTCCGGGTACTTGTGCACCACCCGGTTGGTCTTGCGGTAGTAGGTGTCGCCGACCGGGTCGACGTCGGTGCCCGGGAACCGTTCCAGCTCGCCGGGCGCGGGCACCGCCTGCAGCCGGACCGGGCAGGCGGGGTCGTCGGGGTCCATCAACGACGCGTAGTACGGGGTGATGCTCCAGCGGTACTTGCCCGCCGAGGCGGCGATGGCCTTCTCCTCGTCGGCGGTCAGGCGCAGCCACCGCCGGGCCTTGTCGGTGGTGTTGATGCGCTTGCGCATGTGCCAGCGCCAGTCGTTCCACTCGGCGGCGGGGACGCGGGGACGGAAGCCGGCGGGGTCTGTGGTCGTGTCGTGCTCGCCGGGCGTGCCGGACATGGCGGCTCCAGGGTCGACGGGCGATCGGTGACTCGAAGGGGGCTTGCGGTGGCCGCGTCGCCGCGGAGCGCGGTTCACGGGGGCGCGAGCGAGAGCTGCCGGAGTCCGCGGGCGACGCGCTGCGCTCCCCGCAGGTCGTCCGGCGCCGGGTCGAGCGCGGCCCACGGCGTCCCGGTCTCCGGGGGCACCCACAGGGACGGGTCGCCGGGGTCGTCGGCCACGGGCACGGCGGCCGCGCGGGCCACGCGCCCGGCCAGGTCCCGTTGGACGGCGCCCAGCGGGGGGAGCAGGACCAGCGGCGCACGCCGGGCCTGGGCCAGCACCAGGGCGCCCAGGGTCGGCGAGGCCACGAACACGGCGGCGGCGGCGTGCAGCGCGTCGACGTCCACCTCGGCGGCACGGCTGAGCCGCATCCCCGGCCCGCCGGTGTCCGCGAGGGCGGAACGGACGTGGCCGAGACGGGTGTCGCAGACCACCTCGCACCGCCTGCCGTCGGCGGTGGCGCCCCGGACCAGTGTCCGCAGCGGCCCGTGGACGAACGCCTCCGCCTCACCGTCCGGGACGCCCCAGAGGGAGAGCAGGAGCAAGGCCCCCGACCGTGTCCTGTCCCTGGCGGTGCGGGCCGGAGCGAGACTTCCCGTCGGCCGGGCGCCGTCCTCCGACGGCCAGGGGCCGGGCAGCCACTCGGGCCGGTGCGCGCGTGGCAGCGCCCCGTGGGGGGCACGCCCGGCGGCCGTCCCCCGGTGCCCCGAGTGCAGGTGGATGACCGGTACGCCCCGCCGGAGCAACCGGTGCGTGGCCGTCCGGTCGTCGCAGACCAGCGCCGCGTCCGGCGGCGCGTCGCCGGCGACCCGCCGCGTGGTGGTGAGCCCGCCGAGGTGCGCGGCGATCCGGCGGCACGCCAGCAGCGAGTCGAGTTCGTCGTCCCGGGACACCAGCAGCACGCGGTGGTGGGGCACGGCGACGGGCGCCGGCCGCGCGTCGCGGCCGGAGGGGGACGGTGCCCCGCCCGGGTTCAGTACCGCCATGGCGGCACCGTCCCGAGCCGGGCGACGTCGTCGCTGTACCCGGCGGCCGTGGTGGAGCAGCCTCCGCACAGGTCGGGGCCGTTCTCGCGGAAGAAGTCCATGTGCGTCCGGAAGGCGGGCGTGTCCAGCAGGACGGCCCCGTTCTCGCGCACGGGGGCGCCACCGGCCGGGCCGTCCCCGTCCTCGCGGTGCGGCAGGCAACTGCACGCGTACATCCGCCCGTACCTCCCGTCGATGTAGATGACGTCGTCCACCACGTGGCACAGGGGCCGGGAGGCGCGCGGGGTCAGCGATCGGGTGAAGTACCGGTCCTGTTCCTCCGGGGTGTCGCCGTAGAACCGCTTCCCCAGGGGAACGAGCAGGGCGCCCGGGTCGGCCTCGTAGAGCGGGTCGCAGACCTCGCGCACGTGCCCGGGGTCGGGGTAGGTGATGGCGCGGTCCAGCTTCAGCGCGGACAGTTCCCACTGCCGCACGCCGGCCTCGGTGAGGACCTCCTGCAGGCGCGGCATCTCGGTGTAGTTGTGCGGCCCGACGACGGTGTTGACCCTCGTCAGCACACCGAGTGCCGCGGCGGCGCGCAACCCGCGCAGCCCGTTGTCGAACATGCCGGGGGAGCGGCGGTAGACGTCGTGGGTCGCGGCCGACCCGCCGTCGAGGCTGACGATCACCTGGGCCAGCCCCGCCCCGGCGAGCGGCTCGGCCATCCTGGGCAGCAGCATCCCGTTGGTGATGAGGGACATCCGCATGCCCGCCCGCGTCCCCGCCCGCACCAGCTCCACGACGTCCCGGTGCATCAGGGGCTCGCCGCCGGTGAAGCGCACGTAGGACACGCCGGCGGCGCGGGCCTTGGGCAGCAGGTCGTCGAAGTCGGCCCGGGAGAAGCGGTAGGTGTCGCGGGAGAGGGCGAACTCGCACATGAAACAGTCGGCGTTGCAGGCTTCCAGGATCCTGACGAAGAGGTAGCGCTCACGCTCGGGCATCGAGACGAGGCCTTTCGGGGCCGTTCGCGGGACAACACAGGACGCAGACGGGACGTACCCGACGGGGGTGTGCGGAGGAGAGGGCGGGGGCGGCTCAGGCGCCCGGGGGTGGCGCTCCCACCGTCCCCAGCACCGCGTCGGCCACCTGGGCCGCACCGCCGGTGCCGACCGCCTCGGTGAGGGCGCCCCAGTCGGCGGGGCCGGCGGCCCGGCGCAGGGCGGCCAGGATGCCGTCCGTCAGCGCCGCCATCACGCGCTCCTCGTCCGTTGCGGCGGCGGCTTTGCCGATCGCCTCGTAGATCAGTTCCAGCGCGTGGTCCTCGCCCTTCACGCGCAGGGCCAGCGCCTCCTCCTCGCGGAGGACGTCCTCGGGCCACGTGACCCGTACGTCGGCGCCGACCGCCCGGCCGTGGGAGCGGCCGTTGAAGATCTGGCTGAGGTTCTGCGGGGGCAGGCACACCACGGGCACCCCCAGGCTGCCGGCCTCCAGCAGCGTCGTCAGCCCCGGGGAGGCCAGGAGCACGTCGCATCCGGCGAGTTCGGCGAGGAACGCACGGTGGGGGAGCGCCCCGGCTGTCACGCGCAGGGGCATCGGGGCTTGCTCGACGAACCGGGCGAGCAGCCCCGCGGGGAGGTTGCCCGCCAGGCACACGTCCCGCACGCCGTGCGCGGCGAGTGCTTCGAGGGCCGCGGGGACGACCACGCGCGGATAGCAGCTCCAGTCGGCCAGCCGGGGAGCGCGCAGCCCGCCGAGGCTGACGACGGCCTTGCGGCAGCGCCGCCCCGGGCGTTCCCCGGCCCGTGGTACGGGAGACGTCCCGATGACGGCCTCGACCCAGCGCAGCCCGGCGGCGGACGCCAGCACGTCCTGGGACTCGGGCGGCAGTTCGAGGCACCGCTGGGCGCAGTAGACCGTCGCGTCGAGCGGCAGCGCGCCGCGGTCGCCCTCGGTCCACAGGAACGGCAGGCTGTCCACGAACACCGTCGGCACGCCGGCGGCCTCCAGCGCCTTCGCCACCGGTCCGTCCAGGACGACCACCGCCGCGCGCACCCCGTGGGACCGCACGACCTCCTCGATCACGCCCGCCACGCCCGGCGCGGAGTCCGGGAGGTCGTACCAGCGCTCGACGGGATGCTCGGCGAGCAGGGGCCGGCCGAGGCCCGAGTCGAGCCCGACGAACCTCAGCGGCACCGGTGACCTGGCGCGCAGCGCGGACAGCACCGCGCTGAGCTTCCCCGAACTGCCCCAGCCGAACTCGGCCCCCGACAGGGCGACGGTCACGGGCTCCCGGCGGGGTGGGGAGCCGGGAGGGCGGGTGCTTGCGGAAGGGTGGGGCGGACGGACATCGGGAACACGGCGCATCAGTGGTCTTCCGGCTTCCTCGGGCGGGCCACGGGCCCGTCGGACGAGCGTGGACGGAGGCGGCCGCCGGGGCGGACGACCTCGCGGTCGAAAAAGGTGCCGGGGCCAACGTTCACGTATGCCCGAGGGCGACACAAGGGTGTCATCGGAAGATTTCGGTCAGGAGATGGTGTGTCAGGTGACAGGGGATAAGTAGGCTAAATCCACTTTTCTCTGCCTCTGGGTCCGAAGCTGTGGGGTCCGGGGCCACCGTGGCACATGGGGTGGACACGGCGGGGTCCTGACCCGCCGGCAAGGGGCGTACGCCCGGAGGCGTGCCGCCGGACGGATGCCAACGGCCTGGCCGTAATGAACCGGAGCCGGAGCGGGACCGGGGCTAGGCTTTCGCGCATGGGCTACCTTGAGGCCGGCGCGCTCGCCCACACCCTGGCCGACGGGCGCGAACTGTTCCGCGACGTGTCGTTCCGTCTCCCCGGGGGCGAGACCGTCGCCCTGATCGGTGACAACGGCGCCGGCAAGACCACCCTGCTGCGGATGCTCGCCGGGGCGCTGCCGGTACGGGAGGGGACGGTGCGCCGCCAGGGAACCGTCGCCGTGATGCCGCAGTTCATCGGCAGCGTCCGCGACGGCCGTACCGTCCGCGACCTCCTTCTCTCCGTCGCGCCCCCGCGCCAGCGCACCGCCGCGGCCGCCGTCGACGCCGCCGAACTCGCCCTCATGGAGAACGACGACGAGGCCGCCCAGCTGCGCTACGCCGAAGCCCTCACCGCCTGGGGCGAGGCCGGCGGCTACGAGTGCGAGGTCCTCTGGGACACCGTCACGGTCGCCGCCCTGGGACTGCCCTTCACGACCGCCCAGTTCCGCGACGTCGCCACGCTCTCGGGAGGCGAGCAGAAGCGCCTGGTCCTGGAGGCGCTCCTGCGCGGCCCCGCGGACCTGCTCCTGCTCGACGAGCCGGACAACTACCTCGACGTGCCCGGCAAGCGCTGGCTGGAGGAACAGCTCCTGCGCACCCGCAAGGGCGTCCTCCTGGTCACCCACGACCGCGAGGTGCTGAGCCGGACCGCCACCCAGGTGGTCACCCTGGAGGGCGGCTCCGCCTGGACGCACGGAGGCGGCTTCGCCACCTGGCACACCGCCCGCGAGGCCCGCTGGGAGCGCGTGGCGGAACTGCGCCGGCGGTGGAGCGAGAAGCACGAGCAGCTCAAGGAGCTCGTACGGACCCTGCGTCAGCAGGCCTCCGTCAGCGACGAGATGGCCTCGCGCTACCACGCCGCCCAGACGCGGCTCGCGAAGTACGAGGCGGCCGGCCCGCCGCCGGCCCCGCCCCGGGCGCAGCGCGTCGCCCCCGCCCTGCGCGGCGGCCGCACCGCGGTCAGGGCGATCACCTGCCGCGCCCTCGAACTGGAGGGCCTGATGCGGCCCTTCGACCTCGAGGTCTTCTTCGGCGACCGGGTCTGCGTCCTGGGCTCGAACGGCTCGGGCAAGAGCCACTTCCTGCGCCTGCTGGACGAGGCCGGCGGCGACGCCCCGCCCACCGTCGCCCACGTCGGGGAATGCCGTCTCGGCGCGCGGGTACGGCCGGGACTGTTCGCCCAGACCCACCGGCACCCCGAATGGGCGGGCCGCACCCCGGTGGACATCCTCGGCCGCGGCGAGGGCGACCGGCAGGGGGTCGACCTCCAGGACGCCATGTCCGCCCTGAGCCGCTACGGCCTCGCCGGCGCCGGCCGGCAGGCCTTCGAGACGCTCTCCGGCGGGCAGCAGGCTCGGTTCCAGATCCTCCTGCTGGAACTCGCCGGAGCCACGCTGCTGCTCCTCGACGAGCCCACCGACAACCTCGACCTCATCTCCGCGGAGGCCCTGGAACAGGCTCTGAACGCGTTCACCGGCACCGTGGTCGCGGTCACCCACGACCGCTGGTTCGCCCGTGCCTTCGGCCGCTTCCTGGTCTTCCGCGAGGACGGCCGGGTCGTGGAGAGCGACGAACCGGTCTGGGACGAGGGGCGCGTCGCCCGCGTGCGGGGGTGACCGGGCCGCCGGTCAGCGCGGCCCCGGACCGGTGGCGCGGACACGCCGTGGCGGGTGTCCCGCCCCGGAGCCGTCGACGGCCGGCAGCCCGGCCCGGACGGGCCGGCCGGGGGACGGGTCGCGGTGGATGGGGGCGCACAGTCCGGTGAGGGGGCGGCCGGTGCCGCCGTGGCGTTCGGCCACGATCTCGCTCGCGATGGACAGGGCGGTCTCCTCGGGCGTCCGGGCGCCCAGGTCGAGGCCGATGGGCGAGCGCAACCGCGCCAGTTCCGCCTCGGTCAGGCCCGCCTCGCGCAGCCGCCGCAGGCGCTCGTGGTGGGTGCGGCGCGAGCCCATGGCGCCCACGTAGGCGACGGGCAGGCGCAGCGCCCTCTCCAGCAGCGGCACGTCGAACCTGGCGTCGTGGGTGAGCACGCACAGGGCGGCACGCCCGTCGAGCCGCTGGGAGTCGAGGTAGCGGTGGGGCCAGTCGACGACGACCTCGTCGGCCCGTGGGAAACGTTCCCGGGTGGCGAAGACGGCACGGGCGTCGCACACGGTCACGTGGAAGCCGAGGAACTCGCCGACGCGCACGAGCGCCGAGGCGAAGTCGACCGCGCCGAAGACGACCAGGCGGGGCGGTGGCGCCGCCGTCTCGATCAGCAGCGTCGTCGTCTCGCCGCACCGCGAGCCGTCGTGGCCGAGGCGCACCGTGGACGTGCGGCCGGCGCCCAGCAGCGCACGTGCCTCCTCGGCGGCCGCACCGTCCAGCCGCGCGTCACCGCCCAGCGAGCCGCGCCCGGTACCGTCCGGCCGGACGAGCAGGACGCGGCCGAGGAGCCCGGCCGGACTGTCGAGACCGCGCACGAGCGCCACCGCCTCGCCCCGGGCGGCCGCCGTCAGCGCGTCGGCGAGCGTGTCCGCGTCCGGGGTGCCGGCGGGCACGGGGGTGACGAGGACGTCGATCGCACCGCCGCAGGAGAGGCCGGCGGCGAAGGGGTCGTCCGCGTCGTGCCCGAAGCGTTCGAGCACGGACGTGCCGGAGGTCAGCGCCTGGCGGCACAGCTCGTACACCGCGGCCTCGACGCATCCGCCGGAGACGGAACCGGTCACCGTGCCGTCGGCGTCGACGGCGAGGGCGGCGCCGGGCCGGCGTGGCGCGCTGCCCTGGGTGGCCACCACGGTGGCCACGGCGAAGTCGCGTCCCTGCGCGCACCACCGGCTCAGCTCGGGGGCGATGTCCAGCACGGTTCACGCTCCTGGTGCCGTTGCTCGTGACGTCGGGGCCGTCCGGTGGGTCCGGCGACGCTAGAGCACGTCCTCGATGGTGATGGGCAGATGGCGCACCCGGGTGCCCGTGGCGTGGAACACCGCGTTCGCGATGGCGGCCGGTGTGCCGGGAATGCCGAGTTCACCGCACCCTTTGGTGCCGGTGGGGTTGGTGGGGTCGGGGCCGCCGACGAAGTGGACGTCCAGCTCGGGGATGTCGGCGTTGACGGCGATCAGGTAGTCGCCGAAGGTGCCGTTGGCGATGCGTCCGGTGTGGGGTTCGGTCACGGTCTCCTCCAGCAGGGCCATGCCGATGCCGCCGACGGTGCCGCCGACGAGCTGGCTGCGGGCGGTCTTCTCGTTGAGGATCCGTCCGCAGTGCGCGGCGGTCACGAGGCGGGCCACCCGGATCACCCCCAGGTCCGGGTCCACGTGCACCTCGGCGAACTTCGCGGCGTACGGACCGGTGGGAACCACCGGCTGGTCCTCGCCGGGCGCCTCGGCGGACCCTTCGGCGGTCAGCTCGTCCAGCCGGTGCCGGGTGAGGATCTCCTCGTAGCTCTCGCCCCGGCCGTCGTCCTCGCGCACGATGCGGCCGTCCTCCACCCGCACGTCACCCGTTCCGGCGCCGCGCAAGGGCGATCCGGGGTCGTCGCGGACCAGGTCCAGGAAGGAGCGGATCAGGTGCCGGGAGGCGGCGTGGATCGCCGACCCCATGGCACCGGTGAGTCCGGAGCCGCCGGCCGAGGGTGCCTGGGGGAGGGAGCTGTCGCCCATCACCATGCGCACCCGCCCGAGCGGCAGGGCCAGCAACTCCGAGGCCAGCTGGGTCATCACGGTGTACGTGCCGGTGCCCAGGTCCATGCCCGCGCTCGCCACCACCGCGCCGCCGTCGCGGTTGACGGTGATCCGGGCCGCGCACGACGACTGGTAGAAGAAGAACGACGTCCCGGCCATGCCGTAGCCCACCAGTGTCCGGCCCCGGCGCATGGAGCGCGGTGCGGGGTCGCGGCGTGACCAGCCGAACTTCTCCGCACCGACGCGGTAGCACTCGCGCAGGTCGTTGCTCGACCACCGCTGACCGGTCACCGGGTGTTCCCCGGCGTAGTTGCGCAGCCGCAGTTCGAGGGGGTCCATGCCCAGTTCGTGGGCGAGTTCGTCCAGGGCGCACTCCAGCGCGAAGTTGCCCTGGCCGTCACCGGGGGCACGCATCGAGCCGGGCGAGGGGACGTTCACGCGCACCTGGACGTCCCGGGCGGAGACGGCGGGGCTGGCGTAGCCCGACAGGGAGACCCTGGCGACCGTCTCGGTGTTGACGTCGCCCATCGAGAGGGTCTGCCACGCCTCGTGGTCGAGGGCCGTGATCCGCCCGTCGCGGGTGGCGCCGATCTTGAGCGTCTGCCGGGTGTCGGGGCGGTGGCCGACCGAGGTGAACATCTGCTTGCGGGTCAGCACCAGTTTCACGGGGCGTCCCACGCGGCGCGCGGCGACCGCGGCCAGCACCGTGTGCGACCAGGTGCGCAGCCCCGAACCGAAGCCCCCTCCGAGGTAGGGGGCCAGGACCCGGATCGTGTCCTGCGGCGCCTTGAGCGTCGCCGCGAGGTCGGCACGGGTGCGGGAGGGGCCCTGGGTGCAGTCGTGGACGGTCAGCTGGTCACCGTCCCAGGAGGCGACGGTCGCGAACGGGCCCATCGGATTGTTGGTGTTCACGGCTGTGCGGTAGGTCTGCTCGACGCGTACGGGCGCCGCGGCCAGGGCCGCCGCGACGTCGCCCGTTCCGTCGTCGCTGCCGAACGGGTCGCGGACGTGCTCGGCCCCCGGGTGGTCGATGTCCACGACGGGGTCGGTCCGCTCGTACGCGGCCCTCACCAGCCGGGCGCCCTCCGTGGCCTGTTCGAACGTCTCGGCCACCACCACCGCGACGGTCTGGCCGTGGTGGACGATCCGGTCGCCCCGCAGCGGGGGCGGCGGCAGGGTCGCCCTCCGGTCGGGTGCCTCGTGCAGCTCGGGGGCGTTCTCGTGAGTGATCACCGCCAGTACGCCCGGTGCGGCCTCGGCCGCCGCGGTGTCGAGGGCGGTGACGCGTCCGGCGGCGACGGTGCTCTGCACCAGGACGGCGTGCGCGAGGTCCGGGTGGTCCTGGTCCGTGGGATAGGCGGCACGGCCGCTCACCTTGACCCGCGCGTCGACGCGGTCGATCCCCTCACCGATGTCGGGGTGGGCCATGGTCCTACGCCTCCTCCGCCAGGGTGCTCAGCATCCGTACCACGGCTCTCCCGCCGAGCTCGATCTTGAAGCCGTTGCCGGACTGCGCCACCGCCCCGCTCAGGGCCGCCTCCGCCGCCGCCGTGAAGACGTCCCGATCCGGCGGGGCGTCCCGCAGCAGCTCCTCGGCACGCGGCACCCGCCAGGGAACGGTGCCGACACCGCCCAGGGCGAGGTGCGCCGCGCGGATCCTCCCGCCGTCGATCACGAGGGCCGCCGCGACGGAGGCGAGCGCGAACTCGTAGCTGGCGCGGTCGCGGACCTTCAGGTATCCCGAGCGGGCCTCGCGGGGCAGCAGGGGGATCTCCAGATGGGTGATCAGTTCCCCGTGTCGCAGGGCGTTCTCCACGTGCGGCGTGGAGCCGGGCAGGCGGTAGAACTCCGTCAGCGGCACCACGCGTTCCCCGTCGGTTCCCCGGACGCGCACCGAGGCGCCCAGGGCGAGCAGCGCCACGGCGGCGTCCGAGGCGTGGGTGGCGATGCACTGCGGGCTGGTGCCCAGGACGGCGTGCATCCGGTTGAAGCCGCCGACGGCGCCGCACCCGGTGCCCGGTTCACGTTTGTTGCAGGCCACGCTCGGGTCGCGGAAGTAGCGGCAGCGCGTGCGCTGCAGGAGGTTTCCCCCCATGGTCGCCATGTGCCGCAGCTGCGGTGAGGCACCCGACAGGAGCGCCTCGCGCACCAGGGGCAGCCGGTCGGCCACGACCTCGTGCGCGGCCAGCTCCTCCATGGTGGTCAGCGACCCGACGACGAGCGCGTCGCCCTCGCGGTCGACTCCGCGCAGGGGCAGCCGGGTGATGTCCACCAGCCGGCCGGGCCGGAACACCTCGTCCTTCATCAGGTCCACCTGGGTGGTCCCCCCGGCGAGGTAGGCGGCGTCCGGGTCCGCCGTGACCTCGGCGACCGCGTCGTCGACGGTGGCGGCCCGGACATAGGCGAAGCTACGCATGGTCACCCCGGCCGGCGGCTTGGCGGATCGCGGCCACGATGTTCGGATAGGCGCCGCAACGGCAGAGGTTGCCGCTCATGAACTCCCGGATGTCGTCGTCGGACCCCGCCCGGCCCTCCTGGATCAGGGCGACGGCCGACATGATCTGCCCCGGGGTGCAGTAGCCGCACTGCAGGCCGTCGTGGCGGACGAAGGCCTCCTGCACGGGATGCGGCGCGCCGTCCCGCCCGAGCCCCTCGATGGTCAGCACCTCGCGGCCGTCGGCACTCGCGGCGAGGGTCAGGCACGACAGCACCCGTCTGCCGTCGACGTGCACGGTGCACGCCCCGCACTGTCCCTGGTCGCAGCCCTTCTTCGTGCCCGTCAGCTTCAGCCCGTCCCGCAGGGCGTCCAGCAGCGTGGTGCGGGTGTCCACCTCAAGGCGCCGCTCGGTGCCGTTCACCCGGAGGGCGACCGGCACCCGGACGACCGGCCGCACGTCGGAGCCGGGCGCCACAGGCGCTTGTGGTGCAGATCGATCCATGGCCACCGCCAACCCCCGCGCGTCCGGGCGCGCGTGCCTCGTAGCGAACTGTGCATAGCGGCATATGGGATGAAATGCGGCTATGGGGACAGCGTGATGGTACGCGCGCCGCCCTTGTGGGCGGCGGTGACACGGCTGACCCGGCCCTCCGATCCGTAGGAGCGACTCTCGCGGGGTGATCTGGGCGAATCGAAGCCGTTCAGCAGCGATCGGTGCGCTTTTGAAAGCCAAGTAGCCGTTTTGCCTTGTAATGGTGAGATGTGATGGTCTAACACCCGACCACCTTCCCGCCAGAGAAAGGTTCTTCAGGGATGCCCCTCGCGCTGCTGCGCCGTTTCAAGAGCTCTCCGCGGCAGGGAGGTGCCCCGATCCCTCAGGGGGCGGGTGTCGTCGACTGTCTCGTCCTCGACCCGTTGCGGCTGCCGATGCACCGTGCGGAGGTCTCCGTCCGGGACGCGGCCGGCAGGGAGGTCGTCCACGGGCAGAGCGACCCCCACGGCAGGTTCGCCGCCACCGTGCCGCCCGGCGAGTACGGCCTCGTCGTGACGGCCGAGGGCTTCCAGCCCGTACGCCGGTCCTTCGTGTGCGTCGAGCAGACGCGCACCACCCTCGACGCGATCGGCATGGAGACGGCGCCCACGCCCGCCACGCCGGCGGCGGGGGTCTGGCGCGTCGACCCCGACCACACGGCGGTGCGCTTCATCGCCCGGCACATCGGCCTGGCCGAAGTGCACGGCAGGTTCAACCGGTTCCAGGGGACCCTGTGGGTGGGCGAGCGCATGGAGCACTCGCGGCTGGACGTGGTGATCGAGACCGCCAGCATCGACACGGGGGTCGAGCGCCGGGACGAACACCTGTGCTCGCCGGAGTTCCTGGACGTCGCGACGTACCCGTACATGCGGTTCACCAGCGAGCGCTTCGTGCACCGCGGCGGCTCGCGCTGGTCCGTCGAGGGCGTGCTGAACCTGCACGGCATCAGCCGGAACGTCGCGCTCGACACGCGCTACCTGGGCATCGGCACCGGCATCGCGGGCGAGACCCGTGCCGCCTGTTCGGCCGGCACCGAGCTGCACCGCGAGGACTTCACCCTGAACTGGCGTTCGATGCTCCAGCGGGGCATCGTCATGATCGGCACCACCATCAGGGTCGAGCTGGACATCCAGGCCGTACCGGAGACGTGAGCCGCCCCGGCGGGGGCGCGGACCACGAGGCGCGGTCCGGACCATCCCCGCCCGGCGCGAGGACATCCGCAGACCCTCTCCTGGAATCGCACACTCCGTGACACCATGCCGAGTTATGGCGCGAGGAGAGGACGGGTTACGGCACCACGTGCGTATCTCCGTGTCCGGACACGTGGAGGAAAGGGACGTCAAGTCCCTTGAGACGTGGCTCAAGGACGAACCGGAACTGAAAGGCCGAGTGCAGGTCAAGCGGGGTGCCCGACGCGGGGAAGCCGGCGTCCCGATGGGCCCTCAGCTCGACATCGTGCTCCACGTGATCGACTGGGGCGGCGCCGCGGCGTCCGCCGAGATCGTCCGGCGGGTCGCGGAGTCCGTCAAGGAATGGCGGACGAGCCGGCGAGCCCTGGGCGATCCGGACCCGCCGGACTTCCGGGCGGAGCGGGACGACGAGCAGGACTAGCGCGATGGCCGGACCTGAGCGGCACGAGGGAACCAGCCGCGCCCTGCTCGTCGGGGTGGCGCACTACGCCAACAAGAGGCCCCTGCGGTTCGCCGCCGGCCTCGGGGACATCGCCGCGGTCCAGCAGAACCTGGACGAGCTGAGGGACGTCCTGGGCACCGGCGGGGTCTTCGACGAGGACCGCATAGAGGCGCTCTCCTCGCCCGGCGTCGAGCAGTTCGAGAACCGGCTGGGACACGCACGGGACCACACGGACCAGCTGCTCCTCGTCTACTTCGCCGGGCACGGCATCGTCGACACGCGCACCGGCGGCCACGGCCGCCTGCTGCTGGGACTGCGTGACGCCAAGGTCGAGCACGGCCCCGGTTTCCCCGGGTGGATCCGCTGGGACGACGTGCTCAACCGGCTGTGTTCCGGGGAGAACCGGCCCCGGCACACCGTGGTGGTCCTCGACTGCTGCTACGCGGGCAACGCCTCGGCGGCCTGGGAGGAACTCGACGAGCAGGACCAGCAGCGCGTCTCCCTGCTGCTCGCGGTGCAGAAGAACCAGCGGATCGACGCGGGGAACGCGCGGACGCCGACCCCGTACACGGCACACCTGATACGCCACCTCGGACGGGGCGCCCGCCCGGCCGGCGGCCCCGTGACCCTGGGCGGCCTGCACAAGCGCGTGTCGGACGACCTGAAGGCCCTGAAGACCGTGGGCGGCCGGGAGTGGAACCCCCAGGCGTGCCGGAAGGACTCCGCGGACGACGAGGTCCTGGCCCGCCCGCCCGGGGGCGGCCCCCTCCCCCCGGCGACCGGCGGATCGCAGGGGACCGGCGAGGAGCACCCCGGCCCCCGCCCCCGCCCCGCCCGGCTGATCACCGCGGCGCTGCTGGCCGTGACGGCCGCGCTCACCGCCGCCTTCTGGTGGATCACCTCCGGCGACTCGGACGGCGACGGACCGTCCGCCTCGTGCGCGCACCACGCGCCGCTCGAACTGCGCGTGCTCACCGACCCGGATCTCGCTCCGGTCATCCGCAAGGCCGCGGACGGGTTCGTCGCGTCGGACGCGAACAGGGACGGGGACAACTGCCGCCGCACCGGCGTCACCGTCTACAGCGCCGGTGCCGCCGACACCGTGGAGGCGTTCCGCACCCAGTACGGGGAGTGGGCCCACGTCGGCCGGTCCGGGTTCAACCCGATGAGCACGGTGGGACCCCAGCCCGACGTGTGGATACCGGCGTCCTCCGCGAGCGCGCGCAGGGCACAGGACGAGGGGGGCAACCAGTCGTCGGTCCTCACCCTGGACTTCGACGGCGAACGGCCGCTCGCCTACGCGCCCATGGTCCTGTTGCTGCCCGAACGGCTCGCCGAGCCCGAAGGCGCGCGCGCGGGCCGCAAGCTCGCCGACCTGCTCACCGCGATGAAGGGGAAGGGCGAGCAGACGGAGGTCCGGCGGGCCGACCCGCGGAACACCGACGCCGCACTCGCCGCGGCCCGCGGCCTGTACCAGACGGACGCCCCGCGGAACGTCGAGCTGGGGCAGCGCCGCCAGGGGCGGACCGCGCCGACGGGCAAGGACCTCGTGTGCGGGCTGGCCGGGGGCAGTTCCGCCGAGGCCAGGGCGGTGGACCGGCGCACCGCGGTCCTGGTGGCCGAGCCCACCCTCGGCGCGTACCAGCACTGCGTCGGTGAGACCGGAGTGACCCGTGTGGCCGAGTACCCCACCGACGTACCCGGCCTCGCCCCCGTGTTCGTACACGTCCGCTGGAACGACGCCCGCCTGGACGAGGGGGAGCGCGACCAGGCCGTCCAGCGGTTCCGGGACTGGCTGACGTCGGAGGACGGCCGGAAGGCCTTCCAGGACCAGGCGTTCCGGCAGGGCTCCCGGGCCCCCTTCTCCTCCGCGTCGCCCGGGGTGCTGACGAGCCCCGGCCCGGTGCCCCGCGCCCTCTCCGCCGACGAGGCATCGGACACCCTGGAGAAGTACCGGCAGGCCAACGCCGCGAGCCGGGTCCGCTTCCTGCTGGACAGCTCGGGGTCGATGAGCCGGTGGTGGGACGGGGCCAACAGCACGCGGGAGATCCTCAAGCAGTCACTGAGCCGATTCGGCTCCGAGGACATCTTCGGCGTGTGGAGCGTCGCCTCGGCGGGGTCCGGCGCCCCGTACCGCGAACTGCTCCCCTTCGGCACCCACGGCTCGTGGTCCAGGGCCGCCGACAAGAGCGAGCAGGACAAGGCCGCCGAGGCGGGCAGGAAAGTGGACGACGCCGTACCGGAACCGTCCCAGGAGGCCGACATCGGCGGTGCGCTGCGCGAGGCGCTGAACCAGATGCCCCGCGGTGACGAGGACGACGGGCACCCCCAGCTCATCGTCCTGCTCACCGACGACGAGGACAACGACCGCATGAACGCGGCCCGGCAGGACGACCTGGTGACGTTCGTACGCGGCCGGAACGTGCCGGTGGTGATGGTGTCGTTCGACTCCGGTGGCTGTCTGAAGGACCGACTGGACCTGCGTCTGGCCGAGGCGAGCGGCGGTAGGTGCCTGGACGCCCGGGGCGACCTGGCCAGGGATCTCGCCGCCGAGATCTCCCAGGTCGCGCAGGGCCACCAATAGCGCGACGGGGGCAAGACGCATGAAACGCTCGACAATCGTCCAGGTGCTCGTCTGGTGTGCCGCCCTCGTGCTGGGCGCGAGCGCCTGCTCAGGGCACGGCGAGCCGGGAGGGCACTCCGGTACGGCGTCCGCGCGACCGCTGACCGGCACGCAGCTCGTGATAGCCACCGGCGTGGACGTCACCGGCAAGAACGGGATCCGCAAGCGCCTGGTCGACGCCTGGAACGAACTGCAGGAGAAGGAGAACTCGCCCTACCGCGCCCGCGCCGTCATCCTGCCCGGGTCCGCGGACCTGCAACGGAGCCAGCTCCTCGCGGCGCTGCAGTCCGGCAGCTCCGGCTACGACATCGTGAACCTCGACGTCACGTGGGTCGCCGAGTTCGCCGCCGCGGGCCTCATCCGGGAACTGCCCGAGGAGTACGCCGACGACGGCGACGTCCTCGCCAAGGCGGCCGCCACCGCGCGCTGGAAGGGCGAGGTCTATGCGGCGCCCTACAACAGCGACGTCGGCCTGCTGTACTACCGCCGCGACTACCTGGTCGGTGGCGCGGGGATCGACGAGAAGAAGTCCGGGGCGCTCACGACCGGGCACACGATGTGGGGCGGCGTGGCCTCGCTGATGGACGCGGTGGACGCCTGGGCCCGCACCGACAAGACCGACAAGTCGAAGAGCTACCGGAGCGCCTGGACCAGCCAGCTCAGCCCCTACGAAGGGCTGACCGTCAACGGCACCGAGGCGTTCGCTTCCGCGGGCGTGCGGCTGACCGGCGAGGACGGCGCCTACGCCGCCTCGCCGGACGAGCTGGAGAAGGGCGTGGCGGAGTTCCGGCGGCGGACTGAGAACCCGCACACGCTCGACGACGCCTTCGAGTCGGACGAGGCCGCCACCCTCAAGGACTTCGCGGAGGGCCGTACGGCCTTCCTCCGCCACTGGCCCTACGCGTACCGGACGCTCCACGCGGCCCTCGGCGACGACAAGCTGGGCGTCGCCCCCCTCCCCGGCGCCGCCGTGCTGGGCGGCCAGGACCTCGCGGTGGCCGCCAACCCGGCCATGCCCGAGGCGCGGGTGAGGAAGGCCCGGGAACTGGTCAGGTTCCTCACCGACAAGACCAGCGAACGCTGTCTGCTGGACGCGGGCTTCGCGGCGACGCGCACGTCGGCCTACACGGACCCGGGCGTCACGTGCGACGACCACCGCGCGGCGCCCAGCGCGGCCGCCTCGTCGGAAGGGAGCGGCGGCGACATGCCACGCGACAGGTTCCAACGCCCGCTGTACGCGAAGGACACGCTTCTGCCGGCCCTGCAAGCGGCGGTCCTGCGGCCGCACACACCGTTCTACGGCGCGTTCACGCACGCGTTCACCACGGAGCTGAGCAGACTGCACACCTCCGCGAAGACCCGGTCGATGTCCGACGCGGACGTGGCGAAGGAGCTGGACACGGCGCTCCGCAAGGTCCTGCCGAGCGGCTGAGGGGCCGTCCCCCAGGCGTCAGAAGGCCCGCCAGCGCGCCATGGTGAACGAGAACAGTCCGAACAGCGCCAGCCCCACCGCCACCGCCGCCAGCAGCCACGGCCCCGCCGGGGACCCGGCGAAGGTGCGGAGGGTGTCGTCCAGGCCCTTGGCCTGCCCCGGGTCGTACGTCACGGCCGCCCGGACCGCGAAGGTGCCCGCGGCGGCGAACACCAGCCCCCGGCTGATCCCGCCCACGACCCCGAGGACGTCGACGACCCTGCGTGTCACCGGGGTCATCATGGCCATCCTCAACTCCCGGCGGTACGCGCGCGTGGCCGCCCGGACGACCATCCAGACGCCCACGGCCGCGACCACGACGCCCGCCGCGGCCACGAGCCACTGACCGGCCGGCCAGTCCAGCGCCCGGGCGGTGACGTCCCGTGACTTCTCGTCGGTCGACCCGGCGCCACTGCCGCGCTCCCCGGCCGCGAAGCCGATCACCGACCCCGCGACGACGCAGAAGAAGACGGAACGCACGGCTGACGCCGACCGCTTGCGCACCTTCCGCCCGTCGGGCCCCGCCGCCCCGAAGACCGCTTCCGACAGCTGCCACAGAGCCATGCCGACCAGCCCGACGCCCACGGCCCAGACGAGTACGTGCCCGAAGGGCTTGTGGGCCAGCTCCTGCACCGCCCCGCCCCGGTCGGCCTGCTCGCCGCCGTCGGCGACGGCGATCCGCAGGGCCAGGGTCCCGACGAGGAAGTAGAGGACCCCGCGGGCGACGAGACCGGCACGTGCCGCGACGGCCGTTCCCGTCCGCCGGGCCTCCCGCACGTCACCCTCGTCCCGCCACCGTCCCATCACGCCGCCTCCCGGGTCGTGCCCCGCCTGCACGCGGGGGAAGAACCGGCTGCCCCCGCACCCCGGGCGGAAACGGGCGGCGGACGGGGAGCGAGACATGGAGCGGTCGCGGACGCCGGGGTGCGGCGTCCGCGCCGGCGGGCGGTGTCCCTCACCCCGTCATGGTCAGCGTGCGGCCGGCTCCCGGCCGGGTTCCGGCGCCGGGGTCACCGCGGTGGCTGTACGCCGTCGGCTCCGGAGGACGGCGGTGGCGAGCACCCCGGCGAGCAGCCCCCAGAACGTGGACCCGATGCCGAAGAGCGTCATGCCCGACGCGGTGGCCAGGAAAGTGACGACGGCGGGCTCGCGCATGCCCTCGTCCGCCAGGGCGGCCGACAGGGAACCGCCGATGGTGCCGAGGAGCCCCAGCCCCGCGATGCCCATGATGAGGGCGGTGGGCATGGCGGTGAGCAGCCAGCCCACGACCCCGGCGAACAGGCCGACCGTCACATAGAACAGGCCCGCCCACACGGCCGCCAGGTACCGCCGGCGGGGGTCCTCGTGCGCCTCCTCGCCCATGCAGATCGCCGCCGTGATGGCGGCCAGGTTCAGCCCGAAGCAGCCGAACGGGGCGAGCAGCGCCGTGACCACCCCTGTCCAGGTGAGCAGGGGGGAGACGGGGGTGCGGTAGCCGGCGTTGCGCATCACCGCGACGCCCGGCAGGTTCTGCGAGGCCATGGTGACCACGTACAGCGGCAGACCGACCCCCACGAGCACCTGCCAGGAGAACTCGGGGCGCACGAACACCGGCTCGGCCAGGCCCAGGTGCAGCCCGCCCAGCCGCCACGAGCCCTGGCACGCGCTCGCGGCGATCCCGATGGCGAGGGCCCCGATGACCGCGTAGCGGGGAAGCCACCGGCGGCACAGCAGGTAGACGGCGAACATCGGGAACACGACGGCGAAGTTCTGCTGCATCTTGGTGAACAGGCCGGTGCCGAACTGGACGAGCACCCCGGCCAGCAGCGCCGACGCCAGCGGCACCGGGATCTTGTCCATGACGCGCTCGAACCAGCCGGTCACACCGCTGACGACGACCAGGACCGCCGAGAGGATGAACGCGCCGACGGCCTGCGGCATCGACACCCCGTGCAGGCCGGTCGCGAGCAGGGCGGCGCCCGGTGTGGACCACGCGGTGACCACGGGGGCGCGGTAGCGCAGGGAGAGCCCTACGCAGGTCACACCCATGCCGATGCCCAAGGCGAAGATCCATGACGTCAGTTGAGCGGACGTGGCGCCCGCGGTCTCCGCGGCGGTGATGACGATGGCCACGGAGCTGGTGAAGCCGATGAGCACCGCGAGGAAGCCGGCTGTCACCGCGCTGGGCGGTGCGACCGCGCGTATGTGACGGATGAGGGGCACGGTCGAGAACTTGATCACGTGGGTTCGATCTGCGTCAACGGCTTTTCCGTGGACGAACAGATGAACGGCCGTCAGATGAACGGCCGTGATCGGAACAGTCGTCGCCCGAACAGCCGTCGCCGCCAGGCTGGTTGGTCCGCACCGCCGGCCTGGCTGGTGCGCCTTGCGTGCCGCTTCCGTCCGGAATGGAAGATCGTTTGTACCTACTAGTATGTACACTGCTTGGGTGAACACGTCGGAACGCCTCATCGAGAGCACCCGTGAACTCCTCTGGGAGCGCGGATATGTCGGCACCAGCCCCAAGGCCATCCAGCAGCGCGCCGGTGCCGGGCAGGGCAGCATGTACCACCACTTCGCCGGCAAGCACGAGCTGGCGCTGACGGCGATCCGGCGCACCGCGGACGACATGCGGGCCCGGGCGGAGGAGCAACTGTCCGCCCCGGGCACCGCGCTGGAGCGCCTCACCGCGTACCTGCTGCGCGAGCGCGACGTCCTCAAGGGCTGCCCGATCGGCCGCCTGACCCAGGACCCGGACGTGATGGCCGATCCGGTGCTGCGCGCCCCGGTCGACGAGACGTTCGTCTGGCTGCGGGGCCGGCTCGCGGACATCCTCGCGGAAGGCCGCGACCGCGGCGAGCTGGACGCCGCACTGGACCCGGCCGGCACCGCGTCGGCCGTGGTCGCCGTGCTCCAGGGCGGCTACGTCCTGGCCAGGGCGGCGGACTCGGCGGAGCTGTTCCACACGGCCGTCACCGGGGTGCTCGCACTGCTGTCCTCACGCACCACGCCCTGACGTCCCCACCGAACCGAACACAGAAAGGCAGTGACACCACCGTGTACGCCAAGCAGTACGAAGTCACCCTGCCCGCCGACTACGACATGCGGATCATCCGCAAGCGGGTGGCCGACTTCGGCCACATCCTCGACGACCGCGCCGGGCTCGGCCTGAAGGCCTACGTCATCCGCGAGCGCGGGGTCGAGGGCTCGCCGGTCAACCAGTACGCCCCCTTCTACCTGTGGGCCGACACCGCCGCGATGAGCGAGTTCCTCGTCGGCGGAGGCGGCTTCCAGGGCATCATCCGGGACTTCGGCCGCCCGGTCGTCCACCACTGGACGGGCATCTCCAGCGAAGCCGGCCCCGCCCGGAACACCACCCCCAAGGCCGCGTCCCGCCGCGTGACCCGGCTCCCCGCCGACTCCGGCACCGCCGGCACGGGACTCGCCGACCTGATCCGGCGTGAGGCCGACGCCCTGCACGCCCTGGCCCAGCGTGACGGCGTCCACACCGCCGCCCTCGCCGTGGACCCCCACCACTGGGAGCTGATGCGCTTCGTCCTGTGGGAGGACGCCGTTCCCGAGACGGAGGACGCCACCGAACGGTACGAGGTGCTGCACCTGTCCGCTCCGCACCTGGCCGACCTCCCCGAGGGCCGCCTCTGGTAGCCGGTCCCGCCCGCCCGCTTGCGTATCGTGGCGCCATGACGCCGCTGAGCTTCGAACGCTACTGCGCCGAAATCCTCACGCAGACGGACTTGTTGCGGTCGCACGCCCAGGGCGCGGACCCGCAGCTGCCCGTGCCCACCTGCCCGGGCTGGAACCTGAGCCAACTGCTGTGGCACGTGGGCGGAGCGCACCGCTGGGTCGAGACGATCGTCAGGACCCGGGCGCAAGGACCCGTCCCGGACGACCTGGTCAACGACCAGGGCCACACGGACGAGGACCCGGACGCCCTGGACACCTGGCTCGCCGAGGGCTCGGCGGCGCTGGCACGGGCCCTGCGGGCCGCCGGGCCCGGCACGGCGGTGTGGACCGTGGTGCCGGACGAGCCCCTGCTGTTCTGGGCCCGCCGGATGACGCACGAGACGGTCGTCCACCGGGCCGACGCGGCCCTCACCGTCGGAGCGGAGTACGCCGTCGAAGGGGACGTCGCCTCCGACGCCCTCGACGAGTGGATGAGGTTCAGCACGATGCCGGAGGCGTACGCACCGAGGCCGGGAGAGCCCGCACTGCTCGGCCCCGGCCGCACCCTCCACTTCCGGGCCACCGACACCCCGCCGGAGGCCCGCGGGGACTGGCTGGTCGACCTCACGGGCGAGGCTCCCGCCTGGCACCGGGCCCCCGGCGAGGCCGCCGTCACGCTGCGCGGGCCGCTCACCGACCTGCTCCTGCACGTCTACGGGCGGCCCCCGGCCACCGGAAGCCTCGACATCGACGGCGACGGCGGGCTGCTCGACCTCTGGCGGAGGCGAGCCGGGTTCTGGCTTGAGGAGTGAGCGTCCTTCCGGCACCGTGGTCACCCCGTTCCGCGTTCGGCAACCCCGACGATCGTCAGGGGCGCGGTCCTGCCGTTCGGGCGATGCGCGGGCCGGAGGAGGTCCGTAGGTTCGGGCCGCATGAGACGCACTGCGCAACACAGAACCGCACCGGGCCCCGCGACGCGCACCCCGGTGTCCCGGGGCCGGCTGCTGGCCGCACCGGCCCTGCTGGCCGTGGCGGCCGGGGTAGTGGCCTGGGCGGCCCCGGCCACAACAGGCGACTTCGGCGCGGTGGAGGTCACCGGCGGGCCCTCGGCGTCGCTGTACCGGACCATCGCCGGGACGTCGGCGGACGCGCCGGGCTGGCTGGGCTCGCTGTTCGGCGTGGCCACCGAGGCGACGCTCGTGGCGCTCGGCCTGCTGCTCGTATGGACCGCCTGGACGGGGCTGCGCCGCCGCGACCTGGGGACGTCCGCGGCCGTACTGGTGGCGGGCTTCGGCACCGTGGCCGCCTACGCCGTCAGCGAGCTTGTCAAGACGATGGTGGACGAGGAACGGCCCTGCCGCGCCCTGCACGGCGTCACCACCGTCAAGGAATGCCCGCCGGTCGGTGACTGGTCCTTCCCCAGCAACCACTCCACCCTCGCCGCCGCGCTCGCCGTCGGCGTGGCCATGGTGCGGCCGAGGCTCGCCGTCGTGACCCTGCCGCTGGCCCTGGCCGCGGCGCTGCTGCGCGTCGCCGTGGGCGTGCACTATCCCCACGACGTGCTGGCTGGCGCGGTGCTCGGCGGCGCCGTGGCGGCGGCCGCGATGCTCCTGCTGCCCCCGCTCGCCGTCAGGGCGCTGTCACTGTTCGGTCTGGACCGGTGGGGGAAGGACGCCGGCCTCGTGCGCCACGACGGCGGCCGCGGCCCGGTTGTCCACGCCCAGCCGCGACAGGATGGAGCTCACGTGCGCCTTGACGGTTCCTTCCACCAGGTGCAGACGCCGCGCGATCTGACCGTTCGACAGCCCGGCGCCCAGGTGGGACAGCACGTCCCGTTCCCGGGGAGTGAGGGAGGCGATCCGTTCACGGGCGGCGGCGCGGCGGGCGGTGGCGGAGCCGGCGCCGGTCGCGGACAGGTGGGCGACCACCCGGGCGGCGACCTTCGGTGACAGGTAGGCGGCGCCCTCGGCCACCGCGCGCACGCCCGCGAGCAGTTCCTCGGGAGCGCCGGACTTGACGAGGAACCCGGCGGCGCCGCCGGACAGTGCCTGGAGGATGTAGTCGTCCTCGCCGAACGTCGTGAGCATCACGACACCGGTCCCGGGGACGGCGGCGCGGATCCGCGCCGCCGCCTCGATCCCGTTCACCCGTGGCATCCGGATGTCGAGCACGGCCACGTCGGGGCGGTGACGGCGCACCAGCTCCACCGCCTCGTGCCCGTCGCCGGCCTCGGCGACGACCTCCAGGCCGGGGTCGGTGGACAGCACGGCGCGGATGCCGACGCGGATCATCGGCTCGTCGTCGGCGAGCAGGACGCGGATCACCGGGCGCTCAGCCGCGCAGCACGTCGAGGCCGATCAGCCGCCCGTCCCGGAAGCACAGCTGGTACGAGTCGCCCGAGTTGTCCACGAAGCGGTCGGCCGTCACGGCGTAGTACTCGCACTTCACTCCCGGCTTCTTTGACGCGGCACCCTTCGGCCGGTACGGCAACTGACGGCCCGGCAGGAGTCCGGCCACCTCCCGGCGATTCTGCCCCACGCGCAGCTTGGCGTAGTCGTCGGGGTCGAGCACCGCCTCCGACAGGATCAGCGAGCCCCACACCACCAGCACGGTGGTCAGGCAGGTCAGGGCCAGCACCGGCACGGCGACCGCGGCGGCCAGCGTGTACCGGGCGCGCCGCCGGGCCTTGCGGTGCTCCGGCGGCAGGACCGAAGCGACGGCGGCGGGATCCGGGCGCGGTGGTGAGGGCCGCCGGGGCTCGTGCGGCAGCCGGGCGGTGACCACGAAGCCGGCGGCGCGCGGGCCGTGGGTGAAGGAGCCGCCCGCCAGCCGTACCCGCTCGTCCAGACCGACCAGGCCCCGCCCGCCACCGGGCGTTCCCTCCCGGGCCGGCGGAGCACCGCCGGCGCTCCGGGTGTTCTCCACCGTGACCACCGTCTCGGTGGCCGTGTGTGCGACACGGACCACCGCCGACGCCCCCGGCGCGTGCTTGACGACGTTGGTCAGCGCCTCCTGCACCACACGGTGCGCCGCACGCTCCACCACCCCGGGCACCTCATGCCGTTCACCGGTGAGCCGCAGCACCACGTCCAGCCCGGAAGCGGCCGCCCCGTCGACGAGCCGCGCGATGTCGAAGTCCGCCGGGCCCGTCGGCGCCCCGTCCGCCCCCGCGCCCTCGCGCAGGATGCCGATCACCTCGCCCAGGCGGTCCACCGCGGCCTCAGCCCGGACCCGTACGTCCTCGGCCGCCGCCCGGTGCTGCTCCGCCAGGCCGGGCGCGAGCTTGAGGGCCCCGGCCGAGAGGGCGATCAGGCTCAGGTCGTGACCGAGCGCGTCGTGCATGTCCTGCGCGATGCGGGCCCGCTCGCGCAGCCGGGCCTGCTCGGCCACCAGCTGCTGCTCGCGCTCCAGTTGCCCCGCACGCGCCCACCCGGCCCGCACCAGCTCCTGGTACTGCCGCCGGATCCGTCCGGCGAACCAGGGCAGCAGCGCCGCCCCGACCAGCACCGCGACGAAGTCGCTCGCCCTGGCGAGCAGCTGTGGCGCCGCCGGGATCGCGACCGCCGCCACCAGCAGCAGCCCGCTGACCGCCACGACCATCGGCCGGGTCCGCCCCGAGCGGTGCCCGGCGAGGAACGCGGCGACGGTGCCGGGCAGGGCCCACCACAGACTCGTCACACTCAGCCCCACCGCCGTCACCGCGGCGACCGCGTACGCGGCACCGGGATCACGTCCGGTGGTGGGCGCGCCGGCCGGAGCCCCTGTCGTCTCATACATGGGGAGCACGGTACGGAGGGGGTGCCGGCGCGGGCCGGGTGGGGCCGAAAGGCGGACCGGCCCCGGAGCGAACGGGTGGTACCGCGCCGCCCAGGGCCCCCGCGCGGGCAGGCGGGTCATGGAAGGTCCCCGATTCCCGGAGTGAGGACTGAGGATGGACAGGGCATGAGCGAATACGAGAGTTCCCGCACGATGCCGGCGCTGCCCGAGCATGTTTTCGACCAGGTCAACAGCGTCGAGAGGCTGAGCGGCTGGCTGCCGGAAGACCTCCACGTCCGGGCGGAGGAACTCCCGGCCGTCACCGTCCACGAGGACCGCACCGGCGAGGACGAACCCGGGCTCTTCCGGGCCCAGGCCGACCAGATGCGCGTGGAGTGGGGGACGAGGGAGAGCGGCAACTACGCCGGCTGGCTCCAGGTGGCCGGCATGGACGGCGGAGCGAGCGAGGTGACGATCCACCTGTCCTTTTTCGACGAGGGCGACGACCCGGGCGAGGAGATCGTGAACACCGCCCTCGCGCACAGCCTGGAGCGCCTGGAGGAGCAGGTCAGACTGCGGGTGGACGAAGGCGGGTGAGGGCCGACCGGGTGCGGGTCGGAGCGGGCGCTCGGCGGGGGCCGGAGCAGGCGCCTGATCTGCCCCGCACGCGGCAGGAGCCACCCGAGGCGGGGGAGAGGGCCTCGACGACGTAGCGGCGCCCGGCCGCCGCCTTCCTCCGGCACTGCTGACCCTCACTCACGCTGAGCAGCGCACGGTCGCGCAGAGGTGACCCGCGGGGGCGTGTCCTGTGAGGCCGCTCATGCGACCTGGGTCACCTACCGGGCTCTTTAGTGAAAGGACGTCTCCGACAGGGCCCGTGAACAGGGGGCCGGTGAGGGAAACGCGGGGGCGGTGAACGAGTGGGGGTAGTAGGTCACATCGTTGCGGGGGGTTTTCGCTGCCGCTAACAATTGCGGGGTCGCACGGCGCCGTTGACAGAGAAACGGCGCTTTTTTCGCGCCGTTACGGGCCACTGCGACTTCGCGATGGGAAGAGGTTCAGCTCAGTTATGCGTTCCACTCACTCCGGCTATACCCGTCTGTCCAAGGTTCACAAGTTCTCCGCCGCCGGTCTGACCGCGGCCGCTGCCGCCACGGTGGTGTTCGCCGCGGTGTCCGGTGGTACTGCTTCTGCCGCTGAGGCTCATGCGGTGAAGCCGGTGGCGTGGAGTGCCGGGTCTTTTGGTGAGACGCAGCAGGACGAGCTGGCCAAGCAGGTCGACGCGGCTGCGAAGCAGGCCAAGGCCGACGCCGCCGCGAAGAAGGCCGATGCTGGTGTGAAGGCGAAGGCTGAGCAGGAGCGCGCGAGCCGTTCCGAGGCCCGCAAGCCCATGAAGCCTGCCGCGGCCAAGCCCGCCGCGAAGCCGGCCGCCCCGGCGAAGAAGGCGTACGCCGACAATCTGGACGGCTGGATCCGTCAGTCGCTGGACATCCTGCACGCCAAGGGCGTTCCGGCCTCTTATGAGGGCATCAAGCGGAACATTATGCGTGAGTCGACCGGTAACCCCCGTGCGATCAACGACTGGGATGTCAACGCCGTCAATGGTGTGCCGTCGAAGGGTCTGCTGCAGATCATCGATCCGACGTTCAAGGCGTATCACGTCGAGGGCACCTCGTGGGACATCTGGGACCCGGTCGCCAACATCACCGCGTCCTGCAACTACGCGGCCGACAAGTACGGCTCGATGGACAACGTCAACTCCGCCTACTGATCACCGGTCATCGATCACTGATCAGAGGCGGAAGCGCCGCGAAGGGCGGCGGCACCCCCACCGGGTGCCGCCGCCCTTCGCCGTGTCCTGGCGCTGACGTCAGAGAGCCGGCGTACCGGGGCGCCTGCCTGCGGCGTGATCGAGGACGGCCCGGGTGAGCGGCGCGAGGACCTCGCGGGGGAGCGCGTGGCCCATGCCGGGGATCTCCACGACGCGTGCGCCACGGATCGCCTGAGCGAGGTGCTGGGGGTGCGGCGGGGGGAAGACCGGTTCGGCGGGGGCGGAGACGACCAGGGTGGGCACGTCGGTGCGGGCCAGTTCGTCCGTGCGGAGCAGGCCGGAGTCGTCGGCGCGGCCGTGCGCGGTGGTGGTGGCGTAGTGCCCGGTGTGCTCGATGATCCGTCGCTCGAGGCCGCGGAAGTAGTCCGCGTCGAAGGGGAGCTGGCCGCCGGACAACGCCCGCCAGTGCTCGACGCGCCGGTCCAGTTCGGCCTCCAGGCCATGGTCCTCGACCGGCCGGGACCACATCTCCAGGACGTGCGGGGCGATGCCGGGCAGCTCCGTGGGCGGGATCCGGGTCCCGTCGGGTGCGGTGTAGGGGGCGGTGCTCAGCGCGCACGTCCCCATCAGGGTGGCGCTGAGCAGACGGTCGGGGTGATCGGCGATCAGCAGCTGGGCGAGCATGCCGCCCAGCGACAGGCCCACGATGTGGGCGCGGTCGACGCCGAGCCCGTCCAGGACGGCGACCGCGTCGTGGGCGAGATCGGTGATCGCGTACGGCTGCCGGTCGAAGGGCCAGGTGGAGCGGCCGGTGTCGCGGTGGTCGTAGCGGATCACGCGGTGGTGGACGGCGAGGGCGTCCACGAGCTCGTCGGGCCAGCCCATGCCGGAGGCCTGCGCGCCCATGATCAGCAGGAGCGGGGGCGCGTCGGCCGCGCCGCGCTCCTCCACCCACAGGCGTATGCCCGGCGCGGCGTCGACGAAGTGGTGCATGGGGGGGCTCCTCCCGCGAGGTCTACGGTGATGAGCTAGATAATACGATACGGTCCGTCTCGCGATCAAGAGTGAAGGGTGCCCGACGTCATCCCCGAGGCGCGGCCCCCTCGGCTTTCCGGCGGAGCGGCTTCAGCCCGCCGAGCGATTCGCGACGGCCCCGTTGGCTGCGATCTTCATGACCGAACGGCCGACCGAGCCCACCGCGACCAAGGACCGCCCATGAAACTGCTCCCGCCCGCTGACGTACCCGCCGCCACCCGCTTCGGACGGGCCCGTGCCGCGTGGCGGGCGGCTCACGAGCCCGTGGCCGGAGTGTCCCGGCGGGTGCGGCGCGTGGCCTGCGCTATACCGCTGACCGTCCTGCCGTCGAGCCTGTGGCGGCTCCCGGCGGCGTTCGACCGCGGGATCGGGTTCGGTGAGCGGGCGTACGTCGTCTTCCTGTCGGTGCTGTCCGAGGTGCTGGCGTTCACCGCGTTCGGCCTGGTCGCCCGCTGGGGCGAGGTGTTTCCGCGCTGGATCCCGTTCCTGGGCGGCCGCCGGGTTCCGGCGAGGGCGGCGGTCGTCCCCGCGGCGCTCGGGGCCGGGCTCCTCACGGGCATGTGGACCGTCCTGACCGTCGCCACGCAGATCGCCGGCAAGACGATCCGGGGCGATGACCTTCCCGGCGACTTCCCCAGCGAGGCCGGCGGCTGGGAGGCCGCCTCGTTCTACGTCTGCTACGCGCCGCTGACTCTCTGGGGGCCGCTGCTGGCCGTGCTGACCGTCGCGTACGGGAAACGCCGTCGCGCGGCCGGGAGCGCGGTCGCGGGGGCCTGACGCGGCGGAGGCCCGCTGCTGATCACGACCAGAACTCGTCCTCTGCCTGCTGATCCCCCTGGAACTCGCGGAACGCGACAGCCCTGCCGTCGGCGATCTCCCATACGTGCACTTCCGGCGAGGACCAGGACCGGCCGTCGCGCTCCGCGCTCACCGTGCACAGGACCACGACCCGCGACGCGTCCGTGAGCACGTCGTCGACGCGGATGCGGAACGAGCCCCCGGACAGTTCCATGACCCGTCCGAAGAATCCGACGAGTTCCTGGTGTCCTCGGTAGTCGCCGGACAGCGGGCCGCGTCCCGGAACGTGCCAGGTGATGTCCTCGGCGAAGGCCTGAAGCACCGCGGGGACGTCACCGGCTCCGAAGGCGTCGTACGCCCCCGTGATCAGTTGCCGGTTGTCGGTGACCATCGTCGCCTCTCCCGCCCTTCCGGAGCCGGTCAGGTCTGCGCCTTCTCCTTTCCATGCTCCTGCGCTGAGCCGTCAGCCGCACCCGGGGCGGGCGGGGCCAGGGCGCGGACGAGAGCGGTGGTGACCGGAACCGCGTGGTCGGGCAGGTGCCGGGCCGCCCAAGCGTCGACCAGGCGAAGGAAGTCCGTCAGGTCACGTTCCACACCGGCAAGCAGAGGCCGCAGCCCGGTGACGGTTGTCTCGATCACCGGGCTGTCGTCCTGCTCTGCGTCCACGGTCAACCGGACGGTGCCGCCGAGGCGTTCCGCGACGGGGCTGGGGTCGTGACCGAAGGAAGCCCAGCCGTCGCCGTCGAGGACTTCACCCCAGTCGCCCCGCTCTTCCAGGCCGTTGCAGCAGCCCGGCAGGAGGGTGACGCCAGTGGCGGTGTCGGTCATGCGCAGGCCACCGGACGCGAAGAGCGGGTCCATGGTGAGCAGCCCGTGCAGGAAGGCCCCGAGCGGATCGGTGGCCCGTTGCGACAGCGGACCGTCGTCGCCCTCGGGATCCATGTCGTTGCACGCGGCGATGGACATCACCGCCGTACCGACCTCCGCCTGGCTGAGAGCACCGCTCAACGGCAGGAAGGTGTACGGCTCCAGCGCGGCCACCGGCCAGAGAGCGAAGCCGTCACGGGACTGGATCTCCAGAACGGGTTGCAGAACGATCACCTGGCCAGTGTGAACCAGGCGCGATCCACGTGCTGGGGGAGTCCGGTTCGGCGTGCTCATCCGTCGTGGTCGTGCTCCGCGAGGAAGTCCAGCACCAGCGGACCCGCGGTGGCGCGGAACTCCTCGAAGTAGGCGTGCCGTGCTCCGGGGATGAGGTGCAGCCGGGCGCCCGGGATGCGGTCCGCGAGGAGGTGCGCGTTGGCCGTGGGGTTGAGGAGGTCGTCGGTGCCGTGCACCACCAGCGTGGGCGCCGAGATGTCCGGCAGCACGTCCCACGCGTCGTGCGCGTTGCTGGCGGCCAGGTGCCGGCGGCGCGCGTAGGCGGGCATGGCGGGGTCGCCGAGCGTGTTGCGGGGACCCGTGCCGGTCGCGAGCCAGGCCGGCGTGTACATCAGTTCGCGCAGGGCCCGGCCGGCCGCGGGGCCGGGCCGGGCCAGTGCCCTGCGGACGTCGTCGCCGCGCTCGACGGCGTGCCGGCCGCCCGGCGACGTACAGCCGAGCACCAGGGCGCGGACCCGGTGCGGGTAGCGGGCGGCCAGCCGCTGGGCGACTCGTCCGCCCATGGACGTGCCGTAGACGTGGGCGCGGTCGACGCCGAGGTCGTCCAGCACCGCGACGACGTCCTGCGCGAACCCCTCGATGCTGTACGGTTCGTCGGGTTTGTCGCTCTCGCCGGTGCCCCGGTAGTCGAGGGTGACGGTGCGGTGGGCGGCTTGGAAGTCGTCACGGACGTGATCCCACCAGTGGTGGGTGTTGGCCTGGCCTGCCAGCAGGACGAGCGGGGTGCCGTCCCCCCGGGGCTGGTAGGCGATGCGGACCCCATCCGTACTCTTCGCGTGCGGCACGACGTTTCCCTTCGGCACGTGGCGGCTGCTCACTCTCCCGCCGCCCACTGGATCTTGAGGGGTCCAGCCTGTCAGGACGGGGTCGCGTGACCGCCACCGGATGAGGGTTGGGAGGCCAGCGCGGCCAGGTAGTCGTCCAGAAGCTCGACCTGGCGGTCCGGCGGGAATGCCGCGGGAGCGAAAAGGGCCTGCACGACCAGGCCCAGGACGAACGACTGGGCGCCGGCCGCGACGCGTCCCGGGTCTCCGGCGGGCAGTTCGCCGCGCTCCTGCGCCACGGCGACCAGGTCGCGCAGCTTGTCGCGGCTACGCCCGTACTTGCGGGCGTAGTCGTCACTCAGCCCGGGGTCGGCGAGCGCGGTGTCCCAGGAGGACACCCAGATCCGGTTGCTGGCGGTGGCCTCGGCCGTCAGCGGCAGGATGTCGAGCAGGGCGGCCCTCACGGCGGACAGGCCCCTCCCGGCCGTGCGCCGGGGGCGGGAGGCGCTGCGGGTGTCGAGCAGGTCGAGGGCATGCGCGACCAGGTCGCGCTTGGTGGGGAAGTAGTGGGTGAGCAGGCCGGTGGTCGCCCCGAGCTCGGTGGCGACGGCCCGCAGGGTCAGCCCGCCGAATCCGTGCGCGGCCAACACCCGCCAGACCGCCTCCGAGACGTCGCGGCGACGGGCTTCGTGATCTCCCTTGGTGCGTGGCATGCTGCTACGGTACATAACCATAACGCTTGTTGTGTGAATGCGAGGTCTTCATGTTTTCCCTTCCTCTGCGGGACGACGCCCGCCTCCGTCCGCTGGAGACATGGCATGCCGAAGAGTTCGCCGCCCACCTGGACCGGGCCCGCGAGCACATCCGGCCCTGGGTCGGGCCGGCGTTCGTCACCGACGACGTCGACGGGGCGCGGGCCACGATCCGCCGGTACGCCGAGCGCCAGGCCACGGACGGCGCCCGCCTCTACGGCATCTGGCTCGACGACGTCCTGGTCGGCGGCGTGATGTTCACGGACTTCGACGCCGCGTGGGGATCGTGCGAGGTCGGTTGCTGGCTGGAGCCCGCGGCCGAGGGCCGCGGCCTGATCACGGAGGCGTGCCGCGCCCTGCTGGACTGGGCGTTCACCACCCGGGGGCTGCACCGCGCCGAATGGCACTGCCGGGCCGACAACGACCGCAGCTACGCCGTGGCCGAGCGGCTCGGCATGGTGCTCGAGGGAGTGCGACGCGAGGCATGGCCCTTCGAGGGCGCCCGTTATGACAAGCAGATCTGGGGAGTCCTCGCCTCCGAATGGCGGGCCCACCGCCCCTGACCGAGGCCCGGAGCCGGAAAGCCCGGTTCCCGCGTTCCCGGCCGCCCCCGTCGAGGGGCGGGGCGGCCGGGCGGCCGGATCCTGTACCGCGCCGGGCGGTGCCCGGCGGGACGGCGGCCCTCAACACGCCTCCGACCGGGACGCTTTCGCAACTGCGATCGAGCAGTCCGCGCCGTAGTCGACTTGGCGGCATCCGGACCTTTGCGCTGCCCGGGCGGGCAGGGATCGTTGTCCCGTGCACCGGTGACGTCACGCCACCGGCCCGAGTGAACCGTGAGAGAGGGAGTCCCCGCATGCCTCCGATCCCGGTAAAGCCCGGCATCTACAAGATCCACGCGCACATCATCGGCCCGTCGGCCCTGGTGACGGCCACCGAGCACGCCATCAAGCACGGCGCTCCCGTCATCACCGACCGGCTGAACCCCCTGCCGATCGAGCAGGAATGGCTGATCGAGCCGGCCGAGCCCGTGCCCGGCTCGCCCTACGTGATCCGCCTCGCCCAGCACGAGGAAGTCGGCCTCGTGATCGTGGACGACAAGCTGTACGTGAACGGCGTGCAGCGGCCCGAGCTGGCCACGTTCACGTTCGAACGGGTCATCGGCGGCGTCAAGATCATCTCGGACAAGGGGCTCGCTCTGCGCGCCGGGCACCGCGGCGCGCAGCTCGAAGTGGTGCCGCCCAAGCCCGAGTTCCAGGAGACGTGGACCCTGGAGTTCACCAGCCCGGTCCACGACGACTGACCCGGGGAACGCGAAGGGCGGGCCGGGCCGGACGGCGGCCCCGGGCCGCCCTTCGCGCCTGTGCGGTGCTCACACGGCGGTCTCGAACAGCCTCTCCGCATCGGCGATCGCCTGCGTCAGGGAGTCGGGCTCCGGCCTCAGTCCGGCCATGATGGCGTCGGTGCCGCGCAGGCCCGCCCGCAGCAGGAGCCGCTTCTCGTTGGTGACCCACTCGCCGCGAGCGGCCAGCACCGCGTGTGCCGTCTGCGCGGCGGCGGTGGCCAACGCCCCCGCGACCTCGGTGGCCTGGCCGCCCCGCACGTAGGCGCCCCTGGCGTAGTGGAGGGTCGTGGCCGCCCGCCCGCGCCACACCGGCGGGGCCGCTTCGCGCAGTGCCCTCGGGTATGCGGGACGGGGCAGGGTGCCCCGGAGCACCTGGTTGACGGCGAGTTCAGCGACCACCAGGTAGCTGGGGATGCCCGCCAGGTGGAACATCAGGGGCTCCCAGTGGAAGCGGCCCTGCCGGGCCTCGGCGAGTTCGTGCTCGACGACGTCGAGGTCACGGTAGTGGACGTCCACGGGCCGGCCGTCGATCGTGAGCCACGCCCCGCCGTTGAAGACGCCCCCGCCCCAGGCGCCGATCTCGGAAACCTCCCCGTCCCAGCCGACGGCGCGCAGGTCGGCCGGGTCGAAGCCCCCGCGGTAGTACACGGCCAGATCCCAGTCGCTGTCAGGAGTGTGCGTGCCCTGGGCCCGTGAGCCACCCAGTGTGACGGCGTGCACGGCGGGCAGGGCAGCGAGCCGGTCGGCGACGTGGTCGAGGAAGAGGTCGTCGGTCATGGGGATCCTCGGTCGAAGGGGCAACGGGCGGTGCGCGCCCCGGCGTGAACGCCGGAGCGCGGTCACCAGGGTCGCAGGAGTGCTCACCGATCCCAAGCCCCCAGGGCCACCGGTGATCAGCCGGCCGTGCGGGCCCCGGACGGCGGGGCCGAGAGCCGGCGTTCGAGAGGGGTGCGGTAGCAGGGGGTGACCCGGACGCCGCCGAGGAAGGCCGTCAGCCGCTCGATCTCGGTCGCGACGGCGGCGCGCCCTTCACGGCCGGGGTCGGTGAGGAAGTGGTGGTTGATGTGGCCGTGCGGCTGCTGCGCCCACGCGCCGACGATGCGGCCGTTCCACCAGATGGTGGGGCCGATGTTGCCGTTGCGGTCGAAGAGGGCCTTGGTGTGGTCACCGTCCAGGTACCAACCGCGGTGACGCCAGCCCATGGGCGTGGGGTCCAGGCCGGGGAGGAGGGCGGCGGAGGGTTCCGGCGCGTCGTCGGGAACGTCGAGATGCTCGGGCAGCGAGTAGCCCGTACCCTCGTCCAGTTCGACGGCCTGGGCGCCGGTGGCGGCCAGGGCCTTGCGCGTGTCGGTGAGGGTCCAGCCGGTCCACCACCTCACGTCGTCCACGGTGACCGGCCCGAACGCCGCCACGTAGCGACGGGCCAGTTCGGTCTTCGCCTCGGCGACGGGCACCTCCGGCAGCGGGCGTGCCGGCGCCCAACGGAACTGCGCCGAGGTCCACGAACCGGCCGGGCGGGCACGCCGGATGCGTCCCTCGGCGGCGAGCACGCCCAGGACGGGGGTGCTCGCGCGCTGCCGCGACTCGTACGGCTTGCCCGGGAAGGTGATGATCTGCTCGCGCAAGTCCGGTATGGCGGCGGCGAGTTGGACGGCGGTGGCCGCGCCGTGTGCCGTGAGCGCCTGGAGGGTCGCGTGCTCCACGGCGGCGTAGCGCCGTGCGTCCCAGCCCAGCGCGTCGTGCAGTCTCGCCATGGCGTCGGTGCGGTGACGGTGCGCATGGCCTCCGGCGGTCGCGGCGTGGACGGCCGGGGCGAGCGGGGCCGGGACGACGAACATGGTGCGACGCATGCACCGGATGCGGGCCAGCGCGGGGGCCCCTGCCGGCTGACCACCGGCCGGTCGCCCGGCGGGCGTGCCGTAGAGCGCCGCCTCGACGGCGCCGGCGGTGGGCGCGTGCATCCGGGCGGCCGCGGCGAGGAAGACGGTCGCGGGATCGGTGGCGTGCAGGCCGACCAGGGCGTCGGCCGCCGCCTCCGGCGCCTTCTCCCGGACGGAGGGCGCCAGGAGGTGGCGCCGCACGAGGCGGGCGCGGCGCTGGGCGGCGGTGATGTGGGGCAGGGCGGTCATGTGCGGCTCTTGGTGTGTCGGCGCCACGATGGGCGTGCCAGTGGGGGCGTCGGGGTCAGGGGGCGTGGATGCAGAAGGGCTGACCGGAGGGGCGGGCAGGGCCGCCCGCGGCGAGGCGGTTCCTTCGCGGTGGCGCGGCGCCCGTGCTCCGGGACGGGCGGGGGCGGGACGCGAGCGGCCGCCCGGTGCCGGGGGCCACGCCTGGCCGGTGCCGTGGCGCCGGTGACGGCGGTCCGTCCGGCCTCAGCGCACGACCTTGATGCCGAAACGGCCGCCGAACTGCTGGCCGAGGCCGAACCCGATGGCCGAGTGCATGTGGGCGTACATCTCCATGCCGCGGGCGCACACGAGGGGGCCGAGATCGAGGACGTCGGTCCAGCCGTAGTCCTTCAGCAGCTCCGTGACCTGCCGCTTGGCGTCGTCGTGGTCACCGGCGACGAACATGGTGTGGTCGCCGCCCCCGACGATCGCGGGGTTGACGACGGTCTCCTGCTCCTGGGTGACGAAGGACTTGACGACCTTGGTCCGGGGAAGGGCGCGCTGGATCCGCTCGCCGAGACTGTCCACGTCACAGGGGTCGAGCTTCGGCATGATCCCCCACGGGGTCGGCCAGGGGTGCTCGACCTGGGGGTTGTAGACGTACGGCACGGCGTAGTCGACGAGCGTCTTGCCCGCGAGCTGGTCGGCAACGGAGGACAGGGCGGCGACGGCGTTGTGGCCGTCGATGCCGCCCACGACCAGCGAGTCCGCGGCGGCCGCGGCCTCGCCGAAGGTGCGCAGCTGAATGCCGGGGTGGTCGGCGAGCCACCGGCCGTAGGGCGGGTTGCCCATCATGTCGGGCTCCGTGCGGGCCAGCGTGGCCTCGGGGTCGCGGGTGCCGACGTAGACGTCGTGGCCGAGCCCAAGGAGCTTGGCGGCGTGGGCGCGACCACCGCCACCGGTACCAAGAACCGTGATTTTCATGGGAAACCTCCTGCTTTATTACTGCGGACAGATCCACACTAGGAGGCTTTCAGGACAGGCTGTGTCCTTTGACCCGTGCATAGTGGACGTCATGACGAGCGACATGACCGCCCGCATGCTGCGGCTGCTGTCCCTGCTGCAGACCCGGCGGGAATGGTCCGGCTCCGACTTGGCCGAACGGCTCGGCGTGACCGTCCGCACCGTCCGCCGCGACATCGACCGGCTGCGCGAACTGGGCTACCCCGTCGACAGCGCCCGCGGCCACGCCGGCGGCTACCGGCTGGCCGCCGGCGCCGATCTGCCGCCCCTCCTCGTGGACGACGACGAGGCCGTGGCCATCGCCGTCGCCCTGCGGACGGCCGCGGGCGGCCTCACCGGCATCGAGGAGACCACCCTCAGGGCCCTGGCCAAGCTCGAACAGGTCCTGCCTCGCCGCCTGCGCGGACAGGTCACCGCCCTCCAGACCTCCCTCGCCGGCATCACCTGGGAACCCCGGGGCCCGCGCGCCGACCCGGCCGTCCTGGCCACCCTCGCCGTGGCCTGCCGCGACCACGAAGTCCTCACCTTCGGCTACACCACCCGCCACGGCACCGCCGCGTCCCGCCGGGCCGAGCCCTGCCACCTGGTCGTGTCCGGCGGCCTGTGGTACCTCCTCGCCCACGACACCGACAAGGACGACTGGCGTCTCTTCCGCCTCGACCGGATCACCCAGCCCACCCCCACCGGCCGACGGGTCCCGCGCCGCCGGGTACCGGGGGACGACCCGGCCGCCTTCGTCGCCGGCCGCCTGTCGGCCGCCCCCACCCGTCATCGGGCCGTCGCCACCGTCCATGCCTCCGCCGACCACGTCCGCGCCCGCACCCGCGGCCTGGGCACCCGCGTCCAGCCCCTCGACGAGGGCACCTGCCGCGTCGACGCCTCGGACGACGTGCTGCCACGCATCGCCCAGACCCTCGCCGGCCTCGACACCGACTACACCCTCGACGCCGACGCGGACGTCCTCGAACACCTCCGCGCCACCGCCCGCCGCACCCTGCGCGCCACGGGCTGACCGCCTCCCGGTCACGGGCCGGCCGGGCCGCCACCCTCGCCGGCGTCCGGTCGGCGGGCCGCCGCCCCCGCACGCGGCGGTCCTGGCGCCCGGCGAAGCCGACAAGGCCCTTCACCTGCACGGGCGAAACAGGGAGGCCCCGGCTGCCTGCCGGGAACACCACCACCCCACACTCCCGGCCCGGCCGCCGTCGCCGGATGCCACGGGAGAGCCGACACCGTCGGTCACCCCGCCGGCGGTCACGGGGGCGGCACGGGCTCGCAGGAGAAGACCTCTCGTTCCGGTCCGGTCACCCGGCGGTGACGTACAGCGGAAGCGACTTCACCCCGTTGATGAAGTTCGACACGAGCCGCCGCGGCGGCCCTGCGAGCGTCAGGGACGGCAGGAGCCGCCGCGTCTCCTCGTAGAGCACCCGTAGCTGCAGCCGGGCGAAGTGCGCGCCCAGGCACACGTGCGGTCCGTCGCCGAAGGAGACGTGCGGGTTGGGGGTGCGGGACAGGTCCAGCCGGTGCGGCGCCGCGAAGACCCGCTCGTCGTAGTTGGCGGACCCGTGGAAGACGACCACCTTGTCGCCCGCGCGCAGGCGCCGGCCGGCCAGTTCGGTGTCGTGGGCCGCGGTACGGCGGAAGCTGAGCACCGGCGGGTGCCAGCGCAGCAGCTCCTCCACGCTCGACGCCGTCCCCACGTCCCCCGCGCGCAACCGGCGGTATTCGTCAGGATGCCGTGCCAGGGCCCACAGCCCGCCGGGGGCGGCGCTGCGGACCGTGTCGTTGCCCGCGATGGTCAGCAGGAAGAAGGACATCTCCAGCTCGGCCGTCTCCAGCTCCGCCCACGCGCATGCGGCCGTCTCCGGCTTCACCTGCGACGGCTCCCTCTGCCCCGGCCTCGTCCGCGACGCGAGCACGGTCATCACGTCGTCGCCGGGGTGCCGGCGCTTGTGGGCGGCCAGCTCCCGGGCGTAGCCGAACATGTCGCTCAGCATGGCGGGGGAGCGCGGGTCCACGGGCCGCCCGCCCGGGCCGGGCGCGGGTGCTCCGGACTCATCCGGGTCCTGGTAGCCGATGACGCGCCGGGTCCAGTCCAGCAGCAGCTCCCGGTCGGCGGCCGGCACACCGAGCAGGTCGGCGAGGTTGAGCAGGGCGAAGTCGTCCGTGACGGCGGCGACGACGTCGCAGACCCCGTCCCCGGCGCGAGCCGCGTCGACGGCTCCTGTCAGCAGGCCGCGCGCCCGTTCCCGGGCGGCGGCCGCGAAGCGGTCGATGCGACGGGGGGTGAAGGCGTGGCTGATCAGCCGGCGCAGCCGCCCGTGCTCCGGCGGGTCCTGATTGAGCATCATGCGCCGGACGAACGGCAGGTCGGCGGGATCGGGGTCCCGGATCTGCGTCGCCCCGAGACGGGAGGAGTACGTACGCCCGTCCTTGAGGACGCGCACGACGTCGTTGTGGCGGGTGACCGCCCAGAAACCAGGTCCGGCGGGCCAGCCGAGCACCCCGTGCTCCTCCTGCCAGACCACCGGGTGGCGGTCGCGGAGGGTCCGGTACGCCGCGTGCGGCAGGCCGTCGGCGTAGATCCGGGGGTCGAAGACGTCCGGCACCCCGGCCTCCGCGGCGCCGGTCACCGGGCCGGTCACGCGGGCCGCGGTCCGTTCCCCGGCGCCTGCCCCCGCCCGTCGCCGTCGGCCCGCAGGAAGTCCTCCATGGCCCGGATCAGCTCCAGCGGCGTCTCGTCCATGGCGTAGTGCCCCGCCGACGGCAGCTCGAGGAGCCGGCTGTCGGCGTACCAGCGCAGCCACGTCCCCCGCATCAGATCGGCCGTCAGCGCGGGATCGAGCGTCCCCACGACCGCCAGTGCCGGAACCGTCGAGTCCGCGACCTCGGCGTGGAAGTCCTCCCCGGCCCAGGAGTCGAGCCAGGCACGGAACGCCTTGGCCTCGCTGCGCTCCAGCGAGCGTGACACCATCCGGTCCAGCCAGCCGGCAGGACGCTTCCCGCCCGTCGTGAAGTCGATGATCACACGCCGGTTCTGGGGGGCGTGCGCGGCGGAGGAGAACAGTTCCCACTGTTCCGGCGGCAGCGGAAGCCCCGAGGCGGGGACGGGGGAGATCCCCACGAGCCTGCGCACCCGGTCCGGCGCCAGGGCCAGCAGCCGCTGCGCCACGCTGCCGCCCATCGAGTGCCCGACCACCGAGAACCGCTCCCAGCCCAGCCGGTCGGCGACGGCCAGGACGTCGGCGGCCCCCTCGGCGGTGGTGTACGCGCCCGGCGCGTCCTTGGCCTCGCCGTAGCCGCGCAGATCGACCAGGGCGTACTGGAACGCGCTCCGGTCGACGTCCGGCAGGATCGGGTCGAAGGCGGACCTGTCGGCGAACCACCCGTGTACGGCGACGACTTTGTGCGGGCCGTCACCGTGCACGGTGTGGGGCAGGACGAAGGACTCCACGCTGACTCCTCACGCGGGGGACGGGCCGGCCGGCGCCCGACGGTCACGCCCCCACAGTGACCGCGATCCGCCGCCCCGGCAAGGGCGTCGGCCGCCGCCCGGCAGCCGTAGCCGGTGGGGTCGCCCCCGGAAGACGCGACGGCGCGCGGCCGATCCCCGGGGCAGGCCCTACGGTTCGTCGTACGGCTCGGGGGTGGCGAGCCCCGTCTTCCAGGCCCACGCCGCGATGCCGACGCGGTTGCCGGTCTTCAACTTGGTCTGGATGTTGGCGATGTGGGTCTTCGCCGTCCCCGGCGAGATGAAGAGCTCGGCGGCGATCCGGGCGTTGGTGTGGCCGCGCGCGATGAGGCGGACGATCTCGCGTTCCCGGTCGGTGAGCGGGTCCGGGGGCGTCCCTCCCGGCGGGCCGGCGGCGGGGCGGGGCGACGGCGTCGCGGTGAGCCGGCGCAGGAGCCGGACGGTGATCTGGGGGCTGATGAGCGCGTCGCCGGCCATCGCGGCCCTGACGCCCTCGATCAGCAGGGCCGGCCCGGAGCGCTTGAGGAGGAATCCGCTGGCGCCGTTGTGCAACGCGGTGTGCACGTAGTCGTCCAGGTCGAAGGTCGTCACGACGATCACGCGGGTGGGGCACGCGGACCCGGGTCCGGCGAGACGCCGGGTGAGTTCCAGGCCGTCGAGGTGCGGCATCCGGATGTCGGCCAGGACGACGTCCGGCCGGAGCCGCGACGCCAGATCGAGCGCGGTGGCTCCGTCGGCGGCCTCACCGACGACGGTCATGTCGGGCTGCGAGTCGAGTACGAGGCGGAATCCGCTGCGGACGTCGTCCTGGTCGTCGGCCAGCAGGATGCGGGTGGGCGCGTTGGTCACGACGGCTGCTCGGTCAGGGCCGGCGACGTCGTCCGCTTCGGCCCGGAGGGCAGCGGCTCCGGCGCCGGTGGTTCCGGCGTCGGAGGTTCCTGCGACAGGGGTTCCGGCGTCAGCGGCAGGACGGCGGTCACGCGCCAGCCGTCACCGTGCGGCCCGTAGACCAGTGTGCCGCCGGCGGCCCGTACGCGCTCGCGCAGGCCGTTCAGACCGCGCCCGCCGTGCCCCTCCCGCTCCCGGCGGAGGGCCGTACGGGTGCCGGCCCGCTTCCCGGCCCCACCATCGTCGACGACCGAGACCTCCAGGGCTGACGCACCGTCGGTGGTACGGACACGGGTGAGGGCCACGTCGACGCGTGAGGCGCCGGGGGCGTGACGGCGGACGTTGGTGAGGGCCTCGACGACCGTCCGGTAGGCCGTCGAACCGGCCGTCCGTGAGAGGCCGTCGGTGGCGCCCGCCGCGACGCCGAGGCGAGCCGTCTGCGAGAGGTCGGCCGAGGAGAACCGTGCGACGAGGCCGGGGAGCTGGTCCACACCGGGCAGGGGTTCGACGCCGCCCGTGCCCACCGGCCGGGCATCGGCGCCGTCCGCCTCGTGAAGGGTCTTCACCATGCGGTCCATGGACGCCAACGCGTTGAGCCCCGCCGCCTCGATGCGCTCCAGCGCCGGCAACGCCCGCGCGGGGTCGGTCTCGGCCACGAAACGAGCGGCCTGTGCCTGCGCCACGATCCCACTGACGTCGTGGGCAACGAAGTCGTGCAGGTCACGGGCGAGTTCGAGCTGCTGCGAGCGCCGGGTCTCGACGACCAGACGGCGCCTGCGGTGCTCCATCAGACGGGGGTAGCCCCCGACCACCACCGCACCCAGCACGGGCAGGGACCAGAACGCCGCCGCGCCCGCCAGCGTCAACACGGACGGCGCCGGCATCAACGGCAGCGACCACGTCGCCACCGCCGTGGCCGCCGGTGCGCCCGCCGCCACCGCGCGGGGCGGCGGCACCCAGCGGGCCGCGACCACCAGGAGCACCAGCAGGACGGCGACTTCCACGAGCCGCACCCACGACTCCCCGGTCGTCGTGGGCGGCTCAGCCCCCACGGTGACGGCCAGGGACAGGACTCCGGCGAGCGCGAGCGGCCCGCCGAGGCGTTCGGTTGAGCGCGGCCAGCCTGCCAGGACCCACAGCAGCACGGTGGCGGCGGCGATCGCGGACAGGGCCCCGTAGGGCTGCGTCACGCCACCACGCGTCACGGCGACGGCGCCGACGGCCGCACATCCCGTCAAAGCGGCGGCCACGGCCGGGATCGCTTCCCGGCGTCCGAAGTTCTTGATCGTCCCCACTCCTTGATCCTACGGGCGGGACGCCGCGCCCTTCCTCTGCCGAACGGCAGAGGCGAGCGGATCACGACGGCCGGAGATCCGCTGATCGGCAGATGGTCCGGACCGGGCCCGCGCAACGAGAGTGGAGCACGTCACCGGGACAACGGCCGCCGACAGCGGCCCGTCCGATCGATCGAAGGAGCTCGCCATGCCCGGCATCCTCTCCACTCCGCGTCGCCGGATCACCGTCGGGGCGGTGGCCGCGACGACGGCGTTCGCCGCCCTGACCGGCCTGTCCCACGTCGCCTCGGCGTCCGCCTCGTCGTCCTCCGCCTCCCCACACGCTGCGGGAACGGATGCGGCACCGGCGGCCGGGACGGCCGCCAAGGAGAAGCAGACCGGTCCCGCCAAGGTCAGCGGAGAGGGGCGCATCTTCTACGCCTACTCGCCCGACGACGACATCCGCTTCTCCGTCGACGCGACAGCGGCGCCCTTCAGTCGCCCCGTCGACCAACTGCCGAAGGGAATGCCCAGCGATGCCCGCGGCACGGTCGCCTTCTCCCACTGGGTGGCCAAGACGAAGGAGACCCGCAGAGCGGAGGCCGCGGTCGACTGCCTGGTCACCGCGGGTGACACGGCGACGCTCACCGCTGTCATCACGAAGTCCGCCGACCCCCGGGAGATCGGGACCCGGTACGGCTTCAGCGTCAAGAACGGCGGCCCCGGCAAGGGCCGGTTCGGCTTCCACTGGGGCGTCAGCAACGTCGACATCGTCGACGGCAAGACCACGGCTCCCAGGGTCGGGACGTGCATGGCACCGGCTCCGTTCGCACCGGTGACCCAGGGCGGCCTCAAGGTCACGCACGGGGAGCTCCCTCCGCTGCCGGAGGGATGGCAGCCCGGCCGGTGACCGCGCCGAGCCCGGGGCCGGCGCCCACGCCAAGGACAGCCCTCTGACAGCACTCCGAGGGAAACGACTGAAGACGAAGGAAGAAGACGTCGTGTCACATACGATGACGGCCCGCTCGCAGTCCGCCACGGAACCGCAGGGGCCGGCCGTTCCCCGGTCGATCCGATGGGCGGCGCATGCCGCCGCCTGGTCCCTGCTGCCGTCGGGCCTGTGGCGCTGCGCCATCGCCTTCGGCATGCCGTCCGGATTCGGCGAGGGCACACCACTGCACGAGAGCAACTTTCCCGGCTGGACGTCACTCAACCTGATAGCGCTGAGCGTCTTCGCCGAGTGCCTGGGACTGCTCACGCTCGGCCTGGTCCAGCCCTGGGGCGAGAGAGTGCCGCCCTGGGTGCCGCTCCTCGGAGGCCGGAAGGTCCCCGTCCTCGCGGCGGTCGTCCCCGCGGCACTGGGGGCGGCGGCGGTCACCGTGATCACGTCCATGGCGGCCTGCGGGGGATGGTCGGGAGAGATGGCGGCGGACGACGCCCCCAAGGGCGGATCGGCCTGGCTCATGACCGCCTGCTACGTGCCCCTGCTGGCCTGGGGCCCGCTCCTGGCAGTTGTCACGGTCGCCTATTACCGGCGTCGTCGGGCTACCGGAAGCTGACTACGGGGCGCGAGGCAGCACTTCTGTAAGTGAGTGAACGGCCCGCGCGATGTGAGGCCGCTCATGGGACCCGGATCACTGAGGGGCCTCTTTAGTAGGGAGGCGGTTCCCCACGGGGGTGGGAATCGGGGTGGGCGGGGATCGGTCCCGGGGCGGTGAACGAGTGGGGGTAGTAGGTCACAGCGTTGCGGGGGGTTTTCGCTGCCGCTAGCAATTGCGGGGTCGCACGGCGCCGTCGACAGAGAAACGGCGCTTTTTTCGCGCCGTTACGGGCCACTGCGACTTCGCGATGGGAAGAGGTTCAGCTCAGTTATGCGTTCCACTCACTCCGGCTATACCCGTCTGTCCAAGGTTCACAAGGTCTCCGCCGCCGGTCTGACCGCGGCCGCTGCCGCCACGGTGGTGTTCGCCGCGGTGTCCGGTGGTACGGCTTCTGCCGCTGAGGCTCATGCGGTGAAGCCGGTGGCGTGGAGTGCCGGGTCTTTTGGTGAGACGCAGCAGGACGAGCTGAGCACGTACGCCGATGCCGCCGCGGCGAAGGCCAAGGCTGAGGCCGCCGCCAAGGTGAAGGCTGCCGCGAAGGCCGATGCTGCCGCGAAGGCCAAGGCCGACCAGGAGCGCGCCAGCCGTTCCGAGGCCCGCAAGCCCATGAAGCCTGCCGCGGCCAAGCCCGCCGCGAAGCCGGCCGCTCCCGCCAAGAAGGCGTACGCCGACAATCTGGACGGCTGGATCCGTCAGTCGCTGGACATCCTGCACGCCAAGGGCGTTCCGGCCTCTTACGAGGGCATCAAGCGCAATGTCATGCGTGAGTCGACCGGTAACCCCCGTGCGATCAACGACTGGGATGTCAATGCTGTGAACGGTGTGCCGTCGAAGGGTCTGCTGCAGATCATCGATCCGACGTTCAAGGCGTATCACGTCGAGGGCACCTCGTGGGACATCTGGGACCCGGTCGCCAACATCACCGCGTCCTGCAACTACGCGGCCGACAAGTACGGCTCGATGGACAACGTCAACTCCGCCTACTGATCAGTCACCACTGATCGACCCTGGCAGCCGCGAAGGGTGGCGGCACCCCCGCCCGGGGTGCCGCCGCCCTTTCGCGCCGCCCTCAAGCCGGCAACATGAGCTGCCGTGCGCCCTGCCGCTCGAAGCCGAGCAGCCGCTGCTTGCGGTCCAGCCCACCGCCGTAGCCGGTGAGGTCGCCCGTGGACCCCAGGACCCGGTGGCAGGGGACGATGATGCCGACGGGGTTACGGCCGTTGGCCAGCCCCACGGCCCGGGCGGCGGCGGGCCGCCCGATCGTCGCGGCGAGTTGTCCGTAGGAGACGGTGCTCCCGAACGGGATGCCCAGTAGCGCTTCCCATACGGTGCGTTGGAACGGCGTGCCGCGCAGGCGCAGCGGGAGATCGAACTCGGTGCGGCGTCCGCTGAAGTACTCCTCCAGCTGTGCCTCCACCTCGCCGAACGGCCGCGAGTCCCGCTCGTCGAAGCTCTCCTCCGGCGGCCGGTGGCGCTGCTGCTCCATGTAGAGGCCGGCGAGCCCGCCGTCCTCGGCGACGAGCGTCAGGGCGCCGTAGGGACTGTCGATCACCGTGTGCACGCGGTGTGACGCCGGGATGTGGGTGGTCATGTCCCCAGTCTTCCGTGTGCCTCGCGCCCCGGCTGGCGGAGATCGGACATGGTCGTGGCCTGCCGCGTGCGCACGCTCACACGGCGCGAGCGTACGGGGCCTGCGGTGTGAGGCCGCTCATGCGACCCACATCACTTATAGGGCCTCTTTAGTGATGAGGCGATTCCCTTGTGCCCTGCCTGCCGGGGAACGCTTGGGTGAGTTCATGCCTTATGAACGGCGTGGGGTAGTAGGTCACACCTTTGCCAACGGGTTTTTCCGCCGCTAACAATTGCGGGGTCGCACGGCGCCGTCGACAGAGAAACGGCGCTTTTTTCGCGCCGTTACGGGCCACTGCGACTTCGCGATGGGAAGAGGTTCAGCTCAGTTATGCGTTCCACTCACTCCGGCTATACCCGTCTGTCCAAGGTTCACAAGGTCTCCGCCGCCGGTCTGACCGCGGCCGCTGCCGCCACGGTGGTGTTCGCCGCGGTGTCCGGTGGTACTGCTTCTGCCGCTGATGCTCATGCGGTGAAGCCGGTGGCGTGGAGTGCGGAGTCTTTTGGAGAGACGCAGCAGGACGAGCTGAGCACGTACGCCGATGCCGCCGCGGCGAAGGCCAAGGCTGAGGCCGCCGCCAAGGTGAAGGCTGCCGCGAAGGCCGAGGCCGACGCGAAGGCCAAGGCCGACCAGGAGCGCGCGAGCCGTTCCGAGGCCCGCAAGCCCATGAAGCCTGCCGCGGCCAAGCCCGCCGCGAAGCCGGCCGCTCCCGCCAAGAAGGCGTACGCCGACAACCTGGACGGCTGGATCCGCCAGTCGCTGGACATCCTGCACGCCAAGGGCGTTCCGGCCTCTTACGAGGGCATCAAGCGCAACGTCATGCGTGAGTCGACCGGTAACCCCCGTGCGATCAACGACTGGGACGTCAATGCTGTGAACGGTGTGCCGTCGAAGGGTCTGCTGCAGATCATCGATCCGACGTTCAAGGCGTATCACGTCGAGGGCACCTCGTGGGACATCTGGGACCCGGTCGCCAACATCACCGCGTCCTGCAACTACGCGGCCGACAAGTACGGCTCGATGGACAACGTCAACTCCGCCTACTGATCAGTCACCACTGATCGCCGAGTAGAGCCGGCAGCTGCGAAGGGCGGCGGCACCCCACCCGGGTGCCGCCGCCCTCGCGCTCGTCCAGGGGTCCTCCCGCCGTTGGTGTGACGCGGACGCCGAAAAGGCGCCGGGGAGGGTTCCGCGGCGGCCCGGGCGGTTACCTGCCAGGACATGGCACCGACACCGAAGCCCGGGCCGGGGGGCGATCCCGGCCGTGACCCCCGTCAGAGCCGTCGCGGTGGAGGCGGAGGCGACCCCGTCCCGAAGGCGGCGGGGGACGCGCCGCGCGAGCCGACCGACATGCCCACGAAGTCGTGGCGGGCGGTGCTGCGCCGCACTCTGGGGGAGTTCCGGGACGACGAGCTCACCGACCGGGCCGCGGCGCTCACGTACTACGCCGTGCTCTCGCTGTTCCCGGCCCTGCTGGTCCTCGTCGCCCTCCTGGGCGTCGCGGGGGAGTCGGCCGTCAACGGGCTCTCGGACAACCTCCGGCGCCTCGCGCCCGGGCCGGCGCGGGACGTGCTCACCAACGCGGTGGGCCAGCTGCGCGGGGGCTCCGGCACCGGTTCCCTGCTCGCGGTCGTGGCCCTGCTGGCGGCCGTGTGGTCGGCGTCCGGGTACGTCGCGGCGTTCATCCGCGCTTCCAACGCCGTCTACGACGTCGCCGAGGGCCGTCCGGTGTGGAAGGTCACGCCCCTGCGGCTGGCCCTGACGGTGCTGCTGATACTGATGGCCTGCGCCAGCGCGCTCATCGTCGTCTTCACCGGGGGGCTCGCCCGGCAGGCCGGCGCCGCGCTCGGCCTCGGGGACACGGCCGTGACCGTGTGGTCGATCGCCAAGTGGCCCGTGCTGGTCCTCCTGGTCAGCATCATGATCACAACCCTCTACTGGGCCTCGCCGAACGTCAGGGTGCACGGATTCCGGTGGATCACCCCCGGCAGCTTCCTGGCCCTGGTGATCTGGCTGGGCGCCTCCGCGGGTTTCGCGGTGTACGTGGCCAACTTCGCCTCGTACAACAAGACCTACGGCACCCTCGCCGGTGTGATCGTCTTCCTGGTGTGGATCTGGGTCACCAACCTGGCGATCCTGCTGGGCCTGGAGTTCGACGCGGAGATGGCGCGCGAGCGCGCCGTCATCCGCGGCCACCCCGAGTGGAAGGAGCCGTACGTCGAGCCTCGCGACACCCGCGAATGGACGGAGAAGGACCGGCGCCGCGCCGACTGACGCGCCGGGGCTGCGGGGCGTACCCCCGGAATACCGCCGCCCCGTTCGCGGCGCCCTGTGAGGATCATCATGACGGCGTCACCTTTTTCCTCGCGGATATGCCCGATGGAGTGATGTCGCCTGCGATGATGAGTGACGATCAAGTAGGTTGCTCTGCGCCGCATTTGACCGTGCCACCCGTGGTGGCATCGCAGGTGGCGCGCAGCCGGGCCGGCAGTCGGATCGATGCGGAGACGTTGAATCGACGTGGTGAAGCCGAAAGAGTGGAGCGGGGTCTTCCTGAGCATCCGTCCTTTCCGGGTCTGTGCGGTCCTCCGGTGATCCCTGTGACGTCCGAGCGGAACGAGGTTGGACATGGCTGGCACGACGGTCGACGGCTCGAAGCCCGCGTCCCGCAGGAGGGCGGGGGCCGGCGGGGGCAAGGCGGGGGAGCCGGAACTGCGGCGGCTGCTGGCCGGTCTCACAGCCGTGCGCGACGGGGACTTCGGCACCCGTTTACCAGACGACGCCGATGGTCTGCTCGGCGAGATCGCCCTGGTCTTCAACGGCATGGTCGACCAGCTGGCGCTGTTCACGTCCGAAGTGACCCGCGTCGCCCGCGAGGTGGGTACCGAGGGCACGCTGGGCGGCCAGGCCGAGGTGCCCGGGGTGTCGGGCACCTGGGCCGACCTCACCGACTCGGTCAACGCCATGGCCGGCAACCTCACCTCCCAGGTCCGGGACATCGCCCAGGTGGCCACCGCCGTGGCCCGGGGCGACCTCTCCCAGAAGATCGACGTCGATGCCCACGGCGAGATCCTGGAGCTGAAGGAGACCGTCAACACGATGGTCGACCAGCTCTCGTCGTTCGCGGCGGAGGTCACGCGCGTGGCCCGCGAGGTCGGCAGCGAGGGCCGGCTGGGCGGTCAGGCCGAGGTGCCCGGCGTCGGCGGGGTCTGGCGCGACCTGACCGACTCGGTCAACTTCATGGCGGGCAACCTCACCGCCCAGGTCCGCAACATCGCCCAGGTCACCACGGCCGTGGCCCGGGGTGACCTGTCGCAGAAGATCACGGTGACGGCGCGGGGCGAGATCCTGGATCTGAAGGAGACCATCAACACGATGGTCGACCAGTTGTCCGCCTTCGCCGACGAGGTCACCCGCATGGCGCGCGAGGTCGGCACGGAGGGGCGACTCGGCGGCCAGGCCGACGTCAAGGGCGTCCTGGGCACCTGGCGCGACCTGACCGACTCGGTGAACTCCATGGCGGGCAACCTCACCGCCCAGGTCCGCTCCATCGCCCAGGTCGCCACCGCGGTGGCCCGGGGTGACCTGTCGCAGAAGATCACGGTGACGGCGCGGGGCGAGATCCTGGATCTGAAGGAGACCATCAACACGATGGTCGACCAGTTGTCCGCCTTCGCCGACGAGGTCACCCGTGTCGCCCGCGAGGTCGGCACGGAGGGCAAGCTCGGCGGTCAGGCGACCGTACGGGGCGTGTCGGGGACGTGGAAGGACCTCACCGACAACGTCAACGTCATGGCCTCCAACCTCACCGGCCAGGTGCGCTCCATCGCGCAGGTCGCCACCGCCGTCGCGCGGGGTGACCTCTCGCAGAAGATCACCGTGGAGGCCAAGGGCGAGATCGCGGCGCTCACCGCCGTCATCAACACGATGGTCGACACGCTCTCCGCCTTCGCCGACGAGGTCACCCGCGTGGCCCGCGAGGTCGGCACCGAGGGCATGCTCGGCGGTCAGGCCAGGGTGCCCAACGTGGCCGGCACCTGGAAGGACCTCACCGACAACGTCAACTCGATGGCGAACAACCTGACGGGCCAGGTGCGCAACATCGCCCAGGTCACCACCGCCGTCGCCAACGGCGACCTGTCGAAGAAGATCGACGTGGCCGCGCGCGGCGAGATCCTGGAACTGAAGACGACCATCAACACGATGGTCGACCAGCTCTCGTCGTTCGCCGCGGAGGTCACGCGCGTGGCCCGCGAGGTCGGCAGCGAGGGCCGGCTGGGCGGCCAGGCCGAGGTGGAGGGCGTGTCCGGCACCTGGAAGCGCCTGACGGAGAACGTCAACGAACTGGCCGGCAACCTCACCCGGCAGGTCCGGGCCATCGCGGAGGTCGCCAGCGCGGTGGCCGAGGGCGACCTCACCCGCTCCATCACCGTCAACGCCTCCGGGGAGGTCGCCGAGCTCAAGGACAACATCAACGCGATGGTGGAGTCCCTGCGCGAGACGACCCGGGCCAACCAGGAGCAGGACTGGCTCAAGTCCAACCTGGCCCGCATCTCGGGCCTCATGCAGGGGCACCGCGACCTGGCGCTGGTCGCCGAGCTCGTCATGGACGAGCTGACCCCCCTGGTCTCCGCCCAGTACGGCGCGTTCTACCTGGCCGAGGAGACCGCCGGCGGCACCGAGCTCGCCCTCGTCGGCTCCTACGGCTACCCCGACGACCCGGCGCGGCCCACCCGCATACCGCTGGGGCGCTCCCTGGTCGGCCAGGCGGCCAGAAACCGCCGCACCATCGCCGTGGACGACCTGCCGGGCGGCTACGTCACCATCTCGTCGGGGCTGGGGCACACGACGCCGGCCAGCCTGATCGTGCTGCCCATCGTGGCCGAGGAGCAGGTGCTCGGCGTGATCGAGCTGGCGTCGGTCACGCGCTTCACCCAGGTGCACCGGGACTTCCTGGACCAGCTGATGGAGACCATCGGCGTCAACGTCAACACCATCGTCGCCAACGCGCGCACCGACGAGCTGCTGGAGGAGTCCCAGCGGCTGGCCGGTGAGCTCCAGGCCCGTTCCGAACAGCTCCAGGTGCAAAGAGAGGAACTCCAGCGCTCCAACCAGGAGCTGGAGGAGAAGGCCGCCCTGCTCGCCTCGCAGAACCGCGACATCGAAGCCAAGAACCTCCAGATCGAGCAGGGCCGGCAGGAGCTGGAGGACCGGGCGCAGCAGCTCGCCCTGGCATCGAAGTACAAGTCCGAGTTCCTGGCCAACATGAGCCACGAGCTGCGCACCCCGCTCAACAGCCTGCTCATCCTCGCGCAGCTGCTCGAACAGAACACCACCCGGAACCTGACCCCGAAGCAGGTGGAGTACGCGGGCATCATCCACTCCGCCGGATCGGACCTGCTCCAGCTCATCAACGACATCCTCGACCTGTCGAAGGTCGAGGCGGGCAAGATGGACATCAACCCCGAACGGGTCTCGCTGCGGCACCTGCTCGACTACGTCGAGACGACGTTCCGGCCGATGACGACCCAGAAGAGCCTCGACTTCACGATCAGCACGGCCCCCGGCATCCCCGACGAACTGCTCACCGACGACTCGCGGCTGCGCCAGGTGCTGAGCAACCTGCTGTCGAACGCGGTGAAGTTCACCGAACGCGGCGCCGTCGAGCTGCGCATCGAGGCCGCCTCCGACAAGGAGGTCCCCGAGTCCGTCCTGCCCGGAGGCACCATCGTGGCCTTCCGGGTGAAGGACACCGGCATCGGCATCGCCGAACAGCAACTGGAGACGATCTTCGGCGCCTTCCAGCAGGCGGACGGCACCACCAACCGCGCGTACGGCGGGACGGGGCTGGGGCTGTCCATCAGCAGGGAGATCGCCTACCTGCTCGGCGGAGCGGTCACCGCGCAGAGCACCCCGGGCAAGGGCAGCACCTTCACCCTCTACCTGCCGGTGGCGCGCGCCGACTTCGAGGAACCGGCCGGCACCCCGCCCGCGGAAGCGGCCCTCCCGGGCAAGGACCGCAACGCGTCCCACGCCGGTGGCCCGCCGGTCCCGCTGCCGCGGCAGAAGCGCCGCCTCATGGTCATCGAGGAGCGCCCGCGCGGCCTGCTCTCCCTCGTCGCCGAGAGCGCCGTGGCCGACCTGGTCGGCAGCCCCGAGTCCCCGCCCCAGGAGGTCCCCGAGGTCGTCACCGTCGCCGGTGCCCGGGAGGCGGCGGCCGCCCTCGCCGCCCAGCCCTGCCACTGCGTGGTCCTCGAACTCGACATGCCCGACGGGGAGGCGCTGCGCTTCCTCGAAGCGATGGACGGCGACTCCGCCCTGACCCAGGTGCCCGTCCTGGCCCACAACAGCAGACGCCTGCCCACCGCGCACGAGCGGACGCTCCGGGCGCGCGCCGACGCGAGCCCGCTGGAACTCCTCTCCAGCCTCGACGAACTGCGCGAGCGCATCGCCCTGCACCTCACCGCGGAGCAGCCCGGCGACGTGCTCCCGCTCGCCTGCGCGGGGCAACACGACCGGACGGCCCCCCAGCCCGCCGACGACAGCCTGGCCGGCCGTACGGTGCTCGTCGTGGACGACGACGCCCGCAACCTCTACGCCCTCAGCGGCATCCTCGAACTCCAGGGCATCCAGGTGCTGCATGCGGAGAACGGCCGCAAGGGCATCGAGACGCTCACCGCACACCCGGACATCGACCTGGTGCTCATGGACGTGATGATGCCGGAGATGGACGGCTACGCCGCCACCGCCGAGATCCGGCGCATGCCGGCGTACGCGCGGCTGCCCATCGTCGCCGTCACGGCCAAGGCCATGCCGGGGGACAGGGAGAAGAGCCTCGCCTCGGGCGCCAGCGACTACGTCACCAAGCCCGTGGACTCCGCCGACCTGATCGCCTGCGTCCGCCGCTGGCTGAACGACCGGTGACGCCGGCGACGCCCTGGCCGTAGGCGCCGTCACCTGCCCTTCACCGAGGAGTCAGCAACACCGTGAGCACTCGTGAGCAGCCTTCCCCGTCGGACCCGGACGACGACCGGCCGAGACCCGGCAAGGCCGCCGGCCGCCCGCGCGGCGGCACCGTCCCCCCGCAGTCGCGGACGGGTGAGGACGGCAGGACGGCGGACGGCGACGGCGATCCCCCCTCCTCGGTCGGCCGGCTGGCCGCCACGGTGGAGCGGCTGCGCCGGCAGGTGACGGCCGCCCACGCGGCGGCCGACGGCCGTGCCCTGGTCGAGCTGGCCAAGGGCGTCCTCGTGGAGCGCCTCAAGTGCAGCCCCGCCGAGGCGGCGCGGCAGCTCTCGGCCCTGGCCGGCCAGGCCGGACTGTCCCAGCTGGAACTGGCCGCCGACATCGTCAACGAAGCCGCCCGCGACCGCCTGACCGAGGCCGCCTGCGACTTCGTCGAACGAGCCGCCTCCCCCGCGCGGGAAGAGGTCTCCGGCACCTCCCTCGCGGTCCGGTTGCGCACGGCGGAGAGCGCCAGCCTGGCCGCCGACGACACCCAGGCCGTCGCCGAGTCCCTGCTGGAACACGCGCTGGCGCCCCTGGGCGCCACGGCCGTGGCCGTCTGGACCGTCGGCCCCGACGGCTCGCTCACCCTCGCCGGCCACGCCGGGTTCGCCACCGGGGAGGCCGGGCGCTGGCGGTACGTACCGCCCGGGGTGGCCACCGCCGCCCGGCAGGCCCTCGCCGAACGCAGGACCGTGTGGTTCCCCTCCTTCCCGCGGGCCGGTGTCCCCTCCATCGGCCACCAGCACACGCGGGGCGGCCGGGTGGTCGTTCCCGCGGGGACCGGCGGACGCATCCACGGCGTCCTGGAGATCTGCTGGCCGCACGCCCTGGCGCCGCAGCCGCCCCGGATCGAGCGGCAGGTCGAGGCCCTGGCCGAGCTGTGCGCCCACACTCTGGAGACCTGCTCCCCGAACGGGACGGGGCACGCCACGGCCGGGAGCGCGCCGCCGTCCAGCCTCGGCGAACTGGTGGACCTGGCCGACGGCCTCTACGACCCCGCCCTGGTCCTGCTGCCCTGCGTCGACGCCGAAGGCGTCCTCACCGACTTCCGGATCTACCACACCAACAGCTGCTTCGTGGATCCGGCCGGGCGGCCCCGCAGCGCCGTCGAAGGGGTGCTGCTGCTGGAGGCATACCCCATGGCCGCCGGCGACAGCGACCTCTTCGAGAAGGTCGAACGCGTCCACGCCACCGGCGAGCCGTTCCGCGCCCGGCGCATGCCCCTGACCGCGCTGGTCGACCAGGTGCCGCTGAAGGCCGTCGCCGACGTGAGCATCAGCCGCCACGGCGGCAGCGTGCTGCTCATCTGGCGCATCGAGGACGAGATGGCGCGGCTCGCGAGCCTGTTGCAGCACGCGCAGCGCCTCGGACGCATCGGCGGTTTCGAAGAGAACACCGTCACCGGGGACATCACCTGGAACAGCCAGCTCTTCACGCTCTACGGTCTGCCGCCCGCCGCCGCCCCCATCCCGCTGCGCGAACTGGCCGGCCACGCCCACCCCGACGACTCCGTCGCCATCGGCCGCTTCCTGCGGACCCTGACGCACCACCGCCGCCCCGCCTCCAGCTCGTTCCGGCTGCAACGCCCGGACGGCGTCACCCGGCACATCCGCGTCGTGGCCGAGCCCGTTCTCGACGCCGAGGACCGCCTCCTCGCGGTGCGCGGCGCGTACCAGGACATCTCCGCCCAGCACTGGACCGAGGTCGCCCTGGCCGCGACCCGGGACCAGCTCGCGCACACCGAGCAGCAGTCCGCCGAACGCGACCGGCTGGCCCTCCAGCTGCAACACGCCATCATGCCGCCGACACGGGCGCCGATCGACGTCCCCGGCCTCCAGGTCGCTGTCCGCTACCGGCCGGCGGAGTCGGACTCCCTCGTCGGAGGGGACTGGTACGACGCGGTCGTCCTGCCGTCCCGTCAGGTCCTGCTGTGCGTCGGCGACGTCGCGGGCCACGGCATCCAGGCGGCGACGAGCATGGTCGTGCTGCGCAACGCCCTGCGCGGTCTCGCCGTCACCGGTGCGAGCCCCGCACAGCTGCTGTCCTGGCTCAACACCGTCGCCCACCACCTCACCGAGCACGTCACCGCGACGGCCGTCTGCGGACTGTACGACCCGGCGACCCGCGTCCTGCGCTGGGCCCGGGCCGGCCACCTGCCGCCCGTCCTGGTCCGCGGCCGGCAGGCCACCGCCCTGCCCCTGCTCGGCGGGCTGCTCCTGGGCGCCGTCGGGGAAGCGATGTGTGAGGAGGGGGAGCTGCTGCTGCGCGAGGGCGACGTGCTGCTGATGTACACGGACGGTCTGGTCGAGCGGAGGGACCGTTCCGTCCACGAGTCGCTGGCGCACCTCCTGACGACCGCCCGGGTGTCGGCCCCGAGCGTGGAACAGCTGCTGGAGCACGTCCTCACCCACAGCAGGGCCGACACGGACGACGACACCTGCGTCATCGGTATCCAGGTGGTGTGAACCGGCCAGGGGAGCGCCGGTACGGCGGTCACCGGATCCTGCACCACGCGCGCGCGTGCTGGCCGCCGGCGCACGGCGGAGCGTTCACGCCGGCCGTGGCATCGAAGCGGGAACGGCGGGCATACGGGGTGTCACGGACCGGGCCGGAGCGGCCGGCACCGGGCCGGTGACGGACCAGGAGGTGGACGATGGTCTGGTGGGGGTGGTTGGTCATCGTGGTCGCGAGCCTGCTCGCGGCGGCCGTCGTGGTGGCAGGCATACAAGCCCGCAGGCGGGCCGGCACGGTGATCGCGGTGCAGCGCGGACGACGGTTCGGCAAGGGGGGAACGCGGTGAACGCCCTCGTGCTGGCCACGGAGTTGGCCAAACGGCCGGTCGTCACCCTCGGCGGGGAGGCCGTCGCCCAGATCAAGGACACCGTCTTCGACAGCCCCGCCGGGCGGATCGCCGGCTTCACCCTCAGCGGCCGCGGCCTGCTGGCGGGCCCCCTCAAGCAGAGCCTGCCCTGGTCCTCGGTGCACGCGCTGGGCCGGCAGGCCGTGATGATCCCCGGCCGGGAGGCGCTCGCGGCCGCCGGTGTGGTCGTCGCCTCGGGCGAGGCCGCACAGGGTGACGTCCTGGGCGTGCGGGTGGTGACGGACGCGGGTGCCGAGGCGGGCACCGTCCTCGACGTGGTCGTCGAACGCGGCGGGCGGATGGCCGGCTTCCGGATCGCCGCGGCGGAGCCCCTCGACCCCCGCCGGCGCAGCGTGTTCGTGCCCCGCGAAGAGGTTCTGGCCGTCTCCGGACAGGCGCTGGTGATCCCCGCCGCCCCCCGCCACCTCGTCGCCGACGAACTGCCCAGCTTCACCACCCAGGTCGAGATGTACCTCGCCCGGCAGGCCGCCCCCCGGCCCGGGGCGGTACGGGAGGGAGGGGAACGGACATGGTGATGCTGCTCTCCCAGGCCCGGGGCCTGAAGGTGATCACCGTCGGCGAGGCCGCCGAGGTGGGCACCGTCGAGGCCCTGACGATCGACGCCTCCACGGCGGGCGTCAGCCACGTGCGCCTTTCGGGCCGGACCGCGGGCGGCCATGACGTCCTGCCCTGGAGCACGATCCACGCCGTCGGGCCCGACGCGGTCATGGTCCGCTCCCTCCCGGCGGCCGAAACCGCCGACGCCGCGGCCCCGCCGCACCGGGAGGCCCTGGGCAGCCGCGTCCTGACCGAGCTCGGTGACGACCACGGGACGGTCGAGGACATCGCCTTCGACCCCACGACCGGGCGCGTCCGGACCGTCCACACCACCCTGGGAGCCGTCCCGGGGCAGCGCCTGCTCGGTCTGGGCGACTACGCCCTGGTGATCAGCGCCGAGTGAACGGCGTCCGGACGGCGTCCGGCAAACCTGGCCCAAGGTGACCTGTACATGTCCTGAAGCCGGTGGTGGCATGGACCGCGAAACAGTCCCCAGAGCTGTGGGAGGTCCCATGTTCCGGCCGGTGCTGATCGGTAGTGCCTCGGTGGCCCTCCTGGCCACCTCCTTCGCGCCGTCGGCCGCTGCGGCGGGCGTTCCGCCACCGGACAGAGTCGTGATCGACGTGGTGGCGGTCAACGGATCGGGCTGCCCCGCCGGAACGGCCGCCGTGGCGGTCGCGGCGGACAACCGGGCGTTCACCGTGTCGTACAGCAGCTACCTCGCCCAGGTGGGCGTCGGCGCGAAGCCCACCGACTTCCGCAAGAACTGCCAGCTCGGCCTGAACATCCACGTCCCCCAGGGCTACACCTACGCCATCGCCCGGGCGGACTACCGCGGCTTCGCGCACCTGGAACAAGGCGCCGCCGGCCTGGAGAAGGCCAGCTACTACTTCCAGGGCGTGTCCCAGACCACCTCGGTGTCCCACCGCTTCTCCGGCCCGGCCAGCGACAACTGGCAGACCTCCGACGTCACGGACGTCGAATCGCTGGTCTACGCCCCGTGCGGCGTACAGCGGATCCTCAACGTCAACACCGAACTGCGGGTGGGCGCCGGCACCTCCGACCCGTCGACCACCAACAGCTTCATGGCGATGGACTCGACGGACGGCAGCGTCAACACCCTTTACCACTTCGCCTGGAAGGAATGCCCCTGACCGGGGCCGGGGCACGGCGCGAACGGTCGCGAGAACTCGTGAGCTGGGGGAGGACATCCATGTTCAGACCGGTGGTGATCGGTGGGGCGGCCGGCGTGTTGCTGGCCGTTTCCTTTTCCACGGAGGCGGTTGCCGCGCAGGGGGTTCCACCGCCCGACAAGATCGTGATCGACGTGGTGTCGGTGAACGGGTCCGGTTGCCCGGCCGGCACCGCGCACGTCTCGGTGTCGCCCGACAACACCGCCTTCACCGTCACCTACAGCAACTACGTCGCCCAGGTGGGCGTGGGCGCGAAGCCCACCGACTTCCGCAAGAACTGCCAGCTGGGCCTGAACGTCCACGTTCCCCCGGGCTTCACCTACGCGGTCGCCCAGGCGGACTACCGCGGCTTCGCCCACCTGCAACAGGGGGCCACGGGTCTGCAGAGGGCCAACTACTACTTCCAGGGCATGCAGCAGACCACTTACGCCAACCACTACTTCACCGGCCCGGCCAACGACGACTGGCAGACGTCGGACACGACCGACATCGAAGCGCTGGTCTACGCGCCCTGCGGGGCCATGCGGAACTTCAACATCAACACCGAGCTGCGCGTGGACGCCGGAACCTCCGACCCCACGAAGACGACAAGCCTCCTGGCGATGGACTCGACCGACGGGAACATCAACACCCTTTACCACTTCGCCTGGAAGGAATGCCCCAAGTAGCCGGAGGGCGGGGAGCGTTCAGGCGCGGACCTCCGTTCGAGCAGTCGATCGGGTTGTGGAACCCGTTCCCCCCTGACGGGTGATTCGGCCGCCCGTGGGCCATCGAGGCGCGACGGCGCCGCGAGACTGGCCCAGGACGTTCCGATGATCTCAAAAACGGGGGGAATGGGCATGGGCGGCGGCACTGTCCTGTTCGCGCTGAGCCAGGACCCGCTCGGAGAGGACTCCGAGAGCGGGCAACTGCGCAGGATCCGCGAGGCGGTGGAGTCCCAGGGACTGGAGGTCCGCTGGGCCCGCACCGGCACCGACGCCCGGGCGGTGCTGCGGACCGAGGCCGGCCTGGCCGCCGCGGTGGTCGCCTGGGACCTCCCCCACGGCGAGCGGCCCGACGGCGGGAAGGACGGCACGGAACCGGGCGGTGCCGCCGTCCTGCGCCAGATCGCCCGGCGCTTCAAGGACCTGCCCGTCCTCCTCGTCATGACCGACGGGGCGGACGACGACCTCGACCACCTGCCCCTGTGGGTGTCGGAAACCGTGGCCGGCTACGTATGGCCGCTGGAGGACACCCCCGGCTTCATCGCCGGCCGGATCGCCGGCGCCGCGCGCGGCTACCGCGAGGCCGTCCTGCCGCCGTTCTTCAAAGCGCTGCGCCGCTTCGACGGCTCCCACGAGTACTCCTGGCACACCCCGGCCCACGCGGGCGGCGTCGCCTTCCTGAAGTCCCCGGTGGGACGCGCCTTCTTCGACTACTACGGCGAACGGCTCTTCCGCAGCGACCTGTCCATCTCCGTCGAGGAACTCGGCTCCCTCTTCGAGCACACGGGCCCGGTCGGAGAGGCGGAACGCAACGCCGCGCGGATCTTCGGCGCCGACCGCACCTACTTCGTGCTGCACGGCAACTCCACCGCGGACCGCATGGTCGGGCACTTCTGCGTCTCCCAGGACGAGATCGCGCTCGTGGACCGCAACTGCCACAAGTCCGTCCTGCACGGCCTGATCCTCTCCGGCGCGCGCCCGGTCTACCTCGTCCCCACCCGCAACGGCTACGGCCTCGCCGGACCGCTGCCGCCCGCCGAGATCGAGGCGGCAGGGGTCGGGCACCGCATCGCCCGCAACGCCCTGGCCGGGGAAGCCACGACCCGGCAGGCCGAGTACGCCGTCGTCACCAACTCCACCTACGACGGGCTCTGTTACGACGCCGTGCGGGTCGCCCGCGCCTTCGCCCCGAGCACGCCGCGACTGCACTTCGACGAGGCGTGGTTCGCCTACGCGCGCTTCCACCCCCTCTACGAGGGCCGCTACGGCATGTCCGTCGGACCCGACACCTTCAGCGGGCCCGACCGCCCCACCGTCTTCTCCACCCAGTCCACCCACAAGCTGCTGGCCGCGCTGTCACAGAGCGCCATGGTCCACGTCAAGCCCTCACCCCGGGCGCCCGTGGACCACGAGCGCTTCAACGAGGCCTTCATGATGCACGGCACCACCTCACCGCTGTATCCGGCCATCGCCTCCCTCGACGTGGCCGCCGGCATGATGGACGGCCCCCAGGGACACTGGCTGATCGACGAGGCGGTCACGGAGGCCGTCCGCTTCCGCCAGGCCGTGGTCCGCACCGGGCGACGCGTCGCGGCCGCGGGCGACCGCCCCGCCTGGTTCTTCGGCGTCTGGCAGCCGGACTCCGTCACCGACCCCGCCACCGGGGAGCGGTACGCCTTCCCCGACGCCCCCGCCGACCTGCTGCGCACGCAGAGCTCCTGCTGGCAGCTGGTCCCGGACGCCGACTGGCACGGATTCCCCGGCCTCGGCGAGGGCTACTGCCTGCTGGACCCGGTCAAGGTGACGCTGACCTGCCCCGGCATCGACGCCGCCGGCGTCTGGGCCGACCAGGGGATCCCCGCCCGCGTGCTGACGGCCTACCTGGCCACCCGGAACATCGTCGTGGAGAAGACCGACAGCTACACCACGCTCATCCTCTTCTCCATGGGCATCACCAAGGGCAAGTGGGGCACTCTGCTGGACGCCCTGATGGACTTCAAGGCGCTCTACGACGACGACGCACCCCTCGACCGCGTCCTTCCCGGCCTGCTCGCGGAGCATCCACGGCGCTACGCCGGCATGACCCTGGCCGGGCTGTGCCAGTCGATGCACGACCACCTGCGCCGGGCCGACCTCGTCAGCCTTCTCGACACGGCCTTCCAGGAACTGCCCGAGCCCGTGGCCCCGCCCCAGTGGTGCTACCAGCGACTCATCCGCCAGGGCACCGAGCGCGTACGGATCGCGGACGCCGCGGACCGCGTGGCCGCCGCCATGGTCACCGTGACGCCGCCCGGCATCCCGGTGCTGATGCCGGGCGAGTCCGTGGGCGGCGACGACGGGCCGTTGCTGCGCTACCTCGGCGCCCTGGAGGCGTTCGACCGGGAGTTCCCCGGTTTCCACAGCGAGACGCACGGCGTGACCCGCGATCCCGACACCGGGGACTACCAGATCGAGTGCGTTCGCCAGGATGCCGGTCCCGCCTGACCCCATGGCATGGGAAGGAAGGCGAAGGCGCCGGGGTCCGGGGGCTTCCCCCACGGGCCCGCCGCCACACCCCCCGCCCGTAGGCTCAGGCAATTTTCCGTCCATCGGAGGAATCCGGACATGAACACAGCCGGTCGCCCGTGCGGATCTGCAAGCTGTACCGAATGAGGGGACTCCTGAGAAGAGGGTGTGCCGTCGCACTGACCGCGGCCGCCGCCGTGCTGGCACTGGCAGGTGAGGGGGTCGCGGACGAGGCGGGGGCGCATGCCGTGATCGGCAACACGTCGGCGACGGCTGTTCTTCATCGTCTGCCCAGACTGCTGCCCGACCATCCGCCCTCGCACGTCGGCGTGACCGCGCTCGGGGGTGCCGTGAGCGCGGATGTGATCGACACCGGTAGGGGGTGTGTGAACGCCGTCGCGCACGTGCTGGCCGCGGACGCGGAGGCATGGCTGAACTGCCGTAGGGCGGCACCCCCGGCACCCGCGCCCCCCGCCCCGGCACCCCCGGCGCCCGCGCCGCCCGCACCGGCACCCCCCGCCCCGGCACCCCCGGCGCCCGCTCCTCCGGCCGCCGGTGGGGGCGGGGGCGGTGGGGGCGCGGGAGGCGCACCGGCCCCGGGCGGTGGTGCGGCGGGTGGTGGCGCTGGTGGGGGAGACGCCGGTGCGGGCGCCGGTGGCGGTGGTGCCGGTGCCGGCGGTGGCGGAGGTGCCGTGGGCGGTGGCGCGGGCGCCGGAGGCGCCGGTGCGGGCGGTGGAGGAGCCGGCGGCGCAGGAGGTGCGGGCGGCGCGGGCGGCTCGGGTGCCGGCGGTGCGGGTGCGGGCGGTGCGGGCGGGGGTGGTGCGGGGGCCGGCGGAGCCGCCCCCGCGGCCCCCGGACAGCCGGGTCCCGTCCCGGCCGTACCGCCCGGCGAGACCCCCGGCGGCCCGGCGGTGCCCTCACCGTCCCCGTCGACGCCCGCCCCGAGCACGCCCGGGCACCCACGGGTGCCAGGACGCCACCCCTACCACCATTCCCTGGAGTCCCTGAGCAAGGAGCCGGTCCACGGCACGTCCTTGGTCACGACCACCTTGCTCCTGACCGCACCGGCCGTGCTGGCCGCCGCCCTGCTGCGACCGCGCTCGTCCAGCAGGCGGGGGCGTACCTGACCCGAGACCGTGAGGCCGTGAGAGCCCCGGGCGCCGTCACACACCCAGGGCTCTCCCCTCCATCCCAGCACTCGGGACGGCGCCCCGCACGGGAGACCGGGTACGCGTACGTCACCGACTCCAGACGGCTCGTCTCCGGGCACACCGGGGTCACGGTCCCGCCCCGCTGGGGCGAGAGGGCGCGCGCGTGCTGTTCCACGTCAGGGGCGGGCGCGGCGGTGTACGGGCAGGGGAGCGGGCTACCGGGTGCGCCGCCTCCACCAGAAGGCCCCGGCTCCGGCAAGGAGGGCGAGGGCGGCGCCCGCCGCGGCGATCCACCATCCGCCGCCCTCGTGCCCCGGCTCCGCCTGGGGCCGGGTGGCGGGCTTCTCCGGGGAGGTCTTGCGCTCGGGCACGGGGGGCCCGGCGGCGGTGGGGGACGAAAGGGGCGCGGGCTCGGCCGCGGGGTCGACGGTGAGTTCCTTCTCTCCGCGGCCGAGGGCGGGGAAGCCCACCTCCACGGTGACCTTCCACTGGCCGGCCGGGAGGGTCTCGGCCGTGGTGTAGCGGCCGGCCTTGGCGGGGTCGCGCTGGAGCTTCCAGGGGCCGACGGTCCGGTCTCCGTCGGGGCTGACGGCGTTCACGGTGGCTGCGACGTTCTCGTCGACGGGGTCGTTGTCGTTCTCCCACGTCACGTCGGTCGTCACATGGCCTTGGACCTGTCCGGTGACCTCCACCTTCAAGGTGTCGCCGTGGGCGTGCGCGGCGGGGGCGGCGGTCAGGGCCAGAGCCAGGGCCGTCAGGGCGGTGACGGCCGGGAGGGCGGCGCGGTGGCGCATGGTCGGATGCCTCCGGTGGGGTGGGGCCGCCGGGGCGGCGGCGTACGGCGGGGGAGGGTGAGGAGACGGCCGGGCCCGGCGGGCAGCGTCGTGCTGCCCGCCGGGCCCGGGGGAGCCGGGAGGGCCGGTCAGGCCTTCTGGACCGCCCAGACCTGCGCGGCGCGTCCGTCCGGGCTCTGGAGCTCGAGCAGCCAGGAGCCGTAGTACGGGCGGTTGCTCACACCCAGGACGTAGTTGCCGCTCTTGGCGGCCACCGTCACTCCGCTGCCCTTGGGGGACAGCCGCCACTTCTGGGAGTCGGCGTTCCCGCAGGGCTGCTGGGCGACCCAGGTGCCCGCCCCGGCGGGGCCGCCGAGCTGGAGGCACTTGCCGGAGACGGCGGACCGGATGCGCTGGTAGCCGCTGCCCGCGTCGTCGAAGTACCACTGCTGGCCGGCGTAGCCGTTGGTGCGTGACCCGACGAGGACCGTGCCGTCGGCGGTGCGGCCGCCCCAGATCTCCGCGGCGTTGCCGGTGCCGCCGTTGTTCAGCAGGTAACGGGTGTTGGGGGCGGTGGTGCCGCCGCCCGAACCCGTGGTGCGGAACGACGACGCCTTGCCGGGCTTGGTGTCGTGCCCGGCGCGGTCGCGGACGGCGACGGCGACGGTGTACTGGGTGCCGGGCTGGAGGTTGTAGATCCGGACCACGCTCGGCTGGACCCACGCCATGTGCTTGCCGTTGAGCACGATCTGGTACCACGCGGCGTTGCTGACGGGCTTCCAGCTGACCACGGCCGAGTCGGCCGACACCTGACCGACCGTCACCTCAGGCCCGGTGGTTCCGCTCGGGCCGGGGTCGGCCGTCGGACGGGTCGTCGGCGTGGGGCTCGGGTTGGGGTTGGGCTGGGTGCCGTTGCCGTTGGCCTTCATCAGGAACTGGTTGTCGGCGATGTTCCAGTGGGTCGCCAGATAGCTGCCGGGCCGTGGGTTGGTGTGGAAGTAGTCGTCGTGGTTGCAGTCCAGGACGTTCTCGGCCTCGCGGTCCGTGCACACGGTGCGCATCTGGGGGTAGTACGGCGAGTCCGAGTAGCACATGACGTCCCACTCGTCGGTGCAGTGTGCTCCACGGCTGGTGTTGGGAGCGCTGTTGTTGACCGCCCCCAGGTTGTGGCCGAGTTCGTGGGCGGCGGTGTGGCCGCCCCAGCAGCCGTTGTCCGTACGGCCGTAGGAGGGGCCGAAGTTGCTGAGGTTGTCCTGGCCCGGTCGCTCGTCGCCGTTGAAGGTGCCGATGCCGCAGTACACCTGGGCGTCGGCGAAGACCATGTACTTGCGGTCGCGGCGGTCGAGACCCTTGGCCGCGAGCGCCCGGTTGGTGGCGCTGAACTCGGAGAGCGCGGAGTCCGGGAGCTCGATGTCGAGCACGGAGGGCGTGCAGTCCGCCGACGTCACGTAGCGGATGTGGCGGATGCCGCCGGTCTCCTTGGCGCTCGTCGAATAGATGAGGTCGGCGTCGGCCGCCCACTTCTTGAAGGAGGCGGCGTACTCGGCGTACCGGTCGCGGCCGGGGCCGTGGGCGTACACGACCTGGACGCGGTTGCCGGTGCTGCCGTCGCCGTCGCACTGCACGGTCTGTCCGGCCGGACCGTCCGCCGGGGTGGACGGCGTCGTCGGCGTCGCCGGCGTTCCCCCGGCGGCGGCACCCGGATCGGTGGCCTTGCCGGTGGCCGCGTCGAGGGCGGCGGGGGCGTCCTGGGGGCGCTTGCCGGGGGCCGGCTCGGCGGCCTCCGGCCGCTCCGGGTCGGACGCGGCGGCCTTGGCCTTGACCGCCGGGGCGGTGTCCTTCGCGATGTCGACGCCCTTGGGCGGGGCGTCGGGACCGTGGGTGCACAGTCCGCTGTCGGTGCGGTAGACCCCCGCACACTTGTCGCCCTTGGGGGCTGTCTTCAGGCCGTCGTAGACCATGCCCCGACGGGGTTCGTTCTCCGGGCTCTTCTTGAGCGGCTCGGGCTCCTTGTCCCGGGTCGGCTCGGCTGCCGGCTCCGGCGTCGCCGCCGCCGCCTCGGCCTGCGCGAGCGGCGCGGGCCGGCTGTCGGACTGCGTGACCTGGTAGGCCACGCCTCCCCCGATCACCGCCGCCGCCACGGCGGCGGTGATGAATATGTGCCGACGAGGTCTTCGCTGCCGGGATTTGAGCCTTCTGCGTCCGGACATGTCGCACCCTCTCTTCCTTGGTCAGGGGACTGGGTGCTGCGGAAGCCTGCCAGACAAGATCGACGGAGAATTCCGGCAAAGAGGGCCAGCAGGCGAAATCGCCTCCGTCACCGGACGGTTGGAATTTGATGATCAGTCAAGCGACCGTTGCGGCCCGGGAGTTGTGGTGACCGTGTGACGGTGGTCTAGCCCTCCGTGAGGGCGTCGTAATCAAATCGAAATCATGCGGTGGATTTCGTTTGACGAGCCATCAATTTGGAAATTACGCAACGGCTTCGACGTGATCACCAACCGTGAGGGAATGGTTTTCTGTCGAACAATCAGGTCTATGCCAATGGGGGGTGACGCGCGTCGCCATGGCTCGTTCCCGGACGCGCGGCGCCATGGCTCGTTCCCGGACGCGCGGCGCGTGTACGGGGCGGCCGGTCCGGACACCGGTCGGCCTCGCGCTGGTGCCCGAAGGGCACCGGGTGGCCGCGCGCAGGGGTTCGTACGGTCATGGGACACCGGTGGTTTGGTCACCCTGGGCGACGCGGCTTCCGCAGTGCCGTGCCCCAGTCGTCGCTTTCCCGCCACATTCGCGCGTCCGCGGCGCCGTCGGGCGCCCCGGCTGGGCGCGCGGGATCGAAACCCCCGTCCGCCGGGACGGAGCGGGCGGGGGAGGGCGAGGCCCGAGGTCAGACGGCGGTCGCCGCTCGGCCCGGGCCTTCGGGTGCCGGTCGCGGCCGCTCGGGGACGCGTGGCGGCGGCACGTCCCGAGGAAAGCGGAACATATGACACCGGTTTGATTCGGAGATGTGTCGGTCGCACTGCTGAACGGGGGTGCCGGACAGAAGGCCCGATCGATGATCTTCGGCAGGAAACCTCCCATAAGTGATGGATGATCTCCATCCGGTTTGCTTCGGGAGGGCATGGTGAAATCTGGGCCCTGCGGTGACAAGACCTCTTGTCGGCCGGACTGCGATGGCCAAAGGTTTGCCGTGGCATCGCCGGACATGCCGGTTGTGTGCGGCCGGGCCGGGTCGAAGCCGGACTTCGGCGACCGGTCGCCCGCCGGCCCTGGCTTCCGGCAACGATCCTGAGTGAGGTGAAGATCATCGTGCGTACGTCCATCCCGGACGACGAGGAGGTCGTCGTCCGGACCCCGGAGGAATTCCTGGCGATGCCGGAGGAATACCGGGAGATCGCGGTGCGGCAGATGATGGTCAACACCGAGGGGGAACTCTCCGGAGGCGACGACTACATCCAGGTGTTCCTGCCCCTCGCGCCCAACGCCGAGGAACGACAGGTCTGTGCCGAGCGCGCGGTCGAGGAATACGACCACTACAAAATCGGCAAGGCCGTGCTGGCCGGCGTCGGCGTCGACACCGGATACATGGAGAAGCAGACCCTGGCCGAGCGGAACCTGTTCGCCGACCAGACGCTGCACACCTGCACCACCTGGGCCGAGCGCGGCATCTTCTCGTACATCGGCGAGGAGACGGCCATGGTGATGATCTCGGAGTTCGCGCACAGCAGCTACAAGCCCTGGGCCGAGGCCGTGCGCACCATCATCCTCGACGAGAAGATCCACATCGCCCACGGCGCCCGGGTGTGCCGCAACCTCGCCCGGACCGAGGAGGGCCACCACGAGCTGCAACAGGCCCTGGACCGGCTATGGCCCACCTTCGTGAAGATCTTCGGCAGTCCCCGCTCCGAACGGTCCCGGCTCGCTGTGCGGTTCGGACTGCGCCGGACGACCAACGGCCAGGCGTGCGACGTCTGGCGCGAGAAGGTGCTGCCGCGCGTCGAGCGGCTCGGGCTGCGCAACCCCGACCAGTAGACCTCCGGCGCCCCGGACACCGGCCCCCCACGACACGCGAGGAGCACCGCCCGATGGCAATACCGGTCACGATCACGCAGCGCCCTCCCAGCCGGAGGGAGGTCAAGGAACGCACCGCGGCCCTGCTCGCGGACCGGCCCGATCTCGCCGAGCGCCTGCACCGCGTCCGCCGCCAGGGCCGCACGGTCCGCTCCTGCGAGGTCCACCTCACCAACGCGTGCAACATCCGCTGCAAGGGCTGCTGGTACTTCGAGGGCGGCTTCGACACCGCCGTGAAGGAACTGTCCGACCTGGGCAGGATCCGGGCCTTCGCGCGCCGGCTGCGCGACGAGGGCGTCAACCAGGCCACGCTGATCGGCGGCGAGCCGACCCTGGTGCCGCGCAGGGTCGAGGCGTTCATGGAGGAGCTGCCCTACATCACCATCTCCACCAACGGGCTGCGCCCCATGCCCAAGGAGGGCTTCGAGGACATCGCGATCGCCGTGAGCATCTTCGGCGGCGGCCCCCTGGACGACGACCTGCGCGCCATCCGCGTCAACGGCTCCACCTTCACCGGCCTGTTCGACACCGCGCTCGGCCACTACCGGGACGATCCCCGGGTGATGTTCATCTTCGCGCTCGCCGAGGCCGGCGTCCCCCATCTGGAGCCCACGGTCCGGAAGATCGCCGAGAACGGCAACATCGTCACGTTCAACTTCTACAGCGAGCACGGCAGCGACAACCCGATCCGGATCGAGAACGAGCGGCGCGTCCTCGACGAGGCCCTGCGCGTCAAGGAGCTCTACCCCGAGACGGTGGTCAGCCACCCCTACTTCATCCGGACGCTGATCACCGGGGCCAGCCACTGGGGCGGCCGCTTCGGCTACGACGTCTGTCCCAGCCTCAGCGTGGACCACCCCGCACACGCCGACCGCGTGGCCAACGGCAATCCGGTGATCCCCGGCTTCGCCGCCTGGGGCGCCGACTACGAGACGCTGCAGTTCTGCTGCACCTCCGGCGACTGCAACGGCTGCCGGGACAGCCAGGCCGTCTACAGCTGGCTGGTGGTCAGCGCCTCCCGCTTCCTCGACAGCGCCGAGCGGCTGGAGGAGTGGCTGGACATCGCGGAGAGCTACTGGCGGCAGTGGTACTGGTCCCCGTACCACGCGAGCAGGGCGGGCGCCGCCGCGGTCTGACGACGGGCCGGACACCCGTCCCGCGTCCCCGACAAGCCCCAGACGTCTTCCACCAGAGGAGCCCCATGTCCGACACGCTCGACCGCGAGGCCGTCGAAACCTACGTCACCGACGCCCTCGTGGAGCTCGGGGTCGACCGCTCCGCCATCGTCCCCGACGCCTCGATCGACGACCTGGAAGTGGACTCGCTCGACATGGTCGAACTGAGCCAGTCCCTCCGCAAGGACCTGCGGATACCCGTCAAGCCCAAGGACTTCGACGAGGTCGAGACCCTGGGGCAGCTGCTGAAGGTCTGCTGCGAAAAAGCCGGGCTCGCGTGACCGCAGGAGTCATCACCGGCTTCGGGGCGGTCACCCCCCTCGGAGTCGGTGCCGACGTGCTGCACGACCGGGCGGTGGCGGGGGAGAGCGGCCTGGCCGGCGGAGTCGGCCGGTGCGCCGGCTTCAAGCCCGGGGACCACCTCTCCCGCCAGCAGGTCCGCCGCACGGACCGCTTCACCCAGCTCGCGCTCGTGGCGGCCGCCGAGGCCCTGGACCGCGCCGGCTGGCAGACGGACGATCCCCCCTACCCCCCCGAGCGGATCGCCTGCGTCATCGGCTGCGGACTGGCCGGCACGTCCAGCTTCGAAGCCCAGCGCGAGGTCCTCGCCGGGCAGGGCGCGGAGTACGTCTCCCCCCTGATGGTGCCCATGATGATGGGCAACGCCGCCGCCGCGCACCTGTCGCTGCGCTACGGCTTCCAGGGCGAGTCCCTCTGCGTCGCCTCCGCGTGCGCCAGCGGTGCCCAGGCCGTCGGCACGGGGCTGCGCCTGCTGGCGGCCGGGGCGGCGGACGCGGTCCTGGTCGGCGGCGCGGAGTCCGCCACCTCGGACCTGATCGCCGCCTCCTTCCGCAACGCCGGGGCCCTCTCACCCTCCGGCACCTCCGTGCCGTTCGACCGGGACCGGGACGGATTCCTGCTGGGCGAGGGGGCAGGTGTCCTGCTGCTGGAGACCGCCACCGGAGCCGCCGCCCGCGGAGCCCCCGCGCTCGGCACCGTACTCGGCTACGGAGCCAGCTCCGACGCCCACCACCTGACCGCGCCGGAACCCGGCGGGCGCCGCGCGGCGGCGGCCGTCACCCGCGCGCTGGCCGACGCCGCCGTCACGCCGAGGGACATCGCCTACGTCAACGCGCACGGCACCGGCACCGTCCTCAACGATCAGCTCGAGTGCGACGCGCTGCGACTGGCGCTGGGGGAGGCGCTGACCACCGTCCCCCTGTCCTCCAGCAAGTCGAGCCTGGGCCACCTGCTGGGGGCCGCCGGGGCGGTGGAGGCCGTCGCCACCCTCCAGGCCCTGCGCCGGGCCACCGCGCCGCCGACCGTCGGGCTGCGCCGCCCGGACGAGCGGCTCGGCCCGCTGGACCTGGTCCGCACCGCCCGGCCGCTGCCCCCGCCGCAGCCCGGCCGGCCCCTGATCGGGCTCTCCACCTCGTTCGGCTTCGGCGGCCACAACGCGGCACTCGTCCTGGCCTCCCCGGGAACCCCTCCGCCCGCGAAAGGCCCACGCTGATGCTCTCCTTCGCTCGACGGCGCTACCTGGTCACGGGCGTGCTCAACCAGGACTCCATCGCCTGGCACACCGCCCGCGCCCTGCAAGAGGCCGGCGCCGAGATCCTGCTCACCGGCTTCGGCCGGTCCCGGCGCATCACCGAGGCCGCGGCCGCGGGCCTCCCCGACCCGCCCGACGTGCTGGAGCTCGACGTCACCCGGCCCGGCGACTTCCCCCTCCTCGCCCGGGAACTGGACAAGCGCTGGGGCGGCGTGGACGGCGTGCTGCACGCCGTCGCCTCCGCGCCGAAGGACGCCGTCAGCGGCAACTTCCTGACCACCGGCCCGGACAGCGCCACGCACGCCTTCCGCACGGCGGCGTACTCCCTGCACGCGCTGACCACCACCCTCGCCCCCCTGCTGGGCGGCCCCGGACGCGGCGGCAGCGTGGTCGGCCTCGACTTCGACTCCTCCGCCGCCTGGCCGGGATACGACTGGATGGGCGTCGGCAAGGCCGCCCTCGGCGCCGTCTGCCGCTACCTCGCCCTCTACCTCGGCCCGTCCGGCATCCGCGTCAACCTGGTCGCGGCCGGACCGGTGGAGACCGTGGCGGGACGCGGCATCAGCACCTTCGACCGGATCGCGGACCGCTGGGAGGAGCAGGCGCCGCTCGGCTGGGACCGGGCCGACGTCGCCCGGCTCACCGGACCGGTGCTCTTCCTGCTCTCGGACCTCGCCGCCACCGTCACCGGCGAGATCGTGCACGCCGACGGCGGCATGCACGCCGTGCACATGGAGGGCGGCGGGCAGGTGCTCCACGAAGCCGGCCGACGGGCGGCACAAGCCGGGCGCCCGCCCAGGGAAGGCGGCCGCCGGCCGCCGGCGAAGGAGACCACGCGATGACAGCGGCGATCGTCGGCATCGGCGCCGAACTGCCCCCACGGACCGTCCCCAACAGCGACTTCACCCACCTCGACACCTCCGACGAGTGGATCACCAAACGCACCGGCATCAGGGAACGCCGCTTCCTGGCGCCGGACGGTCACCTCGCGGACCTCGCCCTCGCCGCCTGCCGGCAGGCGCTGTCCGCCGCCGGGTGCGCCGCCCGGGACGTGCGCCACATCGTCGTCGCGACCACCACGCCCGACCGGGTCACCCCCGGCCTGGCCGTCGAAGTGGCCACCCGCCTCGGCATGCCGCAGGCCGCCGCCTTCGACCTGCACGCCGCCTGCGCCGGCTTCGTCTACGCCCTGGACCACGCCGCGGCCCTCATCGAATCCGGACGGGCGGAGGCGGTGCTGGTCTGCGGGGCCGAGGCGCTCACCCGGATCACCGACCGCGACGACCGCTCCACCGCCGTCCTGCTGGGCGACGGCGCCGGCGCGGTCCTGCTCGCCGACGTGCCCGACGCCCCCCGCCCCCGCTTCTTCCTGGCCTCCGACGGCGAGGGGATACCGCTGCTCTACGCCGACCGCCACGAGCGGGTGCTGCGCATGGACGGCCGGGAGATCTTCGTGCACGCCGTGGAGAAGATGACCGCGGCGACCCGCCGAGTGCTCGAACACCAGGCCCTGAAGAGCGACGACTTGGACCTCTTCGTCGCCCACCAGGCCAACGCCCGCATCGTCCGCGCCGTCGGCAAGGAGCTCGGCCTGTCCGACGACCGGCTCTTCCTCAACGTGGACCGGGTGGCCAACACCTCCTCCGCGTCCATCCCCGTGGCCCTGGCCCAGGCCCGCCACGAGGGTCGTCTGGGAGGGGCGGGCCTGCTGGGACTCGCGGCCTTCGGCGCGGGCGTCACCTGGGGCGCCGGCGTCGTGGGCTGGCGGCTGGGGGACCGGTGAGGCCGCCCCGCTTCCCGGTGCTCGCCGGGATCACCGCCCCCGACGGCGCCCGCCTGACGGTCCGCGCCCTGGCCCACGAGGACCCCACCACGCCGGTGGTGGTGCTGCTGCCCGCCATGGGCATGGCCGCCCGCCACTACACCCCGCTGGTCAGGACGCTGCACCGACGGGGGATGACCGTCGTCACCACCGATCTGCGCGGCCACGGGGAGAGCCGGCCGCTGCCCGGGCGCGGCGTCGGCTTCGGCTACCGGGAGATCGTCGAACACGACGTGGGCGCGGTGCTGCGCCGGGTGCGCGAGGCCTTTCCGCACGCCCCCGTGCTGCTGCTCGGGCACAGCCTCGGCGGCCAGTTGGGGCTCGTGCACTGCGGCCTGTACCAGCCGGACGTCGCCGGCGTCGTCCTGGTGGCCACCGGCTCCGCCTGGTACCGGTGCTTCGGGCCGCTGGCCGGCCCCAGGTGGCTGCTGCTCAGCCAGCTCTACGCCGCCGGCGCGGCGCTGCTCGGCTACTGGCCGGGGGAGCGGCTCGGCTTCGCCGGACGCGAGTCCGCGCGCCTGATCCGCGACTGGGCCCGCCAGGTGCGCACCGGCCGTTACGAGGTGCCGGGCGCGCACGGGGACTACGAGGCGGCGCTGCGGCAGGTCCGGCTGCCGGTGCTGGCGGTGGACGTCGAGAGCGACGACCTGGCGCCGCCCCGCGCCGTCGCCCACCTCTGCGGCAAGATGCCGGCGGCCCGCGTCGACCGCTGGCACTACGCCCGGTCCGCGGCGGGCGGCCGGCCGCTGGACCACTTCCGCTGGATACGGCACCACCGTGGACTGGTCGAGAGGATCACCACATGGGCGTCCGAGGTCGTCCCCGAAACCGCGGGCCGGGCCGCACGGAGCCCGGCGAACTGAGGCGGCGACGGGGCCCGTTCGCGACCGTTCCCGCCCCCCACGAACCACCGCGCCCACCGCGCGCCGACGGCAGGAGAGACCGTGACCGCCGCACACATGAACGACCTGATCGGCAAGGAGTTCCCCTGGCTCGCGGCCAGCCACGTGGTCACGGCGGTCGAGGACGACCGGCTCACGCTCCAGGCCGACACCCGCTTCCTGGAAGCGGGCCCTCCAGGCGGCACGATCTCGGGGCCCGACCAGATGCGGCTCGCCGACCTGGCCGGCTACCTCCTGATCAAGCACCGCGTCGGGCACGAGAGTTCGATCCGGCTGCGCACCATGAGCATGAGCTTCCTCCAGGCCCCCGTCCCCGGGGCCCTCACGGCGCAGGTCGTCCTCCTCAGACAGAGCAAACGGAACACCGAAGTCCGAGCGGATGTGGTCGACGCGACCGCCGGCACGGTCTGCGCCGGCTCGCTCCTCTTCTCCGTCCGCTGACCGCTCCCGCCCCGACCGGACCCGCCGAAGGAGAGACCACCATGACCGCCTGCGCCCCCGTCCCCGCCCCGCGCCGGCTCCCCGAGCTCCTGTCCCGCACGGCCGCCCGGCACCCGGACCGCCCGGCCCTCCGGGCGGACGACGAGGAAATGACCTTCGCCCGGCTCGACGACCTCACCTCGCGCGCCGCCGCCTGGCTGCACTCCCTGAACATCGCTCCGGGGGACCGGGTGGCCCTGCTCCTGCCCAACGTCCCGGCCTTCGCCGTCCTCTACTACGGCGTCCTGCGGGCGGGCGCCGTCGTCGTGCCCGTCAACCCGGCTCTCAAAGCGCGCGAAGTGGCGCACTGTCTGGCGGACGCCGGGGCGTCCCTGCTGCTCACCTGGCACGAGGGCGCCGACGAGGCGGCACGGGGCGCCCGCTGGGCCGGCACCCGGCACCACGCGGTGGAGCCGGCCTCCCTCACCGCGGCGCTCCAGGGCCACGACCCCGCCGGGCCGGCGCCCGGGACGTCGTCCGACGACACGGCCGTCATCCTCTACACCTCCGGCACCACCGGGAAACCCAAGGGCGCCGAACTCACCCACGCCAACCTCGTGGCCAACGTCGCGGCGGCCGTGGACCTCATGCGCCTCGGTCCCGACGACGTGGTCTTCGGCGCCCTGCCGCTCTTCCACTCCTTCGGCCAGGTGATCGGGCTCAACTGCGCCGTGGCGACGGGCGCCTGCCTGACGCTGCTGCGACGCTTCGACGCCGCCCGCGCCCTCTCGCTGATCGAACGGGAACGGGTCACCGTCTTCCTCGGAGTGCCGACGATGTACACCTTGCTGCTGGGCCGGGAGGACACCGCCGACCACGACGTGTCCTCGCTGCGCCTGTGCGCCTGCGGAGGATCCCCTCTGCCCGTCGAGGTGCTGCGCGGCTTCGAGGAACGCTTCGGATGCGCCGTCCTGGAGGGCTACGGGCTGTCCGAGTCCTCACCACTGGCCTGCATCAACCGGATCGACCGTGAGCGGATCGCCGGCACCGTCGGCACCCCCATCGACGGCGTGGAGATGCGGATCGTGGACCGGTGGGGAAAGGAGGTGCCGGACGGGGAGACCGGCGAGATCGTGATCCGCGGACACAACGTCATGAAGGGCTACTGGCGCCGCCCCGAGGCCACCGCCGAGGCGGTCCGCGACGGCTGGCTCCACACCGGGGACCTGGGCACCCGGGACGCCACCGGCGTCTTCCGGGTCGTCGACCGCATCAAGGACGTCATCATCCGCGGCGGCTTCAACGTCTACCCCCGCGAGGTCGAAGAGGCGCTGTACCGGCACCCGGCCGTCGCGGAGGCGTCCGTGCTGGGCGTCCCGCACCCCGTCCACGGCGAGGAGGTCGCCGCGGCCGTCGTCCTCAGGGCCGGCGCCGAGGCGACACCGGAGCAGATCCGCGACTTCGTGCGCGACGAGGTGGCGGGGTTCAAGTACCCGCGCGTCGTGTGGATCGCCGACCGCCTTCCGAAGGGCCCCACGGGAAAGATCCTCAGGCGTGAGATCGTCCTCCCCCCGGAGCTCACCGCCTTCACCGAGGGGCCAGGACCCCGCTGACGAGCCCTGGCCGCGGTGGAGGACCCGCTTCAGCTGACCCGGGTCAGCCACTTCTCACTGAGGGGGCTCCGCCCGTGGACGACGTCGTCGAAGAGCCCCATGAGCTGACGGGTGATCGGCCCCGGCTCGCCCACCTCCCGGTGGTCGATCGACCGCACGGGCGTCAGCTCCGCCGCGGTGCCGGACAGGAACACCTCGTCGGCGGTGTAGAGGTCGGACCGCACCAGATTGTCCACGCGCACCGGCAGACCGAGCTCGGCGGCCAGCGTGAAGACCGTGCTCTGGGTGATGCCCTGGAGAGCTCCGGCGTTGACCGGCGGCGTGATGAGCGTCCCGTCGACGACCACGAAGATGTTCTCGCCGCTGCACTCGCTGACCATTCCGGTGCCGGACAGCAGGACCGCCTCGTCGAAGCCGGCTTCCAGCGCCTCCAGCTTGGCCAGGACCGAGTTCAGGTAGGGACCGGTGGCTTTGGCGACGGGAGGGACGACGTTGGCGTCGTTCCGCCGCCAGCTGCTCACCATCAGGCGCACGCCCCGCTGGACCGCCTCCTCGCCCAGGTAGGCGCCCCACTCCCAGCTCGCCACCATCACGTCGATGGGGTTGGCCCGCGGGTCGATGCCCATGGCGCCGTAGCCGACGTTCGCCAGGTGGCGCAGGTAGCAGGCCTGGTGGCCGTTGGAGCGCACCAGCTCCAGCGAGGCCTGCCGCAGCTGCTCCTTGCCGTAGGGCAGGCGCATGCGCATGATGTGGGCGCTGCGGTAGAGCCTGTCGATGTGGTCGTCGAGCCGGAACACCGCCGGACCGTCCGGCGTCGCGTACACCCGGGTGCCTTCGAGCACGCCGGTGCCGTAGTGCAGTCCGTGCGTCAGGACGTGGACGCGGGCGTCGCCCCAGGGCACCAGTTCGCCGTTCATCCAGATGTACTCGGCTTCGGTTAATGCCACGATGTCTCCTTGACGGTCGGCCGATTCCGCCCCGAAGGAGCGGGCGTGCAGGGGCTGTTGACTGATGACAACAATAGTCAGGACGACTCGGATGTCCCAGGTCTCGGGGCGGGTGTCGGCGTACGTACGGTCGAGCGGAGCCGCCGGTGAGAGGTCCGGGACGGTGCCGGGAGTGGGGGCTGCGCATGGAGTCGACCGAAGGGGACGACGCGGCGGCACCCGACCTCTGTTCGAGGGGTCGGGTGTTCGTCTGGGTCGCCCGTCTGCCGGGCCGGACGCCGCACCCGGCGTCCCGGGACGCGGCGCGGGTCTGGGCGCGTGCGGCGGTGGCACGGCACTTCGGGACCGGAGCCGAGGACGTGCGCTGGACGCACGGCCGCCGGGGCCGGCCCCGGCTGGTGGCCCCGGAGCGCCGGTTCATGAGCCTGAGCCACTCCGGCGACGTGGCCGCGGTGGCCCTGACCACGGCCGGCCCGGTGGGGGTGGACGTCCAGGTGATGCGCCGCCTCGCCGACCCGGCGGGACTGGTGGGGGACGTCCTCACCCCGGAGGAGGCGGCGCACTGGCGGAGGCTGCCGGCTGAACGCCGGGCGGACGGCTTCTTCACGCACTGGGCCCGGAAGGAAGCGGTGATCAAGGTGCGCGGGCGCGGCTTCCCGGGCGACCTCCCCCTGATCTCCACGTCGCCGGCGGCCGCGCGGACGGGGGAGGTGCACGTCAGGAGGCTGCCGGGCGGCTACGGACCGCTTGCGGAGTGGTCGGTGCTGGACCTCCCGGCGGGCGGCGACTTCCGCGGTTGCGTCGCCTGCCGGGCGCCGGGGCCCGTCGGCTTCGTCGTCGAGGCGGCGTGCGGGCGGGAGTAGGCCGGCCGGGGGGAGAGAGTCCGGCCGCGCCGCGTGCGGCCTGCGGCCGGATTCCCCCACCCCCTCGTCACTCCTCGACGGCTCCGCCCACCGACCGCAGGTGCGCGCGGAAGGTCAGGGAAGGCGTCCGCCGGCGGTCGGCGAGATAGGTGCCGAAACGCACCTGCTCGCGCAGCGAGACCCCCGCGCGGATCCGCTCGGCCTGCCGGTGCTCGGTGTCCCGGATGGTCTCCGCGAGGTCGAACAGCTCTCCGACCTGCCCGAGGGGGACGAAGAGCACGCCGTCGTCGTCGGCCAGGACCACGTCGTCGCGCCCCACCGTCCAGTCGCCCACCGTGGCGGCGGTCAGGGCGTCGTGGGGCCGCTCGTCGAGGCGCCGGGGCCCGGGCGGGGTCGCCCCCATGCTGAAGACGGGCAGCCCGATCGCCCGGATCTCGGCCGTATCGCGGTGCAGCCCCCACACGACGATCCCCTCCAGCCCCGCGGCCTGAGCCTCCAGGGCCGCGAGATCGCCCACGCACGCCTCGTCGAGGCGCCCGCCGTTGTCGACGACGAGCACGTCACCGGGCGCCGTGCTCTCGAAGGCTTCGAGGAAGACGTCGACACTGCCGGTGTGCCGGGCCGGGGCCACCCGCCCCGCGAGCCGGCCACCGGGGACGGCGGTGCGCACGGAGGGCGGCGCACAGCGCACCTCGGCCCCGGCCCGGACGCACGCGTCCGCGACATGAGCGGTGGTCAGTGCGGCGAACCGCTTCCGAAGCTCTTGCCGATCCATACTCGTTTCCTCTCTGCCCGCCTGGGTGGGAACAGCTTGACCAACGTCCGGGACGGCGCTTTTCTGCCCGGGCCGCCTCACCGCGCGGGAAGAACGCCGCTCACCCGCCGCGGGGCCGGGTGAGCACAGCCCGCCCTCAGGCCGTGCCCGCCTCCTCCTGGTCGAGGGCCAGGAGAGCGGCGCCGATCCAGCCCGCCTCCGGCCCGAGCCGGGCCGGCCTGATGTCCGGAAGCTCGCGATGGCCCGCGGCGGTGACGAACCGGGCGAAGTGCGAACGGATGGGCGCCAACAGCGGATCACCGACCTCCGCGACCCCGCCGCCGACGACCACCAGCTCGACGTCGAAGAGGTTGACGAGCGTGGCGACTCCGATGCCGAGCCAGCCACCGAGGCGCTCCAGCTGGGCGAGCGCCCCCGGATCCCCGGCGAGCGCGGCCGCGGAGACCGTCTCCCCGGTGACCTTGGCCGGGTCCCCGGCGAGGGTGGCGAGCATCCCGCCGGGTTCGGCCGCGGCCGCCGCGCTGCCGTAGCGCCCCAGCGCCGGTCCCGACGCCAGGGGTTCGAGGCAGCCCGTGTTGCCACATCCGCAGCGCTCGCCGCCGTGCGGATCGACGATCATGTGCCCGATCTCCATGGCGATGCCGGTCCGGCCCCGGAAGAGCCGGTCGGCGAGGACGACACCGCCGCCGACACCGGTGCCCACGGTGATGAAAGCCATGTAAGAGGCGCTGTGACCCTTGCGGTACTCCGCCCAGCAGGCGGCGTTGGCGTCGTTGTCGACGACCGTCGGCAGTCCGGTGGAATCCTGGAGGACATGTCGGAGGGGCAGGTCGCGGTAAGTATTGTTGGGGGCGGTCCGGATGCGGCCCTCGGGCCAGTGGACGAGGCCCGCGGCTCCCACGCCGATGGCGACGACGCCGGGATGGCGGGTCCGTAGCTCCTCGACGACGGCCGAGAGGGTGCGCAGCATGGCCGCCTGGTCGGTGGCGGAGCTGGGCAAGGGCGGTACGCGCTCGACGACTTCGCCGTCGGCGTCGACCACTCCGGCCGCGATCTTCGTTCCTCCGACGTCGAGTCCGATCGACAGCCGGCCCTGCTGTGGGGGTTGCAGGCGCATACGGATACTCCTAGGGATGGTGGTGCCGGTCGCCTTGGTCGTGGTGCCGGCCGTCGAAGCAGCTCTGCTGGGCGATCAGCGCGGCGCCGTGCGCACCGCGGACGGCGTCCAGCGGTTTGGTGACGAGTTGACAGTCCCTGCTGATCTGGAAGGTGTGCGCGGGGAACTTCCGCATCGCGTGGAGGAACGCGTTCGCCGCCCGGCGTCCGGGCCCGCCGTCGATGAGGCCCCCCGCGGCGTAGATCACCACGTGCGACGGCCCGAACGTGGTGAGGAGGGTGGCGATGCCGCGGGAGAGCGAGGTCCCCGCCTTGCGGAAGGCCGTCGCAGCCTCACGGGCCTGCGGGTCGTCGCCGTCGGCGAGGGCGATCGCCGCCTCCAGCCCGTCCAGCGCCCGTCCGGTCCGTTCCCTGACCACGGCGGTCAGCGCCCGGTTCCCGACCTGGCTCTCGATGCACCCCCGCATGCCGCAGTCGCACACCCGTCCCCGGTGCCACACCTGAATGTGCCCGAACTCCAACGGCACGGAGAGGCGTTCGCCGCGGACGACCATGCCGGCGCCCACGCCGTCGCGGACGAGGATGACGCCGAACGTCTTGCTCCTGCGCCCCACGCCCATGCTCTGCTCGTACGCCGCGAAGGCGTGCGCGTCGTTCTCCACGGACGTCCGGTAGCCGGTCGCGGCCATGAGTTCCTCAGCGAGCGGGAAGTCCACCCATTCGTACGGGGGAGGCTTCTCATGACTGTGGTCGTCCGGGCCGTTGATGAGGTGGAGGACCGTGCCGGTGTCCGGGTCGACGGGCCCGCCGACCTGCACCCCCAGGCAGACCCTGCTCCGGGGGAAGGCGCAGCCCAGTCTGTCGTCGACCAGGGTCCCCACCATTTCGGCCACGTGCCTCACCACCTCCGCCGACTCCATGACGGTGAGGTGCCGACGGGACCGTGCGATCACCGCTCCGTCGGAACCGACAACGACGCCTGCGAGCTTGTACGGCTGGATCTCGATGCCGACCGCGAAGCGGCCGCGGTCGAGTTCGCACGCACGCCGCAGAATCTGCTGCACCTTCATGTCGTGCACGTTCATGTGCCACCTTGCGTCCGGTGGTGCGCTCGGGGAGGGCGGATCAGCCTATCGACGCGGGATCGACGGCCTCCGGGTACCGGAGGGCGGCGGCGCGGATGGCGAGGGGGGTCAGAGCGACGACCTCGTCGGTGTCGACGTCCTCGTCCTGCCCGCACGCCACGTGACGCAGCGCTTCCGCCTGGTCGGTGGTCGCGCGGCCCCACAGCATGCCGACGAGATCGGCTTCGTCCGTGTTCTCGAACTCGACGAAGGGGACGTGCTCGGCCGTGTGAAGACGATTGCGATGGGCGTAGGGAAGGTGCCGCACGCATTCCGTCAGGAACGCGGTCTTCAGCTCCGGTGCCGCCGCCCGCGGCTCGGCGATCGGCTGCCGTGCCTGGTCACGGAAGCTGTTGAGCGCTCGCGCTGTCGTCTCGACCGCGAGTTCGTCGATCTCGTCCGCGCTCAGGTGCGCGCGGTGACGCCCCGTCGCCACGGCGGAGAGCCAGCGGCGGACGACGTGGTAGCCGTAAGCGGCCCACTGCGCCTGGGAGCCGAAGCTGGGCATGACGGGCTCCGCGGGCCGGTCCGGCGCCGGTACGGGCGTCGCGGTGCCCAGCACCCGCCGCAGCCGGCTCTCGACCTCCTGGGGCGTCAGCCGGCTCTCCACCTCGGCCTGGACGGCCCGGAGAAACCGCTCGAACGCCGGGGGCGGGTAGAGGGTGTCTTCTCTGGGGGTATTCTGCCTGGCCCGGCGCGTGGCGAGACCCTGCTCATCCCTTGCGGACATGCGAACCTCCTTCTTCTTCGTGGTTGTCCAGCGAACTCCGCAGCGTGGTGAGCGCGTGCCGCAGGTTGCTGCGGACGGTGCTCGCCTTCAGCCCGAGAAGCCCGGCGATCTCCGGTGCCGAATAGTCGTCCAGGTGCAGGGCCAGGACCTGGCCCTGCCGGGGAGGGAGGCCGCGCAGGATCCGCAGCACTCTCTCGTGCTCGTCCGGCTCGGTGTGGTCGGGCGGAAGGGGATGCGCCAGGCGTGCGTTCTGCGATTCCAGAGCCAGCCGTTTGCGGTTGCGTTCGGCCCTCTTGCAGTAGGAGTGCCACGCGACCTTCCGGACCCACCCTGCCGGGCTCTTGCACGCCGGCCACTGGTCCAGGAGCGCCTGCATGGCGTCCTGGGCCGAGTCCTCGGCCTCCTCGTAGGTTGCCCCAGCTCTCATCAGGCTGTGCACGACCCGCGGGTACTCCGCTTCGAAGAAGGCGATGTAGCCCGGCAGTCCGGCGGGGACGGCCCCGTGATCTCCTTGGGGGCTCACGCAGCCACCTCCTGAAGTTCGGTCACCCCTATAGGTCTCCGGGAGCGTGGTTGTGTGCAAGCCGTCGGGGACGGGTTTCGGTGGGCCGGTCCGCGCGCCGGCGACCCGTGGTCAGCGGATCCGGGTGCGTGAGCGGAGCGCCATCTTGCCCCAGAAGGCGATGAGTTCGTTACGGGTCATGTCCTGCCACGGCGCCGTCCGGTGCCGGATGGGCGCCTGGATCCACCAGCCGACCGACAGCAGACGGCCCCAGCCGCGGCGGTACGGGCGCAGCAGCGCCTGCTGCTGCCGGCAGAAGGGCTCCTGCAGCTCCGCCCGCGGCTGCTGGCCCTTGGCCGGGTAGGGGCACAGCTCGAAGGGGCAGTCCCGCAGGCAGGTGCTGCCCGCCGGGGCGGTGCCGGCCATGCCCACGGTGCGTTCGGGGCGCAGCGGTGAGCGGTCCTTGGTGAAGCACGGCGGGAGATCGGTGCGGTTGGCCCGTTCCAGGCGTGCGTCGATCTCGTCCGGGTCGCCCTCACGTTCGGCGAGGTTGAGCAACAGGAGCACGTCGGCCAGCAGTTGCTGTGCTCTGGGATGGAGGGTGCTCCAGCCGACTGACGGGGGAATCCAGAGGTTGTGCTTGCGATGGTCGGCGGGGTTGACGGGCGTGGAGCCGACGCTGTCCATCGCGCCCTTCTCGTCGACCCACATGTACCGCTCCGGGTGACCGGTCTCCAGCGCGAGGGCGCAGAGTTCGGCGGCCTCCGCCACGAAGGGGTGCAGACGCTCCTTCCCTCCGGGAGTGACGTCACCGGGCTTCCGGCTCCTGGGGTCGCGTCTGCTGCCCGCCATCGACAGCCATCGGCTGACGGCCTGCGAGGCGTCGTACGGGGGAGTGCTCCCGGATTCGGCGGGGAGCCTGCCGGCGTCGTCCGGGATCTCCCACAGGCACAGTGCGTGGATCAGGGTCAGCTGGGAGTACCAGCTGCGCGAGCGGGCGAGCAGCGTCTCGGCCTGCTGCACCAGGAACTCCCGCGTCTCCTGTGTGGTGCCGCGGTGGCGCCGCCGCCGGTTGGCCGCGCTCTTGAAGCCCTGGGCGAGGGCGATCTCCAGAATGAGGGGAAGCTCCGCGCGGTTGCTTCCCAGCCGCTCGCAGTCCAGGTGCTGGAGCCACAGCTCCACTCTTTCCCTGGCCTGTCTGCGGTGCTTGTCGGTGACCGAGCCGACCATCATGGGCACGAGCCACGCCCGGGTGACGTACTCCCGGCGGATGACGTTCTTCTCCTCTCGGTGCCGGTGCTCCAGCTCGTGGTACTTCTCGGACTCCCGGTAGCTCATGGTGGGGTTCTCACGGTTGAACCGCTCGAAGGTCTCACGCTCCTCGTCCTTCTTCGCCTCGTACCGCTCGGTGTACTGCCGCCAGGGGTCGTACGTCGAGGGCGGCGGCCCGTCGGCGGGCAGGGGGAACAGTTCGCGCAGCATCTCGAACGCGGCGTCGCCGCAGGCGCCGAGTTCCTGGGCGATCGCCAGCCGGACGGGGTACTGGGGCTCCTTGAAGGCGATCTTGAGGAACTGCTGGAGCGCCGGGCTCTTGCCGGAGGCCGAGCCGCCCTTGTCGCGCGAGCCGCTGATCGTTTTGAGCGTCTCGCCGAACTGGTGGACCAGGGCTTCCTTCGCGGTGCTGATCGAGCGCTGATCGCCGAGAGTGATCTCGTTCCAGCGGTCGAGGACGGAATCGGCGATCGCCGTGTGCAAGTCGCCGGACTCCGGGTCCATCTGGTCGATCTGCAGTGCGGCGGCGTAGAGGTCGAACGCCTTGACGTCGCAGCGGTCCTCGGCGGCGCCCAGGAGCAGCTTCGCCGGGGCCTCACGCCGGTCGGACTCGGCCATGCGCGAGTTGAGGACGAGGGCGACGAGCAGTTCCTTGCCCGGTCCGGGCTCCTGCAGCGCCGCCTTGAGGTGATCGTCGCCCACGTCGCGCAGGAAACGCGAACCGAGGTACGCCTGGAGGATGCTGTGGGGGAAGCGGACCTTGTCGCCGACCGTCTCGACCAGGCCCAGGCGCTCGCCCTGCGCGGCGTACAGGGACAGGCGGCTGTGGCAGCGGGCGGCCTCGCCCTTGTCCGGCAGGCGCGGGGGGCTGTGGTTCGCGACGATGGTGACCCGCTGCTGGAGCTGGTTCCAGATCTGGGCCCGTGCGCCGCCGGCGTGCCTGTGCTGCTGCCAGCTCCGGAGCCGGCGCTCCACGGCACCCTTGACGCCGTGTGAGAGGGCCGGCCGGTCGGCCGGGCCGATCAGCTGGTCAAAGCGGACTTCGAGGCTGTCCTCCAGCAACCCCACGCACGCGAGGGCGGAGACGACCTCGATCGTTTCGGCGCGGTCCTTGGCGGGGAGCGCGTAGTTCTCGTGGAGATGCCCTTTGACCAGGGCCCGTCTCCACGTGTCGAGGAGGCGCAGACGAAGGGTCGACCGGTCGGCGTGGCGGGTGTCCAGGTCCTCCCAGTCCTTGCACTTGGTCAGGTACTCCAGCCAGTGGTGCTGCCGCAACTCCCGGGTGATCTGGAGGTACAGCGGTGCCTCCGCGACCCCCGCGGTCTCCACGATCCAGTCCAGCCGGAGCTCGTCGGAGTTCTCGTGGCCTTCCGACAGGTACTCCAGCGCCGCCTCCTCGCTGAGCGGTTCGAGGTCGATGATGGCCGCGTCCGACTCCTCCAGGGGAGGGTGCGGCCGGGAGGCGATCACCAGGGGGAGCTGTTCCTCCTCGGCCTTCCGGATGGCGCGGCGGATGGCGATGTCGCGCTCCTTCTGCTGGCTTCCCTCGGCGAACATCTCCTCCAGGCCGTCGGCGATGACGACGACTCTGCCCTCCGCCACCAGCTGCCTCCACACCCGGTCACCGTGCCCTCCGGAGGAGAGGTCGGAGTCGACCATCTCGCAGAACCGCCGGTGTCCCGCCTTCGCGAAGTCCAGCTCGGCATCGTCCTCGGTGACGCAGCGGAGACGGATCGGCACGGGCACGGCGTGCTTGCGCGCCAGCATCTGGGTGAGCTGCACGAGCACCGCGGTCTTGCCCGTCCCCACGCTGCCCACCAGCAGGCAGGGGCGGCGGATGGCACGGTCGTGGAGGGTCCGCGTCAGGACCTGGCACAGCTCCTTGCGGCCGACGACGCGCTGGAGGACCGTCCCCGCCGTGGGGACCAGGCTTCTCGGATCCTTCCTCGCGGTCCTGCTGACCCTTCTCGTCACCTGTGGGTAGGGGAGGAGGAGGAACACGGACGTCGCGAGGCCGAGGCTGAGGAACGGGCCCAGGGAACCGCTGACGATGCCGCAGGACATTCCCTTGTGCTCACACATCTGGTTCAGCAGGCTGTGGGGGTAGTCGACGAGCGCGTCGATCCCTATCGCGAACCAGCACAGGAAGACCAGTGCCCCGGCGTACGCGAGGTACCGCCACAGGGCCCGGCCCAGGCGCTCGCGCCGCCATCTCCTGGGCACCGGGACCTGGAACTGGGCGACGCAGCGCATGCGGGTCACATGGAACAGGCGCACCGCCGCCTGCCACGCCCGGTGCACGTGCCGGCGGACGAAGAGCGGGGTCCGCGAGCGGTGTCGCCAGTCCTTCCCCTGTGGCTGCCTGACTATCCGGGGCATGACGAGACCCTTCTGCTGGAAGGGCGGCGCGGTGGGCCCGGGCGCAGGAGCGCGATCCTGGGCTCATTTATCAGCCTAGGCAGCGCACAGTGAGCGGGCAACTCTCTTTGGTTGCGGGTGATAACGATGCCGGGCCCCACCCGGGGCGTGAGGGAAACCATCGAGCCGGGGCCGGGCACCCCCATACGGTCGCCCCCGTCCCGCGCAGGCGGCGGGGAGGCCGCTACGTCTGAGGTGGCACACCGTCAGACCACAGGGGTACGCCCGGTGGCTACCCCGGGCGGATGTGAGGGTGGGGGAGCGTTGCCTAGCGTCAAAGGGGTGAAGAGACTTCCTCGCCCCCTCGTCGTCACCGCGCTCATGGTCCTGCTCCCGGCCACCACCGCCCTCACCGCGGCGGCGGCCCCCGGACCGGCCGCCTCCGTGTCCGCATCCTCCGGCCACGGCCGGGCCGACCGGAGCGCCCCGAGTCCGCGCCTGCCCGAGCCGACCGGCGCCCACGCGGTGGGGCGCTCGACCCTGCACCTCGTGGACCGCGACCGCCCGGACCCGTGGGTTCCGGAGGCGGGCCCCCGGGAACTGATGGTCGACGTGTACTACCCCGCGCGTGCGCACACCGGCCGGCAGGCCCCGTACGCGACCACCGAGGAGATCCGGCTGTTCCTGAAGGACCGGGGCCTGACGGGCGCCGTGGACCCCGGGGTCCTCAGTTCCACCCGCACCAACAGCCGTACCGACGCCCGCCCCGAGGGCGGCAGGCACCCGCTGGTGGTGCTCTCCCCCGGCTTCTCCGTCTCCCGTTACACACAGACGGTGCTCGCGGAGGAACTCGCCAGCCGCGGCTACGTGGTCGCCACGGTGGACCACGCCTACGAGTCGGCGGGCACGGCGTTTCCCGGCGGCCGGGTCTTGACCTGCGTCGCGTGCGAGAAGGCGCAGACCCCCGCCGATTTCCGGGCGGCCGCCAGGGGCCGGGCCGAGGACATCTCCTTCGTGGTCGACCGGCTGACCGGTCCGCGTCCCGCCTGGCGGTACGCCGGCCTGATCGACGACAGGCGCATCGGGGTCGCCGGCCATTCGATGGGCGGCGCGAGCGCCGCCTCCGCCATGGCGCGTGACGACCGGCTCAAGGCGGGGCTCAACATGGACGGCGGCTTCCGCGACCCCGTTCCGGCCGGGGGCCTGGACGGCCGGCCCTTCCTGCTGCTCGGCACGGACGACGCGACGCACCGGCCGCACGGCACCGACACGACCTGGGACGAGGCGTGGCAGCGCCTGGACGGCTGGAAGCGCTGGCTGACCGTGAGCGGCTCCGTCCACTTCAGCTTCTGCGACATGGCGTGGCTCACCGGACAACTCGGCCTGCCGCTTGCGGACCCCCCGCCGCCGTTGTCCGGGAGCCGCGCGACCGACATCGTCCGTGCCTACGCGGGCGCGTTCTTCGACCAGCACCTGCGGGGCGTCCCGCAGCCCCTGCTGGACGGCCCCGACCCCGCCCACCCGGAAGTGCGCTTCCAGGACCCGGCCGCCGAGCGGCCCCGCGGCTGACCGGCGGAGGGCGGTCAGGTGCCGGCGACGACGGGATCCGTGACGCCCCCGGGGCAGGCCAGCCCCTCGACGTCCCAGCCGGCGCGCCGGGCCGCGGCCCGGTAGACGCTCTCGTAGAAGTCGAGCACCCGGCGCGGGGCGTCCTCGCCGCCCCGGACGTCGTCGTAGTCCAGTACGGCCAGACGACCGCCGCGGAAGTCGACCCACCGCGCCGCCTCGGGGAGCAGCGGCTCGTCCGCCAGCCCCTCGGGTTCCGGAGCGGCGTACGAGTAGAAGGTCGGCCGGGGGAAGGCGTCGTCCCCGAACCAGAAGCCCGCGCTGATGACTTCCCGGGAGTACGCCTCGCGGGTCACGGGGTCGGTGTCCGGCCCCTGCTCGACCTTCCGGTCGGAGAACCGCGTGACCGCGATGTCGAAGGTGTGCCAGAAGTGGTGGACGGGACTGACCTTGCCGGAGTATCCGGCGGAGAACGCCTCCAGGACCAGACCGACCTGGCTCAGCACCTGCCAGTAGCGGTTGACCCAGAACGGATCGTAGGCGGCGTGCTCCGTGTCCTCGGCGAACGGCCGTCTCCCGTCCGGGAGGTCGAAGGGGTGGGGGTGCTCCATGGTCACCTCCACCCCGATCGCGTGGAGCGCCGCCAGCGTCCGGCGGTGGAAGGAGGACACGGACTGCCCGAGCAGCGAGAAGGAGCTCTCGCTGCCGTCGAGGCCGCGCACGACCAGCCGGTGACCGACGAAGTCGAAGTCGATCGTGAAGACCGGGTTGCCGTCCGTCAGCCCCATGGGGCGCGTCGTGATGCCGGACCCCGTGACGTGGTACGGAACGTTCCACCAGTGGTTGCGGCGCACGCTGCCGGCCAGCCGGATCTTGCCGACGACCTGGGCGAAGCGGTGCAGCGTCTCCTTGGAAGCCTTCCATTCCGCCAGCGGGACCGGGGGAAAGATCTCCATCACGCCTCACTCCCGCGGGGGACAGTCGTGTGTCGAGGCTAGGCCACCGGCACGGCCCCCGCATCCGGACGGGCGTCCCGCCCGGGCCCGTGGCGTCCCGGGAGCGGCCCGCTTTCGGCCGCGGGCCGCACACGGCCTGCGGCGGCGGTCCGGGGCGGGCCATCATGGGAGCGCCGTGCGGTCAGGGGGGACCGCCCCCCGCGAGCCGGCCGCCCGCGGCCGGGTCGTGGCGGACCGCCCACCGGGAGGGGAAGCCCATGCGTGACGAGATCCACGACTACATCGTGGTCGGGGCGGGATCGGCCGGCTGTGTGCTGGCCGCCCGGCTGAGCGAGGACCCGGGCGTCCGCGTCCTGCTCGTGGAGGCCGGACCCGTGGACGACGCACCGGAAATCCACATTCCGGCGGCGTTCGCGAAGCTGTTCCGGACGAAGTACGACTGGGACTACAGCACGGAGCCCGAACCGGGGCTGGGCGGACGGCGCCGCTACCTCCCGCGCGGCCGGACGCTCGGCGGCTCGTCGTCCATGAACGCCATGATCTACATCCGCGGCAACCGCAGGGACTACGACGCCTGGTCCGACGCCGGGGCCAAGGGATGGAGCTGGGACGAGGTCCTCCCCTACTTCCTGCGCGCCGAGGACCACCACGGCGGGCCGTCCCAGTGGCACGCGGTCGGCGGCCCGCTGCCCGTCAGCGAGGGCCGTTCGCTGAGCCCGCTCATGGCCGCCTACGTGGAAGCCGCCCAGCAGGCGGGCCACCCGTTCAACCCCGACTTCAACGGGCCCGAGCAGGACGGCGTCGGCTTCTACGAGCTCACGCAGCGGAACGGACTGCGGTGCAGCACCGCCGACGCGTACCTGCGTCCCGCCATGGAACGGCCGAACCTCACCGTGCTGCCGGACACCCAGTGCACCCGGCTGCTGTTCTCCGGGGACAGGGCCGTCGGCGTCGCGGCCGAACGGCACGGGGAAGCGCTGCACCTGCGGGCCGGGCGGGAGGTCGTCCTCGCGGCCGGCGCCTACAACTCCCCGCAGCTGCTGATGCTTTCCGGCATCGGGATCGCCGCGGAGCTCGCGGCCCTCGGCATCACCTCCCGCGTGGACCTCCCCGTCGGGGAGAACCTCCAGGACCACGGGCACATCCCCCTCATCCACCTCACCGACACCGAGTCGCTGATGGCCGCGGAGTCCCCGGAGAACATCGCGCTGCTGGAGTCGGAGGGCCGGGGGCCGCTCACCTCCAACGCCGGGGAGGCGGGCGGCTTCGTCCGTACGCGCGACGACCTGGACGCACCGGACGTGCAGCTCCACGCCGTGCCCGCGATGTTCCACGAGGAGGGCCTCGCGGCCCCGGTCGCCCACGGCTTCCACCACGGCGCGGTGCTGCTGGACGCCACCAGCCGCGGCAAGGTCTCCCTCCGGTCCGCGCTGCCCAGCGCCAAGCCCCGCATCCTGCACCGCTACCTGTCCACGGAGGAGGACCGCGCGGCGGCGGTACGGGCCCTGCGGGTCCTGCTCGCCATCGCGGACGCGCCCGCCCTGCGCGCGCACCGGCGCTCCGACCACCTGGTGCCGCGCTCGGACGGCGACGCGGACCTCCTCGACTTCGCCCGGCGCGAGCTGCACACCCTCTACCACCCCGCCGGCACCTGCGCGATGGGCCCGGTCGTCGACTACGAACTGAGGGTGCACGGAGTGCGCGGACTGCGCGTGGCCGACGCCTCCGTGATGCCGACGCTCGTCCGGGGGAACACCAACGCGCCCACGATCATGATCGCCGAGAAGGCCGCCGACCTGATCCGCGGCGTCGAGTCGGTCCCCGCTCGCTGACCCCCCGCTCCGCTCCGGCGGCCCCACCAGGACGAACACCAGGCTGGTCAGTTCATATGCTTCCGCGGGGGAGGGTGGCGGTATCCGAACAGGACACACCCGAGCAGGTGACATATTGATGTCGACCCGTGGTCACGACGGCTTCCGTCTGCGCGGCGCGCGACGATGGCAGGGCCGGGGCGAACCGTGTGCCCCGAGCGTGAACCGCTTCCTCATGGAGGACCTCATGTACGCCGCAGAGTTGGCCGCCAGGGTGCTTGATCCGACAGACCAGGAGGAGCGTCTGGCCGAGGATTACACCACCGTCCTCGAGGCCCTCTCCGCCATGGACCATGCCCTGCGCGAAGGCGCCTGGCACCGCATGCGCGAAGAGGCCGACCGGCTGATGAGCGCGGCCGAGGAAGTATGGTCGACCCTTTCCGCGACCGGGTCCGAACTGGACGACGTGGACGGCACCGACGACGTCTGCGCGTCGGCGGACAGCGCGAAGGTGCGCCAGCTGGTCGCCGTCTACGCCGGGCAGCACTCGGTCGGCAGCGCCCTCCACCCGGCCTCCGTGATCGAGGACGTCCACCTGCGGCAGGCGGTCGAGGACGAAGCCAGGCTCATCGACCCCCAGCCCGTCGCCGTCGGCTGACACCACCCGCGAACGGCCCTGCCCACCGGAGGCTAGAGCACCTCTTTGGGCAGGGCCGTTCCGCATGCCCGGCCGCCGGACGCGACCACGGACGGCGGCCCGTACGCCCCTCTGCCTCACGAAACATGACGTTCGTTCCGCTGTGAGCTTCCCGGTATGGACTTCATGAACGCGACTCCTCGGTCCACCATGATCAAGTAAGGCTGGACACGCTGCGGCGGGCGGCCCGGAAGGGAAGCCCCGCCCGGTACGAAGCATCGGTGCCCGCGGTCTCGACGCCGCCGGCCCGCGCGACGGCCCGTGGTGCGCCCCGGCACCCACCGACCGAGAACGAAAGAGAGCAGAGAACGATGTGCGGCATCACCGGATGGGTCGACTTCTCCCGCGACCTCACCACCGGCTCCTCGGCGCCGGTCCTCGACGCCATGACCGACACGCTGGCTGCCAGAGGGCCCGACGCCCGCGGCACCTGGCTGGACACCCACGCCGCACTGGGGCACCGGCGGCTGGCGATCATCGACCTCGAGCACGGCGCCCAGCCGATGTGCACGCCGGAGCACGGCCCCGGCGGCCTGCCGCGCGCGGTCATCTCCTACGGCGGCGAGATATACAACTTCCGCGAACTGCGTGAGGAACTGGTCCTCCTCGGGCACCGGTTCACCACCCGCAGCGACACGGAGGTCGCGCTGCGCGCCTACCTCCAGTGGGGCGACGACTTCGCGCGCCGGCTCAACGGCATGTACTCCATAGCCGTCTGGGACACCGCCCGCGAGGAACTGCTGCTCGTACGGGACCGGCTGGGCGTCAAGCCGCTCTTCTACCACCCCACGGCGGACGGCGTCCTCTTCGGCTCCGAGCCCAAGGCGATCCTCGCGAACCCCCTGGCCCGGGCGGAGGCCGGCGCGGAGGAACTCTGCGACGCCCTCCTCTTCCTGCGCAGCCCCGGCCGCGTCCCCTTCCGCGGCATGAGCGAGCTCAAGCCCGGCCACCTGCTCAAGGTCCGCCGCGACGGCATCACCGAGGAGCGCTACTGGACGCTGGAGTCCCGCCCGCACACCGACGACCTCAAGACCACCGTCGCCACCGTCCGCGAACTGCTGGACGACATCGTCCCGCGGCAGATGGTCGCCGACGTGCCGCTGGTCTCCCTGCTGTCGGGCGGCCTGGACTCCAGCACGGTGACCGCCCTGGCGGCCCGGGCCCGCGCCGCCGACGGCGGCTCGCTCTCCACCTTCTCCGTCGACTTCACCGGCCACACCGAGAACTTCCGGGCAGACGCGATCCGTCCCACGCCCGACGGGCCGTACGCCCTGGAGGTCGCCCGGCACGTCGGCAGCGACCACCACCCGATCGTCCTCGACCGTGCCGGGCTCCTCGACCCGGCCGTACGGCGAACCGTCCTCGGCGCCTGGGACCTGCCGTTCAACTTCGCGGACCTGGACGTCTCCCTCTACCTGCTCTTCGCCGCCGTCCGCGAGCACGCGACCGTGGCCCTGTCCGGGGAGGGGGCCGACGAGGTGTTCGGCGGCTACCTGTGGTTCTCCGACCCCGGCGCGCGCAGCGCGGAGACCTTCCCCTGGCTCAAGCTGGGCGCCCACCGGGGCCTCGACCCGCGGTCGCTCTTCCACCCCTGGTTCGTCGACGGCATCGACCTCGGCGAGTACGAGGCCGACCTCTACCGCACCGCGCTCGCCGAGGTCCCGCTGCTCGACGGCGAGGGCGCCGAGGACCGGCGCACCCGCGAACTGGGCTACCTGACCCTGACCCGGTGGCTGCCGATCCTGCTCGACAAGAAGGACCGGATGGGCATGGCCAGCGGCCTGGAGGGCCGGGTGCCGTTCTGCGACCACCGCCTGGTCGAGTACGTGTTCAACATCCCCTGGGACATGAAGACCTACACGGGCCAGGAGAAGGCCCTGCTGCGCGCGGCCGCCGCCGACCTGCTGCCGGAGTCGGTGCTGCGCCGCACGAAGGCCGCCTACCCCTCCATCCAGGACCCGGCCTACGACCAGGCCCTGATCACCGGCCTCACCGCGGCGGCGGGCGACGGCGACGCGCCCCTGAGCCCCTTCCTCGACGCGGACGCCGTACGGCGGATGACGGACAAGACCGCCACGGGCAGCCTGTCCGAATTCGAGCGGATCCTCGTGGAGTCCACCGTCCGGCTGGACGACTGGACGCGCACCTACCAGGTCGCCCTGACCGGAGTGAAGGGAGCGGCCTGACGCCCGGCCGGCCCGGCCGGCCCCGGCGCGGGGGCGGCGGCGGGCCGGCACCGGGGACACCCGGCGGCCCGCGGCGGGGCCGCCCCGGCTCCGCGCCGTGGTCCCCACCGGGCCCCGGGAGAGCGGCCCGGTCCGGAACCGCCCCGGCCCGTGGTGCGTTCCTCCTCCTGGAGGGGAGCGGCGAGATGAGTGAGCTGGTGGCCGGTGGGAACCGGGCGCTGCCCGCGGGCGCGCTGTCGATCCGGGTGCCCGGTCCGTTCGACCTGTCGGTGCTCATCACCGGCGCGGAGGGCAGGGCGTCGGGAGACGAGGACTTCGTGTTCTTCAACCAGCCGTCGGCGCCCGGCGCGCGGCTGGACGGGGACACCGTCACCGTCGACCCGGCACGGCTGCGCCCCGGTGCCGCCCGCGTCACGCTGGTCCTCAGCCCGGCCGACGCCCGTACGCCGCTGGCGTCGCTGCCCGCACCGGTCATGACTGTCACCGGCCGGGAAGGCCGGGTGCTGGCCCGGTTCAGCCCGCCGCGGCCCACCAGCGAGACCGTCCTGCTGCTCGCCGAGCTCTACCGGCGCGACGCCGGCTGGAAGGTACGGGCCCTGGGGCAGGGGTACGCGGAGGGACTGGCCGGGGTGGCCCGCGACTTCGGCATCGAGGTCCAGGACGACGCGGACGCGTCCCCGGCGCCGCCTCCGCTCCCCGCGCGGGCCCCCGGCCCGGCACCGGGGAGCGACGTCGACGGCTTCCTGGGCCTGGTCAACGCCGAGCGGTCACGGGCGGGCGTACGGCCGATGACGGTGGACGCGCGGCTGGTGGCCGCCGCCCACGCCCATGCCGTGGACATGGCCGCGCACGGCCGTCTCTCCGTCGACGGCCCCGCGGGCGTCTCGCTCTTCCAGCGCGTGACCGGCGCCGGCTACGCCTACGTCCTCCTGACCGAGCACCTGGTCTCGGGGCCGCGCACGGCGGCGGAGTTCGTCGACTACTGCCTGGCGGGCCGGGACCGCCGGGGCCCGTTCACCGACGGGGCGCTGACGCACGTCGGACCGGGCCGCGCGGTGGACCGCGGGTCCGGGCAGACGTACTGGACGGTGCTGTGGGCCCAGCCGTACTCGGTGGCCGGCGTCGAGTGGGCGGTGGCGGAGGTCCTCGCCCTCACCAACGCGGAACGCGCCGCGGCGGCCTTGCCCCCGCTGACCGCCGACCGGCGTCTGGCCGTGGCCGCGCAGGCGCACAGCGCCGACATGGTGGGCCGCGACTTCTACGCCCACACCACCCCCGAAGGGCGCGAGCCCTGGGACCGCGCGCGGTCCGCGGGCGCTCCGCACCGGGCGATCGGTGAGAACATCGCCTGCGGTCAGCGCACGCCGGCCGAGGTCGTCCGGGGCTGGATGAACAGCCCCGGCCACCGCGCCAACATCCTCACGCCGGGCTTCACCCACCTGGGCGTGGGCTACGCCACGGGGGGCCGCGCCGGCACGTACTGGACCCAGGTCTTCGGCGGGTCCGGCTGAGAGGCGGCGGGCCCGCTCAGCCCGGCGGCGCCCCGGCCGCCCGCACAGCCTCCGTGAGGTGGAGCGGCGCCCTCACCACTCGACCAGCAGCCGGGCCGGGGCCACGACGTTGATGCTCGGCTCGTACACCCGCTCCTGGCCGGGGACCAGACGCAGGCGGGGGTGGCGCCGCATGAGCGCGCTGACGCCGGCTCGCGCCACGATCCGGGCCAGGTTGGCTCCCAGGCAGTAGTGCAGCCCTTGGGAGAAGTGCAGGCTGCCGGCCATCCGCGGGCGGTGCGGATCGAAGGCGTCGGGCTCGGGGAAGCGCCTTTCGTCGCGGTTCGCCGAGGCCGTCATGACCCACAGGACCGAGCCCGCCGGGACGGGCACGCCACCCACCTCGGTGTCGGCCGCGGTCATCCGGAACACCCCCAGGGCCGGCCCCGAGCGGCGGAGCGCCTCACTGAACAGACCGTCGAAGCAGCCGGGGTCCTCCCGCAGCGACTGCCAGCGGCGCGGATCCTCCAGCAGTTCGTCGAACAGGGTGACCAGGGCGAAACTGGTCGGGCGGAAACCGGCGGTGACGACGTCGAAGCTGAGGAAGCTGATCAGCTCCTGCTCGGTGTAGTCGGCCTCGCCCCGGGCCACCTTGCGGGTGAGCAGGCTGATCAGGTCGTCCCGGGGGTCCCGGCGCCGCGCGGCGAGGAGAGCGGACAGGTACTGCTCCCATTCCAGCAGGTCGTGGGCGTAGTCGAGTTGGAGGTGCGCGGGAGGCCGGCCGAAGAAGAACTCGTTGACCGCGCGGTGGTAGCGCAGGATGCGGTCGTGGTCCTCGGCGGGGAACCCGGCCAGGGCGATGACGACGCTGTTCGCCAGCGGACGGGCGTACGCCTGCACGAGGTCGACGGGCGGCTCGGCCGGCACCTCCTCCGCCCGCAGGCCGGCTATCTCCTCGATCCGGGGCTCCAGGAGCCGGGCGCCCTTCGCCGAGAAGTACGGCACGACCGGCTTGCGCAGCCGCTCGTGCGCCGGGGACCCGTCGAAGCCCATGTTGGGCGCGGTGAACGTGCTGGTGCTCGCGAGGACCTCGCGGACTTCCGGCGGGTAGCTCGACATGATGATGGACCGGGTCGAGGCGGGGAAGAGCTCCGCGTTCTTGAGGATCTCCGTCACGTCGTCGTAGCGGGACACGATCCACATGTGCAGGTCCTCGCTGAAGAAAACCGGCGCCTCGTCCCGGAGGCTCTTCATCACCGGGTGCAGGTCGGCCGAACCGTGCGAGAGGAAGGTGGCCGCCACCGACTCGGACGAGAGCAACGGGCAGCCTTCCGCCCCGGCATCCGTCCGGGTCTCGGAACTGATGGACTCTGGCAACGTCGAACCTCACTCACGATCGTCCCCGTAAGGCCGGTGGCGGAGGATGCCGGCACCGATCCCTCTTTCAGGGGGCTTGACGCCGTGACGGGACCCTTCAGATGCGCCCCTCTTGACGAGCGGGCTGGTCCCTGTCCGTGTGAGCAAAGTCCTCTTGACGCGGGCTCGTCGGAGGAAAGGGCGGGTGAGGGGGAGCCGGGAACGGTGTTTTCCCTCACCGGGCGGTCACGGCAGTCGAGGACCTTCACAGGGACATCTGCCGCCGCACCCGCGGCGGACGCATGGAACGGCGGTTCACCTGACGCGGCCGGTGGACGTCCCCCTCAACCTCCGTAGGCCAGTAGACGCGCCACGGGCGGCAGATACGTCCTTCCGGGGTGAACCACGGCCTGCCCAGGGCGGGTTCACGGACGGTGGGCGCGTCTGCTCGGAGCTGGCCGTTCCGGTGGGGCGTCTGCCGCCGCGGCCGTACCGCGGGGGAGACAGCAGGGGAGGGCCGGGGGCGTGGTGGCCCGGGACTCTTCGCCCATGCGGGACACTGGGTAAGGGATGGCTATTCAGGGGGAGTTGTCGGCTTTCTCGTCAGAGTTCTGTCAAACGGGGGAAACATGGATACGAACGTGAGCGTGCTCGGTCTCGGGCGGATGGGCGCGGCACTGGCCGGGGCGTTCCTGGCGGCCGGCCACCGGACCACCGTCTGGAACCGCACGGCGGGCACGGCGGACACCCTGGTGGAGAAGGGCGCGGTGAAGGCCGGCTCGGCCGCCGAAGCCGTCGCCGCGAGCCCCGTCACCGTCGTGTGCCTGGCGTCGTACGAGGCCGTCCTCGAGGTCCTCGACCCGCTGGCCGGCGAACTCGCCGGCCGCAGCCTGGTCAACCTCACCTCGGGCTCCCCGCCGCACGCGCGGGAGAGGGCCGCCTGGGCGCGGCGGTACGCCGCCGAGTACCTCGACGGCGTGGTCATGACGACGTCGTCCAGCGTGGGGAACGGGGACCACCTGGTGCTGTACAGCGGTTCGCGCGCCGCCTTCGACGACCACCGCGACGTGCTCGCCGCCCTGGCCGAGCCGGTGCACCTGGGCACCGACGCCGCCCTGGCGTCCGTGTACGACACGGCGCTGCTCGGCCTGATGTGCTCCACGCTGACCGGCTGGCTGCACGGCGTGGCGCTCGTCGGCGCCGACGGCCCCGGGGGGAACGAGACGGCGACCGCGTACACCGACGTGGCCACGCGGTGGATGCGGAGCGTCGGCGGCCTGATGACCGCCTACGCCCGCCAGATCGACGCGGGGCGGTACCCGGGCGGGGACCTGACGTTGGACCTGCACCGCTCGACGACGGACCTCCTTGTCCACGCGAGCGAGCTGCGAGGCGTGGAGACCGGGCTGCCCCGGCTGTTGCGGGACCTGACCGGGCGGGCGACGGCGGCCGGACACGGCGATGACAGCTACGCCCGTCTGATCGAGTTCATGCGGACGGACGACCAGGGGTGAACGCCCTCGGGACGGGCTCGCCCGAGCCCGTCCCGAGCCGGCGCTGAGACCGTGGGCCCCGGCCCGGCCCGGCCGGGACGCGGGCTGGCTGCCGCCGGACCACTGACACAGCCGGTGCCCCCGCGCCTCCCCTCAGCCGTCGGGGTCGCGGTCCGGCAGGTCCGGCAGCCGCTTCTCGAAGAGCCAGGGACGCAGCAACGGCCCGAGCTCACGTCCCGTCACCCGCTCGGCGTGCGCGAGGAACGCGCACGTGTCCGCGTTGCCACCCCGATGGGCCGCGTGCCAGGTGCGCAGCACCGTGAAGAAGCGGTCGTCGCCCACCGCCGTCCGCAAGGCGTGCAGGGTGCACGCGCCGCGCACGTAGACGCGGTCGTCGAAGAGGTGACCGCTGCCGGGGTCGGCGATGCGCAGGTTCTGCCTGCCGGCGGACAGGCCGTGCCACGCCTGCCGGGCCAGCGCGTGGGCGTCGTCCTCGCCCAGGTGCTCGGACCACAGCCATTCGGCGTAGGTCGCGAACCCCTCGTTCAGCCAGATGTGCTGCCAGTCGGCGAGGGTGACGCTGTTGCCGTACCACTGGTGGGCGATCTCGTGGGCCACGAGCGTCTCCCAGCCGCGCCGCCCGTCGATGTGGTTGCTGCCGAAGACGGACAGCGTCTGGTTCTCCACCGGCGCCCCCAGTTCGGCGTCGACGACGACCGCGCCGTACGAATCGAACGGGTACGGCCCGAACAGTCCGGCGAAGGCGCGCAGCATCTCCGGCTGGCGCGCCAGGTCGTGGCGGGCCCGGTCCGCCAGGTGCGCGGGGTAGGCGTTGCGCACCCCGTCCCGCTCCTCGTGGGTGAACCGGCCGGTGTAGACGGCCGCGAGGTAGGTGGCCATCGGCCCCGGGTGGTGGTAGGTCCAGCGCACCCGGTCACCCTCGGACACGCGCCGCAGGAGTGTGCCGTTGGCCAGCGCGTGGTGCCCCCGCGGCACGGTGACGGCGAAGGTGTAGGCGGCCTTGTCGTCGGGACGGTCGTTGCAGGGGAACCACGACGGGGCGCCCACCGGCTGGGAGGCGACGAGCGTGCCGTCGTGCGCGTCCCCCGTGCGGTCCCAGCCGACGCCGCCGAACGGCGAGGCGACCGGTGCGGGCCGGCCCGCGTAACGGATGTCGAGGACGAAGGGCTGCTCCCCGGCGAGCGGGCGCGGGGCCCTGAGCACCAGCTTGCCACTGCGGCGACGCACCTCCACGGGCCGGCCGTCGAAGTGAGCGGAGCGCACCTTCAGGCGCGCCAGGTCGAGTTCGACCTCGCGCGCGGGTTCCAGCGCCACGGCCTGGACGCGGGCGTGCCCCTCCAGCCAGGCCCGCCCGGGGTCGTAGTCGAGCCGCAGGTCGTAGGAGACGGTCCGGTGCCCGTACGAGCCGTGCCGGGGGAAGTAGCGGCGTCCGTCGGGCGGGCGCGGGGCCTCGTCGCCGGCGAGGGCCCCGGCGGCCGCGGTCAGCGGGAGGGCCGCCGCGGCCGTGAGCAGGCCGCGGCGGCTGCAACGGAACCGGCCGCGGGCCCTCATGCCCCGCACTGGCCCGCGCCCACCGGCGCCGCCCCGGCTATCGGGTTGCCCGCCCAGTGGGTTCCGGCCGGCACGCTCTCGCCGCGCATGACCAGGGACGCGGGGTCGATGGCGGCGTGTTCGCCGACCGTCGTGCCCGGCAGCACGATGCCGTGCGGGCCGAGGGAGGCGCCGGCGGCGAGGTGCACGGTGTCCATGCGCATGATCCGGTCGTGGAAGAGGTGGGTCTGCAGGACGCACCCGCGGTTGACGGTGGCCCCGTCGCCGAGGGTGACGAGGTCGGTCTCCGGCAGCCAGTGGGTGTCGCACCACACCCCGCGCCCGATGCGCGCCCCGAGGCTGCGCAGCCACCAGTTGAGGACGGGCGTGCCCGTGAAGGGTCCCGCCAGCCAGGGCACGGCCAGGGTCTCCACGAAGGTGTCGTAGAGCTCGTTGCGCCACACGAAGGAGCTCCACAGCGGGTGTTCGCCGACCTTGAAGCGTCCCACCAGCACCCACTTCGCCGCGGTCGCCGTCAGGGCGGCGGCCACTCCGGCCGTCAGCAGCAGGGGCGCGCCGACGAGCGCGGCGAACCCGGGGCCGCCCGTGTCGAGCGCGCCCTGCTCGCCGAGCAGGACGGCCTCCGCGAGCGCGAGAGCGCACATCAACGGCAGGACACGGCACACCTCGACCGCCGCGCGGGCCAGGACGAGGCGCCGGGGCGGCTCGAAGGTGCGCCCCGCGTCGACGGCCGAGGCGACGCGCGGCAGCGGCATCGCGGGCCGGCCGAGCCAGGAACCTCCGGGCTCGCCGTGTTCCGGGGCGTCGGAGAGCACACCGACGAGTCCGTCGTCCGGGACGGTGCGGCCGGGCCCGACGATGCCGGAGTTGCCCACGAAGGCGCGCCTGCCGATGCGTACGCGACCCAGTCGCATCCGGCCGGCCTTGAGTTCGAAGGGTGCGACCAGCGTGTCGTCGGCGAGGAACGCCCCGTCCTCGACGGTGAGCAGCGACGGCAGCGGCAGGACCGTGGAGATCTCGGTGCGGCGGCCGACGCGTGCGCCGAGCATGCGCAGCCACACGGGCGTGGCCAGGCTCGCGTACAGGGGGAACAGGCTGGTGCGGCTGCCGTCGAGGAGCCGGGTCACCAGCCAGACCCGCCAGGCCACACCGCCGTCGACGGGGTGGTCGCCGGGGGTGATGCCGCGGCCGAGGGCCCGGACGACGAGGGCGACGAGCAGGACCCAGCAGACGGTGGTGGCGAAGGCGAACGGAGGCACGGCGGCGAGCAGCCACAGCGCGGCCGAGGTGAGCGTCGTGCAGTCCTTGACCAGGTAGTAGGTGCCGGCGAGGGCGGGCGCGGCGGCGACGAGCGGCAGCAGCGGCAGCACGGCGAGGGAGAGGGCGTAGGCCGGGTTCCAGCGCCGGGAGTGGCGGTGGGGGGAACGGGCCCGGCCGCCGCCTTCCCGCTCCCGGCGGGGGGCACCGGGCACGGGCGTGTGACGGGCGGCCTGCGCGGGAACGAACGCCGGAGCGCTCCCCGTGGCGGCCGGCCGGGCCGGCGAACCGGCCCACGTCCGGCCGGCCGGGACGTGACCGTCCAGGCAGCCGCCCGCGGCGAGTTCGGCTCCCGGGCCGAGGGAGGCACCCGGCATCAGCATGCTGCGGTGGCCGACGCGGGCGTTCGCGCCGATCTGCACGGCGCCGACGTGCAGCGTCGAACCGTCCAGCCACCAGCCCGAGATGTCGGCTTCCGGTTCCACAGCGCTTCCCGCACCGAACTCGGCGAGACCGGTGACCGGCGGCATGGCGTGCAGGGAGACGTTCCGGCCGGTCACGCAGCCCAGGGAGCGGGCGTACCACGTGGCCCAGGGCGTGCCGAGCAGCGCGGGGACGCCGAAGGAGGCCACGGTGCGTTCGGCGGCCCACAGCCGCAGGTGGACCCGGCCGCCGCGCGGGTAGGAGCCGGGGGCGACGCCCCGCGTGAGCAGACGGGCCGCGGCCGCGCCCAGCAGGAACCGGGAGGGGGCGCTCAACAGCACGAGCCATCCCGTCAGCACCAGCCACCAGGACGTGTGGGGCGCCCACGCCCGGGGCGTCAGCAGTCCCAGGACGTTGTCGGCGGCGGCCAGGCCCACCAGGCCGCGCAGTCCGGCGACGCCGAACAGGGCCGTCTGCACCAGGATCTGCGCCGCGCCCGTGCGGCGGCGCAGGGGCCGGACCGCGCGCCGGACCTCGGCCTGGGGGGTGAGCGAGTCGAGGTGCGCGGCCATGTCGCGCAGGACGGGGTGGCGGTAGAGGGCGGCGACGGACACGCCGGGATGGTGCTCGCGCAGGGCGGAGGCCATGCGGGCGGCGGCCAGGCTGGTGCCGCCGAGGGCGACGAAGTCGGAGCCGGCGGTGGGCCGGGTACCGAGCAACTCCTCCCAGAGGCGGGCCAGCCGGGCGGCGGTGCCGTGCAGCGGTTCGGCGTCGTCCTCGTCGGGCCGAGCCGCGGAAAGGGGCCACGGCAGGGCGTCCCGGTCGACCTTGCCGGAGGTGCGGGTGGGCAGGTCGTCGACCTCCGCCAGGACGGGGACCAGGGCCGCGGGCAGCCGCTCGGTCAGCAGCCGTCTGGCGTGTTCCCGGTCGTACTCCGGACCCGGCACCACATAGCCGGCCAGCAGCCGGCCGCCGGCCGGCGTGGTGCGTACGGCCGCGGCGGCGCCCAGCACGCCCGGCAGGGCGCTCAACGCCGCGTCGATCTCCCCGAGTTCGAGCCGGCGCCCACCGATCTTGATCTGGTCGTCCGCGCGCCCGGCGAAGACCAGCCCCTCGGGGTCGGCCCGCACCAGGTCACCGGTGCGGTAGGCGCGGTCGGTGTCGAGAGCCACACAGGCACGGTAGCGCTCGGCGTCCTTGACGGGGTCGAGGTAGCGGGCCACCCCGACGCCGGCGACGACCAGCTCGCCCTCGGCCCCGTGGGCGACGAGCTCCCCCGCCTCGTCGACGACGGCCAGCTCCCAGCCGGTCAGGGGCAGTCCGATGCGCACGGGCTGGCCGGGGTGCAGCCGGGCCGCGCACGCGACGACGGTGGTCTCGGTGGGACCGTAGGTGTTCCACATCTCCCGGCCGGGCACGGCGAAGCGGTCGACGAGTTCGGCGGGACACGCCTCGCCGCCGACGATGAGCAGCCGCACTCCCTCCAGGCACTCCACCGGCCACAGCGCAGCCAGCGTGGGCACGGTGGAGACGACGGTGATGCCGCGTTCGACGAGCCAGGGCCCCAGTTCGTGGCCGGCGCGCACGAGTGAACGCGGGGCGGGCACGAGGCAGGCCCCGTGCCGCCAGGCGAGCCACATCTCCTCGCATGAGGCGTCGAAGGCCACGGAGAGGCCGGCCAGCACGCGGTCGCCCGGGCGCAGGGGCGCGTCCCGCAGGAAGAGGCCGGCCTCCGCGTCGGCGAAGGCCGCGGCGGCGCGGTGGCTGACGGCGACGCCCTTGGGGGCGCCGGTGGAGCCGGAGGTGAAGATGATCCAGGCGTCGTCGTCCGGGACCGGCGGCCGCCCCGCGCCGCCCGACGGGGCGGCGGTGCCGGGCGCGAGCGCGCCGCCGGCACCGAGGACGGCGCAGACGCCGGCCTCGCGGAAGACCGTGGCGGCGCGCTCGTCGGGGTCGTCGGCGTCGACGGGCACGTAGGCGGCGCCGCACCGCAGCACGGCGAGCACCGACAGGTACAGCTCGGCGGTGCCGGAGGGGATCCGCACCCCCACCCGGTCACCCGGCCCCGCGCCGGCCCGGCGGAGCCGCTCCGCCCGGGAGGCGACTTCGGCGGCCAACGCCCGGTAGGTGAACCGTTCCGCCCCGGTGTCGAGGGCGAGGGCCTCGGGATGCGCGGCGGCGGTGGCGTCGAGCACGTCGAGCAGGGTGCGCGGCGGCGGGGGAGGGGCGCTGCGGTAGCGCGCCCGCCCCGTGTGGGGCTCCGGTGGTGCCGGCAGGAGTCCGGGGAGGGGGGATGCCATCGGGTGTGTGCGCCTCTTTTTCAACGTCTGCGGTGCGGACGCCGTCCTGACGTCCGCACCCACAGACGCTGGCCCCCGGGGCGCGGTTCGTAAGCGGTGCCCCACGTTCCGTAAATCGAACACCGGGTGGAGGGCCCCATCAACTCTTTAAAAACCCCTACCGCGCCCGGCTCGTGGCCACCGAATCCATGGCCGAAGCGGCTGTCGCCCTGGCCTGCGCTTGGCAAAGTATTGGCCATCACATGGGGCTGTTTTCGGACAGGAGATTCACAGGATCGACAGGAGGTCCACAGGTTCGACAGATGGTTCACAGGATGGCCGTGGCGGCGGGCCTGGCCCCGCGGGTCAGAGGCTTTCCACGAGCACCGCCAGACCCGCGATCAGGCCACCGACGGCCAGGGCGATCACCACGGTCACCAGGATGACGAGCCAGCCCACGACGATCCCCAGCAGGGCCATGCCCCGCCCGTCACCGTCCAGCCTGCGGCCCCGGAACCGCCCGATGTGCCCCGCGACGATCGCGATCAGGGCGCACAGGACGGCCATCATGATGAAGACGCCCGGGTTGAGCCAGGCGATGCCGGTGGCGAAGTTCCCGTAGGCGGCGACGCCGCAGCCCGCGAACCACAGGCTCACCTTGGCGGGCCCGTTCTTGCTCGGCGTGGTGCGCACGCTCCCGGTCGTACCGCTGCTCATGACACGTCCCCGTCTTCCTCAAAAGGGGCAGCCTACGGTGTGGTGCGGAGCGGGCACGCCCCGGCCGGTCCCGCGGCACGGGACGGTCGCCCGTCGACCGGCCACGGGACCGGCACGGTTCCCGGCCACGGACGCGCCGGGGCACCGGACCGGGCAGACGAGGACGTCCGGGCCTACGGCACGGGCCGCCGCTCGCGCAGCCTCTTCACACCCTTCTTGACGCCCCATCCGCCGATGGTGAGCACGATGCCGGAGCCGAGGCTGGCGAGGAACCCGGGCAGGAACGCGTCCAGCAGCCCGTCCGCGGGCGGCGTCACGGGCTGGAGGACCACCGGGACCGGATACGCACTGTTCGCCGGTGGCGCGCTCGTCGACGCCGGGGCGGCGGGAGTCGCCGGGGCCGCGCCGGCCGGGGACACGGGCGCCACGGCCACGAGCAGGGCCAACAAGAGGGAACTGCGGCGCGGACGGTACAGCATGGGCGTCGTGGTGCGCCGGATTTTCCCGGGAAAGACGTGCTCGGTGTGTGGTTCTTTAGGATGCAACGGAGCCCCTTGGTGGGTGGGAACCGGGCCGCCGTCCCTGCGGCCCTGCCGGTGTCGGCGGCCCGGTCATGTGGAGGCCGGCGGCGGACGAGCCAGCCGGCCTCTTCCAGTCGACACCCCGCGGAAGAGCGGATGACACACTCTGACGAGTGAATGGTTGTCACATAATCGCCAGCCGGGGCGGTCGCGATGGGAGCATCGACTTCTCTGACACGATCTGACACCAGGGAGCCCTCGCCATGCCCGATCAGGAGTCGGGTGAGCCGAGGCCGGACGGCGCCGCGCTCCGGCTGCTCAACGCGATGCGCGAGCTGCACGAGGCGGCGGGTGCACCCCCGTCGCGTGACGTCTCGAAAGCCATCGACGCCCTCGCCTCCAAGCGGGACGACAAGTTGACCACGGCCTCCCACACGACCGTTCGCGACATCCTGAACGGCACGCGGCTGACGCGGCCTGACACCCTCTTCGCCGTCGTCGTGGCGCTGCTGGACATGGCCGCGAACCCGCGCCCGGAGGACGAGGCCTGGGCCGGCATCAAGGAGCTCTGGGCCGAGGCGGACCGGGAGAAGAAGCGCAAGTCCCTCCCCGCCGAGGCGCGGGCGTTCGCCGAGGGGATGCGCCGCCGGGTCCTCGACCCCCTGGGCGGCGACCTGGACGACATCAGCCGCCGGGCGGCGGCCTGCCTGCCGCCCGGCACGGTCGGGGGTCTCACCCCGGACGGGCTGAGGGGCGTCGTGAGCGGCTCCCACGTGCCGGCACGGCACGAGACCGAAGCCCTTCTCGGCCTGCTGGCGCAGGAGGGCCGGGCCCTGTCCGCCCGGGACCGCCAGGACCTGATGGTCTCCTTCTACGCCACGCTCCGCCGCTGCTTCCCCGAGCGGTACGAGGACTGCATGGTCCAGGAGGAACGCGACGCCTGCCGCGAGCGCGTCGTGGCACTCGAGGACGAGCTGCTCGCCCGGGACCGCGCGGCCGCGGAGCACGTGCGCCAGCAGCTGGAGTGGGCCGAACAGCGCGTCGCCGACGAAGCCGCGTCCGCCGCCCACCGGCAGGTCGACGCCCAGCTCATCGCGTGGCTGGAGAACGAACGCATCAAGGACCGCCGGCAGAAGCGCGCCGCCCGGGCGGAGATCGACGCCGTGCGCGAGCGCATGGAGGGACTGGAGGGCGAGCTGGCCGTCGCCCGGGAGGACCTCGCACGGGCCCGCGGCGCAGCCGAGGCGGCCGAGAGCCTCGTGCTGGACCTCCGCCACGAGCGCGACGAGCTCAGCCGCAAGTGCGCCGAGCAGGCGGCGCTCAAGGAGGCGGAAGCCACCCTGACGTCCGCGGTCAGGCAGATGCGGCCTCCCGGGAGTGCGGCCCTTCCCCCGGCCGGCGCCTGGCAGCCCCTTCCGCCAGAGGTCTCCTACGGCTTCGAAACCTCGTACGACCCGTTCGTCGCCTACGACCCTTATGCCTCTTACAGCAGCGGCGGCTACGGCTACCACGACGGCTACGACTACGGCTCCGCAGGACACGCCGACCCCTACGGTGGCGTCGACCTCCTGTGCTCGCCGACGACGTTGTCACTGCCGACGACCACCGTCGTCGGGACCTGGACGTGGAGGCCTCCCCGGCATGACCACCGGGCCGGGGAGGAAGCCCTCGGCCTCCCGCTCCAGGCTTCCGTGGAGACCGCGCCGAGCCCGTCGCCCGGCCCCGAGGCCGTGGTGGCGGTCACCCCCGCCGGGGCGTCAGACGTCCACACCGGCACGTGCCCGACAGCGACGCCTCCCCGGGAAGACGCGGGCGACGCCCCTCTTACGCGCATGCGCCGGCGGGTCCGCTCCTGGTTCCGGCCGGGGTCCGGCCGTCACGCGCGAAGCCGCCGCGACTGACGCGCCGGCCGCCCGTGCGGCGGTGAGGCGCAGTGGAACCTGAAGCGGCCACGCCGGTAGGGGCGGTGAGGGCGGCGGAGATGCCGGCACGCCCCCAGGGCGCAGGTCTCACGCGTGGCGGCCGGCCGGCCGCCTCAGCCACGCGGCGACGTTCCCGGACAGCGAGCCGGCCCACCACAGCAGCATGAAGAGGACCGACAGGTAGGACGGCCACGTCAGCCACACCACGGCGTAGGCCGAGGCGAACGTCACGAGCACGGACAAGAGCACCCCGGCCACACGCGGCAGGCCACGCGTCAGCCAGGTCACCAGGCGCCCGAAGGCGAAGGCCGTGGTGAAGGCGACGGCGAGGGCGGCGAGGGCGAGTACGACCACGACCCTACGCCCCCGCTCGGCCCCCTGCTGCCGGGCGGCCGCCAGGCATCGTCCCGAGGAAGTACCCATCAATGGATTGACTATGTCGACAGGGAGATAAGTGATTGGACTGTACGTCAAATGTCCATGGTCTTACGGGAGAAGCCAACTGCTGGCGTGACGGGGATCACGGAAGGCTGTAGCAGCCATAGCCGTTACGGTTATGTCATCAGCGTGACGTACTGAGCAGAGGATCGAAGACATCATGGCGACGACCACACCCGCGACCTCCGGTGACGCGCTCCCCTCCCGCGCCGCCCGCCTCCTGGGCCGGCCCCTCACCCTCGGCGACCTGACCCTGAAGAACCGGATCGCGATGGCGGCGGTGACCCGGCGCCACTCGCCCGGCGGGGTGCCCGGCGAGGACGTCGCCGCGTACTACGCGCGGCGGGCGGCCGGCGGCGCGGGCCTGATCGTCACGGAGGGCACCTACGTGGGCCGCGAGGCGGCCGCCGCGTACGACAGGGTGCCGCACTTCCACGGCGAGCAGGCCCTGGCGGGCTGGGCGCGCGTGGTGGAGAGGGTCCATGAGGCCGGGGGCCGGATCATGCCCCAGCTGTGGCACACCGGAGTGGCCCGCACCGACGAGTTCGCGGCCGAGGGGGCGCCGGCGGAGACGCCGTCCGGGATCGGCCTCGACGGCCGCCCGCACGGCAAGGCCATGACGCAGGCCGACATCGACGGCGTCGTCGAGGCCTTCGCCCGGGCCGCCGCGGACGCCGAGCGCATCGGTTTCGACGGCGTCGAGCTGCACGGCGCCCACGGCTATCTGATCGACGACTTCCTGTGGCAGGGCACCAACCGGCGCTCGGACGCCTACGGAGGCGACGCCGCCTCCCGCGCCCGCTTCGCCACCGAGGTGGTCGCGGCGGTGCGCGCCGCGGTCTCGCCCGGCTTCCCGATCCTCTTCCGCTTCTCGCAGTGGAAGGTCGACCACTACGACACCCGGATAGCGCAGACCCCGCAGGAGCTGGAACTGATGCTCTCCCCGCTCGCGGAGGCCGGGGTCGACGCCTTCCACGCCTCCACCCGCCGCTACTGGCTGCCCGAGTTCGAAGGCAGTGACCTCAACCTCGCGGGCTGGACGAAGAAGCTCACCGGGAAGCCCTCCGTCACGGTGGGATCGGTCGGTCTGGACCAGCAGTTCATCGGCCCGCGGGGCGGTTCCGGGCCGGCCGGCGTCACCGGCATCGCCCCGCTCCTGGACCGCCTGGAGCGGGACGAGTTCGACGTCGTGGCCGTGGCCCGGGCCATCGTCGCCGACCCGCAGTGGCCCACGAAGGCGCTGGAGGACCGGCTGGAGGAGGCCCTCCCGTACGACGTGTCGCGGCTCGGCGATCTGGTCTGACCCGCTGCCGCCCCGCCCCGGTGCCCGGGGGCGGCGTGAAAGACTGAGGCGTTCAGCACGACGCCGGAAGGACGACCCACGATGACCTGGCCCGCGACCGCCCGGTACGGCCTGGAGGCTGCCCCCGGTGGTCTCGGTCTCGTCCAGGACCTGCTCAACACGGTGGCCGCGGGCGCACACCGGGACCTGGACCTCCTCGCGGACCTCGGCGACGCGCAGCGGTGGGCGGACGGGGCCGCCGCCGGGTGGACGGCCGTCACGGGGCAGCCCGTGCCGAGGGTGGTCCTCGACGCCGACGGCCTCGAAGAGCTGCGGGCCTTCCGCGGCGACCTGCACGAGGTGACCGCCGGGGGGCAGCGGGAGGAGGCCGGGCCGCCCGCCCTGGTCCTGCACTGCACCGCCGCCTCGCTGCAACTGGGCGAGGACGGCGCCGTACGCCTGGAGCCGCGCGGCGCGGGCTGGCGGCGTCTGGCCTCCCTCGTCCTGGTGGCCGCCTTCGAGGCACAGCTGGCCGACACCCGGCGCCGCCTCAAGACGTGCCGCAACCCGTGCTGCCGCGTCGCCTTCTACGACCGTTCCCGCAACAACAGCGGTGTCTGGCACGACGTGAGGACGTGCGGCAACGCCGCCAATCTGCGGGCCTACCGGGCGCGGCAGCGGGCCCGGGAGTGCTGACGGCTCCGCCCGGCACGGCCCGCGGTGCGTCTCAGCGGCCCTGGAGCGCCTTGGCGTTGTCCCCGAACGTCCAGCCCCGCGATCCGTCCCAGTTGACGGACCAGGTCATCAGGCCCTTCAGGCGGTCGCCGTAGGTGTTCCAGGCTTGCGCCACCAGGCCCGGCGACATGTAGCCGCCCCCGGCGCCCGGCTGTGCCGGCAGCCCCGGCACCTGCTTGTCGTACGGAACCCTGATCGTGGTGCCCTGGACGACGAGGCCCTTGTTGAGGCAGTCCGTCTGTGCGGTGAAGCCCTGCACCGTCCCGGCGGAGTACGAATCCCCAGAGCAGCCGTACATGCTGCCGTTGTAGTACTGCATGTTCAGCCACCAGAGCCGGCCGTTGTCCGCGTACTTCTTCACGATCGGCAGATAGGCGCCCCAGATCGAGCCGTACGTCACGCTGCCGCCGGTGACGTAGGCCGTCTCGGGTGCCATCGTCAGGCCGAAGCCGGACGGCATGTGGGCGAGCACGCCGTCGATGATGCGGATGAGGTTGGCCTGCGAGGTGGACGGCCTGGTGATGTCGCCGCTGCCGACCAGTCCCGTCTCGATGTCGATGTCGATGCCGTCGAAGTTGTACGCCTTGAGGATCGGGACCACCGTCTGGACGAAACGGTCGGCGACCGCGCTGGAGCTGAGGTCGATGCCGGCCGCCGCGCCGCCGATGGACAGCAGGATCGTGGCGCCGGCCGCCTTGGCCCGGCACATCTCGGCCGGAGTGGCGACCTTCACCGAGGCGTCCATCCCGTCCTCCCACAGCACGGTGCCGTCGGAGCGGATGACGGGGAACGCCGCGTCGACCACGTTGTAACCGTGGGCACCGATGCGGGAGTCGGTGATCGGGGTCCATCCGAACGGCGGGTGGACGCCGTTCGCGGCCCCGTCCCAGTTCTCCCAGTACCCCTGGAGGACCTTGCCGGCCGGCTTCGGCTTCACCGCGCACGTGTCCTCACGCGGCGGGCCGGACGCCGCGCCCGCCGGCGCCTGCACGGCGAGGACCAGGGCCAAGGCAGCCACGACACCAGGGAAAGGTGACATCCGACGCGACATGAGCGGCCTCCTCCCGGCCAGGGTGGAATCACCTGGCGCGGACTGAGTTGACGGAGGCCCCCGGTCGACTTTCCACGAACGTAGGGTGGCCGTGACCCGCCGTCAATACGTACGGACCAGGAGCGGGGTGTCGCGTGCGCGACCGGTGGCGCCCCGGCCTGGTGACGCGGCCCCGAGGGGGAGCCGCGTCACCGGCCGCCGCGCGGTGCCGTGCCGCCGCCGGCCCGGTGACGCCCGGCCCGGCGGCCTGCTCCGGCGCCCCCGGTCAGGCGAGGGACACCAGGTCCCGGTAGTCCTCGCTCCACAGGTCCTCGTCCGCGTCCGGCAGGAGCAGGACGCGGTCGGGGCGCAGGGCGTCGACGGCGCCCTCGTCGTGGGTGACCATGACGATCGCGCCGGGGTACGAGCCGACCGCCGCGAGGACCTCGTCGCGGGACGCGGGGTCGAGGTTGTTGGTCGGCTCGTCCAGCAGCAGCACGTTCGCCCCGGAATGCACCAGCCCGGCGAGTGCCAGGCGGGTCTTCTCCCCTCCGGAGAGAACCCCGGCAGGCTTTTCGGCGTCGTCACCGGTGAACAGGAACGCCCCCAGCACCTGCCGCACCTCACCGTCCGTCAGGTGCGGGGCGGCGGCGGTCATGTTCTGTCGGACCGTGCGTTCCCGGGCGAGGGTGTCGTGCTCCTGGGCGAAGTAGCCCAGTCGCAGCCCGTGCCCGTGCACCACCCGCCCGGCGTCCGGCCGCTCCTCGCCGGCCAGGAGGCGCAGCAGGGTGGTCTTGCCCGCGCCGTTGAGCCCCAGCACCACCAGCCGGCTTCCCCGGTCCACGGCCAGGTCCACGCCGCTCAGGACCTGACGGCCGCCGTAGGCCTTGGCCAGGCTGACGGCGCCGAGCGGTATCCGGCCGCACGGCGCGGGTTCGGGCAGCCGGATCTTCGCGACCTTGTCCGTGCGCCGGGCGGGTTCCAGGGCGGCGAGCATGCGGTCGGCCCGCCGCGCCATGCTCCTGGCCGTCACGGCGGTGGCCGCCCGCGCCTTCATCTTGTCCGCCTGCGCGTGGAGGGCGGCGGCCTTGCGCTCGGCGTTCGCCCGCTCCCGTGCGCGGCGGCGCTCGTCGGCCTCCCGCTGGGCGAGGTACGCGTGCCAGCCGGTGTGGTGGACGTCGATCGTGGCGCGCTGCGGATCGAGGTGGAAGACGCCGCCCACCACGTCGGAGAGGAGGGCGGTGTCGTGGCTGATCACCACGAAGCCGCCCTGGTGCCCCCGCAGGAAGGTGCGCAGCCAGGAGACCGCGTCCGCGTCGAGGTGGTTGGTCGGCTCGTCCAGCAGCAGGGTGCCGTCGTGCCCGGCGAACAGGATCCGCGCCAGCTCCACCCGGCGCCGCTGTCCGCCTGACAGGGAGCCGACCGGTTCGCCCAGCGCGCGGTCGGGCAGCCCGAGCCCCGCCGCCACGCGGGCCGCCTCGGCTTCGGCGGCGTATCCACCGCCCGCCTGGAAGGCCGCTTCGGCGCGGGAGTAGGCGTTCATCGCCCGAGCCAGCGCGGCCGGGCCGTCGGCATCGGCCATCGCGGCCTCGGCCGTGCGCAGCCGGTTCAGGGCACGGTCCAGACCGCGGGCCGACAGGATCCGGTCGGTGACGGTGACGGCGGGGTCGGCCGGGCGGGAGTCCTGCGCCAGGAAACCGACGGGCCCGGTGCGGGTGATCGTCCCGGCGGCCGGCCGGGACCGCCCGGCGAGGGCGGTCAGGAGGGTGGTCTTGCCGGCGCCGTTGCGGCCGACGAGGCCGATGCGGTCGCCGGGGGAGACGGTGAAGGAGACGCCGGACAGCAGCAGGCGGGCGCCCGCGCGCAGCTCGACGTCACGAACGGTGATCATGATATGACGCTCCGAAAAAGCAAAAGGACACACTTCTGGCGGGGAAGCGGGTCCTCAGCTAGGAGATTCGGGGCGTCGACATGCTCCTTACGGTAGCGAACGCTCCTGGAGCGGGGCATCCGGATTTCCGCCGGACGGCCCGGGCCGGTCAGGGAGGCCGGCGTCGTGGGACTGGAAGAAGTCCAGTGTGTTCCGCGCGCCGTCGCGTGATATGACGATGTCCATGACGGCTGCCGACGCCCGCGCGGCGGTGGCGGCGCGTTCGAACATGGCGGTCTCGTAGGCGCGGACGGCGGCGAAGGGGTCCGTGCGGTCGGCGGCGAGGGCGAGGGCGAGCTCGGCGGCGTCGAGCATGGCCATGTTGGCGCCCATGCCGACCGGTGGCATCAGGTGGGCGGCGTCCCCGAGCAGGGTGACGCCCGCAGTGGGCGGCCACGTCAGGCCGACGGGCAGGACGGTGAGCGTGCGGGGTGTGAAGGGGCCGTCGCAGGCGTCGATCAGCGCGGTGAGCTGCGGGGCCCAGTCGGCGTACATGCCCTTGAGGGCCTCGCGGGCCCGGGCGGCGTCCGAGAAGGGGATGCCGCAGGTGTCGAGCCAGTTCTCCGGGGTGCGGATGGAGAAGTAGACGCAGACGCGGCCGTCGCCGTTGCGCTGGGCGGCCAGGGACTGGTTGTGGCCGATGGCCCTCGCGGCGGCCGGCCGGACCTGGCGACCGGCCGCTACCCCACCCTGGCCGAGGCCGTCGAGGACGGCACGCATCTCGACGCGACCGCCACCTTCGACGCCGGCCTCGCATGCGTGCTCGACGGCATCGCCGCCCGGCTCGCCTGCTGATCAGCGACGAGGACGGAGGAACCCCGGCCGGCGGTCCGCCTCCCGGGCCCGGCGAACCCCCGGGGCGTCGACGAGCGCTTCGGCGGCCTCCGGGCCGGGATGGTTCCCGCCGTCGGGGCATGAGGGAACGCGCGTCGGCTGCTGTAGGCGTCTACTGGTCCATCGGCGTAGGGTCAGCGGACCGGCCGTAGCGGAACTCTGCGCTCCGGCGAGTGATCCGCATGATGATCACCTCCGTACTCCTCGGTAGCGGGACATGTATGCGGATCATTCGATATCAGCAATGCCTGAACGTCACAGTGGACGCACGCTCCTCAGAAAGCCGCACATGGCAGTCACTGCATAATCGGATGAGCATGTAGAACGACTTCCATACGTCCCCCCTGGAATGCCTTGTGGAACCCTCACTGCTCGTTGCTACGTTGGGCGTACTCCCCACGCCCCCCTCTCCTAGATGCAACTGCCCTTGGGAACGGGTGAGTTGGGGTACCAACGAGTAGGAGACGTCATGAAGAAGACGTACGAGGCACCCGCAGCTGTCCGTCGCGGCGCGTTCCGCACCAGGACCGGTCTGCTCGGAGCCCACGGCAACGACCGTATTCTGCTCAGCAAGAACTGAGGCCGGCCGGGTCACTGATCCGACATGCCGAACTCGCATGAGAATGCGGGCACGTGCCGCGGTGACGCGCACTTCGCGGTCCTTCCGGACTGCGAAGCCGCGCGCGCCGCGGCACGGTGCCTCGCCTTCCCCGGAACCCGTGTCCTCGAACACGCCTCAGGCCGGCCCTGGCTCGTCGGCCGCTGGTGCGACGAGGAGATCGTCACCGCGCGCTGCCGGCGGACGGCCATCGCCGTCGTCGGTTGCTGCCCGGTGACTCCCGCCGAACTCCTGCGTCACGTCGAGAGGACGCGCGACCTCGCAGACCTCGACGACCTCGTCCGGACGCTTCCCGGGAGCTTTCACCTGGTGGCGACGGTCGACGGGAGGCTCAAGGCCTACGGCACCGCCTCAGGGCTCCGTCTGCTGTTCCACACGGACGTCGAGGGTGTGCGGGTGGCCGCCACCACCGCCGATGTACTGGCCCGTGCCACCGGGGCCGGAGTGGACGAGGAAGCGCTGGCCACCCGGCTGCTGTGGCCCCTGCCCTACCCCCTGTTCGAAACGCCGGCATGGCGCGGAGTCGCGGCCGTGCCGCCCGAGAACGCGCTGATCGTCACGCCGGACGGCCGCACGGCCCGGCAGACGAGGTGGTGGACGCCGCCCGAGCCCACCCGTTCCCTCGCCGAGGGCGCCCCGGCCGTACGCGAAGCGCTGGCACAAGCGGTCGACGCCCGTACGCGGCACGGCGGCACGGTCAGCTGCGACCTCTCCGGCGGCCTGGACTCCACGTCCGTGTGCTTCCTGGCCGCCCGGTCACCGGCGCACGTGGTGGCCGGGACCTGGCCGGCCGGGACCCCGCGGACACCGACCTGCACTGGGCGAAGAAGGCGGCGGGCCACCTCCCCGACCTGGAACACGTCGTCTGGGACGCCGACGCCTCCCCGCTCGTGTACTCCGACCTCCTCGACATCGACGACCCGATGGACGAACCCACCATCGGCGTGATGGACCGGTCCCGGGTGCTGCACCACCTGCCCGCCCTGCGGGAACGGGGGAGCCGGGTCCACCTCACGGGGATCGGCGGCGACCACGTCGCCTGGTGTTCCGAGGCGTACTACCACCGGCTGCTGCGCGTCCGGCCGCTGTACGCCCTGCGTCAGATCCGCGGGTTCAGGGTGCTCTTCCACTGGCCCCTCTCCGAGGTGGCCCGGGCACTGACCGACACGCGCCCGTACGGCACGTGGCTCGCGGACGCGGCCTCGCGGCTGCGCGACCCCGTGGCCACACCCGCCACCGGGGCCCTGAGCTGGGGGACGCCACCCCGCTTGTTCGACTGGGTCGCCCCCGACGCGGCGCGGACCGTCCAGCACGCCCTGTCCGAGGCCGCCGCGCGCGCCGAACCCCTGCACCGCGACCGCGGCATGCACAACGACCTCGCCGAGATCCGCTCCTGCACCCGCATCGTCCGGCAGTGGGACCGCATGGCCGCCCGGGCCGGGCTGCCCATGGCCTCGCCGTTCTTCGACGACCGCGTCATCGAGGCGTGCCTCGCCGTCGACGGCGCCGAGCGGGTCACGCCCTGGGCCTACAAACCGCTTATGACCACGGCCATGCGGGGAGTCGTGCCGGAGGAGTGCCTGCGGCGCTCCGACAAGGCCCAGGCGTCGATGGACGCCTCCAACGGACTGCGGGAACACCGCGGCGACCTCCTCGCCCTGTGGCAGGACTCGCGGCTGGCCCGGCTCGGGCTCGTCGACGCCGACGCCCTGCGGTCACTGGCACGGCGCCCCGCCACCCCGGGGCTCGAGAACGCCGTCCTGTACTCCACGATCGCCTGCGAAGTGTGGCTACGGAACCTGCCCCGGGCCGGGAAGGCCACCCCCGCCCCCCGGTAGCACCGCCGTCCCGCTCAGCGAAAGGAACCCCCCATGGCGCTACGGCTCGGCACCGACGTGTGCACCGCGCTCACCGACTACGGCACTGTGCTGCTCGACCAGCGCAGCGGTGAGTACTGGGAACTCAACCCCACCGGAACCATCGTCGTCCAGACCCTGCTCGAAGGCGGCGAACAGGGCGACGCCGTCGACGCCCTCGTCACGGAATTCGACGTCGAGCGGAGCCAGGCCGTGCGGGACGTGACCGCGCTGATCGCCCAACTGCGGGCCACAGGGCTGGTCGTATGACGACGCCCAGCGCTCTGGAGCGCCCCACGGGCGTGCCCCTCACCCGGCGGACGGCGGCCCGGCTCGTGCTGCTCCTCGCCGTCCCCCTCGCGTTCCTGCCGCCCCACCGGATCCGGACCGTCCTCACGGTGGCGCGACGCGGTGCCGCACCCGCCGACGCGGCCCAGACCCTGGCCGCCCGGAACGCGGTGTGCGCCGTCAGCCTCTTCTGCGCCGGGCCGCGCGGCTGCCTTCCGCGCTCCCTGGCCACGGCCCTGCTGTGCCGGCTCGGCGGGACATGGCCGACGTGGTGCACGGGAGTGCGCGTGGTGCCCCCGTTCACCGCCCACGCCTGGGTGGAGGTCGAGGGGCACCTCGTGGGGGAGCACGTTCCCGACGACTACTTCAGCCGGCTGATAACCGTCGCACCGGTCCGCCGGCCGCTCACATGACCGGCGGGCAGGCCCCGGCGCCGCACCCCGGGGCACGGCACTCCGCACGGGGAGCCGTCGCCGTCATGTACCGGCTGACCGCCGGACACCGGCCGGCCATCGCCGTCGCCACGGTGTTCTCCGTCGGGGCCTCCGCCCTGGGGCTGGCGCAGCCCCTGCTGGCCCAGAAGATCGTGGACGCGAGCGGGCACGGCCGCGCGCTGTGGCCGCTGCTCGCGCTCCTGGCGGCCCTCTTCCTGGCCGAGGCCGCGACGAGCGCCCTCGGGCGCTTCCTCCTGGAGCGCATGGGGGAGCGGGTGGTGCGCGGCCTGCGCCTGAGCCTGGTGTCCCGGCTGCTGCGGCTGGAGATGAGGGAGATGGGCAGGCACCGCAGTGCCGACCTGATTTCCCGGGTCACCGCGGACACCACCTTGCTGCGGGAAGCGGTCGCGCAGTCGCTGGTGGACCTCGTGACCGGAGCGGCCGTCGCGACGGGAGCGGTCGTGATGATGGTCCTCATCGACCCGCTGCTGCTGGGCCTGGTCATCCTCACGGTCGCCGTCGCCGCCGCGATCGTGGCCTCCCTCCTGACCGGCATCCGCACCGCCGCCGAACGCATGCAGGCGGCCGTCGGCGAGATCGCCGCCGATCTCGAACGGGCCCTCGGCGCCCTGCCCATGGTGCGGACCCACTGCGCCGAGGAACGGGAGGAGCGCTGCATCGGGAGCCGCGTGGAGGGCTCGTACGAGGCGGGGGTGCGGACCGCGAAGCTCGCGTCGGTGATGAGCCCGGTGGTGGAAGTCGCCGTCCAGGGCTCCTTCCTGCTGGTCCTCGTCATCGGAGGCATGCGGGTGGGCCGTTCCGATTCGCTCGGCGACGTGGTGGCCTTCCTGCTGTACGCCTCCTACCTCGTTGTACCGCTCTCCTCGGTCTTCCGGACCATCGGTCAGATCCAGCGGGGCATGGGGGCGTACCAGCGCGTCGACGAGGTGCTGCACCTTCCGGTCGAACCCGCCGGACCGGGGTTCGCCCAGGAGGCGCCGGGAGAGACCGGGGAGTGCCGGAAGCCGGCGTCTCCGTCTCCGTCTCCCGCCGTGCCGGAGCCGGGTGAAGAGCCCGCACCCGTCCTCGCCCTGAGCGACGTCTGGTTCGGCTACGGACCCGACAGGCCCGTCCTCCGCGGAGTCTCCCTGACCGTGCCGCACCACCGGATGGTGGCCCTGGTGGGGCGGTCGGGTGCGGGGAAGTCCACGGTCTTCTCGCTCGTGTCGCGGTTCTACGAACCCGACGGCGGCGCCGTGTTGTTCGACGGACGGAAGGCATCGTCCATGGGCCGCAGGGAATGCCGCTCCCGCGTCGCCGTCGTCGACCAGAGCACACACGTCGTCCACGGTTCCCTGTGGGACAACATCACGTACGGGGCCCCCGACGCCTCCTTGCCGGAAGTGGAGGAGGCCGTCGACCGTGCGAACCTGCGGCCCGTGGTGGACCGCCTTCCCGGCGGCCTGGCCTGCGTCCTGGGAGAGCGCGGCGGAGCCCTCTCCGCGGGAGAACGCCAGCGCGTCGCGCTCGCCCGCGCCCTGCTGGGGGAGCCGTCCCTGCTCCTGCTGGACGAGCCGACCTCCCACCTCGACGCCCTCAACGAGGCGGCCCTGAGCCAGGTGATGCAGGACATCACCAAGCGGTGCGCGGTCCTGGTCATCGCCCACCGGCTGTCCACCGTGCAGAACGCCGACCACATCTACGTGCTCGACGCGGGCCGCGTCATCGCGTCCGGACGGCACGACGAACTCCTCGTCCGCAGCGACACCTACCGGGAGCTGGCACGGGCCCAGAGCCTGCGCGTCAGCGGCGCCGAGGGGGACGCCGCCGCACCGTCGCCGGTGAACTGACCGCCCGGGGCGGCGGTGGCAGCAGTAGCAAATGAGACAAGAGCGATCTAAGCGGAACCAGTTGATCATCGAGGAGCGTGTTACCCCATGTCATAGTCGCAAGTGAAAGGAAGACGAACCTTGGGGACCGAAGGCGCACACCTTTCCCGCCGCGCAGTACTCGCTCTCGGCGCCGGGACGGCGATGGCCGCGGCCGTCTCCCCGCAGACGGCACACGCCGCGACGCCCGGCGGCGGGATCTCCCGCCGGCTGAGCTCGCTCGAGCGGGAGCACTCAGCCCGCCTCGGCGTCTTCGCGCGCAACCTGAAGACCGGCAGAACCGTGCTGCACCGGGCCGACGAACGCTTCCCGATGTGCTCGGTGTTCAAGACGCTCGCGGTCGCGGCTGTCCTGCGCGACCTCGACCGCGACGGCGAGTTCCTCGCCAAGCGCGTCCACTACACCGAGAAGGAGACCAAGGACTCGGGGTACGCCCCGAGGACGGGCCTGCCGGAGAACCTCGCGCACGGCATGACCGTGGAGGAACTGTGCGGCGCCGCGATCTCCTTCAGCGACAACGCCGCGGCGAACCTGCTGATGCGCGAGCTGGGCGGCCCGACGGCCGTCACCCGGTTCTGCCGCTCGGCCGGTGACACGACGACCCGGCTGGACCGGTGGGAGCCCGCGCTGAACACGGCCGAGCCGTGGCGCACCACCGACACCACCACTCCCCGCGCCATCGGGCACACCTATGCCCGGCTCGTTCTCGGCGACGTGCTCGCGCCCCGGGACCGCGAACGCCTCACCGGCTGGCTGCTGGCCAACACCACCAGCGCCAAGCGCTTCCGCCTCGGCCTGCCCGCCGAGTGGACCGTCGCCGACAAGACCGGCGGCGGGGACTACGGAACCAACAACGACGTGGGGCTCGCCTGGACCCCGGACGGGACCCCGATCGTGCTGGCCGTCCTGACGACCAAGCACGAACCCAAGCCGCCGGCCGACGACCCCCTGGTCGCCAGGGCCGCGGAACTGCTGGCGACGGCCCTGGTCTGACGGACCGGCGCCCCAGGCGTCCCTGCTACCGCTCGCTGACCCGGCGCGCGACGCCGCCGTCAGCCGAGCGCGTCGAGGGGACGCGCCGACCGGGCACCGGAACGGCTCTTCACCGGGCTGCGCCTGCCCCGCCTGCGGACGGACACGAGCGACTACGGTCTAAAGTGATCTGATTCCCGCGGACGGAGGCGTCGTGAACAGACAGGACGGTCCCGAACGGCCTTATGACGTCGTGCTCTTCGGAGCGACGGGCTATGTCGGAGAGCTCACCGCCGAGTATCTGCTGGCCCACGCCCCACAGGGCTGCCGGCTGGCGCTCGCCGGGCGCAGCCGGGACAAGCTGGAGGGGCTGCGTGAGCGCCTGGCCGCGCTCGATCCCGAACGGGCCGCCGGCCTGGCGGTCGTCGCGGCGGACGCGAGCGACCCGGTCGCGATGCGGGCGCTGGCCGAGTCCACGCACGTCGTGGCCTCCACCGTGGGCCCGTACATCTGGTACGGGGAGGCGCTGGTGGCCGCGTGCGCGGAGGCCGGCACCGACTACACCGACCTCACCGGCGAGCCGGAGTTCGTGGACCTGATGTTCGTGCGGTACGGGGCGCGGGCCCGTGCGACCGGCGCGCGGATCGTGCACGCCTGCGGCTTCGACTCGTTGCCGCACGACCTGGGGGTCTACTTCACCGTGCAGCGGTTGCCCGAGGGCGTGCCGCTGACGGTCGACGGCTTCGTCCGGGCGCGGGGGATGGTCTCGGGCGGAACGCTGACCTCGGCTCTGACCATCGTCGGGCGCCGGTCGCAGGCGCTGGCCGCCGCCCGTGAGCGGCGGCGGTACGAGGAGCGGCCCGTCGGGCGCCGGGTCCGGGCGCCGATGGGCGCGCCGCGGTTCAGCAAGGAGACCGGCACGTGGGCACTGCCGCTCCCCACCCTCGACCCGATGGTCGTGCGGCGTTCGGCCGCCGCGCTGGAGCGGTACGGCCCCGATTTCCGCTACCGGCACTACGCCTCGGTGAAGACGTTGCCCGTGGCGCTGGCCGCGCCGGCCGGGGTGGGCGTCCTCGCCGCGGCCGCCCAGGTGCCGTCCGTCAGGTCCTGGCTGGCGGGCCGGTACGCGCCGGGACGCGGGCCGAGCGCGCGGCAGCGGGCCCGCGGCTGGTTCCGGCTCCGGTACGTCGGCGCGGGGGGCGGCCGGCGCGTGTTCACCGAGGTCACGGGAGGCGACCCGGGCTACGGCGAGACGGCCAAGATGCTCGCCGAGTCCTCCCTGTGCCTCGCGCTGGACGAGCTGCCCACGACGTCGGGGCAGGTCACGCCGGCGACGGCGATGGGTGACGCGCTCATCGAACGGCTGGAGACGGCCGGCGTCCCGTTCCGCGTGCGCGACGCACGCTGAGCGGGCGGGCGGCCTTCAGCACTGGGGCCGTCTGCCGTGGTTCGCCGCGTGCTTGCGACGGCTCTTCTTCTTGCGGCGCCGCTTCGAGGACATACCGGCTCCTCCCAGAGGGAACTTTTGGGCAAATTTACACCGCTTGCGCCTGATGTGCCCGGCGGCTTGCGGGGACACCGGGGCCGTCCGGGGCCACCTGGGCGTCCAGAGCGGCGCGGAGCCAGTCGTGGGCGGCGCCGGGGGTCGGCCGGGACGAGCCGGTGACTTCGGCGGTCAGGTCCCAGTAGTGGTCGATGCGGGGGTCCGCAGCGAGCTGGCCGCTGAGCCGGCGGCGGAACGCGGGAGTGTCCCGTGTGCCGCGTGAGAGGGCGTACGCGGAGACGAAGCAGTCGAGCGCCTCGCCGTCGCCCGGTGCCCGCCGGGCCCGCATCTGCGTCGATGCCAGCGCGTAGGCCTCGCTGAGACCGTCGTAGAGCACGGCCGGGCGGTAGCCCTCCTCGGCCCGGTGCGCCGCCGGCTGGCCGCGGTCGCCGCCCGGACAGGGCCCGGACACGAAGGCGTGGAGCCGGGCGAAGGCGAGGACCTGAGCCGGCGTCGGATCCGCGGGAGGCTGCGGAACGGCCTGGTCGACGACCGCGGAGACCACCCGTGCCGGGAGCCGCGCGGGCAGCCAGCCCCGCCAGAAGCGCGCCAGGGCCGCCGTGCTGGGCGGGGCGGACACGGCGCCGACCAGACGCAGCCGGTCGACGCGGTCCTCCGGGGCGCAGTCCTGGAGCAGCTGGAGGGCGGCCTCGCGCCAGCGCAGGGCGGCCAGTTGCGAGCCGAGTTCCCGCAGTTGCCCCGCGATGACGTCCTCCATCGTGTCCTCGCGGTCGAGGATCCGGCCCACGTCGGGGACCGGCAGGTCGAGGGTGCGCAGCGAACGGATCAGGCGGAGCCGGTCGAGCGCCTCGGGGCCGTAGCGGCGGTGACCGCCGGAGCTGCGCGTGGCCTCGGGCAGCAGGCCGCGGTCGGAGTAGAAGCGGACGGTCTTGACCGTGACGCCCGCGTGCTCGGCGAGTTCTCCGATGCTCCACATGCCGTCAGGGGACACGGCTTGAACCTCCAGCAGGGGGAGTTCCTACCGTACCCGGGAGCGCGGGCGGCCCAAGCGGCCGGTCCCGCGGAGAACGGTGTGCGAGGAGGCGTTCATGACGACGTTCGTGTTGGTGCCGGGACCCCACTGCGGAGGCTGGGTGTGGGAGGGGGTGACCGCCCGGCTGAGGGAGGCGGGGGCCGAGGTGCACCCGGTGACGCTCACGGGCCTGGGGGACCGCCGCGACCTGGCCGGCCCCGGGACGGACCTGGAGACGCACATCGAGGAGCTGGCGCGGCTGCTCGACCGCATCGACGCCCCGCAGGTCGTGATCGCCGGACACGGCGCCGGCATCCACCCGGTCCTGGGCGTCGCCGACCGGCGCCCGGACCGCGTCGGCAGGATCGTGCACGTCGACGCCGGCATGCCCCGGGACGGCGAGTCGGTGCTCGACCTGATGCCCGACCCGGCGGCGCGCGAGCGGCTGCTGGACCGGGCCGAGGACGGCTGGCGCGTCCCCCCGCCGACCGCCGCCGAGTGGCCGGCCCGGGGGAGTACGGCCGGTGTCCCCGACGACGAGCTGGCACGGCTGGTCCGCCTCGCCGCACCGCAGCCCGTGCGCACGCTCGACCAGCCGCTCCGGCTGTCGGGGCGGGCCGACGGAGTGCCGACGACCGGCGTGCTGTGCACCGCCAACGGGTCGAGCATCGCCATGGTCGAACTCGTGATGAGCATGGGGGACCCGCGCTACCGGAAACTGACCGACCCCCGGGTGACCTTCTTCGAACTCGACACCGGACACTGGCCGATGCTCTCCACCCCCGACGAGCTGGCCGGCGTACTGCTGCGCGCCGCCGCGGGAGAAGGCCGGCGAGTGACGGTGACGCCGTGCGAGCGGCCCGTTCACCCCCGGCCGTTCCTCCTGGACGTACCGGAGCGGCCTCGCGAGCGGACGGGGCGGATCGACCTCTACCCCCCGGACGCCGACGAGCCCCGCCCCGCGGTGGTGTTCGTCCACGGCGGCCCGGTGCCCGAAAGCGCGCAGCCGACGCCGCGCGACTGGCCGTCCTTCGTCGGCTACGGCCGCTACGCGGCGAGCCTCGGCGCGGTCGGCGTGACGCTGGACCACCGGCTGCACGGCCTGGGCGACTACGGGCGCGCGGCGCAGGACGTCGCCGAAGCGGTGGAGCTGGTACGGGCCGATCCCCGCGTCGACGGGCAACGCGTCGCGCTGTGGTTCTTCTCGGCCGGCGGACTGCTGTCGGCGGACTGGCTCGCGGCGCCCCCGCCGTGGCTGCGCTGCGTCGCGGCGACCTACCCCGTGCTCGCCCCGCTGCCGGGCTGGGGCCTCGCCGACTCCCGGTTCCGTCCCGCGGTCGCGGTGAGGGCGGCGGAGAGGCCGCCGATCGTGCTGACGCGGGTGGGGCTGGAGAACGCGCAGATCGCCGGGACGGTGGAGGAGTTCCTGAGGGCGGCAGAGGACTGCGACGCCGAGGTCGAGGTGATCGACGTGCCGCTCGGCCACCACGGTTTCGAGACGATCGACCACACGGCGCAGACGCGCCACGCGGTGGAGCGGGCGATGGGGTCCGTGCTGCGGCACCTGCGGCAGTGATGCCCGAGGGGGCCGCGGCCTCACGGCGGCGGCCCCCGAAGGGCGGCCTCCAGGACTGGAGCGCCAGGGCGACCACTAAGCGGTCATGACGGGGGTGAACTCGCGGCTCACACCGAGCCGGGCAGCTGCGTCAGGAAGTCGACGAGTGCCGCGTTGACCTCCGCGGGCCGCTCCTGCTGGGTCCAGTGCCCGCAGCCGGGCAGCCGCACGCTGCGGTGCAGCTTCGGCGCCACGCGGTCCAGACCCGCGATCAGCTGGTCCATGCCGGCCATCGAAGTGACCATGTCGCGGTCGCCGTACACGTACAGCGCCGGCACCTCGATGCCGCGCCCGCGGAACGGCGCGAGCAGCTCCTGGTTGCGCTCGATGTTGCGGTACCAGTTCAGCGGGCCGGTGAAGGCGTGCTCGCCGTGCCCGGCGTAGTCCTCGGCGAAGGCCTGGACGTCCTCCTCGGTGAGCCAGCCGGGGAGTTCCTTCGGCTCGGGGACGGTGTCCAGCAGCGAGAGGCCCTCCGGAATCGTCCAGGGACGGGGCCGCTCGACGTTCGGGTTGTCCCCCGAACCGCTGAACAGAATGCGCCGGAACGAGGAGGCGGGGTCCTGCGCCAGCTCGGCGTCCGCGACGCCCGGGCGCTGGAAGTAGAGCTGGTAGAAGCCGTCGCCGTAGAGACGTCGGGTCACCGAGGGCGGCGCCATGCCGCCCGGCAGGACGGGAGGCACGCTCAGACCGGCGACCGCGCGCACCACGTCGGGGCGCAGCAGCGCACTCGTCCAGGCCACCGGCGCTCCCCAGTCGTGGCCGACCACCACCGCCTGTTCCTCACCCAGCGCGTGCACCAGCCCGACCACGTCGCCGACCAGGTGCAGCAGGCTGTACGCCGAAGGGTCGGCCGGCTGCTCGCTGCGCGCGTAGCCCCGCTGGTCCGGTGCCACCACCCGGAAGCCGGCCCGGGCCAGCGGCTCGAACTGGTGCCGCCACGAGTACCAGCTCTCGGGGAACCCGTGCAGCAACAGGACCAGTGGCCCCTCACCCTGCTCGGCGACGTGCAGCCGAACCCCGTTGACCTCGATGAACCGGTGCTTGATCGTGTCAGTCACTCTTCCCCACCACTCGTTCGCGTTGTCGGCGTCGAGCCCGACGGGCCCGGCTGCGGGCCGCGGGCGGCACACAAGACGTCGACTGCCGGCGGTCGCCGCAGTCGTCGGGGCCAACAAGCCGGCGGGCGGCGCCATTCCGCCGCGACGGGACCCGGGCCCCCAGGCCCCGCCCCCTGCTCGGCCACGGCGAGCTCCCGTACGGCCGGTGGGGGCGGGGGACGCTCCGTCCGTCAGGTGAGGTCCTTCATGAAGTGGAACGCCGTGATGGACATCCGCTCCCGCAGGTAGAAGCGGTGGGCGTCGGTGCGGTGGGTGGCGGAGTCCAGGGTGAACCAGTGACAGCCGAGGTCTCGGGCGCGCTGCTCCAGGTGACCGAGCAGTTCCCGGCCGACACCGGTCGAGCGCGCGGCGGCGGCGGTCACCAGGTCGTCGACGTACACCGAGCGCAGCGTGCTCGTGTTGACGACCAGCCGCCAGCCGGCGGCCCCCCGGCACACGCCGTCGTCGTCGTACGCGGCGGTGAAGCGCAGCCCCTGGCCGTGGCCCTCGGCGTACACGTCGCGGAACACGTCCTCGGTGAGGTGCGGGCGCAGCTCCCGCAGGACGGGGAGCAGGTCGGTTATGAGGCGTTCGTCGCCGGGGGCGAGGTCGATGATCTTCATGGGGTCACCATAGACCCCGATCGCCGGGGAGGGGACGGGCGCCGTGAGGCGCCGGACACCGAGGTGCTTCCCCCGGGTGCCACCGGTGCGGACGTGCCCTTTAGGGTGCGGTGATGGACTCGCAGACGTACCTCTCCGAACTGTTCGCGCTGGACGGCAGGGTCGCGCTGGTGACCGGGGGCAGCTCCGGCATCGGCCGGGCCGTCGCCGGCGCCCTCGCCCGTGCCGGGGCGGGCGTCGTGATCGTGGCGCGCGGGGAGGAGAAGCTGGCCGCCACCGTGGACGAGCTGACGGCGCAGGGCTGCCGGGCGGCCTGGGTGAGCGCCGACCTGAGCACCCGCGAGGGTGTGCGGGCGGCGGCCGAGGAGGCGGCCGGTGTCTTCGGGGAGCCCGACATCCTCGTCAACAGCGCCGGGATCAACCTCCGGCCGCCCCTGGGTGAACTCGGCGACGACGTGTGGGACGCCACGATGGCGGTGAACCTGGAGGCGCCCCACCTTCTGGGGCAGCGGTTCGGGCCGGGGATGGCCGAACGGGGCTTCGGAAGGATCATCCACATCACCTCCCAGCAGGCGCACCGCGCGTTCGTGCAGAGCGGCGCCTACGGCGTCTCCAAGGGCGCGCTGGAGTCGCTGGCCCGTTCCCAGGCCGAGGCGTGGTCGCCGTTCGGCGTCACCTGCAACACGCTCGTTCCCGGTTTCGTGATGACGCCGCTCAACGCGCGCCTGTCGTCCGACCCCGAGAAGGTGGCGGCGCTGGCCGCACGCACGCTGGTCGGACGCAACGGCCTGGCCGAGGACTTCGCGGGAGCCGCGGTGTTCCTGGCGAGCCGGGCCTCCGCGTACGTCACCGGGCAGGCGGTCTTCGTCGACGGCGGGTTCTCCGTGCACTGAGCCGGGCTCCGGCGCCTCCGTAGCCCGGCCGGTGACGGGGGCGCGGCCGGGCCCCGCGATCCGGCCGCGCCCGGCGGCGGCCTCCCTGCGCCGACGCCGCCTCATACCACGTCCGCCCCCGGCCCGTTGCCGGTCGCCGTCTGTGACGTCCTTCTCACATCGCGCGTGCGCGGGGGTGACTTTTGCTCCGATGTCGGTGACCTTAGCCGTCGACAGCAGTGAAATGAGCATGACTTGAGGACGGGTGTGCATTGGACAGACACTTACGCCAGCTGTGGACCGGTGCGACGATGTCGGTCGTCCGCAGCAGGCTCGCCGCGGTCATCGGCACCATCGCGCTCATCACGGCGGCCCTGACCGGCGCCGCCACCGGCACGGCCAGCGCCGCGGCCGACACGGCGAACGCCTCCGGAAGGTGGTCCTGCTCGGGAGCGCCCGTTCCCGACGGCTACGTCATCACCGCCTACGACCGCAACGGATGCAACGGCGCGGGTGCCTGGTACCAGCAGCCCGTACGTGACGGGATCTGGACCTGCTCCGGTTCGCCGATCGTGACCGGCTACGTCATCAGCAACTACGACCGCAACGGATGCAGCGGCATCGGCGCCTGGTACCACCAGCTCGTCCGCGACGGCATCTGGACCTGCGCGGGCTCGCCGATCGTGTCCGGCTACGTCGTCACCAACTACAACCGCAGCGGATGCAACGGCATTGGCTCGTGGTACCACCAGCTCGTCCGCAACGGCATCTGGACCTGCCCCGGGTCGCCCATTCCGCCCGGCTACCGCAGCACCACCTACAACGCGGGTGGATGCGGCGGCATCGGCGCCTGGTACACCGTGCGCGCCTGACCGCGCCCCGCACGCCGAAGGCACCGCGACCCCGCGGTGCCTTTCCGCAGGTCGCCCCCCGCCGGCGGTGAGGGCACCGAAGAGCCGCGCCGGCCAGTACGTTATAACCAGTCACATGGCACTGCACTGGAAACTGGTCATCGACAGCACCGACGCCCCCGCCCTCGCGGACTTCTGGGCCGCCGCGCTGGAGTACGAGGTCGAGGACCCCAGCAAGCTGATCGACGCGCTGCTGGCCGCCGGCCACATCGGCGAGGACGCGGTCACCGAACACGGCGGGCGCCGCGTCTTCCGCGGCTACGCCGCGATCCGGCACCCCGAGGACCCGTACGACGAGACGAGCGGCATCGGCCACGGCCGCCGGCTTCTCTTCCAGGACGTGCCCGAGGGCAAGACCACGAAGAACCGCCTCCACCTCGACGTCCACGGCGAACGCGGCGGACTCGACGACCTGGTGACCCGCCTCGAAGCCCTGGGCGCCACCCGGGTGCACGAGGTGAACAAGGGCCCCGCCGGACACTGGTGGGTCATGCGCGACCCGGAGGGCAACGAGTTCTGCGCCTGCTGACACCGGCCGCAGCGACCCCGCACCGGCCGGCCTGAGATCATCTGCTGGTGATACCGAGCACCACGACGCCACCCCTCTTCCGCGGCGACTTCGAGGCACACGTGACCGTCCACGCCTCCCAGGACGACGACGTCCGGCGCCTCGAACGGCACGCCGCCGACCACGGCCTGAAGTTCACCCACATCCTGCTCGACCGCGGGCGGACCCCCAGCCAGCCCATGCTCACCCTGCGCCGCTCCGGGCCGCTGCCCCAGGTGGCGGCGGCCGTGGAGGACACGGTCCAAGACCTCACGGCCGCCGGGTTCACCGTCGTGCGGACGAAGATCGAAGCGGCACCGTGGGCGGAAGGCGTGCCCGGGACCGACGAAGCGGCCAAGGCCCTGGGCGGCCGCTACTACTTCGAGCACCACGTCAAGCTGCTGCTGGACCCCGGCACGGACACCACCGCGACGACGGCCCTCGCCGCCGCCCACAGCGCACACCTCTCACGCAACGCCCGCCGGGTACGCCCCGACGGCCGGACCGAGCGGTTCGTCACCCAGCGCTGCCGGCTCGTCGGCGCGCGGACGGCGGGGGCACGACTGGACGCGCTGGTGACGGCCCTGCGATCCGGCGGCCACACGACGGAATCCGTGGAGAGGGAGTTCGTCGTGCACGACAGCGACGAATCGCTCGACGCGGGATGGATCGACGAGAAAGACGGCGAGGCATGACGGCGACACCGTGGGAGAAGTTCCCGTACGGCCCCTGGGACGCGACAGCGGTCGTCCCCCAGCTCCCCCCGGACGAGGCGACGCGGGCTGAGAAGGACCTGCCGCACACGCTGCGCCCCGTCCCCGGCGAGGGCGTGGTGCAGCGCCCGGTCTACGACCCCGCCGTCAACCACCGGCGCCTGGGCATGCGGCTGAGCGAACCGCACTTCTCGGACGAGAGCGCGGCCGGGACGTGGTTCGCCGCCCGGCGGCAGGCCCTCGACCACGCCCTCGCGGCCGTGGCGGGCTCGCCGTGGGCGGAGCACCTCGTGCTGCGCGGGAGCGTGCTGCTCACGGCGTGGTTCGGGGAGGCGGCCCGCGAGCCCGGTGACCTCGACTTCGTCGTCGTCCCCGACACCTGGCGGCTCGACGACGCGCGCACCGACACCATGCTGGACGACCTCGCCCGGGCCACCGGCGAACTGTCACGGCAGGCCGGCAGCCTCGTCCGCGTCGACGCCGCGGGGGCGGTGAGCGACGAGATATGGACCTACGACCGCGTGCCGGGCCGCCGCCTGGTCCTGCCCTGGACGGCCGGTGAGGCCCGGGGCACGGTCCAGCTGGACTTCGTCTTCAACGAGACCCTGCCCGCCCCGCCCGTACGGACGGAAGTCCCCCGGCACGACGAGGGCGCCCCGGCCGTCGTCACGGCGGCGAGCCCGGAACTGTCCCTCGTGTGGAAGATCCTGTGGCTGGTCACGGACGTGCACCCCGAGGGCAAGGACCTCTACGACGCGGCCCTGCTGGCCGAGCACGTCCAGGTGCCGTACGAGCTGCTGGAGCGTGTTCTGACGGCGGCCGGGGAGCCCACCAGCCTCGCTTACGTCCTCAACCAGGCGTCGCAAGCCGACTGGTTCGAGTTCCGCAAGGACCGCCCTGACCTCCGATTCGAGGGCGACACCTGCGTGATGCGCCTGATCTGCGCGCTCGCCCCCGCCTTCCATCCCGGCGAGGACGGGCTCCACGCCCAGCTCGCCGCGGCCTTCGGCCACATCACCGACGCGCTCCGCGACGAACGGGAGGCGGGCGGCATGGAAGCCGTCGCAACGTGGTTCGCCACGCGTCACGTGCACGCCCTCCCGGCGCTCGTGAGCGTCCGCGAACTTCTCGGGCGGCAGGACCACACCCTGCGGGACGCCGCCGAAGTGATCGCCTCCTTCCGCGACACGCGCCACGACAGCGACGAGCTGATCTACGTCCGGGCCTGGCGCGGCGACGCGTACGAGACGGCCGCCTGGCTGGAGACGGCGGAGTCCACCGGGCGGTGACACCGTCGGTCTCCACGGCGTACGGGCGACGGCCCGCACCGGCGGTGAGCGGATCGAGCGCGGCGCTCTCCCCTTCGGACGCGCGGTGACGCGACCGGGGCCCGTGCGGGCCGGCCAACGGTGCGGAGAGCCGGCCGGCCCCGCCGGTGGCCCGGCTGAGACGTCCCTCAGCCGGGCGGCCCCTCCAGCAGCGCGACGGCCCGTGTGACGAGTTCGGTGTCCGTGCTCTCCCGGCGGTGCCCCGCGATGCCCGACCGGAACAGCGCCGCGCCTTCCACCAGCATGACGAAGACGTCGGCGCGGACCCGGCGGACGTCCTCCGGCAGGCCGGGCTGCCGGCTGCCGACGTAGTCGGCGACGTGCGAGCGGTAGCCGTCGTAGAAGTCGCGCACGACCGTCGCGACGGCCTCGTCCCGGGCCGCCAGGGCCCACACCTCGGCGTACAGCCGGACCACGAGCGGGTCGTCCTGCTCGGCCAGGAGCCGGCGGACGAGCACGTCGGGCGCCGTCCGCCCGCCGGGACCGGACCCGGTGAGCAGGGGGGCCAGGCGCTCCAAGGAGGCGTCGAGGCATCGCCGCAGGACGGCGGCGACCAGGTCCGCCCGGGTGGGGAAGTAGTGCTGGAGGTGTCCGAGGCGCACCTCGGCGGCGGTGGCGACCGCCCGCATGGTCAGCGCCCCGTGCCCCGATTCGGTGAGGATCCTCTCCGCCACGTCGAGGAGCAGGACACGCCGCTCGGTGCCCTTCCCCGTGGCGGCCGGACCCCGCCCGGGGCCCGTCGGCTTCGCCGTCACGCGGCCCTCCCCTCAACATCCCCGGAAGCGCGCACCGGGCCCGTGGAGACCCGCAGGGTGACGCCGAGGGCATCCAAATCCCCCGGCAGACGGTCCGGATGAGGCGTCTGTTCCGGGAAGGCGACACCCCGGGGAGCCGGGGCGCCGTCCGTGCCGAGCACGCGGCGGAGCGCCAGCAGCGCACCCACGGCGGTGAGATGGGCCTGACCGGCCGGGTCGGTGACGGTCGCGCTGCTCGTACGCCCGTCGTGCGTGACGTCGACGCGGAACCGGGCGGTGCCTCCCCGACCCGGTGCGTACAGCAACGCGCGGCGCGCGGGGGTGAAGCGGTCCCCACGGCCCCAGCGGAAGAACCCGAGCCGCTTGACGGCCAGCAGCGCCGCGGTGGAGGCGGCCGAGCTGAAGCCGATGCGGGTCGTCGCGGTGGTGGTGCCGAGCGTGAGGGGGAGGGTGAACTGCTCGGGCGTGTCGATCCGGGCGACGCGGGTGACGTCATCGCCGATCCGGACCCGCCGGACCTCACTGAGCGGCGCGACGGTGTGCCGCCGTCCGTCCCGCACGACTTCGTAGTCCAGGCCGAGACGGTCCATGAACTCCACCGAATCCACGCCGGCCCGGTCTCCGACGTCCCAGCGGATCGCCACCTCGACCACGTCCGCGCCCCCGACGCCCGCGGCGAGATGGGCGGCGACCAGGCTGCTGACACCACCCATCCAGGCCGAGGACAGCAGCACGGGGGAGTGCGGGGCGCGCATCGCCCCGAGCGTGGCCGCGCGCTGCATCCGCGCGGTCCACCGGGTGACGTCGGCGAACGGCACCCCGCCCGCCATCGCGGCCCTGAGCACCCGGTCGTCCGGGTCGTTGACGACACCGACGACGGCACGCACCCGTGCCCGGAAGGGCGTCGGATCGGCCAGGTCCCAGGTGCGCAGCCGCGCCCCCGTCTCCGCGGCGAGCGCCTCGCCGCGCTCGACGGTGCGACCGGTCAGTGTCAGCGGCCACGACGGGGCGGCCAGGCGGGCGAGTTCGGTGCCGACCGTGCCGTAGCCGCCCACGAGCAGCACGGGACCGTCGGCGTCTAAGCCGAGTTCATCGTTCATGCGCACCATAATAGGTCGGGTGACCTAGAACGGCACGCGCCCCGACGCCGCCCGGCGACGATCGCCGGGCGGCGGGGCGGATCGCTCAGACGCAGGAGGTGAACGTCGGGCTGGTGTTCGCGATGTAGAGGGTCGCGCCACCGCTGGGGTCGTCCTTGAGGGGGACGGTGATCGTGTCGTCCGCCTTCCACGGGAAGCCCTGCGTGTCGAACGTCCAGGTGCCGGTCACCTTCTTCGCCAGCACCGACAGGGTCACCCAGCCGTACTGCCCGGCGGGGACGGGCACGGTGACGGCGTTGTCGACGCTCGACGAGCCGGTCCAGGTGTTGGTGAAGTCCAGGCTCGAGTTGACCATCGCCATGAGGGGCTCCATGCCGCCGGTGCCGAACTGCGCCGTGAGGTGGTTGCCGATGCTGTTCGACCAGCCGGTGGTCTTGTTCACGGAGAACGTCTGGGAGATGGGGCCGCCGGTGTTGTTGTACCAGACCGACGAGGCGCAGACCTTCGGCAGGGGAGCCGCACCGGCTATGTTCCTGACCGCCCAGGAACAGGTGGAGGTGTTCCTCTGGCACCGGTAGGCGGCGTGGTCCACGGCCAGGGCCCGGGCCTCCGCGGTGGTGGTCCACCGCTGGTTGGTCCCGCCGTGGCACGCGGACTTCCCGGTCCAGGCGTCGTCGTACTGGGCGCCCGCCACGAGGTCGAGGCACGAGTTGTCGCTCTCGTTGCGGATCATGAACGCGTCGCTGGCGCCCGTGACCGGCTGGAAGTACCACTTCTGGGTCTTCTGGCCCCGGCAGGTCTGCTGCCGCAGGGCCGGCCAGCTGAGGTCGACGCACTTGCCCGTCGTGTTGTTCACGATGGTGAAGGACGAGTCCGTCGCATCGACGTTCAGCTGCCAGGACTGGTGGTGGCCCGGCGCCGAGTTGGTGACGATGATGGCTCCGTCACCGAGCGAGCCGTTCTGCACGTCCAGCTTGCGACCGTTGTGCACGGACGTGAAGTCCACGCACTGCAGCGGGGTGTCGCACTTCCCCGCGGCGTGGGCGGTCGCCGTCGTGGCGGGGGACGCCATGAGCCCGAGGGCGACGCAGCAGGTCGCCAGGGCTGCGGCGATCACCCGCAGGAAGGAGACCGGACGTCTCGGGGGGTGGGCCGTGTCCGGTGTCATGGGTGGATTCCTTGTCTCTGTGAGGGAGGGGTTGTCTCGAAGAGGCGGGGGCCTTGAGCGGGCGGGGCCGGGGAACTGACGGGTCAGTCGGACGCGAAGGCGGCTTCCAGCCGCGGCACGTAGTCCACGAGGTCCTGCGCCCAGCAGCCGTACGTGTGGCCGCCCTTGCAGTCGCTGCCCCAGCCGGCGCCGTTGCCGTAGTCCACGTAGTGGTACGGGAACTTCAGGGCGTCCAGACGGTCCTTGACGTGTCGTGCCGCCGACTCGACCCAGAACTCCGGCTCCGCGGCCGCGCCGTTGCCGTCACCGGTGTAGAGCGCGATGCCCATGCCGGCCAGCGCGCTCACGTTCGCGTGCGAGGACGGGTCCACCGCGTTCCACCGCCAGTCGGCGTTGAACACCGGGTACGGCGAGCCGAAGACCGCGTCGCTGGACACCGTAGGTCCGAAGTTCAGCGAGCAGGTGGGAGCGCTCGAACCGCACAGCGGAGCCCCGACGTTGGTCAGCGTGGCGACGACCGCGCCACGCATGACGAGGTGGTTCACCGAGAAGTCGGTGGCGCCGGAGAGCGAGACGACCTGGCTGAACAGCCCGGGGTGGGACTGGGCGTAGTGCATGGCGCCGAATCCGCCCATCGACAGGCCGCCCACCGCCCGGTCCTTCTTGTCCGCGAGGGTGCGGAGGTTGGCGTCGATGAAGGGGATCACCTGGTTGATGTGGAAGTTCTCCCAGTTCTGCGCGCCGGCGGCGGTCTTCTGGTCGAGCCAGTTGGTGTACCAGCCTCTCCGCCCCCCGTCCGGGATCACCGTGATCATCGACTGGGCCGCGGTGAGCGCGGGATAGGCCAGGGCGGGGTTGCCCGGGTTGTCGGAGGCGCCGTGCAGGAAGTAGAACACCGGGTACCGCTTGGTGGGATCGGCCGCGTAGTCCTTGGGCAGCAGGACCCTGATGCGGTGCTCTCCGGCGACCTGGGGCGTGGAGACGGTGATCACGAAGTTGGTGGCGGTGCCCGTGGGGGCGCCGACCTGGGTCAGGCCGAAGCCGTCGGCCATCGGCGGCGGGACCGGGGCGTCGGCGTGCGCGGGGGGCGCGCCCAGCATCAGCACGGCCGCGGCCAGCGCGGCGAGCGCGGCCTTCGCGCGCAGAAGCCGGGCCGGCGGGGGTGACTTCGTCAGGTGTCGTCGGAGGTGGCTGAGTGCCATGGGACCGGTTCCGTTCACGTGTCCTGGGTGACGGGGGGAAGGCACGTCTCGGCCTTCGGGCCACGACACGGAGGTGCTCGCAGGTCAGATCCCCTGGTCGCCCCCGCGTCCGGCCGTGGGGTCGAGTGTGGACCAGTCAGCACGCGTTGTAGAGACAGTTTTTAGAAAATCTCTCTAATTCCGACCTATGCTGGACGGCATGGCGGACGCGGGCGCGACAGGCATGGCAAGGGGTCGTCACGGCCGACCGGAGGCCGGGTGATGTCCCCCAAGCAGCAACGGGGCGAGGCGACCGCCGACCTGCTCCTGACCAGCGCGTTGGACGTGTACGCCACGTCGGGCCAGCAGGGCTTCACCGTCAACGCCGTCACGGCGGCCAGCGGCGTCAGCCTCGGCAGCCTCTACCACCACTTCGGCAGTTTCGACGGCCTCGCCGGCGCCTTGTACACGCGGTGCACGGAGCAACTGTTCGACGAGATGATCGCCGCCCTGCACCGCAGTCGCACCGCCCGCAGCGGTCTGCGTGCCCTCGTCCAGGCGTACCTGCGCTTCACCGTGGAGCACCGCGACGCCGCGCTCTTCCTCCACGCCTCCGCCTACTCCGGCTACCTGGCCGCCCGCGCCGAGGAGATCCGGGCCGTGAAGGCCGCGAAGCTGGCGGTCGTCGCGGACTGGATGCGGGCCCGGATCGAGAAGGGCGAGATCGTCCCCCTGCCCGGTCCTCTGATCGAGGTCCTGGTCATGGGCCCGGTCGCCGAGGCGGCGCGCCGCTGGCTGTCCAGCACGTACGACCTCGACCTGGACCAGGCCGCGCGCCTCCTGCCCGACGCCATCTGGCGGTCGCTGCGACCGGCATAGGGGAGCGGCGGCGGCGCTCGGCACGCGCAAGGTGGCCGAGACCGGTGTTGCGTCGCGCACGGGAGCCTGCGACGTTCACATCGGCACCGCGGGGCCCGCCCGACCCCGGGGCCCGTATCGCGAGCATCTGGAGGCGCCATGGCAACCGTCCCGGACACCCGGATCACGACCGTCTCCCGCGACGTCCTGCCGGCGGGCGGCTCCCTCGCCGCGTCGGCCCGGATCTCCGTGACCCTCGACGCTCCGGAAGCCGTCGTCGACCTGACCGGCGAACTCAGGCGTCTCGTCGCCGAATCCGCGGTGACCGAGGGCACGCTCCACGTGTACTGCGGCCACACCACCTGCGGTCTGGTCGTCAACGAGAACGACGCCGGTCTGAACACCGACATGAACGCCGTCCTCGAACGCCTCGCCCCGCACAGCGACCACCACCCCTACGCCCACGACAAGGACCGCACCCCCGCCGAGCGGGCCGTCCACGGCGAGCGCGACAACGGCCACTCCCACGCCCGCGCGATGCTCGCCACCCACCCCGAGCTGAGCATCCCCGTCACGGCGGGCGCGCTGTACCTGGGCCGGTGGCAGGCGGTCATGCTCGCCGAGTACGACGGCCCGCGCACGCGTGAGCTGCTGGTCCGCGTCCTCAGGGCGTAGAGCACCGGGGACGACGGAGAGGGCCGGCAGCGGCGTTCGCCACTGCCGGCCCTCTCCGTCGTCCCCGGTGCCACCGACGAGCAGCAGCTCACGCCCGGGTGCCGTAAGTCGGCCGAAACCGCTCTTCCCGGCAATTGAACGGGTCACCGCTGCTCGGCGGCTCCGGCCGGCCGTCCGCCTGACGGCCGGCCCTCCGGGCGCCGCCCGGGATCAGGCCGCCGGGGCGGGGAAGGTCGGGTACTCCACTCCGGAGACGTACTGGACGACACGGATGACCTGGCAGGAGTAGCCGAACTCGTTGTCGTACCAGAGGTAGAGGATGGCGTTGTCGCCGTCGACCTTGGTGGCGCCGGCGTCGACGATCGAGGCGTGGCGCGAGCCGATGAAGTCGCTGGAGACCGCGTCGGGGGCGGTGGTGAAGTCGATCTGGCGCTTCAGCGGGGAGGTCAGCGAGACGTTGCGGAGGTAGTCGAGGACCTCCTCGCGGGTGGTCTCGCGCCCCAGTCGCAGGCTGAGGATCGCGATCGAGACGTCCGGCACGGGGACGCGGATCGAGCTGCCGGTGATCGGCGCCTTGAGGTCGGGCAGCGCCTTGGCGACGGCCGAGGCGGCACCCGTCTCGGTGATGACCATGTTGAGCGGCGCCGAGCGGCCGCGACGGTCGGCCTTGTGGTAGTTGTCCAGCAGGTTCTGGTCGTTGGTGAACGAGTGGACGGTCTCCACGTGGCCGCGCAGGACGCCGTACTCGTCGTCCATCGCCTTCAGCGGCGGGACGATCGCGTTGGTGGTGCAGGACGCGCAGGAGATGACCTGCTCGTCCGGCTTGATCATGTCGTGGTTGACACCGTGCACGATGTTGGGCACGTCGCCCTTGCCGGGCGCGGTCAGCACGACCTTGTCGATGCCGGGCCGCAGGTGCTTCGACAGGCCCTCGCGGTCGCGCCACTTGCCGGTGTTGTCGATGAGGATGGCGTTCTTGATGCCGTACGCCGTGTAGTCGACCTCGGAGGGGTCGCCGGCGTAGATCACCTTGATGGCGTTGCCGTTGGCGATGATCGTGTCGTTCGCCTCGTCGACGGTGATCGTGCCCTGGAACTGGCCGTGGATGGAGTCGCGCCGCAGCAGCGAGGCGCGCTTGACGATGTCCTGGTCGCCACCCTGCCGGACGACGATGGCACGCAGCCGCAGACCGTTGCCCGAGCCGGACTTCTCGATGAGCAGACGGGCGACGAGGCGGCCGATGCGGCCGAAGCCGTAGAGGACGACGTCGCGCCCCTCGCGGCACTCGATCTTGTTCTCGCCCGTGGCGCCGGCGACGGCCTGGGCGGTGAACGCCTCGACGCTGAGACCGCGGTCGTCGGCCTTGTACGTCGCGGCGAGCATGCCGATGTCGATCTGGGAAGGACCGAGGTCGAGGCCGGTGAGGGCCTGGAGGAACGGCAGCGTCTCGGTGACCGAGAGCTCCTCGCCGGCTATCTGCCGGGCGAACCGGTGGGTCTTGAGGATGCTGACCACCGACTTGTTCACCAAGGAGCGGCTGTGCAGCAGGACGGTGACGTCCTGCTCCCGGTGCAGCTTCCCGATGATCGGGATCATCGACTCCGCGATCTCCTCGCGGGTCTTCCAGTCAGTGAACGAGTCGTCGTTGACAGTCACAAGTTTATCTTTCGAGCTAGGCGGCGCTCATATGCTAACCCCCTACTGGTTTGATCCTTCAAGGGGTGCGGACTGAGGCGCTCGGCACAATCGACCAAGGGTCGCGCCGAGGTGGGGAATGGGCGGCTATGGAGGGGGTTGGGGGTGTTGGGGTATGGAGTGCCGTGCCCGGATATGCCTCGAATGTGGTGAGGGTGGCCGCCCCCGGAGTGATCTACGTCAACCGCCCCCCTAGGGGGTGTCCGATGGGTCGGTGCGGGTCCTGCGGTGTCCGGTGCGGTAGATCGCAAGGCGGAGCATCTGCCTCGGACCGGGCGTCCTCGGCTGATGTGACAACGCAGCGAGGTGCCGTGCCGGGCGCCGCAGGGCCTGTGCTGACCCATCGGACACCCCCTAGGAACCCTGAGGAACCCGGGGCAAGGCACAGACCTCCGCCGCCTGCCGCCACGGCCGGGCCCGCGGAGGCCCGGCCGCCCTGCGGCACGGCGCGTTACTTGTTCAGAGCCGCGACGCCGGCCTGGGCGAACTTCTCGTCGAGGTCGCCGCTGGGCGCGCCCGCCACGCCCACGCCCGCTATCGGGGCGCCCTTGGCCTGGACGGGGGCGCCGCCCGGCAGGAACAGGGTGCCGGGGATGTCCTTCAGGTTCGGGGTCTGGGCGAGGCGGCCCACCAGGACGGAGGTCGGCGCGTTCCAGGACACGGCGGTGAAGGCCTTCTTCTCGGCGGACGCGTACGACTGCGGGCCCGCACCGTCGCCCCGCAGGGTGACGATCGTGTTCCCGTCGCGGTCGACGACGGCGACGGAGACCTTCTGGCCCTCCTTGGCGGCCGCGTCGAGACCGGCCTGCGCGGCCCTGGTGGCCGCGGCGACCGTCAGGTGCGTCGAGTGGGTGAGGTTCCCGTCGGCGGCGTCGGCCTTCACCGTGGACTTGGCCTCGGCCGCCGGGGAGGCGGCGCTCGCGGAGAAGGCGCCGACGGCCCCGGCGGCGAGGACGGCGGCGGTCGTGGTCAGGAGCTTCTTGGTGTTGGTCATGATCCGATCCTCCGGCCGGAACCGGGCTCCGGACCTCGGCCCGCCGGCTGCATCCGGCGGGCGTGACGGTTGACGCCCCTGTCGTCCGATCGGTTGATGCGAGGATGGTGCCACCGGGTGACGATGAGTGCGTGTGCACGGAACGACCTGCGCACGGGACGACGCACATACGGAATCACGTACGCACCGAATCACGTAAGCGCACGGAACGAGGAGAGCTGAGTGCGGCACGCAGCGCCGGCGGACGAGGCGGCGTACGGCCCCACGGGCGGAACAGGGCCGGAGACCGGCCCCGGAGCACCCGGCGCCCCGGCCCCCGCCCTCGCCGACGCCACCGCTCCGGGGGAGCGCCGGCTGGCGCTCGTCATGCACGCCGCGTTCTTCCTCCTCCTCGCCGCGTCGCTGGCCCGCTTCCTGATCCGGCACCCCGGCGAGCCCCGCACTCCGTGGATCATCGGGCTCTCCGCCGGGCTGGCCCTGCTGTACCCCCTCGGGCCCGCACCGCCGTCGCGGCCCGCTCCCCGGCGCCTCGCCTGGCTGGGAGCGGTGGTGGCGGTCTGGATGGTGCTCGTGGTCCTCGCGCCCAGCTTCGCCTGGTGCGCGGTGCCGCTGTTCTTCACGGGGCTGCGCACCTTGCCGTCGCGGGCGGCGCTCGCCCTCGTCGGAGTGCTCACCGCCTTCGTGGTCGCCGCCCAGCTGAAGCTGTCGGCCGGCGGCTTCGACCCCAACCTGGTCCTCGCGCCGCCCGCCGTCGCGGCCATCGCCGCCGCCGTCTTCGTCCACATGCAGCGCCAGGCCGACCGGCAGCGGCACCTGATCGACGACCTCATCCGCACGCGCCGCGAGCTGGCCGCCACCGAGCGCCGCGAAGGCACCCTCGCCGAGCGACAGCGACTGTCGATGGAGATCCACGACACCCTCGCCCAGGGACTGTCCAGCCAGCAGATGCTGTTGCAGGCGGCCGACCGGGTGTGGGCGGCGGACCCCGGCGCCGCCCGTCGCCACGTCCGCACCGCCGCCTCCGTCGCCGAGCGGAACCTGGCCGAGGCACGCCGCTTCGTCCACGACCTCGCCCCCGCCGGCCTCGCCGACGGCGGCGGCCTCGTGGAGGCGCTGCGCACCCTGGCGGACCACGCGTCCCAGGAGTCCGCCGGCCTGACGGTCCGCTGCCACGTCGAGGGCACCGCGCTCCTCCCGCTGCCGGACCGCGTCACCTCCGCGCTCCTGCGCATCGCCCAGGGCGCCCTGGCGAACGTGCGCGAGCACGCCGGAGCCACGACGGCCACGCTCACCCTCACCTGCCTGGGGGACCAGGTCGTCCTGGACATCGCCGACGACGGCAGCGGTTTCGACGCCCCGGCCGCCGTCGCACCCGCGGGCCCCGGCGGGCGGGGCCACGGGCTTCCCGCCATGCACGCCCGGGTCCGGCAGCTGGGCGGCACCCTGACCATCGAGTCGGCGCCCGGCGAGGGCACGGTCGTATCCGCCGCGATCCCCCTGGAACCCCTGTCATGACGAGAGTCCCCGTCCGCATCCTGCTCTGCGATGACCACGCGGTGGTACGCGCCGGGCTGCTCGCCCTGCTCGGCAGCGAACCCGACATCGACGTCGTGGGCGAGGCCGGCAGCGGTGAGGAAGCGGTGGCCGCGGCCGCGAAGCTCCGGCCGGACGTCGTGCTGATGGACCTCCAGCTCGGCCCCGGCGTCGACGGGGTGGAGGCCACCCGCCGCATCGCCGCCACCGGTGTGCACGTGCTGGTCCTCACCACGTACGACACCGACGCCGACGTCACCCGCGCGATCGCGGCGGGCGCCACCGGCTACCTGCTGAAGGCCGAACGCCCCGAGGAGCTCTTCGCGGCGATCCACTCCGCGGCCCAGGGCCGCACCATCTTGTCCCCGCCCGTCGCCAGCCGCGTCATGAGCCACCTGCGGGGCGCCGCCCGCCCCTCTCTGACCGCCCGCGAACTCGACATCCTCGGGCAGCTCGCCCAGGGCCTCGGCAACCGCGAGATCGCCCGGGCGCTGTTCATCAGCCAGGCCACCGTGAAGACCCACCTGGGCCGGATCTACGACAAGCTCGGCGTCGACACACGGGCCGGCGCGGTGGCGGTGGCGAAGGAGCAGCGGCTGCTGCCCTGACAGACCCCACGCCCCACGTCGCACGCGAGCGGCCGTGCTCACGCCCGCACGAAACCGGGGCGACCGGCTGGGCAGACCAGGCTGACGGCGGTGGAGGCGGGGGCGCCGGGGCGGGTGACGTACGGCAGGATCCGGTAGTCGGCCTGCGCCTGGGACGGGGTGAGGGTGACCACCACGTAGCCGCGGCGTTTGGCGTAGTACGCCATGTGCGGATTGGCCCGGAGCAGGCTCTCCCAGTCCTCCGGCTTCTCCATCCCGTCGGCTCCGCTGGAGACGGACGTGCCGAGGACCTCCACGCCGCGCGTGGCCGAGGACGGGTTGTCGAAGTCGTCCTTGATGTCCATGGCGAGATGGATGTGGGAGTCGCCCGAGAGCACCATGAGGTTGGTGACGCCCGCGGTGCGGGCCGCGTCGAGAAGCCGTCTGCGGGCCGCCGGATAGCCGTCCCAGGCGTCCATCGACAGCGGGGAACGCTCGGGGGTGAGCCTGCGCCGGCAGAAGGCCACTTGCTGGGGGACGACGTTCCAGGTCGCCGTGGACGCGCGGAAGCCACTGGCGAGCCATGCCTCCTGCTCGGGGCCCAGGAGGGTGCGGGCCGGGTCCTCGGACTCGGGTCCGGGCTGTTTCCAGCCGTCGCCGTAGGCCTGGTCCGAGCGGTACTGGCGGGTGTCGAGGACGTCGAACTGGGCCAGCCGCCCGTGCTGGAAGCGCCGGTGGAGCCGCATGCCGGGGCCCGTGGGGCGCTGGGCGGGGCGGAGCGGCATGTTCTCCCAGTACGCGCGGTAAGCCGCGGCGCGGCGCAGCAGGAACTGGTCGACCGGGTCGTTGTGCTGGGAGACGCCTCCCGCGTAGTTGTTCGCGACCTCGTGGTCGTCCCAGGTCACGCACCAGGGGTGAGCGGCGTGGGCGGCTTGCAGGTCGGGATCGGTCTTCTCCAGGGCGTAGCGCAGGCGGTAGTCCGCCAGGGTGACCGTCTCGTGGTGGAAGACGTCCGGGAGCCGGCGGCCCTCGGGGAGTTGCCGGCTGCCGCCCCGGGAGTCGATGGCGTTCTCGTAGATGTAGTCGCCCAGGAAGAAGACGACGTCGAGGTCCTCGCGCGCCAGGTGGGCCAGGGCGGTGTAGTAGCCGTCGTCGTACTGCTGGCACGACGCCACGCCCAGCCGCAGCCGGCTGGGCGTGGCGTCGGCGGCGGGAGCGGTACGGGTCCGGCCGGCGGGGCTCAGCCAGGAGCCCGCGCGGAACCGGTACCAGTAGGTCCGGGCGGGCTCCAGGCCGGTGGCGTCGACGTGGACGCTGTAGCCGTCGGCGGCTTCGGCGTTCGCCGTCCCCCGGCGGGTGACCCGCGAGAACGCCTCGTCCTCCGCGATCTCCCAGGTGACGGGGACCGTGCCGGCCGGGGGCAGGCCGCTGTCCGGTTCGAGCGGGCGCGGCGCCAGCCGGGTCCACAGCACCACCGAGTCCGGCAGCGGGTCCCCCGAGGCGACTCCCAGGGTGAAGGGGTTCTCGGCGAGTTCCCGGCCACGCAGTTCCCCGGCACGCACGCGTGGTGACCCGGCGGTGAACGCCAGTGCCGTGGCCGCGGCCGTCAGGGTGAGGAATCTGCGCCGGAGGTACACGGCTTCCGGGAGAAACCAGCAAGAACCCGGTCCCTCCGCCATCTGTCCTCTCCTTCCCCGTCTTCTCCGGCACGGCATCGCAACCGATCAATACCCGCGTGGTGGCACGTTCCCTCCCCGCCAGACGGGCACATGGCCAGGGCGGTCAGCCGGCGGGACGCCGGGCACCTCCTAGCCGGTCGAGGCGTCAGCCGGCGCGTCGTAGCGGCGGAGCGGGCCGCCACGACGCCCCTGCGCGACGCGGCGCGGGCACGCCGCCGGCGTGGCAAGGGGGCCTGGGCGGGGCGGCTGGTCCTCACTTCCCGAAGGGCGAGGGGTGAAGGAGGGTGCCCCGAGGGGCCGTCGGTGGAGCTGGCGGACACCCGCGAAGTGTCAATGAGGGTTGACACGCCCCGGGTTTGTCAATGTAAGTTGACAGCCATGACCGAGGCAACCGATCTGGCCCAGCGAGCCGGCGACCGCGACCCGCGGGTCGGGCTGCGGGCCGTCGCCGCGCTGCGGCGACTGCTGGAGCAGCTTGAGGCCGTACAAGTCAGAAGCGCCCGGATCCAGGGCTGGTCGTGGCAGGAGATCGCCAACGAACTGGGCGTCAGCAGGCAGGCCGTGCACAAGAAGTACGGGAGGCGTTGACGATGTTGGAGAGGTTCACCAAGAGCGCACGCGAGGTCGTGGAGGGCGCGGCCGGGCGTGCCGAGCGGGCCGGAGCCGTCACCGAGGAACACCTGCTGCTGGCGCTGCTCGACCTGGAGGGGACCAGGGCCGCCTTCGCCCTCGCCGCGCTCGGCGTGCACCGGCGTCGCGAGGCGTTGGAGGGGGCGCTCGACGAGATCCGCCGGCGCGGCGGGATCTCGCGGGCGGAAGCCGAGGCGCTGGCCGGTCTCGGCATCGACGTGGCCGAGATCGTCGCCCGCGTCGAGGACGCCCACGGGCGGGGCGCCCTGGCCACCGGACGAACGCCCCGGCGCCGGTGGTCCGCCGGACGCCAGCCCTTCACCCGCGAGGCGAAGGCCGTACTGGAGCGCTCCTTGCGTGCCGCCCTGGCCCGGGGCGACCGTCACATCGGCGACGAACACATCCTGTTGGCGCTCGCCGCCGGCCCCGGCGTGGTGGCGGACGTCCTCACCGAGTACGGAGCCTCGCAGGCCGACGTCGAGCGCGTCCTCGGGAACGGCGGCGAGGGACGGGCCAGGACGGGCTGACTGCTTCGCGGTCCCCTCGGAGGCAGGGGCGCCTCGGTGCTCAGGCCCCCGCGGGGGGCGGGACCTCCCGGGCGACCGCCGTGCCGGCCGCGGACCGGTCCTCGTGCATCGTGACCACCTGACCGGGCCGGACGTGCCGCCACCGCGTGGGGTCGAGAGGCCGGAGCCGTACCGTCGACCGCCCGCCGGGAGCCGGCTCGGGCAGGAACTCCACCCCAGCCGGGCGGTGTCCACGGCAGGTCCCCCTCCGGCCCTACTCCGCGTCGCGTGCGGCGGCGCGCGCGACGTTGCGCGCCATCCCGCCGAAGACCAGGGCGTGGAAGGGCGAGACACCCCACCAGTAGGCGTGCCCGGCGAGCCCCCGCGGGTGGAACAGGGCCCGTTGCCGGTAACGGGTGCGGCCGTCGGCGTCGGACTCGGCGTACATCTCCAACCAGGCCAGCCCGGGGAGCCGCATCTCCGCGCGGAGCCGGAGGAGGTGGCCGGGTTCGATCTCCTCCACGCGCCAGAAGTCGAGCGAGTCACCGACCCGGAGCCGCGCGGGATCACGGCGGCCCCGGCGCAGCCCGACGCCGCCCGTCAGCCGGTCGAGCCAGCCGCGCACGGCCCAGGCCAGAGGGAAGGAGTACCAGCCGTTCTCGCCGCCGATGCCCTCCACGACCCGCCACAGGGCCTCCCGTGAGGCGGGCACGCACACCTCCCGGTGGTCGGTGTAGAGACTGCCGCCCGCCCAGTCGGGATCCGTGGGCAGCGGGTCGCTGGGCGCCCCGGGCACGGACGCCGAGGACCAACGCGTGGCGACCTGGGCCTCCTGGACGCGTTCCAGCGCCAGGGAGACCGCGGTGTCGAACGGAAGCGGCGTCCCCGGCGGGTCGGGCACATGGTGCGCGACGTCGTGCTCGTGGCACACCACCTCGTGCCGCAACGACTCCAGCAGGGGACGGGCGATCGACGGCGGCACCGGCGTCACCAGCCCGATCCACTGACTGGACAGCCGGGGGGTCAGCACCGGCACGGGCACGATCAGGCGCCGGGGAAGCCCGGCGGCCACCGCGTACCGGCGCATCATGTCGCCGTAGGTGAGGACGTCCGGGCCGCCGACGTCGAAGGCCCGGTTCAGGTCCTGCGGCATGCGCGCGCTGCCGACGAGGTAGCGCAGCACGTCCCGTACGGCGATCGGCTGGGTGCGCGTGTGCACCCAGCGCGGCGTGACCATCGCGGGCAGACGCTCGGTCAGGTACCGGAGCATCTCGAACGAGGCCGAACCGGAACCGATGATGACGGCGGCGCGCAACACCGTGGCGGGCACCCGGGACTCCAGAAGGATCCGCCCGACCTCGGCCCGGGAGCGCAGGTGGGGGGACAGCGTCTCCTCGGGCACCCCGGCGGGTGTGAGCCCGCCCAGGTAGACGACGCGCCGCACGCCGGCGGCGCTCGCCTGCTCGGCGAAGATCCGCGCGGATCTCCGGTCGGTCTCCTCGAAGGTCTCCCCGGTGCCGAGGGCGTGCACGAGGTAGTAGGCGACGTCGATCCCGCGCAGGGCGGCACCCACCGAGGCGGCATCGGTGACGTCTCCGCGGACCACCTCGACGTCGCCCGCCCAGGGATGGTCCCGCAGCTTGGCGGGGGAACGGGCCAGGGCGCGCACCCGGTACCCGGCGGCCAGCAGTTCCGGGACCAGGCGGCCGCCGATGTAACCCGTGGCGCCGGTCACCAGGCAGGTCAGGCCGGGTGCGGCGTCGCCCTTGGGCATGGCGGTCTCCTTCCCGCAGCGCCGTCCCGTGGGTTGTCTGCGCTGTCCGGTTCCGTCGGGGGAGGGGACGGGGGCGGGTGCTCGCGTCTCCCATGCCCAGCTTTCCCCATGGGCCGGGCGGCTCGTCGACGACGCGGCCGGGCGGGAGCGTTCTCCTGCGGACCGGGGTGAAGAGCCGGGGCGGGGCCTGAGCGCCCCTGGTCGCCCCCGGTACAGTGCAGGAGGGAAGGTACGTTTCTTCGCCTCGATCACCAGCGCTGCTCCGCGTGGACGCCCTCGGGCCAGCCGGAGGTCCACGACCACCGGATTCCTCACCGTCCCCTCCAGGAGACCGTCATGAAGGACGTCGCGTTACCGGCCGGTGTCATCGAGTACGACGAAACGGGGTCGGGGCCTCCGGTCGTCCTGCTCCACGGGCTGATGATGGACCACAGGCTGTGGGACCGCGTACTGCCGCTCCTCCCGAAGGGGTTCAGATACGTGTGCCCCGTGCTGCCGCTCGGATCCCACCGCCGGCCGATGAGGCCGGACGCGGACCTCACGCTCCCCGGGCAGGTCCGCCTGGTCGCCGACTTCCTCGACGCCCTCGACCTGGACGACGTCACCCTGGTGCACACCGACTGGGGCGGCGGGCTGTTCCTCACCGCCCACGGCCTGGACCGGCGCGTCGCCCGCCAGGTGATCCTCCCGTGCGAGGCCTTCGACAACTTCCCGCCGGGCCTGCCCGGCAAGACGGTGACCCTCGCGTCCCGCCTGCCCGGCGGCCTCCGGCTCGGCGCCCGCCAACTCCGCGTGCGGCGGCTCCGCCAGTCGCCCATGATGCTCGGGCAGATGGCCCGGCGGCCGATTCCGGACGAACTGATCCACCGCTGGACCGAGCCGCTCCTGCGCCATCCCGGCATCCGCCGCGACCTCAGCGCGTACTGCCGAGGGAGGTTCGACAAGAAGGAACTCGTCCGCGACACCGAGGCGCTGCGCCGGTTCACCGGGGAGGCGCTCGTCCTGTGGTCGCCCGACAACCGTGTGATGCCACCCGAGCACGGCCACCGCCTGGCCGAGCTGCTGCCGGCGGGCCGGTACGCCGAAGTGCCCGGCGCGTACGTGCTGTCCATGCTGGACGAGCCCGAGACGGTGGCGCGTGAGATCGGCCGCTTCCTCACCGGATCCGCCGACCGGCAGCGGTAGCCGGCGTTCCGGCCGGAGCGCGCCGCTCTCGGGTGCCGCGCGGAGGTCAGGCCGCCGACGGCTGTGGCCAGCAGCCCGCCTCGGCGACGCCCTGCCCGACGTCCAGTCTCCGCAGAATGCCGTGGATCCGGCCGGTGGAACCCGCCGACCAGGGCCACCGCACACTGCGGAGGATCTTCGCATAGGGCGGTGACACGCGCGTTCTCATCGCTGGGCCCATGCCGGCGTCCAGGTCTCGGCGCCCGCGTGGTCCGGCTGCCCGGCGGCGAGGTGGTCGCGGAGGGCGGCGAGCGCGGGATGCGGGTTGTCGCGGTGCCAGATCAGTGAGTGCGGGTAGACCGGAGTCGGGCGGTGCACGGTGACGCGCCGCAGGTCGTAGTCGACGGGCCAGACGATGCGGCTGTGCGCGCCGAGGAAGGTCGCGAGCTCCGGGGAGTCCGCGATGGCGTCGAGGAGGGGTTCGACCCCGAAGTCGGGGCCGATCGCGTCGATGGTGAGCCCGAACGCGGCGGCGAGGTCGTCGTAGTAGGCCGCCCACTCGGTGCCCGGGACGACGCCGGGCATCCAGATCCGGTGTCCGGCGAGCTCGGCGGGCGTGACCGCGCGGGCGGCGGCGAAGGCGTGGCCCGGTCCCGTGAGGAGCTGGAGGGGCTCGTCGAGGACCCGGGCGGTCTCGATGCCGTCGGGCAGGCTCCGGCCGGGCATGGTGACGGCGCGGAAGGACGCGTCGATCGTGCCGGACCGGACCGCGGCGACGGCCGCGTCGGCGTCGAAGAGCGTCACGACGTCGAGTTCGAGCTCGGGACGTGCGCGGTGGAAGTCGCGCAGCAGGGCCGCCGTCGCGAGCCGCCGGCCGATCACGTCGACCCGCAGCGCCCGGCGGCCGGGCCGCACCGAGGCGGCCGCCCGCTCCGCGACCCGGAGGAGGTCCCGGGCGTGGGGCAGGAGCGCCTGCCCGTCGATGGTGAGCCGGACCCCGCTCGCGGTGCGGGTGAACAGCCGCACGCCGAGGTCCTTCTCCAGCCCGGCGACGCGCTTGGAGACAGCCTGCTGGGTGATCGACAGATCGGTGGCGGCCTGCTGGAACTGCCCCGCGTCCGCGGCGGCGACGAAGGTGCGTACGGCGTTGAGATCCACAGCGACCGACCTTAAGGGCACAACGTCCGGTTGTGCCGGCCGGAAGGAAGGTTGTTTGCTCCCCAAGCCGCCGCTCGCTTTGATGGCGCTGGTCGATGCGCGGTTGTTCGAGGAAGGCGGCGGGGGCGTGCTGGGCGTGAGGGGTGGGCGGTCGCTGGGGCGCCGGTTCGCGTGGCTGAGGGCGGCGTACACCGTCAGCGCGTACGGCACGGGGCTCGGATTCGGTGCGTTCTCCCTGATCGCGATCTTTGTGCTGCACGCCGGGCCGACCGAGGTGTCGGTGCTGGCGGCCGCCGGGCTGGCGGTGGGGGCGGTCGTGGCGGTGCCGCTCGGTCCGTGGGTGGAGTTCCGCCGCAAGCGGCCGGTGATGGTGGCCATGGACCTCGCCCGGTTCGCGGCCTTGATGAGCGTTCCCGTCGCCTTCGCGCTCGGCCGGCTCACCTTCACCCAGCTCCTCGTCGTGTCGGTCGTCGTCGCCGCGGCCAAGATCGCCTTCACGGCGGCCAGCGGCGCGTATCTGAAGGCCCTCGTGCGGCCTGAGGACCTGATCGTCGCGAACGGGCGGTTCGAGGCCACGACCTGGACGGCCACCATGCTCGGGCCACCGCTGGGCGGTGCCGCGATCGGGTTGTTCGGCCCCGTGACGACCGTGGTGGCCGACGCGGTGAGCTACCTGCTCTCGGCAGCGGGGATCTGCGCCATCGGCGGCAGGGAACCGCGCCCGGCGCGAGCCGGCGCACCCGCGCGGCTGCGCCCCGGCGACCTGCTCGACGGGTGGCGGCACATCCTGGCCCACCCGACGCTGCGCCCGCTGTTCTTCAACACGATCCTGGTCAACGGCCTGATCATGGCGACCGCGCCGTTGGCAGCCGTCCTCATGGTCGGCCGGCTCGGGTTCGCGCCCTGGCAGTACAGCCTCGCCTTCGCCGCTCCCTGCGTCGGCGGACTGATCGGCTCACGGCTGGCACCCCGGCTCGCCGCGCGGTTCGGGCGGCCCAAGGTCCTGCTCGCCGCCGGGACGCTCCGAGCGTGCTGGCCCGTCGGGCTGGCCTTCATCTGCCCCGGGACCGCCGGGCTCGTGCTCGTCATGGCCGTTCAGCTCGGCCTGGTGACCTGCGTGGGCGTGTTCAACCCGGTGTTCGCCACCCAGCGGCTCGCGCAGACCGGCCAGGACCGGGTGGCCCGCACCCTGTCCGCCTGGTCGATCGCCGGCAACGCCACCACCGCGGTCATGACCGCGCTGTGGGGTCTGCTGGCCGGCGTCACCGGCGCCCGTGCCGCCATCGCCCTCGCCGGGCTCCTCATGCTGGCCACCCCGCTCCTGCTGCCCCGGCACGACCGCTCAACGCGCCACGGGCGGACACCAATTACAGCCCCAGCCCTCAGGGGCGTCCGGCGCGGCTCGCGGGGGCCTCGGTGAGCGCCGTGCCGGCGGCTTCGAGGATCTTGCCGAAGACGTGGGCGATGACGGGTTTGGCGAACCTGCGGGTGATGGCCGCCCCGAAGGGGAGGCGGACCTGGAAGGTGGTCGTCCAGACGACGAGGGTGCCCTCGTCGACCGCGGTGAAGGTCATGCGGCCGAGCTCGTGCCGGGCCGGCGGGAAGCTGCGCTCGACGTCGTAGTCGAAGGCGTGCGGCCGGTTGTAGGCGGTGACCCGTTCGCGGAACCAGCCGATCAGCCACGTGTGCAGCCGGACGGCGCCCACCCCGTAGGGCGCCCCCGCGCCCGGCCGGGCCAGTCGTGCCTTGAGGACGAACGGGGTACGGGTGTAGTTGGTGGTGGTGGCGCACCAGTCGAACACGTCGTCGATCGGCGCCGCGATGACACGTCGTACGGTCAGAGTCTCCATGGGTCGTCCTTCCTCCTCGCCAGCGGGCGCGGCACGACGGCCGTGCTCAGTTTGTCGGGGTTGCGCACGGCGTACATTCCGTGGATCAGACCGTCGGCGATCTCGAAGAGCAGCACGTAGTCGACCCGGTCGCCCGAGCGGAACTGCACTGCGGGCAAAGCGTTGTAGTTCGCGAACTCGAGCAGGGTGACGGGCCCGCTGGTCCTGGAGACCCCGGCGACGAACCGCGCCACCTTCTCGCGTCCCCTGACCGGGCGGCGGGCGGCGGAGACCCGGCCCCCGCCGTCGGAGATGTGGACCACGCCCGGCGCCATCATGCTCATGAGGGCCGCGACGTCGCCGGTGCCGGCCGCGTGCAGGAACCGGCCGACGACCTCCTCCGCCGTGCGCGGGTCGTGGTGGAAGCGCCTGCGCCGTGCCCGCACGTGCTCGCGTGCCCGGTGCGCGATCTGACGTGCCGTGGCTTCGGTCTTGCCGACCATGTCGGCGACTTCGCGATGCGAGTAGCCGAACACCTCGCGCAGGACGAACACCGCGCGTTCGTCCGGGCTCAGCGTCTCCAGGACCAGCAGCATCGCCATGGACACCGACTCCGCGAGGACGGCGTCCTCGCCCACGTCCGGCCCGGTGCGGACCGGCTCCGGAAGCCAGGGACCGACGTAGTCCTCCCGTCGCCGCCGCGTCGTGCGCAGGTGGTTCAGCGCCTGCCGGGTGACGGTGCGCACCAGATAGGCGCGCGGATGCTCGACGTCCTCCCGGCTGACGCCGTGCCACCGGAGGTAGCTGTCCTGCACGACGTCCTCGGCGTCGGCCGCGCTGCCGAGGATCTCGTAGGCGATCGTGAACAGCAACGGCCGGCATTCGGCGAAGTCCTGTCCCTCGCTCAACGCCCACCCCACATACCCGTCACCCTCCTCTGCGAACCTGGTCGACCGTGTAGACACCGCGCGGCCGGAAACCGTGACGCCCTGACGGGTGACGTGCGTCACATCGGTCCCGAGGTGTCGCATCCGGGTTCACGCCCGCCGCCGCAGGGTGACTCCCTAGCAGTGGACCGAGGGTCCGTTCTGGCGCGTGAGGTTGTCGTTGGACATCCAGCCCGACGTGCTTGTTCCCTCCACGCGCACATAGGTCCACTTGTTGCCGTGCGCGTTGACGACGTAGCAGTGGTACCAGAGCTTCGTGCCGGTCTTGGCCAGGGACACCGCGGGGCACGTCTCGTACGGTCCGGTCTGCAGGTGGAAGCTGCCGGACATGTAGCCGTAGGTGCCCGGTTTCGGGTCCTGGTGGCTCCAGCCGCCGCAGCTCTTCGACACGGAGCTGGGCGTGGCGGCCGGAGAGGCCGACGCGGACGGGGCCGTGGTGCCGGCGCCGTGGTGCTTGCCGTCGTCCGCTGTCCGGCTCGGCCGCTGCGACGGGGTGCCGGACTGCTTCCCGTGGGCGCCGGCGGAGGGCGTGGTGCCCGCGGCGTCCCCCGGCCGGCCGCTGCCCGCGGGGGAGTCGACCCCGGGTGCCGCCGCCTGTGCCCGGCCGCCGCCCGTACCGCCGTCCTTCCCCACCAGGGCGTAGGTGACGCCGCCCCCGGCGAGCACCACGGCGGCAGCCGTCGTCGCGATGACGGCACGGCCGCGCCGCCGTCCGCCGGCGGCTCCGGAACGGCTGCCGCCGGGAGCGTGGCCCGCGTCCGCCGCGCCGGGCCGGGTGACGGCGTGCGGCTGGCCGGGCGGCGGCCAGCCGGCGTGGGGAGGCTGTGACTGTGGCTGGTGGGCAGGCTGGTGAAACGGTACGGCGCCAGCTCCGGGCGGGGGCGGCGTGACGGCGACGGTGGGGGTGCGGGGCTGAGCCGGGGCCGGGGGTGCAGGAGGCGTCGTCCCGCCCGCGGCGACCGCCTCCAGCATCTGCCGCGCCTGCGCCGCGGCGGGCCGGTTCTCCGGCTCCTTCGCCATCAGGGCCCGCAGCACCGGCGTGAGCGGCCCGGCCCTGCGGGGCTCCGGCAGGGGTTCGTTGACGATGGCCGTCATCGTGGACCACACGGACGTGCGGCGGAACGGTGAAGCACCCTCCACGGCCGCGTACAGCGTCATGCCGAGCGACCAGATGTCGGACGCGGGGCCGGGCTCCCTGCCCTGCGCCCGCTCCGGCGGCAGGTAGTCGATGGAGCCGATGATCTGGCCGCTCTGGGTCAGCTTCGTCACGGCGTCGTCGCCGGCGGCTTCCATGCTGGCGATGCCGAAATCGGTCAGCACGACCCGGCCGCCGTGCTCCAGCAGCACGTTTCCCGGCTTGACGTCCCGGTGCAGTACGCCGACCCGGTGCGCCGCGTCGAGCGCGTCCATCAACTTGGCGCCGATGGCCGCGGCCTCGTGCGGCTCCAGCGTGCCGCGCTCCGTCAGCACGTCGTCGAGCGAGGGTCCGTCGACCAGCTCCATGACGATGACCGGAAGGCCCTGGTCCTCGGTCACGTCGTGCACGGTGACCACGCCGCTGTGCCGGATGCGCGCGGCGGCCTGCGCCTCACGCTGCATCCGGGCCCGCAGGTCGGCCAGGTCGGGCGCGGAGGCGTCGGTGTAGGCCCGCAGGATCTTGACGGCGACCTCACGGCCCAGCAGTTCGTCCACCGCCCGGGCGACCACTCCCATGCCGCCGCGACCGATCGTGGCGGTCACCCGGTATCGCCCGCCGAGCACCTTTCCGACCAGCTCCGCGCCGTTCGCCTCCCCCGCTGTCACCGCACGCTCCATTCCTTCATGTCCATCACAACAACCTGGCGGGCCTAAGCGTAGAGGTACGTCAGCGGTGGTCGGTTCCGGCGTCAGAACCGTTCAACACCTTGACCCCTGCCCGGAATCGGGCAGGAATCGGTGACATCTTCGCCGGGGTCCTCGTAAGGTGCGTCCATGATCAAACCGATTGAGCTCGTGATCTTCGACTGCGACGGCGTCCTGGTCGACAGTGAGCCCATAGCCGTGCGCATCGAGGCCGAGGTTCTGGCCGAGCTCGGATGGAGGCTCACCGAATCCGAGATCGTCGACCGGTTCGTCGGCCGGACGACGGAATCGATGAGGAAGGAGATAGAGGCCCATCTCGGGCGCGGCCTTCCCGCCGGCTGGGAGGACGAGATGGAGGCCCGCTACCGCGCGGCCCTCCTGGCCGAACTGGCGCCCGTGGACGGCGTCGTCGCGGCGCTGGACGCCCTTGCCCACCTGCCCGCTTGCATCGCCTCCAGCGGCAGCCACGACAAGATGCGCCTCACCCTCGGGCACACCGGTCTCTTCTCGCGCTTCGAGGGCCGCATCTTCAGCGCCAGCGAGGTCGGCCGGGGCAAGCCGGCCCCGGACCTGTTCCTTCACGCCGCGGAGCGGATGGGTGTCGCCCCCGACCGTTGCGTGGTGGTGGAGGACAGCCAGTACGGCGTGCAGGCGGCCCGCGCGGCGGGCATGCGCGCCTTCGGCTACGCCGGCGGTCTGACCCCCGCACGGTGGCTTGAAGGGCCTGACACGATCGTCTTCGACGACATGCTCAGACTTCCGGCACTTCTCGCAGCGGGCTGAACGGGCATGCCGGCCGCCGTCCTGGGCGCCGGCGAGGCCACGCAGGCGCGCTGAAAGAGTGCGAGGCCAAGGCCGCGGCGGTGGCCTTTCCCGACCGCCGCCTGCTGCGGCCCACGACGTCCGAAGGCCCTCTTCGTAAGAGGGCCTTCGGTGCTCGGTGGAGGGCTGGATCGAAGGCTCCTAGGCCACGGTGAGGGCCTTGACGCCCGACAGCAGGCCGATTGGGTTGTAGTTGCCGTCGCCCGCTCCGCAGGACACCTGCGTGTCCGCGGTGCCGGACACCTTCGTCCCCGTCGCGAACCGTCCGTCACTGCTCGGCACCACCGTCGTGAAGTGGTTGGTGGCCGAGCCGGAGTAGTACACGCACTGGTGCAGGTTCACATAGCGTCCTGAGGTCAGGTCCAGCGCCTTGACGCCCGACAGCAGGGGGACGAGCGTGTAGTTGCCGTCGCCCGCTCCGCAGGAGACTTGCGTGTCCGCGGTGGTGGAGACGTTCGTGCCGGTCGCGAACCGTCCGTCGCTGCTCGGCACCACGGTCGTGAAGTGGTTGGTGGCCGAGCTGGAGTAGTACACGCACTGGTGCACGTTCAGGTAGCGCCCCGAGGCGAGATTGAGGGCTTTGACGCCCGACAGCAGGGGGACGAGTGTGTAGTTTCCGTCGCCCGCTCCGCAGGAGACTTGTGTGTCCGCGGTGGTGGAGACGTTCGTGCCGGTCGCGAACCGTCCGTCGCTGCTCGGCACCGCCGTCGTGAAGTGGTCGGTGGCCGAGCCGGAGTAGTACACGCACTGGTGCAGGTTCACGTAGCCCGAGGCGGCGACCTTGGCCTCCTGGGCCTGTGGGGCGGCAGGGGCGGATACCGCCAGCCCGAAGAAGGCGCAGACACCCACCGCCGCCGCGGCCACCGGCCTCCACGCGCGTCTCATCACCGATCGCATCATTTCCAGCTCCTCCCCAACGTCCATACGGCGCGGCACAGGACACCCAGCCCGCGACGGAACAACTCCAGGAGACCACTGACATCAGCTGGGGGTAACGGGGAGAACGCGGCAACCATCCCATTAAGTGATGGGTCGGCCAATTCCCCGTACGATGTCCGGCCTGTTGACCGAATCTCCACGGGGCCCCGAGCGGACGGCTGGAGGACCGCCGGGCCAGAGGACGTCACGACGACCCGGTCCCGGGACGCACGGGAGAAGACGTGCCGCCGCGGGGCGGCCCTTCACTCCCGCGCCGGCGGTGTGACCTCCGCCCCCAGCAGTTCCCGGAACGCCTCGGCCCCTTCCGGCGTCACCTTCACCGCGCGCCCGGAGCCGACCCGCCTCACCCACCGCCGTTCCAGCGCCGTCTCGCACAGGGCCGCACCCAGGGTTCCGGCGAGATGGGGACGGCGCTCCGTCCAGTCCAGGCAGCTGCGCACCAGAGGGCGCCGGGTGCCGGGCGGCCGCTCGAAGCCCAGCGCGTCGGCGAGCCACGCCCGGCCCGCGGGGGTGACAGCGAGCCCGCCGTCCGTGGAGACCAGGCCCCGGGCGATCGTCGCGTCCGCGAGGGTCACACCCAGCCGCCCCGCCAGATGGTCGTAGCAGGTGCGGGCCCGTGCCTCGGCACTGAGCCGTCCCGACGCGCGCAGACTCCCCGGACGCGGGGTGGCCGAGCCGTACGAGGCGAGGGCTTCGATCAGGGCGGCCGCGTCCGGGCCGGCCAGCCGGACGTAGCGGTGCCGCCCTTGGCGTTCCTCGGCCAACAGCCCGCTCTCGACGAGGCGGGAGAGCTGCTCGCTCGCGGTGGAAGGCCGCACCCCCGCGTGGCGGGCGAGCTCGCCCGCGGTCCAGGCGCGTCCGTCGAGCAGGGCCAGACAGAAGGCGGCCCGGGTGCGGTCGGCGAACAAGGCGGCGGTCTCGGCGAGGGGGGACATGGGGCCATGATGCCGTGGGGACGGTTCGGGCGGTGCCGAACTGTCCCGGTCCTAACCTCAGGGCCATGACGCACACGACGCATGAATACGACCGCCACGAGGACGTGCTGGCGACGCTCGCCGACCCGGCCCTCATCCCGGACCTGCCGGCCGGAGACGGCGGCCCGGCAGGGGAGAGCGTCGCGTGGCTGCGTGCCACCGTGGCCCGGTTCAGCTCCGGTGAGCCGCATCGGCGCCGGCGGGCCTTGGCGGAGGCCGAACTGGCCCGGCTGGAGCCCGCCGCGCTCCGGCAGGCGGCGGTGACGGCCGGGCCCGGAGGAGACGTCCGCCTCCGGGTGGTGCGCACCCTCGCCGAGGCCCTGGGGATGCCGGAGGCCGAGGCGGTCGCGGAGGCGGTGGCCGTGGTGGCGGGGGCCTACTTCGCAGGGGCGGACCCGGCCGCGGACGCGGCGGTGGCCTGGCTGGTGGCGCGGTTGGCGCCGGCGCAGGCGGAGAGGGCGGACGAAGCGGACGAAGCCGGCCTGGAGGATGCCGCCAACCGCATCGGGCTGCTGGTCCAGGCGTGCGCGGCGACAGCCGCGCTGGTGGAGGCCGCCGCCGACGGCGACGTCCCCCTGGCGCGGGTGCTCAGGGAGGCGTCGCCGGTACGGACCATGCGCCGGGTCGCCGCCCGTCCAACCCGGGTCGCCGGCCGGGAGGTCGCCGAGGGCGACGTGGTGCTCCTGGACCTCGCGGCCGCCCACCGCTCCCACCCCGTGCCCCTCTCCTTCGGCGCTCCGCCGCGGGTGTGCCCCGGCCGTGCGCACGCCCTCGCCCTGGCCGAGGGCCTGCTCCAGCGCCCGCTGACCGACTTCGCCCGCCTGCACCACCAGGCCACGCCGCTGCTGCTGCCCAACGCCTGGGACCACGCCTCCGCGGCCGCTCTGGCGGAGCAGGGCTTCCCGGCGATAGGCACCACGAGCCTGGGCGTGGCTGCGGCCGCCGGCCTGCCGGACGGGGCGGCCGCGACCGCCGAAGCGACCGTGGCGCTGGCCCGCCGGCTCGGACGGGGCTCCTTCCTGTTCTCCGTCGATGTCGAAGGGGGCTTCAGCGACGACCCGGAGGAAGTGGCCGGGCTGGCCCGGCAGCTGTACGACGTGGGCGCCGCGGGGATCAACCTCGAAGACGGCCGCCCGGACGGCACCCTCGCGCCCGTGGAACTGCACGCCGCGAAGATCGCCGCCGTCAAGGCCGCTGCTCCCGCGCTGTTCGTCAACGCCCGCACCGACACCCACTGGCTCGGACGCCAGGAGGAAGAGACGGCGGCGCGCCTCGCGGTCTACGAACAGGCCGGTGCGGACGGGGTGTTCGTACCAGGGCTGTCCGCCCCGGACGGGATCGCCGCCCTGACGGCCACCCTCGTCGTCCCGCTGAACGTCCTGTACGCGCCGACCGGTCCCACCCTCACCGAGCTGGCCGCGCTGGGCGTGCGCAGGGTCAGCCTCGGCTCGCTGCTCTACCGCAGCGCCCTGGCGGCGGCCGTGACGACGGCGACCGCTGTCCGCGACGGCCGGCCGACGGACCTCACGGCCCTGTCCTACGCCGCAGTGCAGGCGCTGGGGGCGGCTGACGGCACACCCCCTAGGGGGACCTTCCTCAGCCGTTGAGCAGCCGCCACAGGGTGAGGGCGATCCTTGCCCGTATCAGGCCGGTGGGCTCGGTGATTTCGACGCCTATGGTCTTCCCGAGCTGCTCGAGCCGGCGGGCGACGCTGCTGTGGTGGAGGTGGAGACGGTCAGCCGCCCGGCGCAGGGAGCCGGTGGCGCAGTAGGCGTCCAGCGTCTCCAGATCTTCCGCGTTGCCGGCGATTCGGGCGATCGCGGCCACGTCGGTGTTGTCGCTCGCGGCGGCCTCGGGCACCTGGGCGAGCAGCGCCAACGCCCCCAGTTCGTCGTGGTGGACGACCGGCTGGCGTGCGGTGGCGAAGCGGAGGGCCGTGCGGGCCTCCCGCCAGGAACGGTCGGGGCTTTCGGCGGCGCCGATGCCCGCGCGTACGCCTGCCGGGAACCGGGCCGGGTCCACCGTGGTGGCCAGGAGGACGCCCACATCGGCGAGGGGCGCCGCCTTCACCGGGCGGCTCGGGCAGATCCGACCACCGATCTGGTCGAGCGGAAGCCGGGACCGTACGGCGACGACGCGGACCGGCAGTCCGGGGGCGAAGCCCAGGAGCCGGAGCGCCCGGGCTCTGGCCGCCTCGTCGCTGTCGGAGCTGACGACCAGTTCGACGAGGGCGGGGTCGGCCATGGTGGTGCGGGCCGGGCCGTACCGTTCGACGACCGCCGCGACGGCGATGGCGAGCCGGTCCAGCAGCAAGTCGTCGAGCGGACCGGGCGGGCCGGGGCGTTCCAGCCACACCGCGCCGATCTCCTCCTCGTCGAGGGTGACCGCCGTCGTGGTGGACGCGGGTGGCGGCGGCGTGGACGCCTCCCTGCCGTCGGGCGACATGCGGATCGCCCGCCCCGTGCCGTGGAGGAGGATTCCGGCCACGCACTCGGCCAGGCCCGCCGAGGCCCGGGCGAGCGCCGGGAGGTCCACCCGCCGGCGCATCAGCGTGTCGTAGAACATGACGACGCGGATCGCGCCCTCGGCTTGCGAATCCAGCTGTGACAGCCGTACGGCCAGTGCCTCCATGGCAGGAGGATAAGCGCCGATCGCCGCGCCGTCCGCACGCGAAGCGCGACGGATGGCGGACGACCCCGGGCGGTGGCGCCGGTGAGGATGGGCGCCATGGATCCCGAACTCGAAGCATTCATCCCCCTGTTTCCCAAGGCCGACCTGACCGACCCGGTCGAGGAGCGGAAGAAGTTCGCAGAACTGGCCGCCTCGGTCCCGGCGCCGGACACCTCGCAACTGGACATCGAGGACCGCACGGTGCCCGCCGATCCGGATGTGCCGGTGCGCGTCTACCGCCCGCGACAGGCGCAGGGCGCCGTCGTCTGGCTCCACGGCGGGGGATACGTCATGGGCGACCTCGACACCGAGCATCCGTGGGCCGCCCGGATCGCGGACAGCTCCGGCGCGGTGGTGATCTCGGTGGGCTACCGCGTGGCCCCCGAGGACCGGTTCCCGGCCGCACTGGACGACGCCTACGCCGTACTGGCCTGGGCCGCCGAGCACGCAGCCGAGCTCGGCGTCGACCCCGAGCGGATCGCGGTCGGAGGACACAGTGCCGGCGCGGGACTCGCGGCCGCCGTGGCGTTGCGGGCGCGTGACCAGCAGGGGCCGCCGATCCGGTTCCAACTGCTCAACCAGCCCGGGCTCGACGACCGGCAGGAGACGTGGTCGGCGCGGAACTTCACCGAAACACCCTGGATGAACCGCGACAAGGTCACCGCGATATGGCGGCACTACCTGGGCTCCGCCCCCGCCTCGCCGTACGCCGCCCCGGCGAGGGCCGCGGATCTGTCCGGACTGCCGCCCGCCTACGTCACCACCGCGGAGTTCTGCCCCAACCGCGACGAAGGCATCGACTACGCGCTGCGCCTGCTCCAGGCCGGCGTGCCGGTCGAACTGCACCAGTGGTCCGGCACGTTCCACGGGTCGCAGGCGATCCTGTCCGCCGAGGTGTCCCAGCGGCAGATCGCCGAACTCTCCGCAGCCCTGCACCGCGCGCTGGCCGAGTGAAGCGGCGGCGACGGGGCGGACCACCCGGCGCCCCGGCCGCTTCCCACCCGACGAACGACCACCTCAGGAAAGGACATCCCGGCATGACCGCCACCCCGATCGACCTCTTCGCCTCCTTCGTCCACCTTCGCCCCGACGGCCGGGCCCAAGCCGAGCAGCCGGCCTTCGACGTCGAGAGGGACGGCTGGCAGCTGATGACCTTCCACGGGGAGACCGACGCCGACGTCCACGCCGACCACTGGGAGGTCCACCCGGAAGCGGAAGAAGTCGTGTGCTGCCTCACCGGCGGGATACGCCTCTGCCTCCGCCCGGAACAGCCGGGAGAAGAGGAGGAGGAGATCAAGCTGGCGGCCGGGACCGCGGTCGTCGTGCCGCGCGGGCGATGGCACCGCATCGCACTGGACGTCCCCAGCGACATCATGTCCGTCACCGTGGCGCGAGGCAGCCGCCTTGAGGAGCGCACCGCAGCCTAGGGAGTGACCCCCGCGTCGTGTCACCGGCGGCATCGCGTGGTGCGCATGCTGCCGGTGTTCTACGACGTCGGCCTGATGTTGTTCTCGGCGGCGGGCGGACCTGCGGCCACCCGCCGCGGAGTGACCGGGGCCGCGCCCCCTGGCGCGGCCCCGCCGTCGCACGCGCGCGCGAGCGCTTCGTTCAAGACCGGGTGGCACCGGCCGGTCGACACTGCCCCCATGACCGAGCGAACGTTCACTCCCGCGCTGGGCCGGTGTGCCCCCACTCCTGTGTACGCCCCCGTGGCCGCCCTCACACGGGAACGCCTGTGGCGCGCCCTGCACGCCCTTCACGTGGCTCCACAGCCCGGTGACGTGATCGTCGACGTGGGCTACGGCACCGGCTCACCGGCCTTGTTGCTCAAGCACGCCGAACCACGGGCACGGATCACCGGGGTCGATCCCGGCCACACGGCGCTGACGACCACGCGGCGCAAGGCCGGAGCCGCCGGCGTGAAGCGCGAAAGGCGCGTCGGGACGGGCGACGTGCTCATCGATCAGCGGATCCGTCTCCGCCCATGCCGCGCGCCGCCCCTGACGGGCCCTCTGCCGGACGGCGCGGCCCTGGCAGCAGAAACGACGGGGCGAGCCCCAGCATCTCGCGCATCTGCCGGTTGAAGTGCGCCTGGTCGGCGAAGCCCGCCGTCGTCGCCGCGTCGGCGAGCGACCGGCCTTCGCGCAGCGCCTCGGTGGCCCGTGCCAACCGCTGCCAGATGCGCCAGCGCGGCAGAGGCATGCCCAACTGCTGCCGGGCCAGGGCGCGGAGGCGCTGGGGGGAGAGCCCGACCTGCGCGGACAGGACCGGCATCGGCACCCTCTGGTCGGCCAGCGCGTTCATCGCCGCCAACAGACGCCCGTCGAGCCCCTCCGCGGGGCGCCCGGTGGCCGAGCGGACGTCCTCCTCCCGGAGGTCACGCAGCTCCGGGTCCGCGGTCACGCCGGGCCCGCAACGCTCGCGCAGCCGGTCCGCGAACGCGCACTGCGGCTCGACGAAGAAGGTGAGCAGATGGGGGACGGCCAGCATGCGATGCCGCACCATCGGCGGGACGATCAGTGCCACAGCCTGATGCCGGGTTCCCGAGGCATCCACCATGAGCACCTCGCCCCGCACCGCGATGGCGACCTGGAAGGCCGCGTGCATGTGGAAGGAACTGTCCGTCGCCGGCCCTTCATAGACCGCGTACCCCTCATGGACGGCGAAGTGCGGCACCGTTCCCCCCCTGGCGTTGAGACCCGTGTTCCCTCCCGCAAGGACGACACCGGCGAGAGCCGATTCACCATGACGGTCAGGGCGATCCCTCACCTGGGACTTCCGGAGCGTCATGGCGGCGCGGAAGCAACCGTCATAACCAATATAAGTTGAGGAACGAGGAGACCGAGTGTACGCCGCAGGCGACAACAGAGGCCGAGTCCAGAGTCCGCACGAGACGCGCGCGAGCGTGGAGCCGCCCGCCCTGCGGCGCGCCGCATGGGAGCGCGCCGCCGCCTCCCGTGCCGAGGGCGCCGCCGAGCACATCGCCACGATGATCGCGCGGGCGGAACCGGGCGAACGGCTGGGCACGAAGGACGAACTGCGTGCCGCGTGCGGGGTGTCCGTCGGCACGTTCAACGAGACCCTGCGGCTGCTGCAGTCCCGTGGGCTGGTCACGGTGCGCCCCGGCCCCGGCGGCGGTCTCTTCGCCGCCGAACAGTCACTCATGCGCCGCCTGGGCAACTCCGTCCTGGCTCTGGACGCGCACTCGGCGGACGGCGTGCGCGCCGAGGAGGTCCGGCGCATCCGCGACGCCCTCAGCCCGCTCCTGGTCGAGGACGCGCTGTGGCACGCCTCACCAGCCGACATCGCCGCACTGCGACGGGAACTGGCCGAACTGGCCACCGCGGTACGCACATCGGACCCGGTCGCCTTCGCCGCCGCCGACCACCGTTTGCACAGCCGGCTGTTGGCCGTCAGCCCCGACGGGCTGCTGCGCTCGCTGTACGCGACGCTCCTGCCCCTGGCCGGCCCCGAAGCCGACGACCGGCTGCAGGAGCGCTACGAACACCACGTGGCCCTCATCGACGCCCTGGAAGCCCACGACCGGACCAGGGCACTGGGATTGACCCGCCCCGCCTGACGTCGCCGGCAGGCGCCAGAGCACCTCGGGCGCGGGAGCACCGCGAATCCACGTCTTTCGAAGGCGGTTGACCTCCGGGCGCCATTCCGGTGGGGCGTGCCACGGGAACGCACAAGCCCGACAACAGGAAGTGACGCGCGCCACATCGGTGATCGTTCTCCCTCGGTCACATTCCTCTGTCCGGGTCCGTCATAGGGGTGACAGCGACACAGCAGCAACCTGGAAGGGAAATGATGATGGAAGCACGTTCGATCGTTGACGAGGTCACGGCGGGTCCGCGGATGTCCGACCCCGTGGAGCTCGTGCCCGAGATGGCAGAGGTGTCGGCGGCGCTGTTCAAGGCCGTCGGCAACCACACGGTGGCGCGTACCACGATCAGCCTTGTCCACCTGCGGGCCGGCCAGATCGTCGGCAACACCTATCTGACCGTCCTGCACACCGGTTTCCTGCGCAAGGCCGGCGAGTCGGAGGAGCGGATCACCGCGGTGTCGTCCTGGCGGGACGCGCCTTGTTTCACCCCTGCCGAGCGGGCCGCGCTCGCCCTGGTGGAGGCCGTGCTCCTGCCGTCCGCACACGGCGATAGGGTCTCCGACGAGCTGTACGCGAAGGTGGCCGAGCATTACGACGAGAAGGCGCTCGCCACCCTGATCGTCGCGATAGGGCAGGTCAACTTCTTCATTCCCGTGGCCCTCATCGCCAAGCCCATTCCCGGCCGGTCGTTCTCCGACCCGTGGAACTGAGAACCGGCGGGGGAGGGGGCCGGCGACGGAGGTGACGTGGGCGTGATGCCGGATCATGTCGCACCCGTGCGTGACCCTGCGCGCGGCGCCTGATCTCTCGGGCCCCCGGCAGGCGGCCGCGGCGCATGCGGCCGCCTGCCGGGGGACGGGAGCAAGGTCACGTCGTGGGCTGTCGCCGGCGACGACGCGTCCCCGCCGGTCGGGGTCCCTGCGTCCGGCAGCCGGTCCTATCCGTGCCGGCTCGCAAGGAGCGCGGCGATGACGGAGGCTGCGGGCGGGCCGTCCAGGACGTGCCGCAGCTCCGCCGCCCCGTTCCGCCGCTGTTCCGGTGTGAGGTGGAGGTAGCGCTCAAGGCGTTCGTTGAACGTGGCGCGGAACTTCGCGTAAAGGCCGTCGTCCTCCCGGATCCGGCTGGCGACGGCCACCAGGGCCTCCGTGCCCGCGTAGTCGTCCTCGGGCAGCGCATGACCGGGCAGGACGTCCGTGAACCGTCCGGCCTGGTCGCCGAAGAGGGTGCCGGCGAGGTGCCGCAGCGTGAACACGTGCGCGTAGTGCTGTTCGGGGAGCCCCAACGGCAACCGGCCCAGGAACGTGGCCTCATGGAGCGCCGACAGACCGGGAGCGAGCAGGTAGTGCGGTGTCCTCGCCACCTGCCGCAGCAGCTCGCGCTGCGGCAGGCACCGGCGGTCGACGCGGCGTCCGGCCGTGCGGAGGGTGGTTCCCCGCTCCCCGGCGTACGGGCCGCCGCAGAGCAGCACACGGGTGAACCGCGGCCAGTCGCGGAGCAGGTCCGGGAGCCAGCGGTCGATCAGCCGCAAGTAGTCGTTGTGGACGTCGTAGTCCAGGAGGAAGTTCTTGAAGCCACCGGTGTTGATCAGCAGGTCGTAGTCCGGCCCGCTGCCAGCCGGTCCTTCGGCCCGTGCCTCGCGCAGGCCGTCCAGGTCCACGACCGCGCCCGTCAGACGCATGGCGCAGTCCGCGCCGGCGTCGGCGAGCGCCGCCATGCGCCGGGCGACACCGGGGAAGTTCTGCACCACGCTGTGGTCGGCCAGCAGGTGGGCGGCCAGGACATGTTCGTGCGGCGAGAGACCGCTCAGATGCCGGCGGGCCGCCGACAAGCACGTGCGCGGCATGGTCGCGCACAGCTCACGGAGCCGCGCAAGGGAGTGCCGGTGGCGCCAGAAGCTGAACAGGCAGTCCACCAGGACCACCGGACGGCCCGCCACGACCGCGCGCAGGACGAGATCGGCGTCCATGGCGGAGACGACCTGGTCGCTGTCCTCCAATACCCGGTCGAGCAGAGTACCTTGCCCTCCCTCAGGACCGGTGAGCGCGTGGACGCTGTCGAAGGCGGCGGCATTGCGCCGTGCGAACGCCGCCGCGACGCCGTCGCCCACGAACACCCGCTCGTGCCCAGGGAGCAGACGGGATACGGCGACCAGCACGGATGCCGGACCGAACCCACAGTTCTGGGCACCCAACAGGACGCGCATGACGTCAGAGGCGCGTAGCGGTGGGGGAGGGCCGTATGCCGTCCAGGAGCTCGACGAGACGTGCGGCGAAGCGGGCCGGCTGCTTGGCGTAGCCGACGTGCCCGCCGGGGAACTCCACCAGTTCCCGCCGCAGCCGCTGAGCGAGGACGGCCGTCGGCCGGCTCACGTCGTGGGTACGCGACGTGCGGCCGGCGGCCATCACGACCCGGTCCGCCACAGCCGTCAGCGCACGGACATCGGGAAGGCAGCGGGTGGAGGGCAGCATCACGTGGGAGAGGAAGAACGCGCTGTTGTCGGTCGCCTCCGGCAGCACCGGAGCGGGCCGCCCGCCGAAGACGACCCGGAGCCGGTCCAGGGCCGCCGGGACGCCCTCCCGGCGGAACGTCGCGTACACCTCCTCGAAGAAGGCGGCGTGACGCTCCGCGTCCGGCAACAGCCCCATGGCGGGCGGTTCGTGGACGACGGCCCACAGGATCCGGTGCGGGATGCGGGCCATGAGCTCCAGGGCGACCAGCCCGCCCGCACAGCTGCCGAACACCCTCCCCGTCCCGTCGGGTCCGGCGAGGTGGCCGAGCAGCCGTGAGGCGTCGTCGGCCTGGACGTCGAGCCACGGCTCCGGCGGCGGCCCGTCGAGCACGCTGCGCGAGATGCCGCGCGGATCGTAGGAGACGACGCGGTAGTGGGCGGCGAGCTCGTCGGCCAGCGGACCGAAGACCTCCGCGTCGGAGGCGCCGCCCGGGACGAGCAACAACAGGGGGCCCGTCCCGCGCACTTCGAAGTACAGCCTCGCGCCCGGCACCGGCAGCAAGCCGTTCTCCAGCGTGTCCATCTCTCTCCAGCTCACTGCGGCGAAGGCCCTGTCGCGAGGTCGAGGGGGTGGGGGCACGAGATTACGCGCGGAGGGCCCGCGCGGGTAGGTGCACCCACTCGGCCGCGCGCGGCCCGGTGACACCGTGCGCTCGTGTCCTGAGCGCACTGCCGGGGCATGGACAGCCCCATGCTGCCAAGAGTGAGGAAAACGGTCGTGACCGTCGGCGTCGAACGCGTGCGGGCGGTCGCCCTGGCGGCCGCCGTGGTGCTCGGTGTGGCCGCACCGGTACCGGCGACCGCCAGCCCCCACGGGCCGGGGCACGCCCGGGAGCCGGGCCTGTTGCAGTGCCAGGGCACCGAGTCCGTCACCTACCGCCCGGGTGTCACCTTCCGGGCGCGGCGCGTCGAGGTCACGGTGGACGGACGGTTCGCCTCATGCGTCGGTGGCGGGGGCGAGGTGAAAAGCGGCTCCTACCACGAGAGGTTCACCCTCTTCGCAGGCTGTAACGACCTTCTCGAAGGGTTCCGGTCCCGCCGGACCTACTCCTGGGACACCGGTGACGCCAGCACCGCCGAGATCACCGGCAGCAGCACGGCCGTGGCCGGCCAGGTGGTCACCCCGGCCACCGGCACCGTCACCCATGGGCGCTTCCACGGCCGGAAGCTGCTCCAGGTCATCCCCCTGCCCCAGCCGAGCGCCCCGCAGTGCCTCTCGGGCGGTGTCACCGGCGCGACCGGAGTGACGACCTTGACGATCCTCTAGGTGCTCGCCGTGGTGCCGGGGTGGGGCGAGGGCTCCAGGGCCGCCCGGCGCCCCGCGCCCGCCCGGGCGGCTCCCCGCGCTCAGCGTGAACCGGCCCTTCACGGGTGCGCCGTGGCGCCCCTGATCGCGTCCTTCGTACGGTCCACCAAGGAAGCGACGGGGCCGACGCTCCACTGCGCGAGAGGGGAACCGGCCGCCGTCGGATGCGGATGGGTGGGCGCCACCCTCTCGGCTGCCCGGACCATGGTGCCCATGCGCTTGAGCTGGGCCTCGTCCCGGCCCGCGCGGAGCGTCGGGAACTCCTCCCGCTCCTCGTGCTCGGCGTGGTCCTCGACGGCCTTCTGGAACGCGCGCAGCTGGGCGTCGAACTCCGGGCTCTCGACGTCCATCTTCTCCAGCCTGGCGAGGACCTTGTTCGCCTCGGCCTCCTCCTGGTTGCGGGCCGCCGCCTCCTTCTTGCCCGCGGTGTCGCGGGCCACCGGCCGGACGACCATCTCCTCGGCCGTCTCGTGCACGGCGAGCAGGGCCCTCAGCTCGTCGAACGCCTGCTTCTTGTGCTCTCCCTCAGCCGTCTTGACGTCGGCGAAGAGTTCCCGGATCCTCGCGTGCTGGTTCAGCAGGATGGCGACGACGTCCTCGTCCGGCAGACGGGCGGTCTTCTCACGGTCGGTCTTCGCGTCACTCATGTGCGTGTTCCCCTCGTCTCAGTCGTTGCGGGTCACGAGTCAGCGATCACTTCGGTTCGTGCGTTGATCACTCGTCTCTGCGCGTTTCCTGATACGCGGCGGGGAAACGTCATGGATTTCCCCTCTTCGCCAGCCTGGCGGGGCACGCCAGAGCGACACGGCGGGAGAACGGACTGCCGCCGCGTACGTTCAGTGACCCAGGCCGGCCTTGGCCGCCACGATGACGAGTCCGAACAGAAGGTTGACGAGCGACTCGACGGCAGCCTGCCGACGCGACGCACTGGCGTGGACAGCGCCGAGATAGGCCCACGTGACCTGCTGCGCCACGGCCACCGCCAGGGCGAACCACGCGGTGTCGGTCAAGCCCAGTCCGAGAAGCGGACTGAACGCGACGGCAGCGGCCGGCAGCACGGCCGCCTCGACGATCGACCACTCGCTGCGCCCGACCCGGCGTACCTCGGCCCGGTCGACAGGCCGGCCGATCGACCTCTCACCGACAAGGCGCGCGTAGACGTGGGCGGCCCAGAACACCAGGCCCGTCACGAGCAGCAGCACGACGGTCTCGACGCGGGCGAACTCGCCGACCGCGCTCGTGGCCGCGATCACGGAGGCCGCCAGCAGGGATCCGTAGATGGCTCCCGCGTAATCAGTCCGGGAAGGCGGCCTGTCGACCCGGTCGAGACGGCGCCGCCACGGGAGAAGACGAGTCACGGGCACACCCTACGAGCCGCCGGCCCGTGCGGTCGGCCGTGCCACACCACGGCGCGGCAGGGGAGCGGAAGCGCGCCGCCGGCCCCTCCGGTGGGTCACGGGCCCAAGGGCCGGCCGGCGACGAGGCGATCCGGCTTCCCGCACGTCAGAGCCCGGCTGCGCGCTGGTAGGGCCCTCCCATGTCCCACGCCTGGTGCATCGCGGTCGCGAAGGCCTCCGCGATCCGGTGCTCACCCTCGGCATTCGGGTGCGTGCCGTCGTAGGTGTGCCGGTCCAGGTCCCACCCCGGCGGCTCCGAGGCCAGCAGCAGCTCGGACCCCGGTGCGTCGAGTTCGGCGACGGCTTTGGCGAGCAGCTCGTTGAAGCACTCGACCTCGGCGGCGAAGGCCGGTTCCTCACGGGCCCGGATGTTGGGGATCACGGGCAGGAGCACGGCACTGACGTGGGGGGACGCGTCCCTGGCGGCGGCGACGAAGCGGCGCACGTTCTCGGCGGTCTGCCCGGCGTCGGTGTAGAAGCCGAGGTCTATGAGCCCGAGGGAGATCAGGAGGGTGTCCACCCGGTGGGCGCGTACGGCCTCACCGATGACCGGCGCCATGTGGTGCCAGCCCTCTCCCCAGCCGGCGAGGTGCGCCTGGGCCCGCTCGGGGAAGTCGGCGGCGGCGTAGTCCAGCGACACGGGCGCACCGGCAGCCGGGTCGTACAGCTCACGGCGAGGGCCGACGATCCGGAAGGGGCCGCCGTGGGAGGCGCACAGGTGCTGCCACATGCGGTAGCGCCAGGTGAGGTCACCCGCGCTACCGATGGTCATCGAGTCGCCAACGAACATGATCCGCATCACCCCATCATTCCGGATGCCCGGCCCGGTTCTTCGCGCAGGGCCGCCTCCCCCGGGGTGCCGGCCGGTCGGTCGGTCGACGACTCGACAAACTCAAAGGTGTCTGTACCGGGACTAACCATCTGAAACAAACCCCACTCGTTCCCGCGGCCCGCCGGTTCCTCGGCCGGGGGCCGTGACGATCCGAGGCTCCGCCCAGTTGAGCACCGGGTGCCTTTGACACGGCGCCTTTCGCCGAGGGGAGGGAGGAGTCGATCGTGGATGCTGTCGGAGGTGAACAGACCGGGCGGGGCCGGCCGCCGATGCCGGAACCAGCGGTGATCACCTACAAGGGGACAAGCAGCCGCAACGCCCTGGAAGAGAGTGGCTTCTTCCGGTTGTGCACGAAGATCCCACGTCTGCTCGCCCAAGTCGCGCGGCTCGCCTGGGGCATCGACCGCAACGCCGCCGTGGTCCTCGTGCTCGCCCAGGTCGTCGCCGGCGCCGGCGCCGCCGTGGTGCTGGCCATGACGGCGAAGGCCATGGTGCCGCTGGTCGGGACCGGCAGCGTGGGCCACCGCGTCCACCAGGCGCTCCCGTGGTTCGTCCTCGGCGGCATCGCGGCGGCCGTCTCGCGGGGTGCTCACGCCTTCGGGCAGTGGGCGGAGCAGCGGCTGCGGCCCAGACTGTTCATGGCCGCCGACGACGCCCTCGTGAACGCGGTGCTGACGGTGAAGCTCGCCTCGTTCCAGGACCCGCAGTTCAAGCAGGACCACGAGCGGGCCGAGTCCGGGGCGGTGCGGTGCGACCGCGCGGTCGCCGACACGCAGATGTTCCTCGGTTCGCTGGTGCGACTGGTCGCGGCCGGCGGGGTGCTGGCCGGGCTGCACCCGTTGATGCTCGCCGTCCTGGTGATCGCGGTGTTGCCGTCCGGCGTGGGCACCGTTGTACGGGCCAAGATCGAGTACCGGACCCATGTGGCGACCGGGGCGGGCCGCACGGTGCGGTCGATGATGCGCGGCTACGCCACCAACACCTTCTTCGGCGACGAGATCCGTGGCAACGCGATGGTGCCCTACCTGCGGTTCTGGTACGAGCGCATGGGCCAGGTCATCACCGCGCGGATGCTCGCCGACGTGCCCCGGCAGCTGCGGGTCAGCCTCGTCTCGTACGCCGCCAGCGGGGTGTGCCTGGTCGGTGCCTACGGCGTGCTGCTGTGGCTCACGGTCTCGGGCCGCGTCTCCCTCGCCGTCTCGGCCACCGTCGTCGTCGCGGTGCGCACGGCGCTGGCGAACATGCGGGACCTGCTCCAGTACACCGTCGGCCTGTTCCAGAACAGCCTCTACCTCGGGGACTGGACCCGGTTCCTCGACGACGCCCGGCGCCTCGCCCCGCGCACCGGTGGCCGGCCGGTGCCGCCGGTGGTCGAGACGGTCCGCGTGGAGAAGGTGACCTTCTCCTATCCGAACAAGACGTCGCCCGCGGTGGACGACCTGTCGCTGACGCTGCGGCGCGGCGAGGTCGTGGCGCTCGTCGGGGAGAACGGGTCCGGCAAGTCCACGCTGGTGCGCCTCCTGCTCGGCTTGACGACCGCGGACAAAGGCCGGGTGCTGTGGGACGGCATCGACCTCGCCGACGCCGATCCGGTCAGCGTGGCGGACCGCACCGGCATGGTGCCGCAGGCCTTCGCGTGCTGGCCGCTGTCGGTCCGCGAGAACGTCACCCTCGGCCAGCCCCGTACGTGGGACGACGACGCGGTCTGGGCGACGCTCGAACAGGTCGGCATGGTCGGGGTCGTCCAGGAGCTGCCCCAGCGGCTCGACACCCTGCTGGCCCGCGAGCTGTGGGGCGGGGTGACGCTCTCGGGCGGCCAGTGGCAGCGACTGGCGTGCGCACGGGCGCTGTACCGGCAGCCGGCCGTGCTGGTGCTGGACGAGCCGACGTCCGAGATGGACGCCCGCGGTGAGCACCAGATCTTCACCGAGCTGAAGAAGATGGCGGCCCACCGCATCACCGTGGTGGTGACCCACCGGCTCGACAACACCCGGATCGCGGACCGGATCGTGGTGATGCAGGACGGGCGGATCACCGAGCAGGGCACCTTCGACCAGCTCGTCCACAGCGGCGGGTTGTTCCAGGAGCTGTACGAGCTCAGCGAGGACCGGTAGAAGGGGCCCCGGGGAAAGGGACCGATCCGGGGCGCCGTCAGTGAGGCACCGTGACGAGCCCCATCTCGTAGGCGGTGATCACGAGCTGGACCCGGTCCCGGGCGCCCAGCTTGGTGAGCAGCCGTGACACGTGCGACTTGGCGGTGGCCACGGTGATGAAGAGGTCCTCCGCGATCTCGGTGTTCGACCGGCCGCGTCCGACCAGGGTCAGTACCTCCCGTTCCCGCTCGGTGATGCCCTCGACCGGCCGTGGGGCGCCCTCCGGGGCGGCGTCCGGGCGCCCGACGAAGTCCGCGATCAGACGGCGCGTCACACTCGGTGCGATCAGGGCGTCGCCGGCGGCGACCACGCGGATCGCCGAGAGGATGTCGTCCAGCGCCATGTCCTTGACCACGAAGCCGCTCGCGCCGGCGCGGAGTGCGCCGTAGACGTGGTCGTCCTCGTCGAAGGTCGTCAGGACGAGGACGCGGGTCGTCGCCGGGCCGGCTGTAATCAGGCGGGTGGCCTCGATGCCGTCCATGCCGGGCATCCGGATGTCCATCACCACCACGTCGGGGCCGAGGTCGCCGACGAGCCGGACCGCTTCGGAGCCGGTGGCGGCCTCACCGACGACCTCCAGGTCGGGGTGGTCGGCCATGATCACGCGCAGTCCGGACCGCACCAGCGGCTGGTCGTCGGCGAGCAGGATCCGGACGGTCATCGGGCCTCCACCGGAACTCCGAGGGGTGCGGGCAGTGGCAGCCGGGCCGCCACCCGGAAGCCGCCTTCAGGGCGCGGCCCGGCGCTGAGGTGTCCGTGCAGCAGGCCGACCCGCTCGCGCATGCCGATGATGCCGAAGCCGTGGGCCGGGCCGTTCCCGGTGGCGCCACGCCCGTCGTCGACGACCTCCACGGACAGTTCCTCGTCCCCGTAGTCGACGGCCACCCGGCAACGCCCGGTGCCGGCGTGGCGGACCACGTTGGTCAGCGCCTCCTGCACGATGCGGTAGGCGGACAGGTCGATGTCGGCGGGCAGCGGGCGCTGTTCCCCACTGCGGCGCACGTCGACGCGTACCCCCGCGTCCGCGGTCGCCGCCGCCAGCCGTTCGAGGTCCGCCAGCCCCGGCGCGGGTGCGAGCGGTGACCGCTCCGAGGCGGTCACGCCGCGTTCGGCCTGGCGGAGCGAGACCACCGTGCGGCGTAGGCCCGACAGGGTCTCTCTGCTGGTGGTCTCGATGGTGCGCAGGGCTTCGCGGGCCTGCGCCGGCTGGGTCTGGATGACCCGGCTGCCCACACCGGCCTGGATGGCGATGACGCCGATGCTGTGCGCGACCATGTCGTGCAGCTCCCGTGCGATCCGCAGCCGTTCGGCGGTCACGGCCTCGGCCACCTCCTGCGAACGCAGCGCCACCGCGTGCTCGCGGCGCTCGCGACGGAGCAGACCGGCCATGCAGGACGCGGCCATGGCCAAGAGGGCGATCACGCCGGTGACGCTCAGGTCGTCCCCGTGTGCGAAGACGCCGATCATCAGGAGCTGTACGACGAAGGACACGGCGACGGCGACGGTCGAAGCCCGCCGCGCGCAGGTGGCGACGACGAAGCCCAGGACGAGGTCCACCGCCAGATACGACAGGAACTGGCCCTGGTACGAGGCTGCCGGGCTCTCGGGGGCGGAGCTCGGTGTGCCCACCACCACGGCAGTGGACCCGAAGAGTGCCACGGCCAGGGCCAGTAGCGGCATCCGTCGCACCACGCCGGCGAGCAGGCTCACGGCCAGCAGTGCCCCGACGCCGTGAACCGTGCCCGACGCCCGCGTCGCGCCCCCCACCAGCAGGCCCACCACGAGGAGGTAGGCGGCACCCCCCGCCCAGGCCACGGCCTTCGTGCTCGTCATCGGCGGCGTTCCCTCGTGGGAACAAGGCCGTGGCGCGCGACGCGCACGGGCAAAGCAATGATCGTTTCTGGTTTCACGCCGCGAGACTAACCGGCCACCGCCCGCGCGGCATCAGCCCGGGGACGTACGCCCACGGGCCAAGGCCGGCCGCGCGATTGCCGCCCACGGCCCCATGCCCGGGCCAGGGTCCTCCCGGCAGGGTGGGTGCCGTGATCGAAGTCAGCGAACTCACCAAGCGTTACGGCGGCAAGACGGCCGTCGACCACCTCTCCTTCACCGTGCGGCCGGGTCAGGTCACCGGATTCCTGGGCCCCAACGGAGCCGGCAAATCCACGACGTTGCGGATGATCCTCGGCCTGGACGCGCCCACCACCGGCGCCGCCACCGTCAACGGCGTCCCCTTCCACCACCACCCGCGCGGACTGCGACACGTCGGTGCCCTCCTCGACGCCGGACAGGTCCACGGCGGTCGCAGCGCCGCGGCCCACCTGTCCGCCCTGGCCCGCAGCAACGGCATCCCGCGCCGCCGGGTGGACGAGGTGCTCCAGGAAGTGGGGCTGGCCGAGGTGGCGAAGCGCCGCATCGGCGGATTCTCCCTCGGCATGAAGCAGCGGCTGGGGATCGCCACCGCCCTGCTCGGCGACCCACCCGTGCTCATGTTCGACGAGCCGGTCAACGGCATGGATCCGGAGGGCGTGCTCTGGGTACGCCGCCTGTTCCGGCGCCTCGCCGCCGAGGGGCGCACGGTCTTCCTCTCCAGCCATCTGATGTCGGAGATGGAGAACACCGCCGACCAACTGGTCGTGATCGGCCGGGGCCGTCTCATCGCCGCCGAGTCGGTACGGGACTTCGCGGCCCGTGGCACCCGGAGCAGCGTCGTGGTGGGGACGCCGCAGGCCGCCGAACTGGCAGCCGTGCTGACCGCGGCGGGCGCCTCGGTCGAGCCGGAAGGTTCGGCCGGCGCCGAGAAGCTCGCCGTGACGGGACTCCCGGCGGACCGGATCGGAGCGCTCGCCTTCGCGAACGGCGTCCGGCTGGACGAGCTGACCACCCGCACCGCCTCGCTGGAGGCGGCCTTCATGGAACTGACCGCCGACAGCGTCGAATATCTGGCAGGACCCCGATGACCACCCTCGCCTCCGTCCCTCCGGCCACCCCCGTCGCCGGGCCGCCCGCTCGTTTCCGCGACCTGCTCTCCGCCGAGTGGATCAAGATGCGGTCCCTGCGCTCCACCCCGTGGACGATCGCTCTCACCGTCCTGTTCGTCATGGGGGCCGCCGCCGTGGCCACGCTGACGGACCACGCCCCGCGCTCCGGACCCGCCGACTTCCTGCCCTACGACGCCTTCCCGCAGGCCGGCTCCTGGACGTTGATGCTCGTCGCCGGCAGCGCCGGCGCCCTCACCGTCGTGAGCGAGTACAGCAGTGGACTGATCCGCACCACCACCGTGGCCGTCCCCGCCCGCGGCTCCCTGGTGCTGGCCAAGGCGGCCGTCGTCGCCGGGCTGTGGACCGCGGTCGGCGCGGTCGTCTCCACCGGTTCGTTCCTGGTCTCCCAGGCCGTCCTGCACGGGCGGCACGCCGCCGTTCCGCTCACGCACCCCGGCGTGTTCCGGGCGCTGGCGGCCACCGCGTTGCTGGCCCCGGTCAGCGCACTGGTCGGTCTGGGCCTCGGCGTTCTGCTCCGGCACGCCGCCGCCACCATGGTCGTCAGCGTCTTCGCCCAGCTGATGCTGCCCACCATGTTCTCGGAGAGCAACTGCTGGTCGGCGGACGTCAAACACGCCATGGTGGCGGCCGCCTGGAGGCGCCTGGTCCAGAACTGGGAGCCGGATCCCGGATCCCTGGGCTACAGCGCCACGGTCTCCGGCTCCTGGACCGTGTTCGCCCTCTGGCCGCTGATCGCGGTCGCGCTCGCCGTGCTCGCCGTGAGGCGCCGCGACGTGTGAACGTGCGGGGCCGGCGAGCCGGCCGAGGGGAGGGAGGCCTTCCGCGAGGCGCTCGGCGGCGACCTGGAGCCGCGGCCGGGGGCGCCGCTCTCCCAGGCGCTGTTCGCGCTGCCGTCCTACCGGAAGACCAACCCGGCCATGGCCCACAACGCCCGGCACGTGATCCGGGCGGTGCTGGAGGAGCGCTGACGCCCCCGACCGTCGCCCGCCGAAGTCCTGTCCGTCACCGCTGGCCCCGGGGACCCCGTCGGGTCTGGGCCGTCCACTCCGGCGCGGGTTCGGCGTCGCCGTACGCGTCATGCCAGTTCCACCATTCGTACGGCGGGGTCTGGGGGTAGCCCTCGGGGGAGTCCTCCCACGTCTCCTGCCGTCCGAGTGCGGTCATGTCGAGGTAGCTCCAGGTGTTTCCCAGCGCCTCGTCGCCGCGGGCGTTGACGAAGTAGGTGCGGAACACCTTGTCGCCGTCGCGGATGAACGCGTTGGTGCCGTGCCACTCGTCCACACCGAAGTCGGCGTCGAAGCCGTCGGTCATCGTGTACCAGGGCATCGTCCAGCCCATCCGCGCCTTCACGCGCTCGATGTCCGGTTGCGGCGCGCGGGAGGCGAAGACGAGAGTGGTGTCGCGTGCCCGGAGGTGGGCGAGGTGGCCGACGTGGTCGGCCACCATGGAGCAGCCGCGGCAGGCGTGGTCGGGCCACCCGAACACGCCGGGCTCGAAGAAGGCACGGTAGACGATCAGCTGGCGGTGTCCTCCGAACAGGTCCAGCAGACTCGCCCCGCCCTCGGGCCCCTCGAACGCGTACTCCTTGTCCACCGCCGTCCAGGGCATCCGCCGACGCTTGGCGGCCAGCGCGTCACGGGCGCGGGTCAGCTCCTTCTCCTCGCCCAGCAGCCGCTCGCGCGCGGCCTCCCACTCCTGCGGTGAAACGATCGGGGGTGTCTTCATGGCGCTGTCCGCCTTCCAGGTCGGTCCGCTCGGCAGGCCCCCGTTCCAGGGTCGGGCGGTACCGGTGGGAGCGCACGCCGGTGCGCGTGCGACCGAACGCGGCCTCTGGCGTGTGCGCGGCATGAGGGGCTCCGAGCGGGCCGGTGTCCGACGGGCCGTCGCCCGTCGGACCCGGCCGGCGGTGAGGCGTCACGCCCGGTCGTTGTAGCGCAGCAGATAGCCGGCGAAGCGCGCCAGGTCCTCCGCGGTCCAGTCGGCCAGCCGCTCCTGGAAGGCGGCGCGCCGGTGGTCGCTGACCTGGCCGAGGGCGGCGCGGCCGCCGGCGGTCAGGTGCAGGATGTGCGCGCGCTGGTCGCCGGGGTCGGTGCGGCGCTCGACCAGGCCCAGTTCCTCGAGGGTGGTGACCTGGCGGCTGATCGTCGACTTGTTCAGCAGGAACTGCTCCGCGAGGGCGGAGGGCCGGCATCCGTCGCTGTCCTCCAGGTGTGCCAGCAGGGCGTAGGACACCAGGGAGAGCTCCGGGTGCAGCCGGGCGGCGGCCGCCCGCGCCCGGCGGGCGAAGGCCGTGAGCTCGCGCTGGATGATCTCCAGGGATTCGTCGCGATCGGGCACCAGTGGCTTCCTTTCCCAGCTTGGTTGTATAGTACAACTTAAATGAAGTAGTTGTAAAAGCCAACCACCTCCCGATGTGCGGGAGCAGAGGATCGCCCATGAAGTCCCCCACCGGCGGCGCCCTGCGCCACGTCCTGACCCACCTGCTCACCCCCCTGCTGATGTGCGTCGGCATGGGCCTGGCCTACCTCGGCGCCTTCGCCGAACCCCACCCCCACGACCTGCCCGTCGCCGTCGTCGGCTCGGGCCCCCAGGCCCACGCCCTCACCCGCACCCTGGCCGACCGGGCGGGGGACGAGCTCGACGTCCGCACCGTCGCCACCCGCGCCGAGGCGGAGGAGCAGCTGCGCCACCGGGACGTCTTCGGCGCGTACGTGCCCGACGAGCGCACCCCCGAGCTGCTCGTCGCCACGGCCGGCTCCGACACCACCGCCGCCGTGGTCCAGAAGGTCTTCACGCCGGTCGCCGCGCACCAGCACGCGCCGCTGAAGGTCACCGACGTCGTCCCGCCGTCCCGGCACGACCCGACCGGGCAGGGCCTCTTCTTCCTGCTGGTCGCCCTCAGCATCGGCTCGTACGCCTCGGTCGCCGTCATCGGCGGCGCCGGAGGCGTCCTGCCCCTGCGGACAAGGGCCCTGCTCGCCGCGGGCACCTCGCTCGTGGTCAGCGTCGTCGGCGCCGCCCTCGCCGGTCCTGTCTTCCACCTCGTCGACCACGACCTGGCCGGACTGTGGGCACTGGGCTGGCTCTACTCGGCCGGTGTGCTGCTGACCGGAACCGGACTGCACACGTTCCTCAAGCGGTGGACCACGCTCGGCGTGATGGTGCTGTTCGTCATGCTGAACTTCACCAGCTCCGGCGGCGTCTTCCGCCCCGAACTGCAGAACGGCCTCTTCGCCACGCTGCACGACGTCTGGAACGGCGCCGCCTTCGTCGAGGGCGCCCGCAGCCTCGTCTACTTCGACCGCACCGGCCTGGGCGGCCACGTCCTGACCCTCGCGGTGTGGCTCGTCATCGGCGCGGCCGTCGTCGCCCTGGCCTGGGCCGTCGAGCGGCGCGGGACGAAGGCGCAGGTCGCGGCTGCCGAGGCGGAGGAGGAGATGGAGGAGGCGGTGGCGGTGTGACCCCGGCGCGCCCGGGGCACCTCCGGGCACCGCAGCCGTGGTGAGGGAGGCGCTCCCGCAGGGCGCACCGTTCCGGTGCGCCCGTCACGCGTGCGGCTCCGCCCCGGCGCCGAGTTGGGAGAGGAACGCCGCCGCGGCCGGGGAGGGCCCGAGCGTGCTCCACACCAGCAGTTCCACCCGGGAGGGCGCGTCCCGCACCCGCAGGGCGTGCACGCCGTGCAGTGTCGTGGCGATGGCCTTGGGGACCATGCCGACGCCGAGGTTCGCGCGCACGAGCTTCACCAGGGACTCGACGTCGGTCACCTCGAAGGGCGAGTCCGTCACCAGGCCGGCCGCCTCGAACGCCGCGGCGCGCTGCTGTCGCGCCGCCGATCCCTTGGGGAAGTCGACGAACGACTCACCCGCCAGTCGTTGCAGGTCCGTGCGCCGGCGCCCGGCGAGCGGGTGCTCCGGCGCCACCACGGCGACCAGCTCGTCGTGGGCCAGCTCCTTGTGGTGCAGGCCGCGCGGGCGCGTGCCGGGGACCAGGCCGATGAAGGCGACGTCGAGGGTGCCCTGACGCACCCCCTCGATGAGCGCCTCGCTCATGTCCATGCGCAGACTGATGCGCACCTTCGGGTAGCGGCCGCGGAAGAGCCCCAGTTCGTGGGCGAGGTCCACCGCGGCGACGGTGGAGATGGCGCCGATCGCCAGCCGGCCCCGGACTTCGCCCGTCACCGCGTCGACCTCGGCGCGTGCCCGGTCGGCCGCCTCCAGCGCCTGCCGCGCGACCGGCACGAACGCCGCGCCCGCCGCCGTGAGCCGCACACTGCGGCTCGTACGGTCGAACAAGCGCGCCCCGAGCTCCTTCTCCAGGCGGGCGATCTGGTGGCTGAGTGCGGACTGGACGACGTGGCAACGCTCGGCGGCGCGGGTGAAGCCGCCGGTCTCGGCGACGGCGACGACGTAGCGCATCTGCTGGAGCTCCATCTCATCAACCGTAATCCGCGATCGATGAGATGAAAATTATGTATTGGACTCATGGATCTGCCCCGGGCGACACTCCCTGCATGTCACACGCACCTCACACGTCACTCGCGCCCGAGAACACGGGCGAGAACACACGTGAGAACCCAGGCGAGAACGCGGAACCCACCCAAGCGGGACCGGGGGGAGGGCTGGGCCGCGGAACCCTCCTGCTGATGGCCGTGGCCTGCGGTCTCTCCGTCGCGGGCAACTACTTCGCGCAGCCGTTGCTGGACGTCATCGGCCGGGACCTGCACATGAGCTCCGCCGTGTCGGCGCTGGTGGTCACCGTCGCCCAGGTCGGGTACGCGCTCGGGCTCATACTCCTCGTCCCCCTCGGGGACCTCCTGGAGCGCCGCCGGCTGGCGGTCGTCCTGTGTGCCGCGACCGCCGTCTTCCTCGCCGTGACGGCGAGCGCGGTCAACGCCGCCGGTCTGCTGATCGGCACCGCCCTCACCGGCCTCACGTCCGTCGCCGCCCAGGTCGTCGTCCCGTACGCGGCCACCCTCGCCGCGCCGGAGAAGCGCGGTCGCACGGTCGGCACGGTGATGGCGGGCCTGCTGCTGGGCATCCTGCTGGCCCGCACCGCCGCGGGACTCCTCTCGGACCTCGGCGGCTGGCGCACCGCCTACTGGGTCAACGCCGCGCTCATGGCCGTCATGGCGCTCCTGCTGCGGCTCGCCCTGCCCCGCCTGCGCACCCGCGCCGGGCTGACGTACCCGAAGCTGCTGGGCTCGACCATGGCGCTCTTCGCCCACGAGCCGGTGCTGCGCCGCAAGGCCACCCTGGGCGCCCTGTCCTTCGCCGCGTTCAGCGTGCTGTGGACGGCGCTCACCTTCCTGCTGTCCGGCCCCGCCTATGGCTGGTCCGAGTCCGCGATCGGAATGCTGGGCCTGCTCGGCGCCGCGGGCTCCCTCTCCGCCTCCGTGGCCGGGCGACTCGTCGACCGGGGGCTGGCCCACCGGGTCACCGGCATCGCGGCATGTCTGCTGCTCGCGTCCTGGGCGCTTCTCGGACTCGGCGGCCCGGGCGGCGCCTTGGCCCTCACCGCGCTGCTCGCGGGCGTCGTCGTGCTCGACGCCGCCGTCCAGGGCGTGCACATCAGCAGCCAGAACCTCGTCTACGCGCTCCGTCCCGAAGCCCGCAACCGCCTCAACTCCGCCTACATGACCTCCTACTTCGTCGGCGGCGCCGTGGGATCGGCCCTCACGTCCGCCGTCTGGAACGCGGCGGCGTGGCACGGGGTGTGCGCCCTGGGCGGCACGATCTCCGCCGCCCTGGTGACGGTGTGGCTGACCGAACACCGTGCCGCCGGCCGTACGTCGTCACAGGGCACCGTCGGTGTCTGACCGGCCCGCGACGCGGGGCCTGCCGGCTGGTGTCAGCCCTGATGTCAGGTCTGGGCGGTGGGACGGATCACGATCTCGTTCACATCGACGGTGGGCGGCTGCTCGATCGCGAACGCGACCGCCTGGGCGACGGCCTCCGGCGGGATCGCGATCCGGTCCCGGGTCCGCGTGATCTCCTCTCTGACCCGCTGGTTGGTGGAAGCGCCGGCGAACTCGGTCCCGACGATGCCGGGCGAGACGGTGGTCACCCGCAGGCTGTCGCCGGCTTCCTGGCGCAGCCCTTCGCACAGGGCGCGGACCGCGAACTTCGTAGCGGCGTAGACCGCCATGGACGGCACGACCCGGAACGCGGCCGTGGAGGCGACCGTGACGAAGTGCCCACCGCCCCGCGCCCGGAAGACCGGCAGTGCGGCGCCGATGCCGTGCAGGACCCCCTTGAGGTTGACGTCCACCATCTGATCCCACTCGTCCACGCGCAGATCGTCCAGGGGCGAGATGACCCCGGCACCGGCGTTGGAGACCAGCACGTCCAGCCGCCCGAAACGCTCCTCGGCCAGCCCGACGAGCGCGAGCAGATCCTCCCGCCGCGTCACGTCCGTGCGCTGGTACACGGCCGAGCCGCCCGCCGCCTCGATCCGGGCGGCCACGTCCGCGAGCCGTCGGGTCCGGCGCGCGCCCAGGACGAGGCGCGCGCCCCGCCCGGCGAGCAGCAGCGCGGTCGCCTCTCCGATGCCGCTGCCGGCCCCTGTGACCACCACGACCTTGCCATCGATTCCCGACACGACGCCTTCACGCTTCCTTCCGACAGGGGCCCGGGCCGCTCCCACGCCCCGTCCGCGGGCCAGGGTCTCCCGGCCGCGGCGCGGGCCGGGGCACCGGCCCTGGAAGAGGGCCGCCACCCGGCTCGGGCACCAGCCTGCCAAGGGTCCAGCCTGGTATACAGAGCCTGTCTATTCTGGAACCAGGAGTGCCATCCGCCGTGCCGAAGAACCCTCACCAACGCCGTGAGCTGGGTGCTTTCCTCCGCAGCCGCAGAGAACGGACCACTCCCGAGCAGGTCGGCCTGCCCCGGAGCTCCCGGCGCCGCACCCCCGGCCTCCGCCGGGAGGAGCTGGCGCTGCTCGCCGGCATCAGCGCCACCTGGTACACGTACCTGGAGCAGGGCCGGGACATCCGCGCCTCGGACCAGGTCCTCGACGCCCTCGCGTCGACGCTGCGGCTCGACCGGAACGAGCGCGCGCATCTGCGCCAACTCGCCGGCCACGCACCGGCCGTGGAGATCGAAGAACCCGAACAGCTCACGGCCGCGGTCGCCGCGGTCCCGCTCCTGCTCCAGCCGAATCCGGCGTACGTCATCGACGGCACCTACGACGTGCTCAGCCTCAACCCGGCGGCCGACGAGCTGTTCCCCCACCTCACCTCGGCGGGGGACCGGCGGGCGAACATGGCCCGCTGGGTGTTCCTCGAACCGGCGGCCCGGGAGGTCCTGGCCGACTGGGAGGCGGAAGCACGCGGCCTGCTCGCCCGGCTGCGGACACTGGCCGGTCGCCACCACGACGACACCCGCTACACCACGCTGATCGACGAGCTCACGGCAGCGAGCCCGGAGGCCCGTACGTGGTGGCCGCGCCACGACGTACAGGCCCGGCACAGCGGCCGCAAGCGGTTGCGACGCCCCGGGCACGGCGTGACCACCTTCGCGTACACGGCTTTCCACGTGGCCGAACGACCGGAACACACATTGGTGATCTACACCAGCGAACAGGAAGCGACCCCCACCGGCGGACGGGCCGCAGACCGCGCCTGAACCGCTGCCACAGGCACCCAGCGGCCCGAACAGCGTGCTCCACGGCCCGACCCGGCACTCCGGGGGCGGGCCCCGCGGGCAGTGCCACCACCTCTTCCGCTCGGGGGCGGGGCGGGGCCGGTGTCCCTCGGCCAGATGGCGACGGTCACGAACAGACACCCTTCGCCGCAGCGTGCGGAACGATCCGCGCCCAGCCTTGCGCCTTGCTCTCCTGGCAGACGTGCTGGACGACGTCGTTCACGTCGATCTCCCACAGAAGCGCGGTACCGGTCGCACTCCCGGTGGCGAGAGTGTGGCCGTCCGGGCTGAAGGAGGGGGCTCGGACGTCGGCTTGTGAGGTGAGGGAGGCGCTGCGCCGCCGTGACGCCACGTCCCACAGGAAGGTGGTGCGGTCAGGGCTCGTCGTGGCCAGGGTCCTGCCGTCAGGGCTGAACGCCACACCGACGACCGCACGCGAATGTCCGGTGAGTCGCGCTGTCTGCTGGTGCGTGGTGGCATCCCACAGGAGGGTCGTACGGCCGTAGTCGCCCGTGGCGACGGTACGGCCGTCGGGGCTGAAGGCCACGCAGAGAACCTGCCAGCCATGGGCGAGCACGGCGTTCTGCCGACCGCTGCGTGTGTCCCACAGCCGCGCGGTGCGGTCGAGGCTGCCGGTCGCGAGTGTGCGGCCGTCGGGGCTGAACGCCACGTCGAGCACGGAGGCCGTGTGCCCGGCGAGCGTGGCTGTCACCCGCTGGGTCCTCGCGCCCCAGAGCTTCACCGTGTTGTCGTCCCCAGCCGTGGCTATGGTCCGGCCGTCGGGTGAGAAGGCCCCGGCGTTGAGCCCGCCTTGCTGAGTGGCGACGGTGCCGCGCTCCCTCTTGCCCGCCACGTCCCACAGTTCCATCGAGCCGCCGGCCCCCACGACGGCGAGCGTGCCGCCGTCAGGGGAGAAAGCCAGGGCCGCGACTTCCCCGAGGTGGGTGGTGAGGGTGGCGACTGGTTTCACGGGCTCGGCCGCGTACGCCGCGTACAGGGCGACGGCGGCGTCGCGGCCGGAGACAGCGAGGAGGTTCCCGCGTCGGCTGAAGGCCGTGGCCGTAGCAGGAGCGACTTCGCCGCCGAAGCCGGCGATCTGCCGGCCTGTGGAGGTCTCCCACACACGCATGTCGGGCTTGTCGCCTTCGGTGTTGCCGGTGGTGGCGAGGAACCGGCCGTCCGGGGAGAAAGCCGCCCCGAGCAGTTTGTGCTTGCCGTCCATGCTGCGGGTCTGCCGCTGTCCGGCCACGTCCCACAGCCGCGCGGTGGCATCGAAGCCGACCGTCGCCAAGGTGTGGCCGTCGGGAGAGAACGCCACTTGGTAGACGGAGTCGGTATGACCGCTGAGCACGGCCGTCAGCTGGCGTGAGCGCGGATCCCACAACCGGGTCGTCCGGTCCGTACCACCGCTGGCCAGGGTTCTGCCGTCCGGGGAGAAGGCCACGGAGATGACGGTGCCGGTGTGACCGCCCAGGGTTGCGGTCCCGCGTGGCTCGGCTGTGTCCCACAGCCGCACGGTGCGATCGGAGCCGGCGCTGGCCAGCGTGTGACCGTCCGGGGAGAAGGCCACGCTCACCACGTCGTCCGTGTGACCGGTGAAAGACGCGATCTCGCGGTGGGATCGTGTGTCCCACAGCCGCACGGCGCGGTCGTTTCCAGCTGTCGCCAGCATGCGGCCGTCCGGGCTGAAGGAGACTGCATTCACGTTGTTGTTGTGCCCGGTGAGCGTGGCTGTCACTTTACGGGTCATCAGGTCCCATAACTTCACACTTTGATCGTCGCTCGCGGTGGCCAGTATGCGGCCGTCCGGCGAGAAGGCGACGTCTTCCACGGCATCCGTGTGCCCTGTCAGCGTCGCCGTCATCTGCCGCGTGGCCGCGTCCCAGAGCTTGACCGCCCGGTCGGCGCCGGCTGTGGCTATCAGGTGTCCGTCCGGGCTGAAGGCCATCCTGTTGACGAACGAGCGGTGTGCTTTGAGGTCGGCGGACCGGTAGCCCGCGTAGGCGCTGAGGAGAGTGCTGCGCGCTTCAGCGGTGTGGGCTTGGCGGAAGGCTCTCACGGCCAGGAGAGCCGCGGCTTGCGGATGGTCGGTCCTCACTGCGTCGGCTTGTGCGGCGAGTTCACGGGAAACGGCGAGGTGGCGCTGGTGCTCGGCCGCTCGGCTCTGCTGGAAGGCGACGCCGCCGGCCACGAGAGAAAGGACGAGCAGGGCCGTGAGACCGGAGGTCAGGACGCGGAGGCGGCGCAGACGCCGCTTCTCCTTGAGTTCCTCGGCTGTCTCAAGTGCGCGGCTTGCCTCCAGGAACCTCCGGGAGGCCGGGGCGAGGTCCGCCTCGTCCTGGGGGTTGGCGAGGGCTTCGAGGGCTGCGGCCAGGCGGGGGCCGCGGTAGAGCAGACTGGGGTCGTGGCCTTCGTCCTGCCACGCGGCGGCGGCTTCAGCGAGGCTCTGACGGGTGCGCAGGCCCGCCCGGTCGTCGTCGATCCACCGGCGAAGACGCGGCCAGGCGTGCAGCAGGACTTCGTGGGCGATCTCGACGTGCTCGGCGTCCACGATGAGCAGGCGTGCCCGGGTGAACGCCTCGATGACGGCCTCGGGGTCGCCGGGCCGGAAGGTGCCGGCTTCCAGGAGATCCTGCCGCCGGCAGGGCCGGCTCGTCTCCCTGTCCTCGCCGACCTGGATCAGCTGCAACAGGACACGCCGGGCGGCGGCCTGCTGCCGCGCCGAGAGGGAGGTGTGGGCCCGCTCGGCGGTGGCGGCCACGGCGCCGGAGACGCCTCCGGTCAGCCGGTAGCCGTCGACGGTCAGGGTGGCGTTCTCACGGTGCTGCCACGTGCTGAGCAGGGCGTGGGACAACAAGGGGAGCGCTCCGCCTGGGGCCGCACCGGCATGTGCCACCTGGCCGGGCATCAGGCCGATGTCGCGGAGCAGGATCTCGACCAGGCCTGGTTCGACCTCCAAGCCGGCCGCGCGGGCCGGTCTCGTGACGGCCACACGCACATGGGCGTCGTCCATCGGCCCCACCGTGACGTGGCCGCGCTGAAGGGACGCGGCCAGCCCGGGGAAGGCCAGGCAGCGGTCGTAGAAATCGGCCCGGACCCCGAGGACGACGAGTGCCGACGGAAGTCCCGCTCCGTCATCTTCGCGTCGTGCCGTCAGGGACAGCAAGGCCTGGACGAAGGCCGCCCGTTCCCCGTCGTCGGAGCAGAGCATGAAGGCTTCTTCGAACTGGTCCACCACGAGGACCAGGGCAGCTGCCTCACCGGTGGCGGAACCATACGCAGCCTTGCCGTGGGCGGTGGTCGGACCGGCCGCCCGCCGCATCCCCTCCACCGCAGCGCACACCGCGGTGGCCAGAGCGCCCCCTCCTTCTTCGTGTGCCTTGGCGAGCAGTCGGCGGGACGCCCCGGTCGCGACGGCTATCCGGTTCAACAGTTCCTCAAGAGGATGCTCACCCGGGGTGAGCAGTGCCACGGGCCAGGCCTGCGATCCGGTGACGGGCAGCACTCCACGCGCCAGGGCAGGCAGCAGTCCCGCCCTCAGCAACGAGGACTTTCCCGCCCCCGACGGGGCCATCACCAGCAAAGGCCCTGGCGTCCGAAGCCGCTCCGCCAACTGCGAGACCACTTCCGCGACGGCCTCGTCACGCCCGAAGAACCACTGCGCGTCCCCCGCTCCGAACGGGGACAGTCCCCGATACGGACACCTCTCCGCTCCCCGGGCTCTGCGCCCGTTGCCTTTGACGGCCGGCAGGACCAGCTGTGCCAGCTCCCCACCTGTCTCCAGCACCTGATCGCAGCCACGGGCCAGTTCCACGGTCAACGGCTTCTCGCCGTTTTCCACCTTGCTCAGATACCCCTTGCTGTAGAACGCGAGCCGGGCCAGCTTGGCCAACGACACGCCGCGTTCGAGTCGCCTCCGGCGTAACCGCTCACCTGCCTGAGCCGGTCCCGAAGGCAGAGCCTCTGCTGGGGAATCGCCAGGGGCCTGGCCTCTGTCGTTCACTGACGGGTCCCCTCCTCGCACGTCTGGCCCGGGACTCACCTCACCGGGAAAGCCCCGTCCCACCGCCGACGCTGATGCCACGCCTTCAAGGACGTCGGTCAACGCCCCCCAGAAGATCGTTTCAGCGCGGAGCGCACGGGAGCAATGGCTCTTCAGGCCGCCGTGCGGCGGCCTGAAGGGCGGCCACGGAAGGCGGCGCGACGCGCGGGAACCCGTCGGCAGGCACGGTGCGGAAGCGGTCCCACAAGGGGTGACGAGGGTCCGCACGTGGTCCGTACGCGCTCCGTATGTGGCCCGTACATGCCCGAGGCCTCAGTGGGGCCGAGCGGGGTGTGGGGTGGTGGTCGCCGTCGGGGCCGCCCAAGCCAGCAGCATCTTCAGGGCGTCGTGCGAGGGGGTGCCGGGTGCCGCGGCGTACGTGATCAGCGCCTGGTCCGGATCGTCCGCGGCGCGCAGGGTGTCGTAGGTGAGGGCCAGGTCGCCGACGACGGGGTGGTGGAACCTCTTGGTCCCCGAGGTCTTGTCCTGCACGGGATGCTCGGCCCACCAGCGGCGGAAGTCCTCACTCCTCGCCGACAGCTCGCCGATCAGACGCGCCAACTGCGGGTCGTCGGGATACCGGCCGGCCTCCCACCGCAGGTAAGCGACGTTCTCCCGGGCGCAGGCCCTCCAGTCCGTGAAGAGCTGGCGGGAGGCGGGGTCGAGGAAGGTGATGCGGGGGATGTTGCGCTCGGAGGGTTCGAGGGACGCGTAGTCGCCGAGGAGGGCGGAGGCGGCCGCGTTCCAGGCGAGAACGTCCATGCGCCGCCCCATCACCACGGCCGGGACGTCCCGCAGCTCCTCCAGCAGCCGCAGCAGCATGGGGCGTGGCTGCTGCTGTCCGGGCCGGGCCCGGGGAGCGGGCCGCGTCACGGCGCGGGGCTGCGCGAGGCGGTGCAGGTGCCGGGTCTCGTCCTCGTCCAGGCGCAGGGCGCGGGCGAGGGCGTTCAGGACGTCCGACGAGGGGTTGGCCGCGCGGCCCTGCTCTATGCGGATGTAGTAGTCGACACTGACGCCGGCGAGTTGGGCGATCTCCTCACGGCGCAGTCCGGCGACCCGGCGCCGGCCGCCGAGATCGGGCAGGGCGACGTCTTCGGGGCGCAGACGGGCACGGCGGGTCCGCAGGAACGCGCCCAGGTCGATGACAGGACTCATAGGGCGATTGTGCCTGGTCGCACGGGTGGTGAGCCTGGCTCTGCCAGGACCAGGCTCACCCAGCGCGCCACGCCGAAGGTGCCTCCCGGGCGACCGGCCGGGCGCGGTGGGCCGCCGGGGAGAGGCGTCAGGCCTGGCGGGTCGGCAGGACGACCGACTGACGCAGGTTGACGTGCCGGGGACGGCTGACGGTGTACGCGATGAGGTCGGCGACGTCCTCGGAGGTGAGGGCGGGGATCGCGGTGAACATCCCGCCGAGCTGCTCGCGCAGGGCCGGGTTGTCGATGTGCCCACCGAGTTCGGTGTCGGTCAGGCCCGGCTCGACGGCGCTGACCCGGACGTCGCGCGGGCCCAGCTCGGTGCGCAGCGCGGCGGACAGCTGGGTCACGGCGGCCTTGGTGGCCCCGTACACGGCGTAGTCGGGGAAGAGGACATGGGACGCGATGGAGGAGACGTTGACCAGGTCGGCGGTGCGGCCGTCGGCGGCGGCCGCGGTGAGGTCGGGCGTGAAGGCGTGGACGACGCGCAGGACACCGGTGAGGTTGGTGTCGATCATGCGGGTCCACTCGTCGAGCCGGCCGTCGGCGAGGGGGTTGGCCAGCATCACGCCGGCGTTGTTGACCACCAGGTCGACCCGCCCGTAGGCGTCGTGCACGGCCTTGGCGGCGGCGTCGACGGAGGCCTGGTCGGTGACGTCGGCGGTGACCGCGAGGGCCTGGCCCCCGGCGGCGTTGATGTCCGCGGCCAGCGCGTCCAGCCGGTCGGCGCGCCGGGCGAGCAGGGCGACGCGGGCGCCGCCCGCCGCGAGCTGACGGGCGGTGGCCGCGCCGATGCCGCTGGCGGCTCCGGTGACGACGGCGGTGCGGGCGGCGAGGGCGGGGTAGGACATGGGGTGCTCCTGGGGTGTGCTGTGTGGGCCGGCCCGGTGGATCGCGGCCTGGTGGGGCGGCGGGTGCCCCGGGCGGACCGGTGCGGTGGGCCGCTGCGCACTACTCTCCGCCCGGACTGGGGCAGCGATCCAGAGCTCTGTGGTTCCTGGGAAAGCCAGTACCACCCTTGCCGAGGTGGTGGCGCCCGTAGACCGCCCATGAGTGTTCGTTCACGGTCGTGTCGGCCGTATCGGCGGTTTCCTCCACAGCGTCTTCCCTCCCAGAAGTCGTCACGGCAGTCTCCTTCGACAGGGGCAGTTGCGAACGGCGCTTCCGGCAGTGCTTCCGGCACCGTTGCGGTGCGGCCCTGGTCAGGCGGTGGTGGGCGGGGCCGCAGGGGTCTGGTGCAGGGTGCGCGGGGAGGAGCAGAGGAGCACCAGGAAGGGCGCGGCCAGGGCGGCGGTGCCCAGGGCGAGGGAGTTCCACAGGCCCAGCCAGGTTCCTGTGGCTCCGGCGAGGAGGGCGGCGAGGGGGCGGGTGCCGTAGGTGATCCACTGGCCGGTGGCGAGCATGCGGCCCTGCATGCCGGGCTCGCACACGGCTTGGCGGATGCTGCGCTGGGTGGACCCCTGGGCGGTGGCGCATGCCAGTTGGACGAACAGGCCCGCAGCGATCGCCACCTGCCCCGGACGGCCGGGCCCCACGAGCAGCAGCGGCACCTCGGTGAAGGGGGTGATGGCCAGCGCGGAGAGCATGACCCGGGCCGACCCGTACCGGTCCACGAGCCGGCGCACGGTCAGTGCGCCGGCCACCCCACCGAGCGCGGCCACGCTCAACAACGTGCCCAGGGTCGTGGCGGAGTAGTGGAGGTCGCGCAGCAGGTACACCGACCACAGGGTGGTCAGGAAGGCGAAGACACCGGTGTAGGCGGTGCCGGTGAGCAGCAGCGGCCGGATGGTGGGGTGCCGCACCACGTACCGCACCCCCTCCTTCATCTCACCGAGCAGCGAGCCCGCTCGTGCCGACCGGCTCGGTGCCGGTTCGGGCGTGCGAATGCCGCCCAGGAGGAGAGCGCAGACGAGGTAGGAGGCGACGTCGAGGCAGACGGCACGGGCGGCGCCGCAACCAGCCACCACGACACCGCCGAGCTGGGCGCCGGCGCTGTCGGCCAGGGAGGCGACGGCCCCGACCTTCGCGTTCGCCTCCAGCAGTCGTTCGCCGGGCAGGAGGGACGGCAGGTAGCTGATGCGGGTGGTGGAGGCGAAGAGACTGGCGGTCGAACCCGCCAACGCCACCGCGTAGAGCAGGGGAAACGACAGGTGATCTGCGGCATCGGCCAACGGGACCGCCGCGAACACCGCGCCGCAGACCAGTACGGCCCCGATCATCACGGGCCGTTTGCGGTGCCGGTCGGCCAGCGCCCCGGCGGGAAGCGCCACCAGCAGTGGCGGCAGTCTCTCGGCGAACGACAGCAGTGAGACCTCCCACACGGAGGCGTGCAGGGAGACCACGGCGATCAGCGGTAGCGCCACGGAGGTGACGCCGCTGCCCACGATGTCGACCGCGCAAGCGGACCAGTAACGGACGAAGTCCCCGTGCCGCCACAGACTGCCCGTTCCCGCCGGGGTGCTTTTCACCGCGCGTCGCTCCTCTCCGCCGCGTCGGCCGGCCGGCCCTGGCCCGGGAGGGCGACGTCCTGGAACTGGGCGCGCTGCATCAGCGCCATGGCCCACAGGGACATCGCGAAGAACGCCTGGTGGTGGTCCGCCCACCGCGCGTTGTACAGCAGCGGGCCGCCGAACAGCAGCTTCTCGGACTCCGAGCCTTCGCCCGTCTCCGGGGACGCACCGGACGCGCCGAGCTTGCTCTTCACGCCGTGCTGCACACAGTGCTTCAGGCCACGCGCACTCATGCCGACCACCCCGCCGAGGACGTACTGAGACCGGCGCGAGGCAGCGTCAGGGGTTGGTCTTCGAACGGCAAGGGCGCCTCCGTAGTGATCGGGTGACGTTCGTTGCGGTGATGCACTGCGCCTCCTCATTGACGAGCCAGGTCGGACGGGTGCTCGGAAAAACGACCCCCGATCGGGTCCGTCACGGCCCCGGGAGGGCGTTGAGTCGCACAGGAATTCGAGCGAACGTCAACTGGCCCGCCGCCGCTGGGCGAGCAGGCCGGAGGCCGGTGTGCGATTCACCCTGGCGTGGCCTCTCACCCGATCCGGGACTTGTGTTGCGTACGGAAACGGCAGGGTGCCGCCCCGCGCCCGCGTGGCCACTGGCGGGCGGAGGTTACGGCTTTGCAGGTGGCCGGGTGACGCTCTGGGTCCGGCCCCGCGTCACGGGCTGCCCAGGCCCGGCAGCGCTCCGGAGCCGGCACCACCGGCTGAGCGGCAAGCCGCGTCCGGACATGCGCGAGCCCGGCCCGGATCGAACGATCCTGGGCCGGGCCGGATTCCTCCGCGGATCAGTTGAGCGCGGCGGCGAACATGCCGGCCTCGTAGGAACCACCCCGCTGGTGCACGATCACGGCGAGCCGGTTCGCCGCGTTGACCAGGGCGACCAGGGAGACCAGCGCGGCGGTCTGGTCGTCGTCGTAGTGCTTGCGCACCTCGGCCCATGTCCCGTCGGACACACCCTCGTGGGCGTCCGCGAGCCGGGTGCCCTCTTCGGCGAGCGCCAGCGCGGCCCGCTCGGCCTCGGTGAACACCGTGGACTCGCGCCAGGCGACGACCAGACTGAGGCGGACCGCGGTCTCACCGGCGGCCGCCGCCTCCTTGACGTGCAGGTCGATGCACCAACCGCAGCCGTTGATCTGGCTGACGCGCAGTGCCACCAGCTCCTGTGTGGAGCGCGGCAGCGGCGACTGGTGGATCACCATGCTGGCGTTGGCGAACCGCTTGGAGAACTTGGCGGCGAGCTCGTTGTCGAACAGGTTGAATCGGGCGTCCATGACGTCGTCCTCACTCGTGGTGCTTACTGAACGAACACGAGATGCCGGCGACCCGCTCCTTGTGACGGGGCGGCGATGTGACGTGTGCCACCGCCCACGGGTGTCACAAAGCCGCGGGGGCCGGCGTCTTGTGCGCGTGGCACCGTGGAGAGAGAACAGGCAGGAGCGATCAGTGAAGAGCGAGCACAGCGAGCGCACAGAGGAGACGGCCGGGCGGCTCGCCGAGGACAGCTGCGCGGACCCCGCCACCGAGACGTTCGTCGCCCACCGCAACCTGTTGTTCACCGTCGCCTACGAGATGCTCGGCTCGGCCGCCGACACGGAGGACGTCCTGCAGGAGACCTGGTTGCGGTGGGCCGGGGTCGATCTCGGCACGGTGCGGGACCAGCGCGCGTACCTGGTCCGGATCACCACGCGCCAGGCGCTGAGCCGGCTGCGTACGCTCGGCCGCCGCAGGGAGTCCTACGTCGGTCCCTGGCTGCCCGAGCCGTTGCTGACCGCCCCGGACGTGGCTGAGGACGTCGAGCTGGCCGACAGCGTCTCGATGGCGATGTTGCTGGTGCTGGAGACGCTCGCGCCCACCGAACGGGCGGTGTTCGTCCTGCGCGAGGTGTTCGACCTCGGATACGACGAGATCGCCGAAGCCGTCGAGAAGAGCCCGGCCGCGGTCCGCCAGATCGCGCACCGCGCACGGGCACACGTCGCGGCGCGCCGGCCGCGCGGCGTCGTCTCCCCGGCCGAGACCCGGGACGCGCTCGACGCGTTCCGACGGGCCACCGAGACGGGCGACCTGCAGAGCCTGCTCGACATCCTCGCGCCGGATGTCGTCTTCCTGGGTGACGGTGGCGGAGTCAAGCAGGCCGTCCTGCGGCCCGTCGTGGGAGCGGACAAGGTGGGCCGTCTGCTGGCCGCCGGCTTGGGCAGGATCACCGCGGAGTCGCTGCGGCCGGCACAGGTCAACGGCTACCCGGCGCTGATCCTCCGGCAGGACGGCGAGATCGACACCGTCGTGGCGGTGCGCATCGACGACGGCCTGATCACCGGGTTCTACGCCGTGCGCAACCCTGAGAAACTGTCACACATGGAGGGGGAGAACGCCCTGTGCCGCTGAGCGCGGGGCGCAGCTCTCAGGACTGACTCCGGGCGGAAGGCGGGGGTTTCCCCGCCCCATCCACGGTGAGGACACAGCGAAACCGGCTCTGACCTGCGGAGGGGACCGAAGGAGGCAGGGGGAGGGCGGCGCTGTAAGTTAACGGGAATGTCCCTGAATTCCAACAGTCGGTTTCGCCCGTCCCGGCGGACGTTCCTCCTCACCGCGACAGCGGGCGCCCTGGGCGTCGGCGGTTACACAGGGTGGGAACTCCTCCGGGACAAGGACGTCGCCGTCCCGCCAACGCGGGCGCCGCTGTGGGACTTCGAGGCGCGGCAGACCGGTGGAAGGCTGAACTTCAGCCTGGCCGTCGACGGCGGCGGCGTCTTCGCCGCCACGAGCTCTCCCGGCATCCTCGCGCTGGACGCCACCACCGGGCGCAAGCGCTGGAGCGCACGGCTCGGTGAGGGATCGTGGGAGAGCGGTTCCGTGACGGTCGCCGACGGTTCGGCGTATCTCGTCACCGCCACCGGAGCCGTGCAGGCGTACCGCGCGGACGACGGAGAGCTTCTGTGGTCCGCCCGGGAGCTCGGCAGTGGATACTCCGGCGCGGCGGCGGTGCTCGGTTCCACTCTCTGCGTCCAGCTGACCCGGTACGTCGACGACGAGGGGCCCGGCAAACCAGGGGCGCTGTGCGGCCTGGACTCCGCCACCGGGCGCGTGCGCTGGACAACACCGGCCTCCGGCATCTTCCAGCCGCTGCCCGGCCGGCAGCTCCTCTTCGCCCGTACCGGCGAGCTCACCGACGAGACACACGACGCCCGCCCCGTGGGCGCCGTCAACCCGCTCACCGGGGCGGTGGCCTGGGAGGCCCCGGCCTCCGCCGACGAGGAGACCATCGGTCTCTCCCCTGACGGCGACACCGTCTACCTGCTGGACGAGGAGCACCGGCTCTGCGCCTACGCCACCGGCACCGGCGAGCGGCGGTGGCGGGTGCCCGCCATGGACGGCGTGATCACCGTCACCGAGGACGGCGGCACCGTCTACGTGTGCACCTATCGGGGCGACCTCGCGTCCTACGACGCCCGCAGCGGTGAGCGGCGCTGGCGCCGGACGGTGGCCAAGGGCTACAGCCGCCCCGCCGTCGCCCACCGCGACGGCCGCGTCTTCATCACCTCAGGCGACGGGTACGGCTTCGACTCCTTCTTCGGCATGGGCGGCGAGCGCGGCTACGTACTGGCCCTGGCCGCCGACAGCGGCAAGGAGCTGTGGCGTGTGAACCGCATGGAGCCCTGCTCGTCGCCCCCCACGGCCGTCGGCGACGACGTCATCGTGACCCACTCGGCGGACTGGTGGGCCTACGACGCGAGGACCGGCAAGCCCCGCTGGCGGCTGGCCGCCGCCTCCTCCATCACGGCCGACCCCTATGTCGCCTCAGGTGTCCTGTACGGGCTGTGCGATGACGGGATACGGGCCGCACGGCTGTGACATGAGCCCACGGGCCCCGGCCGGCGGCCGGAGCGGTGCCGCACGTCCTCGTTGTCAGACCCCCTTGGCAGACTGAGAGGAAAGATCCACCGACCCACTGATCCGCCCCGGTTCCCTCCCGAACCACCGCTCGTACCGAAGGGCGCCATGCTCACCACCCTCGCCGTCGAGAACTACCGCTCCCTGCGCCGCCTGATCGTCCCGCTGGGCCGGCTCAACGTGATCACCGGCGCCAACGGCTCGGGCAAGTCCAGCCTCTACCGGGCCCTGCGCCTGCTGGCCGACTCGGCCAGGGGCGGCGCCGTCGCTGCGCTGGCGCGCGAGGGCGGTCTGCCGTCGACCCTGTGGGCGGGGACGAAACGCGGCGCCGGCAAGTCCCCGGCCGCCAGTCTGCGGCTCGGCTTCGCCGGGGACGAGTTCGGCTACGCGGTCGACTTCGGACACCCGGTCCCCACCTCGGGCCTGGGCGGCGCGCCCTCGATGTTCGCCCGTGACCCGGAGATCAAACGGGAGTGCACCTGGGCCGGCCCCGTCCTCCGCCCGTCCGCCCTGCTCTCCGACCGCTCCGGCCCCGCCGTGCGCACCCGCACCGCCGACGGCAGCTGGCACCAGTCGGTCAACGCCCTTCGCCCCTACGACAGCATGCTCGGCGAACTCGCCGACCCCCGGCTCGCCCCCGACCTGCTGCGCCTGCGCGAGCACATGCGCTCCTGGCGCTTCTACGACCACGTGCGCACCGATGCCCAGGCCCCCGCCCGCAGCGCCCGGACCGGCACCCGCACCCCCGTGCTCGGACACGACGGCGCCGACCTGGCGGCCGCGCTGCAGACGATCCGTGAAACCGGCGACCCCGGGGCGCTGGACGCCGCCGTCGACGCGGCGTTCCCCGCCAGCAGCGTGGAGATCACCAGCGAGGCAGGCCGCTTCGAGCTCTGGCTGCGCCAGCCCGGGCTGCTGCGCCCGCTCAGCGTGGCGGAGCTGTCCGACGGCACGCTGCGCTACCTCCTGTGGAGCGCGGCCCTGCTCACTCCCCGGCCGCCGGCGCTCCTGGTCCTCAACGAGCCGGAGTCCAGCCTCCACCCCGACCTGCTTCCCCCACTCGCCGACCTGATCCTCACCGCGGCCCGGGACACCCAGATCGTGGTGGTCACGCACGCGCCGGACCTGGTCGACGCCCTCACCGGGGCGGCCCCGGACCACCGGCTCGACGTCAACGCCGTCACCCTGGTCAAGGACTCACTCGGCCAGACGGACGTCGCAGGCCGCGACAGCATGCTGGACGAGCCGCTGTGGCACTGGCCCAAGCGCTGAGCCGGCGGACACCACGGGGACAGCGGACGCACAAGGGGGGCGCGGGCCCCGCGGACCGTGAGGCCCGCGAGCCAGGACCCGCCGGGCCCGCGCATCTCACCAGGTCACGGGAATCCCGGCCGGCATGATGGCCATGCGGTTCGGGTGCCAGGGGACCTCCGCCGGCGGCACGGCCAGACGGATGCCGGGCAGGCGGTCGAGCAGGACGCGGAAGGCGACGTCGGACTGGCGGCGGACCAGGTGGGCACCGGGGCAGTGGTGACGGCCGTAACCGAAGCGCAGGTGCGGGTTGGGGGAGCGGGCAGGGTCGAAGGTCTCCGGGTCGGAGAACGCGGCGGAGTCGTAGTTGACCGCGTCCAGGGAGAGCAGGATCATGTCACCCTCCTTCACCTGGGCCGACCCCAACTCCGTCTCCTTGGTGACGAAGCGGGGGATCGCGTTGCCCAGGACGACGCTGCACCGCAGCAGCTCTTCCACGCACTGCGGCATCGTCTCCGGCCGGGCGCGCACCGCGCTCATCACCTCGGGGTGCTGGAGCAGGTTGAAGGCCGCGACGCCCAGGAAGCTCGCGAAGTCCTCGTAACCGCTGACGAAGAGGACGGACACGATGTTCGACAGCTGTTGGTCCGTCAGCCCCTGGTGGGCGGCGTTGAGATCGGCGAGGCGGTCCGCGAGCCCGCGCGGCTCGCCGGGGCGGCGGGCGGCCATGTGCTCGTCCATGTACACCCGGATCTCCTCCCAGTTGCGGGCGAGTTCCTCATGGGTGGGTGTGACCATGGTCAGGTCCAGGTCGGCCCGTACGGCGAGCCACTCCCGGTCTTCGAAGGGCAGGCCGAGGAGCCGGCACATGCACTGGGCGGCGACCCACTCCGCGAAGTGGTGCTGGAGGTCGCCGGGGCCGCCTTCCCGGACCATCGCGTCCAGGCCCTCGCCGGTGACGGCCGCGACCCAGTCGGCGGGCAGTTCGGGCTGGTCCCGGCCGAGGGCCTTGAGCACCTCCTCGCGCAGCCCGGCCTTCTGGAGGTGGTTCATGGCGTCGAGGAGTTCGGGCGCGAGGATCGGGGCGTCCTGACCCGGGCTGTCCGCCTCGGCCAGCACGGAGCGGGCGAAGGAGCGGTCCCGCAGCACGTGCTGCGTGAGCTCGTAGCCGGTCACCAGCCATGCCTGGTCGCCGGAGTTGGTGCTGACCCGGGCGACGGGGCAGCGGCTGCGCAGTTCGCCGAGCTCGGGGGCGAGCCGGTCGCCCCGGGTGCTGAAGGGGTAGTGCGGGAGGGGCTGGTCGTGCGGTGCTTCCTCGGACGCGGGTGCGTGCGGTGCGGTCACGGGATGCGGGCCTCTTTCCTGATGGGGTCGCCGATGTCGTCGGCAGGGTCGTCCGCTGTGTCGTCGGCGGGCTCGCGGACGGGCCCGCCGACGGGGTGCCGGCTGAGCGGGGGCGTCACCAGCGCACCGGGAGCCGGGCCGGTGCGCGCAGCGGAGTGGACTCGTCCCAGGGGATGGTCTTGGCCGGAACGGCCAGTTCGACGCCGGGGAGCCGCTCCAGCAGCACCTGGATCGCGATGGCGAGCTGCATGCGGGTCAGATGCCCGCCGGTGCACGCATGGGGGCCGTGCCCGAACGCGACGTGCGCGTTGGGGGTCCGGGTCAGATCGAGGCGGTCGGGCTCGGCGAACGCCTCGGGGTCGCGGTTGGCGGACGCCGGCACGGGGACGACCGCGTCGCCGGCACGGATCCGCTGCCCGTGCAGGGTGAAGTCCTCCGTCGCCACGAGAATGTTGATGGCGTTCATCAGCGGCACGTACCGCAGCAGTTCCTCCACCGCGGTGGAGGTCCTCTCGGGCGCCTCGCGCAGCGTCCGCATCTGCTCGGGGTGCGTGAGCAGTGCGAGCAGCGCGTTGCCCGTGTGCTGGATGTTGGTCTTGTAGCCGGCCATGAGCATGGTGACGACGAAGCTGACGACGTCGTCCCGGGTCAGCTCGCTGCCCGGCCGGCGGGCCTCCGCCAGCAGCAGCCGGATGTAGTCCTCGCCCTCGCCGTCCTCCTTCTCCTTGCGGGAGATGAGCTCGCCGGCGTAGTCCTGCAGCGCGTACAGGGCCGCGAGCACCTCCTCCATCGTCAGCCCGGCCGCGCCGAGGAGGGCGAGGGTGTGCGGGAGGTAGACGTCGCGGTCCTCGTACGGCAGGCCCACGGTCTCGCACAGCACCCGCAGGGGCAGCGGCTCGGCGTAGGCGGCGACGAGGTCCGCCGTGCCGTCCTCGGCCCCGGCCACCATCGCGTCGACGAGCTCACCGGCCATCGCGCGGATCCGGGGCTCCATGAACTCCAGGCGGCGCCGGCCGAACATGGGCAGGACGGTGCGGCGGACGCGCTCGTGGTGCTCGCCGGTCATCTCCAGGAAGGTCGGCAGGCACGGCGGCGGGGCGTCGTCCCCCTCGCGGGGCGGCCAGGCCGACAGCAGGGGCCGTACGAGCCGGGGGTCGGCGAACGCGGCGCGCACGTCCTCGTAGCGGCTGAGCAGCCAGCCCGTCTCGCCGTTGGGAAGCTGTGCCTTGACGACGGGTGCTTCGGCCCGCAGGCGGGCGTAGGCGCACGGCGGTCCGGCGGTGCCGGGCTCGACTTCGGGGACCGGGATGAGGGCGTCGGGGTGGCTCATGCGCTGTGCTCCGATCCTGCCGCGGGCGAGGCCGGCGCGGAGGCGGGGCGCGCGATGTAGCCGGAGGTGAAGAAGTACTCCAGGTATCGGTCCAGCAGTGCGGCGTCGACCGGTGGACAGTGCAGCCCGCTGCCGGCCAGCGCCTTCTCGGCGTTGCGCCGCCCCAGGACCGGGAAGGTGCCCTGGAGGTACATCTCCTTGACGGACATGTCGGCGTTGCGGCTGCGGTCCACGCACAGGGAGACGAACGGCGCGGTGGCGCTCGTCGGGTGCTCGGCGACGTGGCGCACCAGCTCGCCGACCCACTGGTCGTACGGCAGCGTGCGGAGGGTGAAGCCCGCCGCGCGCATCCGGTCCAGGACGTCCGTCAGCATCGCCGGGCGGGGGTTGGTGAGGTGGTAGACCCGGCCGTCGGCCGGCTGGTGCGTGGCGATGTGCACCACGGACTCGGCGAGGTGGTCGACGGGGACGAAGTCCATGGGCAGGTCGATGCCGGGGGCCAGCCCCGTCTCGGCGATCGTCTTGAACAGCGAGCAGATGGCCGTCTCGGTGTTGCACGTGCCGTGCACCCCGTCGCCCGTCACCTCGTACGGCCGGTACACGGCCACCGGAAGGCCCTGCTCGGCCGCCCGCCGCAGCACGCCTTCGGCGACCCACTTGCTCTCGGCGTACCCCATGGTCAGCCCGTCGGCGTGGGACAGCGGCAGGTCCTCGTCCACCTCACGCACCCCGGCGGTGCCGAATCCGGCGACGACGGCGACGGTCGACACGAAGTGCACCGGCACCCGGCGGGGCGCCGCGATCCGGACGACCTCGCGGGTCCCGTCGACGTTCGCCGGGCGCAACTGCTCGTAGGGGTAGAGGAAGTTGACGTGGGCGCCGTTGTGCACGACGAGGTCCAGGCGGCGGGCCAGTTCCCCGGCGTGGCCGGCGTCGAGCCCCAGGCGGGGCTGGGTCAGATCGCCGGGGAAGCACTCCACGCGCTGACAGTCGGCCTCGTCGAGCCGCAGCCCGTAACGGGCGAGCGCGGTGCGGACCCGCTGCGCGGCGTGCGCCGGGCTCGTCGCCCGTACGGGGCAGTGGACGCGGGCGGCCGTCGAGCGCAGCAGACGGTGCAGCAGGAACGCGCCGACGAACCCCGACGCGCCCGTGAGCAGGACGTCTTTCGGTTCGTGCGGGCGCGGTGCCGGGCCTTCGGCGGGCGGGAGGGCGAAGCCGAGGTCGGTCTCGCGGTCGAAGTCGACGGCGGGTTGCCCGCCGGCCGCTCCGCCGAGGCCGCCCCGCGCCTCGCGGACGGCGGCGGTGAAGCCCTCCAGCGTGGGCGCGGCCAGCAGGGCCCTGATGAGGGTGGAGCCCAGGGCGGCGTCGAGGCCGAGCACGGCGAGGGTGCGGGTGACGGCCTCCGAGGCGAGCAGGGAGTCGCCGCCGAGGAGGAAGAAGTCGTCCTGGGGCGCGGGGCGTACGCGCAGCACCCGCTGCCACACCTCGGTGAGGACCCCGAGCAGGCCCTCGGCCTTCGGCTCGTCCGCGTCCCGCGCGGCCACCGCGGCGCTGTCCGGGCCGGGCCGTGGCGCGGCGGACTTCAGGCGGGTGCGGTCGACCTTGCCGCCGCTGGTCACCGGGAAGTGGTCCAGGGGTACCAGCGTCGGGACGGCCTGCGGGGGCAGCCACTCGGCGCAGTACGCGCGCAGGGCGGGCAGGGGCAGAAGACCTCCGGGCGCGGCGGCCGTGACGTAGGCGGTCAGGGAGCCCGCATCGACCTCGACGACGGCTTCGCCGACCTCGGGGTGGGCCCGTAATCGGGCCTCCACCTCGTCGAGTTCGACGCGTGCGCCGCGCAGCTTGACCTGGCGGTCGAGGCGCCCGCGGTACTCCAGCAGGCCGTCGGCGTGCCGTACGGCCCGGTCGCCGGTCCGGTACAGCGGGCCGCCCGGCTCCACCGCGGGCAGCGGGAGGAACCGCTCGGCGGTCAGTTTCGGGTCGCCGAGGTAGCCCAGGGCCAGCCCGTCGCCGCCGACGTACAGCTCCCCTTCCTCGCCCGGCCCGGCGACCGAGCCGTCGGCCCGCAGGACGTGGCAGGTGGAGGCGCCGAAGGGACGGCCCAGGGGGACGTGCGCGGCGTCTTCGGGAAGGGGGCTCAGCACGTGGGCGGTGGAGACCACGGCGTTCTCGGTCGGACCGTAGAAGTTGACCACCGTGGTGCCGGGGCAGGCCGCGAGGACGGCGTTCGCGAGGCGCGGATCCATCGCCTCCCCGCCGGCGGAGACGAAGCGCAGCGCGGCCAGGGCCTCGGGACGGGTCCGGGCGACGAGGTGGAAGACGCTCGTCGTCAGATAGGCCACGGTGACGCCGCCGGCATGGAACAGCCCCTCGAGAGCGGTGGGCGAGAGCAGTTCCTCCCGGTCGGCGATCACCAGGCAGGCGCCGGTGAGCAGCGCGCCCCAGATCTCGATCGTCGAGGCGTCGGAGGACAGGCCATAGGCGTGCAGGACCCCGTCACCCGGCGCGGGCGAGGGAAGCTCGGGGTCGGACAGCACGAGGCTGACCACGCCCCGGTGGGGTATCGCGACCGGCTTGGGGCGGCCGGTCGTACCGGAGGTGAAGACGACGTAGGCGCAGTCGGTGGCGGAGCCGGTACGGGAGGATCCGGTACGGGCGCCGGCGGACGGTGCCGGGGCGTCACCGGCGGCCTCGGCGAGGGGCCCGTCGACGCGCCCGTCGACAGGCTCGTCGAGGGAGCCGACCGCGACCGACGCGCGTAGACCGCGCATTCGGCGCGTACTGCCCGGCAAGGTGACCGCGGCACGCAGTCCCGCGTCCTCGGCCATGGCCCGCAACCGGGCCGGTGGAAGGTCCTCGTCGAGCGGTACGTACGCGCAGCCGGCCTTGAGGATGCCGAGCAGCGCCACCAGCGCCTCCAGCGAGCGGCTGCCGCACACGCCTATCAGATCGCCCGGCCGGACGCCGTGGGCGATCAGGCGTGCCGCCAAGGCGTCGGCGTGGGCGTCGAGTCGCCCGTAGGTCACGGTGCGCTCGCCGTGCCGGGCCGCCGGGGCGTGGGGCCGTGCGGCGGCCTGGGCCTCGAACAGCTCAGGGATGAGGCCGTCCCGGGGGTACCCGGGCACGGGCGTGCCGGCGACCTGGGCCTGAGGCCGGGGCAACGGGCGTGACGGAACGTAGATGTCGGTCATCAAGTCCTTCTCGTTCTTACGACTTTCGTGTGGTGCGGTGTGGTGCGGCGGCGCGGACGCGGGAGCGGGTGCTCAGTCCGTGCCGCCGCCCTCGCCGGCGCCGCCCTCGGCGAAGTCCGCCGCGAAGGCGGCGAAGTCGGCGCTGCGCCAGTGCTGCGGCCGCATGCGGAAGACGACGTCGTCCTTGAGCTGGTCCGAGGTCGCGGCCAGATACCCGCGCGCCTCCTCGGGGTCCAGGTACCGCTGGGCCAGGGCCTCGCGCACGGCCGGGTCCACCGGGTCCTCGATCGCCGTGACGGGCCCCTCGACGCTGACGTACCGGTAGGGCCGCCCCTCGTCCTGCACGCAGAGGCTGAACCGCCCGGCGGCGCGCAGGAGCTGTGCCTTGATGGTCTCCCGGCCCATCTCGACGACGACCTCGCCGCCGGGCTCGTAGGCGTACCAGACCGGCACGATCAGGGGCGCCCGGTCGCCGCCCCTGGAGTCGGTGACGCCCAGGACTCCGACGCGCGGTTCGGCGAGGAAGCGTTCACGGTCGGGGCGCGGCATGGCGGGCAGCATGGGTGGGGCTCCTGTCTCGGGGACTGTGGCTGGAGTGGTGCTGGCGCGGTGAAGCCACCGCGATGACAATCTTGAGAGCGAGTGATCAATCCCCGGCCGAATAGCTGCTAAACACATGCTTTAGGCGGTTTTGAGCCGCTTCTTGGGGGTCTGTCCGGCCATGAAGCGTGGGCGGGGAGGGCAACGGGCGGGCAGGTAGGCCCGGGTACGCCGGACTGCGGAACGCCGCCGCACCGTGACGACCGGAAGACCGGCCGGCGTCCCACGCCGTGAATTCCTTCGACAGATCGTGACGCGACTGGCAGGCTGCGCACATGACCTACGGAATCGAGTCCCACCCCACCCGGTGACCGCGCAGGAACAGCGCGACGCGCTGACCCGCCCGCTCGCCCTCCACGACCACATCCAGCGTCGGCTGCGCGACGCCCTCGGCGAGCTCCCGCCCCGGCGCGGCCATCCCCTCCCGGCGGAGCGGGAAGAGGCGGAGACCTCGCTGCCCCAGAGCGGGGCCAGGGCCGCCGTCGAGGAGGCGCTGAGCCCGTTGCCGGACGACCCGGCCGTGCTGCTCCGCCGCTTCGCCCGCCTCGGCATCCGCTCCCATCACTGCTTCACCATCCGGTCCGTCGTCGCGGACCTGCCGCTGCCGACCCGGGAGCAGCGGGAAGCAGCCCGTTCCCTGGGCCGGCAACTGACCCGCACCGGCACCACCGTTCCAGCCGTCACCACCGGCATCGCCCTGCTCGCCCGCCTCGGAGAGCCCGAAGACGTCCCGTACCTCTCCGCCCTCGGACTCCTCCGGCCGTTCCCCCGACAGGCCGTCAGAGCTCTCGACCCCCTCGACCGGCCGGCCGCCGCCCTCGTCTGGCTCGCCGCCGGCACCCGCTGCGAGGAACTCCTGCCACTCGTGCGCGCCCTGTGGGCACGGGACCGAGCGGCCATCCGCACGGAGCTGGTCGCCCTTCCCGCCTCAGCCCTGTTCATCGGCGCCGAGAACGCCCGGCGGATCATGGAAGCCACCCGCCTGCCCGCCCTGCTCGCCGACCATCCCTCCGACACGGCGCTGCTCGCCCGGGCCGGCAGGCTGCTCGTTCAGCTGGGCGCCTCCCGCGATCAGGGGAACAACCTCCTCTCCTACCCGGACGCGCTCACCCTCTACGAACATGTCGTCACGCGGGCCGGAATCCTGCCACCGGACCTGGACGACCACGCCACCTTGCTCTCGCTCGCCCTGGATCTGCGCAGCGGTCCCGCAGCACTGCTGGACTGGCCCGCCGGCCGGCGTGCGGCGCTGCTGGAGTCCCTGGGGCGGCTGCTGGCCCAGCCCCGCTGGGCGGCGGTGGCGGACTCCACCGAGGGCGGCGCGGAGCAGCGGTTGCGGGCCGGGTGGATCCGGCGCACGGGGCGGCGGCCCTTCACCGGCCCGGCCACGAAGGGCAGGCTGCGGATCGAGGTGGTCGCCGGTGACCTCGCGGACCGTGGGCCCGTCGAGACCCGCATCCTCATCGACGGGCTCCCCGTCGTGCCGGCGTTCTTCGCCCGTGGCCCCGCCGAGACTCCCGAGCACCTTCTGGACGGCGGCCTGCTCCGGGCCCGGCCGGCCCCCCACGAGGTGCGGCTCGCGGAAGCCTCCTGCACCGAAGGATGCTGCGGCGCGCTCTACGTCACCATCCGTCGCGACGGCGAGCAGGTGGTGTGGGACGACTGGCGAAGGCCGCTCACCATGCCTGGCGGCAGGGAACCCGCCCCCGAGCCGCCTGCCTACCGGTTCGACGCCGCCGCCTACGACGCGGAGGTGGCCCGCGCCGAGGCCGATCGCTCGTGGTCCTGGCCGGCCCGCACCGTCGCCCGCCTCATCAAGGCGGAGTTGACCGCGCGGCCCGGCCTGCTGGCCCGGTGGGACGCCCTACAGGGCTGGATCAGCAGCGGCTTCGACGATCCCGACACCACGGTCGTGACGTTCTCGTACGCGCCGGGACTTGCCGCCGGGAACGCGGACGGCATCCCCCTGCAGTTCCGCTGGGTCATCCCGGACGACGGCGGTCCGCCCGAGCGACAGGCCGCCGCCGCGCTGCGCCGGCTGGCCGAGGAGGACCCGAAGACCTACGGGACGGTGTGCGGCGGCAGCCGTGAACGTGCCGAGGAACTGGGGTTCTGCTGGCCTGACGGCTCCTGAGGAACGGCAGCGGCCGGCTGGGGGCGGTGCCGGGCAGGGATTCCCGGCCCGCCCGCCTCACCGGCCGGAGGCCGAGGCCGGGGGAAGGCCGGGCCGAACACAAGCCGAACAAGCCGAACAAGTGAGACGAGCTGAATCAGCGCTCCCGAACGGAGACGGTCGGCCGCGGCGAAACGGCTGGTTCCAGCCGACGGCCCCCTGGGTACGGCTGGGTGAGCGGGCCGCCGCGCGGCTCGCTCTTCCCACGGAGGTGGCTCGGATGACGCACTGCCCGGGGGCGGCCCCGCTCCCCATGCCGCCGGCGGTCCAGGAGACGTACGGGCCGGCCGACCTCGGCGCCACGCCCCTGTTCGGCGGGGGATTCATCAACTTCGGCCACTGGCAGGGCATCGACCTGGGCCCCGTCCTGACCGAGGAAGACCGGATCCGCAGCCAGCGGGCCCTGTACCGACACGTGCTCGCCGCCTTGGCGCCCACCGAGGGGCTGCGCGCCGTGGAGGTCGGCTGCGGGCTGGGCACGGGCTGCGCCATGGCGCTTGAGGAGTACGGCTTCGCGCAGGTCACCGGGATGGACATCCACCCGCAGCAGCTCGACCGGGCACGCCGCGCCCAGGCGGCCCTGCTGGCCGATCAGGCCGATCGGCTGCGCTTCGTCCAGGGCGCGGCGGAGAGCATGCCGTACGGCGACGCCGAGTTCGACCGCGTGTACAGCGTCGAAGCCGCCCAGCACTTCCGCGACCTGGACGCGTTCGCGAGGGAGACCGCCCGCGTCCTGAAGCCCGGCGGCCGTGCCGCCGTCACCAGCTTCTTCGTGCCCGACGCCGATCCGGCCCGGCCCGGCCAGCTGGCCGCCCTGCTCCACACCTTCGCCACCGGCCTGGACGTCGCCCACAGCATCCCGGAACTGACGGGGAGCCTTGAACGGTCCGGCCTGACCGACATCCGCGTCACGTCGATCGGCGCGGCGGTGTGGCACGGCTGGGACCGCTGGCTTTCGACCATGTGGCAGCCGGGCACGTGGCCCCGCAACTTCCTGCGGGCCTACGACGACGGCATCCTCGACTACTTCACGGTCACCGCCGCCCGCCCCGGGGCCTGACCCGCCCACGCCGACGACTCGCGCCGTGTCCGGCATGACGGCGAGGATCCGCGGCGGCGTCGGGGGAGCGGGTGGGATCGCCGACCCCGGCCGGAGGGGCGCGGCCCGCACCGTTCTCGTCGAGGTGCCGTCTCAGGGTCGTACGGGCCGAGCGGACCCGGACGGCGCTTCGGGGGAGTGCGCGCCAGCCGTGCCGCCCTGGCCCGGGGCGTTCGTGTCGTCCTTCTTCCAGGGGCCGACACCGAGCTTTCCCGTCGTGCCCAGGTCCAGTTCCGGGGTCACCGTCACCGGGACGGCGTCCGGCTTCGCCCACGCCCTCACGTAGGGGGCGTGCACGGGGTCGCCGACTCCGGCTTCGACGGTGTTCCGCCAGACGAGGGTGGCGCGGGCCCGTTCGCCGGGTTGCAAGGTCAGCGGCTGGGGCACGCCGTCGGCTCCGGTGCCGGTGGCGATGGAGTCGCCGCCTTGGAGGACCTTCACGCTGTCGACGGGTCTGTGGTCCTCGTCGAGGAGCTGAAGCTGGGGGTAGCCGTCGAGCCGGTCGGCGCGGGTGCCGCAGTTCTCCAGGTGGAGCCCTACGGCGCGGAGCCCCATGGCGGCGTCGCCGTCATCGGTGTACACACGAAGTCCCGAGGGCGGGCAGGGACCTCCCGGGGAGGGCGCTTCGCTGGTGGGCACGCTCCTCACCTTGGCGATCCGCACGCGTGCTGCTCCGCCTCGCACGCTGGACGGAGGCCGGCTCATGGTGACGGTGCGTCTGAGGGTCTCACCGGGCATGACGGAGGCCACGGTCTGCCCCGGATTCTCCAGCGCTTCCCCGGAACCGGACAGGAAGGCGAAAGTGATCGTGTAGCTGAAGGGCTCGGTCTGGTGATTGGTGACCTCGAACTCGGCGCAGCTCCGGCCGCCCCGGCTCAGTCCGACGATCTTGACTCCGTCCTTCTCCAGGCCGGACGCATCCCCCGGCGGAACCGCTGCACCGGACCCGGCCGCCGCGCCGGAGGGCGACTCCTCGCAGGAGGAACCGTCGCCCTTCACTCGCGCCGGGCGGTCGCTCCGTGAGTCGGACTGCTGTGGTCCGCAGGCCGTGAGCAGCAGGACACCGACGAGGAGGACGGGAGGGGTGAGGAGGACGCTGCGCATCTTGCCAAGATGATCAGGACGGGACGGCACCGGGCTATGACGGAAGCCACGTCTCCGGTCACGGTCCTGTCACAGGCGGACCGGACACCCTCCCGGCGAGACGCCTGGCGTCGGAGAAGGGGAGCGGCGCCGGGGGACGCGGGGTTCACCCGTCCTCGCGTCCCGGCGCCCCGTGTCCCGGTTCACGCGGAAAGGGCCATCGAGCGTTCGGCGCTCAGCGTGGGGTAGTCGGTGTAGCCCGTCGGGCCGCCCACGTACATCGTGTACTGGTCCCGCATCCGGTTGAGGGGAGCGTCGGCCTCCAGGCGCTCGACCAGGTCGGGGTTGGCGATGAAGGCGCGGCCCAGCGAGATCAGGTCGGCGCCCGCGGCCAGCAGGCGTTCCCCCGCGCTCCGACCGCCGTCGGCGGGCAGCGCGGCGGGCCAGCCCAGGTTGGGGTTGGCCATCAGCGTGCCGGGCCAGCTCTGCCGGATCCGGGCGAACAGCTCCGTCGCGGGATCGGCGAACTCAAGGTGCAGATAGGCAAGGCCGACGTCCGCGAGAGCCTCAAGGAGCGCGGTGTAGATGGCCTCGGTGTCGCCCTCCTCGATGCCGTTGACGGTGTTCTCCGGCGAGATCCGCAGGCCGACCCGCTCCGGGCCGATCGCCTCGGCCACGGCCCTGGTCACCTCCACCACGAAGCGGATGCGGCTGGACGCCGGCCCGCCGTAGGCGTCGGTGCGCCGGTTGGTGTTCTCCGCCAGGAACTGGTGCAGCAACTGACCGTTGGCGGCATGGACCTCGACCCCGTCGAAGCCCGCCTCGACGGCGTTGCGGGCGGCCTGGGCGAAGTCGGCGACGGTGGTGTGGATGTCCTGGACGGTCATGGGGAGGGGCACGACGGAGGGCTGGCGGCCGGTGGGCGTGTGGATCGTCTCCGGAAGCGGAACGGGGGAGGGGGCCATCGGCGTCAGTCCGCTGTTGTCCGGGTGCCCGACCCGGCCACCGTGCTGGAGCTGGAGGAACATCCTCCCTCCCGCTGCGCGCACCGCGTCGGTCACCCGCCGCCATCCCGCTATGTGCTCCGCACCGTGGATCGCGGGAATGTTGGGATAGGTCTGTCCCACGGCGTTCGGCGTGGTGCCCTCGGCGATGATCAGGCCGGCGGAGGCCCGCTGGGCGTAGTACTCGGCCATCAGCGATCCGGGCACGCCGTCGGCTCCGGCCCGGTTTCTGGTCAGCGGTGCCATGACCAGGCGGTTGGACAGGTGCAGCGGGCCGAGGCGGGTGGGGGCGAAGAGACCGTTGTTTACGGGTGCGTTCGTCATGCCCGTACCGTAGATCCTGACACCGGTGTCAGATTCAAGGCGGATCGACGCCGGCGGCGTGGTGCCGTCGCGGACAGGGGGATGCATGCGGATCGGGGAACTGGCCGAGCGTACGGGAGTGAGCGAACGCTCGCTGCGTTACTACGAGAAGCAGGGCCTGCTGGCCGCCGAACGGACTCCCGGCGGTCACCGTGCGTACGGCGAGTGGGCGGTCGACCGGGTCATCCGGATTCAGGCCCTGTTCGCCGCGGGCCTCAACAGCGCCAAGATCGCGGTGCTGCTGCCCTGCATGCGGGACGCGGACGGCGGCCCCTCCGCGCGGGCGACGGGCCGGCTGGTGGCCGAACTCACCGAGGAACGCAGGCGGATAGACGGGTTGATCACCGATCTGCTCCTCTCCCGCGACGTTCTGGACGAAGCGATCGGAGCGGCCTCCCTGTCGCGCCGTGAGCCCGTCGGGTCGTGACGGAAGCCGCACGGCCTCAGAGGCCCGTCGGCAGGCCGAAGCGTGTCGCGGGGCACCGGCGTGGCGCTTGCCCAGTGCCGACGTCAGCCCTCCGCCGGGCCTTCCGCGCCGCGCCCCCGCCGCGCCCCGTCGCGGACCTCCGGGGTCCGGCCCGACGCTCACGCGCAGGAGACCACGACCACCGCCGTCGCCGCCAGCACGGTGTAGATCGCGGCCGCCACCCCCAGGCCGAAGCGCAGCAGGGTGTGTTCCGAGACGTCCGTGGACTTCGCGCGGTCGCCGGCCACCGCCAGGATCAGCATGATCATCGGCAGTGAGGTGAAGACGGTGTGGCCCGCCGCGCTGTTCTGCAGGGCCGCGAACCAGGTGTCGAGCCCGTCGCCGCCCGGGGCGAGGCGTTCCTGGAGCGGCATCATCATCGCGTTGCCGCCGACGTTCGAGCCGGTGAGGAAACCGCTCAACATGCCGAGCGCGGGGGCGGCCAGCGCGGTGACCAGCGAAGGCGCCCCGGCGACCGCCGCGCCCAGCTCCGCGATCATGCCGCTGTCCGCCATGAGCCTGCCGAGGGTGACGAACCCCGTCAGCGCGAGCAGTGGCCGACCGGCGCGGGCGAGCGCGGCACGGGCGTCCGGGCCGTGCGGGCGGCCGCGGTCCAGCAGAAGGGCGGCGGCCAGCAGGGGCAGCCCCGGCGAGGACAGCAGCGCGAAGCCGGCGTTGCCCGCGTGCAGTGTCAGGGAGGGGACTCCGGCGGCCGTCGCCGCCCGGGTGAGGGCGATACCGCCGAGGACGAGGCCGTACGCCTGCAGGACCGCACGCGGTGGAAGCAACCGGCCGGCGGGCTCCGCGCCGTGGCGGGACCGGCGGACGGCACAGAACGCCAGCCCGATGCCCGTGGTGAGCAACCCGGCCAGGACGCCCGCCGGCTGGACCACGCCCGCCAGGTTGAGCGCCAGCAGCCCGAGCGAGAGCGCCGCGCCCGCGGCCGCGGCCACCGCGGCGGTACGGAACCGGCGTCGCGGGCGGGCCAGGAGCGCCGCCCACGTGGTCACGAGCGGGAAGACCAGGCTGCTGGTGACCGCTGTGGCGGTGCCCAGAACGGCCACCTCCTTGCCCGTGAGCGCGGCACCGATGACGGTGGCGAGACCGAGGGTGCCCCACGGCATGATGTTCATGCCGAGCATGGCCTGCCGCAGGGCGGTCGGAGGGGGTGCCAGGGCGAGCAGCACGGGCACGGTGACCAGCAGCGACACCCCGAAGCCGGTGAGCGCCTCCACCGTGGGGGCGATGCCCGCCACCACCAGGGCGATCTTCGCGGGCCCCGGCAGCGGCAGCCCGCGTACCCACTCCCGCAGCGACCGGTGCACCTCCCGGCGGGTGAGCACCTGGCTCAGGTAGACGCCGGGGAGCATCACCGCGGCGGCGTTGAGCACCAGCAGCCCGGCTCCGCCGGCCCCGGAGGTCAGCACGTCACCCGGCAGGGTGAAGTCCGGCAGCCACCAGATCAGCACCGCCGCCAACACGGCGCCGGCGACCGCCGCCCAGTGCGCCGGCCGGCGCAACCCCGTGATCATCCCCAGGACCATGACAAGCGGGGACACCGCTAGTACCCACACCATTTGCCCAAGCCGCCTTTCGTCTCTCGCTGCACGGCTACGGCCCAGCCTGGCGGCGGGGCCCGGCGGCGGTCTTGAACGAAAGTCGGGAAGCGGCCGTCAGACCCACGACGGGCCTCGGGGACGGATGGCCCCCGGCGTGACCCCGAAGTACCGCTTGCAGACGCGGGTCAGGTGCGCCTGGTCGGCGAAGCCCGTGGCGGCCGCCACCTCGGCCGGCCGCTGCCCGGCCAGCAGCAGGCGGCGGGCCCGGTTGGCGCGCAGCCGCAGGAGATACGCGTGCGGCGGCAACCCGTACGCCCGGCGGAAGGCGGCGATGAGCGAGGACCGCGGCATGCCCGCGGCGGCGCTGAGCTCCGCGACGGTGACGGGCTCGGTCCACCGGTCGTGCAGCAGCTGACGGGCCAGCTCCGGACCGCGGCCCGCGCCGCGCGGAGCCCCGGTCGCGGACGCCCGGCCGGTACGGGCGTGCCGGCGCAGCACCGCGCCGAGACCGTCGAGCAGCAGGGACTCGGCGGTGAGGGGATCGGTGGCGTTCTCCTGCTCCTGGTGGACGCGTCGCAGCCGGGCGAACAGCCCGGCGTCTCGCACGGCCGTCTCCTGGAACCAGGTGTTCCGGACACCCAGGTGCTCGTGGGCCAGCTCGTCGACCATCGCGGTGTCGAAGTAGAACATCCGGTACCGCCAGCCGGACTCCGCGGCGGCGAATCCGGTGTGCACCTGCCCGGGGTTGAGGATCACCAGGTGCCCGGCGGGGATCACGACCTTGCCGCCGGCCACGTGCAGACCTTCCGCGCCCTGCTCGATGACGCCGACGGAGAGCTGTTCGTGGCTGTGCCGGTCGAAGGTGAAGTGCTCGAAGCGGGCAGCCAGCAGCTCCACCTGCGGGCTGCCGGCCGCGGTCCACAGCCGTGCGTGCTCGCCTGCCGTCCTCATCAGCGCATGATCACAGACTGGCGTCGGCCGGCCTATGGCTCCGCTCACAGCACCGGCCGCACAGACGGGACCCGGGGGGTGTTCGCTCGTTCGGAGTAGTCCGAGGCGCGTGGCGCCGCGGAAAGGCTCATCTTGGTCCAGGAGTCGTGGCAGTGGCACGTGTCGTGGGTGCTCGTTCGAGGACGGGAGGGCCGAGCAGTGACGATCAAGACCTTCCTCGGTTCCCCCACGGACGGCCCCCAGGAACTGGCCGCCGTGAAACGGGCCTCCACGACGCCGCTCGGCGCCCTCGCCCGCGTGTCCGTGGTCATTCCGGCCCGGAACTGCTCCCGCACGATCCAGGGCGTGGTGACGCCGGTCGTCGAGGACCTGGTGGCTGCCGGAGCGGTTGACGAAGTCGTCGTCGTCGACCACGACTCCGTGGACGACACCGCTTCCCTGGCGGCCGGGGCCGGGGCGCGCGTGATCCGCTTCTCGGCCGCAGGGCCGATCGGGGAGATCCCGGACTCCGGCAAGGGCGCCGTCATGTGGAAGGGCATATGGGCCAGCGACGGTGACATCGTCGTGTTCGTCGACGGAGACCACCTGCGGTTCGACTCGTCGAAGGTCTCCCGGCTGGTCGGTCCCCTGCTGCGGGACCCCGCCCTGCACCACGTGCGCGCCTTCTACGACCAGTACGAAGGCGGCCGGACCACCGAGGCCATGGCCCGGCCTGTGCTCTCCCTGCTCCATCCGGAGCTCGCCGGACTGCGCCAGCCGCTCAGCGGTGAGCACGCCAGCCGGCGCGTCACTCTGGCGGGGCTCGTCTTCCCCGTCGGGTGGGGGACCGAATTCAGCATCCTCGACCAGATCAGCCGTCGTCACGGCGCCTCCGCCATCGGTCAGGTGGACCTCCAGTACAAGCAGCACACCAAGGGGGACTGGGCTCACATCTCCCTGCAGGCCTTCGAACTGCTCTATGTGGCTCTGCGCACGGAACTGCGGTCTCAGGGCCGGGAGCTTCCCGAACACTGGGGCAACGTGGTCATGACGCCGGGTGAACGCCCCGGCGAGGTCGTCCAGCGGGCCGCCCGGACGGCCGAGCTGCCGCCGTTGACGAGCCTGCCGGAATGGGCGGACCGAGAACGCGAACGCCTCCGGTCCTGAAGGCCCGCGCCGATCTCCCGGAACGACATGGAGGACATAGGGAGGGAATAGACGAAGTCTATGGTCGGGCTCGCGCGTAATCGAGCGTGATCGGGTACCCGTAGGGGTGTGCCGAGTGCGGCGGGTACGCCGTCGTGCTGCCGTCACGAGAGCAAGGAGTCCCTGATGAGTACGGTGAAAGAGGCTGTAGAGGTCGACGTGCCCCTCCACACCGCCTACAACCAGTGGACGCAGTTCGAGGAATTCCCGAACTTCATGGAGGGCGTCGAGGAGGTCCGACAGGTCGACGACCGCCATAACCACTGGACCACCAAGATCGGTGGTGTGCGACGGGAATTCGACACCGAGATCGTGGACCAGCTGCCCGACGAGCGGATCACTTGGCGGACTGTCGACGGTGAGACGAAACAGAAGGGCACGGTCAGTTTCCACCGCGTGGACGACATGCACACGCGCGTGGAACTGGTGATGAACGTCGAACCGGGCGGGGTCGCGGAGAAGGCCGCCGACCTGACCGGAACGATCGGCCGACGTGTCAAGGGTGACATGCACCGGTTCAAGGACTACATCGAACACCGCGGCGGTGAGACGGGGGCCTGGCGCGGTCGGATCAGCCCTGGCGGCTGACGCCGGCAAGCACAGCCGTCCCACTCGGGAGTCGAGCCGGGTCGGGTAGCCGTCAGCGCGCCCGACTCCTCTGCCCGCCCGGGGTGCCTGCGCACAGCGGGTTCACCCCGGGCGCTGCTGTGCGCGTACGAAGGACTCGCTGAGGGGAGGACCGTGGACCGGCCGGAAACCGTACGGCCGGCGCGCCCGGCTGGGGCATTTCCACCCTGCATTCGATCTTGACTGTGGATAGGTTCGGCAGTGGCCTGTCGTCACGGTGAATGCGAGGGAACGCATGAGCAGACGAAGGAACTTACGCGACACGTCCGGTGTCCGATGGATGGGACCGGTGGCTGTCGCGGCGGTCATGACGCTGGTCGCCGGGGCGGCCACCGCGGCATCCGCCGAGCCGGCGCCGGCCGTGCCGGACGCGTCGGGCGTGCGCGCCGCCCTCCAGCGGACCATGGAGGCAGGGGCACCGGGTGCGTTCGCGGTGATCAGGAACCATGACGGCCGGGGCGGCGACCAGACGGTGGCCCTGGGCGCCGCAGACCTGGACGGCAGACCCATGGACGCCGGCCTGCGGTTCCGAGTGGGCAGCAACAGCAAGGCGTTCGCCTCGGTCCTCGTGATGCGCCTGGCTGAGCAAGGCCGCATCGACCTGGACGAGCCACTGCGCGATTTCCTGCCGGAGGGGACGCTGCCGCTCGACTGGCAGATGACCGGACGTCAGGTCATGCAGCACCGGGCGGGAGTCTACGACCACACCGACGACCTCCTCGAGCACACGGGGGAGGAGACCACGGCCGCCTTCGAGCAACGCATCCGCGACAACGTCTACGAGCCCGCCGACCTCGTGGCGATGTCCGTCAAGCACGGCCCGCAGTCCACGCCCGGGGCGCGGTACGCGTACTCCAACACCGACTACGTCCTCATGGGCCTGGCGGTCGAGCACCTGACCGGACGCCCGTACGCCGACGTGCTGCGCGAGTGGATCATCGAGCCGCTGCGACTGCGTCAGACGTCCTTCGTCGTACCGCGGAAAGCCATCGACGGCCCGCACGCCACCGGCTACCTGACCAACGACGACCGCTCCAAGCCCCTGCTGGACTCCACCGAGCAGACCGCGTCGTGGATCTGGAGCGCGGGAGCGGTCATCTCCACGGCCGAGGACCTCGACCGCTTCCTGACCGCCCTGCTCGCCGGAAGCGCCGGCGGCCTGGTCTCCGACGGCTCACTGCGGCAGATGCCCCGCGTGCTGCCGACTCCGACAGCGAAGATCAGCTACGGGCTGGGCGTCCGGGAGATCTCCCTTTCCTGCGGCAAGGTGCTCGGCCACGGCGGAATCGTCCAGGGCTACCAGACCCAGTCGTTCTCCACGCCGCACGGCGAGCGGACAGTGGTCGTCTTCGCCAACGCCTCCAACAACGGAGCCGTCACCCAGGGCCTGATGGGCGCGCTGGAACCCGCCTTCTGCGGCAAGCACACCCGTGGCCCGGGCCGGCCGTTCACCGAGGACACGGACAGGAACGACACCACGGTCCCCGTCGTGGAGGACACCCGTGTCTGACGCACCGCGCCTCGCGCGATGACGAACTCAGGGGCGACGCGGCTGCCGTGGAGCGCGTCGCCCGCTGGTTCCCCGCACCAGGGAGCCCAGCGGCCTGGCCGCCACACGCCGGCGCAGGCCGCCGCGCGAGGTCAGCCGTTCTCGTCGTGACGGGCTCCGGGGGCTCCTGCCCGCAGCCCGTCCGTGACGAGGTCGAACAGGCGCTGGGCGCGCTCGTGCGCGTCGTCGCGCGTGCCGATCTGCCACAGTCCGGCGATGGCGAGCAGGAAGTCGTCGGGGGTCACCCCGGGGCGGATGGTGCCGGCCTCCTCGTTGGCCTCCAGGAGGAGTTCGATGGCGGCTGTGACCGGTGCGTGGCCCCACCGTGCCGGCGTGGCGGGTGCGCGGGTGGCCTCGCGCATCGCGTCGGCCAGTCCGGCCTTGGCCGACGCGTACTGGGCGAGGCGGTCCAGCCACTCCCGCAGGGCCTGCTCGGGCGGCCGGACGTCGATCAGGTGGCGGGCGGCCTCGAAGACCTGCTGGACCTCGAAGCGGTAGACCTCCAGGATGAGCGACTCCCGGTCGGGGAAGTTCCGGTAGAAGGTCCCCTGTCCGACGCCCGCCTTCTTCGCGATCGTGCTGAGCGCGACGGCGGGCGAGTGCGTCAGCTCCGCCAGCGCCACTTCCAGGATGCGCTCGCGGTTGCGCCGGGCGTCCGAGCGCCGGGTCGGGGGCTCGTCGTCCTGCTGGGGCACCCTCGTCTGCACTGCGTCCTCGCCCTCTGGCCGTTCCCGGTACCCGGCACCCTTGCTAAGCGGACAACTGTCCGATAGGTTCAGGGTATCCGGACAACTGTCCGGTGTCTTTCCGGACAGCTATCCGTTTATAGCTCACTCTCACTGGCAGCCGGGACCACGAGGACGGCCGACGGTGAACCGGGGCCGGCCGTCACCCCGCTTCCCGTCGTTCCCCCGGCAACTGCCCGATAACCAGCAGCACCTTGCCAACCGCCTGTGGAGCACGCCCAGTCAGGCGCCGCCGCAGTGCGAAACCGTCATGCCGAAGAGGGCCATCATGACCACATCGACGTCCAGCGTCGTCACCTTGAAGATCAACGGAGAATCGCACACCCTCACCGTCGACCACCGCACCACCCTGCTCGACGCGCTGCGCGAGCGTCTCGACCTGACCGGCACCAAGAAGGGCTGCGACCAGGGCCAGTGCGGCGCCTGCACCGTGTTGCTCGACGGCCGCCGCGCCGTGGCCTGCTTACAACTCGCGGTCGCGGCCGAGGGGCGCGCGATCACCACCATCGAAGGTGTCGCCGAGGGCGACCGGCTGCATCCGGTGCAGCAGGCGTTCCTCGAACTCGACGGCTATCAGTGCGGCTACTGCACCCCGGGACAGATCTGCTCGGCCCTCGCGGTCCTTGAGGAGCACGCGGCGGGCTGGCCGAGCGCCGCCACCGCCGACGTCCGCCCCGAGGCGGGCGCGCCCGCCCTCACCGACGAGGAGATCCGGGAGCGGATGAGCGGCAACCTGTGCCGCTGCGGCGCGTACACGGCGATCGTCCGAGCCGTCGCGCGGGCCGCGGGGGAGCAGTCCGGGGAGTCCGGGACGGTGGCGGCGTGAGGGAGTTCCGCTACCACCGCGCCGCGGACATGGCCGGCGCGCTCGCCCTGCTCGAAACCGACCCCGACGCCCGCCCGCTGGGCGGCGGCACCAACCTGGTCGACCTGATGAAGACCGGCGTCGAGCGGCCCGCGCTCCTGGTCGACCTGCGGGACCTTCCCCTCGACCGGATCGAGACCACCACCGACGGCGGACTGCGCATCGGCGCGACGGTCACCAACAGCGATCTGGCCGCCCACCCCCATGTGCGCCGCCACTTCCCGGCGTTGGCGCAGGCCGTCCTGGCCGGCGCCTCGGGGCAGCTGCGCAACATGGCCACAGTCGGCGGGAACCTGCTGCAGCGCACCCGTTGCGGCTATTTCACCGGAGCGGTCGCGCCGTGCAACAAGCGTGCCCCGGGCAGCGGCTGCGCCGCGCTCACGGGTGAGCACCGCAACCACGCCGTCCTCGGTGCCTCCCCGCACTGCGTGGCCGTACATCCCTCCGACATGGCGGTGGCCCTGGCCGCCTTCGACGCGATCGTCACGTACGAAACCGTGGACGGGCCGGGTGAGTTGCCGCTCGCCGAGTTCTACCGGCCGGTGGGAAACGCCCCACAGCTGGAGACCGCGTTGCCGCAAGGGGCGCTGATCACCGGCGTCCGTCTGCCGCCGGCGCCGATCGCCGCCGCCTCCCGCTACCGCAAGGTGCGCGAGCGCGCGTCGTACGCCTTCGCGATCGGCTCGCTCGCAGCCGCTCTCGACGTCCAGGAAGGCGTCGTGCGCGAGGTGCGTCTCGCGTTCGGCGCGGTCGCCTCCCGTCCGTGGCGGGCCCGGCTGGCCGAGCGCGCGCTGACCGGGCAGCCGGCCGACGCCGCGGCGTTCGCGGCCGCCGCCGACGCCGAACTGGCCGCCGCCCGGCCCCTGCCGCACAACGGCTACAAGCTGCCGTTGATGCGCAACCTGGTCGCCGACGTCCTGACCGAACTCGCCGAGGAGGCCACCCGATGACCACGGCAACGACCACCGGACCCGTGACCAGCGCCGTCGGCACCTCGTACGTCCGGCTGGAAGGCCGCGACAAGGTCACCGGCACTGCCCGCTACGCGGCCGACTTCCCCGCCGGCGCACTCGCCCACGGCTGGATCGTGGTGTCCACGGTGGCCCGCGGCCGCATCCGCTCCGTGGACGACGGCCCCGTCCTGAAGATGCCCGGCGTGCTCGCGGTCCTGCATCACGGCAACGCCCCCCGCCTGCAGGAGGACTTCTCCGGCACCTTCGGGCCCGACGCCACCACACAGGTCCTCCAGCACGACCGCGTGCCCTACGCGGGATGGCCGGTCGCCTTCGTCGTGGCCGAGACCCCCGAACAGGCCAGAGAGGCCGCGCAGGCGCTCGTCGTCACCTACGACACCGAACCGCACGACGTGGGCTTCCGCTTCGGGCACCCCGAGGCATACACCCCGGAGTCGACGGCCGTAGGGCCGGCGCGCACGGACAAGGGCGACGTGGAGGCCGAACTCGCCGCTTCCGAGGTGGTCGTCGACTCCCGGTACAGCACCGCCGAGGAGCACCACAACCCGATGGAGCCGCACGCGGCCATGGCGCGCTGGCACGCCGGGCGGCTCGAAGTCGTCGACTCCACCCAGGGCGCGTACGCGACCGCGCGGGACCTGGCCCGGCTCTTCGGCCTCGACCCCGCCTCGGTGCACCTGCGGTCGGAGCACGTCGGCGGCGGCTTCGGCTGCAAGGCCCAGGTCCGCCCGCACCTCATCCTCGCCGTCATGGCCACGACGCTGCTCGGACGGCCCGTCCGCGTCGCGCTCACCCGGCCCCAGATGTTCTCGCTCATCGGCCACCGCAGCGCGACCGCCCAGCGCGTCCGGCTGGGCGCCGACGCCGACGGCAGGCTGCGCGCCCTGGAACACACGGCACTCAGCGCCACCTCCACGGTCCGCGAGTTCGTCGAACCCAGTGCCGCGTACGCGCGTTCCATGTACGACGCGAGCGGCCACCGCACCGTCAACAACGTGGTACGTCTCGACGTCCCCGCTCCGACCTACATGCGCGCGCCGGGCGAGGCCCCCGGATCGTTCGCGGTGGAGTGCGCGCTCGACGAACTGGCCGAGCGGTGCGGTCTTGACCCCATCGCCCTGCGCGCCCGCAACGAACCCGCCGCCGGCCCCGTCTCCGGGCTTCCCTTCGCCGGACGCCGCCTGCTCGACTGCTTCACCGAAGGGGCCCGCAGGTTCGGGTGGGCCGGCCGTGATCCGCGGCCCGGCGTGCGCCGCGACGGCCGTTGGCTCGTCGGCACCGGCACGGCGGCGTCCACCTTCTTCACGGGCACCTTCCCGGCGACCTCCGCCGTGACGGCGTGCGCGGACGGCACGTTCACGGTGCGCATCACCGCGGCGGACATCGGGACGGGGGCGCGCACCGCCCTGACCCAGCTGGCCGCGGACGCCCTCGACGTGACGTTGGACCGGGTGCGGGTGCTCATCGCCGACAGCGACTTCGGCAACGCCTGGCTGGCCGGCGGGTCCATGGGCACCCGCTCCTGGGGCTGGGCGGTCACGCTCGCGGCACGCGAGCTGCGCGAGCGCCTCGCCCTCGGCGCCGTCGTCCCGCCGGACGGCATCACCGTGCGTTCCGACACGCAGCAGGCGGTCAGCTCCCTCACCGCGTACGAACGCCACGCGTACGGCGCGCAGTTCGCCGAGGTCGCCGTCGACCCGGGCACCGGCGAGATCCGCGTACGGCGCATGCTCGGCGTCTTCGCCGCCGGCCGGATCATCAATCCGCTGACCGCCCGCAGCCAGCTGACCGGCGGCATGATCTGGGGCCTGTCCATGGCCCTGCACGAGGAAGCCGTCCGGGACGCCGCCTCGGGCGGCCTGGCCAACGCCGACTTCGCGGGCTATCACATCGCGGCCCACGCGGACGTGCCCGCCATCGAGGCGGACTGGCTGGACGACCCGGACCCGGACGACCCGGTCGGGATCAAGGGCATCGGTGAGATCGGCGGGGTGGGGTCCGCGGCTGCGGTCGCCAACGCCGTCTGGCACGCGACCGGCGTACGCCACCGGGACCTGCCGATCCGGCCCGACCGCGTCCTGACGTCCACCGCCGCACCCATGGAGCGGGATCATGCTGGACATCGCTGAGGAACTGGCCCGGTGGGCCGCGCAGGGACGGGACTTCGCCGTCGCCACCGTCGTGGCCGTCAGCGGCAGCGCCCCGCGCGGCCCCGGCGCCGCCCTGGCCGTGGACGGCAGCGGCCAGGTCGTCGGATCAGTCTCCGGGGGCTGTGTGGAGGCGGCGGTGTACGACCTGTGCGTCGAGGCGCTCCAGGACGGGAAGGCGCGCAGGGAACGGTTCGGCTACAGCGACGACGACGCCTTCGCGGTGGGGTTGACCTGCGGCGGCACCATCGAGGTCGTGGCCGCTGCGTTTCCCGCGGCCGCACCGGGCCGGGAGGTGCTCGCCCAGGCGCTGACGGCTGCCGCCGACGGCGAGGCGGTGGCCCTGGCCCGGGTCGTGCGGGGCCCGGACGAACTGCTGGACGGGATCCTGCTCGTCCGGCCCGACGGGTCTCACGAGGGAGGCCTCGGCGGCCGGCCGGAGCTGGACCGCACGGCCGTGGCCGAGGCGCATGCGCTGCTCGGCGCGGGCCACACCGGCACCGTCGAGCTGTCGCAGGACGGAGCGCACTGCCCCGGCGGGGTGACGCTCCTGGTCGAGTCGGGCCTTGAGCCCCCACGGATGATCGTCTTCGGGGCGGTCGACTTCACGGCGGCGCTGGTGCGGGTCGGCAAGTTCCTCGGCTACCACGTCACCGTCTGCGACGCGCGCCCCGTCTTCGCCACGGCGGCCCGCTTCCCCGAGGCGGACGCCGTCGTGGCCGACTGGCCGGACCGCTACCTGCGCCACACCGCCACCGACGCGCGGACCGTGCTGTGCGTCCTCACCCACGACGCCAAGTTCGACGTGCCGCTGCTGCGGGTCGCCCTACGCCTTCCCGTCGCGTTCGTCGGCGCCATGGGCTCGCGCCGCACCCATGACGACCGCGTCCGGCGGTTGCGCGAAGCCGGCGTCAGCGACGTCGAACTGACCCGGCTGCGCGCCCCCATCGGCCTCGACCTGGGCGGCCGCACCCCACAGGAGACGGCCCTGTCCATCGCGGCGGAGATCGTCGCCGCACGGCACGGCGCCACGGGCCTACCGCTCACCGCGACCCGCACGGCGATCCACCACCCCGCCCCGGACACCCCGGCACGCGCAGGACGGAGGCTCACCTGCCCCGCCGTCGGCGGGTGAGCGCGCGGAGGAGGAGAGTGCCGCGTCCGGCCGGGACTCCGTCCGGACGAACTCCACCAGACGCGCGTAGCTGTCGGCGCCGTGGCCGGCCGCGACCGCCCGCTCGGTCAGCGCCGTGAAGAGTTCCGGGAGGCCGGTGTCCGCTCCCCGGAGCTCACTGGCGTCGGAGAGGATCCGCATGAGCATGCGGTGGAGGTCCAGCGGGAAGTCGCCACCGGGACACTGCCCCGAGTCGACCTGCCGCGCGTACGCGCTCATGAAGAACCGCACGGTGTCCATCCACCGGTTGGCGACCTCGGTGTACGTCGTCGCCGTGACACCACCGCCGGGTCCGTCGGCACCGACCAGTACGACGCTGTGCAGCCAGCCGGTGAGGGTGGCCCACATCTGGCACAGCAACGCCGTGTCGTACACCGAGGGCAGCGAGGGGTCGGTGCCGAGGTAGACGGGGTCCCCGAGAGCGGCGAGCGTGGCCCGGTGCGCGTCGAAGACCTCCGGCGGCCCGGCGTAGAGCTGCAGGAAGCCGGGGCTGCCGACGGCGGACGGAGTCGTCAGGATCACCCCGTCGAGATAGGCGGCGCCGCCGCGCTGCGCCCAGGCGGCCGTCTCCCGGGCGCACGGCGGCGACCCCGAGGTGAGATTGACCAGAGTGCGGCCCGCCAGCCCGTCGGCCAGGGGGTGGAGTACTTCCTGGACGGCCTCGTGGGTCGAGAGGACGACGACGGTCAGCGGACTCGCCGCCAGGGCCTCGCCGGCCGACGCTGCTTGCACGGCCCCCTTGGCGACCAGCGCGTCCGCCTTGCCGGGTGTGCGGTTCCACACGGTCGTCCGGCAGCCGGCGGCCACGAAGGCGTCTGCCAAAGCTGAGCCCATCGGTCCCAGACCGAGGACGGTCACATCAACGGACACCATTCCCCCCGGATTCATGGGGGCAGGAACTTACCACCCACGGTCTTATGTTTCTTCCGCTATGGGAATCTTCCAGTCATTTCGTGCGAGATGGTGGTGATGCCCTGGCTGATGTGCGGCACGGAATCAGGACCGGCGTGCGGGTTACCCTTGTGGAGGGAGCTGACCTGCGCTGATCGTTGCGACCACGCAGGCGCCGCCGTCGTTGCGGGCCCCACGCCGACCGCTCCCGCCCGAGCCGCGGCACAAGGAAGCAGCCGGAGCAGAGGTCCTTGCATGCAGCGCGCCAGTTCCACGGACCGGACCGTTCTCGGGCCGCTGCCGGACGAAGCGCTGGGGCTCGCGGTGCTCCTGAGGGCCTGGCGGGCGCGAGTGGGCCACCGGCTGGGCCTCGGCAAGCCGCTCCCGCAGGTGGAGGTCGCGGCGGGGATCGGCATGAGCGAGCGCTGGTACCGGGACCTCGAACGCGGGGCCGTGCCCCGGATGGACGCGCGAACCCTGGCCGCGCTGGCGGACGCGCTGCGGCTGTGCGCGGACGAACGGGCGACCCTCTTCCTCTACGCCGCCGGTGGCGAGCTCTTCCCCGCCGTGTCGCCCGACGACGTCGACCTGGCGCCGCTGCGGCGCCTTGTCGATCTACAGCCGACGCGGCCCGCCTATCTCACCGACAACGCGTGGAACGTGCTCGCCCACAACGAGGCCATGGCCGAGTGGTTCCCCTGGGTGCGGCTCCCCGGCGCGAACCTGATCCGCTGGGGGTTGACCGACCCCGAGGCCCGGGAGCAGATGGGCGACTGGCCGCGGCACGGTCGGGCGTACCTCGCGATGCTGCGCTACGCCATGGCGCAGTACCCGGGACATCCCGAACTCGGCGAGATCCTGCGGACGGCACTCGCCGACCCCGCATGCCGGCGGATCTGGGACGACGGCCCGGTCGTCATCGCCCACCGGGACGGACACACGTTTCACCTGACCATCCCTCGCTTCGCCCCGCACACCGTCGACGTGGTCGCCCAGGTGCTCAACCCTGTCGGCTATCCCGGACTCCGCCTCACCTTCCTCGACGTGCTGAGGGAGCCCTGCGCGGACGCGGGTCGCCCCCACCGGCCGTTGGACGGTTGAGCCCTCAACGCTTGCTGGTGCCGACGGCGCGTTCAACAGCCGTCGGCGGCAGAGAATTCCAGGTTCCAGCGACCGGCAGATTCCTGCCGGTCTGCATTCCGGCGGCCTGCCTTCTTCCGCGCTCACGCGACCGGCAGAACATTGCCGGTTGAATCCGTTGACATGCGCTGCGTGCAGTTGCGAATCTCTTGATCACCGGGCCCGTGGAAAGTCCTCCTGCTCGCGGAGCACACGGTGATGGACGATGGTCACACCCGTCTGTCCCGTTCCGCTTCGGTTACAGGCTCGGAACTCGAACCGACCGCGCATGACTTCGGGAGCGGCTGTGCATTCCTGCGTGAACATCAAGGGGACGACAGGGCTACGTAACGCCATTGCGTCGTACCCGCACCCCGGACCGGACTCTCGTCCGGCGAGAACGGGCATGGAGAACGCCGCCCGCCCGACCCATGTCCTGGGGAGCCAGAATGACTGACCAGACACTTTCTCCTTCCGGCGAGAAAAAGGCGACGGAAGAAGAGGAGGTCGCCATTCGTCGGGTCAACCGGCGCATCATGGCGCTCTCCTGTCTCTTGGTGTTCATGGCCCAGATGGCGACCACCATTTACCTGCCGTCGTTGCCCGTCGTAGCGGAGGACTTCGGAATGCCCCGCAGCTATGCGGCGCTGTCCATTTCGGTGTTCGTGATCGGCGCCGCGGCTCCGGTGGTCGTGTGGGGCGTGGCCGCGGACCGGTACGGCCGCCGGGGTCCGCTGCTGGCCTCGCTGGCGCTGTTCGTGCTCACCAGCGCTCTGACCGCCCTCATCCGGTCTCCTGAGGGGCTGCTGGTGCTGCGTGCGCTCCAGGGAGTCGGCGCCGGTGGCAGCGCGATCATCGCCCGCATACTGGTGCGTGACCGCTGGAGCGGTGATGAGCTGGCCCGTCGCCTTTCGGTGCTGTCGATCGCGTTCATCACGGCGATGGGCGGTGGCCAGTTCCTCGGCGGTCTCATCGGCAGGTACGCGCACTGGGAGACCGGCTTCGTCGTCCTCGCAGTGATCGGCGGGGCCGCGGCGGCGCTGACCTTCACGGTGCCGTTCGAGTCGAGCCGTGCCGTGCAGCGGCCGTCGGAGGTGCTGCGGACCTGCCTCACCATCAGCAGGCAGCGCGGGTTCCTGCTGCCGGCCCTGGCGGGCGGCGCGGGGTTCGCCACGATCGTGCTGCTGCAAGAGGTCGGCCCGTTCGTCTTCCAGCAGCACTTCGGGCTCGCCATGGACCAGTACGGAAGCCTCGGGCTGCTCCTCGGCGCGGCCTACTTCGCCGGGGCGCTGACCGTCAACCGCCTGGTGTCCACGGTGGGTTCCGGTCGGCTGATGACCGCCGGGGCGATCGTGATGACCGCGGCCGGCATCGCGATGATCGTGCTGTGGTCGGTGCCGGGCCTGCCGGACGGCGGCGCCCTGGTGGTCTTCGTCGCGCTGTACTGCGTGACCACGTTCGGGCAGTCGGTGCTGTTCCCCAACAGCATGGCCACCGCGGTGAGCAGCCAGCACCGCCACGGCGCCTCCGCGGTCTCCCTCTGCGGCTTCCTCCAGCAGTCCATGGCGGGCGTGGCCGCCGCCACCGCCGCGCTGCTGCACGCCGACCTCGCCTGGGCCACGGTGGTCGCCGCGCTGGGGGCCGCGGCCTGGCTCATGACCCGGATCACCGTCCCCTCGGCAGTCCCCGGGAAAGGGAAGTGACAAGGCGATGGTGCGTGCCCGCAACGAGGTGTCGCGGCACGGCGGTGGCGTGGGGGGAACGCGGGCGGGTCGGAGCGTCACGGCGCCGGCCGGGTCCGGCGCGGACCACTCCCTCGGTTAGGGTGACGGCCGTGAAGAGCAAGATCGTGTCAGTGCTGATAGCCGGTTCGATGTGCCTGGTGGCCACGGGATGCGGGGGCGGGAAGTCCAGCGGGGGCGGTGGCGGCGCCAAGCCCAAGCCGGCCGGCACCGTGCTGCCGCAAAGGCTGGACAAGCCGCCGACCATGCCGGACGGAGAGCTCAAGCCGTCCCCGGCCGCCGGTGCCTCGTTCAGCGAGAACCTCGCGTACGAGTTGCGCCGCAAGACCCAGGACATGGCCGGCGCACCGGGCGAGATCACCGCCGAGTGCCCCACCGACGTGGGCTCGAAGAGCGGAACCAAGGTGACCTGCAAGACCACCTACGAGGGCCTGGAGGTGGAGTGGGACGTGAGCATCGGCGACAAGTCCGCGTTCTCCGACAACCTGGTCCAGTACAAGGCCACGCCGCGCCAGGGGATCCTCACCCGCGACGGTGTCGCCCGCCTGCTCTACGGCAACTACCGCGACAGCATCGACTACGCCCTGTGCAACGACATCCCGAAGGCCGTGCTGGCGCCGCTGGGCACCCAGTCCACGTACGCCTGCGAAGTCGTTTTCAAGGGGCAGAAGCCGGTGGGCTTCCCCCAGCCCGTGCGGGCCACCGACTCGGGACCGCGGTACTACTGACCCATGCCTGGCTGACCTAGCGGGGTGCGTACCCGTCGCGGGTGCTGCCCGGCGGAGCGGCTGCGCAAGCAGCTAGGGTGCGGCTCGTCGGCATGCGTACTGTCTCGGGGATCGGGGTGGTGGAGCGCGATGAGGAAGAGACGTTTCTCTCAGAGGTTGTTCCGGTCCACGGCGCGCCCCTCGTTCTCGTAGCCCGGGGCAACGGGCCTCGTACGCCCGACGAGATGCTGGTGCTGGCCTCCGGGAGTGGGCAGGTGACCGCCCGGATACCCCTCGACGGTCCGCACGGAGATCTCGCCTTGTTCCCCTACGACTACGGGCCGGCGGACGACCGGCCCGTGACGGCCGTGGCGGATGTCCTGGTCGCTCGTACCCGCCTCTGGAGCATCTCGGCCGACCACCTGACCGCCTTCGCTCTCGACGGCGAAGGCATCCGGTGGACGTGGCGGTCGAAGGGAACCGTCGTCGGTGTCTTCCGGCACGACACGGATGTGGTCGCCGTGAGCAAGTACGTGGCGCCGGATGATGCGGGGTCAGGGCCTGACGGCACGGTTCACGTACACCTGCTGGAAGGCTCCACCGGGGCCGTGCGGGCGGTGCGGCGACTGCGCGGCTACCAAGCCGGCATGCGCGGCCGGTACCACCTCGACCGGGAGGGCCACCTGTTCCACACGAGTCACGAGGGACATCACCTCTGGAGCCCGGTCCAGATGTTCCGCCTGTGGTGAGCCGGGGTGGTGAGGGGGCCCGTCTTCCGGGGCGAACTGATCCGGGTCGGCAGCCGGGAGAAAGCCGGACGATGGCGCTCGACCTGTGTGCGACACGTCCTCCTCGCTGATGAATTCGCCGTGTCCTCCTCCACTGAGTCGGCACCATCGGGTTGGCGAGGCCGGCCGGCGGTAAGCCTCGCCACGTCGTGGGACCGGTGAACCAACTCAGGTCAGGAGAGAGCATGAAGAGACGGTCATGGGGCCGGGGTGCCGCCGCCACGGTCGGCGTGGCGGCCCTGTTCCTCACCATCGGTGGCTCGGTGACGGCGGCCGCACCGCCTGAGGCCGCTCCGGCGCCACACCCGCAGAGGGTCGCGGCCGTCGCCCCTCACCCCGTCTGGGACACCGGCATCGACATCCCTCCGAACACGACCTTCGGCACCATCGTCGCCTGCCCGGCGGGTGAAGTGATCTCCGGCGGAGGCGGCCGGGCCGACGTTCCCTACTCGCTCAGCGTGAGCGACTCCTACCAGGAGGAAGGGGCCAACTCCTGGGTCTGGGCGGGCAAGAACGTCAGCTCCCGGACCGTGAAGGTCAAAGCCCTGACCATCTGCACACGACCCTGATCGCGGCGGCTGTCGCCGGACAGCCCCGGGGCCTGTCTGAGGAAGTGGGCGAGGGCCTCCGCCCAGCCGGTCGCTGCTGTTCCGCGACCCGACGGCGATCTCTTCGCCTTCTTCGCCCCGTCACCCCGGCGGCCATCGAGGAGTTCGCACGGACGCCGCGCACAGCCGCCCACGCGGGAGCCCTGAGAACCGAGGGCTCCCGGTCAACGCATCCGCCTAGGGGTGTCCGATGGGTCGGTGCGGGTCCTGCGGTGTCCGCTGGGGGCACCTCCCAGCGGTAGCCGGGGGAGGATCGCACGGCGGAGCATCTGCCTCGGACCGGGCGTCCTCGGCTGATGCGACAGCGCAGCGAGGTGCCGTGCCGGGCTCCGCAGGGCCGGCACCGACCCGTCGGACACCCCCTAGTGCCCCACCCGCAACACCTGCCCCGTCGCCGCGCCCTCGATCGCCCGTACGTACGCCGTCGCCACCCGGGCCGCGGGCACCGGCTCCACGCCGGGGAAGACCTGCCCGTACGCGTCGGCGCTCTCCGCGACGAGGCCGGGGCTGACCGCGTTGACCCGTTGCGGTGCCAGCTCGATCGCCGCGGCCCGGACGAACGCCTCCACGGCCCCGTTCGCCGCTGCGGCCGCCGCCGCACCGGGCACGGGCTCATGGGTGAGCACTCCGGTGACCAGGGTGAACGAGCCGCGCGGCGCGACATGGCGCGTGCCCTGGCGCACGAGCTCCACCTGACTCAGCGCCTTGCCCCGCAGCGTGGCGGAGAAGTCGTCGTAGGTGAGCGCGTCCAGCGGCCCGAAGACGGCGTCGCCCGCCGCGACGGCTACCGCGTCCACCTGCCCGCACTGCTCGTAGAGCCGGCCGACGGCCTGCGGGTCGGACATGTCGAGGCGGACGTCACCGCTGGTGCGGCCGACGGTCACCACCTCGTGACCCCGTCCGGTGAGGGTGGTGTGCACGGCGCTGCCGATGGTGCCGCCGGCGCCGATGAGGAGGATCTTCACAAGGGTTCTCTTTCGTCGTGGTCACCACGGCGGCACGCTCCTCACCGCCCGGGACCCTGGGTGGATCGCGGCCGCAAGGGCCGTCACCCATGACCGTACGGACCCGGCCGCCCACCCGGAAATGCCTTCTGGGCAGGCACTATGCTTCGCACGCATGGATGTGGAACTGCGCCACCTCAAGGCTTTGGTGGCCATCGCCGACGAAGGCACCGTCACCGCGGCCGCCGCCCGCCTGCACCTCACCCAGCCGGCCCTCTCCCGGACCCTGGCCCAGTTGGAACAGCGCACCGGCGTCCGCCTGGTCGACCGCGGCCCCACGGGAGCGTCCCGCCGGACGGCACTCACGTCCGCCGGACGGACCCTGTACGACCACGCACGAGCCATCCTCGCCCGCGTCGACGCCGCCCTGGCGGACGCCGCGGCCGTCTCCCGGCCGCTGCGCCTGGGCTACAACTGCGCCCTGCTGGGCCGCTCCACGACTCCGCTGCTGCGGTCCTGGCAGCGCGAGCACCCGCACGTACCCCTCGAACTGCGCCGGCGTGACGAGAGCACGGCGGGACTGGCCACAGGGGACGTGGACGTCGCGGTGGTCCGCGCGGATCCCGGCGACCCACGGCTGCGCGCCGAAGCCCTCTACCGCGAGGACCGCTTCGCCGCGCTGCCCGACGACCATCCGCTGGCCGGACGACGGGAGATCGGCCTGGCCGAGCTCGCCGGCGAGACCCTGGTGACGTGGCGTGAGGTGAGCACCTCGGGCCCAGAGCTGTGGCGCCCCGAGGAGCGGCCCGCGAGCGGCACCGAGGTGCACGACGTCGACGAGTGGCTCAACGCCGTCGCCGTCGGAGGGACGGTCGGCATCGCCGCCGAGGGGACCGTGGAGTGCCGGACCCACCCGGGCGTGCGCTACGTCCGCGTCAGCGACGCACCAGCGGCCACCGTCTACCTGCTGCGCCCGGTACACCCCACGCACCCCGGCACGGAGGAGTTCGTGGCAGCCGTGAGGACCTTGGTGAGCCAGTGACGTGAAGTGAAGCCGAGACGTCTCTGGCCCGGTTCGCCGGGCGGCACATCGGTGGCGGGCGTCGACGCGTGGACGGTCGCGCTCGTTGTTGACCGGTTCCCGGCTGTGGAGGAGGCGTGAAGAGCGTACAGAATGCTCGCTCCGACACCAGGAACGAACGCCGGACGTCCCGTCATCCATCCGTGAGGATCCGCCATGCGTTCTGACAAGCTCGCCTCCCTGGCCGGCGCGGCCGCGCTGGCCGCGACCGCGCTCCTGCTGGCCCCCAGCCCCGCGCACGCCGCGCCTCCCGCGACCCACCCCGGGATGACCTGGGCCAAGATGGCCGACGGCCCCGACGGCACCGTGCAGGTCGGCGGCCCGGGCGGCAGCCCCAGCAATCCCTACCAGGGGGACACCCCGGCGAGCGCCGTGCTGCCGGTCCTGTGCCTGAAGGTCGACGGCAGCCCCGTTCCCGACGGCATCACCCCCGGCTTCTACACGGGCTGGGCGCAGGGCACCGTGGCGGCCAGCAGACCCGTGCGCGGCTCGCGCCTCAACAGCAGGAACGCCGCGGACAGCGTCTGCCAGGCGGAATTCGGCGCGGGCTGGCGGATGGCCGAATTCCACGACGGCCACTACGGCCCGGACCTCGCCTGGACCGGCGGCTGGACCTTCTGGGCGTACGGCTCGGTGCCCGCCGGCACCCGCATGTGGACCGCCATCAACGACCAGCGCGCCAACCCCTGGGACTGACCGGTCCGGGTGGGTCCGGGGGCCGCCCACCCACGCGGCGACGCGTGGTCAGCCCAGGCGCCAGGACAGCACGCCGAAGAGGGCGAGCAGCCCGCAGATCGTGAAGTTCACGAGCTTGTGGCTGAGGAAGACGGCCGCGAACTCCCGGATCGTCGCGCTCGGCCAGAAGTACGCGGCCGTCGGGGAACCCACGACCTGGCCGTTGACACCCGCCTTCCGGGCCGTCAGGGCGGCCCGGAAGGCGTGGAAGTTGTTGGTGACGATCAGACAGGAGTAGTCGGGCACGGCCGCCGCCATGATCGCCTTGCTGTACTCCAGGTTCTCCTCGGTCGTCCGGGACCTGTCCTCCCGCCGGATGTGCTCGGCGGGGAAGCCGCGGTCGGTGAGGTAGCCGGCCATGGCGTGGGCCTCGGGCAGCTTCTCGTCCGGGCCCTGGCCGCCGGACGTGATGAGGAGGGGCGGGTTGCCGCGCGCCGCCTGCGCCTCGTAGAGCCTGCGCCCGCGCTCCAGCCGGCTGGCGAGCAGCGGCGGCACCTTGGTCCCGCCGATCAGGCCGGAGCCCAGCACCACGACGAAGTCGACGTCGCGGCGCGGCCTCATCCAGCCGTACAGGAAGGCGTAGGCGATGAAGCAGAAGAAGAGGAACGACACATAACCGGCGATCATGAGGGTCGTACCGGTGGCGATCACCAGGCCTCGCGACCGCGTGCCGGCGGCCACCAGCGTCAGCGCCATGAGGCCGAAGAGGGCCAGGCCGGCGAGGAAGGAGAGCAGGTTCGCGGGCCTCCGCCCCTCCTTCCGGATCATCTTCACGCCGTTTATCAGCAGGAACACCGGGAGGGCCAGGGCGCCGAGGAAGGGGATCAGCAGGAGGGCCGCCACCAGCCACTCCAGGGCGTGGTGGCCGTGATCGCTGGACCGGTCGGCCACGTGAAGCAACCCGAACACCATGAATATGCAGGCGAGTCCGAGGTACACGGCGTTGCTGAAGCGCCGGCGGTCACGCAATATGCCGATGCCGAAGAGGACGAGGAAGAGGGCTGCTGGCGCGTAGGCGATCACATGTGCATCGTACGCGGGGTGCGGGTGCGTCCGGACAGGGCGGAACGCCGCGGGTGCGCGCGTGCGTTTCGGCTCTGGAGGCAGAGCGGGTAAGGGAGTTGGCGCCACTGCCCTACGGTCGTGGCGGCCCGGCAGCGTGCGCGCCCGCCGTGGCGCCGGGGACGACGCCCCTGAACCCCGGCCGGAGAGCGACGGGGAACGATCCCGGAGAACGGGCCGGACAGGCGAGGGGTCTCCTGCTCTTGTCTGCCCTTCATGAGGTTTGAGGGAAGATGTCCCTTCTGGTCATCAACGCCGGATGAGTGAAGCGGGACGGGCAGACGAGCAGAGGAGCAGGCGGGAGAGCGTGACGCCGGCCACCTGGACGGCCGGGGCGAGCCCGCCGGCTCCGAATGGTGAGGGCTCTGTGCGAGCCCGGTCGGGGTGTGGTGCAGGATGACTCCTCGCGCCGGATCACCTCGTGACCCCGGTGCGTTCGTGATCTCTGTGACAGGCAGGTATAAGTGACGAATCGTTACTGCGGGCTTCCGGCGGCGGCATGTGAGGCCGCGGCCCCGCTTTCCGGACGGGAGAGGGGACGCCGGTGAACCGCGATCTGACGGCCCACGACGTCATCGTCGCCGGCATCGCCCTGGCCTCCGGCCTGCTCGCGGCCCTCGTGCTGCGGGTCGTCCTGCGCTGGCTCGCCGAGCGTGCCCGCAGGACCAAGTGGGAGGGGGACGACATCATCGTCGACGTGCTGCGCACGCTCGCCCCCTGGTCCGCCGTGGCGGGCGGCGTCGGGGCGGCGGCCGCGGCCCTTCCCCTGACCCACTCGGTCGGACACGTCGTCAACGAGGTCCTGACGACGTTCGTCATCCTGACCGCGACGGTCACCGCCGCCCGGGTGATCGGCGGCCTGGTGCGGACCGTGGCGCAGTCCCGGTCCGGGGTGGCCGGATCGGCCACGATATTCGTCAACATCACGCGCATCGCGGTCATGGCGATGGGCTTCCTCGTGGTCCTTCAGACCCTCGGCATATCGATAGCGCCGCTGCTCACCGCCCTCGGCGTGGGTGGTCTCGCGATCGCCCTCGCTCTGAAGGACACGCTGGCCAACCTCTTCGCGGGTGTGCACATCCTCGTCTCGAGGACCGTGCAGCCCGGCGACTACATCCGGCTCAGCAGCGGGGAGGAGGGCTATGTCGTCGACGTCAACTGGCGCAACACGGTGGTGGAGCAGCTCAACAACAACCGCGTCATCCTCCCGAACGCCAAGCTCGCCGGCACGAACATGACCAACTTCACCCGGCCCGAGCAGAAGCTGTCGGTCACGGTGCAGGTGGGCGTCGCCTACGACAGCGACCTGGAGCAGGTCGAGCGGGTCACGGTCGAGGTCGCCGAAGGCGTGATGAAGGAGGTCGCCGGCGCGGTCCCCGACCACGAGCCGGCTGTCCGGTTCCACACCTTCGGGGAGTCGCGGATCGGCTTCACCGTGATCCTCGGGGTCGGCGAGTTCAGCGACAAGTGGCGCATCAAGCACGAGTTCGTCAAGCGTCTGCACCGCCGGTACCGCGCCGAGGGCATCCGGATCCCGGTGCCGGAACGGACCGTCTCGCTGCGGCAGGGCGGAGAGGCCGTCATCCCGCACCCGCGCGTGCCCCTCGACGCCGTGCAGGAACACTCCGGCCCCACGGTCTGACCCTCCTGAACGGCCGTCACCCGCTCCGGCAGGCGCCCGGCCGCCTCTGAAGGGCGGCGGCCGGCCGCGGTCGGGCCTCCCCGCCGTCCCCGGCCGGACCGCCGAGGCGGTTGGCGAACCGCACGAAGGGCCGGCGAACCGATCGTCGTCAGCGGGCCAGTCCGGCGGCGACCTCGGCGTTCGGCAGCTGGCCCAGGAACGCACCGGGGAGGATCAGCTTGCTCCTGCGTCTGCCGCTGCCGACGAGGACGTACGGCGCGGAGGCGACGGCCTCGTCGACGAGGAGGGGCCAGTCCTTCGGCAGCCCGACGGGGGTGATCCCGCCGTACTCCATACCGGTCTCCGCCACGGCCGTGTCCATCGGGGCGAACGACGCCTTGCGGGCACCGAGGCGCTTGCGCACCGCCGAATTGACGTCGACGCGGGTGGTCGCGAGGGCCACGCACGCCGCGTACGTCACCTCCTGACCGCGTTTGGCGGCGATGACGACACAGTTCGCGGAGACGTCCAGGGGCACGTCGTACGCCGCGCTGAAGGCCGCCGTGTCGGCCACCTCCGGGTCGGTGTCGACGACCAGCACGGACTCGACCGGTCCGGCACCGACCCACTGCCCGAGCGCCGCGGCCACGGGCTCCGCGAGGAGCTCGGGGCGGTTCACCGCCGGCCAGGACTCGTCGAAGCGGCCGAAGGGAGCAGCCTGCGGAGAACGGATCACGCAGTCATGGTAGGCCGCGGCCCGGCCGGTGTGTCCCGCAGCGGACCCCCGGCCCGCCGGCGCCGGCGGGCCGGGAGTGACCGCACCCGACAGGACGGCGGCGTGGGCCAGGGCTTCCCCTCGCCGTTCCCTGGGCCGCATGGCCTCCCGGGTGGTCGCCCGTCACGGACGTCGCCTGGCCGTCACCGCGAGCAGTCGTCAGCGTCACGCGACAGCGTGGGCACTGCGACGGACGAGTGCCGGTCCAGAGCGGGAGAGAATGAGCCCCATGGATCATCTCTGCACCTCGACCGCACCCTCGACGAACTGGACCCTCCTCGCTGGGCGGCGCCGGCCGCCGAGGCGACCCACCTGGTCCGCAAGGTGCACGAGCTGCGGCGCCGGCCGCTGAGCGGCCTTGGTCCGGCGGATCTGCGCACGCTCATCTCGCAGGAGGTGGCCCTGCCGTACGTCCTCCCCCTCGCAGTCCGTCTCCTCCTTGAGGAGCCACTGCTGGACGCGTACTTCCACGAGGGCGACCTGCTGCTCGCGGCCGTCGGGGCCCCGGCCTCCGCCTGGGCAGCGCTGCCGGACCCCGCCGCGCGGCTGCGCACCGTGATCACGGCTCTGCCGGAGGCGGCGGTCGCCGGCCTGCCGCGCGGCGCCGCCGAGGAACTCACCCGCTTCGTCGCGCGGCCCGGATCATCACGTAGCTGACCTGACGACCGTCCCGCCGGCCTGCGGGACACACCCGCGAGGCGGCCCCGCGCCCTGGGCCACCTGACCTCGGCGGGCGTGGCGTGACCGGCGCGTCGGCGCGGTGCCGCCGCGCCGGAGGCTCGGCGTGCGGCACGCGTCGGCCAGGCGCAAGCTGGGGGAGTGCTGAAAGCGCAGCGCCTGGAGACGGGCGCGCCCGGCGCCGTCGGCCGTACCGGTGCCACGGTGGCCTGGGCGCGGCTCGCGTCGGCGGGGGGACTCGTAGGCAGTGGCTGAGGCCATGCGACGTGCCCCGGGGCCCGTGGGAAGAGGTGATCTCCGTGTCCGACCGGCCCCCCGCGCCCTCCACGGGCCCCGCCGAGCTGCACGCCGGAATCGACGACAAACAGCTGCAGGAGCTGATCTCGTCGGCGCACACCGCCATGCCGGTGGAACTCTCCGCACTGGTGCGCCGGTGCGCCACGGCGCTCGGCATGGACACGGCACTGATCTACCTCGTCGACCTGCAACAAAGACTTCTCGTTCCGCTCGACGAGCGGCATGAGCCGCTCCCGGTGGACGGATCGTCGGCCGGCTGGGCGTACCGTACGGTGTCACTGCGAGTGGCCGACGTGGACGACGGCGTGATCGTCTGGGTGCCGCTCGTCGACGGTGCCGAACGGCTGGGAGTGCTCGCCGTACAGTCCGCGAACCTCGACGGTCCGCGGTTGCGCCGAAGCCGGATGCTGGCCGACCTGCTCGCGATGGCCATCACCTCCAAACGGGCCTACAGCGACTGGCTGGTGGCCCGCACGCGCATCGCCCCCATGCGACTGCACGCCGAGATGATGCGGGCCTTCCTGCCACCGCGCACCATCGGCAACAGCGAGTGCGTCTCGACCGCGGTGCTGGAACCGGCCTACGAGCTCGGCGGTGACGCGTTCGACCACTCGGTGGTCAAGAACGTGCTGCACACCGCGATCTTCGACGCGATGGGCCACAACCTCGCCTCGGGCCTGACCACCTCGGTCGCCCTCGCGGGCGCGCGCAACGCCCGTCGCAGTGGTGCCGATCTGCCCGAACTGGTCGACACCATCGACCAGACGCTCGCCCAGTGGCTTCCGGACCAGTTCTGCACCGGTGTCCTGTGTGAACTCGACGTGTCCAACGGGGCCTTGCGCTGGATCAACTGCGGTCACCCGCCACCGCTGCTGATCCGTGACGAGCGGGTCATCGATCACGCCCTGGCCAACACCTCGCAGCCGCCGATGGGGCTGCCCTTCCAGCTCGCACCGGTCACCCGGGAGGTGCACGAGACGGCACTCGAACCCGGTGACCGGGTCCTGCTCTACACCGACGGTGTCACGGAAGCGCGCAGCGAAGGGGGCATGGAGTTCGGACTCGACCGGTTCACCGACTTCATCATCCGCTCCACTGCCTCCGGCCAGCGTCCGGCTGAAGTGCTGAGGCTGCTCATCCACGCGATCCTCGACCACGAGCGCAACGACCTGCGGGACGATGCGACCATCCTGCTCTTCGAATGGCGGCCGCAGAAGCGCTGAGGGGCTGACGCGGACGGCGGGGACAGCGTCCGTGCACGTCCGCCACGGCGGGACCGTATTCCGGGCGACATACGACGCGCTCTGCCAGACAGGCACGATCTGCGCGTACAGGTCGTCGGCCGGTCCCCGGTTGTGGGGTGCCCAGGACGGTGTCGTAAAGTCCTGCCACTCGCCCCCCGGGGACCACCCCTGGCCTGGGGTACGGCGCCTCCACGCAGGATCGTTCCCCCGGCCTCCGCTCTCCCACCGGACAGGACCGCTCCCGATCCGCCCGGGGCGTCACCATCCCCCGACATCCCGGCAGAAGAAGGAGACACATGTCCCGCATCGCTGGCTTCAGCCGCCGCTCCCTGCTCCGCGCCGGATCCGGACTGGGCCTGGCCGCGTTCGGCCTGGGCACGGCTGCTTCTCCCGCGTCCGCGGCCGTCCCCGCCTCGCAGCGCTTCGACCTGACCCAGGCGTCCACCGACCTGTACCGAGGCAAGCCGCTCCACGACGTGACGGTCCAGCAGGGCTTCGCCTTCGACAACGTCAACCGGCGCCTGTTCGTGGCACAGCGGCGCAACGGATCGGCGGACGCGGCCGGAGACCTGTGCGTCACCCAGCTCGACTTCGCGGGCAACTACGTCGGGTACATGCACCTGACCGGCTTCGGCCACGGCGTTGCCTTCGGTGCGCAGGGCGTGGGCAGCTCCACGTACCTGTGGACGGAGGTGGACGCGGACAACGGCTACGGTCAGCGCCTCGCCCGTTTCAAGTTCACCAGCGGCACGACGCTGTCCCACACGTCCTCCGCGCTGACGAAGTACACACCTGTCGCCGCGGCCACCGAGCACACCTGCTCCATCGACCCGGTGAACAACCGCCTCATCGTCCGCTACCAGCTCGGGGACGGCAAGCACATAGCCGTCTACGACCTGGCCGCGGCCACGAACGGCGACTTCAGCAACCCGCTCGCCGACTTCAAGCAGCCCACGCTCCCCACCGCGTCGTCCAAGTTCCAGGGATACGCCGCCTACGGCCAGTACCTGTACGTCATGACGGGCGACGACTACGAGACCAACGGCAAGGACTCCGACGGCAACTGGATCGTCGATTCCGAAATCACCAGCATCGACATGAACACCGGCACCATCAAGCAAGGCCCCGTCCTGACCAAGGCCGGTTCCACCCTCGACTTCCGTGAGCCGGAGGGCCTGGCCGTCTACCAGACGGTCGCCGGCGACGTCCGCCTCTTCCTCGGCTTCGCCTCGGGCCTTGAGAACGACCGCCGCTCCAACCTCTTCTACAAGGACGTCCTGGTCTAGGGCCCCGGCGGGGGCGCGGCCTTCGACGCGGGAAGCACGCGAATCAGGCGTCAGACCGCCACCCCCGTCACTCGCTCCTTGACCGTCGGAGAGCCACGTACGCGGCGAGACGGCCTGAAGCGCGGTGAGCGCCTGGTGGAAGGCCGGGCGACACCCCTACGGCCCCGAGGGCCCGGCGTCCCGGCTCGCGCGGCGGCCGCCGCCTCCAGCAGCGTCCAGCCGTCGACCTCCACCGCCCGCCGTTCCCCCGGCTGCCACCCGCGGGCCGTCGCCGCGTCGAGCAGGGCCCGGACGGCGCCCGGTTCGTGCAGGTTCAGGGAATCGCCGCGGGTGTACCCCACATCCCCGGAGCCCAGAGGGGCCCCGCCCGGGACGTACCGCTCCGGGCCCGCGGCGAAGACGATGCGCAGCGGGCCGCCGGCGCCGGCCGGCTGCGGGTACAACGTGAGGGTCTCGCGGCAGTGCGCGGACCGGCCGCCGTCCAGCACGCGGTGGCTGTGACGGAGCGTCCACAGGTACGCGCGCCCGTCGGCGACCAGTCGGCGGGGTTTCTTCGGGTGGCGGGGCACGGAGCCGAGGGTACGCGGCCTGATCCACAAGGCGCCCCTGGATTGTGTCCGCCGGGTCGGACGAGGCAGCCGTGCTCGTGCCGTGCGGGCCGCGCCCGCCCCCGCACACGGCCGGCCGGGAGCTGCCCGCCACCTGAGAGGTCGTGTCATCGACGAGGCGATCTCATCGACGAGGCGCCGTCAGGCGGGCTGGCTGCGGGCCGGGGCGGAGCGGGTCGCGAGGTGGAGGGCGACGGCCCAGCCCACGAGGGTGCAGCCGAAAACGAGGTTGACCGCCAGGACGAGCAGACGCTGGGGATGCCTGCGGCGGAACGCGATGACCGACGGCACGACGTATAAGGCCATGATGACGACGCCGAGGGCGACTGCCTCGAACGGTCCTATGTTGCTGAACATCGTCTCAGCCTATCCCGGTGCTCCCGTTTTACGACCCCGGGCGCTCTTGACGCCGATCCGTTCCCGCAGCTGTGTGCGGCTCTTGGGAAAAGCGGACCGTCACTGGCTTCGCCGTGTAGCCCGTCGGTGCCGCCGCACGCCGCCTACCGCGGTGCGGCGCCCGGTCCTCGGGGACTTCCTGGACCGTGAGGTGGGCCGCCGTCGCACCGTCCACCACGGCGAGGAGGAGCTGACCGCAAGGGACAGGAGTCGCTTCCCACACGGGGGCGCGGCCTTTGCCGCGCCGTCACACCAGGGCGAACTGCGGCAGGAACAAAAGGCAAAGGCAAGGAGGTCGTCCACTCCTCGCCACTCTTAACGTATAGCGCACTGGGGGGCTTGTGGCAAGGCCCGGGGTGTGCCGCAGAATCGTCGGCCGAGGCCAGGAACTGCGGAAACAGGGTTTTTCATGATTGACGTGATCATTGCCGGCGGCGGACCGACCGGCTTGATGTTGGCGAGCGAGTTGCGACTGCACGGTGTGCGCGTGGTCGTGCTGGAGAAACTGACCGAGCCGACAGCGCAGTCCCGTGGCCAGGGGCTGCACGCGCGCAGCGTCGAGATGATGGACCAGCGCGGTCTGTTGGACCGGTTCCTCGCGACCAGTGAGAAGTTCAGCGTCGGTGGTCTCTTCGGCGGCATCGTGAAGCCGTGGCCGGACCGGTTGGACACCGCGCACCCGTACGGCGTCGCCACCCCGCAGCCGGTCACCGAGCGGTTGCTCAACGAGCGCGCCCTCGAACTCGGTGCCGAGATCCGGCGCGGCTGCGAAGTGGTCGGGCTGAGCCAGGACGAGGACGGGGTGACCGTCGAGCTGGCGGGGGATGGGGGCGTAGCCGGCGGGGGAGGGGCACTGGTGCGCTCGCGCTATCTCGTCGGGTGCGACGGCGGTCGCAGCACGGTGCGCAAGCTGCTCGGGGTCGGTTTCCCCGGCGAGCCCGCCAAGGTCGAGACGCTGGTGGGCCAGATGGAGGTGACCGAGGATCCGGCGACGATCGCCGTTGTCGTCAAGGAAGTCAACAGGACCCAGCTGCGGTTCGGCGTCACTGCCCCCGACGCGGACGGCGTGGTCCGTGTCGTCGCGCCCGCCGACGGGGTCGCCGAGGACCGTGCGACCGAGCCGACGCTGGACGAGTTCAAGCAGCAGCTGCGGGCGTACGCGGGCACCGACTTCGGTGTGCACTCGCCGCGCTGGCTGTCCCGGTTCGGCGACGCCACCCGGCAGGCCGAGCGCTACCGGGTCGGGCGGGTGTTCCTGGCCGGCGATGCGGCGCACGTCCACCCGCCGACGGGCGGGCAGGGACTGAACCTCGGTGTGCAGGACGCGTTCAACCTCGGCTGGAAGCTGGCCGCCGCGGTCAACGGCTGGGCGCCGGAGGGGCTCCTCGACAGCTACCACACCGAACGGCACCCGGTGGGCGCGGCCGTGCTGGACAATACCCGGGCGCAGATCACGCTGATGGGAACCGAGCCGGGTCCGACGGCACTGCGGGAGCTGTTCTCGAAGCTGATGGACTTCGAGGAGGTGAACCGGTACGTGACCGGGATGATCACCGCCGTCGAGATCCGCTACGACTTCGGCGAGGGCCACGAACTGCTCGGCCGGCGGCTTCGCGACGTGACGTTGAAGCAGGGTCGGCGCCTGTACGAGCTGATGCACGGCGGCCGCGGGCTGCTGCTCGACCAGACCGGCCGGCTCTCGGTCGAGGGTTGGGCGGATCGAGTCGACCACGTCGTCGACGTCAGTGACGAACTGGAGGCGTCCGCCGTGCTGTTGCGACCGGACGGTCACGTGGCGTGGGTCGGTGACGACCAGCAGGACCTGCTCGGCCAGTTGCCCAAGTGGTTCGGCGCCGCCGTCAGCTGAGCGCACGCTTGGCGGCTCGTCAAGGGTTGGGGCGCTCACCGGGTGGGGCGCCCCGCGTCCGTCCCGCGAAGCATGAGAAAGGGCGTTGTCGGGATGACGACGGTAGAGCTCAGGCAGCGCACCGAAAACCGGGTGCCCGGCGCCCTATGAACTGGGAGGCCGATCTCCTGGACTGAGCCAGTCCAGCAGACGATGTGGAGCAGGTAGTCGTTCTGGAGGCGTGCACACACCGAGGGTCGGCGGTTTCCGACCCACGCTGGCGCGTGAGGAGCAACGCTCGGGGTTCGACTCCCCAATGAACAATGCAGCTCAGCACCGCGTACAGGTAACAGTGCACCACACACAGCACATCACCGCGTGCAGATCCAGGATGGCGAGGGCGGGTTCGGGGTTTCCACATCACAGCAGATGAGAGCAGCACGTCAGGCCTGCACAGGTGGCGTCTTCCGCCCTGGATACCGGGTCGATGACCCGGACGGCCAGGGGCTCGGGCCGTGTGGCCGGTTCTGAGTTGTGGGGTGAGGGGGGCGTGCAACCTCTTTGGGATGTGGGGTGTCTGTGTGGGCACGGAGACGGCCGTCCCGCGTACGTCCATCAACCGGCACCATGCGACTTGCGACTTCTTCGGAGGACACAGTGAAGTGTGCTGTAAGTACCCGCGTTGCGGGAGCTGCGCTGCTCGCCGCCGCCACGACCGTCACCGCCCTGGCGGCGGGCACCGGGACATCCGTCGCCGCCCCGGCACGCGCCGCCGCGTACAACCGTGAGTGCGGCACGGGGTACACGCAGGTCAACCAGATCCCGATCCCGGGTCGGGGGACGGTCTTCCTGACCTACAACGCCGCCACCGGCAAGAACTGCGTGGTCACCAAGCGGAACAGCTCGACCGGCTCACCGCTGTGGATGGGCTCCTGGCTCCAGCGCAACACTGAACTGAAGTCGAAGCAGGAACAGTACGGCTCCTTCACCTCGTACTCGGGCCCGGTCTACCTGGACGCAAAGGGCAAGTGCGTCGACTGGGGCGGCGAGATCGACGGCTATGTCGTGGCCCGGTACAAGACAAACTGCGCCACTCTCGCCCAGACCGAGCGGTAGGCCCGCTGCCCCGGAAGCCGGCCGGTGAGCGGAGCGGCGGGCGGCGGGACGTACGGCCCTGCCTGTCGCGCCGCTCGCCCCTGCCCCGAGCGTCCCGGCCGCCCGCCCCAAGCACAGTTCCTCGGCGGCACGTACGACGGCACGTGCCTGCGCCACGTCGCAATCCATTGCTCCCACCCCAGGCGACAACCAAAAGTTGTCGGCCTTGCCTGTCCGTTGTTGGCACGCGGGGTGGCCGCGGCGGTTGCATCGTCGGCATGCAAACACTGATTCCCACGGGGGATGCGGGGTGCCTGGTCGCCTTCGCCGAAGCGCCACAGCCCGTTCCGGAGCCCGGTGAGGCACTGATCAAGGTGGAGGCGTTCGCGCCGAACCGGGGCGAGACGTTCCTCCTCGAAGGCCCCCGCCCGGGGCCGCCGCCCGGCAAGGGCATTGCTGGGCTCGTCGTGCAGGCCGCCGCAAACGCCTCAGGCCCCGGCACCGGCACCCGCGTGGTCGGGCATCCGGCACATGGCGGCTGGGCCGAGTACGCCGCCGTACCCACGCACTCCCTCGCGGTGCTCCCGGACAGCGTCGACAGTGTCCGGGCGGCGGCCCTGCCCCTGGCCGGAGTCACCGCCTTACGCCTGCTGCGTACGGCCGGTTCCTTTGCCGGCCGGCGGGAGCTGCGTATCCGCGGCAAGGCCGTCCTGCTGACAGGAGGAACCCGATGAACGCCGTCGAATTCGCCGCCGCCCAGTGGACACGCGCCACCGGCGCGGGCGTCGATCCCCACGAGTACCGTCGCGTCACCGACGATCTCACCTCTGTCGCCGACTGGGGACCGTCGTTCCTGCGCACCGGACACGGCTACCTCCAGCGCGCGCAGGCGGCGCGGTCGTCCGTCTCGGCCGGTGAGTACCTGCTGATGGCAGCCCGCTGGTTCCACCTCGCCACGCTCGCGCCGTACGAAAGGGCACACCTGGCCGCCACCGAGGCGGACCACGCCTTGAGCAGGGCGCTCACGGTGCTGGAACCCGAAGCCCGGCGCGTGAGCGGGGAGGGGTTCACCGGCTGGCTGCGCGGCCCCGCCGACGCGCCCGGCACCGTGGTCGTCGTCCCCGGCCTGGACTCCACCAAGGAGGAGTTCCTCGATCTGGTGTCCGCGCTGCTGGCCAGGGGGCTGGCGGTGTTCGCCATGGACGGCCCCGGGCAGGGCGTGCTCGCGGCCACCACGACTCTCCGGCCGGAGTACGAGCAGGTCGTGGGCCGGGTCATCGACGCCCTCGGCGTCGCCCGCATCGGACTCGTCGGCCTCAGCCTGGGCGGGTATTTCGCGGCCCGGACCGCCGCGCTGGAACCGCGTGTGGCGGCGGTCGCCACCGTTAGCGGCCCGTTCCGCCTCGACTGGCGGGAACTGCCGCCGCCGGTGAAGGACATCATGGCCCGGCGCACGGGAGGGGCCGACGAGGCTCGCGCGTTCGCCGACCAGGTGGATCTCGCCGACCTGGCGTCCCGCATAGCGGCCCCGCTGCTGGTCGTGGATGGTGAGCGGGACGTCATTCCCGGCGTGACGAACGGTGAGAGGCTGGCCGGTCTGGCACCGCACGGCACCTATCTGTCGGTCCCGCACGGCGACCATCTTCTCGGTAACGCGCGACCCGACTGGTTGCCCCACGTCAGCGACCACATCACGCACACGCTGAGGGGCACACCGGCATGAACCACTTCACTGGGAAGACGGTCCGGGCCAGCCGGCGCCGTGCCGCCTTCCCTGGCTTGATCTCCATGGGGGAAGTGTGTGACAAGCCAGGGGCGCGCGTGCTCCGCCCGTAGCACCACCCGTGGTGGCCGGTCACATCGCGGGGGAGGCGTGGTCGTCGATGAAGTCGGTCACGAGCTTGACGAACGTGTCCTCCTGCTCGAAGAACATCACATGGCCCGCGTCGATCTCCGCGTAGGTGCTGTTCGGGATCGCGGCGTGAAGAGCGCGGCTGTGCTCGACGGGGACAGTGATGTCCTGGGTGCCACCGAGGACGAGGGTGGGGGCTTCGATGCGGGGCAGCAGGTGGCGGATGTCGACCCGCAGGTCGTAGGCGATGTGGCGCAGGGTGCCCACCGTGGGCGGCATGTTGGGGATCAGGGCCTCGAACGCGTCGCGGCCGATGCTGTTGAGGAAGCCACGGCTGAAGCCGGTCATCGCTACGGCGCGGCCGAAGGACTCGGGGTCGTTGGTGCCGAGGTTCTGCCAGAGCGTGAAGAAGCTGCGCAGGTATTCGTCACCGTCGGTGTGGGCCCAGCCCGCCGTCAGGATCAGACGTCGTACGAGGTCGGGGCGCAGGGCGGCCACGGTCGCGGAGACAGTGGCTCCCATGGAGAAGCCGAGCAGATCGACCGGTCCGTCTGCCGCGGCCTCGATGACCGCGATGACCTGGGCGGCGAGCCCCTCGGCGGTCAGCGGGGCGCCGTCGTCGACGGTGGCCTCCGTGCCCGACAGGTCGGGGGTGATCACGGTGCGGTGCCCGGTGAACCGGGGCGCCGTCTGCCCCCAGTTGACGGCTGCCCCCGACGACCCGGTGCCGTGGACCAGGACGAGCGCGGGGCCGGTGCCGGTCTTCTCGTAGTGGACCCGTGCGCCGTCGACGGTGATGGTGGCCATGGAACGCTACCTGTCTGATGTGCCGGGGCCCCGTGCTCCGGCCCGACTCACTCTGCCGCCCCGGCAAGGGGGCCGGGAGAGACCTCTTCACCCTGGGACCGGGAGTCCCTGGTTGAGCCGGCGACGCGCGTCGCAAGATGATCACCATGACGATCGACCGTGCCGCACTCGCCGACTTCCTGCGCCGCTCCCGCGATCGCGTGCGCCCGCAGGACGTGGGCCTTCCCCTCGGCCCACGGCGGCGCACCCCGGGGCTTCGCCGCGAGGAGGTCGCCCAGCTCGCCGGGATGTCGGCCGACTACTACATCCGCCTCGAACAGGGCCGCGGCCCGCAGCCGTCCCCGGAGATGCTCGCCGCGCTGGCCCGCGCCCTGCGCCTTTCCGAGGACGAACGCGATCACCTCCACCTGCTCGCCGGCCGGCGCCCGCCCGCCGGCCGGACATCCGGCGACCACGTCAACCCTGGACTGCTGCACCTCCTGGACCAACTGCCCGGCACCCCGGCGCAGGTCGTCGGCGACCTGGGTGACGTCCTGGCCCAGAACGCCATGGCCGAGGCGTTGCTCGGCGGGGTGTGCACGGTGTCCGAGCACGGCCGTAACATCATCTGGCGCTGGTTCGCCGATCCCGCCCAGCGCGCCGCCTACCCGGCCGACGAGCACGACTACTACAGCCGCCTGCACGTCGCCGACCTGCGGGCGTCCGTCGGCCGCCGGGCGGGTGACCCCGCGGCGACGCTCTGGTGGAGCGGCTGCGGGGGGCCAGCGAGGAGTTCAGCGCCCTGTGGGAGCTGCACGAGGTCGCCGTGCGCCGGGCGACGCGCATGCGGGTGTTGCACCCGCTGATCGGCCCGGTCGACCTCGACTGCCAGATGCTGCTCGCCCCGCAGGGAGACCAGCGGGTGATCTTGTACACCCCGCCGGTCGGCAGCGACACCGCCGACCGCCTCGCCTTGCTCAAGGTCGTGGGCACCGGCCAGTTCACGGAGAGCGTGTGACAAGCGGATTCCGCCGGGGACGTCCTGCCGACGCGCCCCGCCCGGCCGGGCATGCCGGGATGGGGGACCTGAGCCTCTACCGCTGTGTACGGACGGTGGGCACGGTGGCGGAGGTGAGGAAGTAGGTGACGGCGTAGAGAAAACGGTTGCCTTCGACCGCGTCGTCGAGGAGTGCGTTGAATCGGCGGGCCTCGGAGCGGTCGAGATGGCCGCGGTCGGCGAAGACGTCGGCCCAGTCGCGGATGCCCATCGTGCCGTCGACGGCACGCTTGTCGCGGATGACGAGGGTGTGAGGTTCCACCTCGACGTCGAGCAGACCGCGTGCGGTGAGGAGGCCGGGTACGCGCCGGGCGAAGGTGCCGTGACGGATGCTGACGGACTGGCGCAGGCCGAGGACCTTGGAAGCCAGGCGGTGGTCGTCGATGTCGAGAGCCTGGGTCGCGGTGTCCGGGTCACAGACGACGATGCGGCCTCCAGGGCGGGTGACGCGCACCATCTCGTCCAGAGTCCGGGCGGGACTCTCGACGTGCTGAAGGACGCGGTCCGCCCATACCCCGTCAAATCCCGCGTCCTGGAACGGCAGACAGTGACTGTCGGCCACGACCACCTGCTCCAGGCCCGCCCTCTTCATCTCGGCGCACATGGTCTGGGAAAGGTCGCAGGCGATGGTCTCGGCGCCCGTCTCGGCTGCGAGTTCCCGGGCGGCGTCTCCGGTCCCGGCCCCGACGTCGAGGAACCGCTGACCGGGCTGGGCCTGGAGCAGCTGGCGTAAGCGCCGTTTGTAGGAGGCGAAGAACGGTTCGGCTCTCAGGCGGTACAGCGCGTCGACCAGCCGTACGGGATTCGGGTGCGCGTCGATGTGGGAGAAGGCATGTGGCACGTAACGGTCGCCCATGGCCGGACCCTACGTCCTGCGTGCCCGCTGCGTCGGCCGAACCGCACGGCTCGGCCCACGCACACAGGAGGTGACACGGGGCGATCGGCTCTCTGTGCCGATGCGACCGCTCCGCGGACGTGGTCTTCACCCCGCAGTCCGGAAGCCCTCGTCCCGGCCGGCTATGCCCGGCCCCCGGCTCGCATGGATCCCTGCGTGATCGTTTGTCGGGTCGACGGCCTAGGATCACACCGGCCCGGGCCGCTGGAACGGCGGCGCCGGGAAGGAAACAGTAGGTCAACGGGGAAAGGCCAACGGGGACATGCGACTCAAGGGCAAGCGTCGAATAGCGGTCGTCACGGCGGGGGCCGTGGCGGCGATCGGGGTGACGGTGCAGCTGATGCCCAGCGCGTTCGGTACCGGCGACACCCAGACGGGCGCCGCGGGGCCGGCGAGCGCCGGGGCGATGGACGAGCCGTCCGGCTCTGCGGACTCCGGCGTCTCCGCATCCGACGGGACGGTCTTCCAGAACGGTGTCATGTCGCTGGGCGCGGCACCCGCGCACATGAGGGCGGCGGTGGCCGCGGCGCCCCAGGGCGAGGGCTGGAAGCTGGCCAACGGCATGACCAAGTCCCTCTCGACCGGCTACACGATCAAGTTCTACGACCAGAAATCCGTGGACTGGCTGGGCCGCTACGTGAAGGCGTCCGCCGCCGACCTCAAGCGCATCACCAACCTGCCCGTCACTGTCGACACCACCCCTGTGGGCTGGGACTACGTCAGGCCCAAGGGCGTGATCGTCATCGGTGTGCTCAAGCGCCCGTGCGTGCCGCCGGCGGAGGGCGGCCAGAGCGGCTGGAAGGTCGTGCGCGACGGCTCGGGCACCCCCAACCTGAGCTGCGGGCTCATCTCCTCGTCCCTCCCCGGCACGGTGACCAGTGGCCATGCCTACATCGACAGCGAGTTCTTCACCTCGGACGGCAAGCCCGCACCCTCCTGGGGTGAGACGTTCATGCGGAACCACATCAGCCACGAACTCGGCCACACCATGGGGCTGACGCACGCGGACCGCAGCGCGAAGCGGGGCGACTGCGCGCAGGGAAGCGACTCCGGCGAGAAGCCGGTGATGTGCACCGCGAACCACGGCTACCAGGACGACCGTGTGGGCACCTATGTCCAGCAGTTCGACCTTCAGGGCCTGCGCGTCCTCGCCGCCGGTGGCGGCGCGGCCCTTTCGCCGCAGGGCAAGGTGACGGGACTCGGCGGCAAGTGCCTGGACGTCAAGGGCGGGAAGGCGGCCAACGGCACCCAGATCCAGCTCTACACCTGCAACGGCAGCGCGGCGCAGTCGTGGATCCTGGAGAAGGACGGCACGTTCCGTGCGCTGGGCAAGTGCCTGGACAACGCACGTAACGCCGGCACGGACGGCAGCAAGATCGACCTCTACGACTGCAACGGCAAGCCGTCACAGCGCTGGTCGGTCAACGCGAAGGGCCAGATCGTGCACGTCGCGTCGGGCAAGGTCCTCGACGTGACCGGCGGCAGCACCGCTGACGGCACCAAGATCCAGCTGCACGCGGCGAACACCTACAAGCGCCAGCTCTGGACCGTCCCGAAGTAGCCCCGAGAGGACCCCCGGCGGGCCTCCACGGCCCCCGGGGGGGGACCCCTGGTGAGAGCGTCCCAGAGCTGCCCGGTCACTGTCCGCAGCACAGAATGTAGGAGGCATGTAGGTGTGATGTCGGCCGTCACGTACAAGATGGTGCGCATGACCGAACTTCTCGCATCATCTGACGACGTCCGCCCCCTCACCGCTCTCGACGACGGATCCGGGCCCAACCTGCTGGTGGTCCACCCGGGCGGCGGAGACGCGACAGCCTGGGACGGTGTCACCCGCCGCCTGACCGATGACTTCCGCGTCGTCAGGATCAACCGACGGATCTACGCTCCCGGAGCAGACATCGCACTACCCCACTCGATGGCCGTCGAGGCAGCCGACATCCTCCGCGTCGCGGAACTCCTCGACGCCCCGGTGCTTCTTGTGGGTCATTCCTCGGGCGCCGTCGCCGCGCTGGAAGCCGCACTGCTCGACCCGTCGGCGTTCGCCGGGCTGTTCCTCTATGAACCGCCCATGCCCACCCGTGAGTTGATAGCCGGGGCCGCGGGAGTGCGTGCCCGGGCCGCGCTGGACACGGGCGACCCCGTCGAGGCGATGCGGATCCACATGCGCGACATCGTCCGCATGCCCGTAAGCACGGTCGATGCGATGTTCGCCGACCAGGAACTGCGAGCGATGTGCTGCGCCCACGCGACGGCGCAGATCGCCGACGACGAGGCGATCGACGCGCTCGGCGTCGGTATCGAGCGTTTCGCCGACCTCAAAACGCCGACGACCCTGATCGAGGGAGACCTCAGCCCCGCCCACTTGCGTGAGCGCCTGTCCGACCTCGCGGCAACCCTGCCGAACGCGAGGATCGTCACGCTCACCGGCCATGGACACGCCGCCCACTTCACCGCTCCCGACGCACTGGCCGACGCCATCCGGGACATGGCGGAACAAGTCCTTCAGGCGGGAGGCAACCGGTAGTACCCCGACGGGTGAGGCGCTCGGTCTTCGCCGCCCCCGAGGCGTGGTCGCCGCTTGGCCAGGAGAGGACCTGCGCTCCGCCCCGGTCATCGGCAAGGTCGCCGAGCGGCTCGGCCGGACACCCGCGCAGGTCGTACTTGCGCTGACACCTCCAGCTCGGCAACGCCCTCATCCCCAAGTCCCTGACGCCCTCCCGCCTCCGGGAGAACACAGACGACTTCGCCTTCGAGCCGGACGAGAAGGACATGGCCGCGAACGGCGCCCTCGACACCGGCAGCCCCTGGAACCGGATCCGGACGAGTGGACCTCTGAGCCGCGGGGGAGGGCGGGCCCGGTGTTGCAAGGTCAACATCGTGGTGGTCGACGTGGGCCTGCCGGACGACGAGCCGGCGGAGGTCGCATGCCTTGCAGGCCGTGCCTCCTGTGGAGGGCAGGCGTCTGCCCCTCAGTCGAGGCAGAACTCGTTGCCTTCGATGTCCAGCATCGGGATGCACGCGTCATTGCCGTCATACAGCGTGCGCACATGTACCGCGCCGAGCGGGACCAGTCGTGCGCACTCGGCCTCAAGCGCGGCGAGGCGCTCTTCACCCACGAGTCCGGTGCCGACCCGCACGTCCAGATGCAGCCGGTTCTTGGCGGCCTTCCCTTCGGGGACGCGCTGGAAGTACAGTCGCGGACCCACGCCTGAGGGGTCGACGCAGGCAAACCATGCGTCCTGCTGCTCAGGTGGCTGCGAGCGCTTGAAATCGTCCCACGTGGCAAAGCCCTCGGGTGGCGGCGGTACGACGTATCCCAACACCTCGCACCAGAAGCGGGCGAGGCGCTCAGGTTCTGCGCAGTCGAAGGTGACTTGGAACTTCTTGATCGACATCACCGGGCCACCGTATGGGCACGTGCTTTTCAGCGAAACCCCCAGGGTGCCATGTAGTCGCTGTGAAACTGCGCTCCCGGCGTGCCGACAGGCACCCAGCTGCCGGCCCAGGTCCGTGCGTACTCGGTGCCGATGCCGGTGGCCAGGTACAGGGTTCCCGGGGCGGTCACTCAGTCCTCCCTTGAGCGCAGCACGACGCACAGGCAGACGTCGTGCGGGCGGCCGGGGCTGGTCTTCCGGCGCCCCGCGCCCCCGTAAGGGAACGCGGGGCAGTTGCGTGGTGCGGCTCCGCCGCATGGGCGCGGCCGGCGGGCCGGGTGCTTGTCAGGCGGGGATGGACACGATGAACGGATCCATGTCCAGGATGCGGTCAGTCTTGACCAGGCTGCCGTACGCTCCACCAGCCGCTTCGTTTTGCTTCAAGGGGACGTGGCCGCGAACGCAGGGTTCTCGATAGGTCACGGGGCGCCTGGGGTCGGCGTCGTAGACGACCCACTGGTTGTTCTCGAGAGTCGGGATGATCTCCGCGCACTGCGCCGCGTACTTGCCGCCCTGGAAGCTGCGGGCGAACGGGTATTCGTCGCAGGAGTCGTCCGGTACGACAGGAATGGGCACGAAGGGAGTGGTGCCGGTTCTCCCGCAGGTCCGCCGGTACCTTTCTTCGCGCTCCTTGTCGCTGATGTCGATTCTCCAGAGCGGGTTCCTCGGAGTTCCCCAGGCGTCGGGCAGCTTCGTCTCCGCGAACAAGTAGGTGACCGCCGCCGTTCCGTAGACGGACATGGGCAGCACCAGGTCGGGCTTCTTCTGCGGGGCCACGCAGCCGGCGGTCGACAGTTCGGCGTCGCAGCGGACCTCCACCTGGCTCGTCCACCTGACGGTGTGGTCACCCGGGGCGTCCTCTTCGACGGCGTAGAAGTCCGCGTGATAGCTCGGGTATATCGAGGTTCTGCCCTGGGTCACGCCGCTGTGGAATGTGACGTCGCCTTCCTTCTTCGCCCCTTCGCGGCCGAGCAGCGCGTGGCCGTCCCAGGGCTTGGCCTTGTTCATCGTGCAGTTGCCGGAACAGGAGGCATCGAAGGCGACGACGAGACCACGCACCCAGCCCGTGAACCGGGTGGCTTCGACGACTATGTGCTCGTCCCAGGAGGTATTCGTCGCGTTGAGGGTGGCGTTGGTGCTGATGCTGATTTCCCCGGTGCCTCGTACTGTGGTCGCGTCCTGACCGTAGAGGGTGTACATCTGTTTCTTGCTGTTAAGGCAGTAGTCGTGACGCGTGAAGCTGTAGCTGCCCGGTTCGGCGGGGCAGGGTGACGCTGTCGTCTGTACGGCTCCGGCCGTGGTGTCACTGGTGGGCGTTCCGGCCACGGTGGGCACGGTCTCCACACAGGCGAAGAACCCTCCGGCCGCGCGTGCCTTCGACCCGGGGGCGGTCGGAGCGCACTTCTTCTCGGAGGTGGAGGGGGAGGGCACCTGATTCCATCGGGGCTGCTGTTGGCCCGGAGCCTGAGGCGACAGGACGGCAAGGCGCTTGCCGTGTGCGGGTTTCAGCGGCCCGGGCGGTGCGGCTGAGGCGGTTTCGGCGAGGACTGTGGCGGCGAGAGCAAGCGACGCTATGGCCGCCAGACGACGTCTGGCACGTTTCACTGAGTCCCTTCCCGTTGTATGGGCGATTTCCCGTCCTCATGGTTCATAGGGCTGTTCGCACTCACGCGCAAACAGCTGAGTACCAGGGGCCTCCGGAGGCGCTTGGATTCGGAAGGCGCGCTTTGGCTGGATGTCGCTGCTGCCTTGACGGCAATGGGTCGCACCGGCCGGAAGCCCGGCGGATGGAGACGGAACGGATGCGTCGGTGCATGACCGGATGCCGAGCCGAAGCTACTGGTCACGCGTCCGAAGGCAGAGGCGGCCCCCACCAAGAATTCTGTCGAGCTGCTACAGCAGCGATGACCACTCTCAGCGAAATGCGGTGACGTTGCGGGTGGCCCAGCCGGCGAAGGAACGAGGGGCGCGGCCGAGGATTCGCTGCACGTCCGGGCTGACGCGCAGTTCGGCCGGGTTCGGGGAGCCGAGGATGTCCAGGGTGTCATCGGCGAGTTCCGCCGGCATGCTCTCGGTCATGGCGGCCTTGGCCTCGTCGCGGGTGAGCTCGTGGAAACGTACGGGTGCGCCCAGAGCGGCGGCGATGGCCTCCGTCTGCTGGCGCGGCGTGATCACCTGCGGGCCGGTCAGTTCGTACACGCCGCCCGTGTGCTGGTCGTCCAGGAGGCAGGCGGCCGCGACCTCGGCGATGTCCGCCGGGTCGATGACCGGCACCCCGATGTCGCCGAAGGGCGCGGGGACGACCCGGTGCGCGCGGACGGACTCGGCCCACCACAGGGCGTTGGAGGCGAAGCCGCCCGGCCGCAGGATGACCCAGTCCAGACCGGACTCCCGCAGCGCGTCCTCCAGTTCACGCATCGCGAGACGCGTCGTGCCGAAGGGCCTGCTCGCCACACCCAGCGAGGAGAGCAGGACGCCCCGGCGGACTCCGCTGGCCGCGGCTTTGCCGATGATGTCGGTCGGGCTGGCACCGGCGGCGTGCAGGTCGCCGGACAGCAGCAGGAACAACGCCTTCGCCCCGGTCAACGCGGGTTCGAGGCCGGCCGGCTCGGCCAGGTCGGCCGCCAGGTGGCGAACACCGTCCGGCACGGCTGCGGCATGCCGCGACACCGCCGTCACCTGCTCGCCGACTTCGGCCAGCGTACGCGTCAAGACCCGACCCACATTCCCGGTAGCCCCAGTCACCACGATCATGAACAGCTCCTTTTCCGACGTCCTGTGTGGGCATGACGCTAGGAGCCGGACTCACTCTTGGTAAGGACATACCTTTGGGTAAGCTCCTCACGTGAGGGAAGGCGCGCAGTTCATACAGGCTGATAAGCACGCGCGGTATGAGGTGCTTCACACCGACTGCCCTGCGCGCGATGTGGTCGACCATGTGACCAGCAGATGGGGGTGTCTGGGTGCTGATCTCCCTGCGGAGCAACAACCTCCGGTTCTACGAACTCCGCGAGTGCATCCAGGGCATCAGCGAAAAGATGCTTGCCCAGACCCTGCGCGCACTGGTCCAGGACGGCTTGGTCTGGCGACAGGTCGAGCCGACGACACCACCCCAGGTCACCTATGGGCTGACCGAGTTCGGGCAGGACGTCAGCGAGCCACTGACGGACCTGCTCGGCCGGATCACGCAGCGGCTGTCACCGGGCAGCACGCAATAGCAGGCGAATGAGCCGCCGGAAGGGCCCAACTGCTGTGGCCAAGCACCGCAGGGCTTGCTGAAGTTCTTGCCTGAGAAGGCGTATGCGTCGCGCGCGTTCTGAAACAACCTGCGGTGCCGCCGGATTCGGGCGGCGCCCCCTCGGCTTGCCCGCCAGGTTGCCAAGCGCAAGCCGCGTGGGCCGGTCCGGGGTCAGGCCGCCCACCTTCGACCGTGCCGCCTACCGGCAGCGGAGCACGGTCGAGCGGTGGGTGACACCCGCTGGCATCAACGTCTCACGCTTGTGATCAGCCGAAGCCGCCCCGGTGACCCGTGGCGTCTCAGGCGCTGCGGGGACCCGCCCCAAGCCTTGACTGGCACCCTTTCGGGTGAATTACGTCCCTAGCACTTATTGCGGCTTATGGTATCTGATGTGCTGGTGGGTGTCCCGGGGCAAGCCCGGGGTATCGCCCTGCAGGAGGCGCTGACCATGCGTTTCGCCAAAGGCTCGCGCAGTAGCACCCCTCGCCCGCCTCAGTCCACGCGATCCCGCACCCGGCTCGCCCGGAGCATCGGGACAGGCCTGGGGGCCGTTCTCCTGGCCGTCGCCAGTGCCACCTCCTCGGCGGCAGCCGACATCCCGCCCCGCACCACCAAGTCCTGCGGCGGCCCCGTGCCCCTTCCGCTCAGCGAGTCGTTCTCGCCGAGCACCACGGTCACGATGTACTCCCTGCCCTTCCACGCCGCGGAGAACCACACGGTCACCGTGGACGTCGCCGCCGAGCTGGACGATCCCTCAGGCAACCCCAGCCTGGGCACCATCGGTGTCGGCATGTTCCAGTGCTGCGACGTGAGCGACTCGGAGGTCAGGGCGCAGCAAGTGGGCAACATCGGTGCTGCCGGCAGTCCCGTGCACACGCACATCACGCAACAGCTGCCCAACAAGTGCAGCCTTCCCACCAAGGTCGGGACGGACTTCGTGTACTACCTGCGCCTGCGCATCGCCAGCAGCAGCCAGTCTGTCCACCTGTCCTACTCGGTGACCTGAACGCCTAGGAGTTCTCCGAGGGATGCTACGGCGCCCTTTGCCCGCCCGGCGGCCGACCTCATGCGTCGCGTTCGACATGCTGCGACAGGCCGGCAGCTGTCGGACGTGACCAGCGTGCCGGGCTCAGCTGCTGTGCCCGGCGGTTCGGCGCTGCGTGGCCCGGTGGGCGAGGGCATCGAGAATGCGTTGCCATGCCGGTGATGCCTCGGAGATCCGGGAAGAGACCAGCTTCAGATACCTTGGCTGGCCGCTGTCTCGTTCGTGTTTGATCTCCCATGCGTCCAGGTCGTCGATGAGCCGGTCCAAGCGTGGATCGTGGGGATCCCAGTCGACTGATTGGTCACAGGCGAGATACAGGCGCGTCGTCTCGGGGTCGTCGAGACTGGCGTTCTTGTCCCGTATCCGCTGCGGCATGGCGTGCGGATCCAGTGCCTGTATCAGAATCCACGAGTCGCGCTCCAGCCGTACCCTTTGTTCGCTGACTCCAAGGCTGCGCATCCGGTTCAGGATGGCGACCACCTCGAGGGGCAGGACAAGCCTTTCTCCGCTGGCCAGTTCAGTGATCCGACGGCGGTAACCGGTGAGCTGGTCGATCTTGCGCTGCAATTCGGCGTCGATGTCGGTGATGGCCGCGGCGAACTCGGTTGGCCGCGCGTGCAGCAGCGCGTCGATACGGGCCAGCGGAACACCGGCATCGGCGAGGGTCCTGATCCGGATGAGGTCCACCGCCGCTTGCGCGCCGTAGCGGCGGTAGCCGGAGGCATCGCGCTCGGGCTCGGGCAGCAGGCCGACGTGGTGGTAGTGGCGAACGGTGCGCACGGTCACCCCGGCGGTCGCCGCGAGCTGGCCGATCGTGAGCACCGTCCTCCTCGGGTCTTCGCGAAACGTGATGATGCCGAGTCTAGAGGCGAACCGCCCGGTCGACGACGTCGCGGATCGCCTGGACCACGGCATCGGGGCGGTCGAAGCAGAGCCGGTGGTGGACCGTGTCGGAAAGGATGCGTTGCTCCCCGTGCGAGACCGCGCTCACCAGGGCCGCGTCCATCTTCCTCTTGCCGTCGTGCATCTGCTGCAACGTCCGCTCCGGCATCAGCGCCTGCTGGGCTGGGTCGGTGCCCAACACGGTGAGAGCGACCATCGGAACGTCAGGAATGCCCGGCCCAGAGCGCAGTTCGGTGGCGAGTCCGGCCAATGTGCTGCGCTCGGCGATGCCGAAGCGGATCCATTCGTCACTCTCGTGGGCATCGATCAGCGGTTGTCGTACGTGCTCCGGGTAGTCCGCGAGCAACTCGCCGCGCATCTCGCGCAGGGCCGGGCGCATCTTTTCGAGCTGCTCCCGATCGGGCGCCAACTGCTCGCAGGCGGCGAGATGCATTGCTGGCGGCAGGAACGCGTCCCAGTCGCGCTGGAGGGCGTCCAACCAGACCAGTCCCGCCACGTCCTGCGGGTACAACTGCGCGAACCGATGCGCGTAGAGGCCGCCGAGGGAGTGCGGCACCAGAACGTATGGGGCGGGGATGCTCTGGGCGCGCAGCAGCTCGCGCAGTTCCGTGGCGACCGCCGCGGCGGTGCGCGGCAGCGGGAGGGGATCGCTGTAGCCCGTGCCGCCGCGGTCGTACACCACAGCGGTGGTGAACTGCGAAACCCCTTGCTGGACACCGAAATAGTCCAAGCCGACCGCGCTGGCGCCCGGCAGGAACACGACGGCCGGTCCGCCGCTGCCCGACCGATGTACGAACACGCGGTGGCCGTCGATCTCCTGGAACCCTCCGACCGGCGGAGCGAGCCGAGCCGAGGAAGTGATGTTGTTCGTCATGCGACGACTGTCCAACCCTGACGCAGGGTCAAGGTCAACCAGGGCAGTGTGCGGCGGTCGATCAACTGGGCCGGCTCACCCGGCGGCAGCACCCGGCGGTCGGGCGCAGCCCCGACCCGCCCGCTGGGAGCCGGACAAGTTCACGGCGGCCGGCTTCCGGGTACAGCCGTCGCAGGTGGTCCGCCCGCCGCGGGTGGCCGGATGCCCGATCCAGCTCGACGGCGGCACCGCCTAAGGACGGGAGCAGCAGGGCCCGCCGGCAGCCCCTGGCCTCCGGCGGGCCCCCGGCGCGTCCGGGTCAGCCGAACTGACCGGGCTGGTAGTCGCCGGCCGGCATCTGGAGCATGACGTTCCCGCGGTTGAAGGCGTTGATGAGGGTGATGACGCCCACCAGGGCGCCGAGCTGGTCCTCGTCGTAGTACTTGGCGGCGTTCGCCCACACCTCGTCCGGGACGCCGCCGGCCGCGTCGGCGATGCGGGTGGCCTCCTCAGCCAGCTCCAGCGCGGCACGCTCGGCGTCGGTGAACACCGTGGCCTCGCGCCAGACCGCGACCAGGTTCAGGCGCTCGGCGGACTCTCCGGCGTGCACGGCGTCCTTGAAGTGCATGTCGGTGCAGAATCCGCAGCCGTTGATCTGACTGGCGCGGAGCTTCACCAGCTCCTGCGTCGACGCCGGCAAGGTCGAGCCCTCGAGTACCTTGCCCGCAGCGATGATGTGCTTGAAGACCTTACCCAGGACCGGGTTGGTGAAGGGGTTGAGGCGTGCTTCCATGATGCGCTCCGTTGCCGTTGGCCGTTACACACCTTAAGACGCCCCAGCCCGGCGAGTTGTGACATGCGTGCCTGTGACGTGAGTCTCCCCTCTTGCGCTGCGGCAACAGGGTGCCGCTGTCGGGTCCCATCCCTTCAGCGCGTCCCATCCCTTCAGCGCGGGACATCCGGTCTCAGTCGGCGCGGCCTGTGGCCGCCACCGTCAGGCCCAGGCCGATCATCGCGAAGCCGCCCGCCGCGCCGACCATGGACAGGCGGCGGTCCGAGCGGGCCAACCAGGAACGGGCCGCCGAGGCACCCAGGCCCCACAGGGTGTCCGTGATCAGACCGATGGCGACCGGGACCAGGCCCAGCAGCATCATCTGGAGGGGGAGGTGGCCCGCGGAGTGGTCGACGAACTGCGGCAGCACGGCCGCGAAGAAGACGATGCCCTTCGGGTTGGTGACCCCGACGAGGATTCCGTCCGCGATCGTGCGCAGATCACCGCGTCGTTCCCCGGCCGGGGCGTCCATGTCCGCCGCGCGCATCTCCTTGCGGTGGCGGAACGCCTGGACGCCCAGGTAGACGAGATACGCCGCTCCTGCCAGCTTCACGCCTGTGAACACTGCCGCAGAGGTCTCCACAAGCGCGCCGAGGCCCCACGCCACCGCGATCACCAGGAGGTAGGAACCGAGCAGATTGCCGAGGACCGTGGCGAGAGCCGTACGGCGTCCGTGCGCGAGGGCTCTGCCGATCACGAACAGGACGCTGGGCCCGGGAATCACGATCACCAGGAGCGACATTGCCGCGAACGCGAGAATGCTGTGCGCGGACACCATGCGTCCGTCACCTCCGAGGGAGTCGTCGAGGTGGCATAGAAGCAGGTGACGGGGTGTCCACTCCAGGAACATCCACATGCTGGAACCAGAGGGCGCGGTTTGTCTCACCCGACGCGACACCCCGACCGAGCCGGCTGTCCGCTGGCCGGGGTGTCGCGGCGCCTCCGTGCAGGCGTTCCCGCACGGTGTACTCGGCGATGGCCTGCCACAGAGAACGGCGCACCCTGAGGTCCGCCGTCTCCTCCGCAGGTGTCTCAGGCGGCCTGGGTGAGTTCGGCGCGGCCGAACAGAAGCGCGTAGCCGGAGGGGAGCTGGCGCAGGATGCGGGTGAGCAGGTCGGGGCCGGCCAGAGCCGCGACGGCGGCGAGGACGGAGCCGGTGTCCCAGCGGGTGGTGCCCAGGGTGGCGCCGGTGCGGGCGGCGAGGTCTTTGACGAAGGCCCAGCCGGTGAGGGGCTGGGTGTCGGGGATCTGCGCGGTGAGGATGCGTGCGGCTTCGAAGGGCAGGCGGGCGGCCAGTTCGACGCGTTCGTCGCCGGTCAGCTGGCGCCCGAGTCCCGAAACGACCAAGCGGACGGCTTCCTCGGCCCGTTCCCGGGTGGGGTAGGCGCCTTCGTAGCGGACCTTCTCCAGCATCTGCTCGTACGTCGTCCCGGGCAGGTGCTGGAGCGGTACGCGCTGGTCGTACGTCACTGCGGTGGTTGCCTTTCTCTCGCTGAGGTCGTGGGGCCGGCGCCCGGCGGGGGCGCGGGCGCCGGGGTGGTCAGGTGGGCTGGGGGCGGCCGAAGAGCAGCTCGTAGCCCGGGGGGAGCTGGAGCAGGATCTGGTGGAGCAGGTCCTCGCCGGCCGCGTCGGCGACCGTGCTGAGGACAGCGCTGACGTCCCAGGCCGCGGTCTGCTCGGTGGCCCCGTCGATCCAGGCCGCCGTCGCCCGCACGAACCGCTCCGGTGGCAGCGGTTCGGCACTTTGCAGCGGGTTGAGAAGGATCAGAGCGAAGTCTTCCGGCAGGGTCGCCGCCAAGTGGGCGCGTACCTCGCCGACCAGGTGCGCGCCCAGGAGGGCGAGCACCACGCGGGCCGCGCGGTCTGCTTCCTGCCGGCTGTCGTACTCGCCGCGTTCCTTCACACGATCAAGAAACGCTTCGCGTCGCAGGGTCACGTCGGCCGCCACCCTTCTTCAGTCCAGTGGGTGCGGAGGACGGGGGAGGGGGGCGATCAGGTGCCCGTCCTCCGCTGCTGATCGGCTCGGATCGCCTGGCTCAGCCGGAGATCTCCTTGCGGGAGGACTCGCCGCCGATGGAGATCTTGCGGGGCTTGGCCCGTTCGGCGATCGGGATGCGCAGGGTGAGCACCCCGGCGTCGTAGTCGGCCTGGATGTGCTCGGTGTCCAGCGTGTCGGCCAGCACGATCTGGCGGGAGAAGACGCCCAGCGGCCGCTCCGACAGCTCCATCTGCACGTGGTCGGCCTTCGCCAGGGGGCGGCGCTCGGCCTTGACGGTCAGCATGTTCCGTTCGACGTCGATGTCGATCGCCTCCGCGCTGACGCCGGGGAGGTCGAAGGCCACCACGTACTCGTCACCCTCGCGGTAGGCGTCCATCGCCATCGCGGAGGGCCGGGACCAGGTGCCCGGCCCCATCATCTGCTGAGCCAGACGGTCGAGCTCACGGAAGGGGTCGGTGCGCATCAACATCGTGAAACACCTCCAACGGGTTCGGGCAGTTGCTGCCAATGCGCCTCACTGAATCCGTTGTAGCATGTCATCCAATGGATGACAAACATGATGTCGTCGAAGGGACGACACACTCCGAGGAGGTGCCCATGACAACACTCGGCCAGCCGGCCTCCTCCCACGCCGACGCCCAGAGTCCGGCCTCGTTCCTCGCCGCCGCGGCGGCCCTGGAGGCCATCGACAGTGCCCTCCGCGGCGCCCAGCACGAGCCCCCCGACACCCTCGCCGACGGCGGCACCGGCCCGGAGCGGGCCCTGGCCTCCCTCCTGCTGCTGCGGCAGATCCGTGAGGAGCTCGCCGGATGGGAAACCGGCCTGATCGAAACCGCCCGCCACGCAGGCGCCAGCTGGGCCGATCTCGCCCACCCCCTCGGTGTCGCCAGCCGCCAGGCCGCCGAACGCCGCTACCTGCGCAACCGGCCCGGCCCCGCCGGAACCACCGCTGAACAACGCGTCCAGGCCACCCGCGAACGCCGCGCCGCCGACCGCACCCTTGTCACCTGGGCCCGCGACAACGCCGCCGACCTGCGCCGCATCGCCGGCCAGATCACCGCTCTCACCGATCTCCCCACCGCCGCCCGTCTCCCGCTCAGCCAGCTCGACGCGGCCCTCGCCTACGACGACCCCGCCGCCCTCATCCACCCCCTGAACGCCGCCCGCCCCCACCTGACCACCACCCACCCCGACCTCGCCGCCCGACTCGACACCCTCACGGAGTCCGCCACAGCCCCGTCCGCCACCCCCGACTGAACCGCTGCACACCGCCGGGTACGCAGCCGGACCTCACGTGGCGGGCCCCGGCCGTCGGCCGGGGCCCGCCACGGCGGCAGCCGCTGAATCCCACCGGAAGGCAGCGGAGGTCGCCCAGGGCCTGAGCCGGTCGCCGCGCGCCGGCTCAGGCCCGGCCGTCCGGTGGCTACGGAGTCACGGCACGATCGTCCAGCGCTGACGGGCGTCGTCGTTGCAGTTCTCGATCGTCACGTAGCCCGTTTCCCGCGCCGACGGCACCAGGCACAGGTGCGCGGCCTCGTTGCGGAAGCGGAGGGTGCCGTCGCCGAAGGTCTCCGCCTGCCAGCGGTGGCCCGTACCGTCGGTCTTGCTGCCGCGACCGGTGCAGTCGTGCAGCACGGAAGGCTCGCCGGGACGGGGCTGGACGCTGTCCAGGACGTCGACGCACCTTCCGCTGCCGCGTCCCTTGAGCCGGACGAGGTTGTCGCCGCTGCCGGCGTACTCGATGTCCCACCGCTGGGTCTTGACGTTGTCGGGCCAGCGGGTGGTCAGTGGGGTGCCGTCGCGGTTGCTCCCACCGAAGTTGTCCAGGTAGAGGCCGTTCCACGCGCGCAGCCGGACCTGTGCGTCACTGTCCTCCCACGCGCGCTCGGGGACCGCGCGGGAGTTGTCCCACCACTGCTGCTCGGGCATGTCACCGCACGGGAAGGCCACGACCGGCTGCTCGTTCTTCGTACCGGTCAGGCACAGGTTCGGGTAGAGGGAGTTGTGCCAGCGCAACGGGCCGCCGGGTGCGCCCGGGTCCTCGGAGTGCCACTGGGCCCCGGGCGACTCGCACGACAGCATGAGGATCGAGGACATCGGAAAGAACGGATTGACGCCGGGGCACGTCTCGCCGGCGGCGAGGGCGGCACGGCCGGCGAGAGCGCCGGACGCGGCTCGGGGGCTGTTGCCGCGGGCGAAGCGGTACCAGTGCCCCCGCACGGTGTCCACACGGAACCGCTGCCGGGCGTTGTACGCCTGCAGGCGGGTGGTCACACGGTTGTTGTTGTCCACGTCGAGGGCCAGCCCGGTCCGGGCGTTCTCGAAGGCGGAGGAGAAGTTGTGCACCGGGCCGTCGGGGGCGGCCGGTACGGGAGTGGGGGCCGGTTCGAACTGGACCGGGTAGTGGTCCGAGCCGCGGCCCGCGGGGATGTCCGCGTTGAACCGGGGCGTGCCGCGCGTGATGGCGTAGTCGAGTTCGCCGCCCCGCTGGTGGGTGGAGCGGCCGGTCCGGGCCAGCTGCTCGTCGGGCCGCAGGTGGAGGCTCTGCTCCCGGGCCTGCCGGTCGGTGCGGTTGCGGATGTCGAGGTTGAAGTCGCCGACCATGACCCAGTTCTCACCGGCCCGGGCGGCGGCACGGATCTGCCTGAGCAGGGGGGCGACGTCCGCGCCGCGCGCGTGGACGTTGTAGTAGACGGTGTTGCCGATCCGTACGCCGAGGGCGCGGCGGTAGCGGTACTCGTTGCGGGGCTCGTCCCGGTTGTACAGCGGGTTCTCGATGACGCGGACCTCGTCCGCGCGGGTCTGGGTGACCACCGCCAGGTTGACCCGGCCGCCTCGCCAGCGGTCCCGTCCCGTGGTGCTGTCACGCTGCGGGTCGGTCTGGAGGTAGTACACCTGGCGGGTGTGATGGCGGTACCGCCACACCGTGTGGTTCACGTGGTCCGGCAGGCCCGCCGGGAACAGGCCGGGGATGGGGATCGACTCACCGACGCCGTGGCGCTGGTGCGCCGCGGTGGGCGGCCCGTTGCCGACCTCCTGGAGGGCGACCACGGGGTGGTGCATCGTCAGGGGGCCGACCTCGCCGCCCCAGCGCAGCCCGTGGTCGGAGCCCTGCATGTTGTAGGTGGCGAACGGCAGGCTGCCGTTATTCGGCGAGGCCGCCGTCTTCGCCGGCCGCTCGTCCGCCCGCGCCGTGGAGCCGCCCGGTCCGGGGGCGGCACCGACCAGTAGTCCGGCCGCCAGCAGGGCGGAGGCGAAGGTCGCCGTCAGCCGCGATCGGTGCGGTCCGGAGCGGGCCTTGGCGCGGGACGGTGGTAACGGTAATCGCATCGTTGTCTCCTTAGGGGAGCGATCGGCTACGAACAACCGCAGAAACGATCCGTTCACTATTGGACGGTTCGCGTCAAGAGCCCATCGCGCGCCACCCGCCCGCCGCGGGCGACCGTCTCGACCGTGCGTCAGCCCGCGGGCTCCTGGTCATCCCGCCGAGAGGACCCCCCGTGTGGGGGGCGCCACCAGGTCGGCTGTGGCCGGATGCCGATCCGGTCCCTTCGCGCCAGGCGACGACGACGGGAACGGGGGCTATGAGGATGGCCCCGCCGGACGGCGCGTGGCAGCCGCCGGGAGGGCGAGGAGGACAAGGAGACCGAAAGCGCTCGCGGCGGTCACCGTGCGGGCGTCGTTGAACAGCTCCCAACGGCGCAGGACTTCCGCGTGGTCGGCTGGTGGCGTGGTGGCGGCCCACTGCTTGATGCGGCCGTTGATGGGGACGTTCCCGAACCGTGTGATCAGGAACGACGAGACCACCAGGCATCCCGCCGCGCCGGCGAGGACACGGGTCCGGCCGCGCTTCGAGGCGGTCAGGGCGAGGGTGCTGAGGGCCGAGACCGCCATCGTGGCCTGCATGGTGATGCCGTTCATCCTCATCAGTGCCGTGTGGAAGTCGAGTCTCATGTCGATCGGCACGGCGTTGAACGTCGGGACGAGGTTGGCGGCGCCGTAGGCGAAGGAACCGGCCAGCAGGCCGGTGGAAAACAGTGAGAGTGCCTGGAAGAGCCGGGTGCGCATGGCCCTCACCGGACGGTGAAGCGGTCGCTCGGCTCGCCGCGGAGGCGGCCGTGCGCGAGCCTGCGGCCGAAGGCGAGCAGGAGGAGGTCCTGGGCGGCGCCGTACACCGGGGCCCCGGAGCCGTAGGACCAGTCCATGTCCTCGGCGCACAGCCGCACTCCGCGGAGGTCGACGCCGAAGAACCTCAGGCCGCTGGGCTTGATGTCGTCCAGCAGGATGCGCAGCCGGTCCTCGGGGACGCGCCGGTCGAGTCCGAGGGCGACGGTGACGTCCAGCCCGTGCACCACGTCGTGGCCGAGGGCCGCCACGACCCCGCCGACCGGCGGCGTCCAGGGGTGGTGGGCGTTGTCCCGCAGGAAGCCGCTGAGCTCGCCGACGGAGTGGGCGGCCGCGTCCCCGCGGGCGACGCGGTCGGTCATGCGGTGCAGATTCCCGCGCGCCTTCACCAGTTCACCCAGTGTGGCGGGCAGGGAGAGCCGGAATCCCATCGACATGTGTGCGACAACCTCACGGACCCTCCAGCCCTCGCACAGACTGGGCGTGTTCCACTCGTCGGCCCGCAGGCCCTCAAGGAGATCGGCCAGTTCCCGGCGTTCCGCCGCGATGGCGGCCTTGACGTCCCTCTCGGCGCCGGCCCGTTGGCCGGCGTGTCCCGTCGCGTTCTTCATGGGATCAAGCGTGCGGCCGGCTGATCCATATTTCCAATAGATAGTCGTGCTGCCATTTAGCATTGACGCTTATGGAACTCCGTCAGCTGCGCTACTTCGTCACCGTCGTCGAAGAGGGCGGTTTCACCCGCGCGGCAGCACGCCTGCACCTGGCCCAGCCCGGCCTGAGCGCCCAGATCCGTCAGCTGGAGAAGGAGCTGGGGCAGCCGTTGCTGGACCGCTCCCACCGGTCGGTGACGCTGACCGAGACGGGCCGGGCGGTTCTGCCGTACGCGCGAGCCGCGCTGGCCGCCGCGGATGCGGTGAGGCAGACGGTCGACGCGTACACGGGGCTGCTGCGCGGCCGCGTCTCGCTCGGCCTGGTCTCCGGGGCCACCGGCCACGCTTTCGACATCGCCTCCTTCCTCGCGGACTTCCACGACGCCCACCCCGCCTTGGAAGTCGCACTCACCGAAGACACCTCCGAGCGGATGCAGACCGCACTCCTGGCCGGCGAACTCGACATCGCTCTCCTCGGACCGACCGACGAGGTGACCCCGTCCGGCCTGTCCTTCGAAACGGTCATCGACGTTCCGCTGGCTGTCGTCACCGCGCCCGGAGACCCGCTCCTCGCCCCGGCCGGCCGTACGAGCGTCCCCCTGGCCGAGCTGCGCGACCGGGGGCTGATCTGCCTGCCGCGCGGCACCGGAGTGCGCGCGGCGCTCGAACGCGCCTGCGCCCAGGCCGGATTCCGGCCCCGTGTCACCTTCGAGGCGGCAGCGCCCCATGTGCTCGCGCAGCTCGCCGCCCGGGGGCTGGGCCTCGCGGTGCTGCCGGCGGGCGAGGACGGCTCGGCTTTCGACGGGCACCTGCGGACCCTGACCATCGCCCGTCCCGGGATCCGCGCCCGGATCGCCCTCGCCTGGCGGGCCACCGGGCCCGCGAGCCCCGCAGCCCGAGCGTTGCTCGACAGCCTGCGCGAGGCCCTGCCCAACGTCCGCGCGAGCTAGTGCCGCATCAGGCAACGTTCGCCCGATACGACTTCGGGCTCACCGTCCTCGGGTGTGACCTCGCCGTCGGCGATCGCGTAGAGGTGCTCGACGCGGGCCTTCTTGGCGGCGTAGTCGGGGTCGCGGGAGGTCTACCAGGTCTTCACGCGTTGAAACGACACGCCCTCCTCACGGAGCAACACCCGAAGGCCCCCGTGGCTGATGTCGTCGACCACCCCCTCGGCGACCAGGAAGCCGGCCAGCTCAGCCAGGCTCCAGGTCGAGAACGGCAGGCCGTGCTCGGGCGGCCTGGACTTGGCGATCTTCTTGGTCTCGCGCCGCTCGGGCAGGGTGAAGGCCCTGGGTCGGCCGCCGCGGTCGAGCGCCTCGAAGCCGTCGGCGTTGAAGTTGTGGATCACGTCCCGGACCCGGTCCGTGCTGGTGAACGTCACCTCGGCGATCTTCGCCACGGGCATGCCCTGCGTGGACGGCAGCACCATCTGGGCTCGCCGCAGGTCACCACCGACCCGGTGCCTCTACGGATGAGCCGCAGCAGGCGCTGCCCCTCGCCGTCATCGATCTCCCGGATGCGTACTTGTTCTGCCACCCAGACAGCTTGACGACACCGCGCCGTCCGTTCCAGCATCCGAACGGCGGGTCACACAACGGGGCGAAGGCTGCCTGACGCGGCACTAGTAGTGCTTTGTTAGGTGGTGTCGTAGGGCTGCCATGGGACGGTCTGTCGGCAGGTGGGGCAGGTTCCGGTCCAGGTGGCGATGAGCTGCTGGAGGAGGTCCAGGGCCTGGTAGAGGGTCAGGCCCTGGCAGGGGCTTTTGGGTGTGTCCGCTGTTCGGTCAGGAACAGATGGGCGGCAGTGACGAGGGTGACGTGCCGGTGCCAGCCGGCGAACGAGCGGCCCTCGAAGTGGTCCAGGCCCAGGGCTGTTTTCAGCTCGCGGTAGTCATGCTCGATCCGCCACCGGGCTTTCGCCAGACGGATCAGATCCTTGGCGGGGAGGTCGGCCGGCAGGTTCGAGATCCAGTACTTCACTGGTTCGCTTTCGCCCTCGGGCCATTGGGCGATCAGCCAGGACAAGGGGATGGTGCCGTCGGCAGCCGGCTTCGGGCGACGGCCCGCGAGCCGGACGCGCAGGAACACGAAATGCGAGCTCATTGCCGCTTTCGATCCCTTGCGCCAGGTCACGGTCCGCCCACGGCTGCGACCTGCGGCCAGCACATGCTCGCGCAATGACACCGGCCGGGTGCGATAGCGGGGCAGTGGCCTGGGGCCGAGCCCGCCGTATTCACGCTGGTGCGGCACCGCGTCCTGGCCGTGGGCGGTCATCTCGCCCTTGACCTGGAGTACCCAGGCCAGGCCGCGTTCGTCCAGACCGTGACGGAAATCGGCGTTCGCGCCGTAGCCGGTGTCCGCGACCAGGACAGCAGGCCGCAGCCCGCAGCCGGCGAGTTCGTCGAGCATGTCCAGGGCCAGCTGCCACTTGGCCCGGTGACGCTCGCTGCCGGGGATCCGGCAGGCCTGCCTGCGGACCTGCGCGTCGGGACCGTCCCAGGCAGCGGGCAGGAACAGGCGCCAGGACAGCGGGCACGAGGCCTCCCCGGAGGCGGCATGGACGCTGACACCGATCTGGCAGTTGCCGACCTTGCCCAAAGTGCCGGAGTACTGCCGGGCGACCCCGGGCGAGAAACGGCCGTCCTTGGGGAAACCGGTGTCGTCCACCACCCATACCTGCGGCCGGACCACGGCCACAGCCCTCCACGCCAGCCGGGCCCGCACCTGCTCGACCTGCCAGGTCGAAGACGTCATGAACTGCTGCAGCTGCTGATGATCGACACCAAGCCGCTCAGCCATCGGCTGCATCGACTTCCTGCGGCCGTCCAGCAGCAGCCCCCGCAGATACAACCCGCCCTTCGCCCGCTGATCCCGCCGCACCAACGGCGCGAACACATCCGACACGAACTCCTCTAACCGGCCCCGCACCGCGGCAAGCTCCCCAGCCCTCATACAGCCAGCGAACTACCGCCCACCCACCACGACAAGGGCCACCTAACAAAGCACTACTAGGGCATGTCTGATGGATCTGGCAGTGGTCCGGTAGGTGTGCGGCAGTGCTCAGGTAGTACTGGTGCACCTCCGTGAAGGCTTCCGGGCGCCCCTGCGGTGGTGGTGCATGGCGGCTGTGGGCTGGACATGCTGCCAGGCGGCTCACCGATACGCCCACGCAGCGGCTTAAGGAGACATGTCGTGAGTACCGTTCGCCGATTCGCAGTCGCCATTGCGGCAGGCGTCCTTCTCGGGCTTGGAAGCATCGCGTTGACTACTCCCGTTCAGGCTGCCGACCGCCAGCCCCGTCGACATCAACGGCATCGCCCATAACCTCAGCCAGATGCTCGGTAACCTCAACCTGATTGACTCGACCCTCCGGAACATCATGTCGACCCTCGCGAACCTGGTGGTGCTTCCCGGCTCAACCACAAACTGGGGTGTTGCGGAGGTCCGCCACAGCCCGGTTTCCGGTTGAAGCCGGAGGGCCTGCCCCGCGCAGCCGGGAAAGATCGCCAGGCGGGAACCCCTGACGCGTCAGACACGCCTGGGCCGTTTCGTTCGGCTCACCGGGCACCGGCCGCGTCACCGGCCGGCGACAAGCTGGGCCAGGTGGTGCAGTGAGTTGGTGAGATGGTCAGGGCTGAAGGGCGGGAAGTGGATGTAGTCCCGGATGGACTGAGGTACCGCCGACCAGTCGTAGGTGAGCGTGACCTCGGTCTCGGACGGGCCGAGCGGGGCAAGGTCGTAACGCCAGGTCCAGCCGCCGAACTCCAGGTGACCGTCATCCTTCTCCTGACCCGTCAGCCAGCCGATGGCGCGCGGCGGGTCGAGTACCTGGACCTGGTTGGCCACCTGGTAGTCACCGTTGGGATGGTTGGGGTGGTACATGTCCATCCGGAAGACCTGCCCCACCTCGGTCAGTGGCGCCCGGTCGACAGCCTCCTGGACCCAGCCGGTACCGTCGATCGCGGAATGGGTCGTCGGGTCCGTCAGCACCGCGAACACCGTCGCGGCGGGCGCAGCGACAGTCAGGGTGGCGCTCACGTTCTCCTGGTCCACGGTGTGCACGCTCCTTGTCCTCTCATCCCGGGCCTCCCACGGGCACGGGAGGGGGCGGTCCCCACCCGCGGACGAAGCGGTGAGGGGGAACTCATCGGTCCTGTGGACGGAACCCTCACCTTTGCCCACGGCGGACTTCAAGGAGTCAAGTTCCCAGGCCGGCAAACAGTTTCACTCATGCGCAGCCAATCACCGCGGTGGCGGCGCTGATGGCGGTGACCGGTATGGCCACATCGGCCCAAGCGGCGGAGGGGACGTTCGTTCTCCAACCGTGCCGACACGGGATCCGGGACCTTCCCCGGCTCGACGCCGACCGGTCCGTGCCTGGCCATTCCAGGCTGGGCCAGGCAGGCGACTGACCCCGGCTTTGCGTCGTGATCGAAGGCGTCCGGTACGAGGTCGAACCGTCCGTAGCCGACAGTCCGGTCAGCGCGCTGTCCCGCGCCGGTGCGCTGGCTGCGGGGGCCGAATGCATGCACCCCTTCCGACGCGTCACGGTGCAGAACCGTGCTGTAGGACGTGCGGGGTCAACTGGCTGTGTGAGACATCCCTCTCCCGTCGTCGTGGCGCTGGTGGCCTGGGGAGGTTGACCATGTGGTCATGACTTCCTCGCCCCGCCCGCCGCACGTCGGTGGCCGCCCGGATCCGACAGACGGGACTACCGCGCTCGGTGGAGAGTCCGCTTCCGCCCGCGGGTACCTGCTGGACAACGCGCGCGCCGAGGCGGGCGAGCGATTCGTTTGGCTGGCCGAGCTGTTCGATGGTGTGACGCGCGGGCACCTCCAGCGACTGGGGGTCAGGGCTGGCTCGCGCTGCTGGGAAGTGGGGGCTGGTGGCCCCGGTATCCCGGAGGCGCTCGCGGCGGCCGTCGGTCCGACCGGGCACGTGCTGGCCACGGACATCGACCCGTCGTGGCTGAAGGCAGGCGACGGGTACGAGGTGCGCCAGCACGACGTCGCCAATGATCCGCCCCCGGAGCCGGGGACGTTCGATCTGGTGCACGCCCGGCTCGTGCTGGTCCATGTACCCGACCGGGCCCGGGCCTTGGCCACGATGGTGGCAGCGCTACGGCCCGGCGGCTGGCTGCTGGTCGAGGATGCCGACACCGCTCTGCAGCCACTGGCATGCCTGGACGACAGCGGCCCTGCGCAGCGGCGGGCCAACCGGCTGCGCGACGCGGTCCGGGAGCTGCTGGCGGGCCGCGGCGCGGACCTGCGCTACGGCCGGACGCTGCCGCGGGCATTGCGTGAGGCCGGCTTGGTAGATGTTGCTGCGGGGGGCTCTTTCCCGGTCGGCGGGCTGGCCTGCGACCGGCTGGAGGCGGCGACCATCCGGCACGTGCGCGGCGAGCTGCTCGCGGCCGGCCTGGCTGACGGCGCCGAGATCGACGCCCACCTGGCGGCCGTCCACGCGGGCGAACTCGACCTGACACTCGCGCCGCTGATTTCGGCCTGGGGACGCCGTCCAGCCGAGCACCCTCCGGCACTCGGTTAGGTGCGGATCCAGGCGTTGTCCGACCTGCCCCTCAGCGCTGTTCGTCGAGGGAGGCCTGGCAGCTCGCGCGGGTGCGCGCTGCGCGTCTCCGGAGCTGGGGCCAGCCCGCGCACGGGCTTCGAAGATCATGGAGCGGTCGGCGAGTGCATCGCCGACGCCCCGATCTGCATGCTCGAACGCCTCGGTATCCGTCGTGATCTGCTTCTGCCCGGGCGACTGGTGCCCGCGGAACCGACGGTGCGCCGACTGCTGGCGCGCGACCCACGCCGCCCACTCGCCCTACTCCGCTTCACGTGATCACAAAACGCACCTCACACGACCACGCCTGAAGCCCTGGCCGGTGCTCCGTGACGGTTGGGCAGCTCCTGGGGAGTGTCCGTGCCGTCCAGCACGCAGTTGAACGATCGGCTCTCGGGTCGTCTGAGTACACTCACGGGCATGGCATGCCGCATCAGTGAGCTGGTCATCGACTGCGCCGACCCCGACCGGCTCGCCGCATTCTGGAGCGAGGTCCTCGGCTACGTCGAACTCGGCCGGGAGGACGACGGAAGCATCGAGATCGGACCGCCCGACACCGGCTTCGGCGGCCCGCAACCCACTCTTGTCCTCAGCCCCAGCAGCGCCCCGCGGACCGGGAAGCTCCGACTGCACATCGACGTCAACGCCACCGACCGCGAGCAGGGCGCCGAGCTGGATCGGCTGCTCGCTCTCGGCGCCAGGCCCGCCGACGCCGGTCAGACCGGCACCGAGAGTTGGCACGTCCTGGCCGACCCGGAAGGCAATGAATTCTGCCTCCTGCACACCCGGCTCAAGCCCCTCTGACCCCACGCACGCACGGAAGATTCTCTGGCCACACAGCCTTCTGCAACACGCTTCAGCGTGTGCGTCGGAGGCGGAGTAGTAATACCCAGTCGGCGCTTCCGCTCCTATACTGCGCGGATGCAGTCAACCATGATCAGACGTGCCGTCGAGCAGGATGCGGAGCCCCTGACCGCGCTGGTTCAGGGGGCCGACGCCTACCGAGGGCAGTACACCTCAATCATTTCCGGCTACCGGGTCACAGCGGACTACATCGACCGCCACCAGGTCTTCACGGCCGTCGATCCGACCGGGCGGTTGCTGGGCTTCTACGCTCTGGTGCTGGATCCCCCGGAGTTGGACCTGATCTTCGTGGCGGATGACGCTCAGGGGATGGGCGTCGGCCGCCTCTTGGTGGAGCACATGATGGGCCAGGCCCGGGAGGCCGGGCTGGCCGACGTTCGGGTCGTTTCCCATCCGCCGGCCGAGAAGTTCTACCGCCGCCTAGGCGCCGAGCGGGTAGGAACGGTTGCCCCGGTGCCGCCGAAGGTGATGTGGGAACGACCGGAACTGCGGTTTGCCGTCATCCCGTGAGGCGGCCGAGTCTGGAGGAATACTGAGCCGTGCGGCTCATCGTCCGGACGGTCCAGTGGTGGATCCTCGTATTTCGCGTGAGAGGTCGATGAGTTCGCTGGCGTAGAGGGTGACGGTGCGATCGCGGAACTCTGCGGGTGTCAGCTCCACCGGGACGTCCTCGCCGGTTTGACCGGTGATGACGCCTGAAGGTGATTCTGCTTTGGCCTCGTCACCGTGGTCTGTGGTGTCGAGGGAGCGCGCGAGTGCTGTGGTGACCGCGGACCGGGCCGACTTGGCGACGCTGAGGTCGTCGAGAGCGAGGGCGATATAGGCGGCGATCAGTGTGCCGGAGGCGTCGACGACGCGGATTCCTTTCGGTATGGCGTTGCCGTCGCGTGCGGTGAGTGTGGCGATGCCTTCGTCCGCGCCCGTCAGAGAGAGCACCGCCCGGGACGACCGCGGGCCGGCGAGCCGGTCGTCCACCTCATCCCCGGCGAGACGTTCCGCTTCCAGCTGACCTTCGGCGGCTCCCTCGGCCTTGCGGCGGTCTTCTTCCGCCCCTTCGGTCTTGCTCTTCATCACGGCCATGGCGGTCCCTCCCCGTTCGTTTCCCGGTGTGCCCTTTCGCTTACCCGGGCACAGGGTGGCGATGCGGAGAAGGCTTCCCGGCGCCGCGGGTTCCCCGCTCCAGGGACACGTCCACGGCGTGAATGCGGGGGCTGTGGCGCTGCCTTGTCGGATCCCTGACCGCGACAGGGATCCGACAAACGTTTGCAGGGGCAGGCCCGTTTGACGGCGATGCAGCAGGTTAAGCGCCACATCAGTCACTGACGAAGGAGGGACGCACACCATGGGCATCCTCGCCTGGATCATCATCGGTCTGCTCGCCGGAGCCATCGCCAAAGCGCTCATGCCCGGCAAAGATCCCGGGGGCATGTTGGTGACGATGCTGATCGGCATCGTCGGCGGCCTGCTGGGCGGCTTCCTCGGCAAGATCATGTTCGGTGTGGAATCGATCAACGGATTCTTCCACCTCTCGACGTGGATCGCCGCGATCGTCGGTTCCGTCATCATCCTCGCCCTCTACCGTGTGTTCGCCCGGCGGAACCACCGCCATCACGGGCACGGCCGGCATTCCCACGCGTGACGCCCCGTCCCCGGGGTGACTGCGGCACAGCCGCGGGGCCCGGCAGGCGGACGAGCCCGCACCCTCCGCAGGGATCGGTGCGGGCTCGTCCGCGCCCCGCCTCCGGCCTGCTACTCGCCCTCGCCCGACGGTGGTCGTACCTCATGCGGGCCGTGCGCCGGCCCGGCCCCGAACGCAACGACGTCCTGCTACAGCGCAAGGCCGTGGCGGCCACGGTGGTGGCCTGGTTCCTGGCCACCCGGCTGCTCCCCGCCCAGGTACGCGCCTTCGCGCCCTTCACCGCCCTGCCGGCGCTGCACCGGACCGTGTACCGCTCGCTGTGGGAGGCCCTGCGCTACCTCGGGGCGCTGGCCGTCGGCGCCGGCCTGGCCGGCGCCCTCGGCACGACGGCCGGAGTGCACGCGTGGACCCTGGCCCTGGTGATGTCGCTCGCCCTCTTCGCCGCGAAGACGTCGTCCTTGGGCGGGCAGCGGTACCAGATACCGGTCGTCGCCGTCTTCGCGTTCACCTCCGGTCTGGGCCGGTGGAGCTACATCACCCACTGTGCGACATTCCGTGAGTTCGCCTGATCCCCGCTGAGTGCCTGACCCTGTGGCCAGGGAGTTCTTCCTCCTACGGGTTTGCGCAGAACTCCAGCAGCTGCCGCGGAATCAGTCCCGCGCCTCGCGGAACCGCTTCACCACCTCGCCCGCGCCCACCGCAAGGACCCCCACCACCGCCACGGTGTAGAGGGACTGCGGGGTTTGCCAGCCACCGTTCGCGTCAGATAGGAAGGCCGGGTTGAACAGCTCCTGCCGATGCAGGATCCACGCCAGCGGCAGCGTGAAGGCTGCCTGGGCGCCGGCGCTCCAGATCGCCAGTGAACGCGTCCATACCCGCACCGCCCGGATCGCGTCGAGCGTGACGAGGCCGACGAGCCCGGCCAGGATCGGCCAGATCCAGCCCGACCACAAGTCCGGGTTAAGCGCATCGAGGCGTGTGCCGCCGTCGGTCTGGTACGGCTGCGCGGTGTGCTGCCAGACGATCAGGGCGATCAGCAACGCGTGCCACACCACCCCGGCGTAGCCCGCCGCGCCGCGTTCCTTCGACACGCGGCGGTCGGGCAGGTCGTCGGGGGTCCAGGCGCTGCCGACCGCGCCGGCCCGCTTGCCGGACCGCTCGATCAGGGCGAACACCACGGTGAGCCAGGCGATCATCTGGGCGCCGACGGAGAGCACCGCCCCGACGGCCCCGCCGATCACTGCGCCGGCCCCCTGACCGTCCAGGATGTCGAGCACCGCACTCAGGGCGGTGACCAGCGGCAGCACGGTGGACAGCAGGACCGTGAGGAGCCGTACGTACGTCGGGTAGAGCCTCGGCCCGATCAGTGCGAGCGGCCGGTCCGCGTACCGGGCGGCGAGCCGGATCGGGTCGCCCATTTCGGTGAGTACCTCGCGCTCGGCGTTCTCCGGATCGGCCAGGCCACGGGCCTCGACGGTGTCGGCGATCGTGGCGCGCAGCTCGTCGGCCACGTCGCCGCGCTGGTCGGCCGGGATGCGCCGGACGACCTCCACCACGTAACGGTCGGTCAGCGTGCCGGTCTCGGACGCATGCAACTTACTCAACGGTCCCCCTTGGTCAGTCGTGATATCGAGGCGCCGAGGTCCTGCCACTCGCGCAGCAATCCGGTGCGGACCCGGGTGCCCTCGGGGCTGACCCGGTAGAACTTGCGTGGTCTGGACTCGTCGGTGTTCCACTCGCTGATGAGCAACCCCTGCTTCTCCAAGCGGCGCAGCAGCGGATAGAGGGTGTTGCCGTCGACGGCGATCCCGGCATCGCCGAGCGTTTCCAGGAGTGCGTAGCCGTACTGCGGCTCCTCCAGGAGCGCCAGGCAGGCCAGGACGACCGTGCCGCGGCGTAGCTCCTGGGCCTGGCTGAGGATCAGTTCATCGGTGCCCACACACGACACGATACTGTGCGCCACACACTAATGTCACCCCCACAGGATTAGGGCCCACGGGATTGGGGCTGCTGGAGATCGACCCCGCGACTTCACCGCGAACCCACCGGCCCATCTCCTAACATCAGGGCGTCGGACCCTCGGGTTGCCACTGAGAACCCTTCAGTTTTCGCGAACTCGCGGGGGACTTGGGGTGTGACCGAGATACGCGCCAAAGGGGCAACGGGATGATCTCGAAGGTCTGAGCGCCGGGCCCCTCCCGTATTTCAGAGGGACACCTACGCTGTTCTGCCAGCGGCAGAACAGCGGCCGGACCGGGCTCGACGATCACTACAGTCCAGTCTCATGACGACGATTACGACGCGTACGGTCGAGTACCCGGCCGACGGTTTGACGATGATCGGGCACCTCGCGCTCCCGGCCGGTGTCGGCCGCCGGTCCGCGGTGCTGCTCGGACCAGAGGGCATGGGGCTCAGCGACGTCGAGCGCCGCAGGGCCGATGCTCTCGCCGAGCTGGGATATGTAGCGCTGGCCTTCGACCTCCACGGCGGGCGCTATTTGGGTAGTCCCGAGGAGATGCTGGACCGTTGCATGCCACTGCTCGCTGATCCCGACCGGATGCGGGGGATCGGCCATGCGGCGCTCGACGTGTTGCGCACCGAGCCCCGGACCGACCCCGACCGGATAGCCGCCATCGGCTACGGCACCGGGGGCGCCATCGCGCTGGAACTCGGGCGAGGCGGCGTCAACCTGCGCGCGATCGGGACAGTCAACGCAACTACCACGGGCCGACCGGGCGAGGCAGCGCGCATCCGCTGCCCGGTGTGGGCCGGGGTCGGATCGGAAGACCCGATCATGCCGCCCGCGCAACGAAACGCGTTCACCGCTGAGATGCAGGCCGCGGGCATCGACTGGCGCCTCACGGTCTATGGCGGCGCCTTGCACGCCTTCCACCACCCGCCGGTCGACCATCCCACGGTCCCGGGCGTCGGCTACCACCCACAGCATGCGCAGCGAGCCTGGCGCGACGTCGTCGACCTGCTCGCCGAGTGCCTGCCCGTGACGGAGGACCTGGGGGCATGACCCAGGCAAACATGCTGGCGCCAGGCCTGGTCAGCGTCGCGCACTGACAGTCCCCTCCCTTCAAGCCCTCACAGCAGAACACATTCGGGCAGTTGTGCGATCGTGGAGACGTATGCACAACTGCCGCAGTAGATGCCCAGGGCGCCACGCCACCTCGCCGGGGGTGGGGTGGGCGCCGTGTCGGGCCTGTCGGGCCAGTGACTCCGCCGGCCGGTGGCCTCACCCCTTGACGTCCCCCTCCGGCGCCAAGGTACGGGCAGCAGCGTGGGCGACGACACTGCGCAGGTCGCCGGTGCCGGCGAGGATCTCCCGCTGCGTGCCCGCCCCGCCGCCGCGCTCCAGCAGGTCGCCCATGGCCTGCTGCACCATGGCCAGGTCGCCGGTGTCCGCCAGCGCCTCCCGGACGTGCTCCACCAAGACTTCGCAGACGGCCTCGGCAGGCTTCGGTTTCCAGGTCAGGGGATGCACCAACTGGCCTTGCACGCCCGACTTCGCCGCGCGCCAGCTCGCCAGCCGCAGGACCCCGACCGTGGCGGGAGAGGGTGGTTCCCCCGCCCGCCAGGCCCTGGCCTCTGTCTCCACCAGGGCCCTGGCCAGCGCAGCGACGAGAACGGCGTCCGCCACGTCCAGGCAGACGTCCGCCACGCGCACCTCCACCGTGGGATACCGGTGGGACAGCCGTGCGTCGAAGTAGAGCATGCCCTCGTCGAGCAGGGTGTCGGTGGCGAGCATGGCGGTTACCTGGGCGTGGTAACGCTCCGGTGAACCGAACGTCTCCACCGGGCCGGCCGACGGCCAGCGCCCCCACACCAGGCTCCGGTAACTGGAGTACCCGCTCTCATGGCCCTGCCAGAACGGTGAGTTCGCGCTCAGTGCGGTCAGCGTCGCCAGCCACGGGCGGATGCGGTCCAGGACGGCAACGCCCTCCTCGTCCGAGTCCACGCCCACATGGACGTGGCAGCCGCAGGTCAGCTGCTCCTGAGCGGTCAGCCCGAACTCATTCGCCACTCGCCTGTACCGCCGCCCGGCGCTCAGCGAGGGGTCGACGGGCAACGGCGAGGTGGCCAGCGCCGCGATCGCCACGCCCGCTGCGCGGGCCTGCTCGGACGCGGCACCCCGGCGTGCCCGGATCTCGGCGGAGAGCTCGTCCATGGTGGTGGTCGGCCGGGTGGCGACCTCCAGTTGTTCCTGCTGCAGTTCCTTCTCCAGGCCGTGCGCGTCCTCCGCCTGGGCGAGAACGGTCTCCGCCACGGCCTGCGGTGCCCCGCTCTCGGGGTCGACCAGCAAGAACTCCTCTTCGACACCCACACTGCGCATGAAGCGGCTCCCTTTCCCGCGTGGTCCGGTGTTCGTTGCCTGCTGCTGCGGGCTCAGTCGGAGGACAAGATCTCCAGCAGATCGCCGACCTTGGGGCCGGGCAGCGCACGGCCCACGTCCGCCTGGGCCGCGAAGCCGGCGAGGCGGTGCCAGGCCATGACCGGCAGGCGGCGGACCTTGTGCTCGGACATGGTCCGCAGGACCTCCTCGCCACTGTCGTCGGCGTCGGTCGTGACTGCCTCATGAGCGAGCTCGTCGACCTTCACCGGAGTGGGGTCCTTGTCCGCGTCGCCGAAGGCCTTCACCCCGTCGAGGTCACGGTCGGTGAGCACACCCGTGAGCTTGTCGTCAGTGCCGCAGACCGGCAGGGCACCCCCGCCGAGTCGCGTCATCCTGCGTGCCGCTTCCAGGACCGTCTCCGCCGCCCCGGTGCACTCGGCGCCTTCCGTCATGATCTCGCGAGCCGTGGCCATGGGGCGCTTCCCTCCATGTCTCGTGTGCGAAGACGGGTGCCCACGGTGGGTCCCGCCAATCGCCCCCGACGCGTACGGTGCGTCGTCGCCCTGAGAAGGCCCGTAAGGGCCGCTCGCGGAGAGTGCGGTCTCTGCTGCCCTTGCTCCTAGTCCTGGACGTTTCGTTTGGATCATCTGGTCGTTGGTCTGGATGTGTCGTTGAGTGACGCGCAGTGGGCGCGGGGATCGAGCCGCCTTCATCTACGAGGGTTCTGGCCGGACGGCAGCTACGGTGCGGTCGTGGGTGGGCACCAGGGTGCCGTCGAGGTGTAGACCGTTTCGCTACGCTGCTGACAGACCTGCGAGATGGCCGGCGGAGATGCCAGTTGATCACGGATGCGGTGAGCAGCCGGCTTCGAAACCCCGAGCGCGATGTCACCTGTCGCCATGCCAGGTGCGTGTGCCAGTCCATCGCGACCGGTGACAGCTAGTCCTTCAACAGCAGCCGTTAGAGTCGTCCGCGCTGAAAACCACCACCGCGATGCCCGGACGGTGTCTCTCCTCAACAGCCCTGCTGAGGAACTAAAGGGTGAGCACGATCTTGCCCCAGGTATGGCCGGTCTCGATCAACTGGTGTGCTGCAGCGGCGTTCTCGATGGGGAAGGTGGCCGCGACCGGCACGGTAAAGCGGCCCTGACCGGCGAGAGCGGCGGCCTCGGCAAGTCCTTCGACCGCCTGCGGGTCCGCTCCCGGGCCCGCCGAGCGCGAGTGGTGGACTCCGTACTGGGCGGCGTTCATGTCGGCGATGGTCACCACCCGGTTCGGGCTTCCGGCCAGGTCCACCAGGTCGGGCAGCGAGCCGGATCCGGCGCAGTCCAGGACGACGTCGACTCCTTTCGGTGCCACGGCAGTTATTCGCTCGCCCAGCCCGGGGCCGTAGGTGATCGGCGTCGCGCCCAGCCCCGCGACGAACCGGTGGTTGTGCGCACCGGCTGTACCGATGACGGTCGCGCCGCGGGCCGCCGCGAGTTGGACGGCGACCGTGCCGACCCCGCCGGCAGCGCCCTCGATCAGCAAGGTCGTGCCGGTGTCGACCTTCAGCCGGTCGAGGGCTCGCGTGGCGGTCTCGACGTTCCCGGCCGCGCCGCCGGCCTGCTCCCAGCTCAGCGCGTCCGGCTTCAGCGCCCATGCTGCCAGGACGGCGTACTCGGCGTTCGCACCGCCGAGCTCCGCGACGTCGACGATGCCGAAGACCTCGTCACCCGGCCAGACACCGGTTACCCCTGTGCCGACCTCGTCGACCACCCCCGCGGCGTCCATGCCGGGCACGTGGGGCAGGCGCAGCGGCACCATGTCGCGGAACCGTCCTGAACGGAGGCGGCAGTCGGCGGGAGTGAGGCCCGACGCCCGTACGCGCACCCGGATGTGGCCCGGTCCCGCGTGTGGTTCCGGTACTTCGGCGACTTCCAGGACGCTCGCGGGACCGTACTCGGAGAATGTCAGTGCTCTCATGGCGTCGGACGCTATCCGGACCCCCCGTCCGTTTGGCTAAAGTGAGAGCGGTGACGACCCCTTTGCCTCACTCCCTGCGCTCCGATGCCCGGGACAACCGGGAGCGCATCCTCGCCGTGGCCCGCACGACCTTCGCGGAGCAGGGGCTGGACGTGGCGATGCGCGAGATCGCGCGGCGTGCCGAGGTCGGATCCGCGACCGTCTACCGGCACTTTCCGACGAAGGAGGGGCTGGTCACCGAGGCCTTCCGCGAGCAGATGACGGCCTGCACGGCCGTCGTCGACGTGGGACTGGCCGACCCTGACCCTTGGCGCGGCTTCTGCCTGGTGATCGAGGGGGTGTGTGAAACGCAGGCGCGGGACCGGGGGTTCACCGCGGCGTTCGCCTCGGCCTTCCCCCGCGCGATCGACTTCGCCGCGGACCGGGAGCGGGCACTGGGCAAGGTCGCCGAACTCGCCCGCCGGGCCAAGGCGGCCGGCAAGCTGCGCCCGGACTTCGTCCTGGACGACCTGATCATGGTACTCATGGCCAACAGCGGCATCCGGACCACCTCGCCGACTGCCGCACTGACCGCCTCACGGCGCTTCGCCGCGCTGCTGATCCAAGGCCTGCGGGCCGAGCCGGCCCTCCCGCCACTGCCCCCGCCGGCCCGGCTGCCGCCAGCGGTTGTGAGCTGGACCGTTTCTTTCGGAACCATCTGATCGTGCAGCGGTTGCGCCGCCCGGCCGACTTCAGGGTCACACCCGGCACGGTGAAGTCGGCGCAGCACGCCCGGAGAAGCTTCGTCGCCGCATCCTCCCACCCGCGGTTACGCATCATGTCAGCGCACCGGGAAACGGATTGCGGAACTGTGCAGCGGCCGACAGCACCGGCTTCCGCCCATGGCCGGTATCGCTGCCCGGTCCGGGCTGTGGTCGATGGGCTTCTCGGTCGCGTCAGCGCCGGCCCGCCTCCGGCTACGGCCCCGGGTGCAGGGCCGAGCATCCCCGTATCCGGAGCACGGCGCCCCCCATGACCGGCTTCACCGGCCGGTCAACCAGGGACGACGTCCGCGGACTCACGGAGGTGAGGGACCAGCGCGGCGGGGCGGCGTGACCCGTTCAATCGGGCCTGGTCAAGGGGGATCAGGGTGGTTCACTCGCGGCAGGGCCGGGAGACGGGTTTGGCGGGGCGGCGGGGTGGCAGGGAGTGGGTCGACAAGCGGGGTGGACGGTACGCCGGTTTGGTGGGTGGTCGCTCGTACTACAGAGGCGCGAGCCCGGCGCCGCACCCTCCGGTCGGATGTTTTGACTGCGGGCTCGTCGCACCGGTAGTCCTCTCCCCGCACGCCCGGAGCAAGCGCACCGGCCGGGCCGGCCCCGCCGCGCGGCCGTTCCCGTGGCGCGGGCCCAGCCGCACCCCGGCCGCACCGCAGGCCGTCCGGTCGGCGGCCGCCGACGGCCCGCCCCTCCGAGGCAACCCCGCCTCGGGAGCCGAACCCCCAGTCCCGGTGGGCGGTTGGGCGTGGCGGCGTCGAAGGCTGCACCACCAATCCGGCCGCTGAGCGTGGTGTCCAGAGGCCACCGGGAGCGCGCGGGGGAGGCGGCGAGAAAGCCTGTGGTCACTATAGGTAGCCAATCAACTACAGTAAGTAGTAGTCTCCGGCGAGGATCTTCAGCGATCAGGGCGGGGGTAAGGCCATGCAGCAAACGGTCCGGAAGTTCCAGGACGAGCTACCACTGATCGGGCATGCGGGGCAGCTGGCGGTGGATCCGCTGGGTTTCCTGGAGCGGCAGCGGACCGCGGAGCCGCTGGTCGCCCTGCGCTTGGTGGGGCGGAAGTGCTTCCTGGTGAACAATGCCGAGGCGGCTATGGAAGTGCTCGTCTCCCAGCAGGAGCGGTTCGACAAGGGCGGCCCGTTCATGGAAGCGGCCCGCCAACTGGTCGGCAACGGTGTGATCACCTGCAACGCTGAGGACCACCGGGTGCAGCGGCCGGTGATGAAGCCGGCGTTCCACCGGAGCCGAGTCGCCGGCTACGCGGACGTGATGCGTGAGTGCGTGGTGGAGGCGACCTCCTCATGGCGCGCGGGCCAGGTGTTTGACGTCGGTGCGGCGATGTACCGGCTGGCCGCGCTGGTGGTCGCGCAGACGCTGGTGTCCGCCCCGGCCGGCAAGCAGGCGGCAGAGGCCATGGCAAGGGCGCTGCCCCAGCTCCTGCGCGGCTTGCTGCGCCGGATGCTGCTCCCGGCCGAGTGGATCCATCGCGTCCCCACCCCGGCGAACCGGCGCTTCGACCAGGCCCGCGCCCGCCTGGACAAGGCCATCGGTGAGGTCATCGCCCAGTACCGGCACCAGGAGGAGGACGACGGGCAGGACCTGCTGTCGCAGATCATCGCCGGGGACCAGGGCAGCGGCCGGCGCCCCGACGACGCCGAGGTGCACGACCAGGTCATGTCGGTGCTGGCCGCGGGCGTGGAGACCACCGCCTCGCTGCTCTCCTGGACCTTCCAGCTCCTGGCCCGCCACCCGGAGATCGAGCACAGGCTGTGGGAAGAACTCGACGGCGCGCTGAGCGACCGCCCGGTCACCTTCGACGACCTGCCCTCACTGCCGTACACGAAGCGACTCCTCACCGAAGTGCTGCGCCTGTACCCACCCGCCTGGCTGCTCAGCCGCATCGTCGTCGAGCCCACCGAGGTCTGCGGGCACCTGCTGCCCCAGGGGGCCGACGTCCTCATCAGCCCCTACGCCCTGCAGCGCAACCCCGAGGTCTTCCCCGACCCCGGCCGCCTCGAGCCCGACAGGTGGCTGCCCGAACGCCTCACCCCCGGGCAGCGGCAGTCCTTCCTCGCGTTCGGCGCTGGTCGCCGCCGGTGCATGGGGGAGTTCTTCGGCATGACCGAGGCCACCCTGGCCCTGGCCACCATCGCCCGCACCTGGCAACTGCGGCCCGCCGAGCCGAGGCCCGTCCGCCCGCTTCCACGCTTTCTGCTCGTCCCCGCCGAACGGCACCTCCTGCTGCACCAGCGGACGCCGCAAGAAGGCCAGAGGTGACCACACTCCCCGCCCCCGGCGTCGAGCCGGACGGTGCCCTGGCGCCGGGCCGTTACCCCAGCTTCCGGCTGCCGTCCTTCCCCCGCTTCCAGAGCGCACTGCACCGCCCCGGTATCGAGGGCCTCGAAGCCTTCTGCCGCACCTGGCTGGACGACAACCTGCGCCACGCCCACGACGAATCCCCCCGCGACTTCGAGGAATTCCTCAACCAGCGCACCTCCTTGTGGAACCTGCTGGCCTACGCCACCACCGACACGGAGCGCACGAAGACGATCTGCCACTGGATCGACGTGCTGTTCAGCATCGACGACCTCTTCGTCCACGCCCCCAGCCCCCGCCTGGAGCGCCTGGGTCTGCATCGACTGGACGTCGTCCTCGACGACGACCAGCCCTTCCCGGGAACCGCTTACCCAAGCGTGCTGGTGGCGCTGAAGGAACGCATCCGCGTCGGCATGTCACCGGCGCTGTGGAATCGTTTCGCTCACGAAATAAAAGGGTTCTTCGCAGCCTGCCGCATGGAGCGGGAGTGGCTGCGCGCTGGCGCCGCCGTGGACCTGCCCGCCTACGAGAAGTCCCGGGTCAAGAGCGTGGGCGAATGCTGCTTCCCGCTCCTGGAATACGGGCTGGACATCGACCTCACCGCGCACCTCGCCCGCATGCCTGAACTCGGCCGGCTCAACCGCCTGGTGGCCCGCCACTGGATGGGCGTCAACGACATCTTCTCGTACCGCAAAGAGCTCTACAGCGGCGACACCGTCAACGAAATCGCCCTCACTCTCGAGAGCGGCGGCAGTCTCCAAGCCGCAGTCGACCGCGTCGCCGACACCGTCAGGCGGACCGAGGAGGAGTTCTGCGCGCTCAGCGGGGGCCTGCTGGCCACGGCGGCCGGCCAGGACCCCGCGCTGGCCCGATACGTGGAAGCACTGCGTTGGATGATCGCCGGGAACCTCACGTGGTCCTACATCACCCCCCGGTACAACGGCCACGGGCACGTCTGGGCCGGCCACACTGCCGCCACGGTGGTCCTCACCCCCCACCGGACCCTCTACCGCCCCGAACCGGCTCACAGGACCCGATAGCCGCAAGTGGCCGCCGTCGAGCACTACCAGAGCTTCGCGACATGCGAGGCCGGGGCGTCAGTGTGCGGCGAGGCGCGCCGCCACGCAAGGGTCCTCGTTGCGGTAGCCGAGGCGGGTGTAGAGCCGCTCGGCGGGGGCGTTGTCGGCCAGTTGCCAGAGGGTGCACAAGCCGTGGCGGCGTACCGCGCACCTGGTGAGCCAGGAGGTCAGGGCCGCCCCGAGGCCCTGGCCGCGCAGGCGGGCGTCCGTCGCGACGGACGCCATCAGGGGGGCGCCGCTGTCCCGCAGGGTACTGAGCGCACCGCAGGCCACCAGCCGCCCGTCCCCGTCCGGATCGCGGATGCCGGCCCACAGGCTGACGTCGGCGGATCCGGGACCGGTCGAGTGCGCCGGGCTGTGCTCGTTGAGGAAGGCGAGGAGCTCCTCGTGGTGACTCTCGTCCAGCGCGACGACCCGGTTCTCGGCCCGGTGGACGGGGGGCTCCTCCAGCGTCCAGCGGAACACCCACTCGACCGCGCCGGTCACCGGGAGGTGCCGGCCGACCAGGACGTCGGTGCCGCGGGGACCGGTGAACTCCCGTACGCGGCCGGGCAGGCCGTGCGCGGCGCGCACGATGAGGCCGGCGGCGGCGTCGGGTTCGCCGACGCTCCACACATGGCCGCGGGCGGCGTCCAGCCAGGCGGCCGCGACATCACCGGACCAGCCGATCCGGTCGGCCGAGGGCTGCCGCGCAGCGCCGAAACGCAGCAGGGCGGAACCTGTCCGGTGCTCCAGGCCCTGGTGGAACAGGTCTGCGGTCCGGGGTACGAGGTGGGGCGTTGCCTGCATAGCTCTGTGGGGAAGGAGTTGGGGATATGGGTGGTGCGCGGCCGGGATCGTCCGTCCGGGGTGGGAGACGCCGGCGGGGCTGCGCACCCGGCGCGCTCGGCGGACCGGGGCACCCACTGTCGCACACCGCCCCTGGCCTGGGGCAAATCGCGGCCCGAGGCGCCGAACGATCAGCGGTCGTCGCCCGTCGCGCCCGGCCTGATTCCCGCCGGTGCCTCCTCGCCGGGCGTCGCCAGTCCGTCGTCCGGCCCGCCCGTACAGGCGGCCGCCCCCGGTGGTGGGGGCCACCGGTACGCCGTGGGCCTCGGAGATCAGGGCCAGTCCGGGCCGCAGCGGCCGGGTTGGACCTACTGACGGGTTTCTGCGCGGGCTTCCCGCCACATGGACCAGAGTGTCGGGCCGCCTCCGGGGATGTGGATCTCGCCCCGCACGGTGAATCCGAATCGCTCGTAGAAGGCGAGGTTGGCTTGCTTCGACGATTCGAGGTGTGTCGGCAGCCCGGCCGCGTCCGCCTTGGCCAGGCCCGAGAGCAAGAGGGCGGCGCCGTGGCCGTTGCCGTGGGCTGCCGGGTCGGCGCCGAGTACTGCCAGATACCAGTGGGGTTTTTGGGGAGTTGCCTCGCCGACCAGTTCCAGCATTTCGCCCAGCCGGGCCGCGTGCTCGCCCAGCAGCCCGTCGATGCGGGCCAGCGTGCCCTCGTCCGGGTGCTGCTCGGCTGTGCCGGGCGGTGTCCAGAAGGCCGCTGCCGCACGGGTGCGTTCACAGTGACCAAGTGGGCCGTATTTGTGCGTGAGCATGATGTCGAACCACTGGGCGAGGCGGCCTTCACGCCCTTCTGCGTCGGGGAAGAGCCACAGCATCATCGGATCGTCTGCGAAAGCGCGGGCCAGGATGCGTGTGATCTCAGGAGTGTCGCCGGTCTTGATGGGCATGGGCGTGTTCGGTGACTGCATGCGGTCAACGTAGGGTCCGAGGACTTTCCGGCACATCGGTCGATCTACCGATGACGCCCCTTGCCGCCACGCACAGCAGGGCCTTCGGTGCGAGGAGCGCCCCCGGACCCTGGGCCCGGCTGGGCTCTGCCCGTTGCCCGGCGAGAGACGACGCTGGTGACGGTCGCTCCCCGGATGCCTTCCGGATGCGTTGAGGGCTGCCGGCGATCCCGCCACCCCGGCGGCAGGGTGAATCCGGCGATGGCCACGCACCAGGGCGGACCACGCGGAGTCGCTCATCTCGACCCTGTCGCGCACGAAGGAGAAACCGGCCCACTGCGCGGCGCCGAGCAGCACGGTGATCGACAGCCTGGTCGGAGTGCGAATCGGTTCGTCGAACTTCGGCTTCGACGCGCTCATCCGCGCCGCCCACCCGTGGGTCATCGCGTGGGCGAGCGGCAGCAGCAGGAGGTACGCCGCAGCCACGACGGCGGGCGGGGCCGGTCCTCGTTGTGCTCACGGCGCGCGGCCGGATCCGTGTCGGGACACCGTATTTCAAAGGCGCTTTTTTGGTGACTGTGCTTTCTTGGTCGTGCGCCGGGACTTCCGGCACCTCACCCATCTTTCGAGGGGACAGCCCCATGAACTCCGCCCCCACCCGCGTCGTGGTCGTCGGCGCCGGCCTCGGTGGCCTTGCCCTAGCCCGTGTCCTGCAGCTCCACGGCCGCTCCGTCACCGTCTTCGAATCCGAGGCTTCCAACGGCGCCCGCCCCCAGGGCGGCAGCCTCGACATACATGCCGCCACCGGTCAGGCCGCCTTGCGCGCGGCGGGCCTTCTCGACCGGTTCCGCGCCCTGGCCCGCCCCAACGCCCAGGAGTGGCGCGTGCTCGACCCCGTCACCGCCACCGCCGTGCCCTTCCCGGGCCCTGTCCACGACGACGACAGCCCGGAGATCGACCGCGGCCAACTGCGCGGCCTGTTCCTGGAATCCCTCGCCGAGGGCAGCGTCCGCTGGGGTCGCACCGTCACCGGGGCCACCCCGCTCGGGGACGGCACCTGGCGCCTGCTCCTCGACGACGGCACCAGCGAGGATGCCGACCTGGTGGTCGGCGCCGACGGCGCCTGGTCGCGCATCCGCCCAGCCCTGTCGGACGCCACACCCAGCTACACCGGTGTCACCTTCATCGAGACCGGCTTCGACGACTGCGACACCCGCCATCCCGCCCTCGCACGCATGGTCGGCAACGGCACCCTGCTGGCGGCGGCCGACAGCAAAGCCCTGCTCGCCCAGCGCAACAGCAACGGCCACCTCCGCGTCTACATCGCCTTCCGTGCCCCGCAGGACTGGCGGACGGCCGCCGGCCTGGAACTCCACGACACGGCGGCCGTACGCGCACACCTGCTGAAGATGTTCGACGGCTGGGACGAAAGCCTGCTGTACCTCCTGCGCCACCACGACGGCGGATTCGTCGACCGACCCGTGTTCGTACTGCCCGTCCCGCACACCTGGGACCACGTCCCTGGCATCACCCTGCTGGGCGACGCCGCGCACCTGATGCCCCCCGTCGGGCTCGGGGCCAACCTCGCCATGCTCGACGGCACCGACCTCGCCCACGCCCTCGTCACCGAATCCAGCATCGACGACGCCGTCCGTGCTTATGAGAGCCGCATGTTGCCGCGCTCGGCCCAGGCCGCCGAGGACTGCGCCAAGGCCCTCGACAGTCTCATCCCCCCGACGGACTCCTGAGCCGGCGTCGGCGCCGCGCCAGCCGCGCTCCAGGCTCGGCGCCGGTGGGGGGCGAACGGCGGACTTCCCTTCGCGGGATCCCGCCGAGCGTCCGCAGGGCATGCGCATGTGCTCCGGAGGTTCAGGCTTTGGTAGGCGACCGCCGCGTGAACCTCTGCTCAGGCGGGCGCCTGGCTGCCGGCCTCCTCCAGGACGCTGAGCCGGAGGCCCCGGCGCCGTAGGCTCGCGGCAGGGCCAGTTGCCCAATGCCCTTCCGGGGGATGGGTATTGGGCATCTATCGGGGGCTGTCGCTCCGATGTGGGCGGCTTGCCGGCGGGGCCTGGCACCTTTCCAGAAGCGGCCGCCGCAGACCACTGGGCGGCCCCGACCCCGAGGAGCCACCATGTGCACCGCCGTTACCGCCGTTACCGCCGTCACCGTCGTCGGCGCCGGACTCGGCGGACTCACGCTGGCCCGCGTCCTGCACGTCCACGGAATCCCGGTCACGGTCTACGAGGCTGAGCCCTCCCCGACGGCGCGCACGCAGGGCGGGTTGCTCGACGTCCACGACTACAACGGGCAGCTCGCCCTCAAGACGGCCGGCCTGATAGACGAGTTCCGCGCCATCGTCATCGAGGGCCGTCAGACGATGCGGCTCGTCGAGCAAGACGGGACCGTCCTGCACGAGATGGCCGACGACGGCACAGGCGGACGCCCCGAGGTGCAGCGCGGGCAGCTGTGACGGATCCTGCTCGACTCGCTCCCGGCCGGCACCGTCCGGTGGGGGCACAGGGTCGACGGCACCCGCGCCCTCGGCCAGGGCCGCCATGAGGTGAGGTTCGCCAGACAACACAGCCCAGGCCATGCTCAAGATGATCAACGGGCAGGGGCAATAGGCGACTCAAGCCGCGACCGGCGGGCAGCGGCTCGGCGGACAGCTCGACGTCCTCACCGCCGCTGGGTGGCTTCGCTTCGCTGAACCGGTGCACGAACCGCTCATGCGGAGCCTTCGGTTCGCCCCGCCGACACCCGGGCGTCAGCAAGCTCCCCGTTCGTAGCCCCAGCGACGACTTGGGGGAGCCGTTCGCCGTCACAACCAGCCCTTGCGGCGGAAGGCCCGGTACAGCAGTCCTGCTCCCAGCGCCATCACAGCGAGCGCGCACGGGTAGCCGTAGCGCCAGTCCAGCTCGGGCATGTGGGTGAAGTTCATGCCGTAGATCCCGGCGACCATGGTGGGGAAGGCGACGATCGCCGCCCACGCGCTGATGCGGCGCATGTCGTCGTTCTGCCAGGTACCCACCTTCGCCAGATGGGCATCCAGGATGGAACCGAGCAGGTCGTCCAGGGCACGGACTTCGATGTCGGTGCGGGTGAGGTGGTCGGCCACGTCCCGGAAGTACGGCACGATCTGCCGCGGCCAGTCATCCCGCCCCGTGGCGAAAGGATGTATGACCGGGACCAGCGGCCCGATGGCGTCGCGGAACTCCACCACTTCACGTTTGAGCGAGTAGATCTGCTCGGTCAGGTCCTCGCGGGTGGGGGAGAACACGCACTCTTCCAGCTCCGTCAGATCCGTCCGTACCTGCGCTGCGGCCTGTGCGTAGGCATCGATGATCACGTCGGTCACCGCGTGCAGGACACTGACCGGTCCGAGCCGGACCATGTCCGGCTGCTGCGCCAGCCGGCGCGCAGCCTCCACGGCGGGATCGTTCGCCCCGTGCCGTACGGTCAGCGCGAAAGACGGACCAAGGAAGATCATCGTCTCGCCGGTTTCCACGTCCGCGGTCTGCTCGACGAACCACAGCGTCTTCACCGCCACCGCCAGCACGTCGCCGAAGCGCTCCTGCTTCGGCCGCTGATGGGCCTGGACCGCGTCCTCGATGGCCAGAGGATGCAGCTTCAGGTACTCGCCCAGCTGCTGCAGCGCCTCGTGACGGGGCTCGGCCATGCGGATCCAGGCGAACTCATCCGGCTTCAGCCCAGCCAGCCGGTCCAGGGTTGTCTGACATCCCCCGTCCGCCTGCTCACAGTCGATCTGCTCGCACTCACCCGTCTGCTTCTGATAGATCACGCACTCCATGCCCTTGCGGATGCTTCCGCCACCGCATTCCATGCCCCCCGGAGTGCAAATACCCAGCCCTGACGGTCAGCACCTGGCCATCACCGGACCTTCGGACGAGGGCCTCAGGAGAGCGGGGGCGAGTTCGCGCCACGCGTGCTCTGGCAGTGCTGCCGGGTCAGCGGTCAGTACCTGCACGCAGACGTGATCGGTTCCGGCGTCGAGGTGCTGCTGGACGCGTCGGCGGATCGCGCCCGTGTCTCCGTACGCGACGATCAGCCGGATCGAGACGCCGTGCGCACAGGCCGACCCGGGTGCCGACGTGGGGCCGGGCGCCGCGGCGGCTGAGCACCTGGACCCAGGGTCCCGGTGTGGAGACGCCCTGGGCCCTTGGGTGCCTCCCCCCGCCGGGGACCCGGAGCCAAGGGCTCCGGGTCCCCGGCGGCCAGTGGCTCGGGCGGTCGTTCCTGCCTTTGCGCCAGAAGGAGCGGCCGAAGACAAAATCCGTAGCGGTCTCATGGCCTTCGGCTGTGCCGGCTGTGCGCCGACCTCAGAGCAGCTGGTCGCGAGGCGTCAGCATTCGTAGGCGTATTCCGCCCGGCCCTTGGTCGAGTCCCACCTGATGGTGGCGGACCTGCCCGCTCCGATGCTCTGGCAGTCGGGGTCCCAAGCCCAGTCGACGGAGACAGTGGCGTTGATCGTGTGGCTGCATATGTTCTTGACCTGCGCCCTGCCGTTGGCGTTGCTGGTCAGCGAGGCGCAGCCGACGAACGGTGCGGCAGAAGTGGTCCCGGACGGCGCAGGGGTGGCAGCCACCGCGGGAACGGCTCCGGCTGCGGCGAGGGTTCCCGCCGCGATCGCCATGGCCAAGGGCGTCAGGATGGTGCGGGCACGCGACATGTCCGGTGCCTCTTTCCCCTGAACGTCCTCCCCCCGATGGGGAGGGCCGCCCACGCCGGGCGGCACCAAGACCTTGTGGGCCCAGGAGTGTCCAGAGCAACAAGAACAGGCTGTCCCGGACAGGGCGCCGTTGTCCGTCCTGCTCACGGGCTTGTCCGGGACAGGTCCCGGACAAGGCCAAGAGCTGCTGGAGCCACCGGACGTCCCAAGGGGGAGGCGCGACCGGCGGCTCTCCGAGAAGCCGCCCGTACGGTGCGGTGGGCGTTCAGCCCGGTCTTCAGCTGCGGTAGTAGAGGTGCCACCAGTAGTCGTGGTGGCCGTGGTGCTTCTCCTCGCGCTTGCACTGGTACTCGTGCCAGTCGCCGTAATGCTTGCCCAGGTCGCCCGCCTGGTGGCAGCACTCCTCGCTGGAGTACCAGCCGTCCGGCTTCCAGTTCGAGCTCGCCTCTTCTTCACTCCCGGTACTGCTCGCCGTACTCGGGGACCGCTCCGGCGGAGCCGCCGCGGCCGCCCCCGCCGTGCCGGCGAACATCAGTCCCGCAGTGGCCAGCGCCATCACAGGGACCAGGCGCAAGTTCCTCGATTCCACGTGCGCTTCCTCTCGTTTTGAGCGTTTGCCCTGATAGTGGGCCTGAAACGGTGCCTCAGGAAGCCGATGTCCCGGGCGCGTGGAAGCGGGGTTTCCCTCAGGCCCCGCGCGGGCGGGCTGAACCCCACACGGCGTGAGGGGACAGGGCGGGGTCCAGGCAGGGAGGGGTGACGTGGCGGCGCCGGCACGCCGCAGCGTGTCGGGCGGTCCTGTGCAGTAGGCAAGGAGTTCACGGTCTGGTAGATCAGTCGGGTGGCCTCACTCTTCTCCTCTCGTCGGTGGTTCCTGTCCATGACGGCCGGCGTGCTGGCCGCGCTGCCGGGAACCAGTAGGGCCGGTGCTCATGAGAGGCCGGGAGGGGAGGCGTGGAACGGGTCGTGGCCGCCGGAGTTGAAGGCGGCGACGGTGCGCGCCATGCCCGAGGCGGTGGCGTGCGCCCGTACGGCCCGTTGGCCCTTCGGGGCGGTGCTGGTCGATGTGGGCGACGGCGAGGTGGTGGCGGAGGCTGCCAACAGCATGGAGGACGGGGACGCCACCGCCCACGCGGAGATGAACCTGCTGCGGGCCGCCGCGGCGAAGGGCTTGCGATTGCCCGAGCATGCGGTGGTCAGCACGGCCGAACCCTGCCCGATGTGCGCGGGCGCTCTGTTGTGGGCAGGCGTTCCCGCTGTCGTCTTCGGGACGTCCAACGCCCGCCTCACGGCTCTCGGGATCCCGCAGATCGACGTGCCCTTCGCCTCGATCGCCCGGCACTCCACCCTGGGCCCGCGGCCGGCGACAGGCGGAGGTGTCCGTACCGACCTCACGGACCCCCTGTACCGGGAGATGGCCCGGCGAGACCGGCAGAGGCGCCAGCCGCGCACACGGTCGGCTGCCTGGTAGACCACGCTCGTGCCGGGAGCGGGCGGTACCGCGTTCCTGTGGGCCTTCCGCATGGCGTCGTGAGCCGGGCTCAGATGCAGGGGCGGCGCGGCCCGAGCCGGACGGGTGGTCGGCACCGGCACCGTCGCCGCGATCCGCCCCGGGCTTCGCCGGATCTAGTCGCCGGTCGTGCCGTCGAGCATCTCGCGCAGGATGTCCAGGTGTCCGTTGTGGCGGGCTGTCTCCTCGGTGAGGTGGAGGAGGATCCAGCGCAGGTCGACACGGACGCCGTCGCGGACGGCTCGCTCGGCCTGCTGGTCCAGGTCGTTCCCGGCGACCAGCTCGCGGTAGGTGGCGCTCTGTTCGGCGTATTCGTCGAGCAACTGCGCGAGCGGGAAGTCGACCGCGATGCGCATCTCGCGGTCGGGGTCCTCCTCGGTCCAGGGGCCCTGGTCTTCCTCGCCGAGGAAGACCACCTGGAACCAGTAGTACTCGACCCAGCGGAGGTGGTTGATCACTCCGCTCATGGTCATCAGCGGTGAACCCGGCAGGAGCGCCTTGCGGGCGTTCTCCGCGGAGACGCCCTCGCACTTGGCGCGGGCGGTGTCACGTGCGTAGTCGAGAAACGTGGTGAGCTGGGTGCGCTCGTCCCACGCGGGCGGCGTGTCGTCGATTCTGGTCATCGCGCGAAGCGTCCCCGATCATGCGACCCGTGTCGAGGTGTTTGTCGACAAGCCGCCGCCACCGCGAGGGAACTCGGCGGTGCGGTGCTGCTGCGCGACCACGGCGGTGTCTTCAGTCCCACCGCCGTCCAGCTCCACCGCATCTCGGCCGAGAACTCCGCCGGCGGCCAAGGTGGTCGTCCTGCGGCCCTGCGGCCTGTCCTCCTCGGGCTGGCGGAACCAGGGAGATCTCTGACGGCGCGGCGCGAGGCCTCACCGGAGGGCGGAAGGCCTGTCGATGTGGGGGAGCGCAGCCGCCGTCAGGTGCCACTGCGAGGTGATCCGGACCGGTGACTTGTCCGTGTGCGCGGGTTGGCGACAGTCGGTATCATCCCTAATGCCCGTTTCACCCGAACTGTGGTGTTGTTGTCTGGTCGGGCAGCTGTCGATGTCGGCAGAGGAACGGGATCACATGGCAGAGGACAGCAGCGGTCCGATAGGCCTGTCATCCGCCCCGGAGAACGGCAGACCCACACGGGCGAGAACGGAGAGCCGGTGTGCCCGGCGGCGGCCGGGAAGCGTGCTCACCGGCGTGGCGGCCGGCACCGCGGCCCTGGTGTTCCTGGCGGCCCCCGGCCCGGCGCCGAGCAGCGCTGCGTCACCCCTGCCCGGCGAGCCCCGGCCGGCGGTCCCGTCGCGGTACGTGCCCGCTCCCTGCCCGGCCCCGCCCCAGCCGATCGCCGCACTGCGCACCGCGCGGTGCGGTTTCCTCGAGGCCCCCGAGAACCGCTCCCGCCCGGGCCGCCGGACGGTCCGGCTGGCCGTGGCGGTCATCCCGGCCAAATCGGCGAGGCCCGCCGCGGACCCGGTGGTGTTCATGGCGGGCGGTCCCGGCGGGGACGCGTTCGACGACATCCCCTTCCTGGTGGACTCCGGCCTGAACAAGGACCGCGAACTGATCGTCATGGCCCAGCGCGGAAACCTCTACTCGCAGCCGAACCTCGCCTGCCCGGAGATGGACCGGTTCAACGCGCAGGCCGTGGGCCTTCGCTACGGCGCACGATCGACGGAACGGCTGCTTCTGAGGGCGGTGAAGGAGTGCCGGGACCGCCTGACGGCCGGCGGCGTCGATCTGAGCGCCTACAACACCGCCGAGAACGCAGCGGATTTCGCCGACCTGCGGAAGGCGCTGGGCATCGCCCAGTGGGACGTCTACGGGTACTCCTACGGCACCGACCTCGCCCTCACCTACCTGCGCAGGCACCCCGACGGGATTCGCGCGGTGGCACTCGACTCGCTCACCCCTCCGCGGACCGCGACCCTGCCGTGGACGTGGAGCAGCGCCCAGGAGGGGATCGGCACCATCTTCGAGGCGTGCGCGGCCGAGCCGCGGTGCAAGAACCGCTACCCCGACCCGGCCCTTACGCTGACGCAGCAGGTGCGAAGGCTGGAGGCACAGCCCCTGACGCTGGACGCCTCCCCGCCGAGTGGAGGGAAGCCGGTCAAGGTCGTCCTCGACGGGGGCGCGCTGCTGGACCTGCTGGTCGGCAACGCCCTGCCGGCCAAGGACGTCCCGGCGGCGCTCGAGGAACTCAGCCACGGGCACCCGGAGCGCTTCGCACAGGCCCGCGCGGCCGGTTCGGTCCAGGACGTGGGCGCGTTCGCGCACGGCCTGACGCAGTCGGTCGCGTGCAGCGAGTGGGCGCCGGGGTACTCGGAGTCCGACGTGCTGAAGGCGGGGCGCCGGGCCTTCCCCGGGTGGCCGGACACGGTCCTGGCCCAGCCGCCCCAGCTTCCCTTCCAGTACGCGGCGTGCCGCGTCTGGGACGTTCCGAACCGCGCGTCCTCCCAGCGGGTGGCCACGGTCAGCTCAGTGCCGGCCCTCGTCGTCTCCGGCACGTTCGACACGAAGACCGGGGCGAGCTGGGCGCGGGACGCGGCCCGCAACCTGTCCCGCTCGACCGCCGTGCGGATTCCCGGAATCGGCCACTGGGTGGTCCCGCAGTCACCCTGCGCGCAACGCGTGCTGGCCTCGTTCCTCGCTCGCCCGACCGCTCCCGACACCGGTTGCGCGGACGGTCTCAAGCCCCAGCCGTTCACGATCACACCGAGATGACAGGGAGAGCAGATGGCACACCACCACACGCCCCGTCGCCGCCGCACCGTACGACGGCTCCAGGTCACGTCGGCCGGCATGGCGACCGGACTCCTCGTCACCGGTCTGCTCGCAGCACCCGTTCACGCGCAGTTCCACCGCGATCCCGGCACCAGATTGCCGATCGGTGCGGCCGCCCGGACGGCGGGCGACGCCCACTTCGAGCCGGGCGCCTGCCCGAAGACGCCGGAACCGGTCGCCGCACTCGAAGGCGCCCGCTGCGGAACCCTCACCGTGCCCCAGAACCGGGCCGAGCCGGGCGGCCGGACGATCAGTCTCGGCGTGGCGATCGTGCCGGCCGCGACCGGCACACCGAAACCCGACCCCATCGTGTGGCTCGCGGGCGGACCCGGCGACGACGCGGTCGGGGAGGCGAAGATGGCCGTCGACGGCGGCCTGAACCGCGACCGGGACGTGATCTTCATGTCCCAGCGGGGGACGTACTCGGCCACCCCGGCGCTCACCTGCCCCAACATCGACGCTTTCAACGCACGCGCGGTCGGCCTCATCTACGACGCACCGTCCACCGAGCGTCTGCACGTCGAGGCCACGAAGGCCTGTCGCGACCAGCTGGCGGGCCGCGGGGTCGACCTCGGCGCGTACAACGACACCGAGAGCGCCGCCGACTACGCGGACCTGCGCACCGCGCTGGGCATCAGGCAGTGGAACGTGTTCGGCATCTCCTACGGCACCCACCTGGCGCTCGTCTCTATGCGTGAGCACCCCGAGGGGATCCGCTCGGTGGGCATCGACGGCATCCTGCCGCCGTCCAAGGCAGGGTCGGCCCTGACCTGGAGCAGCGCCCGGCAGGGCTTCGACGGTCTGTTCAAGGCCTGCGCGGAGCAGCCGGCGTGCGACCGCCGCTATCCGAACCTGTCGGCCACCTTCGACCGGCTCGTCCGCGACCTCGAAGCCAATCCGGTCACGACCACCGTCACACTCCCCGGCAACCCGAAACCGGTGAAGGTCGTACTCGACGGCGGAGCCCTGGTGAACTGGATGACCTCCGCCACCCACGTGGCGCCCCAGGTACCCCGCGCCCTCGACGAGCTGGCGCACGGCAAGCCGCAGCGGATCGCCCAGCAGTGGGCGGGCGGCAAGCTCAGCCCCCAGGCCATGGGAAGGGTCGCGCACGGTCTCGCCTACGGCGTCTTCTGCAGTGAGTGGACGCCGTACGAGAGCCAGGCCAGGGCGATCCGGGGCGGACAGGAGGCGTTCCCGTCGTTCCCCCGCTCGGTACTGGCCCAGGCTCCGCAGCTCACCTTCCTCCGTCCGGACTGCGAGGTCTGGAACGTCCCCGCGGCACCGCGCTCGATCCGGGACGTCACGCGCAGCGACATCCCCACCCTCGCCCTGTCGGGCGGGTTCGACGCCCAGACCGGGGCGGACAACGGGCCCTACGTCGCCCGTACGCTGAGCCGGGCCAAGGTCGTCACAGTGCCCTACGAGCCGCATGTGGTGTTCGCGTCGTCGAAGTGCGCCCAGGAGATCACCGTCTCGTTCTTCGACGACCCGGCCGCGCCGGACACCGGATGCCTGAACGACCTCGAGCCACCCCGATTCGAGATCGGCGCGTGAGGCCGCGCGGGGCTGCGATCAACAAGTGGCCCGGCCCTCACGCCATGTCAGCAAGGCGTGCGGTGGCGGGATCCGGGTGGCGGACGGGCCGGACTGGTGACGCGGACGAGCACCGTGGCCGACCGGGCCGACCGCGATCCTCCTGCGCACGGGATGCGGGCCGGTCGGCATCCGGCGGCCGGCGTGCCGTCGCCGAGCGCGGGCGTGTCACCGGGGCTGTCGTCCCGTATCGGGCGGTAGGAGTTCGACGAGCAGGCTGCGGACACGCCGTTCGATCTCGTCGCGGATCGGGCGGACGGCCTCGACGCCTTGCCCGGCGGGGTCGTCGAGCTTCCAGTCGAGGTACCGCTTGCCGGGGAAGACGGGGCAGGCGTCTCCGCAGCCCATCGTGATGACGACGTCGGACGCTTGGACGGCCTCGGTGGTCAGCAGCTTCGGTGTCCGGGCGGCGATGTCGACGCCGACTTCGCGCATCGCCTCGACCACGGCGGGGTTGACCGTGTCGGCGGGGGCGGACCCGGCGGAGCGGACTTCGATACGGCCTGCGCCGAGGTGGGTGAGGAAGGCGGCGCCCATCTGGGAGCGTCCGGCGTTGTGGACGCACACGAACAGCACCGACGGCTTGGACTCAGGCACGGGCGGAACCTTCCGGGACGGGGGCCGACGGGGCGTCGGCCAGTGGGGGGAAGAAGCGCCGCGCGGCGAGCGCGACGTAGACGAGGCCGATCAGGACGGGGACCTCGATGAGGGGGCCGACGACCCCGGCGAGGGCCTGGCCGGAGGAGGCGCCGAAGGTGGCGATCGCCACTGCGATGGCCAGCTCGAAGTTGTTGCCCGCGGCGGTGAACGCGAGCGTCGTGGCACGCGGGTGGTCCAGGCCGGCGGCACGGCCGAGCGCCATGGACCCGGCCCACATGAGGGCGAAGTAGACCAGCAGCGGCAGCGCGATCCGGGCGACGTCGAGCGGTTGGGAGGCGATGGCGTCGCCCTGGAGGGCGAAGAGTACGACGATGGTGAACAGCAGGCCGTACAGCGCGAACGGGCCGATGCGGGGGATCAGCGTCGCCTCGTACCAGCTGCGGCCCTTGGCTTTCTCGCCCAGGCGGCGGGTGAGGTAGCCGGCGAGCAGCGGGATGCCGAGGAAGATGAGGACGCTTTGGGCGATCTCCCACACGGAGACGTCCAGCGCGGTCTGGTCGAGCCCGAGCCAGCCGGGCAGGACGGAGAGGTAGAACCAGCCGAGGCCGGCGAAGGCGATCACCTGGAAGACGCTGTTGAGCGCCACGAGGACGGCGGCGGCTTCGCGATCGCCGCCGGCGAGGTCGTTCCAGATGATGACCATGGCGATGCAGCGGGCGAGTCCGACGATGACCAGGCCGGTCCGGTACTCGGGCAGGTCCGGCAGGAACAGCCAGGCCAGGGCGAACATCATCGCCGGGCCGAGCACCCAGTTCAGCAGCAGCGACGGGGTCAGGAGGCGGTGGTCCCGGGTGACGGTGCCGAGGTGGTCGTAGCGGACCTTGGCCAGCACCGGGTACATCATCACCAGAAGCCCCAGCGCGATCGGCAGCGAGACCCCGGTGACGGTCACCTTGGCCAGCCCGTCTCCCAGCCCGGGGACGAGGCGGCCCAGGCCGAGACCGGCACCCATGGCGGCGAGGATCCACACGGGCAGGCAGCGGTCGAGGAACGACAGCCGGGGCGCCACCCGAGCCGTGGCCGGGCCGGTCACGAGGGGGTCCCCGTGGGCTCGGGCAGGGGCTCGTCGGCGGGGCGGGTGAGGATGCCGGCGAGCCGGTCGGTCGTCGCAGGCAGCAGGCGGTAGTACACCCACGTCCCCCGCCGCTCGGAGGCGATCAGCCCTGCCTGCTTCAGCAGCTTGAGGTGGTGGGAGATCGTCGGCTGGGACAGGCCGAAGGCCGGGGTCAGGTCGCACACGCACACCTCGCCGCCGGCCCGGGAGGCGATCATCGACAGCAGCCGCAGCCGTACGGGGTCGCCCAGGGCCTTGAAGACCTTCGCCAGCTCCACGGCCTGGTCCTGGGGGAGCGGCGCGGTGAGCAGGCCGGGGCAGCAGCCGTCGGGTCCGTCCTGACCCAGCACCACCAACTCTTGATTAGACATGCTTCTATGTTGACGCCTGTCGATTCAAGACGCAACCTTGTATCGAAGGTAATCGATACAACCTGGCCGAGGAGATCGTCATGTCACGTGTCCAGCTCGCACTCAACGTCGCCGATCTCGAAGCGTCGGTGACGTTCTACTCCCGGCTCTTCGGCGTCGAACCGGCCAAGCGCCGACCCGGCTACGCGAACTTCGTGATCGCCGAGCCGCCGCTGAAGCTCGTCCTCATCGAGGGCGAACCCGGCCGGGAAACCCGCCTGGACCACCTCGGCGTCGAGGTCGAGAGCGCGGAGGAGGTCACGGCCGCGACGGAGCGGCTGAGGGAGGCCGGCCTGGCGACGTTCGAGGAGAACGACACTTCCTGCTGCTACGCGCTCCAGGACAAGGTCTGGGTCCACGGCCCCGGCCGCGAGCCCTGGGAGGTCTACGTCGTGAAGGCGGACGCCGGCCGGCTGGGCGAGAGCTCGGCCCTGGAGGGCGGCATGTGCTGCGGGAGCTGAAGCACCCGGGTCGCCGGGATGCGGTAGGCGCGGATGTTGCGGCCGATGCGGCGCAGCGGAACCGCTCCGGCGGGTGGGGTGACCGATGCCTCTTGCAGGGCCACCACGCTTGCCCGGTCGGACAGCTCCAGGGCGTAGGACCACCGGCCGGGCGAGCGCTGCATGTTCCAGGTGGCCATCCGGTTCGAGTCCGGCGGCGCGGCCGCTGCTGTGCCCGCACCCCCCAGCAGGAACGCGGCACATAAGGCACCGATCACCAGTGCTGTCAGCCCCCGCCGGCCGCCAACATGGCGTGCAGTGGCTGCTGTTCTCTTGTCTGAGTGATGCATGCACGCCGATATCTCGTCGCCACGCCCGCAACGGCACCGGCATTCAAGGCAGATTTGCCTACACGTGGGTCTGATCCAGGTCGACGGCCAGGGGACTTTCGAGACCCCGCCCGCCAGCTGCTGACCGCTGCCAGGCCGGCGCGACGGTTCGAGGGGCGGCAGTGCCGTGGGGGAGTCCGCCGGTGTCCTATGACGCGTGGCGGCAACCCCGAGGGGGAGTCCGCCGGCAGGGGATCGCGCGAGTTCGTGTCCCTTCGACGTTCAGCGGTCGGCACCCGTACGACGCCTTCGCTCGGTCCGGATCCTCGCGAAGGCACCGCACGGGTTGCCGCCTGGGCCCTGTGACGATCCTCGCTGTCTTCGAAGCCCCCAGTCAATCCTGGGGATCTCTAGCCACCCCCAAGCTGTAGCTTGGGGTTTATGACTCTGGACGACCTGCGGGTGTTCGTAGCCGTGTGCCGGGCGGGGAGCCTCAGTGCCGTGGCCCGCGAACTGGCCTGTACGCAGTCGTGAGCCAGCACGTCAAACGGCTGGAGCGGGAGAGCGGAGTGAGCCTGCTGGAGCGCCAGCCGCGCGGGGTCGTCCCCACCGCGGCAGGGCGCATACTCTACGACGCGGCAGCCGAGGGCATCGCCGGCCTCGATCTCGCGCTGCGCCGTCTGGCGGATCTGGTGAACGGGGAGAGCGCTTCCGTGCGGATCGCCACCGGCGCGACGACCGTACGGCATTTCATGGCCGAGGCGATCGTCTCCTTCCGCAGGCAATACCCGAAGGTGAGCCTGGAGTTCCAGACCGAGGCGTCTGGCCGCCGCTGCTTCGACGCCCTCCTGTCCAGCAACCTGGATCTGGCGTGGATCACCATCGGCGCCCCGGTGCGCGGCATCGAGCAGCGGCCCGCCGTGGCCCTGCCCTGGGTGCTCGCCGTACGGGCCGGCGACCCGCTCGCGAGCCGCCCGCGCATCGAGGCGTCCGACCTCGCGGACATCCGTCTGGTCCGGCTGCCGCCGAACTCCACCTCCGGAGGGCGGCTGGACGCCGCCTTCGTCGAGCTGGGCGTGCGACTCGGCTCGGACACGAGCGTCGCCGACTGGGACACGGCCCTGCTTCTGGCCGAACTCGGCCTGGGGCACGCCGTCGTACCCGCCGTACCCGGTCTGGGTGAGTCGGGTCAGGGCGGGCCGCTACGTCTCGTTCCCATCCCCGCCCTGCCGCCCCTGTCGGTCGGCTGGGCCGTACGCCGCTGGGACGCGCTCCCTCCGCTCGCCCGCGCCTTCGCCGACACCGTCACCCGTAGCTGTGCGAAGAGGGCCACCAGTGCGCGGGGCCCCGCCCGGCTCTGACGGCCGGCACTGTCATGAGACTTCCGACCCGCTCCCCACGACGTTTGACACCCGAAAGCGATACGCCCAAGGAGGCACCGAAAGTGACACAAGAGCCCCAGCCCGACCAGCGGCCGATCCCGCCCGCGGTGCAAAAGGCCTACGGAGCAGCCGACCTCGGCGCGAACCCCCTGTTCGCCGGAGGGTTCATCAACTTCGGCCACTGGCAGGCGATCGACACCACCGCCGGCCTTTCCCAGGAGGACCGGGTCCGCAGTCAGCAGGACATGTACCGCCATGTCCTGGAGGCTCTGCCGCCCGCCGGAGGATCCCGGGCACTGGAGGTCGGTTCCGGTACAGGGGTCGGCAGCGCGCTGGCGCTCGAGGAGTACGGCTTCGCACACCTCACCGGCATGGACATCCACCCGCAACAGCTCATACGGGCCCAGGAGTGCAATTCCCGCATCCTCAAGGACCGGCCGGACCACCTGGACTTCGTCCAGGGCGCGGCGGAGGACATGCCCTTCGCGGACGGGGAGTTCGACTACCTCTACAGCGTGGAAGCCGCCCAGCACTTCAGCGACCTGGACGCGTTCGGGCGCGAGACGGCCCGTGTGCTGCGCCCCGGTGGTCATGCCGTGGTCGCCAGCTTCTTCACCACCGACGACGCGCCCGGCCGGGCCAAGCGACTCGCCGGCCTCCTCGACTGCTACGCCAACGGCCTCGACATCGCCCACCCGGTCACGCACGTGGTCGACGCCCTCGCCAGGGCCGGGCTGAAGGGCACCCGTGCTGTGTCGATCGGGCCCTCGGTGTGGCAGGGCTGGGACCGCTGGATCGCCCACGTCTCCGAACCCGACGGGTGGCCCCGCAACTTCCTTCGCGTCCACGAGGAAGGCGTCTTGGACTACTACGTCGTCACGGCCACTCGACCGGCGCCCTGAACAACTGCTGCGACAGGGCGCCGCTCGGCGGGGGGCCAAGCGCGTGGGGTTGCGGTCGGTCATGACGTCAGAAGGTTCTGCGCGGCCTCGCGCAGTGTCGCCCTGACGGGACGGGGGACATCGAGACATCCGCCCACCATGGCTCCGTCCCGCAGGGTGACCAAGGTCCGGGCCACGCGCGCGGGATCGGGGTGACCGGCGTCACGGACGCCCTGGCTTAGAGCCCGGAAAGGATGGGGTGAAGCGTCGGTTTCGGACAGTCTCCGGTGGTCAAGTTCCCCTGGCGTGCGCAAACTTGGCGTACGTCACCTGTTTGACCGGTGACGCATGCTGTGCCACAGTCGAGTGGCACGCCCACGGCGGTCATCGGAACCCCTGTGCGTGCGGGATCTCCTGCGAGGCGCAGAACGGTCGCAGGCCGGCACTTCGAGACGCGCGGAGGGCTTCAGATGATCAACAGGCGTACGTTCGGCAAGGCGCTCGGCCTGAGTGCCGGGGGCGCCGTCGCCGCACCACTGTCGGGACCCGCGCATGCCTCGGCCGTGACAGGGCGGCGGGACGCTACGGCCGCCCCGCCCGTGGCCGGTCCCGGCGGGTGCACCGGGTTCCCTCCGCTCAAGAAGGTCAGGGCCGGTCTGCTGGAGGTCGGCTACGCCGAGGTGGGGCCGGCTCACGGGGCGCCGGTCATCTGCTTGCACGGCTGGCCGTACGACATCCACAGCTACGCCGATGTCGCACCCCTGCTGGCGGTGGAGGGATACAGAGTGATCGTTCCCTATCTGCGCGGCCACGGCACGACGCGCTTCGTCTCGCCCCGGACCTTCAGGAACGGGCAGCAGTCGGCCCTCGCCCTCGACATCATCGCCCTGATGGACGCGCTGGGGCTGGAGAAGGCGGTGCTTGCCGGGTTCGACTGGGGAGCGCGGAGCGCCGGCATCATCGCGGCGCTGTGGCCCGAGCGCTGCAAGGCCCTGGTGTCGGTGGGCGGTTACCTCGTCGTCAGCCTTGAGGCGAACCTCCAGCCGCTGGCGCCGGCGACCGAGCGCGCCTGGTGGTACCAGTACTACTTCTCCACCGAGCGGGGCCGGATCGCCATGGAGGACAAGGGCAAACGGCACGACCTGACGCGGCTGGTCTGGGACACCGTGTCCCCGACATGGCACTTCGACGACGCCACCTTCGAGCGCACGGCTGCCGCCTTCGAGAACCCGGACTACGCCGCCATCGTGATCCACAACTACCGTTGGCGGCTGAGCCTCGCCGAGGGAGAACGGCGCTACGAGCCGTACGAGAAGCGGCTCGCCGCCCGGCCGGCCGTCGTCGTGCCGACGGTGACGCTCGACGCCGAGCGCGACCCGTTCACGGTTCCGGGCGACGGGTCCGCCTACCGGGAGAAGTTCGAGGGGCCGTACGACCACCGCACCCTGAAGGGCGTCGGCCACAACCTGCCGCAGGAAGCACCCGAGGCGTTCGCCCGAGCCGTCGTCGACGCAGACCGGCTCTGACGGGCGGTACTGCCGGTCGCTCCAGGAGCTTTTGCTGGATCGTTCGGCGCTGCGGGAGAGCCGGGCCGCGCGCAGGACCACCGAGGGAGTGGGAGGAAGACGATGCAAGACCGCAGCACACAGGACGGCGGCTCGGCGATGCGCCGGGCGCGATTCGGCGCGTTGCCGGAGCGGATCGCCTACGAGGACCTGGTCGAGGTGAAGGCGGCCTCACCGAGGGACCCGGCGCGAGGCACCTACAACCCCGAAGGGGTGAGCAGTCTCCTCTCCTGCCTGGCGTGGGACCTGATGCTCTGACGCGCACCGTCCTCCGCCGGACGGGCCGCGCCTCTGCTACCCGGAACTGCTCGGCCACCGCGGGCCGTGACCGTGGCGGCGGCCCTGACCGGGCCGCGAGATCTGGCTGAACGCCAAGGAGAGAGGGCCCCGCCCCAACGTCTGACGATCCTTGCGAGCACCGTAGTCACCCGCCAGGATGGTGACGTGAACATGGATCACGTCTTTGTGTGCGGCAATCCGGCCCTGGACTTCGCCGCCACGCTCCGGGCACGCCGAACGGTGCGATTCGAGATGTTCGCGGCACCCGACCGCCTGGACGCGTGGTACGTGGAGTCCGGCATGGTCGACTCCGTCTCGCCCGCCCGGCAGGCCGACGTGGTGCGGGCGACGACCGTACGGGAGGCCGTGTACCAGCTGATCACGGCGCGGCGCCTCGGCGTGGACTTCGACGACGAGGCGCTGGCCGTGGTCAACGACGCGGCCCGCCAGGCTCCCGCGGCACCGCAGCTGACTCACTCGGGCCGCTGGACGTCGGCAACCCAGCGAGAAGCACTGTCCACCGTCGCCCGGCACGCGGTGGAACTGCTCAGCGGCCAGGACGTGCCCCTGCTCAAGGAGTGCGGCAACCCCGAGTGCACCCGCGTCTACATCGACCGCTCGCGCGGCAAGCGGCGGCAGTGGTGCGGCATGGAGTCCTGCGGCAACAAGATCAAGGCCGCCGCGTACCGCGCGCGCAGGAAGACCACCGTCACCTCCACGGGGTGACCGCGATTCCCGTGGCCGTGCCTGCGGTCAGCGCGGTGCCGTCGGCGGGGTCGACGAGTGAGCGCTCATGGGCGGCGTGAGCGCGTCTTCACGCGGTGGGGCGCGCGTTGAGGTGGCCGGCTGCTTTGAAGGTACGCAGGACGGGTGCGGTCTCCAGGGTCTGGATCTGGGGGAGGGCGCCGAGGCGGCGAGTGAGGTAGCGGTGGAGGTCGGTGGGGGTGGCGCACAGCGCTTGTGCGAGGAGGTTGGTGGGGCCGGTGGTGGCGACTACGGCGGCGAGTTCGTCGTGGGCGGCGAGCGTGTTCGCGACATGTTCGAGGTGGGCGGGTGGGACGGCCATCCACAGGAGTGCCTGGGTGGTGATGCCGTAGGCGGCGGCGTCGACTTCGACGTCGAAGAAGAGCCTGCGGCAGGCGCGGAGGGCGTTCAGGCGGCGTGCCACTGTCGCCTGTGTGGAGCCGGTCGCTCGTGCGAGGTCGGCGTAGGAGGTGCGGCCGTCGTGCCCCAGGGCATCGATGAGGATGTGGTCAGCGTCTGTCAGCGGCGCGGAGCGGACTTCCTCAGGTAGCGCGGGTTGAAGCAGCCGTTGCTGAGAGGGAGTGAGGGCCTGTGTCCGACCGCGCCAGGCTGTCGGTCCGCCCAGGTAGGTGTGGAGCAGGCAGTGCGCGGACACGGTCGTGATCCCACGGGTGCGGGGGAGCTTGTGCAGCACGGGCGGGTGCACGCCTTGCGGAGCCTGAACGATGGCGAAGATCTCCGTGCCCGCGGAGGTGAGCTTGACCCAGGAGGTGTCGGGGCGGCGGGCCAGCGACTGGGCGAGTGCCTCGGAGGCGCCGGGGGTGGCGCAGATGCGGACGATCCACTGCGTCCGCCCACCCTGGGCGGGGTCGGCGAGGCCGACCACGCGCAGCCCGGCCTCGGTACGGAGGCGTTGGTAGCGACGTATGACGGTCTGTGTGGACACGCCCAGAACCTCGGCGACCCTACTGAACGGCGCCCGGCCGTCGATCTGCAGGGCTTGGACGAGACCCTGCTCCACATCCTCCAGCACAGGAAGATCTTCTCACTCATGTCGAGCTTCCTGGAACAAAACATCGATCTTCAGGGCCTGGCTAGGACGGTCTGCGGCGGGGCGCCGACTCTTGCTCGGAACGGGCCGAGCGAGAAAGGGAAGATCATGCTGCAAGAAGCCTTGTCCATCGAGGGGGTTCACCGGTGGCGATGGTGGGCGCTGATCACGCTGCTGGTCGCTGAGGCGATGAACCTGCTCGACTCGACGATCGTCACGGTCGCGGCTCCGGTCATACACGCCGATCTCGGCGGTCCCGCTTCCGAGGTCCAGTGGTTCAACGCCGCCTACACGCTGCCGTTCGCGGTGTTCTTGATCACTGGCGGCCGGCTGGGGGACCTGGCCGGGCGGCGTCGGATGTTCACCGCCGGAGTCACCGGCTTCGCCGTGGCCTCTCTGGCATGCGCCCTGGCGCCTTCTGCCGGACTGCTCATCGGTATGCGGGCGGTCCAGGGGGCCGCGGCAGCCCTGATCATTCCGCAGACGATCGGTCTCATCCGCAGCATGTTCGACGGCGCGGAGCTGGCCAAGGCGATGGGCAGCATCGGCCCGGTGATGGGCCTGGCCGCGGTTCTGGGACCGGTGCTGGGCGCCTTTCTCACACACGCGGACCTCTTCGGGTCCTCATGGCGGGCTGTCTTCCTCGTCAACCTCCCCTTGGCGGTCGCGGTGCTGGCCATGGTGCCGCTGCTGCCTGGACGGAACGCGGCGGCAACTGCTCGCCCCCTGCGGCTGGACGGGGTAGGCACGGCGTTGGCCGTCCTCGCCACCACCTTGATCGTTTACCCGCTCATCCAAAGCAGCACAGTCGGCTGGCCGGCATGGAGCTGGGTCGCCCTCGCGGCCGGTTGCGGTCTGCTGGGGCTCTTCGGCCTCCACCAGCAGCGCCGCTCTCGAGCCGGCCGCAGCCCGCTGGTCGAGGTCAGCCTGTTCCACGACCGTGGCTTCCCCGCGGCGCTGGCCACCTCGACACTGTTCTTCGCGGTCATGAACGGGCTGATGCTGGTCATCGTGCTCCAGGTCCAGTTGGGGCTCGGACGTGGCGTACTGGCTGCCGGGCTCACACTGCTGCCCTGGTCCGCCGCGATGGCCCTCTCCTCCTGGATGGCGGGCACCCGCCTGGTGCCCCGCCACGGCCGGAACGTGATGTTCGCCGGCCTGGCCGTGATGTGCGCCGGACTGATCGCCGCCACCATCGCCTACCGGACAACACCGCCCCACACCTACCCCTGGCCCCTGCTCGGGGCGCTCGCCGCGGCCGGTATCGGCAACGGGCTGTTCACCGTGCCCTTCTTCACCACCGCGCTCTCGCGCGTCAGGCCCCACGAGACCGGCTCGGCCGCCGGACTGCTCAACGCCGCGCAGCAACTCGGTGCGACCTTGGGCACAGCGGTACTCGGCACCACCTTCCTCCACACCCTGGACGCCGGCACCGAACCCGCGGGCAGCTCGCTGGCGGCGGCCCAACTCGCCTTCTGGATCGCTGCCGGACTCCTCGGGCTCACCGCGGTGACCGCGCTCGCCATGCTCGGCCGTCATCTTCCGGCACCGGATGGGGATGAGCGGCCTCTGCAACGTCTTACAGGGGCCTCACATGATCAACCCTGACGTACTGCCGTTGGTTCCCTCAGAGTGCGAGCCCGGACTGGTGCAGGTGCAGGTGCAGGGCGAGCACAGACGTCTCGACGATGCCTTTCGTCTCGTCCTCCTGGCCAACGATGGATCGGTCCCCCGGGGCCGGGGCGCGGCGAGGGTGCCGTAGAGGAGCGCGTTGCCTCAGGTCGCGAGCTGTCGGCCCGGTCGATGTGCTGGACGCGAGGGAAGCCCCGCCAGTCGGGCTGGCGGGGCTTCCAAGGCGTCAGATCATAAGCAGGAGCCGCGTGTGCGGTACCAGCTTCCGGTTCACGCTGGTGCTTTGCACGAAGATCGTGAAGTCGTCGTTGTGGTCCGGCTTGACGCGGGCTTCCGCGTCCGGCAGGCCGAGCAGAGCTCGGGCCTGCGGTCCCGTGTATACCCGGTCGGTCTTCTTTTCCAGCACCGCGATCTGCTTCCGTGCCTGGATCTTCTCCGATTTGCTCAGCTGGTAGAACGCGCAGCCGGTACGGTAAGTGTGTCCGCATTCGATGACCCATTCCCGGATGGCCGCTTCGCGGGCCACGGGAATCAGCTGGTACTCCGACGGATTGACAGGGGTGAGACCGGCTGCCTCGATGGTGTCCTTGTTGACTGCCTCTGCGCCCGTGGAGAACACCGCCCGCGATCCCCGGATGCCCTGGGCGCGGCCCACCATGAAGTTCTCGGTGGCCTGTTGGATGACGTGCCCGGCGTCCTCCAAGCCCTGGGTGCTGGTGGCGTCCCAGATGGCGATGTTGTCCTTCGGGAAGCCGCACTGCATGGCTTCGCGCTTGCCCATCTGGTCCGGGACAAGGACGGCCAGCGTCCAGTTGTCCTCCTGCGTCGCGATCAACTGGGCCACGGCCTGTACTAGTTCACGCGGGTTCTTGGTAGAGACATCCGGGCAGTGGTGGCTTGCGTTCTCCTGCCCGTCGGTCAGCACGAACGTCAGGAAACTGTGGTCGCCGTACAGTTGAGCGGTCTGCGCCAGCTCTCGCTGCGACTTGAGGGTGGCCGCCAGGAGAGCCGTCATTCCACCGACCCGGTACAGCTGCTTCAGAGACGGCATCCGCAGCACGTCCTTGTCGTAGATGACGCACTCCACCTTGTCCGCGAAGACGTACACCGTGACGCGGGTCTCCTGGTCCAGTTCCTTCGACCGGCGGGCCAGATACGCAATCTGCTGGTCGGCGACTTCGATGACCTTGCGGCTCAGGTGCGACATGGACGAACTGGCATCCAGCACGAGGGCAACGTGGTTGATGTAGTTCTGGTTTCCGGACATGACGGCTCCCCCTCTTTCGCGGACTCGATGCTCCTACCTTCGCACCCACCACTGACAATCGGTCTTGGCTCTCGGACCGGACCGCCCGCTGGACGCGTCGCCGGGCCCACGTACGACCCGCGCCCTCACAGCCCGTCAGCCGTCCCCCGCCCCGGCCAGCGGGCCGACCGCAGTCGGCCCACCGCGGAGACGCCGCGGGCCTCCGCCGGTCTCATGGCCCCGGCGCCCACCGGCCCGATGCCCACCAGCCCGGCGCCCACCAATCACGCGACCGTGCAGGCCGCCGGCCCGGCTGCCGCGGGGGAGTGTTTGGCCCGTCGCCCGAAGGCGTTCCTGCGGAAGGGCCCGGCCGGAGTGCCGGTGTCGGCGGTCGCGTCGGTCGCCGGGGCGGCTCGCCGGTGGTCCTGGAAGGGCCGGTCCTGGAAGTGCCAGCCAGGTACCCGGCCTGACTGAAGGCGGTGCCGGGCGTAGTAAGGCTGGTGCCTACCGTTTCATTGGTGCTGCGGGCGCCATTCGAAGAGCTGGATCGTCGCGTCGTCGCGTAGTTGGTTGCGCTGGTAGTCGAGGATGGCGTGGATGAGCAGACGCAGAACCTCCGCGGGGCGTTGGCCTGCGGCGGAGGAGCGGATGATGAAGTCGGTGAACCGGTCGAGGCCGAACTCCGCTCCGTCCGCGTCGCGGGCCTCCACGACACCGTCGGTGTAGAGCAGGACGCAGTCGACCGGTTCCAGTGTCGTCTCGTGGACCTCCCGGGCCGCCGGGGCGAGTTGGCCGACCAGTCCGATCGGCGGTTGCGGGGGGCTGTCCAGCGCCCCGTCGAGCACCCGCTCGGCACGGATCAGCAGCGGTGCCGGGTGACCGCAGTTGACCCAGCGCAGCACCCCGGTGAGCGCGTCGAGCCGGCACAGCACGCCGGTGCAGAAGTGGTCGGGCAGCCACTGGGCGAGCGCCTGATCGACGGAGCCGACGACGTCGGCCAGGTCGCCACCGCCGCGGCGGGCGTTGCGCGCCGCGGCCATGGCGACCGATGTGGTCAGGCCGGAGGTCAGATCGTGACCCATGGAATCGAGGATCATGGTGTGCAGGATGTCCTTGACGACCGAGTGGTCGAAGGCGTCACCGGCGACGTCGTACGCCGGTTCCAGGACCGCGGTCGAGACGCACCTGCTGCTGCCGATGGTGTGGGATGGCAGGAACGCCCGCAGCATCTCGGTCGGCAGCCCATGGTCGCGGTGCGGGTGCGGGCAGCGAGCCAGTCGCTGTAGGCGCGCTTGGAGGTGATCAGCATGGCCAACAGATAGGCCAGCATCCGGCTGCGACGCAGCCGCACCCCGTCGAGCCAGGCGGTCTGCACCGCCAGCACGCCCAGCCGCTCCGCACCGTCGACCAGGGGCAGCCAGACGATCACGCCGTCGTCGGTGTCGGCCACGCGCGGGGAGAGAGTGCGGTACGCCCAGCCGGCCAGTGAGTGTTCCACCGGCAGGGTCTCCGTGGCCTCGTCGAGCGGGATGAGCAGCTGTTGTTGCAGGTCGACCAGGTAGATCAACGCGGTGCCCAGGCCGAGGGCCGAGGCGCACCGGTTCGCCAGGCCGGGCATTTCGACCGGCAGGGTGGTCTGCGCCTCGATGATCAGCTCTTCCAGCCGGTTCTCGTCGACGGCGGTGTCGGGGCCGGGGGGCTCGAGCGGTGGGTCCGGCACGTGGATCACCCCTTCCGTTCCCAGTCTCACACCGATCCCGGCCTCTCTCAGGTCGGGCACGGTGCGTGGGGTGTGGCCGCGGCGGGGGAGGGGGAGCTGAGCCCGACGGGGCCCACGTCGTGCGCCAGCCCTGCGATCAGCCGGCCTTCGTCGGCTGCTCTTCTTGGACCGTCGGAGAGCGGTGGCGTGATTGTCCTCAAGCGATCGACGTGATCGACGTGATCCACGTGATCCACGTGACCGAGGTGACCGACACGATCGACGATCCTCGCGGTCGCGGTAAATGGGTTGGGCCGCCCGGCCCCTGGCTGATAGCGTCCGGTCAGCCGTGAGAGAACGCACAGGAGGTGAGACCCATGAAGGCTGTATCCGTATGGGTGCTCCCCCCTTTCGTCACGGTGGGCGATTGACGTCAGGTGTCGCCGGGGAGCGCCTCAGAGAAGGCATTCCCGAAAGGCAACACCTATGAACCCTTTGCATTCCGCCTCGCACACGGGCAACCACGAGGTCGTGGTCACGCGGGTTTCCGACACGCAGTGGCACGCCGTCGAGGACGACCGGGTGGTCGGCAGTGGCGACGCTTCGCGCCGACCCGACGGGCGGCTCTTCATCAGCGTCGACGCATGGCACGGCGCGGTCTTCGACCACATCGCCGACGCGATGCTGGCCGACCTGCCGGCACCGCTCCACACCGTCGTCGACGAGGCCGACCACGACTCGAGGTCCGCCTGGGAGCGGGCCGGCTTCACCACCGTACGCCGCGAGTGGGGCTACCTCGTACCCACAGACCCGCGCGTCACCCGTCTCGGCTCGGTGCGGCTCCCGTCGGGCGTGACGATCGTGCCCGCCGGCGAGGCGGAGGAGGACCCGCTGCGCGCCCTGGACCGCGTCGTCCGCGACGAGGTCGAGGCCGCCGCCGGCTGGCGGACGATGCCGGCCGAGGTGCTGCCCCGCCCGGCGGGGACCACCCTGGTCGACCCGTCGAAGTACGTGGTGGCGCGGCACTTCGACCAGTACGTGGGCCTGGTCCGGGTGACGCCGCTGCCCCGGCGGCCACGGATCGGGCTGATCGCCGTCCGGGCGGACAGTCACCGTCGCGGCATCGCCCGGGCGCTACTGGCCCACGTGCTAGGTTCGCTTCATCGCTCCGGGACCGCTTCGGCATGGGCCGAGGTGGACGAGTCCAACGCGGCGGCCACCGCCCTGTTCGAAGGCATCGGCGCCCGCCGTGCGGGCAGCACCCTGGAGCTCGTCCGCCGCTGACGCTCCACCACACCGCACCGGGCGATTCAGCCGGGCCCGAAGCGGGCGCGGGGACGGCCGCTCCAACGGGCGGTCACCGGCTCGCAGTTATCAGTGGTCGGCTGCGTGCGCTGGCCATCAGTCGGCACCGCGCCCGGCCACGCACCGTATTCATCTCTGCCGACGACACCGTCGAGAACGAAAGAAGTGAGAGACCATGACGAAAACATCGGGGGGCGTGGAAGTCGAGGGCACCGTCGTCGAGTGCCTGCGCAATGCGACCTTCAAGGTGGAGCTCCAGAACGGGCACACAGTGCTCGCCCACATCAGCGGGAAGATCCGGAAGAACTACATCAAGATCCTCCCGTACGACCGGGTGCTCGTGGAACTCAGCCCCTACGACCTCACCCGCGGCCGTATCCGCTACCGGTACAGGGCGTAGCGAAGGAACGGGCCGGGCCAGGGACCTCCCGGCCCGGCCCCGCCGTGTGGCCGAATCCATGACGAGCGTCGAGGCGAGGAATCCCACCCGTGGGAAGCCGCCGGGGACCCGCCGTCATCAGGCTCGACTCGGTGCCCGGTCCGTCCGCTCGGGCGTGGGGAGCGACGTGCAGGTTGTGGGCTGGCCAGGTCGCATCGCACACCTGCTGCCCCTTTGGCCAGAGGATCGCCGCTAGACGGCCCCGCTCGCCATCCGCTGCGCCGCCCGCTCCCCGCGCCGGCCCACGGGCTCGACTCCCCATGCCGCGCCCAGACCGGCCGGTGGCATGTCGACGTAGACCGACTCGTACGAACCGGCCGGGACGACGTACGTCTCGTGCCAGATCCCCACGCCGCCCTTGCTGTCCCGCACGCGGCGGTTGAACGCCGCCCACGCGGGGCGATGCTCCCCGCCCTGGTCGGAGGCGTAGGCGAGCAGCTTCTCCCTCGACTCCCAGTACTGCACGGCGCCGTACACGCGGGGGCCGCCGCGCAGCCCCCGGAGGCCCAGCAGCCCGCTGCCTTCCCGTGAGAGCTCCTTGAGCATGCGCGGCATCGCGGTCAAGACCGGCAGCCAGTGGCGTACGGCCCGCCAGCGGTTGATCCGCATCCCGATGAGGAAGACGACGACCTCGCCCTCCGCGGCGGCCGTGACTCGTCGCTCGGATATCGGTGCCATACCCATGAGACTCTCCGTCCCCTCATTGGATAGCGTCGCTATCCATGCTTGGATAGTGCCACGATCCAATAGGAAGGTGCAAGAGCATGCGGTTGGCGGAGCTGAGCGAGCGCAGCGGTGTGTCCACCGCCACGATCAAGTACTACCTGCGTGAAGGGCTGCTCCAGCCCGGGCGCCGGGTCTCCGCCACCCAGGCCGAGTACGGGGAGGGCCACCTGCGGCGGCTGCGCCTGGTGCGGGCGCTGATCCAGATCGGCGGGGTTCCGGTGGCCGCCGCGCGCGAGGTGATCGCCGCCGCGGAGGACGAGTCGCTCGACCACCACCTGCGGCTGGGCGCGGCGACCCGGGCGCTGCCCTGTGCCGAGGGGCCGGCCGAGGACGACCCGGCGGTGGAGACCGCCCGTCGCTCGGTGGAGGCGCTGCTGGAGCGGCTGGGCTGGTCCTCCGGTCCCGGCCTGGACATGCTCGATCCCGCCCACCGGCGGCTCGTCGACTCGGTCGCCGCGCTGACCCGGCTCGGCTACCCCTGCGGTACCGAGCAATTGCTTCCGTACGGGCAGCTGGCTGCGCAACTGGCAGTCACCGACCTGGACATGGTCGAGGAGCAGCCGACCCCGACCGGGCAGATCGAGGCGGCCGTCGCGCTGACGGTGCTCTACGAACCGGTGCTGCTGAGCCTGCGGCGCATGGCCCACGCGCAGGAGTCGGCCCGGCGGTTCTAACGAGTTGGTGCGTGATAGCGGGTGAGATGTATTTAGCCTGGTCGTGGCCCTTTTTCAGGCGTTGATGCTGCGGTCGGAGACGAGGCCGGCAATGGCGCGGTAGGTGTCGGGCAGGCGGTCGCGGCGATGGGTCCAGCGCATCAGTTGCTTCCAGCGTTTGTGATCGGCCAGGGCGTGTTCGAGGGTGATGCGGTCGGAGGAGTGCCCCTGGCGGTCGCGTTCCCACTGTTCGACTCTGCCGGGCAGTGCTCCGGGCCTCGGTCTTCTGGGCGGTGTGATCGCTAGCTCGCGGTGGTCGCGGCTCAGGCCGAGGTAGCCGTCGTCCAGGAGGACCTCGACGTCGGGAAAGTGCTGGAAGCACACGGCGATGCCCTCGGTACGGGCGGCCGTGGCATCGTGCATACGGCCAGGCCGCAGGCTATCGGTCCATAACGTGCGGCCCCGCCAGTCAGCGATGACGGTGGCCTTCATCGTGTTCTGTTTCTTCTTGCCCGAGACAAACGCGCACCAGCCACCACGCCCGGCCGGTGGGCGGCGGACCTGGATCTCAGTGGCGTCCAAGCGCAGCTCGATGTCCTCGGCATGGGCGTAGGCGAATACATCTGCCAGGGTCCGCAGCCGCAGGCCAGGACGGTCGGGGACCGCACATCCACGCTCGGCAAGCAGGATGCGAATCTCGCCGATGGCCCGGGTGACAGTGGAGCGGTCGACACCGAACAGCAGGGCGAGGACAGCATGCGGCAGATCGTGCCGCAGGTGGATCAGCGTGGCGACCAGCCGGTCAACGAACACCAGTTGGTGACGGGCTCCGGCTCCCGCAGCCCGCTTCCTGGCCCCACCTCGTGCAGCATGACGGCGGCCCCCGAGCCCGGCCTGCCACGGCACCGCCAACTCCTCCACCAGGCACGCGAAATGACGCCGAGAGAGCCCCGTAAACAGCCGATGCGCCAGCACCGCCCGATTGACCATGATCGCCACAGCCGGATCATGCCACCAGCCAGGCACGACGCCTCACCCGCTATCACGCACCCACTCGTTAGCCGAGCCGCGCGGTTCTGCTGGCAACGAGTCGGCTGTCGGCGAAACCCTCCACGCGGGCCGATTGAGCGGTGGAGGTGTCGGGGATGGTGATGTCGGCCTGGCCGTCGGTGAGATCGACGGAGTTGCGTGGGCGCTGGTCGACGTAGACGTCCAACCGGTCGATGTTGGTGGCTTGGACCTTGAGCCGCAGAGCACCGTCGGTCATGGTCGCTTCCGTGATGGCCACAGGGTGTGGCGTCAGGCCCTTGAGAACCTGCCCGGCGCGCTCGAAGAGGTCGGAGTTGCCCTCCAGCAGGTCCCGGCGGGTCATTCGGTAGGGCACGTCCGGGGTGATGCCGAGGTCCTCCACCGGCGTGCCGGAGTTGGCGCCGACCCGCAGGGTACGGCGGATCGCCAACCGAGCCGGTGCCTCTGCGAATGATCCGCAGTAACCGCCGGCCTCCGTCATCATCGATCTCACGAACCCGCACCCGTTCAACCATGCGCACCGCCTGGCAGTGACCGGAACGGCAGACGGCTTCGACTGCGTCACATCGTCCGGCGCTTCCTCAGCTCGGCAAGCCGTTCGCTTACCTGCTCGTCGTCGTGCAGGTAGCTGCCGCTCTCGTCCACCGGAAGATCGATTCCGTGGAGGAGACTCAGCGCCCACCAGGAAACGTCGTCCCAATCGAGCCAGTCGTCGGTCACCCATCGCCCGGCCCAACGGTCGACCTCGTCTCGGGTCAACCGACCTTCGACAATTGCAACGAAGCGGTCTTCGATCTCATGAAGAGTGGGCCGGCGGCTGGCATCCATGCCCTGACCGTACAGGCAGGGCAAACGTTGGCTGATGCGGCACCAGCCTGAGCCATGGGGCGCCCCCGTTTCTGCCGACCGACGACCCCGCTGCGGCGTTTCCCGGGCCCCATCTCTCAGCGATCCAGACGGAGACGGGTTCCTGATATCCGCAAGCCCTCGAAACACGATCGTTCTCCACTCCGACAACGCGCCAGATCTGCTGCCCGACCTTGAGGGGGACCACGCAGGCTGCTGCGGCTTGCACGGCCACGACGGACTGAACCGACTGTGCCCCTGTGGGGCTTCGGTGGGAACAGAGATCAGCGAGTGCTACCCCCCCGTACGAGCTTCACCTTGACCCGGTACGGGTCCATGCCCGAGATGCGACACGTGTGTCTCTCGCCGGGGCCAACCGCTCGAGCAGCGTGCGGGCCGTGCCGACCGGTCAAGGTGCCTGGGGCGGCGCTCCGCACCGGCCTTCGGACACCCTGGGCAGTCCTCCCCTTCTGGAATCGCCCTGGGGCCGAAACCCGTCACCGGGAAGCAGCGTCGACGGAACGAAGCGTCTGCCTACTTGTCCGCCCGCTCGGCGCAGACCGACCGGATCTCCTTCAGCAGCTCTGGGTAGTGCTCTCCGTACGTGTGCAGCGCATGCCACACCGCGTCCAGTGCCGCTTTGAGCGGTTCGGGCTCGGCGGCGGCGAGCACGGCGGGGAGAGCGAAGTGCGGCTGTGAGATCTCTCCGGGGACGTGCGGCGTGCCGGTGGGGTGTACCAGCAGGGCGGCGGTGTGCCTCATGTCTGCGGGTGACGTCAGTCTCTCGCCGCCGGACACCGCCGGTACGAGGCTGCCCGATAGCCGGCCAAGTTCGTACCGCCTCGCCCCGTCGTCTCCCGACTCTGAGGCCGGGACCCACGTCCACCCGGCCGGTGGCGGGGGAAAGTATGGCGGTCGCTCGGGGGCATCGCCCCGAGCACCGACGGCCCCGGTACGAGGGGGGTGGAGCGCAGGGTCTCCCACATCCGGGCTGCGTCGTCGAACGGCGGCGGAAGCGGATCTCCCTCCGCCAACTCGGTGAGCGCTTGGGCGACCCACGACACAGCGGTCAGGCCCGCCGCCTCGCATGCCCGCCGCGCGGCCAGCAATGCCACTGCACGCTGGACCTCGGGACCCGCGGCATCGAGGGCGTGCACCAGGTCGCTGTCGAAGCGCAGCAGACCCAGGACGTTGCTCCCGCGGACTCGGCGCAGCCTCTCACTCGGCAGCCTTCCGCCCCACTCCCACCTCTCTCGTAGTGCAGTCGCCGTTCCTCCGCGGCCCGTACCTCGTCCGTGACCGGCCCGTGCACAAAGAACCCCCTTGTCGAGGACGGCCTCGGAAGTCCCTGTCGGATAGGCCGTCACCTGCCTCGCATCATGCCGCAGGCCACTGACACGACAGGGCCGCCGCCGCGAGGCCGACGGTGACGTCGGTGATGAAGCGGCTGACGGCGCGCTGAGCTGCTACGGACACCTGGCCCGGGAACAAGGTGATGGCCCGCCTCGGCGCCGTCACCCGCACCTGGTTCCACATTCAGCCCTTGGAGTCCGGATGCGCGGCCACCTTCGGCGGGCCGACGACGTCCGCGGCCGGGCGGAGCCGGCGGAGTGGGAGCGCGTCGAGCAGCTGCTCGCCGCCGCGGCGCCGGGCCCGAGCGGGCATCGGTGCTTCGGCGTCACAACCCGGCTCCTCTCGTCGCATCGTCGGACGTCCATCCAGACACGGCGCACCGGCGAACCGTGACACCGCGCCGCAGGGATTCCGTTCACAGCAAGGGCGCTGTTCTGTGCCTCGGTAGAGTGACCGCCGTGAAGTCGAAGATCGCGTCAGTGCTCATCACCATTACGGCCGAATGCCCCAAGGGCCCGGCCTCGAAGAGCCCCGACGAGGGGGAGAGGCCGTCGGGCTTCCCCCAGGCAGTGCGCTTCACCGGCGCCGGACCGCGGTCATGCTGACGTTGACGCACCAGGAGTGGGACGCGGCGGCACTGCGGCTGCTCGGCGACCCCTACGTCTTCGCGGCCACCGGACCCCGCCGGCACGAGGACTGGACGCACGACGTCCTCGCCGTGCTGCACCGGGAGGTCCCCGACCCCCGCGGCCGGGTCCGGCTGGACATGGACCGCACCAACACCGCCCGTCACGAGCTCCCCGCCTACCCCTTCGACCCCCCGGCCGCGGGGGAGATGCCCGGCCTCCTGTACCGCCTGGAAGCCGAGGCGGCGGTCGCCGCGCTCGCCGTCATGAGCGAGGAGTGGCAGGCGGAACCCGCCCCCGTCCGTACTCGCCCGGACCGGGAAGCCGTGCTGGCGGCCGCCCGGATCCTGCTCGGCAGGTACGGCCCCGCCGCGCAGTACTGGACCAACGCGACGGCCGCCGCTTCGGACCCCGCCCCGGACTTCGTGGCGGCGGGCCTGCAGGGCACCTGCTCCAACACCTTCCTGACCTCCGCGTACCTCAACGGCCTCGACCTGTTCCACGACCTCGGCCTGATCGCCGTGTCCGGCGACGAGGTGGGGGTCTTCTGGTCGATCGGGGCGTTCTGACGCCCGGTGCCCCGGCCGACCCGGTGCCCCGAGCCGGTTCAGTGCCCCAGCCGGCTCAGCGCCTGCTCCGGGTAGCGCCCGCCGGCCACCGCCTCGGCGGGGACGGCGTCGCCGATCCGCGCCAGCTGCTCCGGCGTCATGACCAGGTCCACGGCCGCAGCGTTCTCCTCCAGGCGGGCGAAGCGCCTGGTGCCGGGGATCGGAATGATGTCGTCGCCCTGGGCGAGCAGCCAGCCGAGGGCGGCCTGCGCGGGGGTGCAGCCGATCTCTCCCGCGACGGCTTCGAGGGCCCGTACGAGCGCGAGGTTACGGTCGATGTTCTCGGCGGAGAACCGGGGCCAGCGCAGCCGGTTGTCCCCTTCGGACAGCTCGTCGCGCGAGGAGACGGCGCCGGCGAGCATGCCGCGGCCCAGCGGGGAGTACGCCACCACGGCTGTGCCGAGCTCCCGGCAGGTCGCGAGCATCTCCCCTCGACCACGTCCCGGGTAGCGAGGGAGTACTCCATCTGCACGGCGCTGACCGGGTGCACGGCGTGGGCGTCGCGCAGGGTTCCGGGGCTTACTTCCGACAGGCCGAGGAAGCGCACCTTGCCGGCGGAGACGAGCTCCGCCATGGCCCCCACGACCTCCTCGACCGGGACCTCGGGCGAGCGGCGGTGGACGTAGTACAGGTCGATGTGGTCGACGCCCAGCCTCTGGAGCGAGGCGTCACAGGCCCTCCTCACGTGCTCCGGCGAGTTGTCGACCCGGTCCACCCGTCCGCTGACCGGGTCGTGCCGCAGCCCGAACTTCGTGGCGAGGAAGAAGTTCTCGCGCGCCCTCCCGCGCAGCCAGCCCCCCAGAAGCTCCTCGTTGGCCCCTTGCCCGTAGGCGTCCGCAGTGTCGAGGAAGGTGATGCCAAGCTCGGCGGCGCGGTTGAGGGTGCGCTGTGTCTCCGCCGGATCGGCGGGGCCGTTAGGCGACGGACATGCCCATGCACCCGAGACCGATGGCCGAAACGGTCGCACCGCTGCCACCGAGTCTGCGGTTCTTCATGGCTTGCTTCTCCTCACGTGTCCCATGGGATCACTGCCCGCTGCCCTGCCCCTGTTTCACCAGGGCGGAGTAGGCGCGGCCCCCCGTCGAGCCGGGGGACCTCACTCGCGTAGGCCACACCTGAAGGGACGAAGGTCGTCACGGCCGGTGGCTCCTCGGGTAGTTCGACCTCCCGCATCTTCGCATCGATCGCCGCCGCCACGAGAGCCGGGACTGTAAATCGTTGGCTCTGGCTCACACTTCCGGGATGCTGTTGGCGATCTTCGGGTCCTGGTCTGAAGTCGTCACGGGGTCTGGGCATTTAGCGCGGTATCGGCTGTGGCGATACAGGGGGCCGGGGCGGGCATCGGAGGCACGCCTCGGTTTCCGAAGGTCGCTACGTAACGCCCGATGCCGTGACCCCCGGCGAGGAAGCAGCCCTTCGAACCGGTGCCCGTCGATACGGTCGACACGGTGCGGTGGCCGGACACCCTGGTCATCCCAGCGTGCGGGGGTGACGTTGCCGGTGGTGGGTGCGGCGCGAGGCGGACTGCGGCCCCCGGGGGGCACCCGGAGCACAAAATCGTCGTGGGCAGATCAAGTATTGATCGTTTACAGTGCCAAGGATCATCAACTCCCCAGGGAACAGGGCGTTTCATGACGATCACGCGTAGGTCCGTACTCAAGGGCTCGTCGGCCGCGGCCGCCGCCGTACCGTTCGTCACCAGTGCCGCCGGGGAAGCCGCCGCTTCCCCTTCGCCGACGACGCCCGGGCCGCTGCTGCAAAGCCGGCCGCACCGGCTGGGCGCGCCCGGAGTGCTGGGCGTCCACCTGCAGTTCGGCTCGGACCCGTCCTCGGAGATGACCGTCTCCTGGATCACCCCGCAGTCGGTCCGCAGGCCGCAGGTGCGGCTCGGTTCTCCCGAGGGCGGGCACGGCGGCCGCCTCGTCGAGGCCGAGACGCGCACCTACCGGGACGGGCTGTCGAAGGAGGAGGTGTACGTCCACCACGCCCGGATCACCGGCCTGCGCCCCTCGGCCACGTACCTGTACGCGGCCGGGCACGACGGTGCGACCCCGGAGACCGGTTCGTTCACCACGGCGCCGCGCGGCCGCGCCGCCTTCACCTTCACCAGCTTCGGTGACCAGGCGACGCCCAACCTGCGCCGGGTCATCCACCTTCCGGACGGTGTCCCTTCCCCCGTCAACCGCTTCCCGCTGCACACCAGCAGCCAGGTCGGCTCGCCCGCCTCGGCGGACATCGTCTCCGCCGTCGAGCGGGTCGCCCCACTGTTCAACTTCGTCAACGGCGACCTGTGCTACGCCGCGATCGCCGGCGCGTGGGGCACGAGCCGGGCGGCGACCTGGGCGGACTGGTTCATCAACAACAGTCGCTCCACCCGGCTGCGCCCGTGGATGCCCTGCGTGGGGAACCACGAGAACGAGAAGGGCAACGGGCCCATCGGCGCGGCCGGCTACCAGACCTACTTCGCGCTGCCTTCCTCGTCCGCCTCCTCCGACGAGGAGACCCGGGGCATGTGGTACGCGTTCACGGTCGGCGCGGTCCGCTTCATCAGCCTCGCCAACGACGACGTGGCGCTCCAGGACGGCGGGGACACCTACATCAGCGGTTACTCCGGCGGTGCCCAGCGTCGCTGGCTGGAGCGCGAGCTGAAGGCCGCGCGGGCGGACCGGGGCATCGACTGGGTCGTGGTGTGCATGCACCAGCCGATGATCTCCAGCCACCGCAGCGCCGGCAGCGATCTGGGGGTGCGCCGGGCCTGGGGTCCGCTGTTCGACGCGTACGGGGTCGACCTGGTGGTCAGCGGGCACGAGCACCACTACGAGCGGTCGCACCCGGTGCGCGGCACCCTGCCCAACGAGGCCCGCACCCCTCTCCCGGTCTCCACCCGCACCGACCTGATCGACACGGGCAAGGGCACCGTTCACATGGTCATCGGCGCGGGCGGCAACATCGCCACAAGCCAGGACGACCTCTTCGACACGCCCCAGGCCCGCGTCCTGGTCGGCCTGAAGGACGACAAGACCTCCTCCGGCCACCGTGAGCCGGTGTGGATCCCCGAGGAGGCGCCCTGGGCCGCCGTCCAGGACCGCAAGTACAACCGCGGCTTCGCCGCGTTCGACGTCGATCCCGGCGACCGCCGCGAGGGCCTGACACGGATGCGCGTCACCTACTACACGTTCGACGGACCCCACGGCGACCTGACACCCGTCGACACCTTCACCCTGCAGCGCCCGCGTTCGGACGCGCGCCACTGAACCGACCGGCACTGGCAGGCCGGACCAGCGGCCGGGAGACCTCCCACAGGGCCCCGGCCGGGCACTTCGGAGCGAAGCAGTGGAGTGGTCATGGGGTGGGAGACGGAGGAGTTCGGGTCTTCTCATGTCGGCGTGGCAGGGGCGGTGCTGCCGGATGGCACGGAGCCGAAGCCGGCCTTCATCGACAATCCACATGGGAACGTCCACCACTTCAGGGCCGAGCACCGTGTACTGCTCGGTTGGGAACACCGCATCGGCCAGGACGGCGAGTGTGTCCAGCTCATCGCTCACGCCAGATAGCTGTTACGCGCGTCGGGTACGGCCTCGTCGGTCCCGGCTGGCGCAAGGCCGAGGACGACAAGGCCTGATGAACAGGGCAGCAGACCGACGTTACTGACTTCGGCTCGTCAGCGTGACGCTGGATTGTCGAGGGCCAGGCCGGTGCCTGCCATGAAACCGTCGAGAGTGTCGGGCCGGTATCGGAGGCGCTCGAGCCGGGGGTGGGTGCGCAGGTGGTGGCACAGTCGGGTGCGGGAGCCGGGCCGCACGGCCAGCCCGGCCATCTACAGGCGCCCCGAGCGTCGCCCACTGGCTGTCACGACCGGGGTGTGGCCGCGCCGGCCCCAGGTGCGTCCTTTGGGCGGCCGACGGGTGAAGCCCGCCTCATCCTCGAAGCATATGCAGCCTCCGCATGCCGCCCGGGCGCTTTTGACGGCGAGCCGGCAGCCGTGTGGCACCACGTCCGTAAGGACCTCCAGCAGCAGGCGCTGTACCTGGTATGGGCGCACGGCCACCTGGAGGTTGAGGCAGAAGCCACACGCATCCAGCGCTTCGCGAACGTCTTCCCAGGCGTGGCGGGCAGTACGACGGCCGGGGTGCTGGCGGCGCCGGGCCTGGGCGCGCTGCTCAGGCGGCGGGCCGCACGCTGAGCGCGCGGCGCCCCGACAGCGCCCTCCGGCTCGCCGTCGCCACGAGCAGCGCGGCCGCCGAGGCCCCCGCCGGCACGGCGTAGCCCGCGGCGCCCAGGTGCTCGACGGCCCAGCCGCCGGTCGCCGAGCCCGCCGCTATGCCGCCGAGCAGGCCCGTCACGGCCAGCGTCATGCCCTCGTTCAGGCTGCCCGGCGGGGTCAGGCCCTGGACCAGGTTCATGCCCGTGACCATGGTGGGCGCCGTCGCCATGCCCGCCAGGAGCAGCGCGGCCGCGAGGAGCGGCAGTCCGCCGCCCGCCGTCGTCGTCAGCAGCGGCAGGAGTGCCAGGGCGGCCATCGCCGCCAGACAGCGCGGGAAGCGGGCGGACGCCGGGGAGGCCGGGCGCCTCAGCCCGTAGAGCAGGCCCGCCGCGCACGAACCCGCCGCCTGAAGACCCAGGACGGCGCCCGCGGCCGCCCGGTGGCCCTGCGCGTCGGCGAAGCCGATGGTCACCACCTCCAGCGAGCCGAACAACGCGCCGGTGCAGATGAAGACGGCCAGGATCGCGGCGAGTCCGCGATTGCCCCGCAGGGGCGAACGCTGCTTCAGGGGAGTGGCCGATACCGGGGGTTCGGTGCGCTTCTGTGCCGCGAAGAGCACCGCGCCCGTGACGAACATCAGCGTGGCGGTGAGCGTGCCCGCCCCGGGGAAGAAGGACGTGCACAGGAACGTCGCGAGGACCGGGCCGAGCATGAAGCACACCTCGTCCACGGCCTGTTCGAAGGCGTTGGCGGTGTGCAGGGCGGCCGGGTCGGCGCGCAGGAGGTGCGCCCAGCGGGCACGCGACATCCCGCCCGTGTTGGGGCTGGTCGCCGTCGCCGCGTACGACGCGAACAGGGTCCAGGCGGGAGCGTCGGCGTGCACGCACAGCACCAGCGACAGCGAGCCCAGCGCGGCGAACGCGGCGGCCGGGACGGTGACGCGCGCCTGGCCGTAGCGGTCCACGAGCCGGGCCGTCCACGGGCCCGCCAGCGCCGTCGCGGCGAGGCCCGTCGCGGTGACGGCGCCGGCCAGCGTGTACGAACCGCGCTCGGCGGAGATCATCATCACGGCGCCGACGCCGAACATGCCCATGGGCAGCCGGGCGAGCAGGTTCCACGCGGTGAAGGCGCGGGCGCCGGGGAGGGCGAACAGGCGGGCGTACGGATTGGAGCGGAGCGAGGGCATGTCCTCAGCCTCGCCGCGCCCCGGTCGCGCGGTCCAACACCTGATCGCTCGCCATTCACGCACATCTGTTGTGGACTGCCCTGCGTGCCCTACGACATAGAGCCGCGACTCCTGCGCGCCTTCGTTGCCGTGGCCGAGGAACCGCACGTCACTCGCGCGGTGACCCGGCTGCTCACCGCCCAGCATGCGCTCGGCCGCGACGTGCGGCGGCTGCGCCGCCTGTCCACGGGGCCGCGTCGCGCTTGCGTGTGCCGGCGTGCTGCTGCCGGGCCGAATCCAGGCTGTGACGAGGAAACTGTCGAGGGGCTGCGCCGGGTGTGGGCCCCTCACTCAGGGGCTTGTAGATCGCCGTGGTCTTCGATGCCGGTCAGTCGATCGGTGAGGGCAAGCAGCGGGCCCCGCAGACGGCCCGCGAGGCCGGTCGGCGGTCAAACGGGCGCAGCGCGGTGACTGGGGCTGAAGCGCCTCCGATCAGCGCGGCGCTGCTGCTCCGTCGACGGGTCGTCACGCGAGTGCCGCGTAGCCCGCGAGCGCCAGGTAGATCACCCCCGGCCACCGCCCGCCGACCCGCAGCCGGCCGCCCACCGCCGCCCCGGCCAGCGCGTAGCCGAGATCGACGGCCAGCGCCAGCGCGAAGAACACCGCCCCATGGACGAGCAGCCCGGCCTGCGTCGTCGTGAACTGCGGCAGGAACGCCAGGAAGAACAACCCGACCTTCGGGTTGAGCAGGTTGACCAGTACGCCGTCCCGGAACATCCGGCCCGCCGACTCCGGGACGATCGGCGCTGCGGCTGCCGGCCGGGGCCGCAGGGCACGCAGCCCCAGCCAGAGCAGATAGCCCACCCCGGCCCACCGGATCGCGCCGGACGCGACGGGCGCGGCGGCCAGCAGGGTGGCCGCCCCGGCCACCGCGAGGCCAACATGGGCCAAGGTGCCGGCCTCCACGCCGAGCGCGGACAGCAGCCCGGCCCGGCGGCCGTGCGCGGCGGCGCGGGTCACGATGTACACCATGTTGGGCCCCGGCACCGCGATCAGCACCGCAGAGGCCAGTACGAACGCCCACATCTCAGTCCCCCAGCGCCCGGTCGAGCAGGCCCAGCGGCGGCGCGCCGAGGCCGAGCAGCGCCGCGTGGAACCGGCCGAGGCTGAACCCGGAGCCCCATTCGGCCCGGGCCCGGTCCCGCAGGTCGAGGATGGCCAGCTTGCCCCACGTGTACGACATGGTCAGCGGCTCCCGGAACACCCGGTGCACGGCGGCGTCGGCGGCCGGCCCGGCGAGCAGGGCGTCCACGGTGAACCGGTGGCGCGCCTCCGCCACCGACATCGTCCTGGCCTGGAAGCCGATGGTGCAGGCCAGCCGCGTGATCCGCAGCAGCGCGTCCCGGGCGACGCTCGCCACGAACCGCGGATCGCCGTCCCGGAAGCCCTCCTCGACGGCGAGCTGCTCGCAGTAGTGCGCCCAGCCCTCGACGAAGGCGGCGGAGTGCAGGGTGCGCCGGACGTCCCCGGCGGCGCGGCGCAGCGCCCGGCCGTGCGCGTGATGGCCCGGGGCCGCCTCGTGCAGGGCGATGTTGGCCAGCCCCGACCGGTTGTACAGCGACAGCCACTGCGCGCTCCGGTCCGCCGGCCAGCCCGGGGCCGGCGGGGTGATCCGGAACCAGCTCGGCCCGTCCGGCTCGTACGGCGCGGCCATGGTCAGCGTCGCCACCTGGTGCGCGTCGGTCGGCGGGGTGACCCCGACCCGGCACTCGCCGTCCAGGTACGGCACCAGCCCCCGCTCCGCCGTCCACGCCTCGACCTCGGCGACCAGCTCGACGGCCAGCTCCAGCACCCCCGACGGCGACGGGTGGTCGGTGAGGATCCCGGCCATGGTCACCTCCGCCGGCACGGCTGGGTCGATCCGGCCGCACGCCTCGATCAACCGGTCCCGCCACGCGTCCCGTTCGGCGTCGAGCCGGGCGGCCAGCGCGGTCAGGTCCACCTCGACCGCCTCGGTCGCCCCGGCCAGCCGGGCCAGCGCCGACTCGCCGAGCGCCGGGTCCGGATCGCCGGTGCGGGCCGCGTGCCGCAGGTGCGTGGTGAGCCGGTCGAGGGCGGCCCGGGCGGGCGGCTCGTCAGTAACCAGGTGGGCCAGGCCCCGGGCCGTGTCGAGGGCTGTCTCGGCCAGCGGCGCCGGCACCCGGTCGAGGGCGGCGATCGCTGCGTCCACGGCGTCCGGCCAGCCCGCGAGGTGCGTCCGGCGGGCGGCGGCCCGCTCGGCGGCCGGGGCGTACTCGCGGTCGTAGCAGGTGACGTCGAGGTTCTCCAGGTGCGGGGTCGGGTCGAACCGGTGCAGCTCCAGCTCGCCGTAGCGGACCCACAGCGCGTGCTCGAAGGCGGAGAGCTGCCGTTCGTCGTGCGGGTCGGCGACGGGGGAGCCGCCGAGCGCGGCCAGGCCGCGGCGTACCCCGTCGGGGGAGAGGTCCTGGAGCAGCCCGTCGTACTCGTGCCGCCCCGCGTCCGTGCGGGTCGCCGGCACCATGAGATCGGATACCGCCCGCAGCCGGGCGTCCTGCGATGTGATCATGGAGCCGAGTCTTGTCGGCGCGGCGGCCCGTCACCCGGGCCAATGGGGGGAGATGTGGACCGGAACTGGACCGCGGCCGAGCTGGCCGAGATCCTGGGCGACTGGGCGACCGCGCCGGGGCCGCTGTACCGGCGTCTCGCCGCCGCCCTCACCGTCGCCGTGGAGGCCGGCGACCTCGGGACCGGTGAACGGCTGCCGTCCGAACGGGAGCTGGCCCAAGCGTTCAGGCTGAGCCGGGCCACCATCGTCGCGGCCTACGACCTGCTTCGGGACGCCGGCACGCTGGACACTCGCCGGGGCAGCGGCAGCCGCGTGCGCGGCGGCCCGGGCAAGCGTGGCATCTCCGGGGCCGAGTCCGGCACGGCGGTGGTCCGCAGGCTCGCCGCCGGGCCCGGCCCGCTGATCTCCCTGGCCCGCACCGCCGGTGAGCCGCCCACCGACCTGGCCGCCGAGCTCGCCGCCCTCGCGGCCGAGGACCTGCCCGCGCTGCTCGCCGACGCCGGCCACCACCCGCGCGGCCTGCCGGTGCTCCGCGAGACCATCGCCGACCAGTACACGGCCGACGGCCTGCCCACCACCGCCGACCAGATCGTCATCACCACCGGGGCCACCCAGGCGATCAGCCTCGCGATCACTTGCTTCGTCCGCCGCCGCGCCACGGTCGTCGTCGAGTCCCCGGGCTGGCCCGGCTGCCTCGACGCCTTCCACGCGGCGGGCGCCCGGCTCGTCCCGGTCGGGCTGGACGCCGAGGGAGCCGCCGTCGCCGAGCTCGCGCCGGCGTTCGCGGCCGGGCCGGCGCTGGCGTACCTGATGCCGACCTTCCACAATCCGACCGGCACCCTGATGTCGGCCGCCCGCCGCCACCGGATCGGTGAACTGGCCGCGCAGCACGGCGTGCCGGTGCTGGAGGACAACGCCTACTGCACCACCCTGGGCACGCCGCCGCCCCCGCCGTTGGCCGCGTACGCGCCGCGCGGCGCGACCGTCCTCAGCGTCGGCTCGGTCACCAAGACGATCTGGTCGGGCCTACGGGTCGGCTGGCTCCGGGCCCCCGCGCCGATCGCCGAGCGGATCGCGCGCCTGAAGACCCTCGCCGACCTGGGCAGCCCCGTGCTGGACCAGGCGCTCACCGCCCGGCTGTTGAGCCGGCCCAGGCCGCCGGACACCGAGCCGCTCCGCCGACTGGCCCACCTGGAGGCGGCCCTACGCGCCCGGCTACCCGACTGGCGGTGGCGCCGACCGGACGGCGGCTCGGCGCTGTGGATCGAACTGCCCGACATGGACGCCCGGGTCTACGCCCAGGTAGCGCTGCGGCACGGAGTGGAGGTCGTGCCGGACGCGACGCACATCCGGGTGCCGTTCACCCTCCCGGCGGCGACGCTCACCGAGCTGGCCGAGCGGCTCGGCCGGGCCTGGGACAGCCGGTAAGTCCCAGGCCCGGCGGGCCGGTACCGCCGCGATCGGGGCGGTTGTGCATCTGCGGCCGCGGCCATCGGGGAGGGCCGGGACCTGTCCTCGATGTGCTGCGGCGTCCTGGCCGACACCGCCTACCGTTCCACCGTTTGCTGCCGACCTGACGGCCCGGCCTCACTTCAGGTGCCGGGCGAAGAACCGGGCCGCGTCGTCCACTTCGAACCACGTGCCTACGTCTTCCCCGGCTCCCTGCCGATCCTGAACTACTACGCCACTCCCGGTTCGCCCACCGAACAGGTCGGCAAGCACATCGCCGACGCCCAGTACACCCCCGACACCACCTACCCTCGGACAGCCCCGGCCGGCATCCCGAACCCCCGCGCCAAGCGCATTCCCGGCGCGTACTTCAACGCCCCGCTGCACCGCATCACCGAGGCCGGCCCCGAGTGGAAGACCAAAACGCCCACAAGAACGCGGCCGGCAAGGACCGCGGTGACTACAAGGGCATGGGCCTGCCCGCGGAAAAGCAGCCCAAGAGCGGCCAGCAGTGCGATGAGTACCCCTTCCGCACCACGCTGGAAGGTGCCGCGAGCAAGGACTGGGACTTCTCCCTACGCGCTGTGGACCGCTCCGACAACGCCGGCGCGGGCAGCCGCCTGAAGCTGTACGTCCTGCACGAGCGGATCCTGCGCTGGGACGCCGGCCTCGCCGACCCCCAGAGGTCCAACGACGCCTACTGGGTCAACGTCCGCTACTCCATCCGCTGACCTCCGCCCCCGGCAGACCTGGCCGATCCGGTCGGCCCGGCCCGCCCCCGTCCATCCGACGGAGGCGGGCCGGGCATTGCCCGGCAGCGGGCCGCCGGGCCCCAAAGCAATCACGATGCCGGCCGACGCGAACCCGACCGCACCGCTGGCGCGTCGCCCTGTGCTCGCAAGGCGGGGGATCGCCGGCGTACCGGGTATGCCGGATGCCGCCGGACAGGCGGAGACGGTGGCGCGGTCGAGGCGCGCGGCGGGCCGTGACGGGCGCTGGGCCGGACCTCCGATGCCCCGGAGGGACGCGGTCGGCGCTTCTCCGTTCCCGGACCGGATATCTAGACTGCTGGCATGGTTTCGGGGGGCTGGGGATGGTTTACGACTGTCGCGTCGATCCTGATCGGCCAGACCACGGTTGTGACGATGGGCTTCATCAACAACCGCTCCCAGGCGAGGCGGGAGGCGCGGGCAGGCTGGCCGAGCAGTACAAGGTGATCACGGAACGCCGTGAGACGTTCGAGCTGGCCCAGCTCGTCGAGGTGAACACCCTGCTGCGGAACGCCATGACGTCCCTCCACGCCTTCGGTTCGGCCAGGCGGCACTACCGGTCGCGCCTGCGGGAGGACCCGGCCGCGCCGCCGGAGACCTACCGGCAGCCGATGCTGGACGCTTCCGCCGCGTCGGACGCCGCTCTCGACGCCCTGCGGTCCCAGATCGGCTTCATCCTGGCGGATGACGTCCGGGCGCTGGCCGACGCCGCGGAGAAGGCTCTGACGATGGCCGCGGCGGGCGTCCTGCTCGACCAGTCGATCGACTCCGGCACCCTGGGCGCAAGGGCCAACGCGGCGTACGAAGCCTTGGCCGCCCGGCTCCGGGACATTTACGCGACCCGAGAGTCGGCTGTGCCGACGGCTTTAAGCGCCGCAATCGGAAGACCCGGCACATTGCCAAGGACGGACTTGATGACAGCAGCCTTCTGCTGTGCCGTCACCGCGTCGCCGACGACCTTCGCGACATGCTCGTCGAGCATCCGGGATGCCGCGTCAGGCCCGGAACCGAATACCGCCTCGACACCAGCGAGGGGCATGGCAATCTCACGGAGTTGACGCAACACGGTCGCCCGAGCCACCTGGTCAGCGCTGTAGTAGCGGTAACCCGAGACCGGGTCGACCTCGGCAGGGGGCAGCAGCCCGGAGTCGGCGTAGAACCGCAACGCGCTGGAGGTCAGACCACTGCGCTGGGCAAAGACCCCGATCGGCATCAGAGCATCGTTTGGCACCGCACCATCATCGAACTTCAACCAACTTGAAGGTCAACACCGACGAGCGGCGCGCCACCAGGAGGTGGCCGCCCCCCGTACCGGGACCCGGGTCAGGCCGGTGCTGGGCAGAGGGGCCGGGTCAGCCGGCATGGCACGAGCGTGCGGTCGCGCCGCCGCGCAGAGCGGACCGGACACCGAGGCGGCGCAGCGGCAGGTGACTCGCTCACGCAACCCGCCACTCCAACCAAATTAAAGGTTAAAAACAAAGGCAAGTTGGGAGATAAATTCTGCTAGTGTGCGGGGTGGAGGTGAGGTATGCCCACCGAGGAAGAGCTGTTCGCGGCGGTGGACGCGCTGTTGGAGGGTGAGCCGCAGTTGCCGCCCCCCGCCGAACGGGCACGGCTGCGTGAAGCGGCCAAACTGACCCAGGCGCGTCTGGCGCAGGTGCTGCAGACCACGACGCAGACAGTGAAGAACTGGGAGGCCGGCCGCAGTGAGCCGCGGCCGCCGCGTTTCCAGGCGTACCTGCGGCTGCTGGAAGGCTGGGCGCAGAAGTACCCGCCCCACCCCCAGACGCCTGCGGAGCCCGAGTCACCTGCGGAGCCCGAGTCACCTGCGGAGCCCGAGTCGTTGGCCCAGCCCGGGTCACCGGCCCAGCCTCAGCAGCAGGCACAGCCGCAGACGTTCGCCGGCCCCGCCGAACCTGCCCCCGTGGCCCCGGCCCCCGTGCCCCCCCAGGCCACCCTCGCCGCCCCTGAAGCGGAACCCGCCGTGCCGCGTTCGCCGTCGCGCCGTCCGGATGCGAAGAAGGCGACCGCGAAGGCCACCCCGGTTCTCCCGCCGGCCGCCGCCGACCCGCGCTTCGCCCATGGCCCGCTGCTCGTCATCGACGCCGGCACCGACACCGGCCGGCAGGTGACCGGCTACGGTGTCGGCGGCCTGATCGTGGACGTGCCCGCCAAGTCCCTGCCCGCGCTCGTGGAGTGGACCCTCGCCGAGGCGCAGCTCGGGGCGGAGAAGCTGCATGGCTGTGGGAAGGACGCGGACCCGCTGCTGGTGCTCACCGCGGCCGCGTGCGAACGGTACGGGTTGCCGGTGGAGCTGTCGGAAGCAGAGCGGCTGGCCGGGCGGATCCCGGACGGTCACAAGGTCATCAAGCAGCTTGAGCGGGCCGAATGGCAGCTGACCCAGCGCGGCTTCGGTCCGTGGGCGCGGATCTACCGCCCGGCTCAGGGCCGCACGCGCCGGTGCGTACAGCTGTGCATCCCGTCGTGGGGCGCGCTGGACGCCCGCTCGTGGGGCCATTCCGCGCAGCTGGAGCCGGCCGAGCTCGCCCGGGTGCTGGGCACCTACGCGCGGCGGGTGATGACGCCGGTCGGCGCCACCGCCGTGACGGGCGTGGAGCTGATGACCGCGCTCAACCCGCCCACCCGCGCGAGCGAGCCGGACGAGACGGGCAAGCGGCACCCCGAGCACCGTCCCGGCTCGCTGGGCCGGCACCCCATGGATCCGGCGCCGTGCGAAGCGACCGACGGACACCCGGTCCTGGCCCAGCTGCCCCGCTTCCACGTGCGCGGCCCGGCGGAGAAGCTGTTCGAGGAAGCGTATGACTGGGCGCGTGACCTCACCGACGACGAGTGTATGAAGCGCTACCTGGTCGGCATCGACGTCAACCTCGCCTTCGGCGCGGCCGCCAACGGCGCGGTCGTCGGCCTCGCGTCGCCGCCCGTGCACGTCACCAACCCGGTCTTCGACGCGGCCCTGCCCGGGGCGTGGCTGGTCGACCTCTCCCACGTCGACCTCTCCCGCGTCCAGGTCGCACGGCAGTGGCGGCAGCTGCGGGGCGACCTGCTGCCCAGCCCGTTCACGCCGACCGGCGAGCACCCCACCGGCCCGGCCTGGTACGCCACCCCGACCGTGGCGTACGCGGTGGAGCTCGGCTACGACGTCGCTCCGCTGGAGGCGTGGGTGCGCCGCGAGAAGGGCAAATTCCTCGACGGCTGGTACAAGCGGCTGCGCGACGCGTACGTCGAGACCATGGGCGACCTGGGCGTCGCGGAGAAGCTGCCGCCCGAGGAGTTCCTCAAGGCGATGGACGGCTACAAGAGCCGTGACCCGGAGATGGCGATCGTCCTGGACGCCGTCAAGATGACGACGAAGGGCGGCATCGGCAAGCTGCAGGAGAAGGCGCGCGGCGGAGGCTGGCGCCCCGGCCAGGCATGGCCGGCGCTCACCCGGCCGACGTGGCGCCCGGACATCCGGGCGACCGTCATCTCCCGCGCCCGCGTCAACATGCACCGCAAGATGGTCGCCCTCGCCGCCGCCACCGGGCAGTACCCCCTCGCGATCCTCTCGGACTGCGCCGTCTACGCCGCCGACGGGCCGTCCCCGCTGGACGTCCTGCCCTACGACGCCGACGGCAAGACGCTGCCGGGCAGCTTCCGGCTCGGGGTGTCGCCAGGCATGGTCAAGCACGAAGGCACCCAGAGTGTGCTGTGGGGCGCGGAGGTCCACGAGCGACTCGGCACGAAGGACGGCAAGGTCGCCAACCTCGCCCGCTACATCAAGACCGGCGAGGTCACCGCCAAGGACACCGGAGAATAGGAGACGAGGACCGATGGTCACGGTCGGGGAAGGCCTCGACAAGGCGGTACAGGGCGCGTTCACGCGCCCGGCCCCCAAGTCCGCCGGCGCCCAGATGCGCTACCTGGTCAAGCAGCACAAGCACAGCACGAAGGCCGTCGCCCAGCTGCTCGGCATCACCCAGCGCACCGTCGAACGCTACGTGAAGGACCAGATCAAAAAGCCCCGCTCCGACCTCGCCGCCCGCATGGAACATGAGGTCAAACAACGCTGGCAGCCACAGATCCGGGCCAAGGCCAAGCACACCGCGGCCACCACCGGCGGGATCATGATCGACACCCGCGCCCGGTTCGGCTTCACCGCCGCCCCAGGCACCACCGACGACGCCCGCCTGCGCCACCTCACCCTGGCCCTGCCCCCGACCCACGCCGCCCGCCTCTTCGAAGCCCAGGAGCGGGGAGCCACGGAAAACCAGCTGCGGCAGATCGCCGCCGAGGCCCTGGGGGAGGTCTACTTCCGCGACGACGGCCGCCGCGCCCACGGCCTGGAGGTGAGGCTCACCGACGTGGAGCACCTCGAGTTCGACCTCTGACCCGGCCCTGAGAGGAGCCCGGTCAGCGTACCCGCCGTATCACGCCCTGCCGGAGCGGTTGACCAGCAGGGCGATCTGCACGCGGTTGTTCAGGCCGAGCTTGGCCAGGATGTGCGCGACATGGGATGTGACGGTGGGAAGACTCATGCAGAGGTCGGAGGCGATCTGGGCGTTGGTCCTGCCCTGGCCGATGGCGACCGCGACCTCCAGCTCGCGGTCTCCCAGAAGGTGTCGGTCAGGGGAGTGCGCAGCACGCCGAGAACCTCCTGCAGATCCTCCAGTGCGTCGTGAGCGCTGGAGCGGATGACCGATGCGGCCTGCCTGACCTGGTCGGCGGGCGCACCGGGGTTGGCCTCCCATGCTCCGGCATGCACGCTCAGCAGCGACAGGCGGTGCGCCAGGACGTCGTGCATTTCGCGTGCCAGCGATTCCCGTTCGCGCTGACGGACGTGGTCGGCGCGCAAAGCCGCCTCCGTCCTGGCGTGCTCGGCGCTCTCGCGCGACACGCGCACGAACAGGCCCCATCCGACAGCTGCGCCCACCAGCACGCCCACCAGCACACTTCCCGTCGGCGCTGCCGCCGGGATATCCACGTCGACGAGGCGCGAGTGCATTGCCAAATACAAGGCATAGGGCAGTACAGCGACCGCCGTGACCACGAGAGTGGTCCGCCAGGGGCGCATCGCGGCAGCGGTGAACAGGGCGACGAGGGCCGCGGGAATCAGCGGCCAAATGGTCGACAGGAGCACCAGCACCACGGCGATGGCAACCGGCCACCGCCACAACAGCACACTGCCCGCCAGCGGCACCAGCAGATCCGTGCGGCCCCTGAGCGGCGCTGGAAAGACATGATCCAGCGCCATGGAGACGACACCGGTGAGCCGGGGATACAGCCACACGCCCTTCCCCCGCGCGTAGCCCACGGCCAGCGAACAGACCGAAGCACCGATCACGACCGTCGCGTCGATGACGCGACCACGACGGGCGGGGTCGATTTCCTTCGGGCTCACAGAAACAAAGCATACGTCGCAGACCCACCCCGCATAGCCCTCGGAGCTGCGACGAGCCCGTCGGCATCCTCTTTCCTATGTCTAAGTACATTCCGCTGCCGCGACTCATCCTTTCGACTCGTTCTTTCGCCACCGCATAACCACCGACTTTCTCCTGATGCGTGGACGTTTTCCTGCCTCTAACCTTCCTTCCATGAGCTGTTCCAGGAATTCCGTCGCCGCTCGATATGCGCCCAGCGCCGAGAAGTGTTCGACTTCGTGATGCGCATCGCTTTTCTCCTGAACAACGCCTACGCCATCGGTGGCACGACCAGAACGACCTTCAATCTGGCCGCGTCGCTCGCCGAGCGGCACGACGTGCGCCTCGTCTCCGTCTTCCGGCACCGGGCGGCACCGCTGCTCGAGGCGCCACCGGAGGTCCCCCTCACCGCCCTGGTGGACCGCCGCCAGGGGACTGCGGACATGGCGGATCCGCGCACCCGGCAGCCCGGCGTCCACTTCCCCGCGGGCGACAGCCGCGCCAGTCTCTACCACCGGCTCGCCGAGCAGCGGATCATCGACTGGCTGGCCGAGACCGACGCGGACGCCGTGATCAGCACCCGTACCGGCCTCAACGTCCTGCTCGCACGCTTCGGGCCTCGCGATGCCCTGCGCATCGGCCAGGAACACCTCACGCACGACACCCATCCGCACCGTCTCCGCCGCGAACTCCAGCGCTGGTACCCCCATCTGGACGCGCTGGTGACGATGACGCGCGCCGACGCCCGGGCCCACCGCACCGGCCTGCGCCTCCCGTACGAAATGATCGAAGCCATTCCCAACAGCGTGCCCGCCACCACGCTGCCGCCGGCCGACTGCACGGCCAAGGTCGTCGTGGCGGCCGGGCGCCTGACCCGGGTGAAGCGGTACCACATGCTCATCGAAGCCTTCGCCCGCATCAGCGCACAGCGTCCCGACTGGACCCTGCGCATCTACGGCGGGGGCCCCGAGAAGGACCGCCTCGCCGCGGACATCGACCGTCGCGGCCTGCACGACCGGGTGCGGCTCATGGGAGCCGTCACCCCACTCGACCCCGAGTGGGCCAACGGGTCCATAGCGGCGGTCACTTCGGCGCAGGAGTCCTTCGGCATGACCATCACGGAAGCGATGCGCTGCGGCCTGCCCGTGGTGAGCACGGACTGCCCGCACGGCCCGCGTGAGATCATTCGCGACGGCGTCGACGGCCTCCTGGTACCGCGCGACGACGTACACGCCTACAGCGCCGCTCTCTTGCGCCTCATGGACGACCAGCAACTGCGCACCCGGATGGGAGCAGCCGCCCGCGAACGTGTCGCCAGCGCCTTCGCTCCCCAGGACGCCGCCCGGCGTTACGACGAGTTGCTCACCGCCTTGCGCGCCCGCCGCAGCTCTCTTCCCTCCGACACACCCGGGCTACGCGAAGGCCCTCGGCTCCTGGGGGCGGCGGCACTGTACCGGGCCACCGGCGCCCTGCTCGCACACGGAGCACTGCGCCGCCTGCGCCGCCTGCGCCGCACCCCGCTCGGAGCCCGCGTGGGAGCGAAGCGCCGGCACGTGCAGTGGTCCTTCGCGCTCTTCGCGGCGGTGGCCACGCTGGTCTTCCTCGCTGGTGTCATCACCTGAGGATGGGTGGGGCGTCAGCATCCCGCTGCCCGCCGGCCTCATCCGGCGGCCGACTCGGCGCAATCGGCCGGAGCCCGGCCTCTTTGAAGGAGAGGGATGCGCGGCACGGGAAGCGCCGATGAGGCCCGGATGCGCCGGTCGCGGGCGGTCCCGGGTCCCCGGGATCAGCGTGGGCGGCCCGGAAAACCGTTTCTCTCGGTGACAGGAGGCCGCTTATGCTGGCCGGGTTCTTTCACTGCCCTCTGTGGGCGTGTGCGTGTCCTTCGAGGTGATGACGTATATCCCAGGCCCAGTAGCCGTTCTTCCGGGCTCTGCCCGCGGACGCCTGCCTGTGCTGACAGGCGGTCGGTGCTGTCCGCTGTGAAGACGGTGTTCCCGATGGCCTGGGCTCCGTGACACATTCCTGTGCGCAGTAGGCGTACACGGGCCTTGGCCTGCCCGTTCTCCCTACTGCTCCGAACAGGAACCCCCTCTCCGTGTCTCGTGACACCCGCAACGCCCCGCTCCGCCCGGGCCACACCTCCGCCGGACCGTCCTCGCGCCGTGACTGCCGGATCATGCTGGCCATTGTGCTGGCCGGCGAGCTGATGGCCGTCTTGGACGCGTCGGTCGTCGACACCGCCCTGCCCTCCATCCAGGCGGACACCAGTGTCTCGGCCGCCGGTCTGCAGTGGATCCATGCCGCCTACGGGCTCGCGCTCGCCCTCGGGCTGATCACCGGCGGCCGGCTCGGTGACCTGTACGGCCGCAAACGGACCTTTCTGCTCGGCGCCGGCGCCTTCACCGCCGCCTCACTGCTGTGCAGCCTCGCCGCCGGCCCCGCCGCGCTGATCGCCGCCCGCGCGGTGCAAGGAGCCGGGGCAGCGGTGATGGTCCCGCAGGTCCTGGCCACCGTGCACGTCGCCTTCGACGGCAGCGACCGCGCCAAGGCGTTCGGCCTGTACGGGACCGTCATGTCGGTGGGCAGCGTCGCCGGACCCGTCCTGGGCGGTGTCCTCATCCAGGCCGACCTGTTCGGCCTCAGCTGGCGTTCCCTCTTCCTGATCAACGTCCCCCTCGGCATCGCCACGGTCCTGCTCGGACACAGGTACCTGACCGAGTCCCACAACAGGCAGGCCCTGCGCCTCGACCTCCTGGGCATGGTCCTCTCCGCGCTCGGACTGCTCCTGATCGCCTACCCACTCAGCGCGGGCGGCTCCCACCACTGGCCGTGGTGGACGTTCACGGCCATGGCCGCGGGCGTGGCCGTGCTGGTGGGCCTGGTCTTCCAGCAGCGGAACAAGACCTGCAAGGACGGCTCCTCGCTGGTGGTGCTGTCCCTGTTCTCCGGTCGGCCGTTCTCCGGAGGGCTGACCGCCCAGCTCGTCCTGGGGCTGCTGTCCGGCCTGTTCTTCATGTGCTGGACGCTCTTCATGCAGCAGGGTCTGGGCCTGAGCCCGTTGCGGGCGGCGATCGGCTTCCTCCTCCTCACGCTCGCCGAGATCGGAGGAGCCTGGCTGGCCATGACGGCCGTCGCCCGGCACCAACGCCGCGTACCTCAGGTCGGCGCCCTGCTCGCCGCTCTGGCCCTGACCGTGTTCCACCTGCTGGTCACCACGTACGGCACCGGTCTGTCGATGACCGCCATGGCCCTGCCGGTCCTGGCGCTGGGTCTCGGACTGGGCATGATCGGCGCCCCGCTCACCGACCTCACCCTGGGCCGCGTCGGCGAAGCGCACGCCGGATCGGCCTCCGGTCTGTTCAACACCGCCACCCATCTCGGCATCGCCCTCGGCGTCGTCCTCACCGGGGTGGTCTTCTTCTCCCATGACCAGACCGCGGCCGCCCGCGGCACCGACGTCGCCGACGCCTTCACCGCAACGCTCCCGTACGTGATCGGCGGCCTGCTGACCATGTGGGCCTTGATGTTCTTCCTGCCCCGCCCAGCCTCCCGACGCACTCGCCGGCCCTGAACGCCCGGCTCGGGGTGGGAGACGAGGACGAGTCCCCGCTCCGAGCTGGGCGTGGTCGTAGCAGGCGGTGGTTTTGTTCAGCTGCTTCACGTCGGCGGCCTCGAACCAATTCGTTCACCCGTTTCGTGGCGAGCGTGCAGCGGACGCCGTAGCCCCTCATCGTGGGCTGCGGCCTCATGTCCGCCGAGGCCGTAAAGCGGTGGACAGCGCTGCGGCGCTGGGCGAGCATCTCCGCGATGAACAGCGAATCTCTCTCCACACCCAAACGCGTCCGCTTCGTAGAGCTCAGCGCAAAGGCGCTGCGGGCGCTTGCTGACGGTGACCTCGCTGGCGGCAGCGCCGAGGCCGGGGTCGCCCTTGACGAACACTTCGTCGGTGACCGGGCCCGCCGGATCTTCGGCTATCGCGCTGACCAGCTCGCCGAGAACCCCTCTGTCGCGCCCTGGATCGCGCGTGCCGCGGTGTCCGAGCCGGACGGGACCGTCGTCGGCGACGCCGGGTTCCACGGGCCGCCGGACGAGGCCGGCATGGTCGAGGTCGGCTACACCGTCGTGCCCGGGTACCGCCGCCAAGGCTATGCCCGCGCCATGCTGACGGCGCTGCTCGTCAGGGCTGCCACCGAACCCGGTGTCAGGACCGTGCGCGCCACTATCAGATCCGACAACCACGCCTCCATGGCCACCATCGCGGGCTTCGGTTTCACGCGCGTCGGCGAGCAGGGGGACGAGCGCGACGGGCTCGAAATCGTCTTCGAGGTCCCGGCAGACGCGATTCAGGCCGAGCAGTCTTAGAGCCATGGCGGACTTCGTGATCGTCCCGGTCGGGCCGTGACATGGAAGAGCCGCACGGGTGGGGTGAGCTGTGAGGCTGACCTGGGCCGGGCGGCCTGCTCCCGTCCTGCCCTGCCAGGTGCCTCACGCGCTCGTCAGGCCGTGGGAGACCGCGCGGCAGCCGGCCCTCCCCGAGGCCGGGGCGGGAGCGTCGGCGGTGGAGGGCGGCCCGAAACCCAAGCGAGTACAGGCCACGGGGCGGCTCCGACCGCGACCAGATCACCGCGATCTGCGACGCGGTCGACGAGCTCCGGAAGGAGGTGCCCAGGGCCCGCATGACCGGCCCTGGCGTTCACCCAGGCCACACGGCCGAGAGGGAGAAGTCAGTCGTGGAATCGAGCGGTTGCCCGTTTACCAGGAGACTTTGGCCCCTCCTGATTCACCCCGGTCAAACCAGACTGTACCGCCGCCCACGCCTCCCTTCTCCGGGTGACGCCGCTTGTTCTGCGCGAACACGCCGCCCCAGCCTCCTGTTCCGCCCTTGCCACCTGCACCGACGTCGGAGGGATGTGCTCCCCGAGGACGGCCACCCAGGTGTCCGCGCCCGTTCCGACCGGGTGCGCTGGTGCCGCTGGCGACGCCGGTGCACTCACCTGAGCCACCGCTTCCACCGGCCCCCCGAGCGCCGTCAGCACCCGTTCTTCCGACTTTTCCCCGGCCAAAGGTCGTGTTGCGGCCTGGGTTTCCTCCCTCTCCTCCCTTGCCTCCTTGTCCGCCCCGGCCGCCCCGGGCGGTGGCCGCGATGCCGTTGCCGGGCACGGTCAGCGTGGTGGTGCCGCCGTCACCGCCGTGCTGGCCGTCGCTTCCCTTACGGCCGGGTTGGCGCTGTGCGGAAGCCGGAGCACCACCGTCTGCGCCTTCGACACCTGTGCCGCCGCGGCCGATGGACAAGGTGAGGGTCGAGCCGGGGGTCACCTTGATGGTGCACCGTGTATGAGCGCCCCCACCGCCCCCGCCACCGACGCCTCCGGACCCACCGCTTCCTCCGCTGGTGTAACCGTCGGCGTGTCCGCCTCCTCCGCCGCCACCCCCTGCGGCACCGCCGCCGCCTGCGCCCCAGAGGTCGGCGGTGATGGAGGAGACCCCCTTGGGCACGGTGAAGGTCGATGTGCCCGGAAGGAGGAACTGCTTGCTGTGGCTCGGCGCAGCCTGCGCCTCGGGCGCGAGGGGAACGGCAAGAGCCAGGGTGGCCAAGGCGGCCAGCACTCCAGGTGCCCGGCCGGCGTTAGCGCGTGTCACGACATCTCCGATTCGACAAGCCGACCCCGAAGGGGACGGACGAGTGCGGTCAGCACCCGAAGAGGGTGCTGTGGATGTTTTGAGCGCGTCGTACCGTCCCGGTCCCGCGCCCACCGCGTGTGCGGCGGGCGGGTCCGGGACGAGCGTGGTGCTACTTCGCGGCGGCGTCGACGGTGGCGCCGGCACCGGAGGTGACCGCCTGGGCGGCGGAGTTGGCGGTGTCCTTCAGGGCGGTCACCGGACCCGGCTCCGGCTGCGACGGTGAGGAGCTGGGCGGTGGCTGCTCCTGCGACGAGGACGAGGAGCCGCCCTTGGCGTCGTAGGTGTAGGTGTCGGTGATCTTCCGCTCCTTGGTGATCTTCCCCGGAGCGGGGGAGACGATCGCGATGGGCAGCGGGCCGAGGCCGTCATCGTGGCCGTGACGATGGTGGTCATCAGCCATGGCGGTGGACGCCTGGCCCAGCACTGCACCACCGGCCGCCACGGCCAGCATCACGGCCGCCACACGGCTGCGCATCGAAGACATGGAGAACTCCTTCTCGAAAAAGCACGCACCGCACACCGGGTGGTGGCGGTGTGAGACACAACGCGAGGGAGGTGCTGCCCCTGCGGGCGGCCGGGCTGCGCCGCGGTCACGGCTGGACAGCACGCAGCCCGGCCCCCTGCGGACTCCGCCCCGGCGAGGGCAGGGCAAGGACTACCGGTGCGACAAGCGGGAGGTCAAAACATCCGACCGACACCCGACCTCCACCACCTCGTACACCCGGGCCGCCTCCGATAAGCCGTGCGTACAGCCATGACAGTCACCAGCTACCGGGTGGGATGCGAGGTCGTCCTGCGCCGGTTAAACACCTCGAACGAGTGGCCGGATGGTTGATGCGACAGATGCTCCCACGATGGAGTGACGCGATGCCCTGCGCTTGAGCCCCTGTGAACCGGGGCGGGGCCGGGCCCACGCTCGCACGCTCGCGCCGAGAGCCGAGACATCCCGACGATGCTCGGACCGCCTTCACCGAGGAGGTGATCTCCAAGCTTGACGTTCAACGCCCGACGGCCGGCACCGGCAGCGAGGCGCCTGGCCCCCGTCACCGGCACCGTCATTCAGCGGTGAGTGCCAAGTCGTGGACCAGGAAGTGGAGCTGCATGTCGTCCGTGGAGTCCGCCCACAGCCCCTCGGCATCGAGCACAGATGCCGCGACCATCCGGGCCTCGGAGACCAGCTTGGGCTGGTAGTTGAGGCCCGGCCACGGCAGGACGGGGAAGTCGTTCTCCTCGCCGAACTGCCGGACCCGCTCGAATGCCGCCCAGGACCGCGTCCGGCAGCGACGCGTTCGCCCAGGACCACAGCCAGGTCTGCTGGGCGAGGCTGACACTGCCGATCATCGTGAGCCGGCCGGTGAGGAACACCTTCCCCTCGCGCGACCACGTGATCTGTGCGTGGTCCATCGACCAGTGGTACTGCACGGTTCGCCGGGGAGCGGTCGCCATCGGCTTCGGCAGCGACAGCGGCCCTGGAGGGGCCGCCGCTGATCTGCACCCGGGCGACCGGTTACCAGCTCGGCGTCGAACGGGCCGCCCTGGAGGCGTACGAGCGGACCGTCGTCAGCGAGAAGACGGTGGTCAGTCCCACCAGTCGATGCGTCCCTTGTCGTCGACCTTGGGCCGTGGGACAGCTCCGAACCAGGACTGGTTGTTGTGCTGGGCCATGGATTCGGCTGTTTCGTGAAGCCAGGAACCCAAACTGGGCCACCCCAGGAAACATGCCTGGTCAGCATGGCCAGCGTCACCGAGGTGGTTGTGCCACATCCCTGGCCCCGCCTCGATGAACTGCTCGTCCCCGTCGCTTCCCGCGAAGGGCACCCACTGCGTCCCCCACCACGGGGTCTCCGCCTGGTCGGGATCGTCAGGCTCCCAGCCGTCCATCCGCATCTCGCGGGACGCGATGATCTCCGCAACCGAGTACAGCCGTCGGCAGGGCAACACACCGAGCAGGGAGGTGTCGCCGTCGTGACACAGGAGTGACTCCCTCAGGTCCCCAGGCAACGGGAAACCCAACCGCTCCTCAGCCTCCTTGATGGATTGCTTCGATGCGGGAGGCCGGAGTTCTGACAAGGCCCTCGGCGCATGCTCGCCAGCCACGCGTCGATGCGCCGCCACGACACCGCGACAGGCGGAAATACCGGATCTATGCCCCGTCGGGGCGGCTGGATCATCACGCTCGTCAGCATGCATCACTGTCGATCAGCGAACCACGTCGGGAACCCTCCCCTTTGGAATCAAGCCCTTTATGTGCCTGTCTGGCGGGGTATGGTCCGTTCTGCCGCGCGGTCGGGATGGCGCGCACCGCGTGGTTCCCTGCGTGAGTGGGGATGCCCCCTGGCGACGCCGCCGCCCCCGCGCATCCCGTCGGGAACCCGACGGGATGCCCCGGATGTCGGCGTGGCGACGAGGAGTTACGGGAGTTACGGTGGACAAGTAACGCAAATCCGGCGCCTCGTTGCGGAGGCCGGCCATGACCGTCGTCAGAGTTGGCACGTTCAACCTCAACAACCTCTTTTCGCGTTTCAACTTCCAGACCGAGATCGACGCCGTCCACACCGCGGCCGGCAGCGACGGCGGCGAGCTCGCCGTCAGTTACGAGTTCAACGACCCCCACCGGTTCAAGATCCGTACCTACAAGGGACGGCTGGTCAAGGGCAAGGACCCCGAGGACCAGAAGTTGATCGCCGGGCGCATCCTCGCGATGGACCTCGACGTCTTGGCCGTGCAAGAGGTCGAGGACATCGACACCTTGCGGTTCTTCTGCACCCGGGACCTCCGGCGCCTCTACCCTCACCTCACCCTCATTGAGGGCAACGACCGCCGGCTCATCGACGTGGCCCTCCTGTCCAAGTTCCCCCTCGGCGCCGTCACCTCCTGGCAGCACGCCGTCCACCCGGACCGGCCCGGCGAGCGGGTGTTCAGCCGGGACCTGCTGGAGGCCGACGTGATGGCCCCCGATGACCGGGACAAACGGTTGTTCACGCTGTTCAACAACCACCTCAAGAGTCAGTTCGTGGAGCACGACCAGGACCCCGTCGCCGGCAAGGCCGCCAATGACGAGCTCCGGCGCCGGCAAGCAGAGGTGGCGCAGCGGATCGTCGCGGCCAGGACCCGGCCCGACAGCCGTTTCCTCGTCCTGGGCGACATGAACGACGCGCCGGCGGCGGCGCCCCTCGCGCCCCTGGTGAACTCGTCAGGCCTGTCGCTGACCAACGCCCTGACCCACCCGACGCAGACGCGGGAACCCAAACCGGACGACCCGCCGCCACCCGCGTCGGGCGCGTGGACCCACCGCTTCAAGGAGAGCGGCAAGCCCGCCAAGTACGAGCTCTTCGACCAGATCTGGCTCAGTCCGGCCCTCGCAGAGCTCCAACGGGGCGCGTTCGTCGACCGGCGGACCCGGCACGCGGGGGACGGCAGCGACCACGACCCGGCCTGGGTGGAACTCGACCTGGAATTCTGAACCTTTCGCCATCTCCGTCACCAGAGGCAGCCATGCCCATCGCGAGATACGGCGTCCTCGCCTGCCGCGCCGTCGAACGGCGCCGCGAGGGGAGCGCCGAAACGCCGCACTACCAGATCCACCTCCTCGACAACAGCGGCACGCACTACCGGGCCGCGGTCAACGTGCTGTCGCAGCAGGCCCCGTCCGAGCTGCTCTACGCGGCCGACGACGACTTCCGTCACCCGCTGACGGCTGCGCTGCCCCCTGCGGGCAGCGGCTGGACACCGCTGCCCTCGGAGCGGGGCGGCGCGGCCCTGGACTTCATCCGCGGCAACATGTTCGTGCCCGCGTCCATGCGCACCCTGCCGCCCGACCTGCCCGGCGTGGACAACGACCTCGCCGACCTGCTGGACCACTACGTCGAGCGCGCCGTCGCCGACCCGACGACGGCCCTCTACCTCTTCGGGCAGCGGTTCGGCCCAGAACCGGGAAAGCCCGACGCCACGTTCGGCTTCCGGCCCGGCAACGGCGTCCACGACATCCACATGAACCAGGGCAACGTCGGGCGCTTCCGGAACGACGACGGGGTCTGGCAGGACGGCGCACTCCTCTTCCACCTGCCCGTGGAATCACGGTGGACGGCCATCTTCCTGGCCTTCCAGTCACAGGCCTGGCACACCGACGACGTCACCGGCCATGCCCTGCCCACCCCGGCGCTGCGCCCGTCCGTACGGGACGCGCCACTGCGCGTCGTGGGGGTGCGGACCGACGGCTTCCCGGCGACGGCGCCGGCGGAGTCCGTCACTCTCCTCAACGCCTCTCCCGAGCCCCTGGAACTGACCGGCTGGCAACTGGCAGACGCCCACGGCAACCTGCTCGCCCTGCCCGCGCAGATCCTCGCACCGGGAGATACGGCGACCGTCTCCGACGGCGACGGTTTCCACCTCGACAAGAGCGGTGGCGCGGTCACCCTGCTCGACCCCGGGGGACTGAAGGTCCACGGCGTCGCCTACACGGGCCAGCAGCGCCGGCGCGAAGGGTGGATGATCACCTTCTGAGGGACCGGCTCCGCGACACCCTCGCCCCCGGACGGCTGCTCCACCGCGGCCGAACCCTCGTCGGCACCGTCATGGGGTCCATGCGGATCCTCGCCCACACCCCCGCTCCACCACACTTCTGCAGAACGAACAGCTGCACGCAGGCCCTCTGGTCGGCAGCAGTTGTTGAGAATCTGGGTGCTCGCCATCAGACGAAGAAGGCATTCATGCCGGGGACGTCGGACAGGTAGGTCTCGATGTCGGCGATCCGGCCGTCCCGCAGACGGCAGACGGTGGTCAGGTACTCGTCGAGGATCGCGTCCGGGCGCTGGGCGGTGTTGTGCAGTGACAGGGCCATGTTCTCGCGGCTGACCAGGACGTGCAGCAGCTCGAAGGACAGGCCGTAGGAGGCTATCTTCTGGGCGCGCTCGACCACGGCGTCCGCGCCGACGACGGTGCCGCTGATGGTGTTGTCGCCCGGCAGCGTCCAGGTGGCGTCGTCGTGGAGCATGGACCGGATGGCCGGCCAGTCGCCGGTGATGAGTGCGGCGTGGAAGCGCTGGCCGAGGTCGTAGGCAGCGGTGGTCATGGCAGTCCCCTCCGGGATGATGGCGATAGCCATCTAAAGCAGTCAGGTTTGCTTTAGTGAGGCTAGCGTTCTTCGACCGCTAAAGCAATCCACTCTGCGTTAAGGTGGGGACGTGAACGCAGACACTCCCGCCAAGCGCCCGGGCGGCCGCAGCGCCCGCGTCCAGGCCGCGGTCCACCAGGCCGTCACCGACCTGGCCCGCGAGCGCGAGACGGCCCAGTTGACGATCCCCGCGGTGGCCGAGCGCGCCGGGGTCAACCCCACCACCATCTACCGGCGCTGGGGCACGCTGCAGGCCCTGCTGGCCGAGGTGGCAACCCTGCACACAGCCGACGCCCCGCCTCCCTCCAGCGGTGATCTCCGCACGGACCTGGAGGCCTACGCGATCCGGACACTGGCAGATCTGACCCGGCCCGGCGGCATCGCGTTCTTCCGGGCAGAGGTCGCCCCCGACATCGATGAACGCCGCAGCGGCCTCCGGGAATGCCTGCACCGCGCCACCGTCGGCCTTGAGGCGGTCCTCGAAGCCTCTCGCGGCCGGGGCGAAACTCCACCCTCAACCGAACGACTGCTTGACCGGATTGTCGCCCCGCTCTACTTCCGCGTCGTCTTCTCCATGCCGGACACCGACGAAACCTACGCCCGCGCCCTGGTCACCGACCTGTTCAGCGATCCCTCCCAACCGCAACGCTGACCGTCGTCGACGGTCGACGGTCGACGGTCGACGGTCGACGGTCGACGGTCGACCGTCGGCCGGTCTCCGGGCGCCTCGGCCGGCGCGGGCATCCGGCCGTGCGGCTCGGGTTCGACGGCGGGGCGGTGGGACGACGGAACACTGAGTAGGATGCCCGGCCGCGAATGCCCCCACCAGCGCATATGCGTTGCCGCTACCGGCGCGCACACGGGCCGCGTTGAAGTCTCGGGCCTGGCAGGCCGGGCCGGCGCTCGACTGGCCGTGGTTCACGGCGTGTCCGCCAGTCGGAGCACCGTATTGCGGCTGATCGACGCGCTTTCCGATCCGGAGGTTCCCGTGCCGCGGGTGGTCGGTGCCGACGAGTGCGCCACCGCAGGGGCCGCCGCCACTACGGCATCGTCCTGGTGGACGTCGAAACCCCTGTCCGGTCGATCTGCTCCCGGGCCGGGAGGCATCAAGCCTGGCTGCCTGGCCGCCAGGCTCGCCCGGCGGCAAGGTGTGGAGGTTGCCTGCTGGGACCGCGCCCACCCCCCGCTGAGACGCGAGTGCCGGCTGGGTGAACCCGTCAGCCCCGCCCCGCTTGTTTCGGTCGCGAGGCGGGTGGCGATCGGAAGGGGTGATCAGGAGACGCGCTTGAGGGTCCAGGCGTTGTTGTTGAAGCCGGAGTTCGGGAAGGCGACGCACGAGCTGCTGTAGTACGAGCTGGTCTGGACCCAGCCGGTCGGGTAGTACGTGGACCCGCAGGCCTGGACGACGGTGCCTATGGGCAGGCCGGTGAGCTGCTTGATCTGCTTGATGTTCGGGGCGAAGTTCTGGCCGCCGCAGCTGTTGCTGTAGCCCCAGTTGACGTCGACGTAGCCTGCCGGGGTGGCGGTGTTCGCGCAGGTGGTGGTCACGTCACCGGGTGCCGCCTGGGCAGGCGCGGCGGTGAGGGCGAACACCGCAGCAGCACCGGCGAGAGCGGTCACGGTGGTACGCAAACGGGGCATAGTGGGCTCCTTGGAGGGGAAAACGACCAACGCGAAATGACATCCCGTTTCTACGGCCTGGCCACGAACCCGCAACAGCTGGTTTCCGGCCTGCAAGATCACGCCATCCCTGCCGCCGATGCACCCACCATGATCTACCTGCACGCCACCGCCGTCTGGCTCCAGGGCACCCGCGACTGGATGGTCAATAGCGGCCAATGCCAGCCCGCCGCCACGCGAGCGGCCGGTCGCCTCCGATAGATCCCCTCGCTGCACGCCGATCTGAACGACTCCAGCATCACGGGGCGGCTGCTGGGTCCGGCACTACACGCCGTGCATGATCTGAATCAGGTTGCCGCAGGTGTCGTCCTGGCCGGCCTGGTCCGCACGGCCGCACGGCTATGGCCAGGTCGGAACGCGAAACAGTGAGAATCCGACAACATGGATGAGATCCGGTGAGAATTCGTCAGCTTCGGTGCGACAGGACAGCCCGGACCGGCCCTGTTCTCCTGAAGCTACGGCGAAGTGACAAGTAACTCCCTGTGACCAGGGTGACGCTTGGTCAGAGAGGGCGGGGCGGGGTACGGGAACTTCGCCGGCCTGGAGCGCGGCGCAGTCGGGGGCGGGCGGTGTGCCTGCCCGCCCCCGTTGTCGGACGTGCGAATGCCAGGTGGCGGTAGGCGTGGAACGGCGGCGAACGCGGCAGGGAATCACTTCACCAGGAAGGTGAAGGAGCCTCTCGCATGCGCATCTCCCGCCGCCTCCCCACAGCCCTCGCCGCCGCGGTCGCCCTGATCTGCGCGTCAGTGCCCTCCGACGCCGACGCGAGACCGGTGGTCTCCTACGCCGCGCTAGGTGACTCGTTCTCCTCCGGCGTCGGCGCCCACGAGGCGACCCGGCCTCCGGCAGCTGCCACCGGAGCCCGCACGCCTACGGCCCCCGGTGGGCCGCGGCCCATCACGTCGCCGACTTCCGCTTCCCCGCGTGCGGGGGTGCGACGACGCGGGACCTCCTGACGCGTCAACTCCCTTCGTTGGGCCCGGGGACGGACCTGGTCACCCTCACCGTGGGGGCCAACGACGTCGACTACGTACGCGTCATGCGGGCGTGCAGCATCGGCCCGGACGCGAGCTGCGAGGCGGAGGTGGCCCGGGCGGAGCGCGGCATGGACCACGTCCTCCCCGCCCGCCTGGACGCGACGTACGCGGCTATCGCCCACCGTGCCCCGCACGCCCGCGTGATCATCCTCGGCTACCCGCACCTCTTCGGCGGCGCGCCCTGCCTGATCCCGGCCCCGCCGCGGGCCCGTCGTATGAATGCGGCCGGGGATCACATAGACGCGGTTTTCGCTGATCGTGCGCGTGCGGCCGGTGTTGCGTACATGGAACCGAGGAGGAGGTTCGAGGGGCACGGGGCGTGTGCCGCGGATCCGTGGATCAATCCCGTCGGGCTGGCGGTGTCGGAGTCGTACCACCCGAACAGGGAGGGGCAGGTACGCGGGCCTCTTGCCGTGAGGCGGGGGTGAGGGGGGTTTGCCCTTGGCCCGCCCTTTCACTATTTCTTCCGGGGCTGCGCCCCGGGGCCCGGTACCGCGCTCCGCGCGGTGGGCCGGGGGGCCGCCGCACCCCGGCGGGGGCTTCGCCCCCTGCACCCCTGACCGGGGCATCGCTCCGGACCCCGCAACGCGGCTTCGCCGCATTGTGCTCAAGCGCCGGACGGGCTGATTCGGCGCATCCGCGCCTGAAATACTGCGCCGGGCACCCTCTAAAACCACATCCCCGACCTGCGCGAACTGCGGGCCAGCCGCATTTGCAGGCCCTGACCGACTGTCACCCCCCCCTGCCCCCGCCTGCACATCCTGTGCCACCACCGGTTCACCCCTGTGACCGCACGACACAGCAGCGGATGGCAGGGGCCGTCCTCCCGGCAACGTGTGGATCCACCCGCCCGGGGAGATGAGCAGGGCCCCTGTTATCGTGCGCCGATGTCAATGATCAAGCAGTTCCAAGTGACCTTCGACTGCGCGCAACCTGCGCGCCTCGCCGCCTTCTGGTGCGAGGTGCTGGGGTACGTCGTACCGAGAGTTCCGGAGGGCTTTGCCACGTGGGAGGAGTACCACCACTCGCTGCCGCCTGAGGATGAGATCTACTTCGCGTGCACTGATCCCTCGGGTGTGGGCCCGCGCGTGCTCTTCCAGCGAGTTCCCGAAGGCAAGGTCGTCAAGAACCGTGTGCATCTCGATGTGCGGGTCGGCACCGGCCTCGTGGGTGACGAGCGCCTGGCCACACTCGAGGCCGAATGCGCACGGCTGATGGGGCTCGGCGCGAAACACGTGCTGACGCAGCGCGCCGATGGCGTCAACGAGTCGTGCATCACGATGCAGGACATCGAGGGCAACGAGTTCTGCCTCGCCTGATTCTCCTCCGAGACTGCGAGGGGGGAGCCGGCTCCCGGGGACCTCTCAGGTCCCACATGCGGCGGGAGCTGTCCCGTGAGCGAGGTTGTGCAGTCGGGCGGTGCCGAGCATGGCGTGGCGGACGCCGTCGCCCTTGAGACGGCAGTCGCGGAGGATCTTGCAGGTCTTCATGCGGGCGAAGACGTGCTCGACGCGGACCGGACCTGTTTGTGCGAGCGATTGTGCTCGCGCTTCCAGCCTGGCAACTCTTCGCCCGGGGTGCGGCGGTGGGGCATGAGGAGGCCGGTGCCCGGATAGCCGCCGTCGGCCATCGTGAGGGTCCTGCCCACGGCGGCCTTCGCGCCAGACTCCTCCCATGCCCGGCAGTCGTTGCGATTGCCGGGCAAAGGCTCACCGGCCACAACGACCAGGCGGGTATCCGCGTCGATGACGACCTGGTGGTTGGTGGAGTAGCGGTAGTTCTTCGACTGTTCAGCGATGCTGTGGTCCCGGGTAGGCACCAGGGTGTGATTGTGTCGATGAGAAGCAGCAACGCGTGACAGTGGGTTCGGGGAACGGTTAAGGGTGCTCGGCCCCAGAAATGTCGGTGGATTTCAGGAACGACTTGTCTTGGTCCGGATCCATTGCCGTCAGAGCGAAGGGACGGCCTGGGCGAGTAGCGGGCGTCCGATGAGGGAGTCGAGGATGTCGCGAGCGGCGATCAGATCGTCGATCGCCGCGTTGATCCGGCGGCGCTCTTTCGCCAAGCCGTCGATGAGTTCCGGGCACTTCCCGGACAGGACGACGGTGTCGTCGACGGCGCAGGGCAGGATCTCTGCGACGGCGGAGGTGCCGAGCCCTGCGGAGAGCAGGATCTGGATGCGCCGCACGGTGGTGACGGTGCGTTCGTCGTAGTCGCGGTATCCGTTCGGGAGGCGTGTTGGGGTGAGCAGTCCTTGTTCCTCGTAGTAGCGAAGGGAGCGCTGGCTCACGCCGGTGCGTCGTGACAGTTCACCGATCCTCATGAGGAAGAGTCCAGCAGTGCTTGACCTTGACGTCAATGTGAAGGTTTAGCGTTCGGGACATGATCGAAACATCTGACGAGCAGACTCCGCTCACGCCCGTGACCGTCCTCGGCCTCGGCCCGATGGGCCGCGCCCTGGCCTCCGCCTTCCTCAATGCCGGCCATCAGGTGACGGTGTGGAACCGCACATCTGGAAAGGCCGGAGACCTCCTCGACCATGGCGCGGTGGCCGCCGGCTCGGTCCAGGAAGCAGTGCGGGCCGGACAGGTGATCATTGTCTGTCTGATCGACTACGACGCAGTGCAAGCCACGCTGGAACCATCGCAGGCGGACTGGGAGAACCGGTGTCTGGTCAACCTCACCAGCGGAGAACCAGCTCAAGCCCGCCAGATGTCAGAGTGGGCTTCTTCCCGCGGGATCGACTACCTGGACGGCGCCATCCTGACCCCGACCCCGGCGATCGGCACGCCATCCGCCGCCGTCCTCTTCAGCGGGGCCCACGACGTCTATGAGGCCGTTCAGGAGACGATGTCCGCCGTGGGCGGCGCCGCGGTGCACCTCGGCGACGATCCCGGCCAGGCATCCGCCTACGAGGTCGCGCTCCTGGACATCTTCGCCACCTCGGTCAACGGCATCGTGCACGCTTTCGCCCTCGCGTCGGCCGAGGGCATCGAGCCGGAACGGTTTGCGGCGTTCGCCACCGGTATCGGTGGCCTCCTCCCAGAGATGATCACGCGTTTCGCCCGGCAGATCCAGACCGGTCACTATCCCGGGGACCGCTCCACGATCGCTTCCGCGGCATCCGGGATCACGCACATCATCAACACGGCCACCACCCATGGAATCGACGTGGGGATGCTCACCGCGGCAAAAGGCATCATCGACCAGGCGGTTGCGGACGGTTACGGAACACAGGGGCTCGCGCGTCTGTCCACCATGCTTCACACCCGGGCGGTCGCCTGAAGACCGCCTGCGCCCTCACGTGATCCGGGCCTGGGCGACCTGCTTTCCTCAATGCCCTGCATGACAATCGGCCACGTCCTCGTGCCCTTTCTGCCGCAGGACAATGGCCCGCGGTAGAAAGGCACCCGGTTGCGTCCGTCCAGCCAGCGAATGGGGTGACTGCGCCAGAAGGCCACCGAGTGATCTTCAATTTACGGTCGCCTGTTCGGCCTTGGCCCGGGACTGGGCGAGGCGGTAGGAGTCGGTGCCGGTCTCCATGATCGTGCCGTTGAAGGTGAGCCGGTCGACGATGGCCGTGCAGAGCCGCGGGTCGGTGAAGGTCTTGGTCCAGCCGCCGAAGGCTTCGTTGGAGGCGATGGCGACGCTGTTCGTCTCCTCCCGCTCGGTCAGAACCTGGAACAGCAGTTCGGCGCCGTGCCCGTCGAGCTCCATGTAGCCGAGTTCATCGATGCACAAAAGATCGACACGGCCGTAACGGGCGATGGTCTTGGTCAACTGCTTCTCGTCCGCAGCCTCGACCAGCTCATTGACGAGCTTCGTCGCCAGGGTGTACTTCACCCGGAACCCGGCCATCGCGGCCTCGGTGCCCAGCGCGATCAGCAGGTGGGACTTGCCAGTGCCGGAGTCGCCGATCAGGCAGAGCGGCTGCCCCTTCTTCACCCACTCGCAGGTAGCCAGGGTGTGGACGACAGCGGCATCGATGTTGGGGTTGGCGTCGAAGTCGAACTCCCGCAGCGACTTCTGCCTCGGGAAGGCCGCGGCCTTGATCCGGCGCTCCGAGCGGCGCCGGGTGCGGTCATCACACTCGGCCGGCAGCAGCTCGGCGAGGAAGGCGAGGTAGGACATCTGCTCGCGTGCGGCCTGCTCGGCCAGGTCCGGGAACTTCCCGCGGATGGTGGGCAGCCGGAGCATCCGGCAGGCGCCGACCACGGCGGTTTCGGCCGCCTGCTCGCTCATCCGGCGGCGGCTGGTGGTATTCATGGCATCTGCTCTCCCTTGCTGGCAGCGGTCGTGCCGCGGGTGCGGCGGCCAAGGAGCTGGTCATAGGGGGCCGGTGAGGGCAGCGGCCGGGTGTCGGGCGGGAGATGGGCCAGCCGCCGCGCGGTCAGGAAGGTCACCGTCGGCTCCCGCCGCCGCGGTAGTTCCGGCTCGGGCAGGACGGTGTCAGCGTCGTCGGCTTCCTGGGCCTTGCGGGCCTCCAGGGCGACGGCGTCCGCGGTGAGCGCGCCCACCCGCAGGGTGGCGGCGAGCCCGGCCACCAAGTGCTCGTGCGCCGGCCGAGTAGGAGCACGTCGATCAGGGTCCGGGTGCCGTCCCGGTCGCCGCGGGCCTTGCAGGCCGCGGCCCACCAGGCTTCATGAACCGGGGTGAACTTCCCTGCGGATTTGGCCTGTTCGAGAGCAGTCGCCCCGGGCAGGGCGCCGGGCTTGCGTACGAGGGCTTCCAGGTAGTGATCCAGGACCAGCCGTTCCCCGCCCTTGGCGATCAGCCGTTCGTGCCGGGCGATTTCCGTGGCTCGGTCGTAGACGACCAGTTCGTTGGCGTGCAGCACGGCCCGCACCCGGCGGCCGATGTAGCGGACCGGCACCGAGTAGCAGTTGGTGCCGGTCCGAGATCCGGCTGTGCCGGTCCACCCGCAGGGCGAAGGTGCGGCTGGTGTCGAACGGTTCGTCCGGCAGCGGCTTCAGGAGGGGCTGTTCGACGGCGAAGTACTCGCCGACGGTGCGCGGCCTCATCCGGATGCGGCGGTCGTCATCATGTTCGTCCCATTGCTCGACGAGCAAGTTCAGCTCGGATAAGGAGCACCTCGGGGACCGGCACCAGGTGGTTGCGGCGGAAGTAGCCGACATCCCCTTCCACTCCGCCCTTCTCATGGGCGCCGGCCACGCCGGGGCGGCAGCAGAAGCTATCCAGGCCGTAGTGCTCGCGGAAGGCGAGCCACCGCTCGTTCTCCCGTCTTTCCCGGGCGAACCCGATCACCTTGGCGACCGCGGCCTTCAAGTTGTCGTAGCGCACCTTGCCGGTCGGCGCCCCGCCCAGGACTCTGAGGGCGTGCACGTGGCCCTCGAAGAACGCTTCCTGCCCGCCGGACGCGAAGATCCGGTGCACTGCCTTGCCCGAATACGACAGGCGGAAACTGAACAGGTAGCAGGTCACCGTCTGCCCGGCCAGACGCGCCGTCACATCCCCGAAGTCGACCTCGGCTTCGACACCGGGGCGATGGGACTGCGGCACGAACGCCTCGATGGGACCACGGCCGGCCATCGCGCGGATCTCGCCCCGGCGCACCGCGACGTAATCGCGGACCATGCCGTAGGAGACGCCGAGGGCCTGATGCTCCTCAAGGAGCCGGTCGAAGACACGCTTCGCGGTATGCCGCTGCTTGCGCGGGGTGCCCAGATCCGCCCGCAGCATCTGGTCGGTCACCGGTTTGTACGGGTCCAGGCGGGTCGGCCGCGGCGGCAGCTTCTTGCGCGGCCGGGGCCAGGCCGACTCCAAAGCGTTCTGCACCGTCGGGTGGCCGACGCCGTACTTGCGCATCACGGCACGCTTCGACACCCCGGCACGGCAGTCCCTGCGGACCGCCGCGTACAGCTCGACCTTGGACTTCGGCGCCATCGACGCCTCCTCGCAGCACGGAGCATGCCCATGCTCCCACCGCAAGCCCTCCAGTGCTGCCAAAACTCACCGGCACTCGAACACCACACCCCGAGGCGTTCACGGCACTGACCGACACGCGTTCTCGAAACTCACCGACATACCCAAGGGTTCCGTCGACTACCAGCACGGTGTCCTTGGCGAACCGGCGCCGAGGCTGGAATGCGATGAGCGGGCCGAGCTGGTCGATGATGCGGTCGGCCACCGACTTCGAGATGCCAAACAGCGGGGCGAGTTGGCGCATCGTCAGGTTCGTGCGCCAGTAAGAGAGCCCTTCAACTTCGCCTAGCCACCCTTCGACCTGAGCTTCGACGATTCTGTCCAGGAGGTTCTGACGGATCTCGTCCAGTCGGCCCCGGTCTTCGGACCCGACGACGAGAACCGGACATCGAACGCAAGCGTGTTCGTGGACGCACTCGCTGCCGAATGACCGGCCGCAGGGGCCGAGGGAGAGCTTGCGGCGCCCGAAGCGGCCCAGGAACGCCTCCCACTCCTCGCTGGTGGGGACGCGGTATTCCTCCCCAGGCCGCAGGTTGCGGCGCCGGGCGACGAATGCATGGTGGGCCGCGATGGCCGCGCTCGGATAGACCGCGTTGTAGTGCATCGTGGTGTTGATGTCGTCGTGGCCGGCGATGACCTGCGCGATATGCGGGGGAAGGCCGTTCATGATCGCGTCGGTGATGAACATCCTGCGGAAGTCGTGGGGCTGGTAGCCCAGCAGCTCGCCGCAGGCGTCGGTCCGCTGAGCGGCCTCGATCACCTCGTTGAGTGCCAACTGCTCGCCCCACCCCTTCCGCGACGCGCACCCCCCGGGCCACCCAAACGACCTCGCCGTGAGGCTCAAGGCAGGCGGGGGCCTTGGGCGAGCCGCTCTCAAGTGCCGGCCGGTCGTAACCTTGCGGCGGTGGTCGGCGACCTGTCTGGGCCCGATTCCTTGCCTATCTCGGCGGCAGGGCCTACTTCCTCGACGTCCACCCCGACGAAGACGTGGGACGCGTGGAGGGGCCTTGATGTCAGACACGCTGAAGTAGGTGGGGAAGCCACCGAGGACGTCGCGCTGCGACGGCGTGGGCAAGACCACCATGGCCGCCGACCTGTCCGCCCGCCATGACTTCAATGTTCTGCCCTTCGACCTCACCCCCGACCATCAGGACCTCACCCACCGGTACCGGACACTGCTCCACCAGCCCGGACGCCTCATCCTGGACCGCTGCTTCCTCAGCGAACTCGTCTACGGCCCCCTGCGCCGGGGAACCATGCGTTGAGCTGGGGCCAAGCCCTCGACCTCGCCGAGACAGTCACGGCAATTCGTGCCGGCATCGGACACGACGTACAACCTGTCGTCCCCTCTCGGGCCACCCCGGGCCCTGCGGAGAACAACAGCTCAGCCGACCCCGATGGCTGAGCGCCCGCCGATCGTGACGCCGCGCGGCTACCTGAAGCGGATGGCAGCAGAGCCCGCGCACAGCCCCCGGCCGTAGTGTCCTCGCGCTACGCCCCCGGATGCCGACAGGGTCGCAGGCAGCCCCGTGTGCACGGGACCGTAGGCTCGCGATCATGGGAGCAGACATCACGGCCCTGATAGTGGACTGGGCCGACCTGGAGAACATTCCCGTCCTCGAGCGCGAGGGCGCGCTCATCGAGGCCGCGGACCCGGACGTCGATGATGGAGGGACCGAGGAGGGCTGGGCTTGGCTGCCGCCCGCCCCCGAGGGGTTCCCGGCATGGTGTGCACGGTACGAGTTCGCCAGCACCCGGGGTTCTTTTAAGCCGCACTTCTGGGCGGGCGAGCGCTGGGAGACCGTGCGCGAGCACGTCGCAGCCGACCTTCGAAGCGCGCTGGACACCTTCCTCGGCGGGTTGTTCTGGAACCTGCCCGGCAGTGAGGATGATCTGCAGGAGGAAGAGGACGCCGAGCATTGGTACGGCGCGATGTGGGTCTACTGTTCGCCGCCAGACGTGCTGGGCTTGGCACAAGCATGGGCCGAAGCGGGACCTCGGCTTGAAGCATTGCGCGGACCGTTCGACCTCCACGCGGCGGAACCGGGGACGCGGGTCGGCAGGTTCGAGGGATTTGCCATGCTCCTGCGCGGCTGGGCGGAAGTAGTCGACGAAGCCCACCGTCGCGGCTGGGGGCTGGTGGGGCTGCCGGTCTGAACGGCCCGGGCCGCCGACGGCTGGCCCCCACCGGTTGCCCTGGTCCTACCCAGTGGGCCAAGTGCCGGAGCACTGCTTTCACCGGATGCGGCCGAGGATCACACTTCGCCTCACCCCCGACGACCGTGCCCGGGCCAGGCATACGACGACGACCAGCGGCTCCAGCAGCAACTCGAACGCTCCAGGCTGCGGTGGCCCTGCTCGACGTCTTTCCCCGTCGGCAGGTAAGGGCCCTGGAGTCGCATGGCGTGCTGGTGCGCGACGCGGAGGAAATCGGGTTCTTCCAGAGACGTACTTCGGTTTCCTCTTCGCCCGCTCCTTCATCTCTGCCGGAGAGGACATCCACGATTTTCTGACCGACTCTGGCCAGCACCTGTTCCGGCGAGCCCAGACCCGGCAGATCTTCGAGCGCCTCGCCGGCACGGACCGCGAACGTTCCCGCACCACAGTGGCCCAGCTCCTGTGCTCCGACTGGCTGTCGTCGGTCTCTTCTGCACGCTCGTAGGAGCAGCGGCCGGTCTGCTCGCTCGCATCGACGGAGCCACCTTTGCCACTGCCCTGCTGCGCGGTGCCGTGGCCTTCGCGAGCAGTGCCACCCTGTCCCTGGCGCTGATGACGTTCGTCCTCGCGGTGCTGTGAACCGAGGATGCTTTGTCCCACTTCTCAGGCGAGAACATGGCGCTCGCTCATGGCGGGCGGCCCGGTCGACGTGCACGAGGAACTCGCGGACGCCAACCGCTACGCGGACCGGCATACGGTCGAGGTCACCGAGGCCGACGGGAGGACCGTCCGCACAGAGGTGTACCTCTTCGGCGAGTTCGCCCCTGGCGGGTGTGGCTGGTGTCGGCGCGTGCGGGCCGGGTCTGTCCGCGGTCTTCTTGCTCCGTGGCTGGCTTGCCGGTGGTGGCCTTCCGTGTCCGTGCCCGTTTCCGCCCCTGCGGCTCCGTCGTGCTGGCGGGCCTGGTCGTTGCTGCTCTGCAGCGCCTCCATCGGGTTGACGACGTTGGTGGCCTCCGGCGGGGCCGGCGCGGGCCCGCTTGGTGGTGGGGGTGTGTTGCGGGGTCGGGGTGGTGACAGTCTGGTGTCACCCGTTTGGCGCTTCCCTGTAGCCCGCCCGGGGCGTCGGCCGGACGATGGACCTGTCCTTGTAGCAGCCGATGTCGGAGGCGTCCTCATGCTGGTCAGGAAAATGCACGAAGCCGGTGTGCGCAGCGAGCACGCCTACATGGCGGCGATGGCGTCCATCGGCTTGTCGTTCCTCTCTTGGGCGACGTCGGCGAAGACCGAATCGGCTGGTATCGACCGGGCCGATCGCTGGGGGATCTTCGTCGGTGAATGGGCGCCGACCTTTTTCGGTCTCGGGCTGGCACTCGCCCAGTACGAGAAGTAGGGCCCTCGCTGCCCGCAGCGGACACTGCGGCTGGCGAGAGACGCTGGCGCCCGGGCCGCGCCGTGGGCTGGCTGTCCTGCTTCGGCTGTGCGGGCCTCGGTGGTGCCTACTGCCGGGTGCGGTGTCGGATCCCGGCCGTTGAGAGCCTTGTGCTCGTCGTTGATGAGGTCCTCGTTCCCACGGGCGACACCAGCGCTGGTATGCCGGATCCTGGCCGCTGCCCGGCGCATCACTCTGGCTTTCCTCCTTCCGTTTTTTACGTCGCCTCTGGCCTGTCCAGCGCCGGTGTCGCCGTCCCCGGACCGTTGCGCAACGCACTGGTGGATGGTCTGGGTGGCGTGAGGGGATGAGTATGCCCGCTGTGAGGGGATGTGGTTCTGCTGTTGCGGCGAGCTGTAAGGGCTTGCGCGTGGCCAGGTGGCCGGGTGTCCGGCAGCTGTCCGTTGTGCCTGTTGGCAGCTCGCGGGGAGTGTGAGGGTGTCAGAAGCCTTAATGCGCAGGAGATTTCCGGTGATGGCCTTTATTTCGCAGACGTGACCGCGCGGCGGTGCCTTTGGAATGACGGAGCGTGGATGCCTGCCCTTTGCAGCCTGCTCGTGCGCCGCCTGGTGGCCGGTCCTGCGCATTGGCTCCTGCATAGCGCGCGTGTGGGGGTGGTCGCTCCATGGGTGGCGTCGCGATGGCGCAACAGCTCCTGGTGCCCGCTCGTGGGGGGATGGCTCCGGTCTGAGCTTCTGTGCGACGGGCAAGTGCCACTCCGGCCTGTGTGAGACGGAGCCTTCCGCGGCACTCTTTAGGTGCCGGGCTTGACGGGCCGCTTGTAGTACCGCCAGGGGAACCATCCCGCGCCGACCGGAGTCCAGCCTTCTGATTGCATCCGCCGGTGTCGCGCGAGGGAGGGGAGGGTGACCCGGCAGTGCTCCCAGGGGTGGCTGGATGCCTCCACTTCGTGGAAGAAGGGGCCGTAGCCGACCATGTGCCAGCCGTCGCGGCCGGCTTCTTCTAGGGCGGCCATCTCGTTGAACGCGGTCAGTCCGCTGAGGGTGCGGCGTTTGGGGGCGTTCGGTCCCTCGGCGGGGGGTGTCGAGGGGCCCGTGCCGGTGGCCTTGCTCGCGAAGCGTTGCTGGGCGGCCTGGCGGCTTACTCCCAGGACGCGGCCTACTGTGTCCCAGCTGTGGCCGGCGGCCCTGGCGCCCTGGACGGCCTCGCGCAGCAGCCGGCTAGCCTCTTCGGCGCCGACGCGTGAGGCGTCCACCAGGCGCAGGTATCCGTGGGCGTCGTGTTCGAGCGAGTCGGCCAGCCCGTCGGGGGCGCCGAGGACGGCTGCGGCGATCCCTTCCCGGATCCGGTCCATCTCTGCGGGGTGGAGGAGGGGTTGGTCGTTCATCGGCGCAGTCCGGCAAGGGGTTCGAGGGCGTCGAGGACTGCCTGGTCGCGGCGCGCCTGCTCGGAGGAGTTGCGGGCCGCTGCTCGGGCGGTCAGACCGGCGGTGCAGGCGATGAGTGCGAGGCCCGCGAGGATCAGGGCAATGGTGGCCGAGGTGCCGAGCTGGTCACTGAACGTCATCGTCATGGCCGGCAGAATCGCGGCGAGCGGCAGTGCGGTGGTCATGGATGCGGTGACGGGAAAGAGGCCCCGGTGCCGCGTCTTCGAATTCAAGATCAACATGCGTCAAGGAAACCTTGACGCGGCCGACTTGTCAAGAATTCCTTGACGGCCCCTGTCGTCGTCTGGTCCGTGGGGCGCCGCTTCCCGCGCTCGCGGCGGGGGTCCCGGCCGTCGCAGAGCCCCGACCAAGCGGGCTGATGGTGCTTCCCGCGCATGTGGGGATGGCCCGGCCGGGTTGTGTGGGGTTGGTCCCGGCATGCTGACGTCCGCCTGCGGCTGCGGGTGTTTCCGGCGTGTGCAGGGGTGTTTCCGAGGGGTGAGTCAGCTGCTGCCGACCCCAAGTGGCGTTCATGTGGGCGGGATTTGTTGTCGGCGGCGTACCGAGCGGCGGTCCGAAACACTGTTCCCTGCTGATGCGGGGATGGTCCTGCCCCTTCAAGTAGGAGCCGGGCGAATGGTCGTCTCTTCCCGCGCGCGGGGCCTATTCAGGCTCTGGTTGTTCTGAGGCGTCTGACTCGGTGAAACTGCTCGGTTCTGGCTTCGGTAGTTAGCTAACGTCAACGGAGCCTTGTTGCCCGCTCATGCGGGGGTGTTCCCTACGCCATCGACCACTACAGCGTCGTGCCCACGTGGTCCCCCGCACCAGCACCGTGTTCACATCCAGCGCGGCGTCGAGTGAGTCGGCCTCCACGACCGCCTCCACCGGACCCTCCGGGCAAATGACCGCGATCGGCCGTATCCAGCCCGGACTCATTTCCCATGCCCCATACGCTCATCCTGCCGACCCCAGGCTGTGCTCACGGGGGTTTCCTGATTCCTGGACGAGTCATTCCGAATGATCAGTGGTCGTGGTCACCGGGAAGCAGTCGGGACGTCGCTATGGGCTGTCGGCTCGTTCGTGTCCGTCGCCGCCGGGTGCGCCTTGGTGAGGGTGCATACGCCGTCCACACACTGGCGCTCCAGACGGCCGAGCGAGATGGTCTGCGTCAGGCCGACCATCCAGCAGGTAGGACAGCCGCGGAAGGCGATCAGGGCCAAAGGGGCCGCCAGCAGGGTGGCCGGGCCGGCGACGGGCACCAGGGCGATCGAGCCGATGATCAGGCCGAAGCCGATGGCGCCGCGCGCCAGATGGCGCGGCACGGACTTGCTGGAGAAGTTCATCTCGGGCGCGGCGGACTGTGCGGCGGCCTGGGCCTTCGAGCCCTGCGCGGGCTTCACTGTGTTCGCGACGTTCACGGTGTTCACGGTCGTGAGACTCCTCCGACTGGTTGGTCGATAGCTTGATCGCGCGCCTCATCGGCGGCTTGACCGAGTGGTTGGTCTGTCACTGCCAGAGAGTGACGCAGTGCTGCGCGTGCTCTGTGCAGCCGCGACTTCATCGCGGCGCTGCTCAGGCCGAGAGAATGAGCGACGGTCTTGCTGGGCAGGCCCTGTACGTCCCGCATGATCAGGACCTGCCGCTGGTCACGGGGGAGGGCGCTGACAGCAGCCGCGATGCGCTCCGCCTCCAGCCTGTGCAGCACCGCGTCCTCGGCGGACGGTTCCGCAGTCGCCTGCGGTTCGGCTGTCGCCTCGTCGTTCTGCGAGACGAGCAGCCGTACCTGCCGGAGGCATTCGTTGCGCACGATCCGGAACATCCATGAGGCAAGCGCGCCAGTGGCCCGCAAAGTGCCGATCTTCCGATAGAGGATGATCAGTGCTTCCTGCGCCGCGTCCTCCGCGTCCTGCGGTGAGGAACACAGCGATATGGCGAACCTGCGCACATGAGGCTGCGATTCCATGACAACGGTGGTGAGCGAAGTGACGTCGCCGTCCTGAGCAGCCTTGATCAGCCGCTCGTCCGGCCAAGTGAAGCGTTGGTTCATCTGAGAGGGTGGTTCGTGAGCCTTTGGGTGATTCTGTCGTCGCCTGATGGTGTGATGAGGTGGGTGAACGTAAGCCGTACCCGAGCGACTTATCGGACGAGCAATGGGCGCTGATCGAGCCGGTGATCACGGCATGGAAGCATCGGCACCCCTCCGTCAGTGGCCACCAGGGCGCGTACGAGATGCGGGAGATCCTCAACGCGATCTTCTACCAGGGCAGGACCGGTTGCCAGTGGGCCTACCTACCGCATGATCTACCGCCGAAGAGCGCGACGTATTACTACTTTGCGAAGTGGCGTGACGACGGCACTGACCAGGTCGTTCACGAGCTGCTGCGCTGTCAGGCGCGCGAGCGGGTCCGTCGGTTAGAGGACCCGACCCTGGTGGTGCTGGACACGCAGAGTGTCCACGTGGCCGCTGGCGTACCCGCCTCCACGACCGGCCGGGACGCCGCGAAGAAGGTGCCAGGCCGCAAGCGGGGGCTGGCGGTGGATGTGCTCGGGTTGGTCATCGCGGTGGTCGTGTTCGCGGCGAACGCGCACGACAACGCTGCAGGCACCACACTGCTCGACCAGGTTGCCGAGCACACCGGCGGCACCGTCGAGAAGGCCCTGGTCGACCAGGGATTCAAGACCGCCGTGGTCGCCCACGGCGCGACGCTCGGGATCGACGTGGAGGTCGTCGAGCGCAACCCGCAGGACATCGGGTTCGTCCCGCAGCCCATCTGGTGGAGGGTCGAGCAGACCTACGGGATCCTGATACCGCACCGGCGCCTGGTCCGCGACTACGAGCACCGCCCCGCCTCGTCCGTCTCCTGGGTCTACTGGGCGATGACCCACGTCATGGCCCGCCGTCTCACCGGCGCGAACACCCCACCTGGCGCGAGCCCCAGGCGGTGAGCGCGTGAACATCCAGCCCCTGCTTGAGGCACTCAACATCCAGGAAGTGGCCGCCCGGGCCCTGGCCGCCGACCTCCGCACGCAGGTCGGCGAACTGCAGACCCGGCTACGCGAGGCCGAAACCCACCTCGAACACCTCGCGATCACCCGGAAGACCGTCACCGGCCTCGCCGACCGCCTCCCGGCCGTCCCGCCGGACCTGCCCGAGCACCCGGACTACCCCCGCATCCTCGCTGTCTTCAACGACACGACCGGACCGCTGCGTGCCAGGGACGTCTGCGAAGCCCTCGACCATGAATTACTGCCGAAGAACATCGAAGGCACCCGCGCCAAGCTGAAACGCCTGGTAAAGCTCGACATCCTCATCGAGGGCGACGCCGGCAACTTCACCAGGAAGCAGCAGCCGACCGAGCACCGCAACCCGCAGCTCTGACCCAACCTCGCCGGGAACCGGACATGTGATCGAGCAACCCAGTTGGTCATTTCGAGCATCTCGGTTGGCCAAGGAGGCGCTGAAACAAGACCATGCTGGAATGGATCACTTGTCATCCGCATCGCCCACAGTGGTGCGCCTCACGCGATACACGAAGACTGAGCAGACGGAAATCCTCGGCGACGGTGCCGATCCCTTCGGCGTCGCTGACACCGGCTTGACCTGGCTGCCCAAGGAAGATCATTTCGGTGTCAAGCTGGACGGTCGGCTCGTGGCACATACCGGCCTGCTCAGGGTACCGATATCAATCGGAGCCGTTGAGACCGAGGTGGTGGGCGTCGGCGGGGTGGCCGTCGCACCAGACGTGCGCGGGCGCGGGCTCGCACGCAAGGTTCTGGCCGCCGCCCTCGAGCACGCACGGACGATGGGCCCCCGGCACGGGCTTCTTTTCTGCCGGCCACCACTCGTTCCCCTCTACCAGCGACTCGGCTGGCGAGTCCTGAACCAGGACGTACACGTCGAGCAGCATGAAGGACCGGTGATCATGCCGCTCGCAAGCATGTGGACGCCGCTGCACGGGGATGCGGACTGGCCGGCCGGCGCAGTGCGTCTGCTGTCGTTCCCCATGTGACCGAACCACGGGCGTACCGCCGCCAACTGTCTGGCTGAGCGCCAAAGTGGCCAACTGAAGTGCACAGTGGCCAACCGTGGCTCTCAGCGACAAGGCATCACCTCACGAACCGCCCTCTCAGGGGTGGCGCGGTGCTGGTAGCCGAGGGTCGGGAGTTCGCGCAGCCCGTCTGCTGCCCTCTGGGAACGCATCTGTCCGACGTACTCGAGGGCCAAGGTCCCGACGGTGACGGCCTCGCGCGGGTCGCCGATGGCCATGTGCAGGGCAGCGAGCTTGGTGCGGGACATCGCCCGCGATCGTATGTAGGCGTCGGTGTGGAGCTTGACTGCCATGTCAAAGCGCTCCACTGCGGCCGGCTGAAGGTGTCCCCGAGGACGATGCCGTACAGGGCGTGGCCGGTGTCGCCTTGGTGCTGGGCTGCGTCGTAGTAGGCCATCCACGGCGGGATCGGCGTCGGGGCCGCGGCGGACGAAGGCTTCATCGGCTTCGCCGATGGCGAGAGTGAACACGGCACCGGGCTCGCACGCCAGCTCGTCGAGCAAGCTCGCGGCGTCCTGCTGGATCGAGGGCCACGGGTGCCGTGCCAGCGCAGCGAGGTCGGACTCCGTCCAGGGCACCTGCGGCAGGAGGGCAACGTGGCCCGCGACGGGATCAACAAGCGTGAGCTGAACAAGTGGGCGAGAAACCTGGTCAAGGAGACCAACAAGAGTGTGGAGCGCGCCCAACGACGGAACCCTCTTTGTGTGTCTGCCCAGCTCAATTCCACCGCCAGCGTGATTCCCGCCGGTGAGGTGACCGAGAGCAGCGGCAATCAGGCCCGGCTGCTGCTGTGGCTGGACGAGCAGGCCCGGCAGAACCCCTCGCGCTACATCGACGTGACCCGGTTCGTCGAAGAACAACAGCTGCACGACGAGGACACCTCCGTGCTCGCCTTCGAACTGGAACAGCGCGACCTGGTCACCATCGCGCGCACCTTCGGCGGCACCCCCGAGGTCCACCTCACCGACGCGGGCCGCGCCGCGATCCACCGCCTGAAGAAGCTGCGCCTGGACCGCGCCGCCCGGCTCCGCTACACCATGGACGCCTTCCACCAGTGGCTGTTCGCCACCGCTGGCGACCAGAAGCCCATCAACCCGGCGCTGTTCCTCGACACGCCCGCCGCCTACTTCGCCGGATCCGAGATCACCGGCACAGAGCTGCACGAAGCGCTCGCCCACCTGTCCCAGCACAAGCTGATCGAGCACATCGACACCGAACCCGCCACCGTCGCCATCACACCCCAGGGCGTCAGCTGCGCCCCGGCAGGAGGAAGCGTGCAGGACCACGTCAACCAGCCCCGCCCCGGCACCACGTACAACAACTACATGCCGAACGCCAAGGGCGTCATCATCGGCGAGCAGCAGCACCTCACCCAGAACAACACCGACGGCGTCGACCCCACGCTGTTCGCCCAGCTCACCGGGTACATCGGCCAGGTCAGCACCACCCTGGGCATGTCCGAGACGGACCGCGTGGAGCTGGAGCGCGTCGCCCAGGACCTCCACGCCGAGGCGGCCTCCGGGAACCCTGAACCGGGCCGCCTGCGCCAGTTCGCCACCCAGCTCAAGGACAAGCTCCTGGAGGCCGACACCACCATCGCGGCCACGATGGGCGTCCAGATGGCCGACCAGGCCCTCGCCGCGCTGGTGCAGTAGCTCTTCCAGCAACACCACGGGCCCCGGGGGATCAGCCATGACATCCCAGGGGCCCGGCTTTAGGAGCTCCTGCGGCAGCCACTCCCGCTGAAGCACCGTGTGCAGCAGGAGCGGGATCCCCTTCAGGCGTCCTGGTCGTCGAGTGGTGGACGGCCGAGCTTGCGTAGCCGTTGCCGCCGCGACCGGCAGCAACGGCTCGAACCAGTCCCGCGGATCGTCCGACACGAGCCACGGCGGTTCCTCCCCCGCGACCTCCTCGACGAGCGGCGATGGAGCAGACATGGGCGCCTCCTCCTCGCAGCCTGGCACATGGCCGTGAGCTGCTAGGTTGCAACCAGGCGAACGCATGTACGGGGGTAGTGCTGTGATCGGGCTGGGAGCAATAGCGGGGATCGCGCTGGTGGAACTCGGCATGGTGCTGACGCCGGGGCCGAACATGATCTACCTGGTCTCCCGCTCGATCGCCCAGGGCCGCCGGGCGGGGACGGTCTCACTGGCCGGGGTCGCCCTCGGCTTCCTGGTCTACCTCCTCGCCGTCTCCGCCGGTATCGCCACCGTCTTCGCGCTCGTGCCGGAGATCTACCTCGCGATCAAGCTGGCCGGGGCGGGCTACCTGCTCTGGCTGGCCTGGAAGGCAGTCCGGCCGGGCGGCCGATCCCCTTTCACTACCCACGAGTTGTCGCCGGACGGGTCCCGCAAGCTCTTCCTGATGGGCCTCCTCACCTGCCTGCTCAACCCTAAGGTGGCCATCCTCTACATCTCGCTGCTGCCGCAGTTCGTCGACCCGGCGCGCGGCCACGTCGCCCTGCAAGGTCTGCTGCTGGGGCTGACCCAGATCGCGGTGGGGGTCGCGGGCAACGCGTTCTTCATCGTGACGGCCGGCTCCGTCGCCGGGTTCTTCGGCCGGCACCCGCTCTGGCAGCGCGTGCAGCGCTATGTGATGGGTACCGCACTGGCGGGCTTCGCGGTCAGGATCGCCACCGAACGAACGGGCGCGGCGGTCGCCCTGCGCTGACAGCTGACAGGGTGATACTGCGCGATGCCGTCCCGCACCGTGTGGTCGTCGAGATACCCCAGCAGGCCTGCCTGCCCATGAGCGGTCAGATGCCGCTGCGCCACTTCGATGGCTCGCGGCCCTGCTGTTGCGGACATCACTGCGATCAACGCTCCCAGGCCACCTCCGGCTGTGGCGCAGATTGTTGCCGCCTTCGCGTCGCCTCGCTGTAACTCTGTAAGGGCATCCGCGGCCAGACCACGCAGGCGCCGGACTGGGTTTTCGCTCGCGGGATCCGGTACGCCGGCGCCCGGGGGGCAAGCAATCGTGGCTGACGGGTTCGTGTCGGAATGGCTCATGGCATCCTCCAAGACGCGACCGAGAGGCCAAGTGGGTCACCCCAGAGTGGCTATAGCCGGAGCGGCCTGCTGCCCGATGCTGAGCAGCGGGAGGGCGACTTACGACACTTCGGTTGCCGACGTTCGGGTACGTGCTGGGCGGGTTTGAGGATGCTGTGCGGCGCAGGCCCGGCCGGCTGGACGGCCACGGGCTCGATATCGCACTCATCCTTCACATGACCGCGCTGGCCGACCTCCTGGACGAGGCCGTCAGCGCCGCCTCGACCCGGTCGGGGACGGCGACCGAGCCCGTGGCCGGCACCCAGCCGGTCGCCGTAGCCGGCCGCAAGACCGTGCGCGTGAACAGCGACTGCTCGACCACGAGTCCAAGTACTGGGGCGCCGCTCGGCAGCACCCCCTGACGGAGCTGGATGAGGAGACCCGCAAGGACGCTCTCGCCGCGGCCTTCCTGTGCGGCGCCGACACGCCCTACCAGGCGGAAGCCCTCCTCGGCCGCATCTCCTAAGGCGAGTCGGCGGTAGTTGATCAGGCTGGTGTCTATGACGGTGAAGGCGAGGAAGTGCTCGGGTTCGCGCTCGTAGCGTCGGTGCAGTCGGCGGCAACCGGAGAACAAGGACATGGTGCGCTTGACGAACCAGCGGTGTCCGCCCTGTCGCTGCGAAGACTCTTTCCCGCGGCGGGCTATGCGAGGTGTGATGCCACACGCTCGTAGCCATCGACGCTGGTGGTCGCAGGCGTAGCCCTTGTCGCCGTGCAGCTTGTCCGGTCGCCGTCGGCGCGGGCCGCGGCGGCTGCGGATGGGTGGGATGGATCGCACCAGTGGCTGTAGCACGAGGCTGTCGTGGGTGTTGGCGCCGGAGATGCCGACCGCGAGCGGGAGTCCGCTGCGGTCGACGGCGAGGTGAATTTTCGAACCGTTCTTGCCGCGATCGGTCGGATTCGGTCCCGTCAGCAGCCGCCCGGGGCGGGCGTTGACGGGACCGCTGTTGCGGTGCGCCGGGTGGGGTCAGGGAGTTGTGAGGGTGTCGAGCCGGGCGGTGAGGCCGGGGTGGGCGGCGGTCAGGTGCGGGCGGGCGGCGGCCAGAGGGGCGATGAGGTCGGCGGGGTCGTCGTGGGCCAGGGCCGCGTGTAGCTCGTCGAGCGGGCGGCGGGCGGCGGGGGGAAGGTCGGTGAGCGCGGTGATCTGGCCGGCGAGGCGGCGCAGGTCGGCTGCGTTGCGGCGGGCCCAGGCGGCGGTGCTGCGGTCGGCGGCCCGGGCCTGACGGGTGGCCTGGACACGCTGCTCGCCGGTGGTCCCGACCGGGCCGGGACGGCCACGCAGGTAGCGGCGTTCGGCGGCCTGGCGGCTGGCGACGCCGAGGGGGTGGGCGAGGTCGGCCCAGCTGGCGCCTGCGTCGCGGGCCGTTTCGATCAGGCCGGTCTCCCATCCGGCGAGCTGCTCGCGTACTTGCCGCAGCAGCAACAAGGAGGCCAGGGCCTGTTCCGGGCCGGGGGCGGGGGCGTTTGGGGTCTTGTGCCGGGCTTCGCGTAGGGCGTCGTCTATGGCGTCGAGGGCCGCCGCGGCGGCAAGGAACGACACCGGGCTGTGGGCGTCGGTGTTGGGCGAGGACGGCTGGTCGGCCGGGGCCACGGAGACCTCCCTCGAGTTGTCATCAGGAAGACGACATCATGTTTGTCATCCATTGGATGACATGTTACAACGGAGTCAGTGAGGCGCATTGGCAGCAACTGCCTGACCTGCTGGAGGTGTTTTTCCCCATGTTGATGCGCACTGACCCCTTCCGTGAGCTGGACCGGCTGGCGCAGCAGCTCATGGGCCCGGGTACCTGGTCGAGGCCGTCGGCGATGCCGATGGACGCCTACCGCGAGGGTGACCAGTACGTGGTGGCCTTCGACCTGCCCGGCGTCACCGCGGACGCGATCGACATCGACGTCGAGCGGAACATGCTGACCGTCAAGGCCGAGCGCCGGCCCGTGACGAAAGCCGACGACGTGCAGATGGAGCTGTCCGAGCGGCCGCTGGGCGTCTTCTCGCGCCAGATCGTGCTCGCCGACACCCTCGACACCGAGCACATCCAGGCCGACTACGACGCGGGCGTGCTCACCCTGCGCATTCCGATCGCCGAGCGCGCCAAGCCCCGCAAGATCTCCATCGGCGCCGGATCCGGCCACAAGGAGATCTCTGGCTGATACCGGCCGGACGGGTGCGGAGGACGGGCACCTGATCTCCCCCCACCCCGCCCTCCGCACCCGTGGGCAGTCCGAAAGACAAGAAGGGGTGGCGGTCGAGATGACTCTGCGACGTGAAGCGTTCCTCGACCACGTGAAGGAACGTGGCGAGTACGGCACCGTGAAGGAAGCCGAGCGCGCGGCCCGCGTAGTGCTCGCCCTGCTCGGCGCGCACCTCGTCGGCGAAGTCCGCTCCCAGCTCGCAGCCCGCCTGCCGGAGGGTTTCGCCCTGATCCTCCTCAACCCGCTCCAGAGCGCCGAACCGCTGTCGCCGGAGCGGTTCATACGGGCGACCGCAGCCTGGATCGAGGGCGCCACCGAGCAGACCGCGACATGGGACGTCAGCGCCGTGCTGTCCGCGGTCGCCGACACAGCCGGCGACGATCTGCTGGGGCAGATCCTGCTCCAGCTCCCCGCTGGCTACGACCTCCTCTTCGGCCGCCCCCAGCCCACCTGACCCGTACCTCGATTCCACCCACCTGCACCATCCCACCCTGGCTCCACGAAAGGCATGCACCGCAGTGATCACCGACGTGCGCGCACCGCTTGAGCACCAGCCGTACGGGACGGCGTACGAGCAGATGCTGGAGAAGGTCCGCTACGAAGGCGCCTACGCCACCCGTGAGAGAGCCGAGGAAGCCGTTCGCCTGGTCCTTTCGGGGCTGGGACGCCAGCTGACCGGCGACGAACGTGTCGACCTGGCCGCCTGCCTACCCCTGGAGGCCGCACGTGTCCTGACCGTGCAGATCCCCGACACCCAGCCGCTGACCGGATGGGCCTTCGTCAAGGACCTCGCTGCCCGTTCCGGCGCCTCCCTGGCCACGAGCCGGTGGGACACCGGCTCCGTCTTCGCGGCCGTCGCCGCCTACGCCGGCCCCGACCTCATCACCCGCATCCTCCACCAGCTCCCCACCGGTTACGCGCTGCTGTTCGGCCGTGCCGAGCTCTCCCCGGCCGCGTGAACGGGGTACCCGGGCGGCATCAGGGTCCCGCCCAGATCCCCTCCGGCCGGTCCCGTAAAGGTGGGAGTCCTCGATCCGCGCGAATCGGGGACTCCCGTCCTGTCGCTCACTGCCGTCCAACCGGTGTGTAGCTGTGCGTGACGGCCGTCGCAGGCGGTGATTCTCGCTGCTCATTCCGCTGCCTCGTCCCACGACAAGCGCCTCGGTCCCTGCCGGCGCCGAGCCTCGGAGGTGCCCCCGGCTTGCGCCGAGGGTGGTCTAGCCGGCGTGCTGCTCCCCGTGCCGAGGGTGTAGCCGCAAGGGTGACCCAACAAGTAGGCCGACGGCTGTTCCCCAACATGTGGGAGAGCTATGGGGTGATGAGGGGCAATCAGGGCCTACTTGATCAATCACGTCCCTCTCTCCATCGGGCACCACCTTGTCCCCGACCGGGTGTCAGGGTCGGGTTCGGGGCAGCACAGGGTTCCTCCCTGATGGCCGAGGGCGACTGGCCTAGAAGCATGATCTGCATGACATTCTTCTCCGTCCCCTCCACCTTCTCTGCTCCCGCCCTACCAGAGCCTTCCGCGGCCTTGGCTCCCGCCCCGGTGCGCCGTGTGCTCGCCTCGCCCCGTCGGGTCCTGCTCGGCGGAGCCCTTGCTGGGGCACTCTTCCTGACGGGCGCTCTCCCCGCGGGTGCCGCCGCGGCGGCACCCGCGCCCACACCCGCTCACGCAGGTCAGCAGGCGGCTCCCAAACTCGACATCCAAGCCCTGCGGGCTGCCGTCGCCAAGCTCGACGACCCGCAGGCCACCGCGGCGCAGATCCGCGTCAGCGGCTCCTCGGGCCGCTGGTACGGCACGGCCGGCGTGGCCGACTTGCGCACGGGTCGCAAGGTGACCGCCGACGACAAGTTCCGCGTCGGCAGCATCACCAAGGTCTTCGTCGCCACGGTCGTGTTGCAGCTGTCGGCCCAAGGCAGAGTGGATCTGGACGCGCCGGTGCAGCGCTATCTGCCGGGTGTCCTGCCGGCTGAGTACCCTCCGATCGCCGTGGGGCAGCTTCTCAACCACACCAGCGGACTACCCGATGAGAGTGGCCCGGGCCTGCCGGACACGAGCACGCCCGAGAAGGTGCTCCAGCACCGCTACGACCAGTGGACGCCGCAGCAGATGGTGGCCGCGGTCAGCCACGGCCCCATGAAGTTCGCGCCAGGCACCAGGCAGGAGTACCGCGGTATCAACTACGTCCTGGCGGCCCTGCTCATCGAGAAGGTGACGAGCCAGTCCTACGGTGCCGAGATCGACAAGCGCATCCTGCGTCCTCTAGGCCTTCACGACACCTCGCTCCCCGGCAACGACCCCCGCATCCACGGCCCCCACGTTCACGGCTACCTGGCGCTGGCTGACGGGACGCTGAGCGACGCCACCGTGTTCAACCAGTCGGAGGCGTGGGGCGAAGGCGAGATGATCTCTACCAGCCGGGACCTGGAACGGTTCATGACCGCGCTCTTCTCGGGTGATCTGCTGCCGCGGGACACCTTGGACAAGATGTTCACGCTGCCCTCCGGCGACGTCCGCATGGTGGACGGCAGCCCAGCCCGCTACAGCATGGGCCTCCAGACGGCCAGCGTGAACGGCATGACTCTGTGGGGCAAAACCGGCGAGCGCTATGGCTACAACTCGGGCATGTTCTCCACCCGTGACCAGCAGCGTCGAGTGGTGTACTCGTTCAACCCCACTCACCGCGACCAGACGCAGACGCGGATGACGCTGCGCATAGCTGACGCGGTGACGCGCAGCAGCTGAGCCCCCGGCCGGGGGGCCGGAACGGGGCCCGGCCACCCGGCATCGGACGGACGAGAAGCTGATCTCCACTCCCCGGCGCCCAAGAGGACGGCCCTCATGGCCTGGTCCCTGTAATGCCCCAGTCATCCTTCTTTGGGATGGCTGGTAGGTGGGTGCGCGCCATCCCTCGCGTACGGGCGGACGGCGCGCATCGTTTCGAACAGGGGCACTTGTTCTGCGGCTACTCCAGCGCGTGAAGGTCCTCGAGGTAGGCGCAGGTCCCATTGGCTGTGGCCTCGATCGCGGCCGTGACCAGTGCCGCGTTCGTCGGGGGAGTACCAGTCCCAGCCCAGCAGCTCCCCGTCCGGTACTCGGATGTCGGCGTACTGGTCGAGGTGCACGTGGAGGGCGAAGACGAACAGTTCGTACGGGTCGGCGATGTACTTGCTGCCCCAGTAGCGGTCTGCGGTGAGGTGCTGGACGGCCAGCAGCCGTCCCGGTCGGCCGTCGAGTCCGGTCTCCTCGCGGGCTTCGCGCACTGCGCACTGCCGAGGTGTCTCACCGGGCTCGGCTTTGCCGCCGGGGATCACCCAGTACCCGGTCTTGGCATGGTGGACGAGCAGGATGCGCCCGTCGTCGTGTTGGATGAACACGCCGGCTCCCACGCGAAGTGTCTCAGAGGGCATCGATTCTCGCCTCTAAGTACGCCGTCGTACCGGTTCGCTGTGCGTGGTGGACAGCCGCGAGCCGTTCCCAGTCCCGGGTTTCCATGATCTTGGCCCACTCGTCGAGCGGCTTCACTGCGAACTCGTCGTGCTCGTCGGGATCGAGCTGGATGCGGTCGAGGGCGTCGGCTGTGAGCTGGCCACCGTCGAAGGTGAATCCGAGCTTGGCCACGGGCCACTTGCCCACCGGCTGCCAGAACACCGCGAGGACCTTCGGGCGGCCGGTGAAGATGATCCCCGTCTCCTCCCGGCACTCCCTAACCGCGGTGTCGAACGGCGACTCGTTCACCTCGTCGGTGTTACCGCCCGGCCACTGCCACACCTGCCCGTGCTCGGGTCTGCTCGACCGCAGCTGCAACACCCGCCCGGCAGCGTCGGTGAAGAACATGCATCCGAAGCTTACGTGCATCGGCAGCTTCTTCACGTACTGCTCCGGCGGAATCCATGGATTCGCCATGGCGATTCCTCTCTACTCGAGAACGGAGTACAGAAGGCCGGCGACCTCAGGCGCGTTGTCGACGGCGTGCTGGGGCGGGGGCTGGAGCGTGGAAGCGACGTCGTGTTCGAGGCTGGTCCCGACCATGACCACGTCCGGCCTCGGTCGGAGGTCGGGTGATTGCATGGCGGAAGGTCCTCGCAGGGTTTGCGGATCTTCACGGTGTCGGAGATCGCGATGTTGGCCACCACGTCGTGAAGCTCGGCTTGGGGGACTGTGTTCGTTTGGATGCCCACCACCCGTCGAGGCATTCCCGGAGTCGCAGGGTAGGGGTGAGAGCCTCGCGGCCCTGGATGATCTGCTGCGCGAGCGGACGGCACAGGGTTTCGGCGATGGTGTTCGAGAGGTGCTGGTCGATTCGGGCGGCGGTGTTGAGGATCTGGCTCGGTGTTTCGGCGTATGTCGCTCCGGTGGTCGGGGGCCAGGTGGTGTGCTCGACGTGGGCGTTCTGTGCGGCAGCGCGGTCGGCCTCCTTGGTCCACTGCTGCGATCATCGGCCCAGCCCCTCACGATTGCGTCACATCGTTGTAGGGCAACTCCGCCCGTGTCGCTGGATGTTCAGGGATCGTGTCGGACGCCGCTTTCCCTGGCGAGACGGTTAGCGGAGTCAACCGAGTGCGCGCGGGCCTCCAGCCAGAGGGCGTACGCGATTGACTCCAGCTGCGGTGTGGTGACGTGCAGGCGCCAGCCGCTGCCTTGGGCGGCCCGGTGCGCCGTCCGGACCGCCTCGGCCAGACCAGGCGTCGGGCAGCCGGTGCAGGTCTGCGGCGAGGCGGAGGCAGAGCCGCACCGTGTCCATGGCCGCAGGGCGTAGACGTACCTCGCGGGTTCCTTGAGGGCGCTCGCTGGTCGAGGGGTGTGGCGGGCGGGTGGTGGATCTGCGGGTGGGGAGGTAGGTGAGGGTGTCGTGGCCTTCGGGGGTGAGCCGGGCTGCCCAGTGTGGGGGATCGGGGTGCAGCTGGCGGAGGGTGTTGGCGTCGGCCATCTCGCACAGGCCCATCTTGTGGAGGCGGTCGATGATCTTCAGGTCGATGCCGCAGTCGTCGGTGGCCCAGCCGTGCTGATGCTGTCCCTTCCCGTCGGACAGGGCGGCCAAGGCTTGGTACTCCGAGTCTTTGAGAGCGCCCATGGGTCCCCTCCGGTGCTGCGTGCGGTTCGTGGGCATCATGCCGCGCCATCCTGCGGCCGGGCGGGTGGTTCACGGGACTTCGCCCCGGCGAATCGGTACGCCCGCTCCGTCATCGGGAATGGATGTCCGTTTGCAGGACGGTATGGCCCATAATCATCTGATGTCACACGAGATAAGCACTTTCCCCCTCCACCAGGTAGGCCCCGAGGACGGCGGTCCCCCCGACCTGCCTCCGGTGCGGTGGTAGCCCTGAGGGAGCTGCTGGAGGACTTGCTGCGGGTGCTCGGTCCCGACCATCCCCATGCTCTGGCCGCCCGCCACGCCTTCGCCCACTGGCGAGGACGAGGCTCTGTCTCCGGGAGCTGAGCACCGATTATTTTTGTCTGTTGCGACCCAGACCGCATGCGGCTTCGCCGACTGCGGATGCAGCAAACCCAGCTCGATGCGGCACGTATCGGGGACGTGACCCGCGCGGCAACGACCTCTCGCCCATTGGCCACGACCAGCCCCTCGCCAGATCATCGTCGACCGGCTCCAGTCACTCCAGCTCGCCGAGGCGCGCGCCGACGAGCTGAACGTCATCTACGGCGAGGACCCGACGGAGTGAGCCTTCTGCCGTCGTAGGTTTCGGGTACTACTCAGCGCACACGCGGGCGCCGGTTCTCCCCGAAGGTCAAGGAGAACCGGGGCGCCCCGGCCGTCTCAGTGGTCGCTGCCAGCGATTTACTGGCCGCTGGTTTCTTCCGGTGGCCAGTAGACGCCCGGTACCCCTGGCTTGCGGGCCCAGAACGGGTCCTGTCAGCGTGCCGTTTCGGGGAGGCCGAGCAGCCGTATGCGCTCCTGCAGGTCCGGTGAGGCCCCGTCGGCCCGGAGGCGGGCGGGAGCGTGGTGCACCAGCCAGGCCGCCAGCTCGTCGCGCATCGTGTCCCTGTTTTCCCAGGCACTCCAGGGAAGTGCGTCGGCCAGCAGGTCGTACTCCCAGGTGTCGACCAGTTCCGTCAGGTGCCGGTCGGCGATGGGGTGGGGCACGGGCAGTGCCTGCCAGGCGTGCAGCCACGGTGTGACCGTGGCGGACGCCTCGGAAATTGCCGTCAGGACCTCATGGGCGGGCGCGAGGGAAGCCGGGTCGGTGAGGGTCGAGGCCGACCAGGCGTCCCAGATACGACTACATGCCGGACGTGACCGTGCACCACCCGGCCACGAGCCCGGCCCGGCACGCGACGTCCTACCGGATGAACGCCCGCAACAGGGCCTGGCTGGCCCGCCGGAACCTCCCTCGCATCCTGATCCCCGCCAACCTCGCCGTCTGGATCCTGCTGACCCTATGGCGCTTTCGCGGCCTCAAGGTCCTGCTCACCTCTCTGGCCGGCTTTCGGGAGGGACTGCGTACGAACTGCGGCACTCGGACGCCGATGAGCTGGCGCACCATCGCACAGCTGACCCTCGCCGGCAGACCGCCCGTCTTCTAACGCACGAAGGCCAGAGGGATCGATTGAGAAGCGCCTCGCAGGTCAGTATCGGTCACTACTACGGCATCCGTTCACCCGGTGGACTGAACCCTCGCCGCCAGCCCGCCAAACGACAGTACGCTGGCAAGCCATCCTCCAAGACAAAAGTCCCTCCAGGAAGACGAGTTGACCAGGCATCCGCTCGGATCCGCAGTCGGCGAAAGCCGTGCAGCCAGGCGATCGTCCACTCCACCACCCACCTGTGCGACATCCTGTGACTTCCCCTGTGCCCTGCTGAGCCCTTGTTCCCGCGACCAGGGTGTTCTGTCTCCTTTGGGTGTTCTTCGAGCCGGTGATGTAACTTCAGGATTCTCGAAGCGCTCTCACTTCGTCCGATCGATCTGTGATCGGGATGAAGGCGAGGAGGCTCGGGTTGGCGCTGGTAGCCGTACGCGACCTACGTGAGTTTCCGCGACCCGGTCTGGCGGAGGGACTGGAGCAGTTCGAGACTGACGTGCTCGCCGGGTTCGTTCTCGCGAGGTTTGGCGGGGCAGACGGACAGCACCATCCGAGGGGACGTCGGGCACCTGGACCAGACGCGGTCCTGGTTCGGCCGGCCGCTGTGGGATATGGAGCTGGCCGACGCCGACGGGTACTTCGGAAAGGTACTGCGGGGCTCGCCGAGCAGTACCCGGCTGGCCCGAGCACAGGCGCTGACCACGTAACCTTTTCTTGGAACTGCGGCACAAGGTCGAGATCCACCGGATGACCGGGCGGGTCGTCGAGTGCCCGATCGATGAACCTCGATGCTCGTCCTGCACCTGCTCCAGTCCGCGCTCGTCCACGTCAACACCCTGCTGGTCCAGCAGGGCCTGGCCGAACCGGCCTGGGCATCGAGGCTCAGCGACGAGGACCGGCGCGGCATGACCGCGCTGTTCTGGTCCAACGTCAACCCGTATGGCACCTTCCGCCTCGACATGAGCGAGCGCCTGGACCTGGGTCCGGCCGCCGCCGTGCCCCGCGCCCGAACTCCGGCGGACGCCACCGGCCGACCGAGCACGGAGACACGATGAAGGACCTCGCTGACCTCACCGACCCCGGATGAACCGCCATGCCCAGGAAAGGGCAGTCCTCGGGAAGCTGTCCCCGATCTTCTGGCGGCTGGGAGTGCCCGTCCGTCGGGTCAGCGGCCGGCGTAGGGCAGGAGGGCCATTTCGCGCGCGTTCTTGATGGCAGTGGTGAGGGCCCGCTGCTGCTGGGCTGTCACTCGGGTGACGCGCCGGCTGCGGATTTTGCCCCGGTCGGAGATGAACTTCCGCAGCAGGTCGGTGTCTTTGTAGTCGATGTAGGTGAACCCGGCCGCGTCGAGCGGGTTGGGCCGGGATTTAGCAGGCTTGCGGGGGTCGTGGCGTCGGGCCATGGCGGCGTCTCCTTGCGTGGGCGTTTCGTTCACGGCCGCGCGGGCGGTGAACAGGTCGTACGGGGTTAGTAATCCGAGCCCCTGGCGGGGCCACCCTGAGCGGGTGAAAATCGGTGTGTAGCCGTCCGGCGGACGTCGTACCGCCTTGGTGTGATCCGAGCCCGAGGGTTAGGCGGGGTCGAGGAGGGAGTCGAAGGCGGCGGGCAGGTGCTTCCAGGCTTCGCGCCCCGATCCGTACTCCGCGTCTGTCAGCAGGCAGGAGTCGAGGAGTCGTTCCAGCCCGTGCCGGTCGAGGCCGGGCGAGGTGAAGACGAGGTGCTGGCAGCAGTCACCGTGGTCGGGGTGCCAGTCGAGCGCGGCCGCCGCCTGGCGCATGGGTGGGACCATGTCCCAGGCCGCGTCCGGCAGCGACGTCAGCCATGGGCCGGCGTTCTCGACGGACAGTGCTCCCCCGGCCGCGTCCCAGGCGAGCAGCGTGTCGGGGCGGTCGGCGAGCCAGAACCGGCCGCGGCTGCGGGCTGCGGCGCAGCACAGGTCCTCAAGCGCCTGGTAGAGGCGTTGGGGATGGAAGGGTCGTCGTCGGCGCCACACGAATGTGCTGACACCGGCTTCGTCAGCTTCTTGGGGAAGGAGCGCGCAGGCCGGGTGTTGGGCGGCTGCGGCGGCCTCGACGTCGAAGCCGGCGAATGCCGCGCGGGCGAGTTCGACGGATGCGGCCGGTACCCGCTGGGCGGTGGGGTGCAGCTGTGCGAGGAGGGCGTGGTCTTCGTCGTCGGCCTCGTGGCTGTCGACGATGGCGAGGACGGGTGCGTACTCCAGCTGACGTGCCCAGGTGTCGCCGACGGTCCGCTGGTCGGTGGGGGCCGCCGCGAGTCCGGCTTCCGCGAGGTCGTCGCCGTTGGCGAGGTAGGGCAGGACGAGCGCGGGGTCTACGGCGGTGATCACGTTTGACAGGATCAGCCGCTCTCCGCCGTGCGCGGCAACGACTTCCGCCATGGCCTTCGGCTCGACCGAGTCCCACAGCTCGACCACGGCGAGCCGGGTCAGCCCGCCATCTGCCATCCGTTCCAGTTCCGGGATGAGGTCCTCGCGCAGTGCGCAGCACGCGCAGTCGTTGACCAGCGGTGCTTCACCGCGGGAAAGGGTTCCGGAGGCGTCGCGGATCAGGCGGAGCACGGTGTTGCCGGGCGCCCCGGCCAGGTCGTGGTGCAGTGCCGCACTTCCGGGAATGTCGTTCAGGAGGCGGTCGACGACCTCGGCCCGGGCTTCGGCGTGAAGTCCGGCGACGAGCACGACCGGGAGCTGGTGATGGTGAGTCATCAACGGACTCCGTAACGACGCTCGAACCGCTCCACGCGGCCGGCGGTGTCAAGGACGCGAGCGGTGCCCGTGTAGAAGGGGTGGCTGGCGGAGGAGATTTCCACGTCGACGACCGGGTAGGTGTTGCCGTCCTCCCAGTCGATGGTCTTGTCGCTGGTCATCGTGGAGCGGGTGAGGAAAGCGGTGCCGGAGGCGGAGTCGCGGAAGACGACGGGCCCGTAGGCGGGGTGGATGCCGGGCTTCACGGCAGGAACCTTTCAGAGGCTTTGAGATGGGGTGGGATTTCGGTCAGCGCTCTTCGCGGAAGTCGACATGGCGGCCGACGACGGGGTCGTACTTGCGCAGCACCAACCGGTCGGGGTCGTTGCGCCGGTTTTTGCGGGTGACGTAGGTGAACCCGGTGCCCGCCGTGGAGCGGAGCTTGATGACCGGGCGGATCTCGTTGCGTGCCATGCCGCTACTATATGACACTGGTTTTCATTTTCAATGCGAAGGCTCCGCAAGAGAGGCGGCATCCATGTCGGCCCACTGTCAACTGACCGGCGCCAAGCCGGGATTCGGCAACACCATCTCCCACTCGCACCGGCGCACCTCGCGCCGTTTCGACCCGAACATCCAGAGCAAGCGCTACTGGCTGCCCAGCGAGGGCCGCTACGTCCGCCTGAAGCTGAGCATCAAGGCGATCAAGACGGTCGACGCGATCGGCATCGAAGCCGCCGTGGCCCGGATCCGTGCCCGCGGAGGGAAGGTCTGATGGCAAAGAAGAGCAAGATCACGCAGAACGAGAAGCGCAAGGAGATCGTCGAGCGCTACGCCGCCCGGCGGGCCGAGCTCAAGGAGATCATCCGCCGCCCGTCCTTCAGCGCGGCCGAACGGGAGGTCGCGATCGCGGAACTGCGCCGGCAGCCGCGCGACGCCAGCGCCACTCGGGTACGCAACCGCGACAGCGTGGACGGCCGCCCCCGCGGCTACCTGCGCAAGTTCGGGCTCTCCCGGGTGCGGGCACGGCAGCAGGCGCATTCGGGATTCCTGCCGGGAGTGACCAAGTCGTCCTGGTAGGCAGTTCGCCCGGCCGTCGCCCCGAAGACTTCGGGGCGACGGCCGGGCCCCTGTCGCGCGCTTCCGGGGGCACTTCCGTCGCCACATTGGAAATGGGAGTCATTTGCATGTAGTCTCTGCGTTCAGCGATCAGACCGAGGAGTCCCACGATGGCTGTCCCCAAGCGGAAGACGTCCCGCAGCAACACCCGCCACCGCCGCGCCCAATGGAAGGCGACCACCCCCCAGCTGGTGCCGGTCACCGTCGACGGCTCCGTCTACCAGGTCCCGCAGCGGCTGGTGAAGGCGTACGAGCGCGGCCTCATCCACCCCGAGGGCTGATCTGGTGACGTCGTACGCCCGCCTGCCGGTGACGGTTCTGTCCGGCTTCCTCGGCGCGGGAAAGACCACCCTGCTCAACCATGTGCTCGGCAACCGCGAGGGGTTGTGGTTGTCACGCCCACAAGCGCGCCGCCGGGGCAGCCTGAGACACCGGGCTGGGCGGTGGTCGCAGCCACGGCACCGCCCAGCCCGGCCATCCCAACGACCATAGGGCGCGAAATCACGTCACGGGGCACTCTTCCAGCGGCACCGCGGGAAGGACCGTCACCCACGTGCGGCAGGCGGGACGCCGTCAACGAATGACGGTCCAACCGGCATATAGCTGAGCGTGGTGCCTTGGGCTCTGGAGTGCGGGGTCGATGGACGCCGGGGGTCCGGTTCGACGTTTCATAGGTGGTCGGCGGTGGACCCGACGGTGAACAGCGGGCCCAGGGAGCGGCGGTGGCGTGCAGACCGGTCGCGGTGAGGACGGCTGAGACCACCTGGAGGGCGGTGGTGAGCAGGAAGGCCGTCGGTCGGCGGTCTGGGCCAGGCGGATCGCGGTGGCAGAGAGCAGGCAAGCGCCGGGCGACCTTCAAGAAGGGACTGGCCGAGTGCGTGGTCGTGGCGCTCGGCGCTCACTCCGCACGGCGGGAGACCGGGCCCCGGGCGCCGACGGCGCGGCCACGGCAGCAGAGCGCGCCGTGCCGGTCGTACACGGGCGCACCGATGTATGCGTCCGCTCCGTCGCTGGCCACCCGTGCGTGCCTGATGCGTCCTCGGTCTCCTGCTCGTTGCCAGCCCTAGCAGCTGAGACAGCGGCCCGAAGCTGGAGCGTCCCCCAGAGCCGCAGGGCGAGCGGGTCGCCCTGGTCGTACTCGCGCTGCACGCTGCGCAAAGCCTTGTCCGACAGGGCCAGGGCATCGCTCCAGTCGGCAGTGGCCCACATGTCCCAAACCCGCATCCCGTCGGCGACGGCTGGCATCAAGGCATCGCCAGAGAGCTGCGCCGACCACGCTGCCCGCTCGCACGCCATGGCAATCAACTCGGTGTGCCGGGGGCGTGAGCGGCGGTGTGCGCTAACTTGCAGCACACGGCGTAGACGGTGAACGCCTCTTCTCGCTCGTGGCCGGACGAGACCTCGGCGAGGGCTCGCGCCTCCCGGAACTGGTCAGGCAGGCACCGCAGGATGGCGACGTTCGCCGCCGTGTCGCGCAGCCGGTGCAGCCGCTTCATGTCCTGCCACAACTCCGCCGACGATCGCGGCGTCCCGTCGAAGACCGGCGCCAGGTCGTACCGGCGCAGCTCCCGGAGGATCGAGGCAACGGCGACCTGCCATTGGTTCTCGGCTGGTGAGCTGGTGTATGGGCGCCCTATGAGGTCGTTGGGGTGGATGTGTAGCTCCGAGGCGACTTGGTTGAGCAGCCCGACCCTGTCCAGCTCGATCAAGCCCCGCTCCATCTTCGACACCCACCCCTACGACTTGCCGAGCGCAGCGGCAAGGTCAGCCTGCGGCATGCCCAGCCGAAGGCGGGCACGGCGTACACGGCGGCCGATCTCCTCGGCATCCTCCAGCATCAGCGCACCTCCCGACCAGCCGATGTGGGAGCGTGCCAGCTGGACTCATGGGTTCGGGAGCAAGGCATCGTGGCTTCGTCCGGTCCGCAGTGCTCGTATCCGAACGGTACCGACGCAGTGCTCGCGGTGGTGAGCCCAGTCTCGGCGCCCGCCTTGCCGCGATCATTGGGGCGCGGCGCGGGGTCGAGGAGCGCCCCTTGTTCATGGGGCGCCTCTCACCGTTCTGGCCGCAAGAATGTCCAGGTGGGTGCGCCTGTACGACTCGCCGTCCGAAGTCACGAGGCTGGCGAGATACGCAGCAGGCTCACTTTGCCTGCTCGCGCCATTCCGCGAATCTGCCCTGGACCTCGGCAATGCTCGGGTGGCGCACGGCGTCCAGCCTGTTGTCGGCGAGGAGGTCGGCGATCAGGGCTGGAGTGCCGAAGACTTCGGTTGCGCTTAGATCCCAATTGGTGAGGACGAACCAGGAGCCTTCCAGAGGCCACCAGTGTGCGGGGAACTGGGTTTCTACGGTCCAGTCGGGCCACGCGCAGGCATCGTAGTGAGCGAGTGCCTCATCCAGGCGGCCCCGGCGGGCCGGAACCGGGCGGCCGATGTCCTCGATCGCCGCCTGGGCCCAGTAGCACTCCGTACGCAGTCCGTCGGGGCTGTGGCGGGCGAGGACCTCGATCAGATGAGCCAGGCTGTCGCGGTCGATTTCCCCCAGCTCAGGCGTCTCAAGGTCTTCGGGCAGGTCAAACCCCCCGAAGACCCGGAAGGACGGGGTGTGCTGCCAATCCTCCAGGCGCTTGCCAACACATGCCAGCACGTCCTCCCACCTGACCTTCTTCCCTCCCACCGCCACCGTGTGCAGAACCCAGCAGCGATCCAGGAAACCCTCCTGGGGCTCGTAGCCCAAGACAGCCTCATCCCCGTCCAGGAACGGACGCATACCGCCCAGCGAATCATCGTCCGATACAAGCTCCAACGCAGAATCCCCCGACACTTCGATCATGCATGTGGCGTTCTGTAACCGATCAAGATTAAACGAAAAGCTGACTGGTTGAGATGCGGCTTGTCGAGCACCGCACCGAACGAAACGATGTCGCATAGATTCGCTCGTTTCCCTGGGCGTGGACGGATACCCAAGACCTATGCGAAGAGCTGAGGGCTCAGTGGGCGCTGCCACTGCCTGCTAGTTGGCCACGTACGTCGAAGATCTGGACCGTGGACTTCTCCTCCCCGTTCCACCATCTGTCGAACGCCTTGGCGACAGCTGCTGCCTGTCCTTCCTGTTCGTTGACCAGGTCAGACTGTGCCTTGTCTCCGTCGTCTGCGGCATCCCAGTCAGCGGCAGGCAGATCGGACTGGATCATGATGATGGGGTACACGGCGGGGAAGCGGGCTTCCTCGTCCACGCTGCCCTTCGGTCGGTGGCCCTTCCACGACGTCAGGTGCCCGACCGCTTCCTTCTCCTCTGGATCGCCGTGCGCGGCAACGAAGTCCTTGAACTTAGTCAGGGCCTCAGGGGACTGCGCCAGATCACGCAAAGGGGTTGTGACCGCGCCAGCCGGGGTCTGCCCGGCGCTCCGTGGCTTCTCAGCGGAGCTGCGGGACGGGCGCGCCTGTTCTTCTGAAGACGCCGAGTCCGTACCGCAGCCAGTCAGGGCGACGGTCGCGCAGCCTGCCAGGAAAGCTAATATCAGGGAATTTATCACTTCCTGATCTTGGCAGGAGTCCCCTCAACCAACAAGCCTGCTGCGACCCTGGCTGGGAGCGTGCTCGCGTGTCTGCCTGAGTACGAGGACACCTCGGAGCCGGCTCCTGCAGGCCCGAGCGGATCTCCTCGGGACGGTGCGCGTCCACCACTGGTCGAGCCCGCAGCCGACGACGTACTTCATGGGGATCAGCCGCATGGCCGGCACCTGAGGCAGCCCGCCTTGGCGGGGGAGCCGACGGTGCCGATGACCTTCCCCGCGCCGTAGTTCTTTACCAGCTGGGGCATGAGGTGGCCGATCGCATCGGCCGCCGCGTGCACCAGCACGGTGTCGCCGGGCCGGATGCGGGCCGTGCGCAGCACGCACAGCGCGGTCTGCGCCGGGGAGGCCAGCACGCTGGCGTGGGCCGCGTCGATGTCCTCGGGCAGGCCGTCAGGAACGTGGCGTCGGTGACGACGTAATCCGCGTAGGCGCACCCATCACGGGCGCCACGACACGGTCACCGACCGAGACGGTGTCCACACCGGGACCGACGGCCTCCACGCGCCCGACGGCGTCGCCGTTGGGCGTGGCGGGCAGCGCGGGAGGGAAGGGGCCGGTGCCCTGACGGCGCTGCGTCTCGATGAAGATGACGCCGATCGCCTCGGCACGGACCAGGACCTGCCCCTCGCCGGGGGTGGGCACCGGGGCCTCCTCGAGCTGGAGGACCTCCGGGGCTCCGTAGCTGTGGTAGCGCACGACACGCATCTGATGACCCTCTCTCGCAGTTCCCAGGTGCTCGCGCCGTGAGCGGCACCGAACCGGGGGAACGCTATGCGCGAGTGCTTCGTCGCTGGATGCGGTGGGGGTGGGCTGCGCATTGCGCGGCCCACCCCCACGGGCGTCTCACGGCTGGACCACCTCAACTCATGCCGGCTTGCATCTTTTCTATGCAGCCTGCGCCGTCGTTTTGCCACGCAGAGCCGACTTGCCACGATGCCGGGCTGTGACTGCCACCGTTGGCGACGGAATCGCGCCCACCCTGGCGCTGCCAGCTCAGATCGTCGCAAGCGCCTCGGCCAGGTCGGTGACACGCGCCGTGCCTCGAGTGTCAGTGCCTCGCCTTACGATCCTCACGACTGATCGGAGGGGGGACGGGTGGGGGACGTAATCCGCCGCGGCGAGCGGGGCAAGCAGAAGACCTGGCAATGGCTCATGGTCCTGACAGCGCAGCGCGGGGTGTGTACCTACTGCGGCCGGTCGGCTTCTACGACGGTCGACCACGAGGAGCCCATCGCAGACGGGGGAGCGGACGTCTGGTGGAATTTCGTCCCGGCCTGCGAGGACTGCAACCGGTGGAAGAAAGGCCGCAGCGCAAGGCGCTGGGTAGCGGACATGGACCTGCACCACAGGTACCCGAAGGCAGGCTTTGCCACGCGGGCCATGCGGCCCCAGGTCTACGCAGGCATCACCAGGCGCGTGGAGCGTGTGCAGCGGGAGATAGCGGATATGGATCGCCGCGAGTGGTTCCGCCTGCACTATGGGGATGAGAGGCATCGGAACAAGACTGAGCTGGCCGAGATCCTTGCGCGCTGTAAGGCGGAGTTGCGAGGGTACCCGCACTATCCCTGGCGCACACCGAAGCTCGGCACGTCCCAAAACGTCTGTACACGCTTGATGTGCTGCGGCTACCAGCACCCAAAGGCCAAGCACATGGTGGCCTTCCTGGAGCAGGAGGAGCGCGATGCCTTCCAACGAGCCGTCTTCAACGAACGCGCTCACGAGGGGGAGGTACTCGGTCGCCTCATCAGGGAGTACCTCCTCGACAAAGAGCGCGGGGGCGACGGTGACGCGACATAGCCAACCAGGGCGGCGGGTGCCTGATATGCGAAAGCCCCCTCAGCAGCGGAGGGGGGCGATGCTTCGCCGTTCACTGGGCCGTGGAGTAGGCCTCTCGAATCTCAGCCGGCACCCGGCCGCGGTCGTTGACGCTGTATCCGTTCTCCTTCGCCCAGGCGCGGATGGCCGCCGTGTCCTCGGTGGGACGAGCCGCAGTCGTGTGCCTCCCCGACCTACGCCCCCTGCTCTGCTTTCGCGCCGCCTTCACGAAGGGGCCGAAGGCCTGCAGCATCTGCTCGTAGCTGTCGGAACTGAGGTCGATTTCGTACTCAACGCCGTCGATGGAGAAGGAGTGCGTCTTGGCGTCCTCCGCCTCCTCCCCGGTCAGGTCGTCGGTAACAATGGTGATGATCTTCTGGGCCATGGGCGGATTGTAGGCGTAGTGGGGGTGGGAAGGATACGGGGCCGCCCTGAGCCCACCTGGAGGGTGAGGATTGGCCGGGCCCGCAGATCCTTGGCTCACTACCCCTCGCGCCAGTGGGATAAGTACCCCCCCAATCAACCAAGCGGCCATCGCGGTTGAGCGACCACAAGTCGCCTCGGCAGTCGAACCGGGGGAGAGCCGTCCTGGCTGAGCCGGCGACTCTTGTTTGTGATCTCGTCACCTCTGCACCGAGTGTGGGTGTCAAGATCATCGCAGACCGTTGGGTGCACATAAAGTTGAGCAGTCATGGTCGTCCGTCCATCCGCATATTGAGGAATATCACAAAATGGCCTTAACCGGCGCCTTTGATCAGCGTGCTGTCGCTGTAGTCGCCCTAGAGGGGACGCGTCTCGAATGCGAGATGCTCGAAGAGGCTCTTGCCCAACGAGGCTGGCCCGTCGCGGCGCGGGAGGGTAGCGCCGATACGGCGGTTCCCGGCCTCGTCCGCTACACCGTGGAAGTCCGCTTCATTGGGTCCCGGGTTCGCGCGTGCACTGGAGCACGTGAACGCCTCCAGCTTCTCGCGGACGGACTGTGCCTGGACCTTGTGGTCGAAGTCGTGGACATGGTCCACAGAGATCCGCACGATCATCCCGAATGGATTGCGTACCTCCCACCTGTCTCTCCTCCGGCACTGGCCTCCTTGCCGTGGTACAGGCGCTGGCGCGAGCAAGCTCGTCCATGGCTGGCCAGAACCTTGGGCACCCGTGATACCAGGAGGCGGATCATCGCTTCTGACCGAGGACGGGCGCTACAGCTGGCCGGGCGGGAGCTGCCTGGCATAGCCGGCCCACCCAGTGGGGTGGATGTTCGTCGTCCGCTGGGGGTGGAGCACAGCCCGCTACCGGGAGGTCCTCCTCGCAGCAACGCCCTGCGGCGGCAGATGTGGTGGATGCTCCAATTGGCATTGATCGCCATCGTGGCAGGAGCGGGCATCGCGGACCGGTGGTCCAGCGGGTTCGACTCCTGGTGGCTGATGGGTGTGAGTGCCGTGTCCGCAGTGTTGGGCATGGTCGCACTGACCTGGCGCGGCGTTGTTGTACAGCCACGATGGGTCGGTCCCTTGGTCGGCCTCGTCTTTGGCACGGGAGTTGTAGGAATGGGGGTGGCGCTGGCCGTCACGGCCCCCAGTCGCCCGATGGGTTCACGTGTTCTGTTCCTGGCCGGCGCATCCTATGTCGTACTTGCGGGAATCTGGTTGTTGGTGCGGCAATGGAGCTGGCGTACGGCGATCACGTGGTTGCTCCCAGTCGTGTTGCCGCTGGTGCTCGGTGTGTTTCCCGGAATCGGGCTCGTGGTGCACACCTTCTACCTGGATGCTTTCGACCTGCGCCTGGAAGACATCGAGATACCTGTGGTGTATCAGGTCGTTGCCTCCTTGAAGGTCATCGCAGCGATGAGCATGTGGCTTCTGGCCCCGGCGTTCTGGGGGTACGCCAAGCACTTCCACCTTGCGATCCGCGACCGCTGGGTGGGGCACTTGATGCTTCTCTTCATCGCCCTCTGCAGCTTTGTTGCCGGCCCATGGATGCTCGCTGCCGAGCCGGCAGGTGAAGCAGGTCAACGAGCTGTCGCAGCAGCTGCGGCCGGCCGTGCCCCGGCCGCGTACTTCGGCATTAAGCCCGAGTGGGTCTGTGTAGCACCGGTCGGCCGAGCGGCTGAAACCGCCGTCGAGGGTGGAGAGTTTCAGCCCGAACACCCGTACCTCATGCTGGGTGACGCCGATGGTAAAGCCGTCTTGTGGGATCCGAAGGAGCGGCATGCCCTGAAGATTTCCATGAGCAAGATCAAGGTAGTGCCGTCGGAGGGGAAGGCCCCTGCTCACTGCGGCTGAAACGAGACGGTAGGAATCCGCGCCGATGGTTTCCTTGATGGCCGGCCCGCTACTAGGCTCAGTGTCACGAGTCGTTGCGGCGGTCCTCGACTATCCAGTCGTCACCCAGTTCGCGGCGCAGAGCGTCCAGCGCGGCGTCTGCCTGCTCCTTGAACAAAGTCCATTGCTCCGTAGTCCACGGCGACGGGTCCGGTGGGTACTCCCAGTCGATGGACGACTGGTACCACTCGCACAACCTTTCCAGCTCGGTCCGCGTGGCTGTGCTGATGGGCAGTCGTTCCAGCTCGCAAGGCGAGCCGTAAGGACTGTCGACGTCCGGCTTGCCTTCGGGGCCAGGCCACAGAGGGGTGTGTGCAACGCCGGCTTCGAAGAAGAACCGCAGTTGGTAGAGCATAGGTCCCTAATGTCGTGCGGGCGGTCAGTTGCCCGTCTGGTTCCGGGGGATGACGGTCCAGGATGGGTCGGAGCCCCCCGCCGCCGCTGCTGGTCCTCGTCCTCAACAGCTTCGGAGCGTCGCCTTCGATGCTAAGCCCCTCAGTAATTAAGGGGGCGGCGCTTCGTCTTTCAGTGGGCCTTGGCATAGGCCTCTCGAATCTCAGCCGGCACTCGGCCGCGGTCGTTGACGCTGTGTCCGTTCTCCTTCGCCCAGGCGCGGACACCAACGCGTTGCGCAGCATGTCGGGGCGGCGGATCAGGGTCGACAACTCTCGGCGGCAGGTCCACAGTCGGCCAGCCAGCCCCGCACGATGGGGTTGATCACCGTGCGAGATCCGCTTGGGAGCTATTCACACCCACGGCGACTTCAGCGCCGTGACGGCAATGAGCCGACCACAGGGGTAGCGTCAGTGTGCCAGTGCCGCGTAGGCGGTGTGAAGGTGCTTTTGGCCGCGGGGATCGGTCAAGCCGAGGTTGGTCATCTGATTTATTACGTAGGCGACGGTCACGTGTGCGTCGAGATCGTTGACGACCAGTGACCTGCCTCGCCCTCCCCAGTAGCAGGTGTGGGGGTTGGCTGTCGTGACTGGGGCGTTGCTGGCGTTGAGGGCGTAGCCCATGCCGAATCGGAGGGGTATGCCCAGCACGAGATCAGTGCCGTGGGACTGTTGGTCGAACACCGCGCGGCAGGTTGCTTCGGAAAGAAGGCGCCCCTGCGGCGTCTGCCCCCAGCGGCAAGTACTGATTGGACAGCAGCCACAGAGCGCGCGTTTCCGTAGCCGTCCGCGGTGGGGATCGCAGCGCGGCGCCACTGGGTGCTCCAAGTGTCCTGCGCGGTTACGTAGGCGCCGACCGGAATGGCTACGTGCGGGTTGGCCGAAGGCGCGGGCCCGGGTGCGGGTACGACGTCGGAGACGCGGTGATCGTGTTCAGCTGCGAGGCCGATGTGAAAGTCGGCATCCAGCCGTGTGGCGATCTGGTCGGCGAAATACGCGCCGATCGATTGCTGGCAGATGCGGCGGATGACCTCGCCGATCAGGAAGCCGTGGGTGAACCGGTGGTAGCCGGAAGCCGTGCCAGGTTCCCAGCGGGGGGCTGGCGGGCCAGCAGAGCGGTGGCCTTCTCCCAGTCGCACAGGTCGTCCAGCATCATTGGCTGGTCCCAGTCGGGGGAGGCCGGCGGTGTGACTGAGTAGGTGCCGGACCTCGATACGGTCTTTCCCTGCAGCCCCGAACTCTGGCCAGTACTTCGCGACCGGCGCGTACAGGTCGAGTTCGGTGCGGTCGGCAAGGACGAGAGCGCACAGCGCGGTCATCGTCTTCGTGGTAGACCACACGTTAGTGATGGTGTCGCGCTGCCAAGGCCGGGTACATGCCTGGTCAGCCTACCCTCCCCACAGGTCCACGACGGGTTCGCCGTCGAGGTAGATCGCTACCGAAGCACCAACGTCGGCTCCGCTGAGCAGGGAGTCGGCAAAGTTTCCCGCACTGCCCTGAATTGGTCGCTGCATGTGCCGTGAATTTCCAGGTTGAACAAGACTTTCAACCTTATTGGCTCGGTATCGATTGACGGACAAGGTCGGCGGCAAGTTTGCGGATTTGAGGTGAAGCATCCGCCTTGGCCACTTGGCGCAGGACGCGATCTCGCCAGGCAGGTCCACGCCCCCGAGGACTGGTACGGTCAGATCGCCGCGCAGAAGGGGCGCCCCGTCTGCCTTGCCGTGTCGTGCTATGAGTAACCAGCAGGCGGTTACGCGGGATACTCCTTGGCTGGGTGCGAGTTCTCGTTTTCAAGGCGAGCTCGAACTTGCTCCAAGACCTCCTGGGGAACGTAAGCACGCAGGTAGAGTATGGCGTCGCGTATCTCGATCACTATCCGCGCGGCTTGCCGGTCGTGTTCGGCACCGCCAGACCGTCGCCAGGTACTGCCTGGGGGCTGCCGCCTGGCTGTGCCATCTCATGATGTTGTGCCCCGGTCACGATCACTGCCCTGCGGGGTTGTTGTCATCGTTGAGGAGGGAGCTGTGACGTTCGGTGAGTGGACCTACGCCGAGATCTTCACGCATGAGTTTGCGCATCTTGGCGGCTGCCTTGCCGCGTGCCTCCCAGCGGGCACGATCCTCTGGGCTGCTGACGGCAGCGCCGTCGACGTAGCCGTCGCAGATGCGTCGCAGGCAGTGGAACACGCTGTTGGATGCCTTGACGACGGGTTGAGGCGCGATGAGCCACATCCGTTCTGATGCGGTGGCTATGCCTGAATTCCGAAAGGCTTCGCGCAGCGCCAGCGCCCGCTCGCCGTCGGAAGGGCGCTCTCGCTCCGCCAAGGCCCGCAGGGTCTCACCGAGGACCTTCACGGTGGTGGTGTACTGCGTGTAGATGTCGAGCCGCAGCCGAACAGCTTCTTTGACATCCTCATGCTTCCACCGATTACGGTCGGCGATGAGCGTGGCGACGATGCCGATCGCGGCACCGGCCAGCGTGGAGAGCAGTGGTAACCAGTCCATGCGGGCCAGCTTGGACCATCCCATGACGGCGGCACCAGGCCACTGCGGCCTCGGCTGGAACTCCATCCTCGGCCGGGCCACCTGGGCTTGGCCCCCCCGAGAGAACGAGGGGACGGCGACTTCGGTGCCGTCGAGCGGAGGGGCACTGCCGGTCAGCTCGGCGACGTCGTCGAGTTTCGCCTGGAGATCCTGCTCGGGCAGGGCGTGCACATTCTCGCCGATGGTCATCCTCGGGCATAGATCAGACGCCCGTTCCGGGCGGCAATGGGAGGTGGAGTTCGTCGAGCCGCTCGGCGCCGCAGGCTTCGCAGGGTTCCGCGCCTTCGAAGAGGGCGCGGCGGGTCTGGTCGAGGGGTAGGGCCGGGCTCGCGGCCGCTGAGCCAGCAGTGCTCGTAGTGCAGGTTGCGTCGAGGCCAAGGCCGCCGACGCACTGGCACGCTCCACCCACACCATCCCCTCCACCTGGCGGTGCGCCGCAGGCCTGCCATGGCTGGAACATGCGATCGACGGTCGCTGCGATGCCTTCACCGACCACTGCTAATACGTCATCCGCTGGCTCATCGAACCGCGCGAAACCGGCCTTCCCGACATCGCGGCTCTGAGCCGATGGCGCCGGGTTGCCGACGGTCTCCCGGTCGCCGGCGACCGAGGAGCTGTGGAGCTCCAACGCGTCGACGAGTAAAGCCGACCAGATCCCAGCGTTCTCACACTGCGTTCCGGCCTTCCCGGACGACGCCTCGCCCGCGCCACCTCCTGTGCCAAGGAGGGGCCCCAACGGGGGTGCTTGCAGTCCTCGCATGCTTTTCGGGCAGGACTTTCTGGCGCCCTCACCCGCTCAGATCTCGAAGAAGGATGGTGTTCTCATGTCTGTTCCTCACGCAACATCCGGTGTTTGTGGTGGAGCGTTGTCGCCGTTGGGCCAGCGGTTGCGTGTCTTGCTGAGTTCCGAGCGTGTCGTCGGTGACCTACGGCGTTACTTCGGCATAGGTATGCCACCCGGAGCGGTGGCGTTTACCGGGAGCCGGTTCGAGTATCTGGCTGGTGGGGGAGGCCGGCCGGAGTTTGCCGACCGGATCACGGGGGAGGGCATGGTCGCGGTGCAGACCTTGTCGGTCACCGTTCCGGCGCCTGTTGCGCTGGACATTCTGGAGGGCCGCCTCGGGGTGCGGATGTCTGGCCTGCTGGAGGGCATTCCCCGGGACATCGACATGGCTGATGCCGAGGTGTCGGTCCTGGCTGACGGCTCGCCGGCGGGTCAGGCCTGGAGTCTGCTCTGCGAGCAATACGGGGTCAACTGGGTCATCGCCGGGAAGGTTCTGGCCCGCAAGCGTCCACGACTGCTTCCGGTCTACGACCGAAGCGTCCGCTGTGCCGTCGGCCGACCGCCGTCCTTCTGGCTCGCTCTCCATGCCGCGCTGCGTGAGGACGACGCCACGCTGCACCGCCAACTGCTGGAACTGAGGCAGGCCGCGGGACTACCGGGGACGGTGAGTGCGCTGCGGGTGTGCGATGTTGCGGTGTGGATGAGCCATCGAGCACTGGGCCACGCCTGCCTCTGAGGACCCCTACTGCCAACGCGGCCCTGACGGCGCGCTTCAGGCGTGTGGGGTGACGGACTTTACCAACCGGCTTCCTCGGCTGGCCCTGATGGAGTGTCTCCACACTCCCTCGGCCCCGTGGAGGCGGCTCGGATGCGACCTCCGTGAGGAGATCAGAGAACGACGGTGGGGGCCCGGCCCCTGCCCGAGGGTAGAGCCGCCGCCGTTCGTGGGCGCGTCACGGGCTGATGAGGACGTCCTGCCAGCTGATGCATCGCCAGGCGATGTGCTGTGCCCCGTATTCGCATTCGTCCTGTACGACCGGGTCGCACGCTCGCCCCGGACCGGGTGGAATGGTCGGTGACGGCTGCTTGACTGAGTGCCGCGCCCTCGCCGCCTTTGGGTCAGGAGGTCTTCTGCAGCAGCCAGGCGTTCGGCGTGAAGGAGGAGTTGACGAAGACCACGCAGCCGCCGCTGTAGTAGGTCTGGATCTTGGTCCAGCCCTTCGGCGGTTGCGCGCTGGCGCAGGCGTTGACCTGGGTGCCGACGGGGAGGCCGTCCAGTTGCTTGATCATCTTGATGTTCGAGCCGCTCATCACGCGGCACGAGGCGCTGGTGCCCCAGTTCACGTCGACCCAGCCGTCCGGGGTCATCGAGTCGGCGCACACCGTGCGGGTCTCGCCCGGCGACGCCTGGGCCGGGCTCGCCGTGACGGAGGCGGCGAGCGTCGCGCCGAGAAGTGCCAGACCCGCGGTGCGGAGTCGTCTCATGAGGTTCTCCCAAACGTGAAGAGTGCCCTGATGCGCTGATGAGTGATCAGTGCTGGCCACCGCATTTAGTGGCCTGTGTGAAGGGCTTGAGGAGAGTGTTTTCGGCCATGAAAGGCCGTGAAGGGCCTGCTCAGGGTTGTCCAAGGCTTTGAGGAAGCCTCGGAAGGGCCGCCGTGCCGCAAGGGCGCGGGCCTGTGGGGCACAGTCGTGGGCGGCCGTACGCGCCTGGCGCGCACCGGACGCGCTTCCCTGGCCGCCGAAACGGGACGCGCCCTCGTGAAGCCGGTACGGACGCCCCGCCCAGCTCAGAACGCGCTCCGCCATCATCTCCTGGAGACGTCGCGAGGAGCTGATGGCGTACCGTCTCCGTACTGGTAACACAAAGGCTGCCAACTGGCCAGTGATGACAGGTACGGTGCCTCACCGGTGACCACAAACGTGCTTCGGAAGTCCCCAAATAGCCCAGCTCACGCAGTCCTGACGGTGCCAACTACCCTGCTTGGGCTCAAATCTGTGATGGAGCGCTTCAGCTGGCCAGGGAGCATTCGACCAGGCCGGCTGAGCATTCGTCGATCACGGCGCTGTGTGGCTCTTATGGTGTAGGTGGGCCGTATGCGAGGGGATGGGGCGAGCAACGGCCGGAACCGAGGGTTTGAGGAGCGGCATGAAAGACGTTCTTGTCACTGGCGCCAGCAAAGGCATCGGGTGGGCGGTTTCCCGGCGACTGGCGGAGGAGGGGTACGGGGTTATCGGTGTGGCTCGCAGCGCGCCCGACGGAGAGTTCCCCGGCACGTTCCTGCGGTGTGATCTCTCCGATGTCGAGGACACCGCGCGCATGCTCAAGGAGGTGACCCAGGGGCGTGCGGTGTGCCGGGTGGTCAACAACGCGGGCATCGCCCATCCCCAGCCCATCGAGGACCTGGACTTGGCGGTCATGCACCAAGTGGTGGACTTGAACCTGCGTGCTTCGGTTCAGATCGTCCAGGCGCTGGTGCCGGATATGCGTGCGGAGCGGTTCGGTCGGATCGTGAACATCACCTCGCGGGCGACGTATGGGGCCAGGGACCGTACGTCCTATGCGGCGGCCAAGAGCGCGCTGGTGGGTTGCACGCGGTCGTGGGCGTTGGAGCTGGCCCCGGATGGCATCACGTCCAACGCGGTGTCGCCCGGCCCGACGGCGACGGAACTGTTCCGTCGTGCGCGGCCGGTCGGCAGTGACGGTGAGCGAAGGGCGATCGCGTCCATTCCGATGGGGCGTCTGGGTACTCCCGACGATGTCGCCGCGGCTGTGACGTTTTTGCTGTCCGACGAGGCGGGCTTCATTACCGGGCATGTTCTCGACGTCGATGGCGGGAGCAGCCTGGGCGGACGCTAGAGCAACGATGTTGTATGGGGCGTGCCTCCCGGAGGGGGTCCCTCGTCAGCGGGGCAGCCCCAGGAACTGGGTGGCCGAGGTCCACGCCTTACGGCTGTGCCCGGCGGAGTAGTGAGGACTGCCGGGGTCGCAGAACCCGTGCCGGCAGGGGTGCACCTCCGTCACGACACCCTTTCGGCCCGCCAGGCGTTCGGCGACTGCTGGCACCGAGAAGCTGGGCTCCTGCTCGGCGAAGATGACGAGGCACGGGGCAGTCGGTTGGATGTCCAGGTAGTCGCGGATCCGGGATCCGTAGAAGCACACAGCGCCGTCCACAGCGCCGGTTTCCGACGCGAGCCAGGTGCTGGTGGCCCCGACGCTGAAGCCGATGCAGAGCACCCTGCGATAGCGTTCACGAAGGCCGTCGGTGTACTGCGCGAGTGCGTTGCCCATGCCCGCCACGCCTGGGGCCCGCGTGAATTCTCGGTATGCCCTGGGCTCGTCTTCGCGGGCGTACACGACGCCCGGCGGAAGGAAGCTGGGTGTGAAGACATCGCAGCGGTACGGGCTAAGCATCTCGGCGACGCCGTTGATGTGCTCGTTGACTCCGTAGATCTCGTGGGCGACGACCACGGCCGTGTCATGGCCGTTGCCGTCCAAGGGGTGACTTGCCATGAAGGGACTGTAACCAGGGTCGCAAGACTGGTGGTCAGCTGGGGGCCGATGAGTCGACACTGGACCCGTGAGCCGGAAGCCCGCCTCCCGGAACGTCTGTTCACGGGCGAGGTGATCGTGATGCGGCCGGCGTGATCACGGCGTCGGAGTCGTCCTGGACGGCCCCGTTCACCGGGCTAGGCCGGCGCGGGGCACCCGGGGACGCTGCAGGGGGCGGGGCGGGGCAGGATGTAAGGTCCCACAACATGCCACTGGTGTCTTCCACCGGCATGCGCCCCCTTCTCTACTACAGCACCATCGACATCGGCACCATCACGTTCCCTCAACGCACCGACGGCGATGACGTCGTGGTGATACCCGGGGATGGGCTCCGCCTCAGCAGCCACGACCCGTCCGACTATCCCATGGTGAGGCTGGAGCACCTCTCCCAAGCCCCGCAGAGCACACCGGCAGGGAACTGGGACTACCAGCGGACTTTCACCGGCGTGACAGTCCCGAATAAGCGTGTGAGCTGGGGCCCTGCCTGAGGGTATGGTCATCGGGTGGAGTCGGAAGAGCTAGGTGAGTGCCCGCTGCACGGGGCCGGTGTGCACCCTGAGTACCTCGTCGGGCGGCGTCTTGAGCAGGTAGTCGCTTCGTGGCACCTGTACGGCTCGAAGACCCCGTCGTGAGGGCATTTGCTGGTCTGGGGTAGTTTGGTGGTGTGGTGCCCTCAGTGGTGACGTGTTCAGTAGCGGGGCAGCGCCTGGGCCACGGTGGTTTGGGAGGGGTCGATGCTGGTCCGCCCGTCCTCGATGTCCCACAGTGTGTTCTGTAGCAGCCGGGCCAGGGTCCAGCCGGCCGCGCGCTGGCGGTCCAGGCCGAGCCTCTCGGTCAGCAGGTCGAAGCGGCGCCGCACCAGTCGGGGAGTGTCCCCGGTGGCGTGAGGTTTCTCCCAACCGGTGTCGAGTGCCGGCCACAGGTCGAAGCCGGGGTCGCCGACGAGGGGTTCGGGGTCGATGGCCAGCCATGGCTCGCGCGAGGCGGCGAGCACGTTGTCGTAGTGCAGGTCCCAGTGCAGCATCCGGTCGCCGGGTTCGTCGACCAGCTCGGTGACGGCCGATGCCCAGCCGTGCAGCCGCCGCTGGTCCTGGAGGTCCGGCAAGGCGGCGACGGCCGCCGGCACGGACGCCAGCATGTCGCGCGCGATGTCACCGAGGCCGCGCAGGCCCTCGGGTGTTGGGGCGGAGTGCAGCCGGGCCATAAGTCCGGCCAAGGCGTTCATGGCCACGTCGTCGTCCTCGACGGAAGCCAGGGTGCGTGAGCCGTCCAGGCGTTCCAGCAGCACGGCGCTGCTCTCCGGGTCGTGGTCGAGCAGCCGTACGATGCCGTTGCCGTTCCACGCTCGCAGCCCGATCAGTGCGGCGGTTGTCTCCTCCCGGGGCATCTGGAGTTTGAGCGCGGCGCGGGTGTCGTCCGTGCGGCGCACTAATATCACCAGTGAGGCCTCGCCAGACTTGATGCCGCCATCGCGCTCCAGGTCCCATCGGTCGAGCAGTTCCGCCACCAGCGCGGGCAGCCGTGCGATCCAGGTCCGTTCCTCTTCTCCACCGTTCCTCGTGTACGACGCGACCAGGGCGTCAGGGACTTCGATGCTTTGCGGTGAACTCATCGGAAGTTGTCCTTCAGGGGAGTGGGCTTCCCACCGCGACCACGGGTACGCCGAGGGTCGTGCGGCGGCTGCTTCGGGGATGCGGGTCTCGTAGACGGTTTTCGTCGCGGAGTATGGCGTAAAGGACGCTGATGTGCTGGCGGGCGAGCAGGATGGGTACTTGGGTGTGGGTCTTGCCGCGGGCTCGTTGTGTGTCGTAGGAGGTGCAGCAGGCGGGGCGGCAGCGAAAGACTGAACGTTGCCGGAGGGGTGTCGGATGCCTGTGGGGTCACATGCAGCTGTTCTCCACCGGCCAGCGGAAGGTCGGCCAGGTGCTGGATTGAGTCAGGCAGAGCTGTCAGCTCTGTTCGCCCGGCGTCGTGGAAATACAGTGTTTCGACATGAGACGTCGTATCGCCGTGGTCGGGAGTGGCCCTGCCGGCCTTACTTTCGCGCGTGTTCTGCACCGTCATAGTCACCCTGTCACTGTCCTCGAACGCGATGCTGCCCCCGACGCCCGTCCTCCGGGTGGCACGCTGGACCTGCACGAAGGGCTGGGCCAGCTCGCACTGGACAAGGCGGGGCTGCTGGCGGAGTTCCAGGCGCTGTCCCGCCCCGAGGGGCAAGCCATGCGCATCCTGGACACGGCCGGGACCGTCCTGCGCGACTGGCGACCGCGTCCAGGCGACCGGGCCAATCCCGAGATCGACCGCAGACAACTCCGTGACTTGCTGCTCGGCCCTCTCGACGTTCAGTGGGGGCGGGGCGTGACGCAGGTGGTGCCGGGGACCCGGGATGGCGTACTGGTCGAGTTCGCGGACGGGCGACAGGAGACGTTCGACCTCGTGGTCGGCGCGGACGGCGCCTGGTCCCGGGTCCGCCCGGCGGTCTCGTCGGTGACGCCGCACTACACCGGTGTCGCCTTCGTCGAGACCTCCCTCGACGACGTCGACACCCGCCACCCTGGCCTCGCCCGGTTGATCGGCGACGGTTCCTTGGCTGTGTACGGCGTGAACCGAGCTCTCGTCGCCCAGCGCAACAGCGGCGGTCACGTCAAGGTGTACGCCCAGTTCCGCGCGCCGCTGGATTGGCACACGAACCTGGACCTGGCCGATGTCGAGGCCGTGCGATCGAGCCTGCTGGCTCTGTTCGACGGCTGGGCCGCTCCCGTCCTGGACCTCCTCCGCCACGGCACCATGTTCGTCCACCGCCCCCTCTACGTCCTGCCCGTGTCCCACACCTGGACCCACGCCTTCGGGGTGACGCTACTGGGCGACGCCGCCCATCTGATGCCCCCTTTGGGGGCGGGCGCGAACCTAGCGATGTTTGAAGGAGCCGAACTCGCCGAGGCCATCGCCACCGGCCCCGAAGATCTGGACGAGGCCGTTCGCGCCTTCGAGGAACAGATGTGGGCACGGGCCGGCAGGTGGGCGAAGATCACGACAGCCGGTCTGGAACGCCTCGTGAGCCCGGACCCCGCCGAAGCCCTCGCCCTCTTCGACCAAGTCCATCCATCCTGACTGCCAAGCGCGAGAGCACCAGCGCCAACGGCTCGCTATGCCGTCACTGGACAGTACGGCACGGCCGCAGTCCTTCCGGTAAAACCATCGTTAGGGAACGCACGGACGCGGCGACCCAGACGGTGGTCCCGCGTATGCGGGGGTGTCCCCACCTCCCGGTAGCACTCTAGGCGGAGCTCGATCTGCTCCCCGCGTGTGCGGGGTTTTCCGAGCTGCGGTATGGCTGCCTGGGCACTATGCACTATGCACTGTTCCCCGTGCTTGCGGGGGCGTTCCCGGTGGCATGCCCAGCCCTGTAGCGCCGGGCTGCTGCTCTTCGCTCTTGCGGGGGGCCTCTATGGGGTTCGTCAAGGAACCGGGCTGCATTCGGGTGGGGTGACCAGGCAGCATGGCGGGATGCCAGATCTGCTGTGGGACGACGTCAGGAACTTCTTCGACCCTGACCTGATGGGGTCACTGCCGGATGCGCGTGTCGCAGACACCTCGGTCGAGGACTGGCAAGCGGTGCTTGATCTGGTGCGGTCGCAGGGGTGGTCGTGCGAATACTCCGAGGACGGTGTCGCGGTTCGGCTGCCGCGAGCTGCGGACATGCTGGTCCGCAGCGAGAGCGCCGACGCATTGTTGAGGGTCTGGCCCGCCACTGGTTTCCTGGTGATCTTTCGAGCGTATGAGGCTGGCTCTATCGACTTCGATGTTAATCTGCGGGAGCTGCGGGGCCAGGACGGTGTCGATCTGCTGTGCCGTCTGCTGCGGGCGGTCAGGCGTCGGCTCGGCAAGCCGGTGATGTTGACTCCGGAGTCTGATCCGCTCCACCCGGTTCTAGGGTTCGATGTCGAGGCCGACCGCGTGGTGCCGCTGGCGGATCCGCACTTCAGCTGAGCGCCGTGGTCGGCCGGGACTCGTAGAAGGTCCCGTCGCGGAGCATGGCGAACAGGACGTCGGCCCGGCGAGGGGACAGCCAGGTCATGCGCCTGATGGGAACGTGTTTCTCCCCGCGCAGGCGGGGTGATCCCCACGAGGGTTTCGAGCACAGCTCGGGAGAGATGCTGCTTCCCGTGTTCGCGGGGGTGTTCCCGGCAGCCAGGTCTCCGTGGCTGAGGTGGTCTTCTGTCCGCTGCGCTCGTGGGGGATCCGGCTGTGTCCTGGGTCTGTGTGCCTGCCTGGTGGTGGTCCGGGTGTGTGAGGGGTGGTTCCGCGCTCCGTATTAAGACGTCATTTCAGTTGGCGTGATCTTGCGGCAGTCTGGGGTGATGACTGCTGCGCTTGTCGAGAGGATGGCGCCGGAAGATCTGTGGACGTTGTTCCAGCGGGTGGTGCCGCCGGCACCGGTTCGCCTTCAGGGGGGGAGGGCATCGCCGGCGAGGGGACCGCGAGGTGCTGGCCGCCATCATCTTCGTGGCCACATCAGTCTGCACCTGGAACCAACTGCCACCAGGCTTGGGGCTGTCGGGCGTGACGGCCTTCCGCCGGTTCACCGAGTGGACCGAGGCCAGGGTGTGGGCCAAACTCCACCGCCTGGTCTTGGACGAACTCGGTGCCCAAAGGTGAGCTGGACTGGTCACGGTGCGCGGTCGACTCGGTCAGCGTCCGGGCCCTCAAAGGGGGCATCTGACGGGACCGAATCCGACCGACCGCGGCAAGAGGGGATCGAAAATCCACCTCATCGTCGACCGCCAGGGCCTGCCCCTGTCGGTCGGCATCTCCGCCGCCAACCTCCACGACAGCCAGGCCCTCATCCCGCTGGTCCGCGGCATCCCACCCATCCGCTCACGTCGCGGCCCCCGACGCCGGCGACCCGGCAAGCTGCACGGTGACAAGGGCTACGACTACGCCCGCTTGCGGCGCTGGCTCGCTTCCCGCGGCATCCGGCACCGCCTTGCCCGCAAGGGCATCGAGTCGTCCCGACGCCTGGGCCGGCACCGCTGGGTCGTGGAGCGGACCGTGTCCTGGCTGTCTGGCTGCCGCCGCCTGCACCGCCGCTACGAGCGCAAGCCCGAACACTTCCTCGCCTTCACAGCCATCGCCGCGACCCTCATATGCCACCGCAGACTGACCAAGTGAAATGGCGTCTAATACTCCAGCAGCGATTCGTGTCCTGAGCTGGTGATTGTTGTTTCCCTGGTATGGAGGGGATGGTACAAGTCGGTTGCTGGGCTGTGGAGTTGGAGTCGGTCTTTGCGCGGGTGGCGGGCCGGTTCGGGCGGGCGGACCTGCGGTGGCGAATGCGAGACTACGTCCGTGGCTTGCTGGGGCAGGCGGCTCGTAAGAACGGGTGGCAGTTGGCGGAGTGGGCCGGTCATCGCACCCCGGACGGCTTCCAGCGGCTGTTGAACAGCAGCGTCTGGGACGCCGACGCCCTGCGTGACGACGTCCGGGCTTATGCCGGTGAGTCTCTTGGCCCCGGTGGTGTGCTGATTCTCGACGACACCGGGTTCATCAAGAAGGGCACCACATCGGCCGGGGTCGGCCGGCAATACACGGGGACCTCGGGAAAGAGCGACAATTGCCAGATCGGGGTGTTCGCCGCCTACGCCACCAGCTCAGGCCGGGCTCTGGTGGACCGGGAGCTCTACCTGCCAAAGGCCTGGACATCCGACTGTGACCGCTGCCGGGCGGCGAAGATCCCAGATGAGCGAGGATTTGCCACCAAGGGCGAACTGGCCCGGGACATCGTCCGCCGCTGCATCACCGCCGGTCTGCCCGCCTCCTGGGTTACCGCCGATGAGGCTTACGGGCAGGACTGGCACTTCCGCCGCCTGCTGGAGCAGCTCGACCTCGGCTACGTCGTCGCCGTGCCCAAATCCCAGCAGATCAAGTCCCTGGCCGGGATCTGGCGCATCGACCAGCTCATTGAAGAAGCACCCGGCGGTGCTTGGCAGAGACTGTCCTGCGGGGACGGGGCGAAGGGCCCGCGCGTCTATGACTGGGCCGCAGCCAAACTGCCTACCAACCTGATCTTCGCCCCCGATCCGCCGACGCACCACCGCTGGGTCATGGCCCGCCGCAGCCTGTCCGACCCCGGCGAGCTCCCCTACTACCTCGCCTACGCACCTGTGGGCATCGAGCTGGCTGAGCTAGTCCGGATCGCCGGCTCCCGCTGGGCGATCGAGGAATGCTTCCAGGCCGCGAAGAACGAGTGCGGCCTGGATGAGTACGAGGTCCGCCGTTACATCGGCTGGTATCGGCACATCACCCTGGCCATGCTGGCCCACGCTTTCCTGGCCGCACTTGCAGCCCAGGCCGGCGACGCCGCAAAGGGGGCTGCAGAAACGGATCAGCCCTCGTCCCTCTCACCGTGGCAGAAATCCGGCGACTCCTGGACACTCTCCTGCCCCACCCACGAGCCGACCGCGACCCCATCACCCACACACTGAACTGGTCGGCCTGGAGAAGACACCACCAAGCCATCGCCCACCACTGTCACTACCAAAAACGCAGCTCAGGACACGAATCGCTGCTGGAGTACTAACAGCGCCTAACACAATGAGTTGATCTGCCTGAGGGTGATGAGGCAGCAAGCGAGGCAGAGGAGGGCTTCGTGGATGTCGGCTCGTCGTTCCCAGCGGATGCGGAGGCGTTTGAAGCCGTGGAGCCAGGCAAAACTCCGCTCGACCACCCACCTGTAGGTGCCCAGGCCGGTTCCGTGGCGGGTCCCGCGGCGGGCGATGGCCGGCACGATGCCTCGCTCGCGTACACAGTTGCGGTAGATGTCGTGGTCGTAGCCGCGGTCGGCGAAGAGCGAGTCCGGCTTCCGGCGGGGGTGCCCGACGCGTCCCCGCACTGGCGGGATGGCATCGAGCAGGGGCAGCATCTGGGTGACGTCGTTGCGGTTGCCGCCGGTGAGGAGGACCGCGAGCGGGGTGCCGTGCCCGTCGGTGATCAGGTGATGCTTGGAGCCGGCCCGGCCCCGGTCAACCGGTGACGGGCCGGTGTGGATCCCCCTTTTAGCGCCCGCACGTGGCTGGAGTCGATGACGCACCGCGACCAGTCCAGCTTCGCCGCGGCATTCAGCTCGGCCAGCAGGATCTCGTGGAGGCGCTGCCAGACTCCGGCCTCGTTCCAGTCCCGCAGCCGCCGCCAGCACGTCATGCCCGACCCGAAACCCAGCTCCTGGGGCAGGTACTCCCACTGGATGCCCGTGTACAGCACGTACAGGACGCCGCACAGGACCTCCCGGTCTGGCAACGGCTTGCGGCCCGGGTACCGGAACCGACGCTCCTTGCCCGGCAGCAGCGGCTCGATCCGTTCCCACAGTTCATCCGACACGATCCACGGTGATGCCCCCACGGTCCGGACAACGCTCAACTCGTCGGCCAGACACGCTCATCAGCGTCGCTCCCACCTCATTGTGTTAGGCATTGTAACACCACTGTCCTGCATGGGGATCTCCCTACCTGTCGAAAAACAGTCAGCGGTTGACTTTGAGGTTGGTCAGGACGAGCAGAGCGCGCAGGAGACGGGCAGCGCGGGCGGGGTCGGTGCGGGGCTTGGTGAGGATCCGCCAGTTCTTCAGATGGGCGAAACCATGCTCGACCGGCGCGTGGCCGACGGCGAGGACCCGGTTGGCCTCCTTCTGACCAGGAGTGAGCTTGTGGGCACGGCTGGCAGCGAAGCCAGTGACGATGGCGGGGGCACGTACGTCGTTGTCCGGGCCGTGGAAGCCGAGGTCTGCGAGGGCGCTGAGACCAGCGGCGCGCAGATGGGCCAGAACATGGTCGTGGCGGGCGGCGGTGATGTCGTGGGTGCGGCCGAGCCGGGCGGAAACCCAGATCAGGCGGTCTTTCTCGTCGGCCAGGGCGAGGAAGTGCAGGCCGTGGTGGCGGTGTTTGCCGGAGTTGTTGCACCGGTCGGCCCTGCTGGTGCGGCGCTGGGTGGGGATGAGGGGGCCGTCGATCAGGACCACCTTCCCGCCCCGCTTGGCGGCCTTCTTCAGGGCACGGTCCAGATGCGGGGCCTGCGCGGCGAGCAGGGCGACGGGTTCGTCCCGCCAGCGGCGGATGGTGGACTCGGCACGTTGCTGCCGCCGACCATGTTGGCCAGGCGCTGATCGTGGCGCAGCACGGTCAGGACGATTACCGTGATTTGCCCGGCCGGCAGGACCCGCCACCGGGACCGTATCGCCTTCAGGTGGCGTCGCAGTAGGCCGGCGAGGTGGTTGACGGCGTGCTGGGACAGCGGCAGACGGCTCTGGTAGACAAGCGGCAGGTGTCCTCGGCGTGCTCTTGGGTTCTCGTCACACAGTTTCCAGCGGCCGCCGGGAGCACCCCGGCTGCGATCTCTCTGTTTTGTGACAGTGGGTGAGTGACAGCGGGCCTGGGGGTGTTGCTGCTGGTCAGTGGTGGTTGAGGGAGTGTGGGGCCACTGTCCTGGGCGTGAGAGAACCGCGGGGTATCGCTGTCCCGGGGCGTTATCGCGTGAGGGGTGACGCTGTCTCAGTTTTGTGAGTTCTGATCCGCTGGCCGATGGGTGTTGGTGTGCTCGGGGGTGTGGATCAGGGAGTGCAGGGCCCGGCCCCGGAAGGGACGGGTGGCGGTTCGAGTGGGGCTTTGCCGGCTGTGTCGGTTCGGGCGTTGCGGGGACCGGCGGTGCGCCGTCTGCTGGTCCTGCGGCGGGAGGGGAAGCTTACGACTGGGCGGGTGAGGTCGGCGGCGGACGTGCTGGGGGTGCGGGAGCGTGCGGTGTGGCGGTGGCTGGCGGCTGCTGAGCGGGACGAGGCTGCGGCCCGGGCACCGGGGGAGCGGGCCGCGTATTCCGGGCGGTTCACGGTTACTGATGAGGTCCGGGCTCTGCTGGGGCTGTGGAAGGGGAACGTCGCGGCGGTTCATCGTGAGCTGGCCGCTCGCGCGGCTAGGGGCGAGGGGGATCCACCCCCGTCGATTCCGACGCTGCACCGGGCGATCCGTCGGGATCTGTCGCCGGGGGAGCGGGCGGGGCTTGTGGGTGGGGAGCGGGCGGCGCGCAAGCATGATGTGTTCCTGGCCCGGTCGCGGGGCTGGCGTAACAAGGTGTGGGAGACCGACCACATGCAGGTTCCGGTGCTGGTCGATGTCGACGGCAAGCCCCGCAGGCCGTGGATTACCTGGTTCACGGACTGTGCCACCAACGCGATCACCGGCGTCGCGGTCACGCCGGTGCATCCGTCGCGGGAGTCGGTGCTGGCCGCGCTGCGCTCCGCGGTCCTTCGCGAGGACCCCTATGGCCCGTTCGGCGGTTTGCCGGAGAAGGTGCAGGTGGACCGTGGCAAGGACTTCCTGTCCCGGACGGTGACGGCCGCGTTCGATCTCCTAGACGTCACCGTGGAGGACCTGCCCGCCTACACCCCGCACCTCAAGGGCACGGTCGAGGGCCTGAACCGGACGGTGGAGAGCATGTTCCTGGCCGCGTTGCCCGGCTATGCCCGCCAGCCGCGCCCCGGCAAACGCCCTTCCCGGCCGAAGGACGAGGTGCTGCTCAGCTTCGAGGACTTCACCGCCCGGCTGCTGGCCTGGACGCGGTGGTGGAACACCGAGCATCGCCCAGCGCCGTTGCGGGGCAGGACTCCGCTTGAGGCGTGGCAGGACGATCCCACCCCGTTGCGAGACGTGTCCGCGGCGGATCTGTGGACGTTCACCTTGGAGGATGCCGGCAGCCGCACGCTGACCACCCGCGGCATTCGCTTCAAGAAGCGCGACTACGTGGGTGCGTGGATGACCGGTCAGGCCGGGATCCAGGTCCGAGTGCGCTTCATGCCTCACCACGATCACCGCATCGAGGTCTACCACGCCGCCACCGGCCGCTACCTGGGTCCTGCGGACCTGGCCGACCAGGCCACCGAGGAACAGGTCAGCGCTGTACGCCGGGCCCGGGCCGCCCGCTCCCGCCGCCTGAAGAAGGACCTGGAGGCTTCACAGCGCGAGCGCTACGCAGCCGTCACCCAGGCCGAGGCCCCCCAGCGGCTCGGCGCCCTGACCACCGCGCAGGCCGAGGCCGAGCTCGCCCAGGCCGCCGGCACCGACCTGTCCGCTCTGGCGATGCCGGACCTCATCCCGCCCGCCGCGCCCCCAGCCGACTGGCGCACCCCGCCATCCCTCGTCACCCGGACCGCGCCCGGCCGGCCTGCTCCCGTCCCATCCGAACCTGCCCCCGGGCGTGTGCCTGGATCGACCGCTCAGACCACTGAAGACGGAGACGCCTCGTGACCGCGGCCACCTACCAGTACGTCGACCTGCCCGACGCCTCCGTGGTCACCACCCGCGCCCTGCTCACCGCGCGGGAGAACATCGGCGATACGGTCGCCGCCCGCGCGATGATGTGTATCCACGGCGGCGCCGGCTTCGGCAAGACGCTCGCCGTCAACACCTGCTTGCGTGAACTCGAACCCGGCGAGGACGTCCGCAAGATCACCTTCCGGGCCCGTCCCACCGCCCGAGCGGTGCGCTACGAGCTGTTCACCGCGCTCGACCTGGCCGGCGAGCCGCCGCGCCACCCCAGCGAATTCGACCGTCTGCTGAAGACCGCTCTGGCCGAGCGCCCCCGCACCTTCCTCGTCGACGAAGCACAGTGGCTCAACGGGGAGGCGTTCGAGTACTTCCGCTACCTGTGGGACGAGCCCTCCACCCAGCTGGCGATCATCTTCGTCGGCGGTGAGGGCTGCCACACCGTGCTGCGCCGCGAACCGATGCTCTCTTCCCGCATCTTCATCTGGCAGCACTTCACCCGCCTCACCCCCGACGAGGTCCTCGACGTCATCCCTCTGTTCCACCCGATCTGGGCCGATGCCGATCCCGACGACATCACCTTCGCCGACAGCCACGCCGCACACGGCAACTTCCGCGCCTGGGCCCAGCTGACCGCGCACACCCGCACCGCCTGGCACGCACCGGCCGTCCCCGCGTGGATCAGGAGCTGCTGCGCTGGGCCTTCAGCCGCCTTGGCTGACCACCACACCGCCATGTTTCTCGCCGCGCGGCCGCCGTCCGTCATCGTGGTCATCGACCGCGATGACGACGTCATCCACACCCACACCGCCCTGGCCGCCCACCATCCGCCGTCCGGCCGGATCACGCTGCACCCCGGCCCAGGCACCACCAGCGAGACCGGCCTCGCCCACGACCTTCTCGCCGCCCTGGGCAAACCGCCCCTGCTCACCGGGCGCTTCCCCGCCGGGCGTCAGCCCGCCTGGGAAGCCGCTGCCGCCTGGATGACTGCCCTGCCCGTCACCCGGCTGACCGTCCTGCGCGCCCACCGCCTCACCACCCGCCGCACAATTCGCCTCCTGGAGCTGCGTGCCCTCACCGGTATCCACCTGACCCTGGTCTGCCACCGCCTCCACCTTCCCGCCGCTCTGCACCAGGCCCTGCGGACAGTCGACTACTCCCTCACCACCGACCTCGACGCAGCCCGCCGCCACTACTACGGCACACCAGTCACCGAACCCCCGCCCGCAGACGAGCCCGCCGGGCCGGCCGGCCGGTGGCTCACCCTGTCCGCACTAGAACGCCTCATCTCCTACGACAGCCCCCGCCCCTGCACCGACCCGTGCACCCCGCCCTCCATCGCCTGGCGGCACCGCCCACCGCCCGTACCTCTCACCGCACACACCGCCCAGCGAATCGCCCACCGACTGCACGCGGCGACCGCACATCCTCGCCTGGCCGCGGCCATCGCCGCCACGCTCTTCACCGGCGCCTCCCTCCAGCAACTCGCCACCGCACGCCCCCGCGACTACGACACCGCCGCGGCCACGCTCGCCCTGCACGACCGCGCCCGCTACACCGACGGCTGCGCCGCCCACCCCGTACCACCCTGGGCCAGCGTCTTCCTGCGGGCCGCGGCCTGCTTCACCCGACTCGTCTCCGGCGAGGACCAGGAACTACTCGCCGCGCCAGGAGACCGTGCACACCTCCTGCGCGTAGCGGAGACGGCCAGACTGCGCCCGCCCCAGCCGCCCGCAGAACGCCGCAAAGGCCCGGTCGGCCAGGTGGATTGGGACTGGCGCGAGCGGCAGGAAGCCGAGCGGTACGAAGCCATGCCGGCCAATCGCGTCAGGCCCTCACGACGCTGAACACCCTGACCTGGTGACGCGACGGGCAGGCTCAGCCGATCGAGAAGTCGGCGAACTCGACGTCGCTGAAGGCGATATGCAGACCGTGAGCCCGGCGGCCCCATTCGCGAAAGTAGGCGTGTCCCAGCGCACGGGCGAGGATCACCGTCTGCTGCTGCTCGCCTGCGCCGGCATCTCGAGCGGCGAACAACTCCCGGGCTACCTCTCCCGGCAGATCCTGGGTGATCCACCGCACTCGCGGATCGTCCGAGGAGCCTGCAGGAGCCGCGAACCCGAATCGCGCCCTGGTATGGAAGATGAACCCCTCCGCCTCGGCCTGGGCACGCCGACGGGCCCGTATCCGGGGTTGCCACCGAGCCAGGACCGCTTCCTCGATCGCCCGAACCTGCGTCGGACCCGGGGGACGACGCGCTCCTGGCTTCTTCCTCACCCACCGCTGCACGGTGCGCTGCGAGACCCCCAGCACGGCGGCCACCTGCCAGGTGGAACCCCGATGCGCTGCCAGCAGAAAACGCAGGCGGGCCTCGGTGCTTGAGGGAACGGGCCGGGTGCGCAACGCGCGCTCCAGTCCCTGCTCGATCTGTCCCACGTCCGCCTCTCCAAGTGGCCAGTCCGCAGGGCCAGCACCCCGCAGTCCATAGCGTCAGTTCTCCCGCATCGCACGCCCCTGCCTGCCAGTTTCTGCATTCTCGGGACGGCGTCGGCTGACGCAGGCTAGGAGTACCTCGGGGGCACTGGCGACAAGCTGGCGGCGCGCGTCAGGACGGACGTCGCCGGCGCCGGGTGCTGTCCTTCGGTACGGAGTCCCACCAAGGGGTGAGGCGGGAGACGCCCGCCGGATGGAGGCCTGGACTGCCTGGACGCCCCACCCATCCAGGCCGTGCGACCTCCTCCGCAGCTGGTGCCACCACGGGCCCGCCCAAGTCCGCCGCGCTGTGGCCACGGTCACACGACTCAGTGTTGTGCGAGAGCCACTCGCGGAGGACGGTGGTGACCGGCGCGGGGCCGACAAGAAGGACCACCATGAGATCGAGCACTGATCGGGTCGCAGAACTCTTCGGCACCGACGAAGTCCGAAGCCTCCTCGCCACCAACCTCCCTGGCTACGAGTCCTATGCCTTTTCTGAGATGGCCCGCGCAGCACGCGACCGGCTCGCCAACACCCCGGCCCACAGCGTCGGCATTCTCGCGCGGGAACTGTGTCGAGCCGGCTTGGCCATCCATCACGCCCGCGACACCTGCCAGCACGCAGGAGAAGACGTAGCTCAGCTCGTCACATTTACCCGGACTGGCTGCGACTGGTGGGCGACCACGGTGGACCACGATGGCCCTGGGCTTGTCCGAACCCACCTCATTAATCCCTGCGAACAGCTGCTCGGCGCCGGCAGCACTGATGAACGCGACGACGGCTACGCGGCGCTGCGCGGACTTGCCACCCGACTCGGATCCCACAGCGGCTTCACGTCTCGCTGGACGCTGCACATCGACGACGGTGCGTAGCGTGAACGTCCACGCAGTAAGAGCAACGACACGGGGCGAGGCGACATCCGGGCCGCTCGCCAGCTGCCGCACCGCTGCAAGTGGTAGCCCGCGCTGAGATACCGCTCGGACGAAAACCGTGCGCCGGGCCGACCTCCTCTTTTCTACACTCGTGGTCGTGGCGATGACCTACAGCAGCGGAAGCTGGGATGACCTTCCCGAAGAAGCGAGGCCGGATGGCTACCTGGCTCCGCTCACCGCCACGCCCACCGAGTGGGTCACGGTCCTCGGGAAGCCTGTACATGACCGCTTTGACTGGGGGATCAGCAGCTATCTGACCCGTCCTGCGGCGCGTGAACATGCTCTGCGGGAGTACACCTGGAGTCAGGCAGCGATCGGCGCCGCTGGGATCAGCACCGTCTACCCGGAGCAGCGCACGGTTTTCGAAGAGGGACTGCGAGACGAAGAGGAGCACGCGGAGTTCTTCGTACAGCTCCGCACCCATCACGGGCTCGCCGAACCGACGCTGGAGTTCACCCCCTCGTTTCTGTGGTATTTCGACGCCATCCCCAGGAACGACGGCTCCTGGTACTACCTTGACGACGCCGGCCGTGACCACGAACTGGTGCGCACCCGACGCACCGACACCGAGCTGCGCTTCGACATCGCGGCCATGCCCTTGCGCCGCTACCTCGCCGCACGGAGCCGCTTGCTGGTGATCCAGCATGACCGCATCATCCGGCTCGATCACGTACCCGACCCGGCGATCGACGCAATCGACCGCTCCGACCTGCGGCACTTCGCCTTCCACAGCGGAGACATCCACTCAGTGGACCGCCCGGGTTTCGTACGGCTGGTCGGAAAGCAGATCGTGCTGCCCATCGAGGCAGAACCCGCTGACCTGGCCCGCCCGCACACCTCCGAACGCCGGTTTCCGGAATTCACGGTCGCCATCGACCCCAACACCGGGGAGCGCATCACCTCCATGTGCGAGCCCGACAAGCTGAGCAACTACTTCACCGACCGCGGTACCCCGCACTACCTGACCCGGGTCTACTTCCGGCGCGAGGTCCTCAACCGGTACACCTCTCAGCCGTCCCGCTACCGCATTGAGAACGGCCGCCTGAGCTGCCTGGGACTCTGGGGCATCTCCATCGGCACCAACCCTGACGGCTTCATCGAGGTCTACCTCGGAGACCTCGGACGTGATCTGCCGGCCGAAGAACGCGATCACTGGCTCAGCTTCAACGTCCCGCCCAGCGGAGGACGCGACGAGGGCCGTTTCGACCGCGACATCCTCGGCCGATGGACCGATGGGCCGCCCGACCCGCTACGCCGGCTGTTCGCCGCACGAGAGCACTTCAGCACCGCCATGGGAACGCTTTTGGGACAAGCGGTCTACAAGCCATGGCACCCCGCCGACCAGATCGCTTTCGAGGGCCTGCACATGCCCACCAGCAGTGAGCAGCACGAAGCCGACACCCTCATACTGCTGCTCGCCAAAGGCGTCATCGACTATCTGAATGTCAAGGCCCTCCGGCGCCTTCCCGGAGTGACCGACTCCAAGGCGCAAAGCATCAACTGCCTCGAAGCATGGGTCTCCTCGAGCGGAGGTGACAGCGACGCGCTTATCCGCCCGTTGCGCGTCCTGCAAGGCCTCCGCTCCACCGGGCCGGCCCATCTTCGCGGAAAGGACTGGCACGCCACCCTCACGCGCGCCGGCCTGGACGCATTGAGACCCGATGAGCAGTTCGTTCAGGTACTCACGCTGACCGGTGACGCCCTCAGCGCGCTCGCCCAGCATGCAGAGTCACAGCACCAGGCCAGCCAGTAGACGCCTGCAGTACCCGCAAATCCGCTGACACTCTCTGTTTGGTTGCGTGTATGACTGGCGTGAAAAGCCAAACAGGGGAGGGCAGCCGGTGGGTAAGGCGTCGTCGGGGAAGCGTGCGGCCAAGGCAGGCGGCACCCGGGATCACACAGTGCCGCAGATGTACCTGAAGCACTTCGCCAAGCACGTAGCACGCCGCAAGTACGAGCTGAAAGTGCGACGGCTCGACAAGATCAATGAGCCGTTTCCCGTGACGCCTACCGGCATCGCTGCTGAGACCGGTTACTACTGGGGGATCAGTGCCGAAGGGGTCCCTCACCACGCTGTCGAGGAACTGTTCACCTCCCTTGAGGGACACACCGAAACAGTACTGAAGGTCCTCCTGAGCGATCCGGATTGGGCGCTCACACCGCACTGGCCGTTGAGACCGGACCAGCGCCATGTCCTCGCCTGGTGGATGGCTGCCCAGATCTTGCGCACGACGCGCCAGCGGAAGCGGCTTACCCACCTGCAGACCGAAGCACCGGACATCACCGGCCTTCCGCAAGAAGTGCACACCCTTGCCCAGAACAACCCCCACCTGCGCTACATCGTTGAAAACATCGTCACGTTGGCGCTCATCCTGGAAGCACGTCCGTGGGCGCTGGGCTTCAGCGACATGTGCCTGCTAACCAGCGATACCCCGATCGCCATATGGAACCGCCCCGACGACGAAGACCAGCTGCGCGCCGCCGCACTGAGCGACATCCTGCTCCCGCTGGACCCTCACCGCTTTCTGTTCCTACCCGGCCCCGCTACCCGGGGCACCGACCGGCGTAAGCACGTGGACCACTTGATGCACGCGGAGGGTGCCATCGGCTTCGCGCTTGTGGAGGTGGCGTACGACGTGGCTGACCAGTTCGTGATACACCACCCAGAGCACGACCCCTGGAAGCATTGGAAGCCGAACAGCCCAGGTCAGCCCAAGCCATGGGACGGGCAGACGCATTCTGCTCCTCAATACATCTTGGAGTACGGCGTATTTCCGCCCAGTCAGAACATTGAACGTCGCTGGACCGTGGAACATCCACCGCCTCGCTCCCCAGCCGTGTCACACCCCTGACCTGCCGGAACATCGCCCGGCGCACACAGCAACGGACCCCGGGCCCTGAGAGGCCCGGGGTCCGGTCACGGCGCAAGAAGGCGGTCAGAGGCTGCCTGGAGCGGCCTGCGGGACCGTCACCGGTCTTGCCCAGTCCATGCCCAGCTCCGCGAGCGCGGCGAGCTGTTCGGCGTCCAGCCGGTTCCTCCTCGATTTCGTGTTCGAAATCCATACGCCCAGTTTCATGGTCACCGGTGCCGCCTCGCCGTCGACCGTGATCTGTTCGCTGTGCCCCCTCGGCACCGGCCGGTCGCCCTCACGCTCCACCCACTGCGCGAGGGCCGCCAGGCCGCGCTGGAACGCCGCCTGTGCCTTGCTCGGCCCCTTCGTCGCACGCGTGGCCGCCGGGGCGGGAGATGAGACCTCAGCGGGTTGCACGCCCAGCTTCGACAGCCGCTGCTGCTGCTCTGTGACGGGTCAGTGATCTTCAGAGGGCTGGGCTGTTTTGGTCTGGTGTTTCGTTTTTGGCGGTGGGATTCGGGATGGGGTGAAGTGGTTGCGCTCAGGCGTGATGAGCGTGGTCTGGGGGCGTGTTCGGTTTGGTTGTTCGGGTGCTTAACCTGCGGTCCGGTAGTTGCGTGGGATTGATCTTGGCTTTCTCGTAGGTGTGGTGGCACGTCTGTAGGCGGCTGCGCTCTCTGGGAACTCGGGGTTCCGAATGGTGCTGGTCAGTGGCGTGTGTGGGTGAGGAAGGCCTGGAGCGGATCGTTCGCGTTGAGGGGCAGGCGGGGTAGTCCGAGTCGGTGGGCGATGAGGTTGAGGGCGTTGCCGGTGTCGCGGTGTGGCCGGTTCGGCAGGGTGGCGAGTGCGCGGGCGAGGGCAACGGTTTCGGGGTAGGTGATCAGGTCGCGTGCCAGGAGCGCGGGGGAGGCGCTGCCCGTGGTGGTCAGGTGGGGGTTGGTCGCGTAGAGCTGGTTGAGGCGGGTGTGCGAGCGGTCGGTGAGGTGTTGCTGGTGGTCGTACCAGCGGGTGGTGATGGCGCGCGCAGCGGTCCAGGCGGTGGCGGCTCGGGGGTGTCGTAGGAGTCGCTGGTGTGCGTGGTGCGCGGCGGCAAGCTCCGGCACGGCCCAGGTGCGGACGGTGGAGGTGAGCCGCGGGTCGGGGGTGGCTTGGTGGTGGCGCGGGCACACCAGTCGGTGCGGTGGCCGATGAGTCCAGGCGGTGTCGGTGGCGTCGTGGCTGCGGTGGCGGGTGCACAGGGTGCAGGCGCGGACGGGCTGCTGTGCGGCCTCGTGCCGCTTCCAGTGTGCGGCGGTGGCGATGTGGTGGGCGTCGTCGTTGGGGGCGAGGCGGGGCAGGGCGCGTGTCAGGTGGGGGAGTGGGATGCGGGTCAGGGCGGCGAGATTGTGGCAGGCGGCAGGGCTGAGGTGGAGTTCAGCTGTCGGTAGTGTGCCGTGGCCGGACAGGGTGATGCCGGCGCCGTCGAGGAGCTGGGGCAGCGTCAGCCGGTAGGCGGTGGCGAGGCGATGCACATAGGAGGCAGTCGCTTCGCCGGTCAGTGGCCGTACACGGAGCACGCCCGGAGCGGCTGACGGGATCCGCAGCGATACCTCTGTGGTGAGGACGGCGCGCTGGGCGGGGGCGGCTGCGACCGCAGTACGGGCTGTGGCGTCTGTCCGGGTCACGGGGTGTTGGTATTCCGGCTCCGGGGCCGGGCGCGGGGTTGGTAGTGCTGTTCGGCGAGGTGGTCGAGGCGGATGGCGGCGAGGGTGGTTTTGGTGATGCGTTCGGTGCCGTCGAGTAGCGCGGTGATCGCGGCTTGGCGGATGAGGCGGGCGAGGCTGCCGATGCGGCCGGCGGTGCGCTCGTGCAAGTAGGGGGCGAGCCGGGGGAGGGTTCCGGGCTGGTGGTGGCGCAGGTCGAGCGCGCTTTCCATGGCGGTGATGAGGTCGCGGAAGGGCTCTTCGTCGCCGAGGCGGGCGGGGAAGGCGGCGCAGTCGATGAGGGAGGCGCGTCCGGCGAGCTGGGCTCCGCGCACGCCGGTGAACAGGGGTGTGGTGGTGACGTCGATGCCGGCGTAGACGAAGGTGGCGCCGATGCGTTCGGTGAGGTCTTTGATCAGGTCGGCGCTCTGGGCGCCGGTGGTGGTGCGGGGGTTGAGCCGGTGGATCTCGTCGATCATCACCAGCTGTACTCGGGCGGCGGTGTAGGTGTGGCAGACGGCGCCTGTGATCTGGGCCTGGGACATGCCGGCGGTGACGGGGGTGCCGAGGTAGCGGGCGAATTCGATGGCGAGGGTCTTGGCACTGGCGGCGGGCGGGACCAGGACGTAGGCGACCGGAGCCTGTCCAGCTGTGGCCGCAGGGCCGTGGCGGCGGGTGTGGGCGAGGTGGCAGGCGCGTCCGACCTGAAGCAGGGCGGTGGTTTTCCCGGCGCCTGCGGGGCCGGTGACGATCAGGGAGGGCCGTGCGGTGACGGCCTGGTGGCGGCCGAGGACCATCAGGGTGCGCACGTTCTTGGCGAGGGCGTCGATGGCGGGAGTGCGCACGGTGACGAACCGCGAGTGATAGGCCAGGCGTTCCTCCAGGCTGCGGCGCGGCGCCCCGGGTGGGGGAGGAGCGGCCACGGGGGTGGTGGCGAAGGCCTGGAAACCGTCCCAGGTGGTCACCGATCGCTGCTGCGGATCGGGGGTGTCATCGGCGGTGCTTGCCGCGGCACTGGGAGACCGGTCCGCCGCCCGTGGGGACCTGCGGGCCGATGCATCGCTCGTGCCCGGGGAGGCGTTCACCACTGCTCGGCCTCCGCTTCGGCGTCCCACAGCCCGTAGCCGCCTGCCTCGGCCGGAGCCGCGCTTGTGCCATCCAGATCGCCAGTGCCCGGTTCCGTGACCGGGTCGGTGCCGATGAGGTCGTCCAGGCTCTCGCTCCAGTCCGGTTCCGGGGCCGGTGCGTTCTCTGCTTCGAGCGGGCGCCGCTGCCCGGGCAGGTCTGGCAGCCGCACGTCCGCACCGCGGGCGCGAGATCGTTTGCGAGGGCTGGCTTCGTGTTCCATACCGGCGGTGCTGCGGGTGCGGCGCAGGAGCTGGTCGAGGGCGTCGGCGAGGTCGGCTTCGTGCGTCTCGCGGTCTCCGCGTTGTTCGACCTCGGTCTGGATGTGGCGCCAGAGGGCGTCGTTGAAGGGCTGGTGGACGTGGTCGCGGTGGATCCAGGGGATTTCGTGGAGCTGGCCGTCGGTGAGGCGGACGAAGATCTGGCGGGCGTCATGGGGGTTGTGGTGGACCTCCCACTTGCCGTCTTTGCTGGCGACGGGGGAGCGCTGGCCGCGGTGGGGGTCGAGGATGTCGTGGTTGTAGGTGCGGTAGTCGAGGCGGATGCCGCGTTCGGTGATGGGCTGCCACCGCACCGGCAGCAGTTCGAGGTAGTCCGCCCCGGTCAGAGGCACCGGCACATAGCCGCTGATGGTGATCAGCGCGGCCCACATCTGGTTCGGCGTGAGGACGGTTTTGGGAAGGACGGGGTGACGCAGTCCGTCGTGGGGCCGGTTCTGCCAGCCGCAGGTGATCCATTCATCGAGGAAGTCCTGCAGCTGCGGGATCGTCCACCGCGCCTCGGCCTCCGTCGCTACGCCGCGGCGCTGGGGGTTGGATCCGGTGTGGCCGGCCACGTGCTGGCAGAACAGGTCGTTGATCGCACCGAAGGTCCGCTCCACCACGGCCTTGGCCTGCGGCCGCCTCGGAGGAGCGGGCTGCACGCTCACCCCGAGCGTCTCGCAGGCGGCGACGAAGCCCTGCGAGAGGTAGATCTTCCCGCGGTCGACGACGATCGTCTCGGGCACGACCACCGGTCGCGCGGCCGCGCCTTCCAGGCGCTCGTCCAGCGACAACATCCGCTCATAGGGCACCTCGGCCCGCGACAGGTGAAGCGATTGGGGCCAGGTAGGGCGGGCAGGATGCGGAACAGCCATCTCGGCCAGGAGCAGTGCGGCGTCGACGGCTTTGGTGCTGTGCGGGCGCAGGACGGCGGCCAGGATGGAGCGGGTGGCGACGTCGACGGCGATCGTCAGCTCCGGCCGGCCCAGGCTGCCGTCCTCGAGAACGGCCATGATGTCCAGGCGCGTGGTGTCGATCTGCACCTGCTCCCCGGGCCGCAGCACCACCGGCGCCGACGAGGCGCGGGCGGGTGCGGTGGCGGTACGCGCCGGGCGTCCCGGACGATCGGCCGGGTCGGCCAGCACACTCACCAGCCGGTAGAACGTCGAACGTGACGGCATCTCCACCACCCCGCGCCCGTGCGTATCCTCCAGGATCTGCCCCACCAGCACCTGCAGTCCCTTCACCGTCCCCTTCGACCGGCCCCGCTGGCGCCGCATCGCCTCCAGCACCGCGGCCACGACCCGCTCGTCGGCATACCCCGTCGGATGACGCCCACGGGCCGGCACCGCACGCTTGTCGACAAGCCCCCACAAGCCCTGCTTGCGGTAGACGTGCCGCATCCGCTGCACCGTCGTACGCGTCACCCGCGCGAAGCCAAGCGCCGCCAGCTCCTGCGCCTTGGCCGCGTCCCGCTGCGCCAGCGTCCACCGATCGGGGTCGTACTCCGGCCGCATCGTCTGGCCGTCACGGCCACCCTCAGGGTGCGGCCACCCGGTCTCCACCTCCCGGATATGGGGCAGCCAGGCCAGCGCCCGCTGCTGGGCCGCCACAGGAACGGTCTCGAACAGTCCCCACTGCGGCACCGCGGCAGGCGCCCGTGCGCCCACTACTTCGAAACCCGGATCGGCGAACAACCGCCCCAGCAGCAGTCTCGTTTCGATGCCGCCCCCCTGCAGCAGGTAGACCTGCTGGCCCTGCAAGGCGGCGACCTGCCAGGTCTGTCCCCGGTAGGCGACGTGCGCGCCGACCTCCACCACCGGCCGCTGGCTCTTACCGTGTGTGCCGCCCACTGCGCTCACCCCTTCCTCGGCCGCCCCCCGGCGCCCACACGCTCTTCGACGCCCCCCTACCACCACGTTCTGCGTCAGCGCAGACCAGCGTCTCCTCGTGCAGCGGCTCATCAAGAGGCGTCGTCAGATGCCCGCACCACAGCGCGTGATAGACAGCCGGCAGTACTTGCAGAGGATCACCCACCGCGGCTGCACCGTCGGCCAACGGCCGGAGCCCGACGAACGCCTCAGCCAACGCGGCCCGCAGCCCGGGCGGGCCCTGATAACGGGGGTGGCGGTAGCCGGCCAGCCATCGCAGGTTCGCCGCCACCACCGGGGGAGGCGGCTCGAGGCGCCGATATGACCAGCCCACGCGCGCGCACGCCGCCTCCAGGACCATCCGCGCCCGCTGCGCCCCGTCTCCACCGACGGCCGGACTGGAGGGGCAGTCGGCGAGCAGACCCGTGCCGTCGGCGTACCGGGCGAACAGCTGAGGCACCCACGAGCGCACCCGCCCGTCGGTATCCCGCCACAGCAGCCGTACCGGACGGGCGGCCAGGCCGGTCACGTCCGGATTCCGGTCCAGCACCATCAGCTGGGTGCGCATTACAGCCGAACCGTGTACGACATGCCGTCCAGTGGTCGCCGACCACCACCAGCCCGGCCCCCACCGGCGGCCCGGAACGACCGGAAACGCGGATACCGGCGCGACGTCCTCGAACCGCACCGACGCCGCCGCCTGATCCCACGGCAACTGCGTCAACCGCTCGGCGGCCGTGACGAACGCGGCCTCGATTCCCGCACCGTCGCCCCCTGCGGCAGCCTGCTGCACCCGCCTGCTGTGCTCGTGCCCCTCCACGCTCAACAGCCAAGTCCATGACGGGCTGCTGAACGCCGTGATCCGGATCCGCCCCCCGAACGGGTGAACGGCGGCCGCGATACCGTGCCGCACCGTGGTCAGACCGGGAGATCCTTCAGTTCCTGCAGGAGCCGCTGCTGGCTGGGCAACAGGGTCTGGCGTTGAGCGAGCTGCTCACTGAACCAGGAGCACAACTTGGGCGGCGGTTCGAGGCCGGCAGCGAACAGGAGGCGCAGACGGTGGTAGTCGCGCTGCCAGGCGAACGCCCACGGAGGCAGCCACCACGGATCCAGAGCGGCGAGGGCCTGCATGCCTGGCCATGGAGCCGGTGTGCGGCGCGCGTGGGCTCGGGCCTCTCCGCGTTTGCTGGCGAGCCACCTGCCCAGAGGGAATCCGTTGTGCTGAACGGGGTGCGGCAGCGCCAGGTGGCCGTGAACGCCGGCGTAGTCCCGGGCATGAGCCAAGCCCACGGCGAAGTCGATCCGGGCGCCGGTGGGGTAGAACCGCGAGGTCTGCCTGGCTTGTGCGTCCCCGGCGGTGATGCCGATCTCCCGCAGTAGATCTCGCTGGCGGGGGTCGAGCTCTTCGAACAGCGCGCGCTGCGCGTACAGCCATAATGCGGCAGCCGCCCCCACCCCGGCGAAGCCATCCCCCGGCACCAGCAGCTGATTGCTGCCGCACTGCTTGCGGGCGTGGTGGTAGGCGCGTTGCCATGCCATGGGCCACGGCGGGTTCCACCATGGGTCGATGGCGGACAGTGCACGGCTCCGGTCGGTTTCCTTCTCCGCCATACGGGCCCGGCTGCGTTGGCTCATCAGCCACTGCCCAAGAGGAAAACCGTCCTGCCGCGTGCTCTTGGACGTGGCGAGGTGGCCGTGGACGGCGGCAAAGGCTCGGGCGTAGTCCAGGCCGGCCGCGAAGGCCAGAGCCAGGCTTTTGCGGCGAGGGTGTGCTGAGCGGGCGTGCGCGGGCCGGATCCCGAGATCTGCGAGCAGGCGTTGCTGGCCCACGTGGAGGTCGTCGTACCGGGAACACTGCTCATGGAGCCACTCGCCCAAGGCGAGACTGGTGCCAGGGAATCCCGCTGTGGCGTCGACGAGGCCATGCTTTTGAACGTGTACCAGGGCGCGGTGGTACATCCGTCGCCAGGAGATGGGCCAGGGACCATTCCACCAGGGATCGATGCGATGCAACGCCTGTGCCCGCTCTATGGGGAGTGCTGCTACTCCGGTTCTCTGATTGGCCAGCCACGGCCCCAGAGCAAATCCCTCGTGACGGCCGTACTTGGGAACAGCGAGATGCCCGTGACGCGCCGCGTAGGAACGGGCGTGTGCCAAGCCGACCTGATACGCCTGCTCTGCACGGGACGGCCTTCCTCCCACCGGAGCACTGCCGACGTGCTTGAGGCGCAGCTCCCGCACCTGCGCCGCAAGCCCACGAGGCCGGTGCGCGACCGGAACCGCCCACACGTCTTCCTCGGGCACTGCTCCGCGCTCCCGACGCACACACGCCCGAACCCAGGCGAACAAGGCTCCTGCGCTGGAGGAAGCAAGCTGCTCCACCAGCCACGGGCGGCCCAGACAGCGAGCCAGCTCGGTCAGCAGACGGGGAACCTCGGCCAGCGTGTGCGGCATCTGACCGTGTGTGTCCTCCAAGATGCGTTGTCGCCACAACCGGTCAGAAAGAACCGTCGTGACCGCGACAGCCTCCGGATACGTCACCACGTCCCGGGCGAGCACCGCTACCTCACCCTCGGGGAGATCGGCACAGACACGGCCAAGACGTGCCGGCCAGAGCACCTCGTCCCGCCAGTGCGCATCCCACCAGGAGGCAACGACCGCCTGGGCCACGGCAAAAGCGTTCTCGCACGAGCCCCTACGGCGCAGCAGCGGCAGAAGGCGCTGGTGCGCACGGATCACCTCCGGTACCCCGGCGAGGCCCACCTGGCCTTCGACCAGCGTGACTCTGTCCAGCGCCAGTGAGTCGAGGGACCAGCACTGGTGCCTGATGCAGATCCTTGGACGCAGGGCGGAGTACAGACGAGCAGAACACGGAGCGCCTGTCCGGGCCGCCGTACACAGTCGGCATCCCAGCATGACGGCAGGAACTGTGCTGCCGGAGGCGAAGCGCACGTTCGGCTGGTCACCGTTCGCCTTCGCGTCAGCGCCCTCATCCCAGGAAGGCAGCGCGCGGGACAGATGCGACTCCGGCACCTGGCAGAGGGAGGCCAGCCGCCGCCGCACCGCGGGCGCCAGGAACACCTCGCCGACGAGACAGCCCTTTCCCCAGACACCACGCACGCCAGGGCCCGCCATCGCAGACAACAAGCCCGTCACGGTGACGTTGTAGCGAGCGGCCAGCCGGTTCACGAATGACATCGTCGTTTCACCTGCCAGCGGGGCCAGCCGGACGACCCCGGCCACCGGCCACGGGGAAAACGGATCCGTCACCTGCCACTCCACAGCTTCACTGGCATGCGCGACCGGCACAGGCCTCCCACTGCCCCTACGCCGCCCATTCCATGCCAAGCCCCCGTAGCGCGTCCAGCTGCTCCGCGGTGAGCCTGTCCCGCCTCGCGCGGGTGTTCGATACCCACACGCCTAGCTTGACGACCACCGGCTCCGTCTCGCCGTCAACCGCGATCTCCTCAGCGTGGCTACGGGGTACCGGCCGGTGGGCACCCTCCCGCTCTACCCACTGGGTGAGGGCCGCCAGTCCGCGCTGGAACGCCTGCTGCGTTTTGCCCGGCCCCTTCGCCGCAGGCGTTGCCGCCGGGGCAGGAGACGGGGCTTCAGTGGGCTGCACGCCCAGCCTTGTCAGCCGTTCCTGCTGTTCGGCGGAGAGTTGTGTCCAGGTGCTCGCTTCTCTTTGCCGCGTGAGCCATCGTCCGATGTCGTCGCCTTCGAAGAGCACGCCGGGCTGGATGTCGGGCAGGTGGCCGTCGGCGTCGACGAGGTCGGCGAGGACGCGGCAGTGCCGCTGCCAGTCGAGCGGCCAGGGGCAGTTCCAGTCCGGGTCGATCGCCGCCAACTGCGCGGCACGCACCGCCGCTCGCTCCGGGTCCTTGCCCAGACCGTTCTTCTGCCCCTTCCGCCGGAGGTTGGCCAGGTGCTGCCCGATGGGCACCATCGCCTCGCCCTCGCCCCAGACGGCGTCCTGCCGGGGCGCGAGGTGCCCGGTGGCTCGCCGGTAGGCCCGGAAGGCGGCGAGTTTGTTCTCCCACGCTTCGTCGCCGGGTTCCCACACCATCCCGGCGTCGTCGAGGAGCTCTTTGCGGTGGGGGTCGAGTTCGCCTGTGCGCTGGGCGCGGCGCTGCTGGTGCACCCACCGGCCCAGGGGGTAGTCCTTCGTCATGCCGACCTCGGTCTCGACGTCGTATGGGACGGCGTACAGGCCGGTGATCCCGTTCTCGGTACGCCACCGGACCAGGGCCTGGTAGCCCTCCAGCCAGACCAGGGACTCGGGCCGGATGACACGGCAGCGGGTGAGGGCGGCGATGTCGGCGGCGTCGCGGGGGGAGGCGAAGTTGACCACGATCGAGGTGACCCGGTCGACCTCCTGCTGCGTCTGGTTGGTCTCCTCGGGCATGTCCCCGTTCTCCGGGCCGGCCGCGGGGGCGGGCCGGACGTGGATGCGCCGCCGTTCGGCGCCGCGGGTCAGGGCGCGGGAGGCGAGCTGGTCGACCATGCGTTCTGAGTGCGAGCGCAGGGCTTGGAGGATGTCGACCAGGGGTTGGTAGCTGGCCGAGGCGATCATGTCCTTCGGGTCCTCGCCGGGCTGGAGGAAGACGGGGATGATGATCCGGGCGGTCTTGGTCGTGCCGTCGGGGTTGGGGCGCAGGGCGCGTCCGATGTTCTGGACGACGTCGACCTGGGAGCTGCGCGAGCCGACGATGCACACCGCCTCGACTCCGCGCAGTCCGGTGATGTCGACCCCGACTCCGAGGGCGCGTACGGAGGACAGGAACGCCCGGTGCACCCGCCGGTTCTGGGCGTCGATGCCGTTGGCGAACCGGTGGATCACCGCACGCCGGTGCGCGATGGGATGGTCCCCGCACAGCCAGTCCGCCCATACCCGGTCCGCAGGCACGTGACGGCCCTCCTCCAGCTCGTACAGCTCAGCGTCGATCGACGACGCGGGCAGCGCCTCCGCCCCGGCCAGCGCCGCCGCGGAGGCCTCGGCGGTGTACAGCTCGGCGGCCGTGCGCGGCATCTGCTCGGCGAACGCCGCGGCTTCTTCCACCCGCTGGTGGAACACCATGGTGGTGTGCAGATTCTGCTGCGCCGCATGCTCCAGCAGCGCCGCCTGGAGCAGGGCCATGCGCCGGCCACGCAGGGCGTCCTCCGACAAGCCCAGGATCGGGTCCGGGTCGCGGATCTCCAGCACGTCGATCTCGAACCCCGCGAGGATCGATCGTTCCACCGCCTCCGCCAGCCCAAGATCAAAAATCCGGGTGCCGTACGTGCTGGAGTCGTCCTCCATCGACGCGATCACCACCTCCTTGCCATCCCGGCCCCGCTGCGGCCGGGGCGCGGCGAGAATCCTCGGGGTGGCGGTCAGGTAGAGCCGGAAGTCGACGGGGATCCGGCTGTTGTCGTGGATCGCCGCCCACGGCCGTCCCATGTCCCCCGCGGTCATGTGCCCCTCGTCCAGAATGGCCAGGTCGAACGGAGCCATCCGCTGCCCATACAGCCGCTCCCCGCCCGCCAGAGCCGATTCCAGCGGCCCAGGGACGGTCCGGCGACCAGTGACGTCGGTGGGGTCCTCGCGGTCCACGAGAGAGGCGTAGGTGGCGAACACGACCACGGGCCCGGCCCCGGCCCATAGGGCGAGCTGGATCGGGTTGGTGGTGGTGCGCACTCCGAGCTGCTCCAGGACCTCGTCCTTGTCCACGGAGCAGACCGCGACCATCGGCGCGCGGTGCCCGACCCGCCGCCAGGACTGGGCACTCTGCACGATCAGGTCCAGCGTGGGCACCATCACCAAAATCCGCCCGCCCGGGAAGTACTCCAGAGCGCACGCAGCGGTGGTGATCGTCTTACCGGACCCGGTCGCGGACACCCCCATGGCACGCGCCCCCTCCGGAGGAACAGGCGATCTTGCAGGAAATCCGACCCAGCTACGAAAGCTCAATTTCTGGTCGACCTGGTGTTCCTTGAGTGGAACCAAAAACATTTCTAGCCCTCCCCGATTTTTATCCCTGTGGTCTTTCAGAGGGCCGCGTCCGGAGTGCAGGCCGCGCTCAGGTCGTTCCAGATCGACGCGTCCGCCTTGTGCCAGCCGCCGGGCTTTCCGTTCTTGAAGGGCGGCTTGTTGTCCGGGTCGTAGTGACCGGCATCGAGCGTGCAGACGATGACGTCCCCGTCGGTGTTCCTCGTGCGCGCGGTGCACAGACCGCCGGCCTCGCCCAGCGCCTCCAGCGCCCGGCGGCGCGCCGTGGTGTGCGGGTGGGTGCGCGACAGCACGGACTCCCGGACGAACCTCTCCAGCCGGACGAGGTCGGCCCGCTCACGCTGTCTCACGTCCGCGATGTGTACGGCCAGTTCAGCGGCCCCGGACGCCCGGCCGCCGCGCTGGGACCACTCCCGGTCCGCGATGCCCACCAGGGCCTCGCTCACGGCCCTCACGCCGTCATCCCAGCCGTCCGAGAACAGCGCGCCCCGAGAGGCCGGCGCCATGCCGTCCAGCTCCACCACCTGGCACTGCGCCCCGGCGACCGCCCCGGCCTCCAGCGCGGCCACCAGGTCGTCCGCCTCGCTCTTGGGCACGCCCTGCGCCTCCAGGAGCGCGAACACCTTCAACCGGGCGTTCACGCCCGCCGTCTGGTACTGCGTCACCCGGCGCACAGAATCGCTGCTCAGCGCGGGATCAGGTCCGGTAGATTCGTGGTGACCGGTCATCTGCGGTCGTTCCTCTCGGAATTCCGGGGAGGTTCCCGGGTGGTTGGGGGGTGTCTCGTGTTTTCGCCAACGGTACATGCTGCATCATCCTGATGCACCCGCTACACTAGAACCCGACACGAACGAGCGACCCCCACCCCTCCCTAGCCAGCCCGGCCCGCGCCAGCGGGCCCTGATGGTTCTGGAGGCGCAGCCGGAAGGACCGTCAAGCGGGGGAGCGCAGCGGACCCGCCACCTCGGGCACGCAGTGCCCGAGCCCCACTCACTGGAGGCCCCACAGGCCGCAACTGACACCCCGGCAGTCGTCGGGGGCTGGCCGCATCGCGGCTGCCCCCGCCCCGGTCCCGCATCGCGGGCCGGCCCACTGGTCCCTGGAGCGCAGCGGAGGGGACCGCCCGCGCACCGCGCGGGCAAGGGAGCGCAGCGACCGCCCCGCTTGCACATCGCGCAGCGATGTGGTACCCGCTCCGCGGGGGAGTGGGAAGGGCACCGTTTGAACCCCCGTCACTGCCCAATCTCGTATGCCGTTTTCTGTTTTTCTTGATATAATAAAAAAAGCACGAAATCTAAACTATATAACTATACATACAAGAAATAA